>CAZVZU010000011.1:0-4429 GCA_964631685.1 uncultured Actinomycetes bacterium | reverse complement strand
CGGGTTTTTCCTTCACGTATGTTCGCGGGTTTGAATATCCGCCGATGCTGCTAAAGATATCACTTACCGATAAGATGATTGAGAGAGCAAAATTATTTGAAAGCAAAGGAATTGTTTCTTTTGATGCGTTACATTTGGCGAGTGCAGAGAACAATGCCGATGTTCTATTAACGGTTGATGATCAGTTTTTAAAGAAAACAGTAAATATAGCGCAACTAAAGATAAATGTCTATAATCCATTAAAATGGTTGGAGGAGGCGATCTATGAGAATAATTGATTACAAGACTGATAGGGAAATTCAAAGTGCAGGGTATGAATGTTTAAGAGAGGGTCTTGGTGCTACCGGATTAATAAGATTTATGCAGCAGTTTGAAAAAGGCAAAGGTAATTATACACAAGACAGATCTCTATGGCAAAAGGATTATTCTGTAGACGATTTGGTGCGGGAAATTGAAACAAGGAAATTAGATTAGATTTTTATTTGTATGAATTTCATGGGCCAGTTAAACGCAGATATCGTGCCAATAATCCAGGTTAAAGCTGAAATATCTCTTGACACCTTCCCTTAACTCTTTTGCCGTCTCATATGATTTTAAATATATATCTTCATACTTTAGACTCCTCCATAATCGTTCTACATAAATATTATCCAACGCCCTGCCTTTTGAATCCATACTTATTTCTATATAGTGTTCTTTCAATACCTCTGTAAATCTGTCGGATGTAAACTGACTGCCCTGATCCGTATTGAATATTGCAGGTTCTCCGTAAACTTCAACAGCTTGCTCTAATGCTTCTGTACAGAAATCAGCATCAAGTGTATTTGACAGCCTCCAGCTTAAAACCTTTCTTGAGTATAAATCCAGAATAACTATGAGATACATATTTCCTCCGGGAAGTTTCAGATATGTAATATCACTTGCCCATACCTGGTTGGGATATCTTATTATCTTGTTTTTCAACAGATACGGATATTTCTTATTCTCCTTTCGTGCTTTAGACAAATTAGGTTTGGCATAAATTGCTCTTAATCCAAAGCGTCTTGCACTCTATATCGGTATGTTCGGAAAAGTTGCTTTCTTGATATCTTTCTGTAACCATAAAACGGTATTTCCTGCAATGTATTCATTAGCAACTTCAAATCGGAGATATTCCTATTCTGTTGTTCATTGTGCGAACTATAGTAATATGCTGTTCTGTTGATACCCAATAGTTTACATTGCTTCTTCACTGTATACTCTGCATCAATCAGAACGGCTCTTTCCCGTACAGTTGCAGGTATTTTTTTTTAAGGAAATCATTCTCTATACATCAGGATGTTTCTTATTCGGTCTTTCGAATATGCCGGCTACTCCATTCGCTAATTGTTTTTTCCACAGTGATATCCGGTTGGGGTGCACTTCATACTTGTTTGCCAATTCCTGTAGTGTCTTTTCCTCTTCCATCGCTGCCTTTGCCTTAAATGCTTTATCATGTTTGCTTCTCATTGGTGTATTATAACCCTCTTGTGTATTACTGCATCAGGTTCCACACCTTAATCCTTCTGTTTTTCTGTATTAAGCTTTGGGGGGGGGCGTATAAGGTGTCAATTTTTTTTGCGCTTCTTTGTAAGATTTATCATCAACCCTAAATACTCCATATGAGGTATTTAGTGCCTCTGTCTGTCAAGGATCTATTAATCTCTATTTAGATTTATTCATTGTGGTTTCTTATTAAGCAATAATCTTCAAAAAAGTTTTAAAAAAAATAAGGCGACCAAAATGCGAATTCTAAACTATATATTATGTAGAGATAAATTTTTTAGTGTCCCTCTATAAACATAATTTGGAGGTTTTTATAACAACAGAGCTTTGCACTTCGCTATGACTTAAAGTCCAAGTACCAAAAGGAGTTTATGTGCGATCTCAAACTGTAATCTATAAAGCTTCCATCAAAGAGGTGTCAGAGGATGCATTAAAAGAAGAGCTTGAGACTAAATGGTTATTAACTCTTGGATAAATAACCGGGCTGAGATCATCTAGCAATTCTCCATCTAGTTCCAGAAGAGGCTGGATGGATAAGTCAGGTACAATCTGCTATAATTCTATTCATTAAAAAGCGGTGAATCTGGCCTACGCAAAATATGGGGCGGCCTCCAAAGTTTAGCATTTACATTAACTGTTTGTGGGCAGAAGTGTAGCAGGTTTAAGTAGCAATCCGAAAGAGAAAGATATACCTGTGAAGTTGATAAAACATTTAATACTTGAGTCAAATTAGTAAAGAACAAAAAATTAAAGGAGAGCGTGATATGAGTGAAGAAAAAAATTGTAAAGATGGGATAACAGATATATATAAAGCATTTAATTGTTTTAAAAATAGATTTTTATTTGATGGGCAATCACTATTTAGTGAAAAGAGAATTTTTACTTTAGATAATTTAAATGTGATAATCGAACAGTTTGTTAAGCAACCTGACGGATTAAATGATAGTTGAGATGCAAAAATAAAAGAAAATTTAGGTGACAATGAAGACGTTCGCGAACTTTTCGCGCACATAATTTGGCTTTGGTCTTTGGTCGATTTTGATATGAAACAAGATAGTAAAATAGAGGATGTAAACAAATGGTTACAAGATGATTTACAAGTTGATAAAAAAAACTGTTTTTTCTTTGAAAAGGGACTTATATCAACGGGGCAATATCATAAAATCAATAAGCCGGCAGAATTAATATATCTTGTCAAGTTTTTTGAAAAGGTATTGGGCAAAAATCACAATACAAAAGACAGAGGTAGTTATATTAAAATTATAAAAGCTGGAGTTGATGAAAGAGCAGAAGAAAAAGAGAAGGTATCCATTGGCGGAAATGTCAAAAAAGTAGCCATGTATAATATTTTGCTCCATCTTTTTGACCCCGAAAAATTTGCTCCAATAGTTTAGCTATAAGCATAAAGAGAAAATTGTCAGTTTTTTTAGTTCTGAACTTAGTGAAATAGCTTTTGGGCCGGATGATGATACGGATGATAAAATTTTGAAAATAATAGAAGCTTGTATAGCAAGATACAACGATAAGTATTCATATGGATGGAATGACTTATATAAGAACTATCCGTTTAACAAGTTTGACTTTTACCATGAAGATATCGAACAATTATGGAAAAATGATATTGAAATAGAGTCAAAGAATATGATACTCTACGGCGCTCCAGGAACTGGAAAAACATATAGTGATAATGTATTTGGTAAAGGTGATACTAGCTTTATAGTTGATGGAATAGATTTATCACTTATAGAAGAAGGAGAAGAAGAAAAGAAAAAAATAGTTTTAAATATTATAGATTCTGAAAATTCTTTTTTTGATAATATTTAGAGACTTAATAGAGTAAAAAATCCAAAATAAGACATAAAGCTGTCAAAGTTAACAAGGCTATTACACTAAATTATAAATGGAAATTTCAAAGGAATTATTTGAAGTTTAAACTATCCTAATTATGTAAACAAAAAAATATTTTAAGATGGAGTGAAATAATATGAAATTTACCAGAACAAGAATATTGGATGTAGTTACAGTAGAGCCTGATGTGTTTGAAGACGAGAGAGGTTACTTCGCAGAAACTTTCAGGCGGGATAAGCTGGAGGCATTTCTAGGATATAGAGTGAATTTCTGTCAAGATAATGAATCCAAATCAAGCCGCGGGGTTTTAAGGGGACTTCATTATCAACTTCATCCTGCCGCTCAAACTAAACTAGTACGTGTTATAAAAGGCAGAGTTTTAGATGTAGCCGTAGATATAAGAAAAAATAGTCCTACATTCGGTGAGCATATAGCAGTTGAATTAAATGATAAAAATAAAAAACAGCTTTTAGTGCCCCGTGGTTTTGCCCATGGATTTGTGGTTCTTGAAGATGATGCGATCTTTGCTTATAAGGTAGACAATTACTATAGTCCGGACAATGATAGGGGTATAGCATTTAACGATAAGGCCATAGGTATCAATTGGACGGTTCCGTATAACGAGTTAAATATATCCGCTAAAGACAATGTCCTACCTAAACTGCATGAAACTGACGATTTGTTTGAATACGGCATAAACTACTATAAATAGTGTCTTAATAGCGGGTTCTAATGGGCAAGTGGGCGCAGAACTCGGAGGACTCTATTTTATAGTTTACATAATAAGGATATACATGCAAGAAAAGAGACACAATATTTGTCAATAGCTACCGAAATGATTAAGATTATACTAAGAATTGCACACGGAGAGCCCATTAAAAAGTTAAATGAGGTCAAAAGAAGATAGGACCAGATACATGAGTGCGGCACATCAAGATTGTTGCAGGCACGGACCATGCAGGTGCAGAGCAAGTTGCAAATACAATAACAAAACATGTAAGGAAGAACTATGTTAAATAATAAAAATGTAGTATGGCATGACCATCGTGTGTCAAAA
>CAZVZU010000010.1:0-59800 GCA_964631685.1 uncultured Actinomycetes bacterium | reverse complement strand
AAAAACATTAGAGATTATCGAGGAGACCGAATTAGATGATAGGGGTTATTATACCGGAGTTTTTGGAATATATGATGGAAAGAATCTTAAAAGTTCAGTTATGATACGATTTATCGAAAGTAAGGGGTCGGATTGTTTCTATCGAAGTGGAGGCGGAATAACAGTTTATAGCGACATTGAAAGAGAATATAATGAAATGATCGACAAGATATATGTTCCGAATTAAAAATATCTAAAATTATATGAATAAAGAAGAATTACAGCTTGTGAAATACCTTAAATTACTCGGGGACGAGAGCAAATTCAAAATCATTTCCGCATTGAAAAACGGAGAAAAATGCGTATGCGTTATATATAAAGAGATTGGACTTGATCAGACGCTGGTATCGCACCACTTGTCTACGTTAAAAAATGCGGGATTAATCAGCAGAAGAAAAGTGGGGAGATGGGTTTATTATTTTCTCAATAAAAAGGCATTTAAAAAGATTGAACGTATTTATGGCAATGTACTCGGCGTAAGAAACATAAAGGATATTAAGGGTGTTAATTGTGATGATGGATAAAAATAAAGAAAATAGCGACGGTATCTCGTTAAAGATTTATGATATTCTGCGGGATAAGTACGGACAGATGAACTGGTGGCCTGCGGAATCGGATTTTGAGGTTATGATCGGGGCAATATTGACACAAAACACCGCATGGACTAATGTTGAAAAGGCCATAAATAATTTAAAAACTCACAACCTTTTATCTTTTGGTGCTATTTATGAAATTGATCCTGATCTATTAAAACAACATATTAAACCCTCGGGATATTATAATCAAAAAGCTTTAAAAATTAAAAATTTTATCGACTTCACAAAAAAAGAATATAATTTATCTGTAGATTTGATGAAAAAAGAAGACACATATGTGATGAGAAAAAAACTTTTAGCTATTTCAGGTATCGGAGAAGAAACGGCTGACAGCATTCTTCTATACGCGTTAAAAAAACCGGTATTTATCATAGATGCATATACGAGAAGAATACTCGAACGGCACAATATAATTAAAGATGCGTTAAGTGAAAAATATGAAAATCTGCAAAGGTTCTTCATGGTAAATATCCCTCCGAATAGTACCAATATTGATTTATACAACGAATACCACGCTCTAATAGTAAATACGGGGAAAATGTTTTGCAAAAAAACTCCGCAATGCAATAATTGTCCGCTAAAAGAATTATAAACTTACAAATATAAAGTTGGATACATTATGCACTCAATATCTACATTTGATATAATATCGGGAATTATAATAGTTTTAATAGCATTTTTCGTCAGAGCTACCATAGGCTTTGGTTCCGGATTAATTTCCGTATCGCTGTTAACTATATTTCTCCCGATAAATATCACGGTTCCAGCAGTTTTCGTACTTGATTTTTTAGGCAGTATCATACTTGGAGCTTACGATTTCAAAGAAGTAAA
The DNA here is from genome assembly GCA_964631685.1 of uncultured Actinomycetes bacterium. Lineage (GTDB taxonomy): Bacteria > SZUA-79 > SZUA-79 > Acidulodesulfobacterales > Acidulodesulfobacteraceae > Acidulodesulfobacterium. The sequence goes on along the minus strand of CAZVZU010000010.1, from coordinate 58,334 downwards.
ATGGGGTGACCTTTCATACCTGCTTCCCGCAACCGTTTTAGGACTGTTGTTCGGGGCATATATATTGAAATATGCAGACCCGCAAAAATTGACTATTTTTTTGGGAATTTTTATTTTAGCATATGTAATATACGCATCAATAATGAAACAGGATAAACTACCATACGCAAAGAATAGTGTTGGTGTACCGTTAGGGTTTTTAGGGGGATTCATTGGCAGTTTGTACGGCGGTGGCGGCCCTCCTATAGTCGCTTATCTTCAAATGAAGCACCGCGGTAAGCGCGTATTTAGGGCTACGTTTCAAATAGTTGCAATCACAGATAGCATTTTTAGGCTATTTATTTATATCTTTCTCGGTCTTTTAACCCTTAAGGCGCTAAAACTGTCCGTAATTTTAATACCACCCTTGCTGATAGGTCTTTTTTTAGGCAATAAATTCCATTTTGCTATAAACCAAAAAACATTTTACTATCTGGTAATGATCATTTTATCATTTGCGGCAACTGCCTTGATATTACACTCCATTTTCTAATTTAGCATATACAAGTAACTAATATGCTATAATAAGCATGGTTCATTGTGCAAAAAGCTAATTAAATTTTAGAATGGGTGAATTTATGGCAAAAGCAAAGGCTTTAATAATTATTCTATCCGGCGCGGATGATCTAATAAAAGTAAAATTAGGACTCACTATCGCATGGAGAACAAAAAACAGCGGGGCATTCGAAGATGTAAGGTTAGTGTTTTTCGGCCCAGGAGAAGATCTTATTGCGAAGACCGATGATGAGGGCATTCTTGAGGCTTACAAACAGGTACTTGCAAATGGCATTGTCCCTCAAGCATGTGTTTTCGTGGCTGAAGGATATGGCGTTAGTCAAATATTGACGGATAAAAAGATGGAACTTGTTCATGCAGGACAAGCAATAGCGTCATTAATGGCAGATGGATATCAACCATTAACATTTTAAGGTTTCTTTGTAACGATATTGATTGTTTATAGATGCAATATAGTAGTATTGCATCTATATTCTTAAGACCTTTGCTCCCTTAATTCTCTTTTCTTTTATATCCATTATGGCCTTATTGGCGTCCTTAAGGTCGTATATACGATATACAGGTCTGATATTGTAAATATCAGCAATATTTAAAACCTCCATGATATCGTCAAAGGTAACGTTTGCAACAGACTTTATCTCTTTTTCCATCCACAAATCTCTTGAATAATCTATAGTTGCAAGCTCACCCTTATCAAGATCTTCTTTCCTGATATTGTTCATGATAAGCCTACCGTTCGGCTTTAAGTTTTTCATTGCATCCACAACCGGCGCCCAGACTGGAGTTGTATCAATAACCGCATTTAATTTTTCCGGGGGGACTTCCTTTATATCGCCGCACCAGCACGCCCCAAGCTCTTTAGCAAGCGTCCTTTCCCCTTCCGATCTGGCAGAGACAAAGAGCTTTAAGTTAGGATAAACTGCCCTCGCTATCTTCAAAACTAAATGATTAGATGCCCCGAATCCAAGGAATCCTAAATTCATTCCGTCATTAATACCGGTTAATTTTAGCGCCCGATGTCCTACTGCACCGGCGCAAAGAAGGGGTGCGGCCTCTTCATCGATAAATTTCTCCGGAATTAATGCGGCATAATTCTCATTTATTGTCGTATATTCGGCGTAACCGCCGTTCACATCCTTACCAGTTGATATAAATTGCGGACATAGATTTTCATAGCCAGCCCTGCAATATTCACACTCACCGCATGCCGAATTAATCCAGCCGACCCCAACCCTATCCCCATTTTTAAGCTTTTTTACTTCTGCACCAATCTTGATTACCCTACCGATTATCTGATGTCCTAAGATAATCGGAAAATTAATCGGCTCGATCCTGCCCTCTATTTCATCTAACTCAGTATGGCATATCCCGCATACACTGATCTTGATTAGAACTTCATTAACCCCTATTTTCGGAATTTCAACCTCTACATAGGATAGAGGATTTTTGTCGATCTTCAAATCGGTTGCTTTCTTTAATACCATAGATTTCATAAGCACGACCTTTTTTCAGCTTATTGCAATAATAGATCAAGATATCAGTATTGATATTTTTGTTTCAACAACACTCAGATGACGATGAATCGCTACAATCGCATGAAGGGGGTCCTCCTGATATTATTCCGTTTATTATGCCATATGCGCACCCTACGCCAGAATTCACGGCAATCGCTCCAAATTTACAATTAAGAGCACAAGCTCCGCATTCCATGCATAAATCTTTGTCGCCCATCACAACACTCTTATTTTTCAATAAAAATACCCCGTGAGGGCACACATCAATGCAAGTTATACAATTCGTACACTTTTCCGAAAAAAATTTAAGACTTGATACATTTTTGAGATATTTCACAAAACCCCCAACGCGCCAATCTTGTATATAACCAGCAACACAATTGATATTAAAGCTGATACTAAGTAAATGGGCAAGGCTATTTTTAGCTCCTTTTTGACCCCGGATATATTAGTGAATGTCGTTGAACCTGTAAATTGCAACGCCAGGTAAGAACTTGCCATTGGAAAGAAAATAATCTCGGCCATAAAAATTAAAATGTTTTTTTGTTCCAGTATATTTAAAGAAAATATCGTAAATATAACCAACAAAATCCCTACTATCCAGCCCTTGACAGCGAAAGAGCGAAAAGGGACAAATGGCAGTAAAATTGGGGTCACAAATATCCCTGCCATAATACTCTCTATCCCAAGCAGTAAAAACGGCCACCCAAATACCCACGCATTTTTAAATAAAATACCCGAAGGCTGAAGTCCAAAAAATAACAATATTACAACAGCAAAAATAAGAAATTTTTTAATTGACGGGATTATCTCTATTGGGGTAAGTATAAGCCTATCCGCAATTGAAAAATGAACCTTCATCATCTCGTAAGTTTTTTTTCTTCCGGCGCGTAGGTATCCCTTGATGTCTTTTGCATAGACGGGACCGAAACAGACCTTAAAGCCTGTCTGCTTAAGGACAATATTGCTATTAATCCCTACCGCACCAAGCTGGGGAACGATTATTCTCCTATGATTCACAACATCTGTAAGCCTGACCTTATTTATGCGGTTAAATAACTCCTCAGCGCCAAATGTTCCCTTCGCAGCGGCGCACCAGACGTTTATTCCTTTCGTATCTATCACTAATATCCAAGCATTCAAGCCTTTTAAAGCCCTTCTAAGGATATCAAAACTTAATTTATAGTTGGCACTAACAAAAATATCCGAATCTTCATCCGGTTCGCCCAATGAATAAAGCGCCGGCTCAACCCTATACTTCATCCTAAATGAATTGCTTACCCTGCACTTTATCAAACCTATGTAATCTGCCAGCACCCAATCAGGTGATATTTTATTAGCAGCAACGGATGCCGGTTTCTCGCAATAGTTTGTTATATTAATATTTTCATCATGTATGTCTATATATGAATTTATACTCATGTGTTTCATTATATAGCCATTTAATTTGCCGTGTCAAGAAATTTTCTATATATAATATAAAAATATGTTATGATATAATCAGTGTAAAGCAAATATCTAACCCAAATCAAAAACATGAAAACTTACAGTTTTTCTGTTAAAACTAGTAAAAATAGTGAGTTAATAGATATTACAAAAACAATAGAAAACTTTGTTTTAAGATCTTCTAAAACATCGGGAATATGCCTGATTTATTCCCCACATACGACCACCGGCATAATCATCAACGAGGCATACGATGCGGACGTGGCTTTCGATATAAACAATTTCTTGAATGGCTTAGTGCCTAAACAACTTGATTATCGCCATAGTGAAGGAAATTCAAACGCACACATAAAATCATCCATCATTGGAAATTCTAGGATTATACCCTATTCTAACGATAAACTGAATCTTGGACAATGGGAAGGTGTTTTTCTTTGCGAGTTTGACGGGCCGCGGCAAAGAAACATAATCCTGACATTTCTGTAGCACTATTTGCGATTGACAAATTTTATATTATTAACATAAGTTAACAAATCTACTTCTATTCGAGCCATCGGCATTAGCTTTGGCGTTTTCGTTAATGTTTTTTATGCCAGGCCGATATTAAAAACTTCATTTATCGCATCCTACTTGCTCTTGGCGCCGGTAACAATTACGTCGCGTCCATCGGCAACATAAAATACCTCCGGCTCAAGGCCGACCGACTCAAATTCGGCAACAATCTCGTCAGCATGTAAAAAGTTGTTGCCGAGCACATGTTCGCTTATATTTTGAAAAGCTAATCCTCTGCGATTAGGAATCCGTAAATCCTCATGCTTCAGTGGCCAATTGGGTTCCCATATTACTGCTGTTCCGCCAGGACACAAATGATCACGCAGTATCGCAAATATTTTTTCCTTTTGATCCCAAACATGGTGCAATGACCTATTCATAGCGATAAGATTGACAGGCTCATCAAGATGAAAGTTGTAGATATCACCGACCGCAAAAGTAAGGCGTCCTGAGAGTCCTTCGCGTTCGGCCATTTGACCGGCTTGTTTAATATTTTCCTTGAATCCGTCCAGGCCAACCCCACGCAATCGCGGACAGCGCCGAATCAAAGCGCGCAAATACCAACCATTACCACATCCTAAATCAACAATTACACCTCTTTTAGCATCGACTTCATGAAAAACAGGTACGCGATCTATGATCTCGTTTTCCAAGAGCGGTCCGAACATATGTTCGAGCATCGGACCGAACCAGGGTAGAACAGTCTCCCACTCGGTCAATATTTTTTCTCCAGGACGATCTCCTGTTCGCATTAATCCAGCAGCGCGTTCGGCCATATGCGCCGACATCACACTTTGAATAGCGAACGGCATTAAATTGCCCGGTTGATCGGCAATAAAAGCACGTCCCAATGGGGTCAATGCGAACGTACCCCGGACAGGTTGTTCAAGGTACTCAAAGGCATAAGCAGCATCGCACCAGCGAATCACATAGTCGGCATCCATACCGGCCTTCTCGGTCAACTGCTTCGGGGTAGCGGGACTGATACCGGCAAGATGGGTAAACAACTTATTGACTATGCCGATATAGGCGATGTCTAGGCTGAGTGCGCCCTGCGCCTGACCCATAACCCTCTTGCGTAATTCCTCATTTTGCATAACATCCATAACATGTCTCTCCATTTTTAATATATATATTTCGCACTCACTTCAACATAATATAACTGCGCACAGCCTATTCGGCTTTAGATGATAGCATAGATTTGACATTTGTCAAGAAAAATAGAGACATCACGTTTTGCCGATAAAAAATATTTATAAATTAAAAACAATATTGCAGAAATATTGTTTTTATGGCATGTACCACAATTTTATCGCATAGTGATCAATACAAATAAATTGATTTTGCATTGCAATACTAATGATTTTTAAAATCAACAAAATCTTTAAGGGGGACTAAAATGAAAAGATCTACTTCTATTCGAGCCATAGGCATTAGCTCGGCCGTATTATTATTAGCTTTGGCGTTTTCGTTAATGTTTTTTATGCCCAAGGCTCATGCCCAGGATAAGTATTTTAATAGCTATTACATAGGCTTCAACCTTGGCGGGATTCACACAAGCCCTAGCGGGTCGCCGTCCATCTCCGGCGTAACAGACAATTTATCTTTCGGAAAAAACATTAATGTCAACAACATCGTAATCGGTAGCGAAGTGACCCTCGGCTACTCAGCCAACGGTTCATATATTATGAATAATATTGACATATACGGAGATAGCGCAACATTCAAAATTTCGTCAACTTATTTCACTATTGCAGTAAAGGCGGGGTATGCATTTAAAAATATAATGCCCTTCGTGGAATTAGGCTACATAGGCGGACACTATAAAGATTCCCTTTCTTTTGCCGGACCGTACAGCAGTGCCTATACACAAGCATCTGGTTCCTCAAACGGAAATGGTATACTATATGGAGCAGGCGTAGAATATATGTTTAACCATGCATGGGGCATAATTGCACAATATTCCGGAGCATCAATGTCCATAGACAACGTCACCGGTACTGGTAGTAGTAACGCAAAAACAAATTCCTACACACTGGGGCTGACCTATAATTTCTAATTTTTACTCTTTTTTTCTCCCTCTCACTGATGGTGAGAGGGAGAAAAAAACTTTGAGACTTATCAGGTATATTTATATATCATGTGTTACAGAATATTTCAAAATGCTTTATAATGACCAAATATCATCGAGCATGAAAATTTAAATTAACTAATTATAATTCAGTTTAATTTTATATGAACAGCAAACCAACTAAAGAAATACTGATTTTCGCCGTAGGGGTAACTCCTCAGATAGTTACTGAGGGAATTTATGCCCTATCCCAAGAAAACCCACCTATCTATTACGACGAAATTTTCATAATAACCACAAAGGTTGGAAGGAATATCTTAACTGATAAATTAATTGACAGCAATGTCTTTAAAGAAATGTGTGCAGATATGAAAGAAGGATTTACGGCGCTTTCGTTAGATAAAAAATGCATTATTGTTCCAAAGTATGATGACGGAGAGGAGTTGACGGATATAAAGACTACTTTGGATAATCAAATTATGGCAAATTTCATAACATCCTTTATAAAGAAGAAGACCGTAAATTCCACGTCAAGGTTGCATGCGTTTCTTTCGGGGGGACGAAAAACGATGTCCTTTTACATGGGGCTCGCAATGGAGCTATACTCAAGGCCGTGGGATAAGACCTATCATATATTGATTTCCCCCGAATTCGAGTCGAATAGGGATTTCTATTACAAACCCAGTAGGAATAGAAAGATAAAATACGGCGATAAAATTTTAGACACCAAAAATTGTGAAATAAACTTGATTGAATTACCACTATTTAAACTTAGAGATAAAATAAAGAAAGATTTTAGCGATTTCAGTTCCGCTATCGAGTACGGACAAAAGAAAATTGATACATCAATTGTTCATCCCAATATAACGGTTAATTTGCATGATCGGACAGTTGACATTAATCATGATATGTTAAATGGGTCAGGCGACCAAAACATAAAAATAAAATTAAGCCCAATGCATCTTATGATCTATGCAACCTATTTAAAAATTAAACTGCATAGTTGCAAGCATTTAAATTCAGAATATTGCAAAGATTGCACGGAATGCTTTCCGTCACTGCTAGAATTGTCCACAAAACCAGCGCTGGAAGAAATGATCAAAATTTACGAGATTATAAGCCCCTCAAGGACAGATATTCTTATTTACAATTACAAAGAAGGCTTGAGCATGGATGTGCTTAGGCAGTCTATAAGCAAGATAAAAAAGGAGATATATAATTCCCTAAATGACGAAACCTTATCATCTTTCTGCGTAATATCAGCATCAAATAAAAATTACGGGAACACTTGTCATGGGATACGGATCGAAAAGGGTAACATCACGATAAAACCTTCAACATAGTCCAAATAACAGTGCCTATTGTTTGGACGGAAAGGGCTTAAACCTCACAATCTGCCATTCAAGAAAGGGCTTAAACGCTAAAACGGCAACGGCCCTACCCGACTTAATAATCTCATTCAACCCAAGAAACGCAAGATGTTTATTTTTAGCCAATTTATATAGCCTGCCCGGTTGAAAAGTAAAATTAAAGGAAACCTCGGCAAGATTTTTGGATATAAATTTTACATTAGGCTTTTTAGCGAAAAACTTTCCCAGAACTAGATATGTCTTACCTGTTTGTTTGAATAAAAACGGCCTCAGTTTTGCTGTGAATGACGAATATCCCAATTTCCTGTTAAATCTTATATACCCATGCTTGAAAAGCACTGGGTAAAAAGAGTCTTTATTAATACTTATGGCCTTGGAATAGAGAACACCAAAAAACGGAGACTCATTAATGTGTTGATTGATAAGTTTAAGCGCCAGTCCACCGGTGAGCACCTCAGGTTTATGTTCACCGCATCCGCTTAGTGTAATCGATGCGGCAAAAACGATAATTATAAATAAAATTAAAATAGAAAGATTCTTTTTTTTGATTCTGATATACGGCATTGTAGTTGCTCCCGGCTACCTATTGTACAAAATACTTACTGAGTTTGTCAATTTCAAAAAACGACGACCGCAAAAACAAACATGCCTAAAATTTAAAAAGTGACATATAAGCGAATCGCCGTTTTTTGAAATCAAAATAAATAACGCGCGGCAATCAAGAATCAAGCATACACTTTTTCTTCTTCAATATAATCTATGCTCTCTTCAACCGTAGAAATGCCCATTACATTAAATCTTTCCATTAACAAATTTAATACATTTTTTGATAAAAATGCAGGCAGATTAACCCCTAGTCGTATATTTTTTACGCCAAGATATAGTAGCGAAAGCAATACCAATACAGCTTTCTGCTCATACCATGCAATCTCGTAAAATATTGGCAATTCATTTATATCATCCAAATTCAAAACCTCTTTTAACTTTAATGCCATCGCCACAAGGGAATATGAATCATTGCATTGTCCAGCATCTATTACGCGCGGCAAACCATCTATATTACCAAGATTTAATTTGTTATATCTGTATTTTGCGCAACCCGCCGTCAATATCACTGATTCATCAGAAAGGTTCTGCGCAAGCTCGGTGTAATAATTTCTCCCCTTATCCCTTCCATCGCAACCCGCCATAACCACAAACTTTTTAATTTTACCAGCTTGTATTAAATCTATTATCGTATCTGTGGATTTTATCAGGCTATTGCGAGCAAACCCCGTGGTAATTTCTCCCTCAATATTCTCCTTTGTTCCGTCCATATCCATAGCCGTTTTAATTACTTCGGAGAAATCATAATTTTCAATATGCTTCACACCCGGCATGGCGACCATGTCCGTCGTAAAAATTCTGTTTCTATATTTTTCGGTAGGTTTTTGTATGCAATTGGTTGTCATAAGGATAGCACCGTCAAAATTTTCAAATTCCTTTTGCTGCTCCCACCATGCTCCGCCATAGTTTCCAACTAAATTTTTATACCTTTTGAAAAACGGATAAGCATGAGCCGGCAACATCTCTCCGTGAGTATATATATTTACCCCCATATTTTCAGTCTGCTTCAATAACTCTTCAAGCTCGTATAAATCGTGCCCGCTTATCAAAATAGATTTGCCCTTTTTAGTTCCGTTTAAAACTTGGGTGGGCTCGGGATCGCCATAACGAGAAGTATTTGCCTTGTCAAGTAACTTCATCGCATTAACCCCTTTTTCACCGCATTCAAAAACAAAATTTAGAGTATCATCCATATTGGCATCTGTTTCATTTAAATAATTCAACGCCCTCACGGCAAATTCGTTTACCGAACTATCTGTATGCCCAAGTATATGGGCGTGATATACGTACGCAGCCATACCCTTTAATCCGTAAATTAATAACTCTTTCAGGGAAACAAGATCATCATCTTGATTTGTTATACCAATACTGCCTGCTTTTTGATTATACATTGACAGGCTGGTATTAACAGGTTCCCACGACGCACAATCCGGAATAAAATTAATTTTATTTCCCGAATAACTTTTTTTATATTTATTTCTCAATTTTAGTGATTCGTCCAATAGAACCCTCATAGCATCCGAATCAAAATTTACATTCGTAACGGTAGAAAAAAGTCCCTTGAATACACTCGAATGGTCGGCATCTTCTATCGATTTACCACTTTGCATAGCCTTAGCCATCCAAAAAGCCGCACCTTTAAGATTATAAATAAGTAAATCCTGTAAATTAGAAACCTCTTCGGACTTGCCACATAACCCAATTTTTGTACACCCGCCTTCAACGGTTTCCTCGCACTGAAAACAAAACATTAAAACCCTCCACTTTTTAAATTTAAATTATTTACTAACACACTTACTGTGTATTGATGCACATCATAGCATTGTCTTCGATAGATAAAAATGACCTGCGTCACATTCGATTAATTTGCCAACCTATATTGATCATGATACTATGTAACTAAAATTACCTTAAAGGAGCATGCAATATGAAGCCAAAAAAGAAAAACATTATAAAGGATGATAATAAAAACATTGCCACTACCTATGCAAGCAGATTTTTTTCCGAGTCTATTCCAAAACATAATATTCCCGATAAGGGGATAGGCTCAGACGTTGCCTATCAAATAATCCATGATGAATTGAATATCGATGGAAACCCGTCTTTAAATTTAGCATCTTTTGTTACCACATGGATGGATGCCAATGCAGAAAAACTTATAATAGAAACCATAAACAAAAACCTCGTAGATCAAGATGAATATCCCCAAACCGGCGTAATTCGGGAACGCATCGTCAATATGCTCGCAAAATTATTTAATGCGCCCGGCAGCAATCAGTATACCGGAACGGCAACCGTTGGTTCGTCTGAGGCCATAATGCTCGGACTTCTGGCACATAAATGGAATTTTAGAAAAAAAATGCAGCGATTGAATAAAGATGCAAGCAAACCTAATATCGTGATAGGGGCAGATGTGCACATAGTATGGGAAAAATTTGCACGCTACTTTGACGTTGAAATGAAAATTATTCCAATGAAAAAAGGAAGGTACATATTAGACGTAAATGATGTCGAAAAAAATATCGACGAAAACACTATTTGCGTCGGCGCTGTGTTGGGTACTACTTTCACAGGACAGATCGATCCCATAGAAGAAATAAATGAAATGCTGGAGAATGTAAAAAAACAAAATGGATGGGATATCCCCATCCATGTCGACGGTGCAAGTGGCGGATTTATTGTACCGTTCCTATATCCAGATATGAAATGGGATTTTAGACTCTCCCATGTTAGATCTATAAATGTTTCCGGACACAAATACGGGCTTGTATATCCCGGCATCGGATGGCTCATATTTAAAGACAAAACAGATCTGCCGGACGATCTAATATTTCATGTTAACTATCTAGGGGGTGAGGAAGCTACATACACGCTTAATTTTTCACGCGGAAGCTCGATGATAATTGCCCAGTATTACAATCTTTTGATGCTGGGGAAAGATGGCTACAGGCGCATAGTTGATAATACATTTAAAAATGCAGTTTATCTTTTAAAGAAAATAAAAGAAATAGATTTTTTAGAACCTATTGTGGAAACTTTAAAATTGCCTATAATCACGATATCCATTAAAGAAGGTACAGGATTTGATGTTTTTCAATTATCAGCAAGGCTACGAGAGAGAGGCTGGATTGTCCCCGCGTACAATTTACCGAAAGATGCCGAAGATATAGATATTTTAAGGATAGTCGTAAAAGAAAATTTCAGTAGTGACATGGCGGATATTTTGATTTCAGACATAATCCGTTTCGGGAAAGAGTTAGCGGGCAAATCAAACAATAAAATACCTACGCATAATACAATACATAAACATATTTGCTAAACTCAAAAATGACATAGGTAAGATATTGCATTAGATAAACCAAATACTAGATATCATTCACATTTTTCTATTTTTTACAGGACTTACGGCACCTCATCAACAAAATACCGACGGCAGCTGGCGTAATGCCTGAGATCCTTCCCGCTTCCGCAACGGTTTTTGGCCTAATTTTATTGAGTTTTTCCACTACTTCAAGCGATAAACCAGGAATAGTCTCAAAATCAATATCGTCGTCTATCTTAAAGTTCTCAAATTTTTTCAACCGATATATTTCTTCTTTTTGTCTGTTGATATAGCCCTCGTATTTAATAAAAAGTTGCACCCTGTCCAATATATTGGTGTCAAATTCATCTATTTTTGTGCCGAATTCATGTTTAAAGTCTTCAATGAAAACATCAGGCCTTTTTAGCAAGTCGGAATATTTGCCATTTTTATATGTTCTTAAAAAGGATGACAATTTATTAAACGCAGATAATCTATTTTTATAGATGGAGTACCTTTCCTCATCCAATAAACCTACCTTTTTACCGTATTCACAAAGCCTGAAATCTGCATTGTCTTCCCGTAACAACAGCCTGTATTCTGCCCGCGATGTAAACATTCTATAAGGCTCGGCGGTTCCAAGTGTGATGAGATCATCTATTAGCACACCTATATATGCCTCATCTCTGCCCAATACCAAAGGATTTTGTTCCTTAATCTTTAAGGCAGCGTTAATTCCGGCGATAATGCCCTGCGCCGCAGCCTCTTCATAGCCGGAGGTTCCGTTGATTTGTCCCGCCAAAAACAAATTTTCTACGGTCTTAGTTTCTAAGGAATGTTTTAGTTGGTTAGGCATAACATAATCGTATTCTATGGCATACCCCGGTCTCATAATTTTTACATTTTCCAGGCCTTTTATCGTCCTTAGAAATTTAAGTTGTATGTCTAACGGCAGACTTGTTGAAAGACCATTCGGATAAAATTCTACAAAATCAAGACTTTCCGGCTCTAAAAATATCTGATGCCTTTCTTTGTCTTTAAACCTAACAACCTTATCTTCAATGGAAGGGCAGTATCTTGGTCCTGTGCCCTTAATGACGCCACAATACAGAGGTGATTTATCTAAGTTGCCCAAAACAACATTATGGGTTTTTTCATTTGTATATGTCATATAGCAGCTTACGCTATTTACAATATTTTTGCCGGCAATAGAAAAAGGAATAAAATAATCATCCCCCTTCTGCTCTTCGAGCCCTGTAAAATTTATAGTTCTGCCATCTAAACGGGGGGTAGTTCCTGTTTTAAGCCGTCCTAATTTAATGTCGTTTTCAATAAGGCTCGAAGAAAGGTTATTTGCTGCAAAATCCCCCGCTCTTCCGGCGTTGTATTTAAAAAGACCAATATGGATCAATCCCTTTAAAAAAGTTCCTGTAGTCAAGATAACAGCGCTTGAATAAATGCGATCGCCCGTCCATAAAATAACACCCGCCATCTTTCTTTTTTCAACAATTAAGGAATCAACCGTGGATTGTATTATGGTTAGCTTATTCTCAGACTCCAAAGCCTTTTTCATATAAGCCTTATACTTAAACATGTCTGCCTGTGCGCGCGACGACCTAACTGCAGGGCCCTTTTTAGTATTAAGGGTCCTAAACTGAATACCTGCTTTATCAGTGGCTTTTCCCATCTCTCCGCCAAGAGCATCTATCTCTCTCACAAGATGCCCCTTGGCTAAACCACCAATGGCCGGATTACAAGACATCTGTCCAATATTATCCAAATTCATCGTAATGACGGCGGTTTTCAAACCCATTTTTGCAGCCGACAAGGAAGCTTCTATGCCGGCGTGACCTGCCCCCACGACAATTATGTCATAATAATTATCATTGCTTTTTTTTGTAGACATATTCATGATAAATGTTTTTGAAAATATTCAATGGTGCGCGCAGAACTATTTGCCGACACAGAATTCTTTAAAAAGTTTGTCAAGTATATCCTCATTTGTAACACCCCCGATCATTTCATCTATACAATCAATGGCCTCCCTTAAGTCTATTGATATAAGTTCGATTGGTCCGCCACTTTTGTAAATTTCAATTCCTTTTTTTAGCAAATCGTAAGACTTTTCTAAAAGACTTTTTTGTCTTAGGGTTGTGATTGTAGAATCCTCTTTAACGCTACTTTCAATTTTTAAAATTATATCGTAAAGTGTATTTTTTAATAAATCTATTCCGATACTGTTTTTTGCACTAATAAAAACCGTATGCATGCATTCCGTATTATATTCAGTGCTTAGCGTGCATATAAATTCATCTTTCCTCTTTATCAAATTATCTTGTAGCAATAAATCAATTTTATTTAATACAAAAACCACACTTTTATTTTTAAAAGCTTCATGGGCAAATTTAAAATCTACAAGTTTGTCCTTAGCGTCTAAAACATAAATTATTATATCGGCTCTTTTAATTTGCCCGTATGTTAATCTTATGCCTTCATTTTCTAGGGAATCGGTAGACTCGCGTAGTCCGGCGGTATCAACTATATTTATTGGTTTATTAAATAAAAATACGCTATCTTCAACATAATCTCTTGTTGTTCCAGGCATATCGGAAACGATAGCCCTGTTTTTCTTTAACAAAGCATTTAGGAGGCTGGATTTACCTACATTAGGTTTGCCGGCTATCACAACGCTTAATCCTTTTCTGTTTAAATCATAATTTTTATAAGATTCGATTAACTTTTCAATAGAATCGGTAATGTCGCGCGCAGTTTGAAAAAACCCGCTGTCTATATCTTTAAATTCCTCATCAGGAAAGTCAATAAACGCTTCTACTGTTGCTAAAAGATAAATGTAGTCATCTTTAATATTTTTTATCTTTTTTTCTAGGAGACCATTTAATTCGTTGTTTGCGATCAAAAGGGTATTCAGGGAACCGGCCCTTATAATCTCCAAAATAGCTTCGGCCTGAATGAGATTTATCTTGTTATTAAGATATGCCCTCTTTGTAAATTCTCCATTATGGGCAAGCCTCACCCCTATCTTACATATAAGCTCAAGTATATATCGAGTGTTAAATACACCTCCGTGAGGATATATCTCAAACATATCTTCGCCGGTGTAAGAATTGGGACCCTTAATATAAATACAAGCAACCTCATCTATAAAGGATTTTATAAACGGATCATGAATTTTACCCGTATAAAAAAAGCGTGATTTAAGCGGATAAGCATTATCGGCAAGCGGATAAAAAAACTTTTTCAAGACGGATAGGCAATTGTCACCTGAAACCCTTATAATGCTTATAGCGCCCTCCCCGCTGGGGGTAGATATGGCGCAGATAGTGTCAATCTCTTTACTAAGCGAAGATTTAACGGTCATGTTTAGCTAGCCCATAGTCATACGTATAACTGATAACATTAGGATGCGATACCGCAGTCATCTGAAAATTAAGCAAACTTCCTATTAATCATATATTGTTGGGCAATGGTTAAGATATTATTTACCGTCCAGTATAAAAGAAGCCCTGCCGGAAAATGTATAAAAAGAAAAGTAAAAACTATCGGAAGAATCAACATCATTTTAGCTTGAGCAGGATCGCCGATAACCGGGTTCATTTTTTGAGATATCAGCATAGTCACTCCCATTAAAATCGGCAAAATATAGTAGGGATCCTGTGCGGAAAGATTATTAATCCAAAGCATGAACGGCGCATTTCTAAGTTGTATCGATATTAAAAGGGTCATATATAAACCGTAAAAAACCGGAATCTGCAGTAGCATAGGCAAACAACCGCCAAAGGGGTTCACTCTGCTTTCTTTATACAACGCCATGATTTTTTTATTTAACTCGACCTTGTTGTCTTTATACCTTCCTCTTAACTCATTTATTCTAGGGGTTAATTTCTGCATCTGCTTCATTGATTTGAAGCCTATATATGTAAGGGGGTAAAACACAATTCTTATAGCTAACACGAGCAATATTATTGCCAAACCGTAGTTGTGGACAAAACCGTAGAAAAATTCCAATATATGCAATAAAATTATTGAGAAAAACCCGAAAAATCCAAAACCTATTGTCGAATCAAGATTGTGGCCTAAATGCGTAAGCAGAGATAATTTTTTTGGACCGGCAAAAATATTCAATGAAAAATTAACGGTTTGTCTTGGAGATATCAAAACCTTTTTGGGTACCAAGAAAGAAATTAATTTACCGGTTTTTTTAACAGAAATAGCATTACCCGGGGCCAAAACCGAAAGCATAAAATATTCAGAGTTAAAACCGGCAAAGGATATATTACCGTTATATTTAGTCATTTTCGGGGTTAATGACCCTTTATTAATATAAACTATCGGTGAAAATTTAATATAATCGGCTGTTTTGTAAGCCGGCTTTAAAACAGCCGATAGAATATAATGTCCCTTGAATGTTATGGGCCGATTCGTAAGATTTCTTACAGATACGGAATTAGTTAAAAGATACTTGCCTCTTAAAAATTTATAGCTCTTTATCAACAACATCCGGTTATCAAGATTGTAAATAAATTTAATCGAATTCTTTTCTTTTTTTATGTTTATAAGCTTTATAGCTGACCCAACATTTTGAGGTATAAAATTGATTACTTGCGTAATATTCTTTGTATTGGATAGATTAATCTTATGTTTTAAATTTTTTTCAGTGTATGAATATTTTAAAAGGCTTATTTTGGAAATGGCACCGCTCGGTATGTTAAATCTTGCATACGTTTTATCGCCTTTATATACAACGCTTTTGACAGACTTAATTAATTTTGAAGTGGCAATAGGTTTTTCATTAGCAACTATTTTTTTAGCTTTTGCGATTGATCTAGTAGTACTAACCTGCTTATTTTTAACCTTAACCTCGGCCATATGTTGTTTTACCACAACATTGGATTGTTTAGGGTGAGGTGTAAAATAACCCCACGCCAAAATTAAAACAACTGACAAGATAGATGCTATAATGACTCTTTTTTCCAAAAAAATTCTCCATTAAAATATTAGTGTTTCGGAACAGGATCGTATCCGCCCTTAGATAGGGGATTACATCTTAAAATCCTATACAAAGAAAGATATAAAGCTTTAAAAACATTGAATGATTTAAAACATTCAATCGCATACTCCGAACAAGTCGGGTAAAATCGACAACTTTGCGGTAACAAAGGAGATATAATCCGCTTATAAAAACTTATAATTCCTATAAAAATTTTATTTGGAATCTTCATTTTAATAAAAATCCAAGCTCTTTATGTAATTGATGCTTAGATGAAGGATATCTGATAATTAAAACCGCGCAGTCGATGTTTTTCAGATTATACTGATTAAGCCTTATAAATTCTTTAATTTGCCTTTTCAAACCATTTCTTTTAACCGAATTAAAGAGCCTTTTCTTAAAAGATACCAAAAATTGAAACCTTACAGATTCAACATGAAAAATAATAGAACTCCTTTGAACCCTTTTGTTTCCCTTATTAAAAATATAATTAATATATTCTCTATCTTTTAGCTTAAAAGTACCCCTTATCCGAAATCTGACAGACGAAATGCTCATTGATGACTGCCCTAAAAATTATTAGCTTTTTAAAGCATTTAAAACAAAAACAATAAATAAAAATATAAAAGATAAAACTATTTAGAGCTTATAACTGGAACCAATATCTTGCGCCCCTTCCTTCTGCGTCTTGCCAAAATTAACCTGCCGCCCTTTGTGCTCATGCGGCACAAAAAACCGTGTGTCCGTTTCCTTTTTAACTTACTGGGTTGAAATGTTCGCTTCATAGATTAACTCCATACTAAAATTACATTAAACCCCGATTAAAGCAAATAATGGTATGAATGTCAAGATTTTTTTATCTAATTAATGCAAGATCATAGCTGACAATCCCTAAATGTATATTGTATTGCATATTAAATTACGATCCGAACCATCCTTAACTTAAAATTTAATATGCGTTATTTTAACATATTAATCACGATGTGTCACCATTATGGATATAAGCGGAAATATATTTATAAACCCGTTGATATTATTAAATAGATTTATTTCAACATTGTTGAAATAAATTGAAAAATTTGATAGGGTTTAGACTACAGTATTATCCGTAAAATTTATTTAGATATAAAATTGGTATTTTGTGATGTAACTTATTATATTTATTATGCTTTAAAAGTTATCAACAGTTGTTGATAACTTTGTTTAATTCTACTATCACCGTTAACCTGATATAGTACTAAAATTATGTATTCTGTTGAATTATTATTGAAAGAACTAGAAAAAGAAATAGGTAGTAATAATTTTAATATATGGTTTATTCCTGCCGATATTACTTTAAATGAAAATACAATAACATTCTTAGTCCCAAATAGATTTTTCAAGGATATTATTAATGAATCCTATAAGGATATTATCGTAAATGTTTGGAGAAGATTAAATAATAATGAAGAACTAAATTTTATCTATATCATAAATAGTGAGAATAATCATAATATACACAATTACTCTCAAAATTTAGTTGAAACAAATAATAATAAGGTTAAGACTAAGGAAAATAAATGTGACATTAACGAAGCATCCTTAATAACCTGCAATAATACGAGGTCTTATAAACCTAATTATACTGAAGAAAATAAAGTAAAGAGTAAAAGAATTCAAAAAAAAGATTATATTAATTTAAATCCTAAATATACCTTTGAAAATTTTGTTATAGGCTCAGGAAATCAGTTTGCGCATGCGGCAAGTTTTGCCGTTGCCAATCTTCCCGGACAAACATATAATCCTATGTTTATATATAGCGATGTTGGGTTAGGTAAAACGCATTTACTTAATGCTATTGCAAACAAAATAATTAAAGAAAAGAATTTGAATATCTGCCTCGTTTCGTCGGAAAAATTTACAAATGAAATGATTACTTCCATAAGGGACGATAAAATGGTAGAATTTAGAAATAAATATAGAAACGTTGATGTACTTCTAATAGACGATATACAATTTATTGCAGGTAAAGAACGAACACAAGAGGAGTTCTTTTACACGTTTAATTCATTATATGAACACCAAAAACAGATCGTTGTTTCAAGTGATAAGATCCCAAGAGATATTGTGAGCCTGGAAGAGAGGATAAGGTCAAGATTTGAATGGGGGCTGATAGCAGATATTCAACCACCTGATTTTGAAACTAGGGTTGCCATCCTTAAAAAGAAAGCTGCGCTCAGTAATATTGATTTTCCAGATGACGTTTTAAATTTACTTGCAAATAAAATTACTTCCAATATAAGAGAGTTAGAGGGCGCAATGGTTAAGATAGCTGCCTTTTCATTATTTGCTGGAAAATCTATTTCTATAGACCTTGCAAGAGAGGCTACTCTGAATATCTTGAGGGAAGAAAAAAGGATTATCACAGCTGAAGTGGTGATAAAGGTTGTTTGTAGTTATTTTGACATTAAAATAGCAGATATTAAATCAAATAAAAAATTAAAGGAATTTGTTGGTCCCAGACAAATTGCAATGTATTTAATAAGAAATTATACCGATTTGTCATTCCATGAGATAGGCGATAAGTTTGGAGGTAAGGATCATTCATCTATTGTTTATGCTGTGAATAAAGTAAAAAAACTACTAAAAAACAATAGTGAGTTAGAAAAAACTTTAAGTACTATTACTAGGATAATAAAAAAATAATTTAAAAGTTAATATGTGGTGTTGAAAATATATTGGTAAATGTGTTTAATTCTCGTTGAAAAGTTTTTATAAAAAAATTTCAATAAAAATTAAACAATAATTCTTAAGATAATTATAAAAACTTTATATATATTCAAGTAGTATATTGCTTAATAATTTTAATAAGTTAATAAGTTACAAACAAATTAAACACTACTATTACTACTAGTGTTTTTAAAGTATTATTAAATACATTAATAATAGGGAAACTAAAAAATGTTAAATTTTAAAATTAAAAAGCTTGAATTTTTAAATTGTCTATCTATAACTCAAGGTGTGTCCGATAAAAAAGGAACACTTCCTATTCTCTCTAATTTACTAATAGAAAATATAAATCAGGATATCATAAAAATCAGCGTAACAGATTTAGAAGTTAGTATTATAACGTATTGTAACGCTGAGATATTTGAAGAAGGTAAGGTTGCTGTTAATTCAAGGAAAATTTACAGTATTATAAAAGAGTTTCCTGAAAACAAAAATAAAGATGGTACGGTTATAAGTTTTACGGAAAATGATTCAGGAATTGTTATTATTAGCTATAAAAAGACCATTTTTAAATTAACAACGGTTCCGGCTATAGATTATCCGACGATTATTAATATTAAAAATAAAGATAGCTTTGATATTAACTTAAATGTATTAAAAAAACTTATCAATAATGTTATTTTTTCCACGGCCTTAAATGAGGAAACAAAAAGAAATTTAACAGGGGTATATTTTGTTTTAACCAATTTAAATAATGATAATTATTTAAGATTAGTTGCAACCGACGGGCATAGACTAGCTTTGGCCCAATCTAAAATGTCTTACAGCGGTGAAGAAAAAGGGACTATTTATGATTTATTAAAAAATGGAGTGGTAATTCCAAAGAAAGTTTTAAATGAAATTTTAAAATTAGATAAATCAGATTCTATTAATGTTTCAATAAATTCTAATAATATATTTTTTAATTTTAATAAAAATTTAGACAGTCTAGTAAAAAGTACTGAACTTATATCAAGACTGATTGAGGGAAAATTTCCTGATTATCAAGCTGTTATACCTAAAGAGGAATATAAAATAGCTATAATTAATACGAATAACCTTTTTAATGCAATTAAAAGGGTTTCTTTATTAGCAGAAGAAAAAAGTCACTCAATTGAACTTAGTTTTAGTGATAATAATTTATTAATTAAAACTGTAAATACGAGTGTTGGCGAGGCAAGTGATGAAATAGATATTGAATATAATGGTGAGCCTATAAGTATTAAATTAAATTCGAGATATGTTATGGATTTTATTTTTAATATTCAAGAAGAAAAGGTAAGGGTTAAATTTAACACGGTTTATGCCCCTTTTGTTATAGAGCCGTTTATTGATGATGTTAAGGATAAAGTGATAGGGATTATAGGTGTGTTTATGCCAATGAGGTACTAATAAAATTAAATAAGGATGATATGGAAAAGTATAGAAGTTCTGATATTCAGGTCTTAGAAGGATTAGATGCTGTTAGAAAAATACCAGGAATGTATATAGGTTCTACGGGTATAGAAGGACTCCATCATTTAGTTTATGAAGTTGTAGATAATAGTATTGATGAAGCATTAGCGGGTTACTGTGAAAATATATTTGTGCGAATAAATATTGACGGCAGTATTACTATTGAAGATGACGGAAGAGGAATACCGGTAGATATACATGAACCTCAGGGAGTTTCTGCGGCGCAGGTTGTGCTTACTGTTCTTCATGCGGGTGGAAAGTTTGATAAAAAATCGTATAAGGTATCAGGAGGGCTTCATGGTGTGGGCATCTCTGTAGTGAACGCTTTGTCGAAAAGATTAGATATGGAGATATATAGGGATGGTTACGCCTATAGGCAGAGTTATAGTAGAGGTATTCCGCTTGAAAAGCTTAAACAGTGTGAAAAAACTACAAAAAGAGGAACATCTATAAGTTTTTTACCGGATGATGAGATTATGGAATCTAATAACTTCGATTTTAATATATTATCAAATAGATTAAGGGAGCTCGCTTTTTTAAATGCAGGGATACATATAAATATTATAGATGAAATTGAGAACAAATCACACGATTTTAAGTATGAAGGCGGCATTAAATCTTTTGTTGAATATATAAATCAAAATAAAAAAACAATCATAAAAGAACCTATCTTTATAAGCGCAAAAAAAAAGGATGTTATAATTGATATTTCCCTTCAATATAATGATGGTTATTCAGAGATATTATATTCCTATGTGAATAATATAAATACAAAGGAAGGCGGGACGCACTTAGCTGGTTTTAAATCTGCATTAACAAGGGTTATAAATAATTATTACACGGCAAATTCAGCTATGCTAAAAAAAGCCGGTGATGCAAGATTTAAGGACAAAAATGGCAAACGCAATGAATCTATCCAGATTACAGGAGATGATGTAAGAGAGGGTCTAATTGGCGTTATAAGTGTTAAGATGCCGAGCCCGCAATTTGAAGGTCAAACTAAGAGTAAGTTAGGAAATAGCTTTATTAAAGGTGTTGTTGAGTCTTTAATTAACGAAAAGCTTGGTGAATTTTTGGATGAAAATCCGTCTATTGCAAAAGCGATAATTGGGAAAGTTCTGGATGCTGCAAAAGCAAGAGAGGCCGCAAAAAAAGCAAGAGAGTTTGTGAGACGAAAAAATCTTTTGGATTTTTCTTCTTTACCGGGAAAATTAGCAGATTGCCAGGAAAAAGACCCTTCTCAGTGCGAAATATATATCGTAGAGGGTGATTCTGCCGGTGGTAGTGCCAAACAAGGCAGGGATAGAAAATATCAGGCTATACTTCCATTAAAGGGAAAAATTCTAAATGTCGAAAAGGCTAGGCTTGAGAAGATGTTAAATTCTGATGAAATTAAGATATTGATTACTGCATTGGGAGGCGGCATAACCCCCGGTTCTAAGAAAGAGGAAAGCTTCTTTAACATGGAAAAGCTAAGGTATCATAAAATAATTATAATGACGGATGCCGATGTTGACGGGTCACACATAAGGACACTTCTGCTTACATTTTTTTATAGGTATATGAATGAGGTTATAAGAAATGGTTACCTATATATAGCATTACCGCCCCTTTATAGGGCTAAAAAAGGCAATAAGGAACAGTATCTTAAAGATGATGAATCCTTAGATGAGTATCTTTTAAACGAATCGTTAAAGTCGTTAAGTATTTATAGGAAGTCTTCAGATTCAAACGATTGTGTTTTGGATAAAAAATGGATTAAAGATGCAATTAATAAAATAAAAAAATATGGTAGTCTAATTAATAAATTAAATAAAATCAATATAGATGAGAAT
Source organism: uncultured Actinomycetes bacterium (assembly GCA_964631685.1). GTDB lineage: Bacteria > SZUA-79 > SZUA-79 > Acidulodesulfobacterales > Acidulodesulfobacteraceae > Acidulodesulfobacterium. The sequence goes on along the minus strand of CAZVZU010000010.1, from coordinate 35,873 downwards.
ATAGTCACATATTTGGTAAATAATGATTTTATTTCCGATGATTTATTAATTAATAATGAGCCGTCCGATAAGTTAACCCAATTTATTAATTTTTTTAAGGGTGAAAAATTTAAAGATTATATTGTAAGCGTAGACAATGATGTTGATTTTGAGGATTATTATCAGATCTCTGTTCAATATAATAACTTTACCCACCCCACATATATAGATAAAAGATTTTTAAATTCTATTGATTATAAAACCATTTATAATGTTAATAAAGAGATAAAAACATTGAATTTTTCAAATATAGTGATTGCAACAGAGTCTAAAAAATTGGAAGTAAAAGATGTAGATGAGTTTTATGATGTCATTAAGGCAAAAATTCCACAAAATATTTTTATTCAAAGATACAAAGGTCTAGGCGAAATGAACCCTGAGCAGCTCTGGCAAACAACTATGAATAAAGAAACAAGAACATTGATTAAGGTTAATATAAATGATCTTGTGGGGGCAGACGGCATGTTTGATGTTTTAATGGGCGATAAGGTTGAGCCAAGACGCAAATTCATCGAGGACAACGCCTTAAACGTGGTAAATCTAGATATTTAGCGTTTATTAAGCGTTAAATTATTTTGATTTAGGCTTAACGGCCTTGCTCTTTGGTTTATTGCCAGTACTTGTCTTGGGCCGTTTTACCGATGTAGCCGTTGTTTTATTTGAAGATGTTTTATGTACCCTTTTTTTTGTCGGCTTTCTACTGGCTTTTTTTTCAGGGATAAGTTCCGGCGGGTTGTTATATTCATCCTCATTTAAAGGATTGACCTGCTCCTTTAGCTCCGTCGATGCTTTTTTGAACTCTCTAATACCCTTACCTAGGGTTTTGCCGAGTTCAGGGAGTTTTGACGGACCGAAAATAAGCAACGCAACCACAACAATTATTATTATCTCAGGTGTTCCTATTCCAAACATTATTTTGCCCTCTGTGAGGATTATATAACAATTATTTAAAATATTCAAATATAATAAAATGTTGCTTGTTAATGATATATTTTATAGTATCCAAGGGGAGTCATCTTTTGCGGGTTATCCTTGTGTTTTCGTCAGGCTTGGGGGCTGTAATCTGAAATGTTCATATTGCGATACAAAGGATGCTTTAATAGGTGTAAACTCCATAAATATGGATATATCGGACATCATAAAGAAGATTAATGAAATAGGTGGCAAAACAAGGCTTATCGAGATTACCGGCGGCGAGCCTTTGATCCAAGAAGGTGTATATAAACTATTTAGTGAATTAATAGCATTAAACTATTTGGTTTTATTAGAAACCAATGGAACTATAAATTTGAGAAAGGTTCCCGAAGAGGTTGTTAAGATTGTGGATATAAAATGCCCCTCAAGTAATTTTTGCGATAAAAATAACTATAAAAACATAGACTACATTACCGCAAATGACGAGTTGAAATTTGTTATAGGAACGGAAGAGGATTATATTTTCGCAAAATATTTTTTAAAAAAACATTTCATAAAAACTCAAAAGGTAATATTTTCTACGGTAGATATTCTTATGACCGCAAAAGATCTGGCCATGATGATATTGCGGGATAAATTAAATGTAAGGTTGGGAGTGCAAATTCATAAATTGCTGAAATTGAAGTGAATCTGATTTACTGGGTTATTTTCCCACCTTTGCCGGATAATGTCATAACATTGTTATAAACAAAAACACAGATGCCAATAAATTGCATAGAAGCAAAAAAACCAATCGCTAAAATCTGGTATAATCCTGAAATTACGTCTCTTGAGATGATCCACGTTGAAATCATGCCGATAAGCCCAATATTGACAAGATAAAATTGTACCGTTATGAGCCTTTCACTATAAAGATTGAAGCCGCTAAACCTTGGTAATACGTGATAGCTCACGGAGTATATCATCATCGCAATAAAGCCCAATAAAAGAAAATGAATATGAGCTAAAAGCAAATAGTTGATTGACGGAGGATAGACCGCCATAATTAAACCTAAAGCAGCCCCCGCAATCAAGTATAGTAGGGAAGCAATTGTAAAATATATTAGGACAGGATTCATTTGAGATCTATTTTATCAAATTATTTTTTTAACTTTTATGATTAATATCACATTTAGTCACATAAAGGCAATAGGCAGTTAAAAAGCAATTCGTACATTTTGGATTTTTTGCTGTACAGTATACTCTTCCGTGGTTAATAAACCATCTGTGAAATTTCATCCACATACTTTTCGGAATTACCATAGAAAGGTTTTCTTCTATTCCTTCGGGGGTTTTTGATTTTGCGATGCCTATTCTATTTGCAACCCTGAACACATGCGTATCTACAGGCAATCTTTCTTCATTAAAATATGTTCCGAGTATAACGTTTGCAGATTTTCTACCGATACCCGGAAGACTAACAAGTATATTGAAATCCTGAGGGATAACGCCGTTGAATTTTTCGTCAAGTATCTTGGATGTTTCAATTAAGTGTTTTGCTTTGTTGTGATACATGCTGCAGGTTTTAATTTGATCTTCGAAATTTTCTATGCTTTCTTTGGCAAGATCTGAGGGTTTAATATAATATTTAAATAGGTCGTTAGTTATTATGTTTACCCGTTTATCTGTGCATTGCGCGGAAAGGACTACTGCAATTAAAAGCTGAAAAGCATTGTGAAAATTAAGAAAAGGTTCCAACTCGCCATAGCTCTGCTCAAACAAGCCTGCTATAGCGAGTATATCTTCTTTAGAAAATCGTATTACCTGCATCTTGATATTTTTATCTAGGTAAGTGATTATATTATTTCAAAAATATTGAAAAAATAAGAGATTTCAAATCTTGAGGATTCTGTAGAGTCAGAACCGTGAACTGTATTACTTTCAATGCTTTCGGCATACATTTTTCTAATTGTGCCTTCTTCTGCATTTTTTGGATCGGTAGCACCCATAATCTCTCGGTTTTTTAAAATAGCATCCTCGGCGGACAGCACCATGGGCATAATAGGACCACTAGTCATAAACGCAACCAGACTGTTGAAAAAAGCCCTATCCTTATGGATATAATAAAATCCTTCAGCCTCTTTTTTTGTGAGCAGAACCTTCTTTATGGCTTTAATTTCAAAACCTTTTTCTTCAAATATTGATACAATTTTACCGGCCAATCCTCTTTTAACCCCGTCCGGTTTTATAATGGAAAGTGTCTGTTCTATCATTAAAAATACCCCTTTTTTATTTATTTATTTTTATTTATTTCTTCTGCAAGTCTGAAGCCGATCCCTAATGCCTTTTTGTTATAGTCTTCAAATCCCTTCGGCACCCTTTTCATAAGCGCTTGTTCAATCGACTTGCGAGAGACAATTCCGGATAGTGCAACTAATATTCCGAGGGCAATTATATTCAATCCTAAAAGCTTCCCTAATTCTTCTCTGGCAGATTTTACCATGTCGACTACATAGAGCTTTCCCTTGGCATTTGAAAGGTCAGTTACAAGCTCTTTATCCGCAATAACTATGCCTGTATCTTTTACATCAAGAATATATTTGTCGAAAGCCTTCTGCGTTAAAGCAACCATATAGTCAACCTTAGTAGCCTTAGGGTAATCAATGGGATTACTGGAAATAATCACTTCGGATTTGCTTGACCCTCCCCTTGCTTCGGGACCGTAAGATTGGGTTTGAACGGCATTTTTATTTTCATAAATTGCGGCGGCATCGGCTAATATAATCCCCGCAAGTATCAGACCTTGCCCCCCGGAACCTGAAAACCTTAACTCAATCCTGTCATTCATCTTTAGTCATCCCCTTTCTTAATTATTAAATTTATTTAGTTTTGAATTCATCTAGTCGTTCGTGATATTGTCTGCAAAATTCCGGATTATCATTTTTTTCAAATAAAATTCCAGTTTTAAACCTTCCAGCCAAGTCTTCCGGGGTCATATTTTCCGCGGATCGCTTTGAAACCGCACTTTCTTTTTGATATTTAATCATTTCTACTGGAGACTTCATTTTATTTCTTCTGCCGTATGAGATATGGCAATTTGTTATAACATCAAGAACGGAAAAGCCTGAGTGATCCAGCGCGCCAACCATAAACTTTTCAAGTTGAATGGCGTGATAAGATGTTGATCTGCCTACCCATGTTGCGCCTGCAGCCTGAGCAAGATTACATACATCAAAAGATGGCTCAATGTTTCCAAAGGGTGTTGTAGTCGAAAGGCTACCTATAGGCTGCGTAGGAGAATATTGCCCGCCGGTCATTCCATATGTATAATTATTGAATACAATTAATGTTATGTCTATATTTCGTCTTGCGGCGTGAATAAAATGATTTCCGCCGATAGCAAGTGCATCCCCGTCTCCGGAAATAACTATTACTTTGAGTTTTGGTTTGAACATCTTTATTCCAGTTGCAAATGTCAAAGCCCTTCCGTGAGTAGTATGAATTGTATTGAAGTCAACATAACCGGGGAGCCTTGAAGCGCATCCGATGCCGGATGCGATAACAACATCATCTTTAGAATAAGCTAACTTATCAATGGCCCTAAGCAGTGCTTTTAAAATAATCCCATCTCCACAACCAGGGCACCATATGTGAGGGAGTGTATTTTTTCGTAAATATTTGTCATAGTCAAATTTTTTCTTTATCATTTCATATCTCCTGAATAGGGTTGATTATACATTCGCAATCTCCTGTATTTTGCTAAATATCTGATCGGGTGTAATAGGCTCTCCAGTGGCAACATTTAACCCATAAACCTGACTTCCGCAGGCGTTTCTTTGAACCTCTAAAATTACCTGCCCCATATTCATCTCGGGGACTAGAATTTTCTTAACCTTTTTTGAATAATTCGTAATCTGTTCATCAGGGAAAGGCCAAATTGTGATAGGCCTGAACATGCCAACCTTTATACCGGCATTTCTTGCCATCATAATAGCTTGCCTTGCAGAACGGGAAGTCGAGCCGTAGGCAACTATAAGCACCTCTGCGTCTTCGGTTTGAAATTCTTCAAATTTTTCAATATCTTTAATATTTTTATAAATTTTATCAATAAGCCAATTTTGAGCATTTTCAATAACATCTATTTTTTGAGATGGGAACCCTGTTTCTCCGTGTATAAGCCCTGTTACATGATAACGATATCCTTCTCCCATCGGCGCCAGAGGGGTTACCTTGCCGCTTGTATAATTATAGGGATTGTATTGCTCTGGCGGTACATCGGGCAGGCCGACACTGACTAAATCGACATCTTCTTTCTCCGGAACAACAACCTTCTCTCTCATGTGTCCAATAATTTCATCGCTCAATATCATAACGGGAGTTCTATATTTTATGGCGAGATTAAAAGCTCTTATAGTCTCGTATAGAGATTCATTTACACTTGAAGGGGTGATTGCAATTATTGCATGATCACCGTGAGTCCCCCATTTTGCCTGCATGATATCGCTTTGAGCGGGAAGAGTTGGTAAGCCCGTAGATGGTCCACCCCGCATAACATTTATTATAACGCATGGAATTTCGCACATTGAAGCGTATCCTATATGTTCTTGCTTCAAAGAAATTCCGGGTCCGGATGACGCCGTCAAGGCCTTAGCGCCTGTTAATGCGGCCCCTAATACAGCACCTAATGCAGATATTTCATCCTCCATTTGAAGGAATACTGCTCCGTTTTTAGGTAGTTTATTTGATAAAATTTCTGCTACCTCAGAAGATGGTGTTATAGGATAACCCGCAAAAAAATTACAACCCGCTATCAGCGCACCTTCGGCGATTGCCTCGTTTCCCTGCATAAGCTTTATATTTTTAGCCATGTCTATTTTACTCCTCCATTGTTACATTATTAACTATACTATTTCCGCTTATTCCACGCTAATTGAAAAATCAGGGCACAAATATTCGCAAATATTACATTTGCTACATTTTGAGATATCCAAAACCTCTACTATCTCCCTATTCATAACAAGGACCTTTTCAGGACAAAACACAACGCAAATTTCGCATCCCTTACAATAATTCACAACAATGTCTATCGTAACATCGCCTCTTTTGCCCGTTCCCGAGACTTCCTTAACGGTAAGGCCATCCTTTGTTTTAATCTTTGCTTCCACACCCTCGTTTATACCGGAGCCTGTGGCAGCCATGGCTAAATTATTAGCATTTTGATTTTCTTTTTCAGGCACATCAGCCTCCCATAAAAATATTAATTATTTAAAATTGCTTTTTTTACGGTTTCGGCAATAACGGATGGATTATCGGCGATAAATATTCCGTTATTTTCCATAGTTTTTAGCTTTTCCGATGCCGTACCTTTGCCGCCGGAGATTATTGCGCCGGCATGTCCCATTCTCTTACCGGCAGGTGCAGTCTTACCCGCAATAAATCCGATAACAGGTTTTTTCATGTTATTTTTTATGAATTCCGAAGCTTCCTCTTCGGCTGTTCCGCCTATTTCTCCAATCATAACAACAGCTTCTGTTGCATCATCACGTTCAAACATTTTTAAAAATGTGATAAAAGGAGAGCCTATTACAGGATCTCCGCCGATGCCAATACAGGTAGTTTCGCCAAGACCTGCCTTTGTCAGCTGATTTACCGCTTCATATGTGAGTGTTCCGCTTCTAGATAAAACTCCAATTTTACCTTTTTTATGGATAAAACCAGGCATAATACCAATTTTACACTCTTCCGCGGTTATAATTCCGGGACAGTTTGGTCCGATCATTACGGATTTTGAGCAATTCAGTGCAGCTTTTACATTCAACATATCTATCACCGGTATACCTTCCGTAATACAAACTATTAGTGGAATTTCAGCCTCTATTGCCTCTATTATGCCTGAAGCGGCAAAGCCTGCAGGGACAAATACCATTGTTGCATCAATTTTATGTTCCTTTTTGGCGTCCTCAATTGTGTCATAAACAGGCAAAGAGCCGTTGAACAATGTTTTACCCTTAAACGGGGTAACGCCAGCAACAATATTTGTGCCGTATTCAAGGCATTTCAACGTATGAAACGACCCTTCTTTTCCAGTAATGCCCTGAACCAAAACATTTGTGTCTTTATTTACAAGAATACTCATATATAAACATCCTTTATATGGTTATATTTTTAAATCAACTTATCTATTGACAATATCCGAAATCTTTTTTGCTCCATCTGCAAGGCTTTCTCCTACAATAAAATTCATTCCGGAACTTTCAATTAATTTTGCGGCAATATCTGCATTTGTGCCTTCTAATCTGATAACTACGGGTAATTTTAGTTTGAGATTTTTAGCAGCTGTAATAACCCCCTCTGCAACCATATCGCACTTAACAATACCGCCGAATATATTAATGAAAATTCCCTTTACATTTTTATCGGACAATAAGATATTGAGAGCTGTTTCAACCCTACTGCTGTCAGCTGTGCCACCAACATCTAGAAAATTGGCCGGCATAGCGCCAAACTCTTTGATTGTATCCATTGTAGCCATAGCGAGCCCTGCGCCGTTTACCATGCATCCGACATTTCCATCTAATTTTATATAGTTGAGACCTACGCTTTTTGCTTTAACTTCGAGCGGTTCCTCTTCATCTTCATCCACAAGTTCGTCAAAATACGGATGCCTTACGGATGCATTATCGTCTAGTATAACCTTGGCGTCTAAGGGAATGAATGAGTCCGATTTAGTCAGGATTAGCGGGTTAATCTCCAACATCGACATATCTTCCTTAATGAATGCGTCATATAGCAGATTTATAAGGTTGGAAAAATCTTTATAGAGATTTTTTTTAATACCGAGAAACAAAAACATTTTAAGTACACTAAAAGATTTTACGCCGTGTATTGGATTGATTGAAACAGTAAGAATCTTTTCCGGGGTATTTTTTGATACTGCTTCAATCTCCATGCCTCCTTCAGCACTGACCACAAATACGATAGATGATGTTTTTCTGTCTATGGTAAGGGATAGGTAGTATTCCTTGGCTATTTCGGCTCCCTCTTCCACGAGAATTTTTCTTACAATTTTGCCTTCTTTTCCTGTCTGAGCGGTAATTAAGGTCATGCCAATCATTTTCTCAGCGAAGAATTTAGCGTCGTCTGCAGATTTTGCTACTTTTACTCCGCCCGCTTTCCCTCTGCCTCCGGCATGAACTTGTGCTTTTACGACTACAACAGAAGACGATAATGTCTGATATGCCCTATACGCCTCTTCAGGGTTACGGCATAAGATAGACCTAAGAGTTTTAATATTACAGTCATTTAACAGTTTTTTTGCCTGATATTCGTGAATATCCATGATTTAATATACTCTAATTAATTTTTATTTGGTTAAATTTGCTTGCTATGCGTATTAATTTTTATTTTCATATTTTTGTCTACCTTCCTCGTAAAGGTCTCCGCCGTATACATCGTTTATAACAACTACAGGAAAGTCTACCACTACGAGTTCACGAATAGCTTCGGATAAAAGATCTTCATATGCAATAACCTTACAAGACTTGATAGTTTTGGAAATTAAAGCGCCGGCTCCGCCGATAGCACCAAAGTAAACGGTCTTATACTTTCTAATTGCATCCTTCACCTCTTTGGATCTTTTCCCCTTGCCTATCATACCCTTTAGACCGATCTTCATAAGTTCTGGGGCGTATCCGTCCATTCTGTAACTTGTGGTTGGCCCCGCTGAGCCAATAACTTCACCCTGCCTTGCAGGGGTCGGACCAACATAGTAAATAATTTGCCCGTGCGGATTAAAGGGCAACTGTTTGCCTTCTTCTATCAGTTTGATTAGTCTGAAATGGGCCTGATCCCTTGCAGTGTAAATTACCCCACTTATCATGACCTCATCGCCCGTTCTAAGGCTTAGTATTGTCTCATCTGTGAGGGGCGCGGTTATTTTTTTTATAGCCATTTCGTTTGATATGCTAATAATTAATTTAACTTACTATTCAACAGATTAAGGTTGGTAACTTAACCGTTATATATCTATATAATTACTTCTCCGTGTTTATGGGAATGACATTCAATGTTAACTGCAACAGGAAGGCTCGCTATGTGGCAGGGCTCTTTAATTATATGAACTCCAAGCGCTGTGCAAATTCCGCCGAAACCCATCGGACCCGTGCCAATATTATTGATTTTTCCCAAGATAATATTTTCCATTTCATCTAACCCTTTATCGCTATTCTTTTCGCCTAGTCTTCTAAAAAGGGATTTTTTTGAAAGGATAGCTGATCGTTCAAAATTTCCGCCTATACCAACCCCTATAATGTTAGGAGGACATGGATTTGGACCGGCATCCCTAACTGTTTCAACAATAAAATCAATGATGCCGTCTTTTCCATCTGAGGGACGCATCATTTTTAATTTGCTCATATTTTCGCTTCCGCCGCCCTTGGCAGCATACATTATTTTAAGCGTATCGCCGTTAGTAATATCATAATGTATTATCGCAGGGGTATTATCGCCTATATTTTGCCTAGTCAAGGGATCGCAAGTTGATTTTCTGAGAAATCCCTCGGAGTACCCCAACCTTGTGCCTACATTTATGGCTTCTGTCAAATTCATATCCTTGACGGCAATGTCCACACCTACTTCCACGAAAAAAACGGCAAGACCAGTGTCCTGACACAAGGGCTTGTTTTCCGTTTTTGCGATATCGGCATTTAACAATATTTGGCTTAAAGTGGCTTTTCCCGTATCGGAAATTTCTTTTTTGAGAGCCCGCTGTATACCGCTATAGGTGTCTTCGGGTAAATTAACGCTTGAATTAATTATTAAATTTTTAACAGCGTTTGATATTTCGCTAGATGCTATAAACCTCATCAATAAAATGTTCTCTTTAGATTTAATGTTATTAACATTTTACATATTTAAAAAATAATTTCAAGTAAAAAAATAAACTGCGATTAGGGATTTTGACGGATACAAAAACCATTTGCCGTATCGCAAACGGTAAATTCAGGCTGAATAACCGCATGATTTATTTCGAATCTTTTTTTAAGTACATCTTGAACATTATCAATAATGCAGCACATATCAGATGATTTAACGGCTTTTTCATCGACGAGAATATGTGCGCTTAATAATTTAAAAGACTTAGACATGCTCCATATATGCAGATCATGCACATTTTTTACGCCGGGCGTATTAAGCATTTCTTTCTTAACCGCCGTAAAGTTAATCTCCCTTGGCACGCCTTCCAGTAAAATATTTAATGCTTCATTAATAACGGAAAATGCTCCTATTGCGATAATCGGAGAGATTAATAAGCTTATGATAGAATCAATATAGTACAACTTCGTAAAATAAATGATTATCCCTGCGACTATTATGGAGACTGCAACCAAGGAGTCTCCCAGTATGTGAAAAAAGGAGCTTTTAATATTCAGGTTGTTGTGGATATCTTTATGGAGTTTCATGCCAATTACAAAATTTATGGCAAGGGTTATAATCGGAAAAATTATCATAACTCCCGGATTAACGATCTCGGGATGAATAAGCCTCAAATAGCCTTCATAAAGCAATATTAAGGATATCGCCAGGAGTAAAGATGAGTTAAAAAGTGATGCGAGTATGCCCATTCTATGGTAGCCGTACGTATTTTTTTTGGATGGTGTCTTTCTAACTTGCGTCTGAGCAAACCATGCCAAGAGTAGAGATGATGCATCAACTAAAATATGGCCTGAGTCTGAGTATAAGGCCATGCTTCCGGATATAATAGCCCCGCTGAATTCTATGATCATTATTGCAATCGTTAGCAGAAAGGCAATCTTTAAATTTTTTTCAGACCTAGAGGATTCGTCGTTCAGATGAGATGAGTGTGAATGAGCATGATCATTGTGCGGGGAACCATGCTCTTTGTGTGCGCCATGTATATGCTGCATAAATCCGTTCAGTTTTATTTTAACAGTACCTTCCATAGTACAAAAAGTATTAAGATATATAATTTGATCAATATTCTACTATACCGACAACATTGTAACATATTTTGAGATTGTTTTAAAATTAGCTCAATGTCGATTGATACTTATATGCAGAGTGTTGTATAATGCCATAAATAATGAAAAAAAATGAAAAAGAAACGATAGCCCTTCTTAGTTTTTCGCATTTTTTTTGCCATGTTGCGCTGTTGACATATCCGGCAATTTTGATACTTATTAAGGATAAATTTCATGTAAATTATGTAACTCTGGGAGCAATTGCAGGCAGTTACCTATTTTTGTTTGGAGCCGGGTCCTTGCCTATAGGTTTTATAGCCGATAAAGTTAATAAAAAGCATATTTTGAGAATTTATCTGCTAGGGATGGCTTTTTTTTGCTTTATGGCTGCAATATCGACAAATTTTTATTTCTTTGCCGCGTCCATAATGTTTATCGGGCTCATCGGGAGTATTTATCATCCTGTGGGTTTAAGTATAATGTCGTTTGTGGGAAGTGATAAACTACGGGCGTTTGCCATTCATGGAGTTGCCGGAACACTGGGGGTTGCTTTAAGCGCTGGTTTTGCCGGAATATTAGGTTATTTTTTCGGCTACAGCTTTCCGTATTTTGTACTCGGTGTTATATTCCTAATGATACTTTTTTTATCCTATTTCTTGCTTAAATTAGATGTTGACATTAAAGATTCAACAATTAACGATAGAGCGGACAAAGGTGACACCATAAGTGTCCTAAATAGCATAAGCGCTTTTATTAAAGAGTTTTTTCATTTTAATTTAATAATAATTTTTATTGCAGAATTTTTAAACGGGTTTGTGTTTCAGGGGGTCTTTTCGTTTTTGCCGGCATACATGGGCACAGAATTAAAAAATTATTTATTTTTTCATAATCAAGCAGCTGCCGCAGGCGGTTTTTTTGTCACAATAGCGCTCCTTATAGGTGTCTTTTTTCAGTACAACGGCGTGAGGATTACTAAAAATTACAAATCAAACCGGGTTTTTTCATTTTTAACATTTGTAAGCGGGGTGTTCCTTTTGATAGCCGGTTTTACGCATAATATTATTCTTTTTGCGTCAATTTTGGCATTTTCGGCATTCAATTTTTCTATAAATCCCATATCCAATCTTATGATTAGCGATAATGCTCATAAAAAATACAGAGCAACGGCATATGGAGTTTTTTTCTTTGCGGGTTTTGGAATTGGTTCTATTGCAGCTCCGATCGGAGGTATGATAGCTCAACGATATGCGCTACATTGGATATTTGTTTTTTTCGGGATTGTTCTGTTGTTTTCTTTTTTAATATCAAGCATGATTAAAGAAGGGAGGTATAAGCAATAGTTAATTTGATTGATTAATAGTATAATGCAATATGATGCCACATGTGTTGCAATAACATATATTAAGCCGAAGGAGGGTGTGATGTTAAAAAAGAATAAGGTTATAGGTTTTATAGGCACAGGAAATATGGCATTCGGACTTATTAATGGGATAATTAATACAAAGCCTGATGCCAAAATTTTGTTTTACGATACCGATGCATCAAGGGTCAATTTTATCAAAAATACTTTAGGGGTAGATTCGCTTAACAGTGCTGGCGAGGTTGCTAAAAATTGCGATATAGTTTTTATTGCCGTTAAGCCCTATTCTGTGGAAAGTGTATTGGATGTTTTGGCTCAGACCCTAAATAATTTTAATAAAGACAAAGATTTGCCTATATTTATTTCTATTGCGGGCGGAGTCAAGATCGATTTTATGGAAAAAATTTTCAATAAAATACTGAAGAACACTCTTCCAATAAAAATATTCAGAATTATGCCGAATATCAACTCTTTGGTAGGAAAGGGAATGAGTGCAATGTGTTATAATAATTATGTTTCCAAGGAGGACATCGAGGTTGCAATTGAAATACTGGAAATGTCCTCCAAGGTTTTGATTATCGGTGAGGAGTATTTTGATGCCGTAACCGCTTTGAGTGGTAGCGGTCCCGCGTATATTTTTTTGATTGCCGAAGGGCTCATGGAAGCGGGAATAAAGCTGGGTCTTTCCAAGGATGTGTCTAGAACCCTGTCATTACAGATGATTCTTGGATCTGCTGAGCTCTTAAACAGCGAAGAGTTTTCTAAGTCTAACACGAAAGAACTCAAGGATATGGTTACGTCTCCAGGCGGCACAACAGCTTACGGACTTGCAAAATTAGAAGAGGGAAGAATTAAGTATGTTTTGGATGCTGCAGTAAATGCCGCGTATTTAAGGGCAAAAGGTCTTATTTAATATTTAAAATTTTAAAATTTACAGTGCTGAACTATTCTTCCATACCCGATAACATAAAAAATATTTATAAAAGGGTAAAAATTGCTGCCGAAAAAAGTGGTCGTGATTTTTCGCAAATAACAATTTTGGCTGCGTCTAAAACAAGGGGTGTGGATGATATTTTAAGTGCATTTGGTAATGGCATCAGGGTTTTTGGGGAAAATTATGTGCAGGAGTTTTTGTCAAAAGCTGAATTGCTTGCTGATAATAAAGATATTGACTGGCATCTAATAGGGCATCTTCAGAAAAACAAGATTAAATATATAATTGGCCACGTTGGCTTGATCCATTCCGTCGATAGCATTGAACTTGCGGAAGCTATAGAAAATCGTTCGGTAGCACGTAATGTTACGACGAATATTTTAATTGAAGTCAACCTTGCAAACGAAACAACTAAAAATGGTGCGACAATAGACGAAGCATACGATATGGTTAAAAGAATAAATAAGTTCTACGGATTAAGGCTGAAGGGTTTTATGACGATGCCTCCTTTAACAGATGACAATAGAAAGTACTTTAAATCCCTAAACGAGATTTGTTGCGATATAAATAATAGAAACATTTATAAAAAAAAGCTTTCAATCCTTTCTATGGGCACATCCGGCGATTTTGAGGAGGCTATCGAAGAGGGTGCAACGATAATAAGGCTCGGAACTGTCATATTTGGAAATAGAAGTAATAAACAGTGAATGTAACAATATTGGCATCGTCATCGGAAAGAAGAATTGTCCTGCTCAAGAGCATGGGTGTAGATTTTGTTGCTGTAAATCACAAGTTTCGGGTAGAACCGCAGTTTAGTGAATTTGATAAAAATATATCGATTGACCGTTTTGTAGAAAGTTTAGCTTTAAAAAAAGCAGAAAGTTTGCAGGATGACTATCCTGAACGGTTTATAATCGGCTCTGACACCGTTATATATTTCGACGGAATGGTCTACGGTAAGCCAAAAAATATTAGTGATGCTTTCAACACAATCAAGGAGCTTTCAGGTAAAACGCATGAGGTTTATACGGGTGTGAGTCTAATAAATAAATTTAAAAATGTTTATAAAATTACTTACGACAAAACCCTTGTTAAACTAAAACCATTAAGCGACAGAGAGATAGCGGATTATCTAATTGAACATCCGCCATTTGATAGAGCAGGAAGCTACGGAATACAAGACAAAAAATGCATTGTGAAGTCGTACGAAGGATCTTTTGAAAATGTTCTGGGCTTACCCGTTCAAAAACTTATCCCATTGGTGAATAGTTATCTTTGATGCCGTATTTTCCATTTAAACAACACATGCTACACGTTCCCTCTGCCTGCGTAAATACGAGGGAACGTGCTTTATAAGTTTATCTTCCGCTTCGTTTTAGAAGCTCCATCGCCTTTTTCAGGCTTATTTGCATTCTATTAAACGATTTCGCAAGTAAACCTATTTCATCGTTTCTCGGATGGGCTATGTCCTCCGTAAAATGCCCCTTGGATATCTCATCGGCGAGTGCTGACATTCTTGTTATAGGTTTTATCACCGCACTTTTTATGACGAAATAAAGGAACAAAATAATAATAACAATGAAAATTATGGCAATAATAAATGTGTCTTTAATGAAGATATTTTGGGCATTGTTGAGTAGCGTTAACGAGTATACCAATTTCACTCCGCCGAGAATATCCCCTGATTCAGCTTTTACATGACATGTCATGCAGTCTATTCCCCTTGAATTAGCACTTGCCACAAAAGGCACCCCGACCATAAGTTCAAAAGGCTTGCCATTTTTATAGATAATCTTTGTCAGCGTTTTATTCGTATTTAAGATTTGGCTGTCGAAAGCGGAACCCGGCTCTTCTTCCCTTAGCCCGCTTCCAAATTCAGAGTTAACAATATCCCCCCTTATAACCTGAAACCCTTTGATTCCCTTAATCCTCCTGTAAATGGAAAACAGTTGTTTTCTGTCTGTTTTTTTCTTTATGGTTCCATTTAACATCATGGCATTTAGGCTTGAAAGTGTTGTGTTGGCGGTTACTACGGCATCGTGTTTAATAAGTGAAACGGCAAGTTTACCCTGAAGATTATAGGAGTTCCAAGCAATTAACGCTACCGGAATGATAACGAGCAGAACAAGTGGAATAATGATTTTTTTCTTAATAGATGTATCCTTGATAATTCGTAAAAGACCGTTGTACATAATGACACCACCTTTAATTAATGAAATGTAAGGATTAAATTTATTTTACAAATAAAGCCCAGAAAAATTCCAACTTGTTATTCTGGATCTTCTTTCTCTGTTTTTGGCAAAGTCCACGACGCGTAATCGCATTTTGGGTAGCTGGAACAACCAAAAAATCTTCTGCCTTTTTTTGTTCGTTTTTCAGTCAAGTACCCGCCGCAGTTATTTGGACACAAAATTTTGGATTTATTATGTTTAATCGGTATAGGCTTAATGTTTTTGCATTCAGGGTATCCGCTACATGCCAAAAATTTGCCATATCTGCCCATTTTTATTACCATTGGTTTCCCGCATTTATCGCATATTTCGTCGGTTTTATTAACATCCGCTTCATCGGCCCCATTATTTTTTGAAATTTCTTTCGTGTTTTTGCATTCAGGGTATCCGCTACATGCCAAAAATTTGCCATATCTGCCCATTTTTATTACCATTGGTTTCCCGCATTTATCGCATATTTCGTCGGTTGGTTCCGAAGTTCCTTTTATATTTTTTATATTTTTTTTTGCATCCTGAAGGGTTTTCTTAAATTGATCGTAAAAATCTGACAACAGCTCCTTTTTCTTCATTGTTCCATTTTCAACACTGTCAAGCTTAGATTCCATGTTTGCCGTAAATTTTAAATCTACTATGTCCGAAAAGCCCGCCTTTAAAATATCCGAAACCATCATGCCAAGCTCCGTCGGTTTAAACTTAAGTGTGGAACCGCCTTTTTTAGAAGTATCCGCAGATTCTTTGGTCATAATAACGTAATCCTTATTGGTTATGTTCGCTATGATGCTCTGATACGTCGATGGTCTTCCGATGTTATTCTCGTCCAGTGCTTTTACTAAGGTTGCTTCTGTGTACCTTGGCGGAGGCAAGGTAAAATGTTGAAGCGTATCAACCTTTTTTATGTCGGCGGGATCGCCCTTAGTAATAAGTGCAAAAATTTTTAGTATATTATTGTCATTTTTGAGGGATATTTGCTGACCTAACGATTCATTTATTATTTTTTGAAATCCGTCAAAATTCAAAACACTTTCCGTAGTTTTAAATGTGTATGTAGTGCTATTGCTGTTTTGCGCTTCATTATAGGAACCCTTTATAATGATACTGTATTGATCGTATATACTTTCGCTCATAAAAGATGCAACGAAATTAGTCCATATAAGGTTATATAGCTTATACTCATCAGGGGTTAAGAAGTTTTTAATTTTTATAGGGGATAGCAAAACATTTGTAGGTCTTATCGCTTCATGCGCATCTTGTATATTTTTTTTATCTTTACCCTTTCTCTTGCGGACCCCATTTTTGTGTAAATATTCTTTTCCGAATAAATTTTTTATAAAATCTTTGGCAGATTGCGATGCATCATCAGATATCCTTGATGAATCCGTCCTCATATATGTTATGAGGCCGGTGGCACCTAGAGGTTTATTGCTAACTCCTTCTACTGCTCCTATTTCCATTCCCTCATAAAGTTTTTGTGCTACATGCATTGTTTTTCTGACGGGAAATCTTAAAACCTTCGCAGCTTCCTGCTGTAGTGTGCTTGTAATAAAAGGCAATGGCGGTTTTCTTGAAAATTGTTTTTTACTTATGCCTTCTATCTCGTATCCGTCGGCCTTTAAAAGATTTGCTTTTAGTGCTACCGCATCTTCGCCGCTTTTTATCTTGGGTTCTTTTCCATTTATTTTAAAAAGATCACACTCTATGTTTATAGTTTTATCTTTTTCTATGTCGAAAAGTGCCTTTATCGTCCAAAACTCTTCCTTTTTAAAGCCGCTTATCTCCTTTTCTCTTTCCACTATTAAATATAAAGCGACTGACTGAACCCTTCCGGCCGAGAGCCCTCTTCGCACCTTGTCCCATAGAAAAGGACTGAGATTATATCCCACCAGTCTATCCAAAATTCTCCTTGCTTTTTGGGACTCATACATGAGTTCATTTAGGGAAACAGGATTTTTTATTGCATCATTAACGGCGTCTTTTGTTATTTCGTGAAAAAGAACCCTTTTTACAGTGGGCTTTTTACCCTTAATGGTATCAATAACCTCTTTAATGTTCCATGCTATAGCCTCGCCCTCTCTATCGGGGTCGGCAGCAAGATATACATTCTTTGCATTTTTCGCCATTTTTTTAATTTCTTCAATGGTTTTTTCTCTACCCTTTATGATTTCGTATTGCGGTTCAAAATCGTTTTCTATATCAACGCCGATATTATTTTTGGGTAAATTCTTAATATGTCCGACTGTAGCCTTGACTATAAAATCGTCGCCAAGGTATTTATTTATGGTATGCGCTTTTGATGGAGATTCAACAATTACAAGATTTTTCATAAAATTCCAATATTTTAATTTTTAGATTTTCTAATAATCCCTTCCGGGAGTCTCTCTATTTTAAAACTTATCTCAAGCAGCAAGACGTTCTTAATCGCTTAAGTTTGAGTTAACGCTAAATTTAATATTGCTTAGTTTTGCTAAATTGTCAATAGTTATCTTTTATTTTTCTGAAAGTTTTAACATAAATTGTTGAATAACATTATGTTTTTATTGGTTTTAAACAAGTCGTTGCTCGTATCTTAAACATACACCCTTTCCTTTAAAAATTTTAACCGGGTTACCGGCATTTCTACAGTCTTTCGTGTGTAATTTATTTAATTTAAATAATATGATAAAATAGAAAAAATTAAAGTGTTTTTATTTGTAAATTTAATAGATTTGTAAAATGTCAACAGATACGATTAATGTCACTGTAAAAAAAGGCAAAAGCAAATTATATTTGTTTTTGTTGATTCATTTTGTTACGGCTATTTTTTTACTCTCTATCGTCGCGCCCCCGTTATCCTATGGAAAAACAGTTCGTGGTAAAAATATTTCGCCCGGGAGCAGTGCGGTAAAGGTTGCGATAGTGCTCCCGACCGGAGGAAGACTTGTTTATTTCAGTAGGCAGTTTATAAACGGGTTACTGCTCAGTCTGAAAAATTCTAACGATTCAAAGATAAGGTATGTAATAGTCAATCTGCCGGCAGATGCAGATAGTGCTAGTATTGGTTACATGTTTGCTTCTCTTGCGAACAAGGGAATAAGCGCCATAGTTGGGCCTATATTTGCGGGTCAACTAAAATATTTTGCATCTGATTCCGTTAAATTTAGAATTCCGGTAATAACACCCTCTCCGTTTGTAACCAAGGAGGATATTTCACCCTTTGTTTATAGTTACGGCATGACACTAAAACAAGAAATTAAAACGGAAATGAAATATGCCGATTATACAGGCATAAGTAATATTTCGGTTATATACCCACATGGCAGTTATGGGCAAAAGCTTCTTGCTTATATAACGCGTTTTGCAATAAAGTATAATATTAATATTCTCAATGTTACCGCTTATAACGATAAAACAGTTGATTTCTACCATAATTTTACTTCCATCGTCCGATTTGATAAAGTTAAGATTGGTCATATGTCCAAGGCCGAAGAAGCAAAACTTGGGATTACCCCTTATGACCTTGCACATGGCATAACAAAGATGAAACCCCATATCTCCTTTCAGGGTCTTTTTGTGATCGGAGGGCGCTCAAAGTTAAAATTAATCTTGACCCAGCTTATGTATTATAATATCACCGGGTTTACAATATTTGGCTTAAGTTCGTTTAATTCAAGGACATTTATAGAGGATTACGGATTTTATATGCAGGGGGCAGTTTTCCCAGATGGGTTTTTTAAATATGATAACAACAAAATTGTTAAAGAGTTTGTTGTGAGATATAAAAAAGATTATGGGAAAATGCCAAACATACTCAGTGCTGAGGGATACGATATAGGAGGAATATTAATCAAAACGGCAGAGTCGCTCCGACATAATCGCGTTGCAAACACAGTGTATTCCTTGCCTACAGGATTTTGGCAATTGCAAGGTTCACTAAATGGTAGTTCCAATGGAAGGCTATTTTCTGCCGCCCTTTTAAATGTTAAGGTGTTCAAAGGCGTATGCGGCATTAGTCGTTTGAGCGATAATAAATTTAAAAAAGACCTATACCTATTTAAATTTAAAAAGAATAAGATATATATACTTAAAAGTCCTTTTCAGAAAGACTGATACGCGTTGCTTATCACGTATCTTGCCGTTTTTTATTGTATACTTTCGACCCTTTCCATAGAAATTCGAGACGAGCTTTAACCTCTTTTTCTTTGCCTATGCCATCGGGGCGATAATAAACCCTGGAGGAGAGTTCAGGAGGAAGGTATTGTTGCTCTGTAAAGTGGTTTTTATAATCATGGGTATATTTGTAGCCTTCATGATATCCCGCATTTTTCATGAGTTTAGTAGGAGCATTTCTTAGGTGAAGGGGCACCCTTGCTCCGGGAAAGTTTTTTACGTCTTTGAGTGCTTCTTCTATAGCAGTGTAACTTGCGTTTGATTTGGGGCAACCGGCGAGATAAGTGGCTGTTTGGGACAAAATAATTCTTGCTTCCGGCATACCGATGACATTGACGGCGTTAAAGCAGTTAACGGCCACGCCTAAGGCTTCTGGTTCTGCATTTCCCACATCTTCCGAAGCCATAATTATCATTCTTCTCGCGATAAATTTAATATTTTCTCCTGCATCAAGCATCCTTGCGAGCCAAAAAACTGCTCCATCGGGATCGCTTCCCCTTAAACTTTTAATGAAAGCCGATATAGTATTGTAATGTTCCTCTCCCGTTTTATCATATTTGAACTTTCCGGAACATGCTTCTTCTATAGTCTTTGCGGTTAATATTAGGGCGCCTTTGCCGTCGGGCTTAGTGATATTGACAGCAATCTCCAATGTATTTAGCATGATTCTAGCATCGTTTCCGGAACATCCAACGAGTGCATTAGTGCCGCTTTCTTGTAGTATAATATTTTTTTTACTTAAAACCGTATCAATATTTAGTGCTCTGCGCGCTATTTTGCTTAAAGCATCTTTAGACAAAGGGTCCAATGTGAATACCGAAGCCCTTGATAAAATAGGCGGATTTATTTCAAATGACGGATTTTCTGTAGTTGCTCCGATTAGTATAAGCCTTCCTCCTTCAATGGAATGCAATAGTAAATCTTGCTGAGATTTATTAAAATGATGTATCTCATCGATAAAAAGAATCAGTGTCAGGGGTTCTTTGTAATATTTAACGTTGGTATTCGTTTTATCAATAATTTCTCTTAACTCTTTGACGCCTGACGAAACTGCCGAAATATGATAAAATTCATAATCGAAAATATTCGCTATGATATTGGCAAGGGTTGTTTTGCCGCTTCCGGGCGGGCCCCAGAGTATCATTGAGCGAATCAATTTTGAATCCAACATATTTCTCAATGGTTTATCTTTGCCGAGAATGTTCGACTGGCCAATAAAGTCGGATAGGGTTTTGGGCCTGAGCCTTTCGGCAAGTGGTGGCAAAAAATCGTTATCACTAAAAAGATCCATGACATCAACCTCTATAATAAATATTAATGAATATGTGGCTAATATTATAACATATTGCATATTGTGTTCATTTTGTGTTGTAATATATCCAGGAACCTTCGGATAACAAAAAAGTGAAGCTTAAATAAATAGGATCGTAATTAAAATATAAAATTTATGTTAGATTTTTTACGAGACAAGATTATATCTATACACGGATTTAAGGTTGATGTATTGTCGGTTATTTTAGCTATATTGACAATAGTCTTTTTTTATTTTCTTGTTTTTATCATCAATCTGTTTCTAAAAAAAGAGATCCTTTCCAAATTTAAATTTGATGCGGGAGTTCAGGACACAATCACAAAAGTAAACAAGCTAATCTTATTGACAGTCGGATTTTATGCAGCATTTCAGATTTTAGGGATAAATTTATCGGCTCTTACGGTTTTTGCCGGCGTTATTGGGTTGGGTTTAAGTTTTGGAATGCAGAATATTATAAGTAATTTTATATCGGGTGTTATTATAACATTCGAGCGTCCTATTAAAATTAACGATTATATACAAATCGGGGAGCTTGAAGGTGTTGTGAACGAAATAAGAGCAAGAAGCACAACAATTACGACGCAGGATAACATATCCGTGATTGTTCCAAATTCTAATTTTATTACTCAAAATGTAATAAACTGGTCGCATAATAACTCAAAGGTTAGAATTCATATGCCTGTCGGTATTGAGTATGCACCTTCTAAGATTAAGCCGGCGATTGAAATATTAAAAAATATAGCAAAGAATAATAGCCATGTTTTAAATAATCCTGAACCTATCGTCTGGTTTACTTCGTTTGGTGATTTTACGTACAATTTGGAACTCATTATATGGCTTCCGACCCCCGTTAATAGGTATATTACACTGACGGAGATAAATATAGAAATTGCCGAGAAATTTGAGGAACATAACATAGATATACCATTTCCTATTCGCAATCTAATTTTTAAAAATAATTTGAATATTACAAATACTGATTCACTGACTTAATTTCTTTTTTGCGGAGAATGGCATGTCCCATATACAATACGAAAAGAATTTATGAAAATCCGTCAGATAAAGATGGGCTAAGGATATTAGTTGATAGGCTGTGGCCAAGGGGGGGGTTGGTAAAGAACGAGCAAGGATAGATTTTTGGTTTAAAAACATTGCCCCTTCTGCCGAATTAAGGAGATTATATCATACTGATGCGATAGATTTCGTCAAGTTTAAAAAGAGATATTTGATAGAACTTGCGAAATATTACAGTGCTTATAGGGATGCAAGTAAAAACGTATCGGATAACCCATTTGCTGTTATAGGGACATTCCTAAAAAACGAAAGTAAAGACATAACCCTGCTTTATGGTTTAAAAGACGAAGTAAACAATAATGCCGTTGTGCTTAAAGAATTTATTGAATTGCGCATTGTTCGCTTCTTATGCCCTATTTATTTGTGATTATGCTTATCAAGCCTTTCTAAAACAATACCTCTAACGCTTTCGCTTGCATCATTCTGCATTAAAGATATATATTTTACGGGGATCCTTTTTGCGACGGCTTTTCTGACCAGAGCTTCCCCATCCTTCGCCATATTTTTTAAATATTCCTCATCTATTCTTTCCGCTACAGTAATTCTAACTATAGGTTCCTTGTCGTCAACGAGCAGATGCAAAAAAGATTTGTCTATTCTCTCTGCTACGGCGTGTCTAACCCAGAATGATTTATCATTAATCAACTTTGGCAATCCCCCACTTCGGATCCTTTTTGCCGCTATCAAGCGCACTTCCTTATATGCATCGCTTACGAAGTATGATAAATCTTCCGGCGGTATCCTGCATGCAACCTTATACCTTATATTCCGGTCGTTATCATTTACAGCATGTATAAGGTAAGCCGGTTCTGCCCTACTTACGGCGTCAAATCGCTCTTCAAAACTCCCATTCTTTAGAACATTAATAAATTCCTTTTCGGTCATCTCAATTACCAATAAATATTTGTAAATTTTATATGATCATCCGAATATCTTGAATATCCCCTTCCTCTTAGGCCTGATGATAGGCTTATAAGATTCCAAATCGGCTATATTTTTAGGTTGTTCTATTGAGACAATTATCCATGGCGGGGGAGTAATTATTGAACAGCTACCGCCAGACATGCCCGGATGATAAATTTTTATTATTGAAGGATCTTCTTTAGTATGGACATAAAACCACCCGCAAATTTCATCTAACTTCCTAATCTCTTCCATTCTTTCTTTTAGAAAATCTGCGGCTTTGTCGGCATCTACCGTATCTTTCATATCTTCAAGTTGGGTGTAAACATAATGCCATGTTGAGCCGGAATGCCTAACATCATTGATTAGTTTATTTACATATTCCCACTTAAGAAGACCGGAAAAAGCAACTGTGTCAACTTTATAATGCATTTTCCCCCATTTTCCTCATTATATTATATCTTGCTTTAAAAAGTCAAAACTCCCGCTCAGTTGTATTTGAAATGCTCACTCATATGTAATTAACGGCGATAATTACCGCTTAGGATGTTGCAACATATGCATATTTGGCGAAAAGAATTTATTTATAACGGTTTTTGAATGGTTGGGGGAGGAGGATTCGAACCTCCGTTATAGGAGTCAGAGTCCTAGGTCCTGCCGCTAGACGATCCCCCAAAACAACCGAAGTATAGATTAAACTTTTTGTGAAAAAATTTCAATAAAAAAATAAACTCAAAAAACGCCGTAAATTTTATATCCGCAAAATTTACATCCGCCGGATAAAATATTATTTTCTAAAATTTTATATCCGGCTCTCCTGATTAAAAGTTTTTTGCATGAAGGGCAGTATGTGTCTTCATGTTTATATTTTTGAATATTTCCTATATATACATAGTTGAGTCCCGCATCTTTTCCTATATTATATGCAAGGGCAAGGCTGTCCTCTTTTGTTATTTGTTTATCTTTCATTTTATATAACGGAAAAAATCTTGAAATATGCCATGGGATGTCAGGGTCTATTGAGACAATAAAGTTCGCAATATCTCGAATTTCCCCAGGCGTATTATTGTATTCGTCTATGAGGAGCGTAGTGATCTCAATGTGGACATTATTAGCATAAAACATTTTTACCGCTTCCAAGATAGGCTCCAATTTGCCGCCGCATATCTTTCTGTAATTTGCATCGTTAAAGAATTTTATATCAATATTTGCCGCATCCAATAATCCTTTTGTGGCATCGACAGCTTCTTGCGTGTAATATCCGTTTGTAACGAACACATTTTGCAAACCCTTGTCGTGGGCAAGCTTCATTACATCTAGGCTGTAATCGAAGAAAGCCGCCGGGTCAGTGTATGTGTACGAAATAGATTTGCAATTAGCATTCAACGCTCTTACAATAATCTCTTCGGGGGATATTCTTTTCGTCCTCTTAAAATATTCGGAAGACATGTTGTACGTATCCCTATAACTTTGGGAAATATTGGCATTTTGACAGCCTAAACATCTAAAATTGCAACCGGGTGATGCAATTGAATACGAGTAAGTTTCGGGCAAAAAATGAAAGAGCGGTTTTTTTTCAATCGGATCCGCATTTTGGGCTACCAAAATACCATAGTTTACACTGTACAATATTCCGTTTTTGTTTAAAATAGTCCTGCAAACCCCTAGTCTGCCTTCTTTAATTCGACATCTATGTGCGCAGATTAGACATTGAATAAATACCTCTCTCTCCTTGAAAAGTCTTATGGCATGCATTTTATCGTGGTTGTTTTTTAGCCGATTATTTTGTTTCTTCCTGAATCTTTTGCTTTATAAAGATTTTCATCGGCTGTTTTTAAAAGATAATTAAGGCTGTCCTCAATTGCGCTGTCCTTGTCAACTTTTTGCGATCCGGAGGTATATTGTGTGAATGAAATGCCTACGGATATAGTGATATTTATGCTAATATTTCCCCTGACGGTGTATATCTTGCTTTCAAAATAACTACTTAATTTTTTCATGAGTTTTATTGCACTATGTCTATTTGTATCAGGCAGAACCACAACAAATTCATCGCCACCGTGTCGCGTTATTATGTCTTGTTTTCTAATTAAAATGTTTTTTAAGTCTGTAACGAACTTTATTAGTATTTCATCGCCGATTTGATGACCATACTTATCGTTTATATCCTTAAACCTGTCTATATCCAGTATTGCCAAAGATAAATCGCTTTTATTTCTATATGCCCTTATAATCTCCCTCTTAGTAAACTCAATCATATATCTTCTGTTGTAAATTCCTGTTAGGGGATCTGTGACAGCAAGTTTTTTGCTTGTCTCCATTAATATCAATTTTGCGAAAACAGGTGACGCTATATTAACTACTTCTTTTATTAGCCCATTTGTTTCATCTGTGAAGAAATTTTTACTCTTTGATTCGATAGAAACCGTACCGACTACCTCATTGCTGATTTTTAACAAAAAACATGCATACATGTCATCAGCTCCGCGAAATTCACAGTCATTAACTATGCCGTCGTTTTTATTGTTTTTTAGCAGCTTGCAACTAGACAAATAGTCATTATAATCAATAAAATTAGTGGTTGCGGTAGTCTTTTCCTTTATTTTTTTTTCATCAGCCTTGTCGACCTTATCCTTATTCTTTGTATAGACCAAAGATGTTACGGTTTTTTTGTCATTCGTATCAAATATATTTATATGGAGAGAATCTACTTCCCCACTTTTTTTGCTCTTTATGGAGCATATTCCTTGTGCAAATGTTTTTATCGCATATTCTAATGTAAATACCATAGATAACTTATATGATAATTCATTTATTAGATTCAATTTTTTGTTTAAATCTTCCATGTTTTCTATATAATTTTTTGAATCCGTGACGTTTCCAAATACAAGGAGCCTGATAACGCTATTATTTTTAGTCAAAAAAGTGCTTGATTTCATGCTCAGTACAATCCCGTTTTTCAGGTTTATTTCTACACTTTCTATTGTGGTAACATATCTATCTTTTATATATATATCGAAGATATCGCGAGCAAACACTTCATCCTTAAAAGAGTGCCGGACGTTATTGTAAAAGTCATCTATGCTCATGGGAGCCGAAAATTTATTTATGTCGAAAACCTTCGCAAAGTAATCGTTGTAAAGGCTCACGACTTTGTCTGTCAAGTCTACGGAGACAACCCCAAATTCAATCATCTTATTTATTAGATTTTCCCTATTTTCTACCAATTTTGAATATGAATCTATCTTTTCTAAAAGTAGATTTATCTCAAAATGTGTAGCAAAAAGGTTTGCACCGTCTCTAAAAAATTCTACGTCTTCATTGCGGAAAACCATTTTTCTTTTTATTGAGCCGGTTACAGCCAGGTACCTTTTGTTCTCCGTTCCTTCAAATGCATATAAAATCATATCTTCGACGCCTGCATGTAGGAAATATCCCGTCGCAAATTCATCTTCCTGATAGTTGGAAAGCTCTAGTCTATTTTGTGCAATTTTGTTTATGATAAATAGTGTAGGGGTTGGCTCTATGGTACTTTTACCTACATTATAAGACCATCTCTTTGAAAATGTCCCCCTTATAATTTCATTTTTAACCCCGTCATAGACAATGAAT
This sequence comes from uncultured Actinomycetes bacterium, assembly GCA_964631685.1. GTDB lineage: Bacteria > SZUA-79 > SZUA-79 > Acidulodesulfobacterales > Acidulodesulfobacteraceae > Acidulodesulfobacterium. Next base: position 9,391 of record CAZVZU010000010.1, on the reverse strand, counting down.
TCAACAAAATCGGTCTGTAAATTATCTTCAATATTATTCAAGAATTCTTGCTCATCAATCTTGTTTGCATTTCCATCGGCCGATGTAGTGTTTTGTGTGTATCCTGTTACAATAGAGAATAAAATTTGTTCCGCCATTGCAGATAAAATTAAAGATTTTTTAAGGTTTTTTAAATAGGCTATCAAATATGAAACGTAATTGGTCAAATTAAAAATTGCAGCGGCTTTAATGCTGTCGAAGGCGTCTTTTTTATTTGAATATACTATGAGCACACCCTCAATATCGTGTTTTTTTGAACTTGCATTCCCCGGTACAATTAACGGAAAAGCCCCTACGGATAAAAAATTATGTTCTAAAAGTTTATCTTTATAGAGAGGAATAGTCTCATCGCTTGAGATATCGTTGATTACCTCATAGTTCTCAGACTTTATTGATCTACTTGCCAGGTTTTGAGAGTATTTTGAGTTGTCATATTTAAAAATTAGATTTTTTATATAGGTAAAGTTGTTACTGTATGTGTTAGTAATCTTGATATCTTTACTGCTTTCATCTAAAATGCCGAACCATGCATAGCTATAGCCCATTCTTTCAACTATTAATCTGATAAGTTTATTGATCAGTGAATTTAAGTCATCTTGCGCTGAAATCATTTTGGAAAAATAGTTTATGTTCGATACAATAAGGCTATTTTCTTCCTGTTTTTCAATGATTGTGTCGTTCAGGTCTGTGATGGTCGCTGCAAGTTTGTAAAGCTCACTTTCTCCTTTTTTGTATTTGTTGACCAGATGCAGTTTTTTGGGATTATTCGGCTGTATTTTTTCGATACTTTTTAAAAGGTCATAGAATGAACCCGAAAATTTTTTATTAATTAATATAAAAATCAGCAGCATAAAGATAAATATGCCGGCAAAGAAAAATACCGGAAGATAAAGCTTAGAGATATACCAAATCCAACTGTACTCCCTTATCCCTGAACCTAAAATTCCTATTATCTTGCCGTTATGGTTCCTTATCGGCTCATTGTAAATGTAAAAAAGACTTCCCCTTACGACCATAGACGTATAAATCTTTTTTCCGCTCTTTAAGACCGTAAGTTGTTTTTTCGTGGCTCTTTGACCCAAGCCCAAATATTTACTGTTTTTATAAAGTGAAATAGCCGACCGCTCTGCCCCGTAATAGACGCCAAGATGCGCATCTATATGACTTCTCAGTCTAATATCTCTTAGATAATTACTGGTTATATGCTTGTTCAAAATAATTATAAACCCGGTTTGTTTGTGTTTAAGCCAGTAAATTACCCTAAGTTCGATAAGTTTACCCGTCTTATCCCTTCCGAATCCCGCAAATATATACTTGTTTCTTACAGAAATAATTCCGGCAAATCTTTTATAATTACTTAGTTGTTTTCCTTTGTAGTACACATGGCTATATTTTTTTATGTAACTCGCTCGGCCATTTTTTATTCTTATCAAGATGATGTTTGATATTCTATTTTTTTTGGGCAGATACGCGGCAGATGAATATTTAAAGGACGCTGCTTTTGGAGAAAATAATCCTTGCATAAAAGAGTCTTGGAAGTTGTGTGCAACGATATCATTAGCCCTTTCAAGCATATATTTCCTATCGCTGATAAATTGCATAGTAGTTTTCATCATCCGCGATCTTAACCGCGCCTTTAAATATTTGTGGTTAAAAAATGTAACATTATGGATGGTTGAAAATATGCCTATTGAAAAAACGATAAGGCTCGACACAATGAAAAGCGCATATATTTTAAATCGTATGGAATTAATGTTTATTTTAAACATATTTTATTTTTCCATGATATCATGTGGTGTACGTACCCTAATTATACCTTATTTTTTATTTATGTGGAATTAACTTCAAATAGGTTGTAGAGTTAACTTTAAATCAAGGATCAAATAGAATGCAAACAAAGAATAAAAAAGATAAAACAAATTATATAATTAAAACTGTTTTAAATTCGCTAGAACTTCTAGATGCTTTTAAGGGGGAAAAGCATGAGCTTGGTGTCAGCGAACTCAGTAAAATACTTAAATTGCATAAAAATAAAATTTTTAGGCTACTTGCCACACTGGAGCACATGGGATATGTCGAGCAAGATGTTTTCACGGAAAATTATCGGCTTGGGCTTAAAAGTCTTGAACTAGGGCAGTCTTTTATTCGTCATTTAAGACTTTTAAGTATTGCCAAGCCTATTTTAAAAAAATTGGTAGATGAAGTAAGAGAATCGGCATATGTTGGGGTTGTAAGAGGGGCAAACGTTATTTATTTGGATATAGTAGAGGCGGATCAAGTATTAAAAGTAGCCTCAAGGGTCGGCAATATACTTCCTGTGTATGCCACGGCCATAGGAAAATCTCAAATAGCCTTTGAATCAAAAGAAGTCGTCGAAAAACTTTTGCCCGATAAAGTTGAGGCGTTTACGAAAAACACCATCACCGATAAGGGCAAACTGTTTAGGGAACTGGAGAAAATCAAGAAACAGGGTTACGCAATCGACAATGAAGAATTGGACGAGGGTATTATTTGTGTCGGTGCCCCTTTAAGGGATTACACATCACACATCATCGGCGGTATATCGGTGTCTGCTCCCGTAATAAGAACATCATCGGAAAAACTTAAAAATCGCATTATCCCCCTCACGATAGAGGCAAGCAATACTATTTCTGGAAAACTTGGTTACGAAATTGGAGAACAATATTCGGAGTAATTTGAATTTTCATAACTTTCAGGCTATAATGCTAGAGTACAAGTTTTTATTTGTGCGTTTAAATTTGTTAAAAAATAGACGGAGGATTGAGGGATGCTTTCAAAAGATAAATCTAATACTGGTGGGGGTTTTAAATCTTTCAGGGAAGAGAGGTTGGAATTTAGGGATAGGATTATTGACACGATATACGATCTGGTTCCGCTTGAAGTCATCGAACATTTGGGTAATGCCAATAAAGAAATCATTTTTGCGATGGAAGGGGTTTTTGACAGTTTCGTTAAAAGAATTGATGACAGGATTGAGAGGGCGAAAGCGCATCACGAGGAAGCAGACGACGATTCTGACGACGACGATAAAGGATAGGGCTAAGAAATACCTTGTTTCTTTGGAAAACGATCTTATATTTCTGTTATCATAGGAAAGATAAAAGGGTGCCTGTCTATTGTTTTATTCAGGTACTTTTTTAAGGCCTTTCTGATGTCGCTTTTGGTCTTTACCCAATCAACGTTGTCATACTTCTGATCTTTTTCTATCACGTCTGTGACTATATTACGAAGCGTTTCATTTAGTTCCTTAAAATAGTCTTCAAAGACGAAGCCTTTCGAGACAATTTCCGGTCCGGAAATTATGCTTGATGTCTTGGTATCAACGACGAGTAGGACTATAATCATTCCGTTTTCCGAAAGGTGCGCTCTTTCTTTTAATGTATGAGTACCAACATCACCAATGCCCTTTCCGTCGACAAAAATTCTTCCCGAGTAAACTTTTTTATCCACACGGCATTTTTTACCTTCTTCGAATACGAGACTGTTACCGTTTTCCATGACAAAAATGTTCCCTGTGGAAATACCCGTACTCACGGCAAGCTTTTTATGCTGGTATAAATGCTTTAACTCTCCGTGTATCGGAATAAAATACTTTGGTTTCGTGATATTTATCATGAACTTGAGTTCTTCCTTGCTGGCGTGACCCGAAACATGAATCTTGGAAATATTTTCATAATAAACCTCTGCTCCTCTCCTATAGAGGTTATTGATAATCTTAGATATTGCTTTTTCATTTCCGGGGATGAATTTTGAGGATAAAATAACAAGGTCGTTTGGCGCAATCTTGATATACTTGTGATCATTAACCGATATCCTAGAAAGAGCGGACATTGCTTCGCCCTGCGTTCCCGTGGTGAGTATTAAAAGCTCTTCAGGTTTGTAATAACTTATCGTTTCTTCATCAATAAGAATGTCATCCGGAATATTTAAATAGCCTAATTTTCTTGCGACCTTAGTGTATGTCAGAAGGCTTCTTCCGCTAAATATTACCTTTTTGTTGAATTCCTGGGCCAAGGAAAGCAGTTCAGAAATTCTATGAACGTTTGAGGCAAAAAGAGCTATGATTATTCTTGTGTTGTTATCCCTGAAAATATTCCTGAATGTTTTTTTTATATCATTTTCCGATATAGTAAAGCCCTCTTTTTCAATATTGGTTGAATCTGAAAATAATGCTAAAATCCCGTTATCGCCGTAATAGGCAAGCCTATTGATGTCGGTTGCGGCATTTTTTTCCAAAGTTTGGTCGAGCTTAAAATCTCCTGTGTGAATTATAGTTCCAACCGGTGTTTTTATAGCAAGACTTGCTCCGTCTATTATTGAGTGTGCTACCCGTATGAATTCTATTTCAAAATCTCCTAATGTAATAGAATCACCTGTTTTTACGGTAAATAACGATACCTTAAAGGGTAAGTCATGTTCCTTAAGCTTTTCTTCAAGTATGCCGAGTGTGAAAGGGGTTCCGAATATGGGAAGATTAAATTCCCTCAGGATATAAGGTATGGCACCTATATGGTCTTCATGCCCGTGGGTTAAAACAATCCCCCTTATCTTACTCTTTTTTTCCGGATCGTATAAATATTTAACATCCGGAATTACCATGTCTATTCCCAACATATAATCCTCGGGAAACATAATCCCGGAATCAACCACTATAATATCTTTTTCGGTCTCATATACCATCATATTGAGACCTATTTCTCCCAAACCGCCAAGCGGTATCACCTTTAATGTAAGCATTATTTAATTGATCACCATTATTTTAATGTCTTTTTATATTTCAATCAGAGATTGATTTTACCATCTGACATCTACTTGTTCAAGGAAAATAGTTGTTTTGCCTGAACAAGTAGATGTCAGGCTTTTAAAACCGCACGAGTTTTGTTTTCTACCTCTTCTATTACAACATTGCCATCACCCTTTTTAACTATTGGACTCAGTGGTTTTAAGACTTGAAGTTCTACGGTTCTACCAATGTGTATGACAAAACTGTCTTTTTTTAATATATTGACGGTGCCCTTGATAACGACCGGAAGAACGGTAATATTGCTCTGCTTTAAAAACATATTTAACCCGCCCTTTTTAAAGCTTAACAGTTCGCCGTTAGGGGAGCGAGTACCCTCGGGAAATATTAGTATTGATATCTTGTTTTTTAGCAATTCTGTAGATTTTTTAACGCTCTTAAGTGCACTCCTCATATTTTTTCTATCTATGGATATATAACCCAGCCTCTTCATGCCCTGCCCTAGAAAGGGAATATTAAACAGGTCTTTCTTTGCAATAAATTTAAAGCTTGTATCAAGACAGGCAAGAAGGACGAATATGTCGAAATAGCTTTGGTGATTAGAAGTAATGACATATGAGCTATCAGGAGATATATTTTCTAGGCCTTTGATATTCATTTTTACTCGGCAGGCATATAAAATTAACCTTCCCCATGATTGTGCAATCTTATCAGAGGCATATTCGCTTAGAAAAGACATTATAACGGCAAGTGTGCCAAAGATTATGGTCAATACAACTATAACCGTCCAAGAATATAAACTTAAAAGAAAATCTGTTATCATGCGTTCTGTATAAAAGCTAAATTATTTCCTATCCGGCATTAGAAAAAAACATCTCTAATCTCTGTCGCAACAAGTTCTCCGGTGGTGTTTTTTTCGGCGGTGATGGATACGGTCATGCCCTGTGCGAAATATGAGCAGGAAACTACGCGCATATGCATCATGCTTTCGCCCTTAGAGTGAGCTCTGCATACCGTTGAGGCAGTGATGATGTAAGTTGCACCGTGATATAGGGTTATAGATGAATCGCTTATGCGTGTAATGGTGCCGACGCCATGATAAGCCTTTGAAGCGCGGACGGATGCAGTCCCGTTTAATAAGGGAGCACTTGCATCTATCGTTTCGGAGAATGCAGTCACCCGCCCTAAACCCGAAACAGCAAATATTACAAACGAAATAATAAACAATAGCATTAAAAGTCTTTTTTTGTTTACCATCATACTTTTATCCTTTTTTTACAATTATACTACACTTTTAAATCAATAAACATCGGTAATTTATCAATCCATCTATTGCGGCAGTTTAAACCAGGAAGCCGGCGTAAGTTTGGACGGAAGTGACGGTACTTTTTGAATTAAGACCGTTCCAGTTGATGTTGTTATAATAAGATTTCCATTTGATATAACGGGTGCTGACGGCACTCCGAAGCCGATGGACATAGATTGCAACGCCCCGCTTGAACTTTTTACCGTATTTGAAATGGTCACCGTCCCGTTGGATTGAGTGATTGTCCCCCCGCCGTCTAAATAATAAACTGCATACAGTTTCGCTGCTCCATACCCGCAAGAGCTGGTTGTTGAGGAAGGGGTATAGGTTGCAAAATAGACTATGCGGTCGTAGACCGAAGGTGAGCCGACTACTTTTTCGCCCGGGCTCAACTGTACATACCAGCCCTCACCACTTTTTATACTCCCTATGCCGCTTGTGCCGGTTGCATTAGTTAAGTCACTTTCGTTATATGGACCATTTGATGCGCATTTACCAATTCCTTGAGCGCCAGCCGTGTTCAATCCTATCAGTTCATTGTTCCTCGTCGTATTCACTGCAGTCAAGTTTTCCCTATTACCTGTGCCGAAAAACAGCCATAAATTGCCGGTTGCGTCATATGAGATTGCTGGGGGAAAAAATATATTTAGTGACGGCGCCGGAGCATTTGAATCAAAAATTCTGCACCCTGTCCAGTTGGATTTGCTATTGCCATATGGCGATTTTCCGTATGGTATATTAAATGCCCACATCTGTCCGCCTAAATCCCCGACATAAAAGCCCTGAATCCCGAAATTAGGGATAAAAACCGGTGATACGGCAGACGGTATAGCATATAGCATATTTGCGTTGTCTGCGCTGTCAAATTTCCATAACTCTTGTTTATTAACATAGTTTGGCGTAGTTGCCGTTCCGATATTTACCGGATTGGGTTCGATATATAATGAATAGACCGCTTGTCCGGCAGAGTTATTAGATGAATAACCTCCCCCTATAAAAGCGGAATATGTCTTAATATATTGAGGGGCGGCCATCGGGCTTGGCGGGGAGGGATTGTCTCCGCATACGCCTGTTCCGCCGTTGACGTCAGTGTAATTAGGATTCGGCAAGCATACAAAAGTTATTAAGGGTTTCGACCATGTGTTGCCCATTGGATCGGTTTGAGCCGATGCATCAGAAAAATTCCAAAACGGTTTCGGGTAACCGTTTTTTAAGTTAGCGGGATTAGTTAATCCGATTGCATAGTAGCTTGTCCCCCCGTTCCTTTCGCCGCCGATCAAGACTGTATGCCAGCTGTTCGCCGGTGTGCCGGTTGTTGATATCGGATAGATAGAAGTGTCAATGGAATTTGTTATTCCGTTAAAGATATTATTAAAGAACGCATCGCTTACATAAGGGGTAGAATCAACAAACCTAAAAACAGATGGCTTCGTAACAGACGTTTCATACCATTTGGTAATTTTGGGCAAAGTAGAAGAGCCGTTAGTATCTAAAAAATTAGGCGGGATATAGCCGAATATTTCCGCTCCAGTTCCGTCGGTATAAGAATTTGTATTAGCATCCCACGTTCCGGCGTTAAAAGAATGAAGCATGCCGTCGTTTGTGCCCACAACCAGAACCCGCGCTCTTGTGTTGTAAAGCTTTTTAAATGCCTGATACGATGTACTTGAATATGTGAATGGCGGCGGACCGATTAGCACAGAGTCGGAATGGAATATTGCCCCTAGCTTCCAATTATCTGTTGCGCTATCGGGGTTTAACACAAAACTTACGATATCGTTGGCGCAAGCGCTTTCTGACGATGCGCTTGGACAAACGGATGTATAATTTGTGCTAGTCAACCCTAATAATGATTCCAAATTTGTCGCATTAGATACGCTGAATAAGACTACATTGTTGGAGCCGGTGGCTGGATTAAGAGCTGATGTTATAATATATCTTGATGATGTGTTTTCCGTCTGGAGCGCCCCTCCTGCACCCTTGCCATTATTCCAGTATGAATCACTCGTAATTATCTGTCCGTTAGCATTTACGGCGGGACCGTTAGGTCCTGTAAGCTGACCCTGTGAGTTTAACTTGAATAAAAAAATATTCCCCTTACCCCACAGCGGTTGGTTTAGCGCCTTAAAATTTGAATAATAAACGTTTCCGTTTGAACCAAAAACCTGGTGTACTACGGGAGACGTAAATGAGACCGATTGTGTTTCTATCTGTTCAAATATTGTAGTGAGCGAACTTACGAGCTGACTATAATTAGATGTTAGATAAACGGTGCCGGAAACCGTAAGAGCGCCGGAAGCTCCGCTTGTATTTAAGGTTTTTAGAGAATTAGATAATAGAATTTCATTTGTATTTGGGTAGATTCCCGTAACAACGGCGCAGTCGTTGCCATCCGCATAAATCCCGCTGTTATCGTTGGCGAACTCGCAGGAACTGCTTTCATCTCCATTATCGGAAACGGTATCGCCTACCAGAATACCGTTAGTCGTCGTAAATGCGGAAGAGGGCAGTATGAGCGTAGTAGACGAACTGCCTACAGTAGCGTTAAAACTAATGCCGTTGGGATTATTATTCGGGTCTATCCCTGCTCCGGCGTTTGCCATTTCCTGGATATAAGTCGGCCCGCTCAAACCTCCGCTGTATCCAAAACCAACTATGAAGGTCTCTATGGGATAAGTGGTATCAACGGTTGTGTATAAGTCATAAAGTGCCTGTGGTGTCTTGCTTGGATTATAACCGTTAGCCTCGCCGTCGGTGATGATAATAGAAAAATTGCGCCTGCAGGCGGTGGCACTATCTGGACTCAGCGACTTAGCAAAATAATCCTTCATGTCTTGAACCATTGAATACATGGGCGTTCCGCCGCCGCCTTTTAATCCGGATACTGTTTTCCCTGCGGGGTCAGTAAGACCGCCGTAATCGGGGGCATGCCATAAAACATAATTTATTGCGGGCCCGGCAATATTAGCAGGGTCGAAATAAGGGTCAGTCGAGTTGTTTGGATTAGAAGCAACCGTAAGGGTATGGGATTGAGACAGCGTTCCGTTTATAGTCAGGGGGACATACAGCGACCATGGAGAAATTTGCTTTGGATAATCTTTATCAACTATATAATCGGAATAATCATATGAAACAAAATACCCTAAAGACTTGTAAAAAGATTTAGTTGCATTATTGTAGAAGTGTGCGTCTTGGTTAGCACTGCTGTTGCAGGCATAATTCTCACTATAGGCATAATGTGTAAACGGATAGTCGGCACTTGTATATGCACCGGTTTCATCAGG
>CAZVZU010000009.1:0-88806 GCA_964631685.1 uncultured Actinomycetes bacterium | reverse complement strand
TGGTCGTAATCCCTTCAAGCAGGTCAATCATTTCAATAGCGACTTATTTAACGATATATTATTCAACGATGTCAAAGAACTATTTCGCAAACCTAATACATTAAAAATTAAAATAACCACTTTTACTACCAGAATGTTATGTAAAGCGTTAAATATACAATGTCACAGACCATAATAGAACAAAATACCATTTAAATCTACTTCTAATACAAGCATCGTCAAGCATTAACATCTTATAATCGCAATCTATGTTTTTTTACAAACAAGGTTGGCGAAATCAAAGACTATTCTATATCTTATTACAAGATATAGAAAGGCTTTTCTTCAATTTCTTGATTTACTAAAGGTCCATATTTAATCTTTTTTTGCCAGTCGGACTCACATATATTAAAATAAACTACATAATCCTCATCGTTATCAATGGCTTTTTTGACCCTGTATCTTATCCTTTTTATACTTTTATCGTTCCCTTCAAATTCAAAAACCGATTTCTGCACTCTCACGGCATATTCGGTTAAAATCTTAGCGACTTTTGCTAATCTACGTGGATCTCGCACGTCATATATTATAAGCCATTTTTTCATTATATTTATAATATTTCAAATGTTTCTATCTTTATAATATCGCCAGTGCCATCCGACATGACATGATTTTTTAGGCAAGGGTTGCAAAGAGGGTAGACATATAATTTATCCTTTTTTGTATCTATAACACTAAGCAAATCCTCAGTTAATGTTTTTAAATAACCCTTAGATATCTCACATTGAAAGAAAGATTTTTGTATCCTTATTCCGTAATTCATTAAAATATTGGCTACCTTTCTAAGCCTTCCGTCATCAGTTATATCGTAACATATCATGTATATCATAGGATATTATGCAACCCGTATTACTTCTGCGTTAGCGGTTTATAACGACTTTCCTCGCCGTTTACCGTTCTTTTGAATTGCTTAGCTTGTTCAAAAAATAAATCCCTATATGTTATATTCTTGGCAGAAGGAGAGTAGTAAAAAGATGTATCTAATTTCCTTTCCAGCTGTTCCAGAACCTTCCTGATCCCTGCCTTGGTCAGCAATACTCCTCTTTCGCCATCCGTAATGATCTTTTTATCTGCATCATCTGAGTCGGATTCTTCAATATATACGCAGTCTTCTTCATTATCTTTGGAAAAGGCAATATCCTGAAAATCGTCTTTTTCCAAGATATTCAGATTAAATAATGCAGCTGTCAATGTATCAACGATCGGCGTTCTGTATTCCTCCAATAAATCAAGTGAAAGAGTATGCCTGCCGTAATCTAACGCATGAAAGTATCCGACATAGCTGTCCAGTCCGTTCGCCTCAATCGCTGCATCTACCCTAAACAAGGTTAGTGTGTACAGCAGGCTTAGTATTGCATTGACATTGTCCTTTGGCGGACGCTTACTTCTTCCGTTAAACTTGATCCAGCTTTGTTCCATGTCAATAGCGTACCTGAAAGAATTAAAATAGTACTTTGCCCCTAAGCCCTCATATCCCCTTAATTGCTCAATGTTGTTCGAGTTTTCAATTAAATTGATGATATTTTTAATGCTCTCTGCATTTTTGGTTACGGACGGATCATATTTTCTCTTTCTTTTTATTCTTTGCATAAAACTGTACTGATTTTGTAATTTTGCGGATACTATAGACTTTGCAATATTTAGACAAAACCCCTCATCTTCAAGTAATTTGTATTGCTTTTGTCTTAGGAAGACATTCTTGCTTTTTCCGTCCTGAAAGGTTATTTTGCCGTTGAACTTCCCGTTGTTTCCGAGGAATATCGTGTCAATATTATGAAACATAAGAGATCTTAATGCGGGCGAGGTCATCTCTATGTTTCCTATAATGACAATTTGCTCGGTCTTAAAAGGAAATATTGTTTGATATATATCATTTCCCTTCTTAAGTTGCAGGACATCCCCGGACTTTACCAGTTTTCCGTAATCTGAAACAATGTAAATTGTTGACATAATCTAATAAATTTTATGATATTATTTTCTTACTAAGAGTAACACAAATATTATTTCAATATGGATTTAATCTTTTCTACTTTCTTCATATGTTTTGGGGTTAATTTTTTGGTTGGTTCATCTTTTTCATACCATTTCCCGGCTATACGCCATGCATCTCTTAACGCGCCCGCAATCTTTAGTATATCTTCTTTATTATGCTTGTCAATATCAACGTATATTCTGTTTGCTTCATTTACATCACTTTTTATTCTTAATCTGTAGCAAATTTTATCAACCTCCGACCCGTTTTCTATGTTTTCCAGTACTATAGCTCGCTTTTTGTCAGCTATAAGCTTTTGTATAGAATCAGGTTCTTTGCGCCCACTAATCTTAAATAATCCGTAACCTACTGCTGTCTTTGCGCCTACGCCTTCTTCGGTCAATGCATTTATAAGAGCATCCTCGGCAAGTTTTTTAAGACCCTCAGATTTAATTCGGACCATTACTCTAAAAATGAATTTTGTACCTGCGGTCACAGTCAAAAATTTTATCGGATTTAGTTTTAAATAGTCCGCAGGAGGTGTTTCTTTGTTATAATAAGCACCGTAATGCGGATTCATGATATCTACGGATATCTCAGGAACCGATTCTGGATAAGCATCTAAAAATATAACGTTGCCTACATTGCCTACATTGCCCTCATTATCCTTCTGTCCGCCTTTACCGAACATTGCGCTAATATTGGTCCATTCCGCATCATCATCGAAATATTCACCGATATCATCATCATCATGCTTAATGCTATTAGGATATTCTTTAATTAACTTGTCTATCAATCCCAATGTATGTGAGAACCGCGCTATGCCTTTTATAGACGACGCAGGAATATAGGGTATCCCCAATGTGTGATCGAATGTCATTCCGACCTCGCAGGGATGAGGTTGCCCGATGCCGGTAATTAAAGGGGATACTAGCTCGGCGGTTATGATAATAACGTCGTATTTTTTTTTATAAGATTCGTAAGCGTCGTGCTGAAAATAATGCTTAGTGTTTAGTAATTTTTTTAGCAGAGGATTATTTTTGCTTTTATCATAGGTTTCTTTATAAAAATCAATAGCCTTATTCTTATCTCCATTTTTACCGCATACATTGAATTTATCATCTTCGCCGAGTGGAATGAACTTATTAAACCATAATCCAAAATTAAAATTACCGTTATTCTTAGATAATCCTATCGCTTCTTTGTTAAAAGGGTATAGAACACTGTTTTTTTTAACATCATCAGGCATGGTAGAGTTTCTCCTTTCTTTCATCATTGTCGCTCTCTCCTATTTATCCTAGCAAAAGGCAGACGCATATCGTTTAATCCATTCCAAAAGTAGGATTGCCTCTTTCTGTGCGGATAGGTATTCCCTCTGACTGACAGTGGACAATCTTGAAATGAATTCCTTATCTTTATTATTATCAAATTGGTCTATAAAGGATTTCTTTTTAAGCCACGTTTTTATAGCGTTAAATATAAATCCATATTTATCATCAACAGTGCCCTTTTTATCAGCCTTAGAAAGCCAAAATGCCATGGCTTGCCCAAAACCGTTTTGCAATATAACCGTTGCTGCGCCGGCTGAAAAATTTTTTAATTTATCTATATTGCGACCCTCGTATACCTTGTTAAGCGCAAACTCAGATCTTTCCTGTCCAATCGTTCTCATTTTTCAGCCTCCGTTTTAGATTTGTTGCTACTGTCGGTCCAGTCAATTTTACATATCCCTTTGCCGAGAGTTTCATCTCCGCCAACCTGCATATAATCCTTTATGGTGTCTTTAACAAATTTCTGCACGGCTTCGGGCATCAGACTGTCCATGTATTGCTGCTTTTTAAAATAGATAACGCTGTAAAGAATGGAGTCCGACGGAAGGAACTCTTGGTAGCGGAGGGCTCCTTCTTTTGCAGTGCCTGTTTTTGAATCAATCTTTATGTTGGTTTGTATCTCAGTGCACGATGAAACGCAATAATCGAACATTTCATCGGATATTAATAACAATTGAGATGTTTCCGATATCGTAGTATATATTGCCTTAAAGTTTTGTCGTATAAAATTTATGTCAGCGCCATTTTCAACCTCTACGACAGCATCTTCAAGAATTACTCTGCTTCCATTAGCCACGCTCTTTGTATCAGAGACTAAAATTTTAGCCTTATTTTCTGCAACCTTCAGCGTATCAATATTGCCAGCATTTATCCCTAAAAACTCCAAATCTCTTGCTATCCTATTGATAATATTAGGGCATGTTACGTAGACAAAGGGTGTTATGTTTGATCTTACGGGAAATGCAAGAAGTTTGGCATCTGATATGGATATTGCCCCCGGGATTGATTCTTCCTTATTTGTCCAGCCGTCTTGTTCGTCAGAGCCGAAGATAAAGTTGATTAATTTAGTCGTTTGCTCGTTACATGTTCTGTCCTGTCCAAATTCTCTAAAATATGCCCTCATCGCCCCCTTTAGCGATGAAGCGTAAATACAGGGGTAGTTAGTATGTCTTTCTCTCTGTATAGGCAAATCGACAGTAGACACTGCAGACCCACTTCCGGCGTGAACCTGTGAGATTGCATATAGCGTTAAAATCGATGAGGCACCGTTTTTCATTGCTTCCTCCAATATAATTAATTTGATATTTGCATTAACCCGTTACAACATCTTGTTTTAAAGATAGTACCCGCCGGAAAATATCCGACCATATCCTTATGGTATCTTTTGTGTAAGTCCCATCCGCCTAAATATCTAATCTTTCCGGTGGCAATAACATTGTCATTTATATTTGAGTCTCCTTGCACTATAGACAAGCTCATATAGTCACCCTTGTCGCTACTATCCTCTAAAACTTTTTCTATGTTTTCAAGGACTTGATTCGTTAATCTTCTTAATAATCCAAATCTTTGTTCCGCCCCCAGCATCAAAATTTCTTTGTCTTCGAGCGGGATATCGCGGTCAATGGCAAATAAAATTTCAACATTTTCCAAGAGTCTTGAATGATCGAAGGCATAGATATGAGATTCTCTGACCGTTCTATTGCTTGTAAGTGCAATACCCGTACGCGGTTCAATGCTAAAAAAATTAGATGTGGGAAAGATCTCCGCATTGTCGGAACCGTTAATCAAATCTTTAACGTTCATCCAATTCCCGCCCAACGACTCAAGTTCACTACCTTCAGGTTTAACCCAATAAATAGCATTATCTTTCGTCTTGATAAGATTTATACCATCAGAAAGCTTCGCAGATTTCATAATATTAACCCTTGCCGAATCTTTTGCTATTTCCCTAAACATAGTGCATGTTTTTATATTTTTTTTCATCTTTGTTGCTGTATCCTTTTCTCTATACCAGTTATATGGCGCCGGAACGTAAACCTCGTTCTCCACTAGGAACATCGGTCCGAATATGCTAAACCCGCCCTTTTTTTCTCCTGCCCTTATAAATTCCTTATGTTTTACCTTGTCCTTAAAATAAAGTAGCGTTCTTATGGCACCTTCTATCGTATGAATCGGCGGAGGAAAATTAAAATTTGAACTATGGCTTTCGCCCATTATCATAGGTTCGGCCCCCCTGAAAAACAACGTATCAGTCGGTTTAAACGAAAACGTATCACTAATCACGCTTGTACCCCCTTTTTTCGAGCATATTTTTTTGCTAAAAATCCCGCTATTATAAGCCCTTCATTGCTAAATGCGCCGTTATTATCCAGTATGATCTTGCTTATGGTTTTAGAAGATGTTTTTTGTTGTTTCGATGTCATTTTTACGCCTGATTTTTTTAATTGTGACAAAACAAATTGTTCTAAAAGTTCGCCGCATCCTTCTTTTATAGCTAAGATAGCATCTATTCCGTCACTAAATTCTGAAAACCTATATGCGAGAGACCTTGACAATTCTTCCCCGATACTTATTTTCGTTATCAAATCCGTAAATGCCTTTAGCCTTTCGTCATTCCACCTGCTTACGAAGTATCTGCTTCCGCCACTTCTTTTTTTCAATTCTATCGCAACGGCGTTGCGTCCGCCTTCATCCTTGGCCTTTTTATCTAAAAGCCTATGTGCTGTTTTGATCATTTCTGATAAATTTTCTTTATGATGGCATATCAGTATGCTGGCAGATATTGTTAAATGTTTACCCTTGCCGATATTAACGGAAAGTTTTCCGGGTTGAGGAGACCATTTGCCGTTATCAGCCTCGATCTCAAGGGATGTTACTTCCTTACCTTGCCTTTGTATGAGCCTGAATGAGGAGCTGTAATACTTTCTAATCTCATCGGCAGCGTTTAAAACATTATCAATCGGCAATATGGCGCACACATCATCGCCACCTGCGTATACAAGCCTTCCGTCATATTTTTTTATGATAGGCGCAACGCCGTATAATGCGAAATCTCCAAGCGACTCGGATATGGCCGCATGAATCGATGGCGTTAAGAGCCTCTTCTTTATACCTTCGCTATTATAAATATCGGTCCATAATTTATTATAATCCCCATCGAGTTTGTTCTCCTTTATTTTTTTAACAATATCCGGGTGCATAATGGACTTCCATGTAGAAGATATTGTTTCGCCATTGACCAATTTACCCATAAAATCTCCATCCATAAGCAAGATGGCATAGTAGCTATCCTTATCGCGGATGCCTTTGTATTTTTGCGAATTTTTTTCTTCATAAATATCTTGAGATGCAGATATCTTGTCTTGCTCCGATGTAATATTTTCTCTTTCGAAGTAATTATGTAAAGACATATATGTGGTAGAAGGAAAGTTTTCCGCATCTTTAAAGGTTTCATTTAAAATATGGTCAGTACTGCTTTTTAAAGCCTTATATGCAAGCCGTTTCGTCAAACAAACCGAACATAACTTTTCATTATCGTTAAAATCGTTATCTTCCCTTAATTTTTCCCAAAACTTACTTATAGACGCATTATAATCGCTTGCCGGCATACCTGTTTCATATTTTATATCATGTAAGACCTCGAACTCACCGCACATGCAACATTTTTCGCCGGGTTCTGGCTCTCTGTTGACTTTTTTTTGTGTTTTTCGAGCGGCAAGTGCTGATTGGCATAAAGAATGTGATGTAGAATAGAGCACCCCTTTACCTGACTTTTCATAGGACGGTTTATCCTTTATCATCTCTAAAAATTTATCCAATAAATCAAATTGATTCCCAAAATTCTTTTCGGACAAAAGCCTTTCTATTTGAGGCCTATCGCTTTTTTGAAGAAGCTTGACCGATACCCATTGAATATCCCAAAGGTTTTTATTTTGTCTTGCGAATATATCCTTTACCAGCTGAATATTCCTGAGTCCAGGGGGGAGTCTCTTTATTACCAAATCGTTTAGATTATGCCATTCTTTTAATATATGGTTTTCTATTTCCTTCGATATTTTAAGCGCAGCATCGTCATTAAAGGGTGTTAAAAAGAGAAATTTGTTTGGAAAAGATGCGATATCGCTACTTTGGTTCAGAAAACTTTCATCCTTATCAACCTTCCATGTTTTTTTAAGATATTCATTTATGAGAGGTTGGTCTATAAGCGAGGGGTAGAGTATATGATCTGGTCCTAAGTTTTCCATTACCCATCTTATGCCCTCGAATGCAAGCCATGACAGTAACAATGACCCCGTCCAATAATCCCTTAATTTTCGGGCTTTTTCAATAAAACCCTGCACGGGTGTTATGCTAAATAACATCATCCCTAAATTGTCGGGATTTCCTGCAAGTCTAAAGCATGAATCTATTGCGGAAACAAGGGCATTGTGCTGCCATATGCTGTGATCCGGGAATCTTGTGTCTGCAGGGAGTCTGTGCCACAGAGCCCCCAAGCTGCTCCCTTTATCCGATGCGAGTCCAAATCTTAATACAAGGTGTGTATAAAAAAACCTTGCTGCGGCAAAGTTTTTGTGATCATTTTTAAATTTATCGGAGTAGCCCCCTCCGCCTGCTTTTATACCTATTTTATTTTCTAAGTAGCTTAACAGATTGTTAAATTCAGTGTTTTTGGTAATATTTTTTAAATCTATTTCAAGCTGATTCTTTTCCCCGATGGGGTGCGTAATTATAGGGCTTTCTAGAAAATCAACGGAGCCGCTTGTCTCTGTATCAGCTTTGTACCCGGTAATTTGCCCCCTTTCGAAACCAGAAGCTATAACGTCTGCTTTTTTCCATGATTCTTCATTTGGCATTGAAAGGCCGAACGTTTGTAAAATATTGTTCGCCCTTTCAATATGTCCTTGAATGCCAAGGGCTTTATCTACAGGATCATGCATATATGAAATAAATTTATTGTTCCAATAATCTTCATCAGGCTTTTTTAGTGTCATCTAATCCCCCTTTAGCCTTAGTTTGAATTATGTTATTGATATCAACGCAGGCCGACTTATATTCCTCGTGCTTACTCTTGTCGTAATAATTGTACGGGATATATGTAATTATGCCTAAAAATTTTCCATTTTGAAGTTTTTGAACCTTCATAAAATAAGGCTTGGCATGTCTTTCTTCATTCTTATGTGCATGATTTCTGTTTCTGACTTGCAACGGAGCCGCAATCAGAGCTCTTTTGTCATATACATGATGCTTTTCTATTGATGTTCTGCCGTCATGATAGGCCATTCCTATTTCAGATATCGCCTCTTCCCATGACGTTTGTTCCGAAAATATAAATATCTTCGATTTTTTACTAAACGATGTATAGTCTCTTAGGTTCTTATTGTTGAATCTTTTTATGTCCAGATCGGTATTGATATCTTTGCAATAAATAGAGCCAAAACCATTTCTGTTTTTGGCTCCCAATCCTCCAAATGTCAAAAGGCACTTAAATGCCTTTATAATTTCATCCCTATATTGAGAGCTGTGGAAACTAAATTTGATCTTAAACTTGCTTCCCGGCGGTATATGATATTTATTATATTTATTTTGTTTAATCTCTTTTTTATATGTATAAGTGCCGTATGATAGGTAATCAAGTATGTATGCCCGGTGACTATGCACGATGAAATGTTCCGATTTCTTTTTATATATATCGAATGGTAAAATATGTCTTATTTCATTATCCGAACTGACAGAGATAGAAAAACTGGCTTTCATCTCTGTTGAGCCAAATATCTTGTCTTCTTGTTGCCCCATTGTCTCAACATTGTCCGTATCGTAGGTCGCTCTCCACCAAAATCGCAACATTCCCTTTACCGACGGGGCTCTTAATTCTGCATCCAGAGGGTTGGCTCCGCCGAGAAACATCGGCGTTAAGACCTCAAGTTCGTAAGTTTCTCGACTTGCGCCTTTAAATCTTTCCAAGTTAACTTCCATTTATGCCTCCCTATTTACGTTTTTTAAGATAAGCTAACAAATAGCGACACGGTTGAATATTGTTTCGCTACTAAACGGGCAATATTATTAGATTACTCATGTGCGTGAATCTCAATTCTTCCCAATCCGAAACTGGTGTTTTTACCTATATGAAACAATTCCGCTGCTTTCAAAAGCGATAGCTCCGCGCCGGAAAATGTTCCTGTTATGCGTATAATCCCCATCAAACCGCCCAATCGCATGCTTTGATTCTGCCTTGCTGAGAACCTGGAATAATCGTTCCATTTTAAATCTGATGATAATTCCTTGCCGATTGAAGCCTTTTCCATAAAACCAACCAAATCGGCAATTAAACCGTTTAACAATAAACTTCCATTTCCAAAAAGATTATCAAGCATGTTAAGCCTTTGAGCCGCATAGAAGATGATATCTTTATAGGTTAACCTTGAGATGTATTTGCCCTTGTATTTTACCCTTAACGGCGATAGCAATGCTAATTCTAGGTCTTTTACGCTTTTATTATTCTCTCCATCCAAGTTTTTGTCCCAATCCCATATGAGTGGATCGATATTTTCGCAATAATCACCTTTTTTGTTCAGCGCATATTGTCCGCGGCACAAAACATTGTCTATGTCAAAATGGATTCTTTGGCTCAAAATGCCCGATTTGCCGGTATTAATCAGCGCAAGGAGGATATAAGGAAAATAATCTACGGCAACGCCTATTAGGGTAATGTCAATATTAACCTGCTTTGTCTTTACGCCGGTAGGGGTGTCTGAATACACTATATAGGGATGAGAGGCTTTATCCCTGCCCCTTATAATTTCATTATCTTTATCTATTGTGGTTTCAAATACGGAGGAGTAAATACAAGTCTTGTTTATGATGCACGAACCGCACTCGGAACGCCTTAGTATGCAGGTAAGCTTTCTTAGTTGAAGCCCTATGTTATTACGGAAGATAAACGACGCCGGGGATCTAAATGCGATCTCCCGTTCTAATGTTAAATGAAACGTATATTTGTTATACTTGAACATGCGTTTATCTAAATCTTCAGATAATTATTCTATAATGAGGTGCTTTAATTATAATAACCTAACGCTTGCGATCGACTGAGCTTCATTAAAACCCTTATGCTTACCCATGTCAAGCTATTTTATGCAAACATGTTTCTTTTTGATACTTGTTTATATATGAATTTAAGGGTATAAGTAATAGTCTAAAATATACAACACTTTAATAGGAGGATATTAAATATTATGTTTGAAAAGTTTTATCTAAACGTTGAACTGTTTCATCTCAAGGCTGTTATACCTAAAAGGGCTGTTAATGGCGATGCGGGGTTGGATTTATGCGTTTGCGAAAAGACAGTTCTAATGCCGAATGTTTTAATGCCTGTACGTACCGGCATTAAAATTGAATTCCCAGTGGGATACGCCGCGATCATAAAAGAAAAGTCCGGACTAGCGTTAAAGGAGTTAGAGATAAAGGCAGGGGTAATAGATCACGGATACAGGGGCGAAGTTATAGTACTGGCCAAAAATAAGTCTAAGGAAAGCATAAGCATGCTGCCGGGGCAAAAGATAGCGCAGATGTTGATAATGCCGGTCTGGACGGGCGAGCCTAACCAGGTTAGAAATGTGAATGGGGATACTGCAAGAAACGATGCCGGATTCGGATCTACAGGGCCTTAATTTTTGTATAATATGCGAACATGAATGAGATATTAGAGGGGGTCATTACGACTGTTTATAACGATTGCGGCATGAAGAAAATAAATTTAAAAACGAATAAATATATGGTACAATACGACATAATAGGGTGTTAAGATAAACATGGCTATTTAATGAGCCTTATTAAATATAAACTACTGTTGGAGGATTTTAGGGTATGAAAAACAATGAAACTAATGTTAAAAGAAAGTTTGGTTTAGTAATTATTCTTTTGCTTTCTGTTTTTATTGCCTCTTCTTCTCTTAGCGGGTGCGCCACATCAAGGGCGACGGCCGCGAGCGGAGCAACAGGCGCAATATTTGGAGCCGGTACTGGTTTTATTGTGGGTGCTTTAGCAGGCGGACCAATAGGCGCAATAATCGGAACTGCGGCAGGGTTGTCCATCGGGTACGGCGTAGGTTATATAACCGGAAAATATGTTGTTACAAGAGAGGGTCACATTAGGGGCATCTCCATGCTTAATGCGCCGTATGTGCTGGCAAGCAATAGATTTGTTTATGAGCCTGCCGGACGCCATAAAATCAACTTCCATAAGGTAAAAGGCGTACTTATATCCAATCTGGAGCTTTTAACCGTTCCCAAGTCTGTGGTGGTGGGTAATAATATTAACCTAGTTATGGAATATGATGTCTTGGGGGCGCCCGAAATTGTCAAGAATTATTCCATACAAGAAACTAGGGTGCTAAAAGGATTAGATGGAAAAGTTTTCTATACCCACACTACAAGTACCAACATCAAAAAAGAGGGCTATTACAAGACCAACTTATATCTTGCAATTCCCAAAAATACACCTAATGTTTATATATATGAGGCGATCATTAAGGTCAACGATAAGGTTGTTGCATTGAGCTCTAAGCTGGTTATGGTAAGTGCAAGATAGGGTAGATGGTTGGGAATACTATTTTTTTATTTTATGCTCGGTGCCGCTTAACAGCCTCCTTATATTAGGGGAATGCTTGTATATTATTAGGGCGGAGATGAGTACGGATGCGGAGAATATATATACATTTTTTAGTGCGTAAAATATCAGAAACGGCATAAGAAAAGCACTTACTATAGATGCGAGAGATACATATCTGGCAAAAAATAGTATTGTTGCAAATATCAAGAACGCTATCAGGACGGCCTCAGGCGATATGGCTATAAATATTCCCAGTGCAGCGGCGACCCCCTTTCCGCCTTTGAATTTTACAAATACGGAATAGCAGTGACCTATCACAGGGGCAATAATGATCAGGGATAAAATAATTAAGTGCGCCGGAAATAATCTCATTGCAAAAAATACGGGCACAAACCCTTTACTTGCGTCTATTATTAGCGTAATGACCCCAAATTTCTTGCCGATAATCCTAGAAACATTAGTAGCGCCAAGATTACCACTTCCCTCTTTAGTGAGGTCGGCAACGCCATTGAGTTTGGCAATTATGGCCGAGGTTGGAAAACTTCCTGCCAAATAAGATGCTAAAATATAAATTGCTCCGGTTAGAATAATTGGCATCTTTAAATGACTTTTGCCCCGCAATAAGGGCAGTATCTAAGTCCGGAAATTAACGGAATATCCATATTGCATTCTTTGTTAGAGCATATCTTATTTACATCTATGTCGCTCAATTTATTTACCACTGCTGTATTTAATTTATTGACAAATTGTTCAAAACCTTTTTTATCATCATTCTTAATATACTTTGTTATTTCGCTAATAAGTACAGTATCAATTGTAAGTTTTTTTTCAAGTTTTCTTTTGTTTACATAAAAATGAACCTTAAACTTGTTAATTTCTTTTCTTGTAATTACACCCTCGTCAATGAACTTCTTAAAACTTTGACTAATAATGGAGGGAGCAAGTCCCGTTGCCTCTCTGATTTTTTTGGTAGTAATGGGTTTCTTGTCACTTTTGATGTAAAATTTGATTATCATCGCATAAACCATAAATTCAGATGGACCCATTAACTTGGTCTTAAAGTTATTTATGAGATATCTGCTTGCCCATAGGGCAAGAATTATGTAATAAAATTTAAAATAGTTATCAGCATTATTTAAGAAACCTTCAAGGTTTTTTTCTTGAATATCATTTACTATGTCATTGCTTTTAAGTAGCGCTATCGTTCCATGTAATAAATTATCAATAGCAGTGGTGTCAGATATATTAAAATTTAAAAAATCTAGAGTACTCACGTTTATATCGTTAAATTTTTTAAATTCATTGTAAGACAAAATATAGTTAGTCTTACGTTTATCTTCGTTTAAAGTTGCTTTACTGATAAGTTTTTGGCTCTGCAAACCCTTTAATACCGTCGCAAGATGCGGCGTGGAAATATACAGTCTATTTAACTCTTTATACGAAATCATTATGCCGCTTTTTTCGTAAATCTTTTTTTCTTCTTGGGATGCGTGGGTATATTTATATGAGAAGTATGCAAAAATAGTGAATTCTATGTCGCTTAAGTTTGCAATATTTTTATACTCCGTAGGTATGGCAGATATAATATTTTTAATAAATTTTTCTCTGTTAAGGAAGAATAGGTTAAAAATTACATACAACCTTATCTGTAATGTTTTCACAATAAAATCTCCATTTTTAATAAAAAGATACCAATAATATTCTCATGCAATTAGCATAATATGCCCTAATAGGTATTTTACATTATAATATTTTTTACTTATTGATGTAAAGTAAAATTGTCGATTGAAATTTTAACTTTAAAGTAATAAAATGGAATACATGCCCAATAGATATTTGAATAATCTGGAGCTTTATATTAAAGAATACGGTGATTTACTAAATCCCGAAGCCATAATTAAGGAGGATATACTAAGGCAGGGGGTTTTTTTTGAGCGCATAGTCCATAACGAGAATTTTTCAGGCAAGTCTTATTTTATCTTCTCATTTGATGTGGATAACGATAACGATATAGCTACGAGGAAATATCCGGAAGAAATAGCCCTTCAAAATGGAATATACAATCTCAAGAGAACTATCATTTCCGTTAGAATAAATAAGTCTTCGCCGTACAAAATTAAGTTTGACCAATCCAAAGATAAGTATGTTTTGTTTTTGGATGGTGCATTTATTGGGGATATTGTTTTCTCACCCGAAAAATCTTATATGCTTAAAACAACCTCAACCGGAAAATCGGTCAGGGATATTGCCCCGACTATCGAATGGGGATACCTTATATACCTTGCTGTTTTTAGAATGTGTCAGTATTTTGAAAATAATAATGAATGTGCCTTTTGTGATATGAGGTCGAATTATGTCACCCAAAAAAAGACGCATAAGGACTATTCTGCTGTAAAGTCTATCGATGACATAATTGATGCCTTGGGCTTAATCAACGCATCGAAGGATTCCGTGTCTAAAGCGTATACGTTAACGGGCGGAAGTATCGTGGATGGGGCAGAGTTTAAGGGTGATGCCGAGATAGACTTTTATGTTCCGTTCTTGGAGGCCATTGAGGATAAATACAAGGGGAAATGGATAAGCAAGGTTGTTGTGCAAGCTCACGATATAAAGAAGCTTAAACGCCTCAAAGACGCAGGGGCGTTTATATACCATACTAATTTTGAGGTCTGGGATAGGGAGCTCTTTGATAATATCTGTCCCGGAAAATCTCTCTTTATAGGAAGAGATGAATGGATAAAAAGAATAGTGGATGCGGTATCAATATTTGGAGAGTATAGGGTTATTCCTAATTTTGTCGCTGGTGTCGAACTTTCCAAACCTTATGGATTTAGCAATATAGATGATGCTATAAATTCAACGGCGGAGGGCTTAGAGTTTTTTATGTCCAATAGTGTTATACCCAGGTATACAACCTGGTGTCCCGAAAAGACAAGCAAGCTAGGGAAGTTAGGAAATTCATCCGTTCCTCTTGAGTATTATGTTAAACTCCTGCTCAAATGGCACGAGCTTCACTATAAGTACGGACTGCCTATTCCAGAGGGGTACGGTGAAGCCGGTCCCGGTAAGGCAGAGTTTTCCGTTAGTGCGTTCATGGATGCGTTCAAGATTAAGGGTGACGCATGATGCACCATTTATTTTTTGGTTGAAGTAATTGCTAAATTATGATAATGTAAGTATATGTATATTTGCATATAAAATTAAAATCTGATAACAATAAAAATTTAAGGGGTGTTTTATGAGTAATAGTGAAGAACAGTCGAATAAATTTGACGCAAACGGCAAGGATGGAGTTAGAAGTTTTGAGGTGGGCGGAGGTCGCGAAAGCGAGGAATCCAATAGTTCATGCGGTTGTGAAGATAAAGGGCAAGAAGAATCCTCTTGCGGGTGTCCTTCGGGAAGCGAAGGAGGGCACGGCAATAAAAATCCATTCGAAGAACAGGTCCCTATTGTAGGTGTAAAAAATATTATTGCTGTTGCAAGTGGTAAGGGTGGCGTAGGGAAGTCCACATTTAGCGCTAACTTAGCCATCGGATTGGCACAACAGGGTAAAAAAGTCGGGCTTATGGACGCAGATTTATACGGTCCTAGTATTCCAACTATGATGGGTGTGAACAAGAGGCCAGATCTAACCCCGCAAAACAAAATAATTCCTATAGAAAAATTTGGAATCAAGCTTATGTCGCTGGGTTTTTTGATTCCGGAAGATGCTCCCGCTATTTGGAGAGGACCTGTAGTTATGCAGGTTACTACGCAGTTTTTGAAAGATGTGGAGTGGGGCGAGATTGACTTTCTCGTTGTCGACCTTCCTCCTGGAACAGGGGATATTCAGCTTACATTAGTCCAGACCGTTCCAATAAATTTTGCTATTGTGGTTTCCACACCGCAGGATATTTCGCTCATAGATGCTAAAAAGGCGTTAGGTATGTTTGACAAAGTGAATGTTCCTGTTTTCGGCATAGTTGAAAATATGAGTTATTTTGTTTGTCCGCATTGCAACAAGCGTTCAGATATTTTTAAACACGGTGGTGCTAAATTAGCTGCTGAAAAATTGGGTGTAAATTTTCTAGGTGAAATACCTATAGTCGAGGAAATTTGTGAACTTTCCGATAAAGGTGAGCCGATTATGACAAAAGACATCCATCCGGAGGTAAAGGCGGTATTCACTAAGATAGCAGATTCTTTGGTGTTAAGATCAGAACAAAGGACTGATTCATAAAGTATAGCTTGATAGATTATGAAAAACGGAAGGACATTCTAAATATTAA
The DNA here is from genome assembly GCA_964631685.1 of uncultured Actinomycetes bacterium. Classification (GTDB taxonomy): domain Bacteria; phylum SZUA-79; class SZUA-79; order Acidulodesulfobacterales; family Acidulodesulfobacteraceae; genus Acidulodesulfobacterium. The sequence goes on along the minus strand of CAZVZU010000009.1, from coordinate 72,589 downwards.
TTAAAAAATTAAGGAGGAGTTATTGATTATGGCTTCAGAAAATGTTTTGGTCTTTACGGATGCAAATTTTGAGACTGAGGTTTTAAAGTCGGACAAGCCCGTTCTTGTAGATTTTTGGGCTGTCTGGTGCGCGCCGTGCAGAGCCGTTGCACCTATTGTTGATGAAATGGCATCAATTTATGGTGACACGATAAAAGTAGGAAAGGTAAATGTTGATGAAAATCAGGTTATTCCCGGTAAATACAGCATAAGAGGTATACCGACCGTTATTTTGTTTAATAACGGAAAGGTAGTTGATCAGATAGTCGGTGCAGCGCCTAAAACTTCATTTCAACAGATGATAGATAAGGTCGCCGCTCATTAAGTGCTATCTACTTTTCAGTAGCTTAGGATTACCTCTTTTAGCGACTTGCTCGTTGATTGTGTTACTGTGAAATTAAGATTTTCTATTGTGAATTTTTCACCCGGAACGGGTATTCTGCCAAGTCTATCCATTATTAAGCCAGAAATGGTTTCATAATCTGCTTCCGGGTGTTTTTCTATCGTCAAGTTGAACAGTTCCGATAGCTCGTCTATTGTGAGCCTTGTATTTATCACATATGTGTTTTTACCTATCTTTTTATACATCGGTTCCTCCTCATCTGTTTCGTCCCTGATTTCTCCTACTATTTCTTCCAGAATATCCTCGAATGTTATTATTCCGGATACTCCGCCATACTCGTCAACAACGGCAACCATTTGCTGATGACTTTTCTGCATCTTAATCATTATTACCGATATTTTTAAAGTTTCGGGTATGAAGAGTATGGGCTTAGCTATATCACCTATCACTTTATCTGCATTTTCGGGGTTATAAATATCAAAAGCGAATGCAATATTCAATATGTTATCTATACGGTCTTTATAAACAGGTATTCTGGAATAGTTAGATTCTGTCAGAATATGCCTTGCCACCTTTACGCTTTCATCTTCATCTACTGCTATAACATGTATAAGCGGCATGATAATATCCTTGGCGGTTTTATCCTTAAAATCAAATATCCGTTTTATAATTTTTTTATCATAATCCTTAAGTTCTTCTATATTGCCGCTTATTGTTAAAACCTTTATAAGTTCATCTTTAGTTAAAAACACATTTTTTGACTTGCTTTTAAAAATAATATTTAAGAGTTTAGACAGGGCTATAAAGATGATATTAATGGGAAAAAATATAACCCCGAAAGCCGTGATTAAAGGAATGCTTTTCAACATAAGACTATTAGCATTCCTTCTGTAAATCATTTTCGGAATTATTTCACCGAAAATGACCATGAAGGGTGTAAGAAAAATTGCCACTATAAACGGTGTATATGAGTGTGCGTATTCATATGTAACTGTAGTTGCCAGAATAGATGCAGTTGTATACGCAATATTGTTACCAATTAGGGAAGTTGAAAAGGTATTTTCAGGTCTTTTGGTCATCTTAATTAAAAATTTAGCAAGTTTGTTCCCCTTAGTCTCCATATGTTTTATCTTAATCTTATCGAAACTTATAATGCCTATTTCGGAACCGGCAAAAAATCCTTCAAACAATATAGAAACAATAATGATAATTATATAAATAATATATAGGTTATTGAACATCATATTCATCCTCAATTTCTCCAAATATTTCTTCGAGTAAATCTTCCATGGTAACAATTCCAGTCATTTTTCCGTATTCATTAACTACGATTGCAATGTGAATCTTTTTTCTTTGTAATTCCCTGAAGAGTTCCAGCGCATTTTTAGATGCTGGTATAAAAAATGGCTTTATTAAAAAAGAGTTAAGGGTTCTTTTTTCTCCGCCCGTATCGCACACCTTTGAAAGAATATTTTTAGTAAGAAGTACACCGACTATATTATCTTTTTCTCTAAAATAAATTGGTACTCTGGAAAAATGATTTTCTAGGGCAAATTTAATTGCCGTCAACACGGGAGTATTAACATCTAATTCAAAAACATTATCTCTTTTAGTCATGACATTGCCGGCCTTTAAGTAAGAGAGTTTTAAAAAATTTTCTATAAATTCGTATTCTTTTTCTTTTATTTCGCCATCGGTTTTGCCAATTTCTATCACCATTTTTAACTCTTCATTAGAAATGGACTCTTCCCTTTCTAATTTAAATCTCGTTTCTTTGATGCCGAGTTTTTTTATTAACAATTCAGTATAAAATGTAATAGGATAAAAGATATGTGAAACTATCAGGGATAGTTCTACTGGTTTTTTCAACGCGATGATTTTTGGAATAATTTCGGCTATTATTATCAGGGTAAGAGATATTAATATAATGGAGTAGATTATAGGTATCTTATGAAAATATTCTTTCAGGAGAATTGATCCGAAACTTGCAGTCACCACATTGGCAGTCATATTCCCCACCAAGATTATTACAAGGAATATGGACGATTTTCTTATTAAAAATATTACCTTGGTTCTTTTTTTTAGGATTAACTCGTCTATGTCAGACTTAGTCAGTGAAAAAATAGAAGATTCTGAAATTGAGAAAACAGATGATATGGCAATAAATAGGATGAAAAATAGCAAATAGGTGACAAAATACATAATTATAAATGCCTGAAGGTAAAATTATGTACGGCGTACGGTGCACCGTTTTTTATGAATACGCGCTGAGCCGGTTCACTGACTATTCTCCCTATTTTTTTAACCATTACGCCAAGCCGGCTCGATAAATTTAAAATCTCATCCTCTTTTGTGCTGTCAGATGTCCATAAAAGTTCGTAATCTTCGCCGAATGATATAACATTATCCATATATTTTTTTATTTTTAGTAATTTCACAATATGTTTTAAATTTTCATTAATAGGTAGTTCATCCATCCATATCTCAATGCCATTTGAAATACCCGCTATATTAAAAACATCTTTATATAAGCCGTCACTAATATCTGTTAATGAATTTGCAAGTCGCTTAGTTGCCAGTTCATTAGCTAGTTTTATTCTTGGTGTCGGAAGTTTAAATTGTTTTTCAAAATCCTCTAGTTGTGTCCCTTTTTTTCTTGTATTTTCAATATGTTGTCTCAAATAATATGACATCCATGCATTACCAAGCTCCCCTGAAACAAAAACCGAGTCGCCAACCCTTGAACCATCCCGTCTTATAACATTATCATCCTTATAGTCTCCAATGATGGTTATAGATACGGATAGTTCGGACGATCTAGATATATTGCCCCCTACAAGAGAAATCTTATATTTTTTTGCAATATCTACAATGCCGTGTAGGATGTTTTTAATGTTTTCTTCATTTATGTACTCAGGCAGTAGCAAAGATAATGTAAATAAACGCGGAACCCCACCCATTGCAGCTATATCGCTTAAATTGACCAATAATGATTTTGCACCAATCTCATTGAAGCTGTACGAACCAATTGTAAAGTGAACATTTTCCGTTATACAATCTGTGCTCACGAGTATATTATTTTTATCCTTGAAAATAGCGCAATCATCACCGATAGACTTAATAATCAAAGATTTATTAAACTTACGGGTCACAAGGCTTATCTTTTCAATTTCCCTGATTAGTGCGGTTTCGTTAAGCCCTTCTTTTTTTCTCACCCTCTTTTTTTGATCTGCATTTAGGTTTAGATTTCAATTCAGATTTCGTCTTATCATAAGGTTTTGAATCAAACATGTCGACCACAGCATGCCTGACAACCTCGTCCATGTGTTTAACTGGTATAAATTTTAAGTTTTTTTTGACCAACGGAGATATTTCATCAAGATCTTTTTTATTCCTTTCCGGTATCAAAATGGTTTTTATACCGGCCCTTAGTGCGGCCAAGGATTTTTCCTTCAATCCTCCAATAGGAAGCACATTACCCCTTAATGTAATTTCTCCCGTCATTGCGATATCCTTTTTAACAGGTTTTTTTAATAATGCCGAAATTAATGATGTTGCCATTGTAATTCCCGCAGATGGTCCATCTTTTGGTATTGCCCCTTCGGGTATATGCACATGTATATCGTATTTTTCAAATGTGTCTGCTTCGATACCAAGTTCGTCAGTTTTTGATCTTGCGTAACTAATGGCAGCCTGTGCCGACTCTTTCATTACGTCTCCAAGTTGTCCGGTCAGCAACAATCCGCCTTTTCCTCTAACAAGCACGGTTTCAATGTATAAGACCTCACCGCCGTATGGAGTCCATGCAAGCCCTGTAGAAACGCCAATTTCATCCTTTTCTCTTTCTTCATCCGGTAGAATTTTTATTGTACCGAGATATTTATGCACATTTTTATTGGTTATAGTGTACTTTTTAATTTTATTTTCGGCTATTAGTCTTGCCACTTTTCTGCACACGGATCCAATCTCACGCTCTAAGTTTCTTAGCCCTGCTTCTCTGGTGTATCCTGATATAATGGTTCTTACAGCGCTTGGTTTAAACTCTATATAATCTTTTTTTAGCCCGTTTTCCTTTATTTGTCTTGAAATAAGATATTTTTCCGCAATCTTCTCTTTTTCTTCAAGGGTATATCCGGACAGATTTATGGTTTCCATTCTATCCCTGAGGGGAGACGGTATTGTGTCGGCTACATTAGCCGTGGCAATAAACATAACATTTGACAAATCAAACGGAACATTTAGATAGTGGTCAGAAAATGAAAAGTTTTGTTCTGGATCCAGTACTTCCAGAAGGGCAGACGATGGGTCGCCCCTAAAATCGGTACCGATTTTGTCTATTTCATCTATCATGAATACCGGATTATTAGTACCCGCTTGTTTAATGCCTTGAACTACCCTGCCGGGAAGAGCGCCCACATAAGTCCTTCTGTGCCCCCTAATTTCTGCTTCGTCGTGCACCCCGCCGAGAGAAACCCGTATAAACTTTCTATTCATAGCCTTCGCAATGGATTTGCCAAGAGATGTCTTGCCGACGCCGGGAGGTCCTATGAAGCATAGTATAGGTCCTTTTATTTTTTTATTAAGCTTCCTGACGCTAAGATATTCAAGGATTCTTTCCTTGATTTTTTCTAAATCGTAGTGATCTTCATCTAAGATCTTTTTGGCAGTTTCTATGTTTAAGTTATCCCTTGTTTTTTTTGACCATGGTATATCTGTTAGCCATTCCAAATATGTCCTAACGGTAGATGCCTCTGCTGCGTCTTGATGCATCGTTTCTAATCTTGATAGTTGCTTTTCAGCCTCTTTTAAAACATCTGAAGGCATCTTTGCTGAGAGTATTTTTTCTCTTAATTCCGTTATTTCCTGGCTTTTTTCATCTGTTTCCCCTAGCTCTTGCTTTATTTGTCTGAGTTGTTCTCTTAAAAAATAACTTCTTTGAGTTTTTGTCATCTCTTCTTTTGCTTGAGACTGTATCTTGGCCTGCATAGAAAGGACTTCAATTTCTCTTGCCAATATATCATTTACCTTTTTGAGTCTTTCTAACTGATCGGGCTCTTCTAATATTTTTTGAGATTCCTCTACTTTTAGCCCCAAATTAGACGCTACAATATCGGCAAGCCTTTCAGGACTATTAACGTTCTCTAATATTACCAGAATGTCTTGTGATGGCAATCTGCCTAATGAAACATATTTTTCGAGCTGTTCCTTTACATTTCTCATTAAAGCATCAACGGCCGGTGTTATATTAACAATGTTCTCTTCTGTTATTTTTGATACTTTTACGAGATAAAAGGGCTTCACTTGAACAAATGTATCTATTTTGGCCTTTGATATACCCTGGACTAAGATTTTAACCCTGCCGTCCGGAAGTTTAAGCATTTTCATAATCATAGCGACAACGCCTACATCATAAATATCATTTTGCATCGGTTCTTCGACTATAATATCCTTTTGAGCAGAGAGAAGTATTAATCTATCCTTTGCAATAGCTTCATCAACCGCCTTGACGGATGCCTCTCTTCCAACAAAAAGAGGTATTATCATAAACGGAAAGAGTACTATGTCTCTAATCGGCAATAACGGAATAACTTCCGGTATTTGAATTTCTTCCGATAGATTGTTTTTGTGATCAGTATCATCACCACTTTCATTTTTGCCGATAACGATATCGCTCGCGTCATCCAATAAATTTTCGAAATCTTTTCGGCCTGTGTTAACCATGTAAATAGCTCCTAAATGATATTGTTATTATAATCCTTTAATTAGTCTAAATATTAAAAAAATTAAATAAAATCAAGTTTTTTAATAAATTCGATAAGCCCATTTTTGAGTTCCTCATTCTTTAACCCATACACCAATTGAGCTTTCAGTAAGTCAAGTTTATTTCCGCCGTCGTATCTTGTTCCTTCAAATTCAAGCGCATAAACTGGCTGGATAGAAAGAAGTGATTTAATGGCATCGGTGAGTTGAATTTCTCCACCCTTGCCTGGTTTTGTTTCGCTAATGAAATCAAAAATATTAGGTGTTAAAATATATCTACCTATTATGGCAAGATTAGAAGGAGCTTCGTGTATTTCAGGCTTTTCAACAAGATCTTCAACCTTAAACAATCTTTTTCCTATTTTTGTTCCTTTTATAATTCCGTATTTTGAAACATTGTCGTCACGGACTCGTTGAACGGCTAATACGGAATACCTATATTTTTTATATATATCAACCATTTGTTTCATGACGGGAATATCGGAATCTATCACGTCGTCGCTTAACACAACAGCGAACGGCTCGTTTCCAACCATGTTTTGTGCGCACAAAATTGCGTGGCCTAAACCTAAGGCCTCTTTTTGACGAGTATACGTCAGATTGATGATATCGGAAATATCATCAACTGATTTCAATAAATAGTGTTTCCCTTTTTGTTTTAATATAATTTCATGCTCAATCGATCTATCGAAATAATCCTCAATGGCTGTTTTCCCTCTGCCTGTCACAATGATTATGTCGTTAATCTCTGCTCCTATACACTCTTCTACGCCGTATTGTATTAGCGGTTTATCAACTAAAACCAGCATTTCCTTAGGAATAGATTTTGTGATAGGTAAAAGTCTTGTCCCAAGACCCGCGGCGGGAAAGATTGCCTTATTTACCCTCATCTAAAATTAAAACCTCCGCTTCTTTTGTCAATTAACTTCAATTTCAAATTAATATATCATAAAAAGCAAATTTTTAAAATAAATTAATCATGTGTCGTAGTATAAAGTAGGATAATAATTTTTATTTTTTGATAATAATTCAGGATTATGATAAAATCAGTAAACGAAGTATAATCGAAGCATTGTGAACAGACTTATTTTACTAGATTATGAATAGAAAAAATATCCAAATCTTTAAGGTTCTAGTTTTCGTGGCGGTCATAGTTATCATATCCGTTCTAATAGTCAATGCGCCTTATTTGTTACGGAGACGTGGCATTAAAAAGTCGGGAAATAGGGCGGTTGCTCCTCAATTCTCAGTTTCAAGTTTAAATTATCAGGGCAAGACTATATCTCTTAAAAATTACAAGGGCAAAATTATTCTTATTAATTTCTGGGCAACGTGGTGCCCTCCCTGTAGGCACGAGATACCGAGGCTCGAAAAATTTTACAGATTGCATAAAAAGGACGGGTTTATGATTATTGGCCTTTCTGTTAATAACCAAGGAAGAAGATATGTTCGGCATTTCATAAAAACCTTCAAGGGCGGCATGATAACCTATCCTATAGGTATGGCAGATTATAAGATTGAAAAGGCGTATGGAAATATATACGAAATACCACAGTCGTTTATAGTAAACAGGATGGGCTACGTTGTTGCGCATTTTACGGGAGAATTACCTAGGGGTTATCTTAGTTATGAGTTTGACAAAATAAATAAAGCCAAATAATTTTTGCGTTGTTAAATAGAGGAGAGATGGCCGAGTCCGGTCGAAGGCGATTGACTCGAAATCAATTGTAGGCGAAAGCCTACCGGGGGTTCGAATCCCTCTCTCTCCGCCAATTAGAGATAAATATATGAACAAGGCGTTATGAGATGAAGGTGTTCTTGGATTTGAACCCCCGGTAGGGCGTAGCCCTTAAGGGCGGTTCGTAAGGTTTAAAACCTTCTATAAAAGGTTCATCCCTCTCTCTCCGCCAATTAAAAGCGGATATGAAATTCAAATATGACTTAGAGTATGTTCTGAAGATTACAAAATTAAGTGAACATAAAGTTGATGAGCTACTGGAATATTTTTCAAATCTTCCCTTAATGGCAAGGCTTGAGGTATTTTATGAAAGCAAACTCATAGAAGAAGAGGATGAGTTTGCTTTTTTGCAGCACCACTTTGACAAGCAGAAAATAGCAGAATATGGGTTTTCCTTATTTATTCTTGGTATTGACAGGCTATTTTTATTGGAAAATAAAGATATCGAAAACAAAAATATTTCTTCATATACACTTGGAAAAATTTCCATGATAAAATCGCTCAGGAATTCAGAAAAAAAATGAAAAGTATTTTTAAGGACAAAAAGCGACAAATTCTGAAATTTTACATATCAGCTACAAAGAGGAATTCAGGCAAAACCACCGTTTCAATTGCTCTAATGCGCTTGCTTAGAGACAAGGGGTTTGCAGTTCAGCCTTTTAAAAAGGGACCGGATTTTATAGACCCTATGTGGCTAAAGGCAGCAACGGGTAAGAACTGTTACAGTCTGGATTTTTATTTTATGTCTAAAAGTAAAATTAAAAGACACTTTTTGGAGCATTCGCTTAATTCCGATATAAGTATTGTTGAAGGTAATCATGGGTTGCATGATTCTTTTGATATCCGAGGTAAGTTTTCTAATGCATCTTTGGCAAAGCTTTTAAATCTTCCAGTGGTACTTGTGGTGGATGTCGCGGAACTAAATAGAGGGGTTGCGCCGATTCTTAAGGGGTTTGAAGATTTTGATAAAGATGTAAATATAAAAGGTGTGATACTTAACAGGGTTCATAGCAAAAGACATGAAAAAAATCTTATAAATGCAATTAATTACTATACTGACTTAAAAGTTGTCGGTCATATTCCCAATGATCCGGAATTATCAATAAAACAGAGACATCTCGGTTTACTGTCGACGTTGGCAGGCGGAGATATCGAAAGTCTTATTTCGGATATATCCCGTAAGATTTCAGATTTTATTGACCTAGACGGCATAATAAATTTAGCTGAAAAAAATGCCAAATCTAAGGGAAATACCGATACAATTCTGCACGATGTAATCTTGCCACCAAAAAAAATAATGCTTGGTAGGACTAGAAAAAAGATAAGGGTTGGACTCGCATATGACGGTGCGTTTAATTTTTACTATAACGAGAATATTGAAGCGCTTGAAGGGTTAGGTTGCGATATTGTCAGGTTTTCTCCGATTAAGGACGACAATCTTCCCGATGTTGATGCTTTATACATCGGAGGGGGATTCCCCGAGATTTTTTGCAAAGATTTAGAGGCAAACGAGAATTTAAGAAAAGAGATAAAGGAAAAAATAGAAATAGGCCTTCCGGTTTATGCGGAATGCGGCGGACTAGTATATCTCTGCAGGAGTATTTCCTACGGCGATGTCACGCGTCAAATGGTAGGGGCAATAGATGTTGATGTAAAATGGACGAAGAAACCCAAGGGGCACGGTTATACAAAATTGTTATCTACCCTTTATGATAAAAATAGCCAGCAGTGGTTCGGTAGAATTAAATCTATAAAGGGTCACGAATTTCATCATTCATATTTGGCGATTGCACCTTCAAATAGTATAAATTTTGCTTTTGACATAGAGAAGGGATTTGGGGTCAATGGTGTAAGCGACTGCATTGTTTATAAGAATATGCTCGCAAGTTATACCCATATATTTTCACCTGCAGCGCCAAGTTGGTTTAAGAATTGGATATCGTTTGTTAGGCAGGTAAAAAAGAATTCTTCAAAGATAAAACAATGTTAGTTTTTTTATTACTAAGACATTTTTTTCTTGACAATATATGAATAAAAGGATTATATAAAGAGTGGTATATTCGGTTTGTCAGTCTGTATGGAACTACATAAAACAAGCCTCTGTATTTCGATTCTGCACGTAAAGAAATGTGAGTTTATATCGTTGCAGTAAGATTTATTGAGGGGGGATTATTTAAAGCTGAGTGCGTTAAATGTCTTTTAATTTTTATTTTTTTAAGGAGGTTTTATGGGTAGAAAACATGAAACCCCGCTTCTTGACGAACTAAAAAAAGGGAAGTGGGTAAGTTTTGTTAGAGAAATCGAAAGAGCGGCGGAAAAAAGTGAAAGGACAGAAGATCTTTTGGGACAAGTAGAGAACTCCTATAGAGATAAGATTACTCATTGGAAACATGGGGGTATGGCAGGGGTTAAAGGATACGGAGCCGGAATGGTCGGCAGGTTTACAGAGTACCCAGATAAGTACCCGGGTGTTAAAGAATGTCATTCCATGAGACTTAATCAGGTGTCCGGTTTTTTTTACAATTCTGATGTTCTCAGAAAGATAGCTAGCATTGCCGAGGAGCACGGTGGCGGGTTGTTAAACCTACACGGTTCCACCGGAGATATTCAAGTGTTGGGCGTTTATCAGGCAGAGGCAGAAGAAGCCTTTCAGAAATATGCCGAGCTGGGATTTGATTTAGGTGGTGGTGGTTCCGATCTAAGAACTCCGTCATGCTGCTTAGGGCAGGCAAGATGTGAGTTTGCTAACTATGATACTATGCAAATTTGTTATGATTTGACACAGGCGTATCAAGATGAGATGCACAGGCCACTTTTTAACTACAAATTTAAATTTAAATTTTCTGGTTGCGCAAACGATTGTGTTGCGGCAGCTTCAAGATCTGATATGGCATTCATCGGAACATGGAAGGATAACATAAAAATCAATCAGGACGAGGTAAAGAATTGCGTAAATGATTTTAATGTCCAGAAATACGTTTTAGACAAATGTCCCGCGAAGTGTATGCAGTTCGAGGGAGAAAAATTGGTCATTGATGATTCTAATTGCGTTAAGTGTATGCATTGCATAAACAAGATGCCAAAGGCGCTTAGGTCAGGAGACCAGAAAGGCGCGTCTATTTTGTTGGGCGCTAAGGCTCCGTTGGTAACCGGCCCAAGAATGGGCATGATGCTTATCCCGTTTTATGATGTTTTGGAAGACAGTAAAAATGATTATGAATGGCTGAAAGGGTTAATAAGCAATATATGGGATTTCTGGGATGAATACGGCGTCACGAGAGAAAGAATCGGAGAGCTCATGCAGAGAGTGGGAATTATTACGTTCTTAGAAGGCATTGGACTGGAGCCTACACCGGAAATGGTTGGACATCCGAGAAGCAATCCGTTTATAAAATTCGATGATGAATAAGCGTTGAAGATTGATTTATTTTATCAATGTTAGATTATAATTATTATATTTTAATCTTATTTATTTAATTAAAATTGTCATATAAAATATTTGGAGGTTGTTATGCCGGAAGAGGTTAAAAAGACAAGATTGACAGATATCGGTCCGCATGATTTTCATGATTATTTGCCGCCTATTGTCAAGAATAATTACGGTAAATGGGCATACCATGAAATTTTGGATGCAGGAACCATGGTCCATACTGCGGAAAGTGGCGATAAACTATATACAGTAAGGGTCGGTTCCCCGAGATTAGTAAGTGGCAGTTTTGTCAGGGATTTATGTGATATAGCAGATAAATATTGCGATGGTTTTTTAAGATTTACCACGAGAAATAATGTTGAGTTTTTATTTGAGAACGAGAAAAATATTGAACCTCTTAAGCAGGATGTTGCTAAATTAGGTTTGACCGTTGGGGGCATAGGAAATGTCATTGCAAACATAGTTCATACTCAAGGGTGGGTGCACTGCCATACATCTGCAAGTGATGCATCAGGCGTCGTAAAGTCCATAATGGATGAAGTGTATGAATACTTTATCGAAGAGAAATTACCGGCAAAGGTAAGAATCGCTTTCGCATGTTGTCTGAATATGTGCGGTTCTGTGGCATCGTCCGACATTGCAATACTCGGAACACACAGAAAGCCACCTAAAATAAACCAGGAAAGACTTTTAAACTTATGTGAGATACCCAGCACTATTTCAGCTTGTCCGACAAATTCCATAAGACCTGATACTCAAGACGGCAAACAGACGCTGAGAGTAAACGAAGAAACCTGCGTGTTTTGTGGAAGTTGCTATACTGTATGCCCTGCGATGCCGATCGCGGATCCCGGAACTGACGGGCTTTCTATATGGGTTGGCGGTAAAGTGTCAAATGCTAGAACAAAACCTACCTTTTCAAAATTAGCTGTTTCTTTTATTCCTAATGACCCGCCTAGATGGCCTCAAGTGGTTGAAGCGGTGAAAACCATATTAGATGCTTATAAAAAGGGAGCAGAGCCCGGAGAAAGGATCGCGGAATGGATAGACAGGATTGGTTGGCCTAAGTTCTTTAATATAACAGGATTTGAGTTTACAAAATACCATGTCGATGACTTTAGACTTGCCGAAACTACAATGAATTATTCGTCACATATAAGGCTTTAATAGTTTTATTAGGCATTCATCTTGATGATTTTCATCGTTGAGATGAATGCCATTATCTTAAATAGGAAGAATACGATGGAAGTGCTGTGTTAATTAGGCGGGTCATTGTAAAATTAAAAACATAAGAGGTAAATGTTATGACCGACGAGACAAAGAGTAAATTAAAAGACCAGATCATTGGGCTTGTTAAGGAATACGACGGCAAAAAAAGATTTAAGCCCATAGATATAGTTAAGGAGATGGAAAGAGATTTTGCAGATGTCGGCTTATCCAAGAGTGATATTAAGGGTGTATTAAAGGAAATAATGGACGATGGTAAGCTGATTTATGGGTATGCTGGAGGAAGCTATCTTACTCTTCCGGGACAAGATTGATAATATTTAATTATAACTTTTAATATGCCTTGATGCATTTTGGAATTATTATGAGGATGATTTTATGCTTGTTTTAAAGAAAGTTAAGAAACCGGCGAAGGTATCGTTGAGTTCAGGTGTAGGAATGGAACAATCGCCTTTTAGGCCGAAGTATGTTGAGAAGAAACCGCCTTGTATGGACACGTGTCCTAATGGTACGAGGGTGAGAGATTACATTCAATATATAGCGCAAAGCGAATCGTATGATAGGCCAATAGATGAATCGCTTACCGAGGCTTTTTATCTACTTACTGAATCTAACCCGTTGCCGTCTACGACCGGCAGGGTGTGTCCTCATCCTTGCGAGGATGAATGCAATCGTAAGCATAAAGATAAGTCTGTTGCGATAAATGCTATCGAAATGTTTGTTGGCGATTATGGAATAAAAAACAACTTACATTTCAAGAAGCTTTCGGATACCCCGAGAAAAGAGAAAATTGCTATCATAGGGGCCGGTCCCGCAGGTTTATCCTGCGCCTATCACTTGGCCATAAGAGGCTATAGTGTTACTATATATGAAAAATTTAAAGAGGCTGGCGGCTATCTAAGATACGGGATACCTAAATTCAGACTACCATTAGATATAATTGACGCTGAAGTAAAACGCATCAAAGATTTAGGTGTAGAGATTAAAGCAGGTATGAGTATAGGCACTGATGTGTCATTAGATAAGCTTAAATCGGATTATGATGCAGTTTTTGTTGCCATCGGTACACATGAGCCCATCAAAATGAAAATGAGCGGTGCAGATGCTCCAAATGTTTATACAGGTACTGAATTTCTTCAAAAGGCTGCTTCCGGAGAGATTAAGGATGCCGGTAAAGAGGTAGTTGTAATAGGAAGCGATAGCGCGATGGATGCCGGCATGGTTACAAAAAGACTCGGTGCTAATGTAACATTTATTTACAATAAAGGTACGCTAAACGATGTTGCTGAGATAAAAGAAAAGGGCTCGACCGAGGTCAGAGAGGGTCACGCCGAAGGAATTAATTTTGAGTTTTTGTTCGCGTTGGATGAGATTATTACAGAAAACGGAAAAGCGGTTGCGGTGCGTTTGAAAAAGATGAAACTTTCAGAGAAAGATGCATCGGGCAGGGTTCATCCTGTTATAGTCGATGGCGGAAAAGAGCTAGCTCTCAAGCTCGACACGCTGATATATTCTTTCGGACAGAAGCCTAATTATAAAGGACTAGACGGTCTTACTAAAAATGACAACAATGAATTTTTGAATGTCAATGACAAGTACCTTGTTGCAAATGAGGATAAAGTTTTTGCGGGAGGAGACATATTAAAATTCGGCTTGGTGACTGATGCTATAGGAATGGGAAGATATGCCGCATATGCTATGCATGAGAAATTAAGCGGTGAAGCGACAAAAAAGGATGAGAGAAAGGTTGTTAAATATGGAGATGCAGTTAACTTCGAAGGCAAAAATATGTATCTTGCATATTTTCAAGAAGCTGAAAGACACGAAAGAACGGCAAGAGATGCTTCCGTCAGGATTAATGACTTTGACGGTATACTGAATAATTTAAGCATGGACGATTTAATTTCTGAGGCTAAACGATGCATTAGTTGCGGTATGTGTTTTGACTGTGGTAGTTGTTTCGAATACTGCTCTCAAAGTGCCATTAAAAAATTGCCCAAGGGGCAACATTTTGAATTTCATCTTGACACTTGCAATGGTTGCAAAAAATGCGCTGAGGCCTGTCCTTGCGGATATATAGACATGATTTAAGCTGTGGATCGTAAGGCATAAATTCCGGTGGCTTTTACCGCCGGGTTAATGATATTAAAAATAAAATTTAAGGAGGATTAACTTTATGGCAAGTTTTGATTATAACGGAAAGACAATTGAAACAGATGATGAGGGCTATCTTCAGAATTTGGTCGATTGGGACAAGGGTCTTGCTGATGTTTTAGCAGAACAAGAAAGTGTTGAACTTACAGAAAAACATTGGAAACTTATCGAATGGATAAGGGATTATTTCCAGAAGTATCAGGTTGCTCCGGCTATTAAGTCGCTTGCAAGAGAAGTTATGAAGATCGAAAATTTACCGGACAAAAAGCAAGCAAATAGGTTTATTTATGAGTTGTTTCCAGAGGGTCCAGCTAAACAGTTAGCTAAAATAGCAGGGCTTCCTAAGCCTACTGGCTGTGTCTAAATCATTAGTTTAAAGGTGAATATGCAGGGAAGGCTGAGTTTATGGTCTTTCCTGCATAATGTGGGGTTTTTGTAAAAATAAAATAATTTATCACTATTTATTTATGGAGGGGGACATTATGCCTCTTAATTTAACCACTGCAATATTTTTATTATTCACATACGCGGTAGGGGTAATATTCGTTATAGCAGTAGTTTTAAGAATATATCAATATGCCGTAACGCCGCAACCCATTAAAATTATGCTGACTCCTGCTCCATTAACAAGGGGTGGGGCTATTTTAAGAATTTTAGGCGAAGTTTTTTTCTTCAAGAGTCTTTACAAATCAAATAAGCCTACTTGGTTTTTCGGATATCTTTTTCACATTTCATTTTTTCTTCTGATAGCGATGCATTTTGCAAGACATTTTATTTATTCCAATCCGGCTCCATGGTGGTATAGCATATTTGTGTATGCCGGAATAATCTGCGGTATCGTCATGGTATTATCCCTTTTCCTTTTATTTATGAGAAGGGTGATAATTGAAAGAGTTAAATTTATTTCCCTATTTCAGGATTATTTAATTTTAATTCTTTTAATGCTCATAGGTTTGGCCGGTTTATCGCTGAATTATGTTTTAACCCCGGCTTCATTGACTGTCGTAGATAATCATTTAGATCCATATATAAACGGATTATTAACATTTCAGTTTACCAATATTCCATCAAACCCATTGTTTTTAATACATTATACGCTTATATTGCTACTGGTGCTTTATATACCATTCAGCAAGGTTATGCATTTCATCGGAATATTCTTCTCTCCGACAAGAAACATGGTGGATAATCCCATAGAAGAAAGATATTATCGTCCTAGTGCAAAGGATATATCTATTTAAAATACTAACTATATGTATGGAAATATAAAACTAGTTAATCTAAAAATATAACCTGCAATTTTGATTCTATAAGAATTAAACGGAGGTATAAACGGTATGGCTAAGCCAAAAGAAAAATATAAGATTCCCGTTTTAGACGGCAAAATTTCAATTCCTAAAATTGTTCCAGGCGCTTCTGCATATGAACATATGAACCCGGCGAAGAAAGAAGATATGGAGGCACTGGGTTTTCCTTCTAAGCTTCAGGATGGCTGGAAAGATAAAGCGTTAGGCGTTTTTAAAGAGATACTTGATCACAATAAAGCGGTCAGGGACTATATGGATATTTGCGTAAGGTGCGGAGCTTGTGCTGATAAATGTCAATTTTTCCTTGGAACATCTGATCCGAATAATATGCCGGTCCAGAGGCAAGAATTGCTCAGAAAAGTTTATAGGTACTATTTCACTCCTTCAGGATTTTTCAAAAACCTTTCTAATGCTCAAGAATTAACCGAAGATGTTCTGAAAGAATGGTATACTTATTTTTGGCAGTGTTCCGAGTGCAGAAGATGTTCACTTTATTGTCCTTACGGAATAGATACTGCTGAAATAACTATGGCAGCAAGGCAAATTATGGACTCTATCGGTCTCGGTCAAAAATATACTACTGAAGTTATTCATAAGGTTTATTTGACCGGAAACAATATAGGTATACCACCACTAGCATTAAGGCGTACCTTGGACGACTTGGAAGAAGAAATAAACGAAGAAACAAATAAAGATGTTAAAATTCCTATGGATGTGGAGGGGGCAGAGGTTTTGTTAGTACCACCTTCCGCTGATTTTTTTGCGATGCCTCATATGGAATCTTTAAAAGGTTATGCAAAAGTGTTTCATAAAGCGGGTATAAGCTATACAGTTTCATCGTATGCTTCCGAAGCAGGAAATTTTGGAAAGTTTATAGGAAGCTACAAAAATACAAAAGAGATAAACAAAAGGATATGGGACGAAGCAAGGAAGCTTAAGGTCAAAAGGGTGATTATTGGTGAATGCGGACATGCATGGAGAGCTGCATATATGTATTCTAATACCATGAACGGCCCATTCGATTTTCTTGACTCAAAATATAAACAGCCGACTCATATATGTGAGTTTACATTAGGATTAATTAAGGACGGTGTAATAAAGCTTGATCCGACCGCAAATGACGATAAAGTCGTTACATATCATGATTCGTGTAATGTTGCAAGGGGTTCAAGGATAGGCGATATCGTAGGAGGACAGTTTTCCATACCGAGAGAACTTATTAAGGCTGCTGTGAATAATTTCGTAGAGTTAAGGGAAGGAACTAATAAAGAAAGTACATATTGTTGTGGCGCTGGCGGTGGTTTATTGGCGGACGAGGTCATGAATATTCGCATAGCTGGTGTTATGCCCAGAATGCAGACATTAAAAGAGGTTGTCGATAGTCATGGCGTAAATTACTTTGCCCTTATCTGCGCAATATGTAAAACGCAGTTCACAAAGATGTTTCCACTTTACGGATTTGATGCTGAAATGGTCGGTGGAATTCATCCATTGGTCGGTAACGCGATTATTATGTAATAAGAAATGGAGTAAGGTAAATATAATAAAAATTATAAATTTAAATGGTCAGGGAGGATTTAATGAAATTCGGCATTCTTGTCAAAGATGGTCCGTATATGCATCAGGCTATGGATACCGCATATAATTTTATTGTTGCGGCGATGGAGAGCGGGCATGAGATAACCGGTGTATTCTTTTATAACGATGGTGTTTATAATAGGTGTGGTACATTAGAACCCCCGCGCGATGAAAGAAACATAATGGAGATACTTACGGAGCTTGAACATAAGGGCGTAAAATTAATAGTGTGTGTTGCTGCGGGTAAGAGAAGGGGAATAGTGAATACAACAGTTTGCGATTCTAATGAAATATCCGGACTTGGCCAACTTCTTGAGTTATGCATAGAGTCCGACAGAATGGTAACATTTTAAAGATTTTTTTAGAAACTATTAATGTATTTGAATTCTATAAAATATTTTTTATTGAGGAGCCGGTAAAATGTCTGAACAAGAAAAGACTAAAGTAATGTTTGTTTGCAGGTCAGCCCCTTACGGAACTGTTTTTGAACAGGAAGCAATTGAAGCTATGATTATGTTTGGAGCATATGAGCAGGATGTAAGGGTAGCCTTTTTAGATGATGGTGTATTTTCTTTAAAGAAAGGGCAAGACCCTTCCTTGCTAGGGAAGAAAAATTTTTCTGTGACATATATGATTTTAAAGGATGATTTTGACATCACCAATATCTATGTGGAAAAAGAATCCTTAGAAGAAAGGGGATTAAAAGAAGAGGATCTTATCGCGGAGGTTGAGGTGCTAGATAGAAATACACTGAAGCAAAAAATGAATGAAATGAAGGCAATTTTGCCATTTTAATTTTAATGAGAGTATTAAAAACATATACGATACATGGAGGAAATAATTAAGATGCTTCATATTATCAAAAAATCGCCATATGAAACTAATGCATTGAATAATTCCATTAATTATTTGGCAGAGAATGATATTGTCTTATTAATTGAGGATGCAGTATATACGGTGAAAAAGGGTGGAAAATTTGAAGATATTATAAAGGGTGTCCTTCAAAATAACGAGGTTTATTGCCTTGACGCCGATATAAAGGCAAGAGGAATTTCTGAGGGAGAGATAGTCGACAATATTAAATTAATAGACTATAAAGGGTTTGTTGAAAAGGTATGCGAACACAATCCTGTAACGTGGCCATAACGATCTTTAGGTGTTTATATCATTAAATTTGCGGTTTTTAAGAATATTTAGTTTGTTGCGAAATAATGGTTGACATTTGTATGAAATAATAATAAATATAATAGGATTAGTTTATTTAATCCTAAGATAAATAAGTGCGGTATTGTATCCGCGCTTTTTTTTAAATATATTCGTAGCTGGTGTTTAGTTTGATAATTCAACGCAATAAGCACAAAATAATCAAAAAATAGGCACCAAACTTAATTGGGGGAATAAAAATATATGGCACTGGTAAATCCTCATGGCAGGGAAAAGAAGTTGAAGCCCTTATTGCTTTTAGGTTCCGAGCTTGAAAAAGCAAGGGGTTATGCTAAAACATTAAAAACATTATCCATGACATCAAGGGAAACATCAGACTTAATCATGATGGGGATTGGGGCATTCACCCCGCTGGAAGGCTTCATGGGAAAGGATGACTGGAAGGGTGTATGCGATAAATTCACAATGAAGGATGGCGTATTTTGGCCAATACCAATAACCCTTTCTGCAGACAAAGGAACAGCCGACGGGATCAAGGTAGGTGATGATGTAGCACTTATAGATGCCGAGACATCTGAAATAATGGGCATAATAAGTGTTAGCGAAAAATACTCAATAGACAAAGCTTATGAATGCCAGAAGATATTTACCACGACCGATACGGAACATCCCGGTGTTCAAAAAGTTATGGCTCAGGGAGATATTAATATTGCGGGAAAGGTTAAGGTTTTGAACGAGGGTTCTTACCCTATAGAGTTTAAAGAGATATATAGGCGTCCGGCTGAAGTAAGGAAAATATTTGAAGATAAGGGCTGGAGTACCGTTGCAGCTTTTCAGACAAGAAATCCTATGCATCGCTCGCACGAATATTTAGCAAAAGTTGCTATAGAGACCACCGATGGTGTCTTAATTCATCAGCTTATCGGTAAATTAAAGCCCGGAGATATACCGGCAAGTGTAAGGGCGGTTGCTATTAACACATTGATTGATAAATATTTCGTGAAAGATACAATTGTTCAAGCAGGCTATCCGATGGAGATGAGATATGCCGGACCAAGAGAGGCGTTACTTCATGCGGTTTTCAGACAAAATTACGGATGTTCTCGCCTAATTGTCGGCAGAGATCATGCCGGTGTTGGGGATTATTACGGACCATTTGATGCCCATAAAATATTCGATGAGATTCCAAAAGATGCCCTAGAACTGAGGCCTTTGAAGATGGATTGGACATTTTTTTGCCATAAGTGTGATGGCATGGCGTCTGCAAGAACATGTCCTCATTCAAAAGAAGACAGGCTCATATTAAGCGGGACTATGCTTAGGAAGCTTTTATCGGAAGGGAAGGAAATACCGGATCATTTTTCAAGACCAGAGGTTGTATCAATACTTAAGGATTATTATGGATCCCTTTCAAAGAGAGATAATGTTGATGTTAAATTAAACAAGGCCTCAAAGGGTGAAATATAGATTTGTGCAGTAATTTTTAGAAAATAGATAGACCGAGTTGCTGAGGGTTAGAGAGCCAATGGTATGGCGTCTTATTGGGCCGGTCTAAGTTTTATATAATAATAAATATTAATCTAAGGAGGTATGAAAATGCCAAGTTTTGTAATTGCAGAGAAGTGTGATGGTTGTAAAGGGAGGGACAAGACAGCGTGTCAATACATTTGTCCTAACGATCTTATGGTTCTTAACAAGGATATCATGAAGGCTTACAATCAAGAGGTTGACCAATGCTGGGAGTGTTATAACTGCGTAAAAATATGTCCTCAATCCGCTATTGAGATAAGGGCGTATCAAGATTTTGCGCCTATGGGAGCTTCCGTCATTCCGATGCGTGGTTCGGATTCTATAATGTGGACCATAAAGTACCGTAACGGTAAGATTAAAAGATTTAAATTTCCGATTAGAACTACCCCAGAGGGTGGAATTGATCCGTATCTTGGTATTCCAGAGGAAAATAAGGGAGACTTAAAGGACGAGCTGTTGTGCGATGAATTGGGCATAACTTTGGCTGTCCCGCAAAAATAGTATAAGCTTAATTCAATTTTTTAAAATTAAAATAAATTTATAAAATAAGGGGATGATTTGTTATGGCTGAACTAAAAGGTTCAATGACAAGCGCTGAAGTTTTAAATAACTACAACATAGAAGAGATTAATACTGACGTCTTGATTGTAGGCGGTGGTATGGTAGGATGCGGCGCAGCATTTGAAATAAAGAAATGGGCTCCGAAAGATATGAAGATAACCATGGTAGAAAAAGCGGCAATAGACAGAAGTGGCGCCGTCGCTATGGGACTTTCAGCAATCAATACATATCTTGGAGATAATACTCCTGAGGATTATGTTAAGCATGTTGCTAACGATCTAATGGGAATCGTAAGAGAAGATTTAATATATGATGTAGGCAGACACGTTGATGCATCGGTGAAGCTTTTTGAAAAATTTGGACTGCCTATGTTCAAAGAAGAGGAAAACGGTAAAAGTATAGCAGAGGGCGGTAAGCCTCTTAGAGCTGGAAGATGGCAGATAATGATACACGGAGAGTCTTATAAGGTTCTTGTTGCTGAAGCTGCAAGAAAGGCTATCAGTGAAGAGAATATTTATGAAAGGGTTTTTATAACGGAACTTCTCATGGACGAAAAACATGAGAATAGGGTTGCAGGAGCAATCGGTTTCAGTTTGAGAGATGCTAAGATTTACATATTTAAGGCAAAAGCTGTCATCATGGCATGCGGCGGCGCAGTCAACGTCTTTAGGCCCAGATCGCAGGCAGAAGGTATGGGGAGAACATGGTATGCAATATGGAATGCAGGTTCTACCTATGCAATGGGATATGAAGCAGGGGCAGAGATGACAACCATGGAAAATAGATTTGTTCCTAACAGATTCAAAGATGGCTATGGTCCTGTAGGAGCATGGTTCACCCTCTTTAAATCAAGGGTTCTAAATGCGCATGGCGAGGACTATATGCAAAAGTGGGGAGATATGCTTAAGGATTTTCCTCCGTACGGTCAAGCGAAGATTCCGGCGACATGTCTTTGGAACCATGTAATGTTAAAGGATTGGATGGAAGGAAATGGTCCGTTTTATATGAATACTTCAGGCGCCATGAAGGCACTTTTTGAGACGCTTCCTGAAAAAAGGAAAAAATCATTAGAAGCTGATGCATGGGAAGATTTCCTTGATATGACGGTTTCACAGGCTGGGCTTTGGGCAGCAATGGACATTGATCCTGCAGAGACGAATTCGGAAGTTATGCCCACAGAGCCATATTTTCTTGGTTCACATTCAGGTGCATGCGGAATGTGGGTAAGTGGACCTTCTGATCTTTCACCAAAGGAATATCAGTGGGGCTATAATCGTATGACAACAGTCAACGGTCTTTTCACGGGCGGAGATGGCGTCGGAGCTTCCGGGCATAAATTTTCATCAGGCTCCTATGCAGAGGGAAGGATTGCTGCAAAATCTGCCGTAAGGTTTATATTAGATGATTCAGGTTACGCTCCTACGGTACATACCGACAATAAGGTTCTTGCAGAAAAAATATACGGACCAATGATTACTTTTGAGAAGTTCAAGAATTATTCAACAGAGCCGGATATTAATCCGAATTATATTAAACCGAGACTGTATCTTTTCAGATTGAACAAACTGATGGATGAGTATGTTGCCGGTACTTCCACGTTCTACAGAACAAGCGAAGCAAACCTATTGAGAGGATTAGAACTTCTGAATAAGCTTAAAGAAGATTCGTCCAAGCTTGCTGCTTCAAATTTACACGAATTAATGAGAGCATGGGAGAACTATCATAGGTCGGTTGTCGGAGAACTCCATTTGCGGCACGTATTATATAGGGAAGAAACCAGATACCCTGGGTTCTATTACAGAACTGATCGTCCTCAATTAGATGAAAAAAATTGGAAATTATTTGTTAATTCCAAGATTAATAAAACTACGGGACAACCCGAATTGTTCAAAAAACCTTACATTGAGTTAGTTCCAAAAAATTAATATAGCCTTTGTCTTGCCTTTCTCTTGTAAAAAGGGGAGAGGTAAGATGGATAGGCATGTAGTAATTAATTAAAATGGTAATGGAGATCTAAAGTTGAACGAGTCAAATAACGAAAGCCCGGTTCTCATAATCGGTGGAGGTCACAGCGGAGTTTCTGCTGCTCTTGAAATTACCGAGGCAACGAATAAAAAGGTTTATGTTATCGAAAAAAAACCTTATATCGGCGGAAGAGTGTTACAGATGTACAAGTATTTTCCGAAATTGTGTCCGCCATTTTGTGGATTTGAGATAAATACTAAGCGGATTAAGTCGTCTGCAGGGGGGAACATAGAGTTTTTTGTCTCCTCAATGGTTGAAGAGATCAGCAAAGATAGTGCCGGTTCGGGATATGTAGTTAAGATTCGACAAAAGCCGCAGTTTATAAACAACAATTGTACTATATGTGGCGAATGCACGAAGGTTTGTCCTGAAAATAGGCCGAATGATTTCAACTATGATATGGATTCGACAAAAGCCATATATCTTCCCAATTTATCAGCATTTCCATCAAAATTTACTATAGATGAAAAATATTGTAAATTTTCTTCATGCAAAAAATGCGTAGATGTGTGTAAATATAGTGCAGTTAACCTTGATGCCAGTGAAAACGTTCTTGAACTTAAGGTTGATAGCGTTATCTTTGCATCAGGCTGGAAGCCTTATGAAGTTGAGAGATTAGACAATTTAGGTTTTGGTAAATTTAAAAATGTCATCACGAACGTAATGATGGAGAGGTTGGCATCTGACAACGGCCCAACAAGTGGTAAAATATCAAGGCCGTCCGATAATAAGGAGGTAAGTAATGTCGCATTTATCCAATGCGCCGGATCTAGAAACGAAAACCATCTTCCTTATTGCTCAGCGGTCTGTTGTATGGCTTCATTAAAACAGGCTCTCTATCTGAGAGAAAAAAATCCTTCTTCAAATCCGACCATTTTTTATATCGATTTGAGGACTCAGGGAAGATACGAAAAATTTCTCAATAAAGCCATTAGCGATGAAAACATAAAGTTCAATAAGGGTGTTGTTGGAAAAATTTCAGAAGAAACATCAACAGGTGACCTCATACTCGATGTCGAAGATATACTCTCAGGAAAAAAAATGAAGGTAAAAGCAGAGATGGTTGTCTTGGCGGTCGGTATGGTGCCAAATATCAAAGATGATTTGCATAACATAAAGATTGATAAAGACATAAGTATAGATGTAGATGAGAACGGTTTCATATTTAATCAAGATGAATTAAACGGTATTTTTTCTGCCGGTGTTGCGAAATTTCCTCTGGATGTCTATATGTCTGGTCAGTCCGCAACATCTTCAGCGCTTTCAATTTTGCAGTACGATTATAAGAATAATAACGGATAGTACTATTGCCTGTTAGTTTAAGATTCAATTAAGCAATAAAAAATTGTTTGCGATTTTTTTGGAATATTTAAATTTTTCGCTATTTAATGATATGTATTGGTCGGTTTATAAAGATTGAAAGATTTATTTGTAAAAAGGGGTAATAATGGATAATAATGTAGGGGTTTATATCTGTTCAGGTTGCGATATCGGAAAGAGTCTTAATGTCGAAAAATTAATAAACGGCGCCAAAGATTCTTACAAACCTCAGGTTTGCGTTAGTAACGAGTTTCTATGCGGGGAAGAGGGTTTAAATCTTATCAAAAAAGACATAGAAGAAAATTCTATTAATAAAGTGGTTATAGTAGCTTGTTCAATGAGGGCAAAGCAGGATGTATTTAATTTTGATCCGCTGAAAATTCATACCGAAAGGGTTAATATCAGAGAACATGTAATATGGGTGAGCCCTCCAAATGACGACAACACACAGATGCTTGCCGAAGATTACATCTCCATGGGTATTGCCAGAGCTAAGAAATCAGAATGTCCTGAGCCTCTTGTGCAGGAGCTGAATAAAACTGTTCTGGTAGTAGGCGGCGGGGTAACAGGGCTTAATTCCGCAATAAACTCTGCAAGAACCGGCTATAATGTTGTACTGGTAGAAAAAGGATCACATTTAGGTGGATTCCCCTACTCAAAATATAAAACATGGGAAACAAAGCCTCCGTTCGACAAAAATATTCATATAAAAGCGGGAATGGATGAACTCATAAAAGATGTTGAGAGTTCGAATAAAATAAAGATTTATATGGATTCCAAGGTAAAAAATATCTCCGGTGCGCCAGGCAGGTTTAGCGTAGATATTGAATCTTTGGCTGGGGACGTAAAAAATGAAGAGATCGGGGCAATCGTTGTTGCCACAGGCTGGAAGCCATATGAAGCTAACAAGCTTGGCTATCTGGGTTATGGATTAACGCCGGATATCCTGACCAATGTGGAACTTGAAGAGCTCTATTCGGATCTATATAAAGACGGTAAGGATGAAAATTTTATAGTGAGAAGAAAGTCCGATGGTAAAGATGTGAAATCGGTCGCTTTTATACAGTGTGCTGGTTCAAGAGATGAAAATCACTTGCCTTATTGTTCAACCGTATGCTGTATGTCTTCGCTTAAGGAAGCGGCATTATTCAGAAAAAATAATCCGGATGCAAATGTTTATATAATCTATAAAGATATTAGGACGCTCGGCGAATACGAAAATTTTTATAGAAAAATGCAGGATGATGAAGGTATATTCTTGGTAAAAGGGGAAGTCTCTGATGTCTCGTTTAATGAGAGCAATAATGCCATTGAACTAAAAGTGAAAGATACTCTTTTTGGTGGGGACGTTGATATAAGTGTCGACATGTTGGTATTGGCGGCAGGAATGGTTCCGAATTCTGGTGATGTTATTACTGATATTGAGATAAAAACGGAGTCAGGCGGCGATTCTTGCGCAGTAGCTCCGGCGGACAGTTCATCTGTTATGCTCAATAGAAAAGGAATACTGAATCTTGAATACAGACAAGGCAAAGAGATGCCGGAGCTTGCTTATGGGTTTCCGGACTCTAACTTTATCTGTTTTCCTTACGAATCAAGAAGAACAGGAATATATCCTGCTGGCTCCTTAAGGGCGCCAATGGATACTGTTTTTTCCGTAGAAGATGCGAGAGGGGCTACATTAAAGGCAATTCAATGCATTGAACAGACGTCAAAGGGTAGGGCTGTTCACCCGCGTTCAAACGATATGACATATCCGGTTTTTGATTTATCAAGATGCACACAATGCAAGAGGTGTACAGAGGAGTGTCCGTTCGGGGCCATAGATGAGGATGAAAAAGGGACGCCTAAGCCGAATCCTGAAAGGTGTAGAAGATGTGGTGTTTGCATGGGTGCTTGTCCGGTGAGAATTATCTCTTTTAAAAATTATTCTCCGGATATCGTTGCTTCCATGATAAAAAGCATTTATGTTCCAGAAGAACCATCCGATGAAAATTACAGGATATTGGTATTTGCATGTGAAAATGATGCCTATCCGGCGATTGATATATTAGGTCTTAATAAGTCAAGATTATCGTCAAATATTAGGGTTATACCCGTCAGATGTCTTGGTTCTGTAAATAGCGTATGGTATGCAGACGCCCTTTCTAAAGGCATAGACGGCATATTGTTATTAGGATGTAAGTACGGGGATGACTATCAGTGTCATTTTATTAAGGGTTCTGAACTTGCGTCTTATAGGATGGAAAATCTTCAAGAAACATTAAACAGGCTTGCATTGGAACCTGAAAGAGTAAAACAGGTTCAACTTGAGCTTTCAGACTATGTAAAGTTACCCGGAATCGTGGATGACTTTGTGAATACGATAAAATCGTTTGAACCAAACCCGTATAAGGGTTTTTGATGAAAAATAAAGTTACGCAGGTTGCAATCTGTAATATAGGGATTATTAAAAGGAGGTTGGTTTGGAAAAAAAAAGTATAAAACCCGACAATGAGCTGATCAGTTATATAAAAAATGTGGGTGAAAGCAATTTTAAGAAATGTTTTCAGTGTGGCACTTGTTCTGCAGTTTGTCCGCTATCAACAGAAGACAGGCCATTTCCCAGAAGAGAGATGATATTGGCAGGCTGGGGTTTAAAGGACGAATTAGTCGGAGATTTAAATCCATGGCTGTGCTACTATTGCGGGGAATGTTCTAAAAATTGCCCAAGAAAGGCTGAGCCGGGCGAGCTAATGATGTCGCTTCGACGTTTTATGATAAGCGCTTACGACTGGACGGGAATATCTAAGCTCTTATATAAATCCAAGTATGCAGAGTATATCGCGTTATTTATCGTTGCATTGGTAGTATTAATCGTGTGGGCTATACTTTTCGGCTTGTCGCCAGCGAATGGGGTTTCCCTGAGCCAAGCGGTTCCCGCAGAAAAAATAGATTACTTCTTTGATTGGCCAATGACTGTATTTCTCGGAGCATTTCTTACGTCTTTTATATTTAATATGTACAACAAGACCGTTTTGAGCGATAAAAGTATAAAGGTACCTATAGGCCTTTATTTTACTGAGGCATGGTCGCTGATTTTTAACTTTTTTACACAATACAAGTATGCCAAATGTGATGACGATAAGGAATCCTTTTTCAAAAAACTTGCAAAAGGAAAGTATAATTTCTGGCTGACTCATCTTTTTCTTATGATAAGTTATGTTGCTTTATTTATTGGAATAGTTGTATTTTTGGATTGGTTTCAGGGCGAAAATAGTCTTCCTTTCCTCCATATAATATTATTTGATTATTTTGCGAGCATCGGGCTGTTGTTCGGTACCGTTTATTTCATAATCAAAAGATTTACTAAAAAGATAGAAAGAAGTAAGTTTTCTCATCATACTGACTGGATGTTTATTGTACTGCTTTTTTTAACCGCTCTTACAGGAATTATATTGCGTGCGGTTATCGTGTACGACTTTCCTATCTCATGGATATTTTATATTTATTTGGTTCATTTGCTGATTTTATTTCCTATGCTGGTTGTGGAGGTTCCATTTTCAAAATGGTCACATCTGGCATATAGGCCTGTTGCAATTTATTTTGCAAACATAAAAGAAAAGGCTAAAAAAGTAGAAAAGGCATAGCGAACAGTTGCTTAATTTTAAACTCATTAAATTTTAACTAGGGGGTTGATTATGAATGTCTTTTACGGCACTATGATTTTCGGGATCATTGCCGGTATAGTGGCGGTTATATACAGCATAACTATTACTGTATGGGCGCTAAAGCATGATGAGGGTTCCGAAAAGATGAAACAGATTGCGAGAGCAATCCAGGAAGGCGCTACTGCCTTTCTTAACAGACAGTATAAAACTGTTGCTATCGTCGGAATAATCATTTTTGTATTGATACTCATAGGAGGAATCTGGGTACCGCAATTTGGAATTTTAACAGCATCGGGTTTTTTGCTTGGCGCTATCCTGTCAGCCCTAGCGGGTTATTTGGGGATGTTTAATGCGGTACGCGCAAATGTAAGGACGGCAGCTATAGCCCAAAAGGGCATCAAACCGGCATTACAGTTTGCCTTTAAAGGAGGCTCGGTTACAGGACTTATGGTATTGGGTCTTGGGGTTTTAGGAATATCACTGTTTTCGATGGTAGCTTATGCAGTAGCGGGTATCGACGGTGTTATGAATTCATTAATAGGATATGCCTTTGGGTGTAGTCTTATAAGTGTCTTTGCGAGACTGGGCGGCGGTATTTATACTAAAGCGGCGGATGTTGGAGCAGATCTAGTAGGTAAGGTTGAGGCGGGCATACCAGAAGATGATCCGCGGAATCCTGCTGTTATAGCAGACCAAGTGGGTGATAATGTAGGTGATTGTGCCGGAATGGCGGCGGATGTGTTTGAAACGTTTGCTGTTACCATTATAGCGTCTATGCTCATAGCATTTTCTCTTTTTCACGGTAAGGGCGACAATGAGTGGATGAAGGCAGTTCTTTATCCGTTGATTCTTGGAGGCATTGCAGTGTTTTCTTCAATAATCGGAGTTTTTTTCGTGAGCGCACCAACCAAAGAGAAAATTATGCAGGGCTTATACAAGGGCATAATTGTTACGGGTGTACTTTCGGCCATAATTTATTATTTCTTTACGATGAGTTTTATGCAAGGTGTTGGAACATATGCACCTATAAACTATTTCTATTCAGCTATGGTAGGTCTTGTTTTAACAGGGTTGATAATAGTTATTACTGATTATTTTACATCGACAAACTTTTCTCCCGTCAAAACGATTGCGAAAGCATCTACCACGGGGCATGGAACGAATATTATAGCGGGGTTGGCAGTTGGTCAAATGGCAACGGCACTGCCCGCTATAGTAATTGCATTTAGTATTCTTATTTCTTATAAACTTGCAGGTTTTTACGGTATTGCTATTGCCGTGTCCAGTATGCTCTCAATGGCTGGGATGATTATAGCAATTGATTCGTTTGGTCCTATCACCGATAACGCCGGTGGTATTGCAGAGATGAGCGGACTCTCTGAAGAAGTTAGGGATACTACCGACGCACTCGACGCAGTAGGAAATACTACAAAGGCTGTAACAAAAGGATATGCGATTGGTTCTGCAGCACTTGCGGCGATCGTGTTATTCGGAGAATTTGCGCAGTTGATCGAACAAGGTGGCAAGCATGTTTCATTTTCCATTTCGCAGCCCGGGGTTTTAATCGGACTATTCTTCGGAGCGCTGTTCCCATACCTCTTTGCATCTCTTGCAATGAAAGCTGTTGGAAAAGCGGCAGGGGATATTGTTAATGAAGTTAGAAGGCAATTTAAAGAAATACCAGGCATTATGGAAGGTAAGACTAAACCGGAATATGGTAAGTGTGTGGATATAGTTACCAAATCATCGCTTAGAGAGATGATTTTACCGGCATTTATTCCAATTGCAGGTCCTATAATATTTGGTTTAACACTTGGGCCCCAGGTTCTTGGTGGGATCTTATTAGGGACCATTATATCGGGACTTTTTGTCGCTATCTCAATGACAAGTGGCGGAGCAGCATGGGATAATGCAAAAAAACTCATAGAAAAGGGTTTGTACGGCGGAAAGGGCAGTGAAGCTCATAAGGCTGCCGTGACTGGTGATACGGTAGGCGATCCGTACAAGGATACAGCGGGACCTGCTATTAATCCGATGATAAAGGTAGTAAATATTTTCACTATTTTGATAGTTCCGTTAGTGTTGCTTTTATGGCATTAATATAGATTATAGTAGATATAAATATTAAAAGGGACGGGCAGATTTGAGCCCGTCCCTTAAATGTAAAGTGTCAACCGTCCGTATAAAATGGGTTGATGTTTTTTATCTGCGATTTTGGGCTTGACATGGATGTAGCAAATAGCATAATCTAAAATCGTTTGTTATTCATATTGAACAAATAAATAAAATATTAGTTTGGAGTTATTTATGCGAAGTGAACCTGACAGTAGTAGCTGTAATGTGGGCGATCATGGTGATTGCTTAAAAAAAAGAATGATAATTTTAGCACATTGTTTAAAGAATTGAAATATTAAAGATATATATCTCATACCGGCTATGCCTTGCATTGTCTTTTAATATTTCTCTCTTTCATTTTCATATGGGTGCTAAAATTATCAATAAAGAGAGAAAAAATATTAAGAGATAAAAGTCCATAAAATCCACGCAGTATTGTTTCTTTTAATCCTTTTTCTCCTAAAAAATTACTAATGAAGTGCGAGTTTATGTAATATAACGATATCCTTGAGTTATTAAGGTAGTTTTTAGAATACGGAGGTGAAAATTGAAGCGTTACAAAAAGAAGCTTGATGAGCTCCCCATTGACATAAAGCTGAGAGCGGTTGAACGTCTTAAGGTTCAGCTTATGAGAGAAAAATATGGCTACTTTTCTAGGCTTTGCCTGTTACTTGCGTTAATAGGTCCCGGAATTTTAGTTATGATTGCCGACAACGATGCGGGTGGGGTTATAACATACGCGCAAACCGGCTCTCTATTTGGAATAGGCTTTTTTATTCCATTTATGATTTTAATGCTTCCAGTTGCCTACATTGTTCAGGAAATGACTGTGAGATTAGGCGCCGTGACACATAGAGGCCACGCCGAAATGATATGGAAGAGGTATGGAAAATTTTGGGGATTATTTAGTATCATTGACCTTGTTGTAGCAAACATATTAACATTAATAACAGAGTTTATCGGTATCACGCTAGGCATGGGTGTTTTTGGTGTGTCGCCTGTAATCTCGTCAATCACTGCAATCATAGTTATCGCTTCAATTCAGCTTTTTTTACGCTATTTTACGTGGGAGTGGATTAGTCTTAGCATCGCAGCATTTAATTTGATTTTTATTCCGATAGTCTTTTTTGTTCCGCATCTTCACTGGGAAATCATAGGAAAAAGTTTTACCGCATGGCACATACCCGGCGGGATAACATCACTCTTTATATACGTGGTTCTGGCAAATCTGGGAACGACTATAGCCCCGTGGATGCTATTCTTTCAGCAATCTTCTGTTGTCGATAAAGGGTTGACCGTTAAAGATATTAGAGACGGCCAGATAGACACATTTATAGGTTCTTTTATCATGGTAATAGTCGCTATCGCAATAATTATAATAACTGGCTCAATAGTTTATGGAACAAATAATACTATTAATTTAGATATTCAGAGTATTCTTTCCGTTATTTCATTAAAAATGGGTCCTCTCATTATGAAATTATTTGCATTAGGGCTTGTAGAGGCTGGTCTTATAGCCGCAATAGCAATTTCTGCAAGTACTTCATGGGCTATGGGCGAGGCCTTCGGATGGCCTAAAAGCATAAATCTTCCGCCACATAAAGGCTGGTATTTTTATCTTCCGGGGCTTATAAGTATCATATTTGCAGGAGGCATAGTTCTTATACCAAATGTCCCACTGGGGTTTTTAAATTTAACCGTTCAGGTGATAGCCTCAATTTTTATGCCCGCGGCTATGATGTTTTTATTATTATTACTGAATGATAAAGAGATAATGGGTAAATACACTAACAGACCATGGCAAAATATATCTGCTTTTGTTATAGTCGGGTTTCTTATAGTAATGAATGGATTGTACGGATTAACGGTTATTTTTCCGCACATTTTTGGTTAATTTTATTGTAAGCTTTAATGAACGGAGGCAATATGAACACAAGTAAGATTACAAAAAAAGTTAATCTAGATGAAGACTGGGATGAGTTTGTCAAGAATGAAGGGCTTGTAGATTACAATAAAATTCCACTTAAAAGGGCAGAGTTGAGTGGTTGGTTAAAAATTACATTTTGGCTTTTAAGGGTATATATACTTATAATGATTATCATGGTGATCATAGGTTTTTCCAGAGTTCACTAGTTACATCTCTTGCCCTTAAAAAAGCCTTTCAATAGGCGAGACGATTCTAATTCCATTATGCCTGATAATACATCGACATTATGGTTAAGCCTTTTGTCGTTAAGGGTGCTGTAAAGCGAATTTACTGCTCCCGTCTTGGGATCTTTTGCGCCATAGATTAATCTTTTTATTCTTGACAAAATCATAGCGCCGCAACACATAAGACAGGGCTCAAGGGTTACATACAGAGAACAATCGGTAAGTCTCCAATTATCAAGTTTTTTTTGTGCTTCTAAGATTACCCTTATTTCTGCATGCATGATACATGACTTACCCTTTTCCATAGAATTAAAAGATGATGCAATTATTCTATCGTCCTTAACAATAATGGCGCCAACCGGTACTTCATTGCAATCATAAGCATTAGTAGCTTCCTTTAATGCTAATTTCATGTATTGAAAGTCTTTATAATTTTCCATAAACAAAATAATAATTGAAATTTATTTGGATATTATGATATAAACAATTAGACATTTACCCTACACATATATTATAATTCTAGTTTAACAAATTTATTTATTTTTTTTTATAAAGTGGATAATAGGCTTCCTGACTATTTAAGAAATGAGATTCTAAGAATAAAGACCAAAAAAGATATTTCGAAGATATCTAGAATAATTAAGGAAA
The DNA here is from genome assembly GCA_964631685.1 of uncultured Actinomycetes bacterium. Classification (GTDB taxonomy): domain Bacteria; phylum SZUA-79; class SZUA-79; order Acidulodesulfobacterales; family Acidulodesulfobacteraceae; genus Acidulodesulfobacterium. The sequence goes on along the minus strand of CAZVZU010000009.1, from coordinate 39,849 downwards.
AGAATCTTAATACCGTTTGTTCTTCTTCGAGATGTCCCAACCTTAGCCTTTGTTTTTCAAATAAAACAGCTACTTTTTTATTGCTTGGGGATAAATGCACGAGAAAGTGTCCCTTTTGTAATATAGGCCATATTGAAGGGTATTCTTCCTTAGATCTCTCGGAACCGCAGAGAATAGCCTATGCAGTAAAATCGTTTGGACTAAGACATGCTGTAATTACAATGGTTACAAGAGATGATTTAGACGACGGCGGGGCAGATATAATCGTTAAAACGGTTAATGCGATCAAGAAAGACTGCAATTGTTCAACCGTTGAGGTTTTGACATCCGATTTTAACGGCAATGAGAGAGCGATTATGGATGTTGCGGACAGCGGGATAAGTATTTTTGGCCACAACATAGAAACAGTCCGCAGATTGTATGGGAAGATTAGGCCATCAAGTTCTTATGGACGGTCTCTGGATATATTAAAAAACATAAAGAAAAAACGACCGGACATCATTACAAAATCCGGAATTATGGTTGGTCTTGGCGAAAGCGACGATGAGGTCCTTAAGACAATAAATGACCTTGCGGTAAGCGGAGTTGATTTTCTCACCATTGGGCAGTATTTAAGACCGTCTCTTCAAAACATACCTGTTCAAAGGTTCGTTCCTTTAAAGAAATTTATTGAATATAAAAATTATGCAAAACAAGCAGGGATTGAAAATGTCTTTTCTGCCCCGCTCGTTAGAAGTTCTTTTGGTGCTGAGAAATTATTCAAGCATGCTTCGGTGGGTTAAACGGGTTAGATCCAAGGTTGCCGGCAAGAACTGTTAAGATGTTTCAAAAATTAATATATTGTTTCTGCCTATGGTTGCGTATATGTTTATCAAAGCATGTTTCCGGCGCAGGCAGGGGTGATGGGGATCTACAAATAGAGGAGTATTGTAATGATAGAAGATTTCGAAACCATTAAAAGGCTTCCTCCTTATGTTTTTGCGGAAGTTAACAAGCTGAAAATGGAGGCTAGAAAACGTGGAGACGATATCATAGATTTAGGAATGGGTAATCCAGATTCACCCACTCCTAATTACATAATAAAAAAATTGGTGGAGGCGTCTAAAAATCCTAAGAATCACAGATACTCTGTATCTCGCGGGATTTATAAGCTTAGGCTTGCCATAGCCAGTATGTATAAAAGAAATTATAATGTGGATATTGATCCTGACAGTGAAGCTATAGTTACTATGGGTATAAAAGAGGGATTAAGCCATTTAATGCTTGCAATTATAGACAAGGGGGATATCGCTCTTGTACCGAGTCCGACTTATCCTATTCATGCTTACAGTGTTGTTATTGCAGGTGGAGAGGTAAAAAGTGTGCCGCTTGTTCAGGGAGAGGATTTTTTTGAAAATCTTATGACGGCGCTAAAACAGACGCGCACCAAGCCTAAGGTTATAATACTGAATTTTCCACACAATCCGACAACCATAACTGTGGAATTAGATTTTTTTGAAAAATTAGTTGATTTTGCAAAGGATAATGGTATATATATAATCCATGATAATGCATACGCCGATCTAACATTTGACGGTTATAAGTCCCCAAGTTTTTTGCAGGCTAAAGGTGCCAAAGATGTTGGGGTGGAGTTTTTTTCAATGTCCAAAAGCTACAGCATGGCAGGTTTTAGGGTTGGATATGCCATAGGCAATAAGTTTTTAATAAATGCGCTTTCGAGGATTAAGAGCTATCTTGATTATGGAATGTTTCAGCCTATCCAGATAGCTTCCATTATTGCTTTAAACGAAGAAATGAAGCATGATGCAATTTCCGAAATGGTTTTGCACTATAAAAAAAGAAGGGATGTTTTAATAAAAAGCTTTGAAAAGGCAGGATGGAGCATTGAGCATCCGAAGGCAACGATGTTTGTTTGGGGAAAGATACCGGAACAGTTTTTGAATGCTGGAATCAGGTCGCTCAAATTTTCTGAATTGTTATTAGATAAGGCAAAGGTAGCCGTTTCTCCGGGTATCGGATTTGGTGAATATGGCGATGAATATGTCCGTCTTGCGTTAGTCGAGAATGAAATGCGCATAAAGCAAGCATCTAAGGGAGTGAAACGCTTCATCCATGATGAAGAATACTTTAATAAGGAGTTATAAATAAATATGAAAAAAGGGATTAACATAGGGCTTTTAGGTTTCGGAACGGTTGCTTCAAGTTTATATCATATATTTAGTGAACGAAAAAAAAGAATTGATTCTCTTTTTTCTGCCCCCGTCAATATAAGCAAAATATTTACAAGGGGAAGCAATCATCCTGTTCCCGAGAATATAAAAGGATTATTGGTCAAAAATATAGACGAGATATTGGAAGATAAGGACATAGATATCGTCATAGAGCTGATGGGCGGCATTAATCCGGCCAAAGATTTCATAATAAGGGCAATAGGTAACAAAAAAAATATTATTACAGCAAATAAGGCTCTTTTGGCAGAACATGGCGAAGAAATATTTAGCCGGTGTGTAGATAAGAATGTTCATATGGGATTTGAAGCGGCGGTCGGGGGCGGAATACCTATTTTAAGAGCGGTAAAAGACGGTCTCTCTGGGGATTATATAAAGTCAGTTTATTCCATAATTAATGGAACATCTAATTTTATTCTTTCAAAAATGACAAAAGACGGAGGAAAATTTGAGGATGTTTTAAAAAGAGCACAAGAAAAAGGGTATGCCGAGGCAGACCCTTTGCTGGATATAAACGGTGTAGACAGTGCTCATAAGCTTGTTATTTTAGGCAGGCTTATTTTTTCCAAGAGTTTATCCATGAAAGATGTTATAATGGAGGGCGTAAAAGATATAAGCCCTTTGGATATTAACTTTTCTAAAGAGCTTGGTTATACAATAAAACTTCTCGGCATAATCAAAAATGAGGATTCTAGAGTGGAGATAAGGGTTCATCCCACTCTCATTCCGTCTTCAAGCCTATTGGCGAATGTTGACGGCGTGTTGAACGCATTCTTCCTAAACGCAAAATATGCTGGTAATTTAAGTCTCATAGGGTATGGCGCAGGTGGTAATCATACTGCAAGCGCTGTAATGGGGGATTTAATGGAGATAGCCGGTAAAATTATTAACAAGGATAATCATCCTAATTTTGTCGTTCCGGAAAATATTAATAGACTTAAAGTCAGACGCAAAGATGAGATAATTTCAAGGTACTATCTTAGATTTTCGGCTATGGATAAGCCCGGTGTTCTATCAAAGATATCCGGCATATTGGGTGAAAATTCTATCAGTATAAGTTCTATGATCCAAAAGGGCAGAAAGGTGGAAGGCTCTGTTCCAATAGTTATCACAACTCATGATGCCAATGAAGAAGACTTGTTTGAAAGCGTAAGATTGTGTGATAAACTTGATGCGGTTTCCGCAAAAACCGTTGTTTTAAGGATAGAGGACAGTGTCAACTAGCTTTTATTTTTTGATCATAGGTATAAGAGTTACGAGGGATGTGTAAAAAAGTGGAGGAATCTTGATAGTGCCGAGTTATGATGGGATAATAAAAAGATATAGGGAGTTTTTGCCCGAAATAGACAACAAGCATATTATTACCATTTTGGAAGGCAATACCCCTTTAATAAAGTCAAGAAACATTTATAAACTTATAAATCCTGATTTAAAAATATATTTCAAGTATGAGGGATTAAATCCGACCGGTTCGTTTAAGGATAGGGGCATGACTATGGCCGTCTCCAAGGCTGTGTCAGAAGGCTCTAGGGCCGTTATTTGCGCTTCTACGGGAAACACTTCCGCTTCCGCCTCTGCTTATGCCGCAAGGGCCGGTATAAAGTCGTTCGTCCTGATTCCGGAAGGAAAGATTGCTTCTGGTAAGCTTTCTCAGGCACTTGCCCACGGCTCTATTGTTATACAGATACAGGGTAATTTTGATGAGGCTCTGGTTATTACAAGAGAAATTGCAAGCGAATATGATGTTACGCTTGTTAATTCAGTAAATCCATATAGGCTTGAGGGTCAGAAGACCGCCAGCTTTGAGATTATTGATGAGCTTGGTTTCGCCCCAGATTACCATATTCTTCCCGTTGGAAATGCCGGAAATATAACCGCATATTGGAACGGATATAATGAATATTTTAAAGCGGGGAAGGTAGACAATCTACCTAAAATGCTTGGTTTTCAGGCAGAGGGTGCTGCGCCGATAGTTTTAGATCATATAGTTAAAGAGCCCCACACTGTTGCAACCGCTATAAGAATAGGTAATCCTGCAAGCTGGCAAAAAGCCGTCGCCGCGAGAGACAATTCTGGAGGTGTAATAGAAGCTGTCAGTGACGAAGAGATATTAAAGGCTTATTCTATGTTGGCTTCAAGTGAAGGTGTATTTTGTGAACCGGCTTCTGCTATAACGCTCGCAGGGCTTATTAAATTAAATAACAGAGATTTTTTTAATAAAGGTGATGTTTGCGTCCTGACGCTGACGGGTCACGGACTTAAGGATCCCGGAAATGCGATAAAGGTTTCTAAAGAACCGCTTGTTGTCAGTTGTGACAAGCGTTCCGTGTTAAAGGTCATGGGATTAGCCTGAGCCGTAAATTACAATTATAAACCATAAAATTATTGGGAGGATTATTTTATACATATGAATAATCATAAGTATGTTATTTTATGCCCAGACGGCATGGCGGATTTTCCGCTAAGAGAGCTTGGCGGGAAATCCCCCATGGAGTCTGCCGATACCCCGAATCTGGATAATATTGCAAGCAATGGGGTTACCGGTCTGATAAAAACTATTCCCGACAGCTGTCTGCCTGGGAGTGATATAGGCTCAATGTCTATATTGGGATACGATCCGGTCAAATATTATACAGGAAGGTCACCGTTAGAGGCGGCGAGTATGGGGGTTAAGCTTGGGGCAGAGGATGTTGCATTCAGGCTTAATTTTGTCAATATATCGGAAGAGAAAGGCAATAAGATAATGAAAGATTACTCGGGCGGTCATATAGATACGGAGAGCGCCGCTAAAATAATGCAAACATTTCAAAAGGAATTAGGGAATGATAGGGTTAATTTCTATCCCGGCGTTAGTTATAGACACTTAATGACAGTGCGCAATATAAATGTAGATGGGTTAAATACGGTTGCTCCACATGATATACCAGACTTAAACATTGCCGAGTATCTTCCGTATGGTACCGGTAGCAAGGAAATATTGGATATTATGGAAAAAGCGGGCGTTATCCTTAATAATCACCCCGAAAATTTAAAAAGGATACAGATGGGTAAATTACCCGCAAATTCCATATGGTTGTGGGGGCAGGGATATAAACCGTCTATGCCGCCTATGAAGGAGATTTATGGCATAGACGGTTCGGTTATCTCTGCTGTAGATTTAGTAAAAGGTATCGGAAAATATGCAGGGCTTGATGTCGTGAATGTTCCGGGAGCGACGGGATATCTTGATACCGATTACAAGGGTAAGGTCATTCATGGCATGGAGTCGTTAAAATCAGGTGATTTTGTCTATATACATGTCGAAGCCCCCGATGAGGCATCTCACGAGGGAAATATATCAAATAAAATAAAAGCTATAGAGGATTTCGATAAATTTATTGTTGGCGGGGTTGTTGAAGGCCTTAAGAAATATAATGAATACACTATAATGATATCGCCCGATCATTATAACCGCGTAGAACTTAAAAAACATACGCCTGAGCCGGTGCCGTTTTGTGGATATTCGACAGCGATGAAGGGCACAAAAAGTAAATATTGTTCTAATGCTTATTCTGAAGTCATGGCGCAAAGCAGTGGTCTATTTTTCTCTTCCGGCCCATTATTGTTTAGTGCCTTCGTGAATTCATTTGAAGAGTTCAAATAGAGCTGTCTCTATTCATATAAACTAAGTAATTTTACTTTTTACTTGATTTTAAAAAGATGTTTTACTATAATATCCGGAGTTTAAATTTTGATTCTTTCAACATTAACTTAGGTGGATTACGAGGAGGTAGTTCGTGGCATCATATCAAAAGATTAAGGAACCCAAAGAGGGTTCGAAGATTAAGGTTTTAGGACCAAACAAGTTTGAAGTTCCAGATGACCCTATTATCCCTTTTATCGAAGGTGACGGGATCGGGGCAGATTTGACCAGAGCTATGCGTATCGTAATTAATGCGGCTGTTAAAAAAACCTACGGCGGTAAAAAAAATATTAATTGGTTTGAGATTTATGCGGGCGAGAAGTCGATTGGAAAATATGGAGAAGGACAGTATCTGCCTGAGGATACATTGATGGCACTTAAGGAATATGCCGTAAGTATTAAAGGTCCGTTGACCACACCGATAGGCGGGGGATTTAGATCATTAAATGTGACTATTCGTCAGAAGCTTGATCTTTTCGCTTGTGTCAGGCCGGTAAAATATTATAAAGGAATACCTTCGCCGGTCAAACATCCTGAAAAAGTAGATATGGTTATATATAGGGAAAACACAGAAGATATTTATGCCGGCATAGAATTTATGTCAGGTAGTGAAGAGGTAAAAAAACTCAGAAATTTTTTGATAGATTTAGATCCTAATGTAAAAGGAAAAATCAGAGATGATGCTGCTATAGGAATAAAACCGATGGGGCGTTTCGCATCACAAAGACTTGTTAAGAAGGCTATTCAGTATGCTATAGACAATAATAAATCTAATGTTACCTTAGTTCATAAGGGCAATATCATGAAATATACCGAAGGAGCGTTCAAGGATTGGGGCTATGAAATTGCAAAGTCCGAGTTCGGTGATAAGGTGGTTTTTGAAAGCGATGTTACCGGTCCTACGGACAAAATAATAATAAAAGACAGGATTGCCGATTCCATGTTTCAACAAGGACTCTTGCGTCCCGACGAATATTCTGTCTTAGCCTTACCTAATCTTAACGGTGATTATATGTCTGACGCTTTAGCCGCCCAAGTAGGCGGGCTTGGCATGGCGCCGGGTGCTAATATGTCCGATACGATAGCCGTTTTTGAAGCAACGCACGGAAGTGCTCCTAAATATACAAATCAAGATAAGGCGAATCCGTCTTCGTTGATTTTATCGGCTGTGATGATGTTAAAACATATGGGTTGGAACGAGGCTGCTGACCGCGTCGAAGAAGGGCTTAACAAGACAATAGAACAGAAATATGTTACCTATGATCTTGCAAGGCAGATGGATGGTTCTATAAAGGTTAAATGTTCGCAATTTGCTGAAAGAATTGCAGAAAATATGTAAAACAGAACAAGGGGATTATTATTTATGAAACTTTACGAGTACGAAACATACGACACTATATTTAAGAAGTATGGCGTTCCTACCCCAAAATACTTAGTTGTTCAACATCCTGGGCAAAATGTATCTGATTTTGTTGAACAATACGGAGACGTTGTTATTAAGTCTCAGGTGCTTGTGGGAAAAAGGGGGAAAGCTGGCGCCGTCAAGTTTGCCAATACGGGAGACGAGGCTAATGAGCATGTTTTGGCACTAATGGAGGCGGAAGTTTACGGAGAAAAACCCGTGAGCGTTATTATACAAGAAAAGGCACTCATTATAAAGGAAATATATGTGAGTTTTTCATATTCTTCAAAACCTAGGCGTCCAGTTTTTGCTATTTCACTTCAGGGTGGGATGGATATCGAGGAGCAAGACCCATCTAAAATATTTGCTTTCGAGATAGATCCTCTTGTAGGACTTTTTCCGTACAAGGTGAGGGAGCATTTGTTGCAGATTGGATTTGATGACAAGGCTGTATTAAGGCAGCTTTCCGAGGTTATTGCGAATATGTACAAGGGGTTTTGGAATTCTGAATCAAGGCTTTTAGAGGTCAATCCTCTAATAATTGCCGGTGATAAGGTAAACTCTGGAAAACAAAAGATTTTAGCTATAGATGCCGTAACCATGATAGATGATGACGCAAGAATTGCTCCATCTAAAGTCTATACTGCTCGAGGCGCAATGGGTAGGCCTCTCACAAAAAGAGAGGTTGCGGCACATTTAATAGACAGGGATGATCATAGGGGGAAAGCCGGTTCCTATGTTGAATTAGATGGAGATATCGGCCTTATGACATTTGGGGGTGGCGGTTCGACTATTACTGCAGAGACGGTTTTTGCATTAGGTTTAAAGCCTGCCAACCTTACTGACATCGGCGGAAACCCTCCGGCAGAAAAGATGAATAAAATTTCAAAAATTATCCTTTCAAAGCCTGGCTTGAAGGCCATTTTGGTGTGTGGCGGAACAGCGAGTAACACGAGAATAGATGTTACGCTGGGTGAAGGCCTTGTATCTGCTATCGAAGAGATGAAAAAGGACGGAATATTCCCAGAGGGACTGGTATGGGTAGTTAGGCGAAGTGGTCCTGAATACGAGAAGGGGCTAAAGATGCTTAATGATTGCTTTAAAAAAAATAACATTAAAGCTGTAATATATGATTCGGAGCTTCCGCTTACGGAGGCGCCGCAAAAACTTTACGAGATTTTAACATCTAAAAATATTGTATGATTGGAGACTAAGAACATGAAAGGCACTAAATATTTGAATGACGGCACAGGAGTTATAGTAATCGGAATAACGGGAAGAGAGGCATCTCAAGTTGTTATAGAATCCGAAAGACTTTATCCCGGCATTGTAAAGTGTGGCGTAACCCCGGGCAAGGGCGGAACAGTCCTGAGAGATGACTGTCCTGTTCCCGTTTTTGATACCGTAAATAATGCTTTACAAATTAAAGAATTAAAGATGTCGGTGAATGTTGGGCTAATATATGTTCCTCCTACATCAGTGCTTGATGCTGTTTATGAGTTAATAGATAATGGTATTAAATTAATATATATTGTCACGGAGCATGTTCCTATTAGGGATTCCATTATAATATACGAGCTTGCCAGAGAAAAAGGGGTTACTGTCATAGGAGGAACGTCCTTAGGGTGTTTTGTTCCATCTGTTGGCAGAATAGGTGCAATCGGGGGTAAGGATCCTAGTGTTGCTTTTAGGGACGGCTCTATTGTAGTCCTTTCAAAGAGTGGCGGGCTTACGGTTACTACATCTGAAATGTTAAAAAGAAGGGGCTTCGGTATATATATGGCTTTGGCTGTGGGCGGCGATGTTATTGCATGTACGACTTTTGCGGATATTTTGCCTGAGTTGGAAAGGGATAAAAGTGTTCAGGCTTGCGTCATAATGGGTGAGCCTGGAGGTACGTATGAAGAGCAGGTTGCTGAACTTGTAACTAATGGTGGTTACACTAAACCCTTAGCCGTTTTTGTTGCAGGAGTATTTCAGGAAAATATGCCGGATGGAGTTTCCTTCGGACATGCGGGTGCAATTGTAGAAAGGGGTATGGGGAAGGCAACCGACAAGATAAAAATATTAGAAAAAGTAGGTGAAAAAACGGGTACTATTAAGGTTGCAAAGTTTTATCATGAGCTTATTAATGCATTGATTTCACTTGGGGTTAAAAGGGATTTTAAGGATGGTTCCTCTGATGAAATTAAGCCTCTGTACAGCACATTATGATTATTATAGAGTGTAGGTAGAAAAAGGTTTTTTTATAATATTAAAATTTTTAGATAGAGGAGTTATACCTGTGTCCGAAATAAATTCTAAAAAAGAGTGGCGGACTGCCATTACGTCTAACCAGGACGGAAAGATTCTTATCAGAGGTTACAACCTTGATAGTTTAATTGGAAATAAATCTTACGCTGAGGTCTGTTTTTTACTTTTAAAGGGTGAAATGCCAACGCGTAATGAGGCAAAAATGCTGGATGCTATTTTCGTTTCGTGTATAGATGCCGGTATTGCTACGCCGTCATCCGTTGCCGCTAGGACTATTTTTTCCGGCGGAAATGCACTCAATGTTGCAGTAGCGGGTGGAATTCTTACATTAGGGGATTCTCACGGAGGAGCAATAGAGAAGTCTGCGAAAATGTTTCAGGATTATTTAAAAGACAAGGAAGCCATTAGTGATGTAGATATTAAAGAAATGGCGAAAAATATTGTTGATGATGCTGCTAGAAACAAGAAAAGACTTGCTGGCTATGGGCATAAATTGCATACGGTTGATCCAAGAACAAAAAGGCTTCTTGAGGTTGCGGGAGACTTAAATTTTGGCGGCAACTATGTTAAGCTTGCTGTGGCGATCGGGGATGAATTTAAGATCAAAAAACCGGAGCGAAAACTTCCGTTGAACGTTGATGGTTGTATTGCTGCTATAATTTCAGACATGGGTTTTGATTATAGGCTAGGAAAGGGTTTCTTTATAATTGCTCGCTCTTGCGGACTTGTTGGTCAAGTTTTTGAAGAGTGGCTCAGAGAAAAGCCCTTTAGGAGGTTATCTCCTGATCTTCACGAATATGACGGCGTACCGGAACGCGTATAAAAGTTAAGTACATAAATTAGGGAGATAAGTCGTGGATGATAAAGCATTAACAATTGAATTTGCTAGGGTCACGGAGCATGCTGCCATATCCGTGTCTAGGTTTGTAGGCAGGGGAGACGAAAAGGCCGCTGACAAAGCAGCAGTTGAGTCAATGAGGAGTTCTCTCGAGTATGTAGACATAGATGGAACGATTGTAATAGGCGAGGGAGAAAGAGATGAAGCCCCTATGCTTTATATCGGAGAGAAGGTTGGAAGTGGTAATGGGCAAAAAGTTGATATAGCAGTCGATCCGTTGGAAGGAACGACGTTGGCGGCGAATAGCATAGCAAATGCTATAGCTGTTATGGCAATAGGAGACAGTGGAAATTTCCTTCATGCTCCTGATACGTATATGCAAAAAATAGCCGTTGGTCCCAGGGCAAAGGGAGTTATTGATATTAATCTTTCTTCTACCGAGAATCTTCATAGAATTGCCGAGGCCTTAAATAGATATGTCGAAGATTTAACTGTTATTATTCTTGATCGCGAAAGGCATAAGGGTTTGATTGAAGAGGTAAGAAAGACTGGTGCAAGAATTAAACTGATTCAAGACGGGGATGTTGCAGGTGCGATAGCTACCGCGAAGGAGGATTCCGGTATAGATGTTCTTTTGGGTACCGGCGGAGCTCCAGAGGGTGTTCTTGGCGCGGCGGCGTTAAGGTGTGTTGGCGGAGATATGCAGGGCAAGCTTTCTTTTAGAAATGAAGGAGAAAAAGAGCGCGCTCTTGAGATGGGAATAAAGGACTTGGGCAAGATATATAACATCAATGAGCTTGCGGCTGGAGATGTTATATTTGTTGCTACCGGTGTTACCAGTGGTGATTACCTTAAGGGCGTAGAATTTTTTCAAGGAGGGGCTAAGACTTATTCCGTCGTTATGAGGTCTAAGACCGGAACCGTCAGGTACGTGGAAGCCATTCATTATTTTAATTACAAGGATATAAAATAAGGCGGGACATATGAGGATCTTTATTACCGGCGGAACAGGTTTTGTCGGTTCGGTCGTATCCGAAAAAATAAAATCCTCAGGTGCATCTGTTACGCTTTTAGTACGCAATAGAAAGAACATTCCGAGGTTAAAAGATATCGGTTTTGATGTTTTCGAGGGGGATATTGAAAACAAAGACGCATTGGATGTTTTTTTATCAAATAATAGATTTGATGCTATAGTAAATCTTATAGGAACAATAAAGAGCCTGCGCAGTTTTTCCTTCCAAAAAATCCATGTAGATTATGTTAAAATCATACTTGAACTAGCAAAAAAAAACGGCATAGATAGATTTATACATATGAGCGCACTTGGTGCGAACGAAAACGATTCGGAATACTTTTCTACAAAATATAAGGGAGAGGCAATTGTTAAAGATTCAGGTCTGAAATGGACAGTTTTTCGTCCTTCTCTGATTTTTGGTGATAACGCGGCCTTTTTTGATGATATCATAAGGTTAATAAAGACAAAGTTAGTTGTTCCGGTGATCGGGTCAGGGGAGAATAAGCTTGCTCCCGTGGATGTTTTTTCTGTTGCGGATGCATACAATAATTCTTTGTATAATGAAAAAACAATAAATAGGGTTTTTCAGTTGTGCGGTCCCGATATTTACACCTTTGATGGTATAATAGATTTAATTATGGAGTTATCCCCGCCAAAGAAATTAAAAATTCATGCGCCATATTTTATAGCGGAAGGGTCATTAGGAATTCTCGAAAGATTGCTCCATGTCAAGAACCTGCCTGTAACATCCGAACAGATTAAAATGCTAAAGTACGATAATATTTGCGATTGCAATATCAGAGAATCTAATAGATTGCTCGAATTGAAAAAAACGCATTTAAAAGATTGGCTTGAAGGATACTTGTTTGCCTAATAAGGATACCGCATTTGTGGTGCGAAACGGCAATATCTCTCTTTAAAAAATTTACCTGCCATTTATTTGTTCTAAAAATATAAAACTTCAAAAATTATTAATCCGTTGTGTTTACAATTAATTAGTGCGCTTCAGAGGATTGTCGTGGGCAATTTTTGTGTGATTATCGGCAGATTAATAATTTTTTTATTCAATTCACTTGACTTTTACTAAAATCAATAATATTATTTATATGTGGTAAAAAGTGGTAAAAAGTGGTAACTACTTAATTATATTTAAATATTTTTAATTTTATGTTTAGCGGAAGATATATTCATTCAATTGACGATAAAGGTAGAGTTAAACTTCCATGTAAGATTAAGGAGTCACTTATGTCAAATTTTAACAATACCACGCTTGTGCTCACCAATCTTGATAAGTGTCTTGTTGCCTATCCCATCGAGGAGTGGCGTAAATTAGAAAACAAAGCACTTAAACTTCCTTCTATGCAGAAAGATGTCCTAGAATTTTTGAGATATTTTTTTTCAGGGGCATCTGAACTCGAACTTGATAAAATGGATAGATTTCTTATCCCGCAATCACTTAAAATTAGCGGAAATATAGACAAAGAGGTTGTACTCGTCGGAATAATAAACAGATTTGAAATATGGAATAAAGATCTATGGGACACAAACTTTGAAAGTGCGAAAACTAATTTTGATTCAATTGCCGCCACAATGGCCCAAATTGGGTTTTAAATATTTAGATTTAAATACTATATGGAAGACTCAAGACATGTGCCTGTAATGTTAGGCGAGACTGTTGAAATTATAAATATAGCGCGGGGACGGGTATATGTAGATAGTACTATCGGTGGCGGCGGGTTTTCTAAAGAAATATTAAGTATCTCTTCCCCTGACGGTTTTTTAATTGGAATCGACAGGGATGAATGCGCGGTTAAAAATGTGCAAATTGAACTTGAGAAAGAATTTGATAAAAAACGATTTAAACTGTTTCATTCAAATTTCAACAGAATAGACGACATAGTCAGGGAATCGGATTTCGAAGGTGTTGACGGAGTAGTTTTTGATCTTGGCATAAGCTCTATACAGCTTGAAGGTGGTAGGGGATTCAGCTTTAGCGAAGAGGGTGATATCGATATGAGAATGAATAAGGATGATAATCTGACCGCTTACGAAATTGTGAACCATTATCCCGAAAAAATTATTGCGGATATCATATGGAGGCTGGGAGACGAAAGGCATTCGAGGAGAATAGCAAGGAAGATTGTAGAATATAGAAAAAAAAAGAGAATAGAGACCCCCATTGAGTTAAGAGATGTTATAAGGAGGGCATTCTTTAAAGGTTCCGGAAAATTAAGGATAAATCCCGCCACCAGAACATTCATGGCGTTAAGGATTTTCGTGAACAAAGAATACGATTCATTAACGGAGTGCTTGGAAAAACTTGACAATGTAGTGAATCCGGGAGGTGTTGTAGTTGTTATATCCTTTCACTCAGGGGAAGACAGAATCGTTAAAAATATTTTTAAGGGCAATGTAAATTTTACGCCGTTGTTTAAAAAGCCACTATTGCCGTCGAGTGAAGAGGTTAGGGCTAATCCAAGATCTAGAAGTGCAAAATTGAGGGCTTTTCGTCATGTCTAAAATAAAACCGTATTTCATCGTTTCGATAATAATATTTACTATACTGGGCATGTTTTATGTTTGGACGACTATGGAAAGCATAAAACTTGGATATGATATAAACAAGTTAAATGTTGTTAAATCAAGACTTGAACATAAACACAAGGAACTTGTAATTAAAAAAACGGCGTTAAGTTCACCCTCAAGGATTTATAGAATTGCTAAAAAGATGGGTTTTGTTTATCCAAAAGAGGGCGAAATCATAATGGTCAATGATTAGACTATGGAAAACAACCTTGAGACTAAGAATGCTGATTGGTTTCACAGTCTTAGTAATTTTGGGCGGTTTATTAATAATAAGGGCATTTAATCTCCAAGTAATCGAAGGGAGGAGATTGAGATTACTTGCCCATCGGCAGTTTCATGTGGAGGTATATTTTACACCTAAGAGAGGGAATATTTATTCGTCTAACGGTAGCGTTCTTGCAACGAGCGTTAATATTAAAGGAGTTGCCGTTGACCCTTTAATGGTAAGGCATAAACTTAAAAATGCAGAAAGGTTGTCAAGGTTATTAGGAATCAGCTTTAGGAAAGTAATCAAGATATTAAATCGTAATGTTCAATTTTCATGGATCCAAAGGAGAGTATCGGGACATATTGCAAATGATGTTGAAAAATTACATATTAACGGGGTCATTATAGTTAGGCAGCCTGTAAGATACTATCCTAACGGGACATTGTTGGCACATGTTTTAGGCTTTGTCGGTATTAATGATAACGGTTTATCGGGAATAGAGTATAAATATAATAAATTTTTAAAGGGTAGCAAACATGTATTAAAGGTTTTACACGATGGTTTAGGACAGTATATATTCATGAAAGGTTTCGGGCTTAGAAGGGCGACCCACGGAGATAATATTTATTTAACTATAAACAAACAGTTACAGTTTGTTACGCAATATTATTTAGATAAGGAGGCTAAGGCGGCAGGCTCAAAAGGCGCTTTTGCAATACTCATGAATCCAAATACGGGAGCCATTCTTGCAATGGCAAATTATCCGGAATTTAATCCAAATCATTACTGGCGTTACTCTGCAAAATACTGGAGAAATAGAGCTGTTACCGACGATTTTGAACCGGGTTCGACTATGAAACCGTTCATAGTAGCCGCCGCGCTTATGGATGGGCTTGTAAAACCGGACACTGTGTTTGATGGGCATCACGGGGCATATACCGTAGACGGGGTGACCGTGCACGATGTTGAAAAATGGTTCGGTTATTTAACCGTCAATCAGATAGTTGAATATTCAAGTAATGTCGGCGAATGCCAAATTGGCATGAAATTTAACAAGATAGCATTTTACGACTGGCTCAGTCTTTGGGGGTTTGGTCATACCCCCCATGCGGGACTTTTAGGCGAGGCAAATGGAATAATGAAGCCGTTAAATAAGTGGCATAGGATAAGTCTGTGTGAAATGGCCTTCGGTCAAGGCATAAGCGTTACCGGACTCCAGGAAATAGTTGGGCTTTCGGCGATAGCAAATGGCGGATATGTGGTAAGGCCATACATTATTAAAAAGATTATAAATTCTTACGGCAAGATTGTCTATAGCGGTAAACCTAAGGCTCTAAATAAAATAATTACAGCTAAAGTTGATAAAGAGGTTAAATATATGATGCGGCTGGTTGTTAAGGGCGGAACGGGTCAATACGCAAAGCTGATAAATTTTAAGGTTGCCGGAAAAACAGGGACTGGTCAGGTCGCCGATCCTAAAACAGGCGGTTATTATAAAAACAGATATACCGCTTCTTTTATGGCCTTTGTCCCGTACAAACATCCAAAGTTGGCTATGATCGTTGTTCAGGAAGAGCCGTCTAAAATAAGCTACTATGGCGGGGCAGTGAGTGCTCCGGTAGTCAAGGATGTATTTAAAAATGCATTAAATATATTAAATATATATCCAATGGAGAGGTCATATAATAGACAGCAAAAGCAAAAATCGACTAACGATGCGGGTAGGTTTGCGTCAAAGCGAGCCCTGTTCAATAGAAAAAAATTAGCTGCACTCAAAAGGTATGTAAATGGAACAATGCCTGATTTGAACGGCTATACTATACATAAGGTATTAAGCTTGATAGGAACATATAATATTCAAATAAAGATTCAAGGCACTGGTTTTTTATATTATCAAAGCATAAAGGCCGGTTCGAATATGAGCGGCAAAAAAAGTATTGTCCTTAAATTTAGATATTAAACGGTAATCGTTTATGAAACTTCAAGATATCGTAAAAGATATAGATAATGGTTTAAATATCGCAGTACGCGGCGCTACAAATATGGATATTAAGGGGATATCCAATGATTCGCGTAAGGTGAAAGCAGGATACATATTTGCCGCAAGAAAGGGGACTGCTGTTAATTCTAATATCTATCTTTTAGATGCAGTTTCTAATGGCGCGGTTGCGATATTGATTAATGAAATCGGCAAAGACGATTATGGGAAATTGAAAGATAAAAATATTACAATAATACTTGCGCAGGACGCCCTCAAGGTCTACGCAAGTATTTCCAAAAACTTTTTTAAAAATCCCAGTCAAAAAATGTGCGTAATCGGTGTAACAGGAACCAATGGAAAAACGACTACTACATTTCTGATAAAATCCATTTTAACGAATGCAGGGAATGGTACGGGGCTTCTGGGAACTATAGGCTATGAAACTGGGGGTAACGCAATAAGTTCAGGCAATACTACGCCCGACGCCTACATATTAAATAAAATAATGAACGACATGGTAAGTTTTGGCATAACCCACTGCGTTATGGAGGTCTCTTCGCATGGCCTTGTCCAGGATAGGATTTACGGGATTGCATGTGATGTGGCTATTTTTACAAACCTAACCCGTGACCATCTTGATTACCATAAGGATATGGAGGATTACTACCAAGCGAAAAAAACATTATTCTCGGAGATACTTTTGCAGAGCGATAAGAGCAAAAAGTTTGCTGTAATAAATAACGATGATTTCTATGGAAAGAGATTAATCAAGGAATTGCGAAAGGAAATGGGTCTATCTACAGATATTAAGATTATAACTTACGGCATAGGAGGGAATAGCGATATATCTGCAGAAGGCGTATCTTATTCTAAAGACGGATTGAAATTTAATGTTATTTTGCCGTCCGAATCTAAGAAATTAAATATCTCTTCAAAGCTTATAGGGACTTATAACGTTTATAATATACTAGCTGCATGTTCTGCAGCTTATGCCTTATCTGTTCACGACGATTACATAGTTGGCGGTGTGAAAGATCTAACAAATGTTCCGGGCAGGGTCGAAAGGATAAATATCAAAGATACTAAAACCCCCTTAATATGCGTAGATTATGCGCATACCGATGATGCCCTTGAAAGGATTCTATCTACATTGAGAAAGATTGGCAGTGGTAGATTGATAAGCGTTTTTGGATGCGGTGGGGATAGAGATAAAGGGAAAAGGCCTCTTATGGGCAAACACTCAACGGATATTGCTGATATCACCATAATTACATCTGATAATCCTAGAAATGAGGAACAGTTGTCTATAATAAGGGAGATAGAAATAGGGATAGGAGACGCGGTATTTATTGATTTTTTGAATATAAATTTCCAAGAGGCTAAAAATAAAATTGAAAACATTCAAGGCAAGCATATTTACACTATTCTGAAAGATAGATCTGTTGCGATAAGGGCTGCTCTATCCATTTCGGAAATTAAAGATATTGTTCTGATAGCAGGAAAGGGGCATGAAGACTATATGATAATAAAAGAAAATAAACATCATTTTAGCGATAAAGAGGAAGTGTTAAAATTCTATGAAGATAGGATATAATTTTACGCTTGACGAAATTGTAGATTGCGTGAGCGGACAACTGATAATTGCAGGGGACGGGACATGTCCGTTTGTTTTTAACGAAATATTTACGGATTCAAGGGAAGAATTCTCAAAAAATTCTATTTTTGTAGCCTTTACTGGCAAGATATTCAACGGAGAGCACTTTATAGGCGGTGTTTTTAAGAGAGGAGCGCCCTGTGCTATTGTCTCATGGGCTTTTCTCGAAAACTACGATATATCATGTTACCCCGATAAAATTATCATAGCAGTTGAAAACACTGTTGATGCTTACGGTAAAATAGCCAAGATGTATTTAGATAAATTCAGCTTAAATAAAAAGATTGCAATAACCGGTTCTTGTGGCAAGACAACAACAAAGGATATGGTTCACAAAATATTATCGGAAAAGTATGGTTTTGATGCAGTTCTGAAAAATATTTGTAACTTTAATAATCTAATCGGTGTTCCAAAAACTATATTAGGATTAAATCGGAGTCACAATTTTCTTGTTCTGGAAATTGGAACAAATAAAAAGGGAGAAATAAAAAAACTTGCAGAAATTATAATACCAAATGTTGGTGCGATAATAAATATTGGTAAATCTCATCTTTTAGAGTTTAAGGACATAAATGGTGTTATGGAAGAGAAATTATCTCTAACTTCAAATCTAAAAGAAAACTCTCATTTAATATTGAACTTAGATGATGAAGCACTTAGCGGGCAATATAATAAAATACAAGGCCTTAATCTCCTTTCTTATAGCTTTGAGCAAAAAGAAGTGGCAGATATTGTGTGCGGCAGTATTAATTATGAAAAAAAATATACGGGCCTAACCTTTCAGTTTAAGGGTAAAAAATATTATGCAAAAATTAAATTCAAGGGAAAACATTTAATATCCGATTTCTTTTGCGCGCTTTTAATAGGGTATGTTTGCGGGGTCGATATAGATTTTTCCGTTATGGTTCTAGAGGGTTTTAATCCTCCTAGCGGAAGAATGCAGATCGTAGATAATGCGCCGGAAGGTTACACCCTAATTCATGATGCTTATAACTCTAACCCCGATTCATTTAAAGCGGCGATGAATCTGCTAAACGATTATTATGCAGATCAAAAAAAGATATTAATTATAGGGGATATGCTGGAGCTGGGAGAATCTTCCAAGGCAGAGCATTTTAACATCGGCATGTCTGCCGCTAGGGTTGCGGATTATATCTTTTATAAGGGCAATTACTGCGACAATGTAAAAGAGGGGCTTAAAGAGGCAGGATTCGATATTAATAAACTATTTTTATTTAATGATAAAGGCGTTTTTAAGGAAAAATTTTCAAAATTGGATAAAAAAAACAGCATTATTTTGATAAAAGGTTCAAGAGGAATGAAATTAGAGGAGTACTTTGATTTACATCTATGAGGGGAAATATTTATGATAAGTTTGAACCATGATTTTTTCGAACATATTACAACTAGAATGTCTTATGCTATAATCTTGTCTTTAATTTTATCTATTGCGTTTGGCAAATTATTTATTAAATTTTTAAAAAAGATGCATATTTCCCAGATTGTCAGGGATGACGGTCCAAAATCCCATATAACGAAAAAAAAGGGTACCCCGACGATGGGAGGGTTTTTGATTCTTTTCAGTGTTGTAATTCCAGTATTATTATTTACTAAACTTTATAATTTTTATCTATACATAGGCTTATTTACGCTTTTTTGTTATGCATTAATAGGCTTTGCGGATGATTATTTAAAATTAAAAGGCAGTTCTTCCAAGGGGTTGAGGGGTAAATATAAGTTTACATTACAGAGTTTAGTAGCGCTGTTAGTGTCTGTTGTCCTGTATCTGCATGACGAATCCTTGTCTATCGTCGTTATTCCCTTCGTCAAGGACTATTATCTAAATTTAGGCCCATACTTCATTATATTTGCGTCGTTTATCATTGTTGGCACTTCTAATGCTGTTAACCTTACAGATGGGCTTGACGGTCTTGCCGTGGGTGTTTTTGCTATCTCTATTGCCGGCTATCTTGTATTTGCTTACCTAAGTTCCAATTATATATTTGCAAGCTATTTGTCTATACCGTATATAAAAAATATAGGTGGAATCGTTATTTTATGTGCCGCATTGTTCGGGGCGTCTATTGGTTTCCTATGGTTTAATTCTTATCCTGCATCTGTCTTTATGGGGGATGTTGGGTCAATATCCTTGGGGGCTATTCTAGGTTATGTATCAATAGTTTCAAGGCAAGAGATACTTCTTGTGGTAATAGGATTTGTGTTTGTTTCGGAGGCGTTAAGTGTAATTTTTCAAGTGGGTTCATATAAACTAAGAAAGAAACGTATATTTAAGATGGCCCCGATACATCATCATTTTGAAATAAAAGGGATGCACGAGGCAAAGATTATAATAAGACTGTGGATTATATCTTTAATATTGACCATTTTTGCCCTATTAACCTTGAAATTGAGGATTTTTTAATGAACACGCTGATCTTGGGTTATGGTAAAACGGGGAAGGCGGTTTATGATTATATTACTTCAATGGACAACGATCTTTCCTATCCCGGTGTTAACGATGATGTATTGATATACGATGATGCGCTGACAAACGAAGAGATTAGCAAAATTGGAGTTTCAAGGGGCTACGGCGCCCCTGCAATTTTCAACAAAATAGATGACAATGTCCTTTCCGCAAAAATATCAGAGGGAATGACCCAGTGCATAATTAGTCCAGGCGTAGAAAGAGACCATAAAATGGTTTTAAAACTTAAAAAATATAATATTCCAATTTACAGTGAAATCGAATTTGCCTATAAGGCATTAAAGTCAAAAGGGCGTAAAGAGGCAAAGGTTTTAGCTATAACAGGCACAAATGGGAAAACGACGACAACTACCCTTTGTGACGAAGCTGTTAGTAGGGCAGGTTTAAGTAAGACTACATTTGTCGGAGGCAATATCGGAGTTCCTTTTATTTCCGGTATAAAAAGTTTTGATGATTTTATCCTGGAGGTTTCCAGTTTTCAGCTTGAGTGGATTTACGATTTTAAACCTAGCATTGCGGTGTTACTTAATGTGGAAGATGACCACTTAGATAGGTATAAAAATTTTGACGAATACAGACTTACAAAATATAAATTATTTAAAAATCTTGAGCATAGTGATGTCGCTATTTTAAATTATGACGACTACAATACGAATATTTTAAAGGGGGTTGTCGGTTCCAGGGCTATCTTGTTTGGCTCAAATGAAAGTAAGTGTGATGCATATTTCAAAGATAATACCATTCACTTAAGATTCAAGGATGTCATTGGCTTTGATGTTGCGATACCACTTGGGAATACGAAAGATAAAAGCAGGTTTCTTATTTACGATATGTTGGCTGCCGCTTGTTCTTTGACTTTATTGGGAGTATCGCCGGAAGTTATCCGTTCGTCCTTCATTGAACATAGGTCACTGAAACATAGGCTTGAATATTTAGGGAATACAGGCGGCGTAGAATTTTATGACGATTCAAAGGCAACAAATCCTGCGGCGGTTATAAGCGCCATCAGAACACTTAATAATGATAATGATGTCAACCGGGATATTGTGCTCATACTGGGAGGGAAAGATAAGGGCTTTGATTATAAATGCCTGACCCAGCCTATAAAAAATAGCATAAAGGCATGTGTTTTAATCGGGGAAACAAAAAATGCCATATATGATGTTCTTAAGGAGCATATTGAGTTGATTATGGCGGACGATATGAAGGACGCCGTTGAAAAATCATTTTTATATTTAACGAGCGATAATAAAATAATTAATAAAGGGGTAATCGTGCTTTCCCCTGCTTCTTCCAGTTTTGATATGTTTAAGGATTATAGCGAAAGGGGAGACGTATTTAAAAAATGCTATATATCTATTCTTGCCCGCACCGACGGGTTTAGCGATGCTGGTTGTTGATGTAAATAAAGGCTGCTAAAAATTTTATTAAGAGTCCAATTATGATTAATTACGGAAGAGTATTTATAAGAAAGTATGACATAACATTATTTTTAACGACGGTCATGCTTATAGCCCTGGGTCTTATCATGGTATATTCCACTAGCGCTATGTCCTCAATAGTGAAGTATGGTGTAAGTTACCATTTTATAATGAGGCAGATAATATATGTTGTAGTATCCGTATTTTTTATCGGATTCTTAATGAGGAACGATTATCATGTATTAAAATCATTTTATGGAATTATTTTATTTTTGATAATAGTTGCAATGTTTTTGGTATTTGTTCCCCATATAGGGCTCAGCGCGGGCGGATCGAGGAGATGGTTGAATTTTAGAGCGTTTAGTATTGAACCCTCTGAGTTTTTAAAAATTGTTTTTATAATATATTTAGCTAATTTTCTGGAGAGAAAAAAGGATATATTGGATAATAATCGTTATTCTTTGATATTTATAAGCCCGCTTATATTCATGGGCTTTTTAGATATTTTGCTTTTAAAGGAACCCGATTTTGGGACGGTGTCTATTTTATTTCTTATTACTATAATTATGCTATTTTCAGGCGGAGTTTCTCTCTTGTATCTTATTCTTACCGTTATATTAGGAGGGATTGGATCATATTTCCTTATTTTTACAGTAACATATAGAACGGATCGGATTCTTGCGTTTCTTCACCCTTTTCATGATAAAACCGGTATAGGTTTTCAAATTGTACAGTCTATGTATGCGTTCGCAAGAGGGGGGATTTACGGCGTAGGATTGGGAAACGGTAAGGAAAAGTTGTTTTTTCTACCAACCCCCTATTCTGATTTTATATTCTCAACCGTGGGGGAAGAATTGGGGTTTGTCGGTGTGGCATTATTTATTACACTTTATATGATTCTGGCATATAGGGGGTTAAAAATTGCCATAAATGCGCCTGATCTTTTCGGAACATACCTTGCATACGGCATCACCTCTATTATCGCCTTGAGCGCTTTTATAAATATTGGTGTGGTGCTTGGTTCTTTGCCAACTAAAGGACTTGCCTTGCCGTTTATAAGCTATGGTGGAAGTTCAATGCTTGCTTCGTGCATTGCGATTGGGATCTTATTGAATATATCTTCGCAAGGTGTTAAGAGGAAAAATAGATAATATGAATATTATAATAGCCGGAGGGGGTACAGGGGGGCATTTGTTTCCAGGCATTGCGGTTTATGAGAAATTAAAAAATATTAATCCTGATGTCAAGACCTACTTTGTGGGAACAGAAAAAGGGATAGAAAGCAGGATTAAAGATGATTATGGTTTTGAGCTATTTACAATAAACGTTAAGGGTTTTTCGGGAAAAAGTCTTATGAATAAAATTAAGTCAATAAAAGGTCTCTTTAAAGCCGCAAAAGACATGAATATGATTTATAAAAGGACAAAACCTGAATTTGTTCTTGGTTTGGGTGGTTATATATCTTTTGTACCGCTTATTATGGCCAAGTTAAGAGGTATAAGGGGCGGAGTAATGGAACAGAATGTTGCGCCGGGGCTTTCCAATAGATTATTAGGACTTTTGGGTGTTACCATTTTTGCATCCTTTGAAGAGACAAAAAAATATTTGCCTCTTTCTAGGGTTGTAATTACGGGAAATCCTGTTAGAAAAAATGTTTTAGATGCAGCCGATATTAATTTAAACAGTATTTCAGGAAATAAGGCTAAAAAAGGGCTTTCCGTCTTTATTTTTGGCGGTTCTCAGGGCGCTTCCTCGCTCAATAAGGCGGTTATGAGCATGTTGTCACTATTAAGCAATGATATCTTGAAGAATTTGACGATATTTCATCAAACCGGTGATAGAGATTACGAGTCAGTTAAAAATTTTTACAACAACAGCGGAATCGCCATTGAAAAATTTGAAGTTTTCGCATTTACGAAAAATATAGCGGATTACTATGTAAAAAGCGATGTTGTGATATCTCGTTCCGGTGCTGGAACCATATCGGAGCTAATAGTCATGAGGATGCCTGCAATTTTAGTGCCTTATCCGTATGCTACTAAAAAACACCAAGAAAAAAATGCATCGGTTTTTTTGAGAAAAGGCTGTTTCTATATTGCAAAAGATGATAAAAATCTTCCTGAAGAATTATTACAAACTATTGATAAAATATTCTATAATAGAAAGTTATTAAATAATATGCGTAATAGCATAAAAAAAATAGAAATTAGGGATTCAGTTTCAAAGATAGTCGGTATAATTTTGGACAAAAGTTGAAATTAAGTCAATTAAAACTTAGGGAGCATTAGAATGAAAAAGGGCGTCAAAAGGGTTCATTTGATTGGTATTGGTGGTTCAGGTATGAGCGGTATAGCCGAAGTGCTTATCAATTCCGGTTACACGGTAACCGGTTCGGACATAGAGCATAGCAAGACGATCGAAAAGGTAGAATCTATTGGCGGAAAAGTCTTTATAGGGCATGATTCAAATAATATAAAAGGCTCAGAGGTTGTGGTCTATTCTGCTGCAATTAAAGATGATAATGTTGAACTTATGTGTGCTAAAGCTAACAAACTTACGGTATTAGGACGCGCAGAGATGCTTGCCGAGCTCCTATCCTTAAAACAGGGAATTGCCATTGCAGGGTCTCATGGAAAAACGACGACGACATCAATGATATCCAATATATTTGCAGAAGCGGGGCTTGACCCGACCTTTGTTGTCGGGGGAAAGGTTTTCGGAATAGGCATGCATTCAAGGGTGGGGAAGGGCAATTTTATGGTAGTAGAGGCGGACGAAAGCGATGGTTCATTTTTAAAACTTAAGCCTGATTATTGTGTTGTCACGAACATAGATAATGAACATTTATGTTATCACGGCAATATAGAAAATTTAAAACTAGCCTTTAAGGAGTTTGTGAATAATATCCTTTTTTTTGGTTTTGCGGTGTTGTGCGCAGACAATCCATTATTAGAGTCTATTTTTCCAGAAATTAATAAAAAATATTTTACCTACGGGATAGAACATAAAGCTGATTACTATGCCTTAAATATAGCGCTTGAGAAGAATGCCTCTGTTTTTGACGCCTATTCCAAGGGTAAACTTATAGGTAAATTTAATCTTTTTGTACCGGGAATATATAATATTTATAACGCTCTTGCGGCGATAACGTTGGCGACTGAGCTAGGAATAAAGGTAGCATATATCCAGAAGGCGCTAAAGAATTTTCACGGGGTCGAAAGAAGATTTCAGATTAAGAAGGAAGACGATAAATTGATAGTCGTGGATGATTATGCTCATCACCCCGTAGAAATAACGGCTACGCTTAAGGCGGCTAAAAATTGGAGCAGACATTTAGTTGCCGTTTTTCAACCGCATAGGTATTCTAGGGTAAAAAATTTAATGGAAGATTTTGTAGTTGCGTTGAAAATTGCTGATATTATCGTAATTACCGATGTTTATTCGGCAGGAGAAACCGCAATAGAGGGAGTGTCATCCCTTGCGCTAAGCGAAAAGATTCGTCATGCCGGGCATAAAAGTGTTTATTACATTCCGAATAAAAATGATATACCGTCTAGCTTGACGAGCATTTTAAAAGGCGGAGAGATGGTCATATTTATGGGCGCAGGCGATATAACAAAAAGCTGTGACGAATTTGTTAGCGGTAGCAGGAATAAAGCTACTGAGATAAAATTTAGCATGGCGGGTCGTGATAGACGGTCATCCTTAGGCGAGGCAGTCTAATTTTTAAACGTTTAATTATATATATTATATGAATAATAATGATTTAGGCATAATAATAAGTGGTTTAAGGGAAAAGGATGTAGAGTTCATTGAGAATGAATCTTTGTCTTTATATACATCTATCAAAATAGGCGGCGACTGTGATGTGATTATTTTTCCGAGGGACGAACATGATTTGCTTTTTGTGATAGATCTGTTAAGAAATAATTCAAAGGATTACGTGATAATAGGGAGAGGGACGAACACGCTTTTCAAGAACAGATTTATTAATGTCCCTATTATATCTTTTAAGAAGGGGTTTTCGCACATACAAGAAATAAATTCTTCGGAGAAAAAAAATGTCAATCTTGTATCTAGCACACATTTAAGGATCGGTTCCGGTGTTACATTATCACAAGTTCTAAATTATGCTATAAAGAATTGTTTAAGCGGATGTGAATTTTTCTTTGGAATTCCGGGTACCATAGGCGGGGCTATCAAGATGAATGCAGGATCAAAGGAAAATGTTATTGGTAACATAGTGGAAAATGTGGATATTATTACCAAAGATGGGGTCAAGCTAAATATAGAAAAAAAAGATCTGAAATTTTCATATCGTAATTTTGGTGTTGATGTTGATAATGAAAATTATTTTATTACTGGGGCAACATTATCGTTAGTCGGTTCGGATAGACCGAATATATTGAAAAATATAAAGATTTTTAAGAAAAGAAAATCAAGTCAACCGTTAGGTCGGCATTCTTTAGGTTGCATATTCAAAAATCCATCAGACATCTCAGCCGGCAAAATTATTGAGGAGATCGGATTCAAGGGTTTTTCCAGCGGGAATGCATCTATTTCGGACAAGCATGCCAACTTTATAATAAATAAAGGCGGAGCTTGTGCAGAGGATGTTCTCGAATTAATCGAAAGTATTCAGAAAACAGTATTACTGAGGAAAGGTATAACATTAAGTACGGAAATAAAAATGATATAGGTTTTAATACTGGAATTAAAATGAAAGATAATTTAAAAAATTTGCGAATCGGTGTTTTAACGGGAGGGAGGTCTGCCGAGAGAGAAGTGTCTCTCAAAACCGGCAGTGCTGTTCTGAACGCTTTGACGGAAATGGGATATAACGTTTTTTCATTCGATTTAGATGAGAATTTTGACAAAAATTTAAAAAAAATGAATGTATGTTTTATTGCCCTTCACGGAACCTTCGGAGAGGACGGAAGGGTGCAGGGCGCCCTTGATTTATCAGGCATTCCTTATACGGGGTCAGGGTTGGAAGCTAGCGCCGTTGCTATGAATAAGGCGACATCAAAGATAATACTTAATTATTATGGGTTAAAAACTCCTCGGTTCTTTTTGGTCGGAAAAGATGAAAGCAGTGGCAAGAAAAGCGATGTCCTTGAAGACAAGTTTAGCCAATTTGATCCACCCTATTTTATTAAGCCAAATTCTTCAGGGTCAAGCATAGGTTGCCAGATCGTCGGTTCTGCAGGGGATGAACTTAATATTGCGTTAAATAATGCATTTAAATATGACGATAAAGTACTAGTGGAGGAATATATAAAGGGCAGGGAGATACAATTTGCCGTGGTTTCGGGAAAGCCGCTTGGGTGCGTGGAAGTGAAACCGGATGATACTTTTTATTCCTATAACGCTAAGTATACAAAGGGACAAACCCAGTATGTACTAGACCCCATTTTAAGTGAGGAAGAATACAGCGCGTGCGAATCTGCCGCCATCGGTGCACATGAACTTATTGGATGCAAGGGGGTTTCAAGAACAGACATTATGCTTAATGATAAAGGGGATGCCTATGTGCTTGAAATTAACACTCTTCCAGGGCTCACCGAACTTAGCATTGTTCCGATGATTGCCGAAAATAGGGGTATAAGTTTTAATGAGTTAATAGAAGATATTATAGAAGATGCAATTATCGAAAAGTAAGAATAAAAAAAGGAGCGGTACAAGAAAAAAGATCAAGGGATTTAATGGCAGATATTTTTTAAAATATGCTTATATCATCGGGGTAACGGTCATTATTTTGGTTGTAGGTTTTTTCGGGTACAAAGCGTATAACTACTTTATTTATAAAAAAAAAATATTTATTCTCAAAAAAATAACCATAGTAGAAAAGGGTATAGGTTATCAGGAAAAATTAAAGATTTTAAAGTTATCGGGCTTATTTAGGGGGGAAAATTTATTCAGTATTAATTTAAGATTAGTTTCAAGGTTGATTGCATCCGATAGATGGATTAAGAATGTGACGATTTATAAAAAATATCCCGATAGGGTGGTTATTGTTCTGCAAAAGAGAGATATTTTTGCAATAATAAGCAGAGGAAATTTATATTATATAAGCAAAAGTGGATATGTTATGGGAATGGCCAATATGACAAAAGGTTATAATTACCCCGTCATCACGGGTTTAGGAAAGGATGGTCGCGGTAATTATCTTAACAAAATAAAATATGCCTTGTATTTTTTAAGTATTGCAAGGTCTTCTGTTGTTTCCCATCGCATCGGCGAGGTGCATTTAGAAAGTGACGACGGAATTATAGTTTATATGCATGATGGCACAATGGTAAAGTTTGGCGTAGGTGAGTATGGAAAAAAATTAAAAATACTTAAAAAATTATTTTATGAAATCAACAGAATGCATCTTAAATATGGACAATATATTAATTTGGAATATAAAAACGAGGCGGTCATAAACGTGAATCGTGGGTACAGGGTTTTACCCCCAGGCTATAAGAAGGCTGTAATACCGCCTGATATTTTTAAATAATTAGGGTATGTAGATACCTGACTTAATAACAATAATAGAAATAAACAGGGGTTAAATTGGAAAAGAGCGACAATATCATTGTAGGGTTAGATATTGGAACGACTAAGGTCTGCGCAATAGTTGCCGAGGTAAAAGAAAACCGGCTCGAAATAATAGGGGTGGGTTCAAGTAGTTCTGCCGGGCTTAAAAACGGAGTTGTCGTCAATATTGAAAATACTGTAGACTCAATTACCAAGGCTGTGGAAGAGGCGGAGCTTATGGCAGGATACCAAATACAAAGTGTTGTCGTTGGTATCGCCGGTTCACACATACGAGGCCTGAATTCCAAGGGCATTGTGGCGGTAAAGAGCAGGGAAGTTGCCAAACAGGATGTAGATAGGGTTATATCTGCGGCTAAAACTATAGCGATACCGCTTGAAAGCGAGGTGATACACGTAATTCCGCAAGAGTTTATCGTTGATGACCAAGATGACATAAGGCACCCCGTGGGGATGAGCGGTTTAAGGCTTGAGGCGCGCGTCCATATAGTTTCTGCATCTAGCATAGCTGTTCAAAATATAGTAAAGTGCGCAAACAAGGCGGGACTTGATGTATCCGATATAATTCTTGAGCAAATTGCTTCAAGCGAGGCTGTCTTGACCGAGGATGAAAAAGAATTAGGAGCCACATTGATCGATATTGGCGGAGGGACTACCGATGTTGCAATATTTTCGGGTGGGACCATTGTGCACACATTTGTCATCCCTAAGGGGGGGCAAAGTATTACGAGCGATGTATCTCTTGGAACTAAAACCGTTCCCTTGGATGCCGAAAAGATAAAGTTGAAGTTTGGCATAGCTATGGAGTCTCTCGCGGGAAAAGATGAAATAATTGAGATTCCGGGGTTTGGAGGTAGGCCCCCGCGGTCAATATCAAGGCAGCTTCTCGGTAATATTATAGAGCAGAGGATGGGAGAGATTTTCACATGGGTTAGAAAAAATATTGAAAAAAATGGACTTGAAAGCAAGGTTTTATCAGGATATGTTATAACCGGAGGAGCAGCCTTGATCGATGGCTGCTCTGAATTAGCAGTGGATATATTTAATGCCCCGGTCAGGATAGGGCTGCCGCTTAATACCGGAGGCTTAACGGATGTTGTAAATTCTCCCATATATTCAACGGGGGTAGGACTTGTTAAATACGCCTTTAAAAGCAATAAAAATAGGGCAACTAAGTTTAGAAAAGGAGAAAGAAATATTTTTGAATCTATAAAACAGATGTTCATGAAACTGTTGGATGAATTTTTTTAATAAGATATTTATTATCAACTTAAATAATAGGCATACACATAAAGCATACAAGGGAGGTAACCATGTTAGAATTCGTAGAAAACAATGAATTATCGGCAAAGATAAAGGTAGTGGGCGTTGGCGGTGGTGGCAGCAATGCCGTTGACAACATGATAAAGACTAATTTATCCGGAGCAGAGTTCGTCATTGCTAATACGGATGCCCAAGCGTTAAAGGCTAGTGTCGCCAATGTAAAGATACAACTCGGAGAAAAAATCACAAAAGGACTTGGAGCGGGAGCGAATCCTGAGATCGGCAAACAATCTGCCATTGAGGTTAAAGACAGGATATATGAGATTTTAGATGGCTCTGATATGATTTTTATAACCGCGGGGCTTGGCGGCGGCACCGGAACTGGCGGCGCTCCGGTAATTGCCGAGATAGCAAAGAAGATCGGGGCATTAACGGTTGCCGTTGTTACCAAACCGTTTGTTTTTGAGGGTAATAAGAGAATGAGACAGGCAGAAGAAGGGCTTGCGGCGCTTAAGTCTGTCGTTGACACCGTAATAACGATACCGAATCAGAGACTTTTGGCAGTTTCCGGAAAGTCTACTTCCATGATTGATGCGTTTAAAAATGTTGACGAGGTCCTCCTTCAAGCCGTTAAGGGTATTTCAGACTTAATAAATATTCATGGTATCGTTAATGTTGATTTTGCAGATGTCAAGACTATAATGTCCGAGATGGGAATGGCACTGATGGGCACAGGGGTGGCAGAGGGGGACAATAAAGCATTGGAAGCCGCGCAGAAGGCTATTTCAAGCCCGCTACTTGAGGATATAAGCATAGAAGGCGCAAGAGGATTGCTTATTAATGTTGCCGGCGGTCCGGCTATGACGCTTTATGATGTGAACGAGGCTGCAGAAAGGATTAAAGCAGAGGCTCATCCGGATGCGAATATTATATTCGGCGCAGTAATAGATGAGGCGATGGGCGACAAGATGATGCTGACAGTTATAGCCACCGGGTTTGGAAGCGAGCCGCGTATCGTTCCTGTTCAAATTCCCGATATAACCAATACCAAAAATATAAATATAACGAAGGACACAAACACGTTGATGCAAGGTGTTGATAAAAAGGATAATGACGAACATCTTGCTGATCGGTTTGAGGACATGGAAGACGACGATTATGATAGTGAAAAATATGATATACCTACATTTTTAAGGAAGCAGGCGGATTAATATGAAACGGAAAGTTTTTAGCATACCCCGCATCTTTTGCATCCATCAAAACATTGGGGAGTGGTCTTGAAACCTATCCCCCTTGTGCGTTCTTCTATGAGGTACTTTTTTGTTACCCCTTGATCTATTATTTCCCAAGGCAGAAGTTCGTCTGTATCAAATTTTCTAATAAAATCGTCTATTCGGAAACCAGAATTGACAGCGGCTTTTTTTAACCCTAGTTTACCTTTGTATGAATTAATTAAAATATCCAAGGAAAGCCTTGAACCCCTCGCAAAAAAGGCCTCAGTAAACGCGCTTTTAATAGAGTTTATTTTTATGTTGAGATTAGGCAAATGCTTGAGGCTACCTAAGATATAAGCTGCTTTATGCTTGATTGTTATTAAATCCTCAAAGCGCTCCCATTGAAGAGGTGTCCATGCCTTTGGAACAAACGGGCTAAAAGAAACGGTAAGGGAGCCTATTCTTTTGTTTATCTTGGAAGATGACACAAATTCCTTTTGCATTGATTTGATGAGGTTTATCGTTTCATCTAAGTCTTGTTTTTCCTCATAAGGCAGGCCAATCATAAAATAAGATTTTATATTTATTATTCCCTTTCTGATAATATTTTTGATGGTAATTATTATCTCGTCATTGCTTATATCCTTGTTTATTAATTTTTTAAGCCTCGAAGAACCCGTCTCTATGCCTAGTGTTATTGTTTTTAGACCTGCTTCTTTTATTGAATTTAAATTGTTGTCGTCTAAACAATCAAACCTTATAGACGACAATGAAAACGGCTTTTTGGCTTTTAGTGAAAAATCCATGAACATTTTAATGTTTTCGCTATCCATTGTGCCCAATCCCACAAAACCGGCTTTTTCATTTTCGGTTAGCGAGTTTATGGTTCTTAAGACTTGGGCAGAATTGGATTCTCTTAGGGGCAGGTATATGTATCCCGCGCTACAAAACCGGCACCCCCTTTTGCATCCCCTTTCTATTTCAATCATATTTATATTGCTTAGCTCGGAAAATTTAGTGGTAATAATAGAAGAGGAAAAGATAGAATCCCCATCTGCCCATCTCCTTTTTATCCTTTTCGGAAAACCCGGAATATTTTTAATCTCTTTCAAGACATTTATTTTTTTAGTGTCGAATACAAAATGATAAGCAGCCGGAACGTAAATGCCCGCTGTTTTCCCGCAATTTTCTATAATCAACTCCTTGTTTTGTTTAATCGTTGAGCTACTATAGTCTTGAATATTTTTAAAAAAATCAGGAAATATTGCCTCTGCCTCCCCGATAAACATTATGTCAAACATTGGAGCAACCGGTTCTGGGTTCAAAAAAGCGATCACGCCGCCTGCCATGATAAGAGGGAAGTTTTTGTCTCTGCCTCCGGATAAAAACGGAATCTGTTCGGCGTTTAAGATCGAAAGAATATTGTAAAAATCATTTTCGTAGCTTAGAGAAAAGAATATAAGATCGTAAGTAGACAGTCTTTTTCTAGTCTCTATCGATATGACGCCCTTTGACATATCTTCTTGCAAGAAAGCCCTGTCGCATGATATAAAACCTGATTCGTTAATTAATTCATATGCCCTTAAGAAGCCTAAATTGGACATTGCTACGCCATAGAGGTTTGGAAATACGATGACAGCCTTTAAAGAGTTATTTTTACCCTTGTTCAATCTATTTTGTTCAGAGGCTAAATAAAGATCATATAACCTTCGGGTATTGTTTGCCTTCATCTTTGCAAGTATTGTTTGCCTTCATCTTTGCGAAGGCAGGGGGTTTATAAGATAGAATTAATATTTTACTATGTAAGCTATGTATTCTATAATATTATCACATGCCGCGCAATATTATCGTTTATAAAAAAAGGAGGAGGAATGCCTATTAATTTTGAATTTGCTATATCGGTCGAGCATTTAGTTAGGAAATATAAAGACGTAGTCGCTGTGGATGATATATCTTTCAGTGTGAACAAGGGCGAGTTTTTTGCATTTTTAGGGCCGAACGGCGCAGGAAAAACGACTACAATAAAAATATTGTGCGCGCTGGTTCATCAAACGAGCGGGACAGTACATATAAACGGCTACAATACCCTTTTAAACGGGAAAGACGTAAGAAAGTCTATAGGGCTCGTATTTCAGGACCCCACGCTCGATAACGATCTTAGCGCTTATGAAAACCTAAATTTTCATGCAAAACTTTATGGTATGGATAAAAAATATACCAGGGATAGAATAGGTTATATATTGGATTTTATAGATTTGTATAGTTATAAGGATAAGCCCGTAAAGTTATTATCTGGCGGAATGAAAAGAAGGCTTGAGGTCGGAAGAGGGCTTTTGCACTCACCGTCGGTTTTATTCCTTGACGAGCCTACGGTAGGGCTTGATATGCAAACAAGGATAAATATGTGGGGCTTTATAGACAGGCTGAGGAAAGATGAAAAAACCACAATATTCCTTACCACGCATTATATTGAGGAGGCGGAAAATTGTGACAAGGTTGCTATCATGGATAACGGCAAGATTGTTGCGATGGGTACCCCTCCAGAATTAAAGAGATTAATTAAATCTAATGATGGTAAAACCCCAACACTTTCGGATGTCTTTATATCGCTTGTGGGAAAAGAAATAAGAGAAGAATCAGGAACAGCGATGGATAGAATGAGGGAATTTAGCCGGATACTAAAAAGATAGAAGAATCTTGGCCGATGATTCGAGCATCATAGTCCATCTCAATGCGTCAAGCGGCGTTTTACCCCACGCAAAGGAACCGTGTGATTTTATCATGAACAGGCCGTTTTCTTGAAATATGTCACTTGCTTCAAGCTCGACTTTCAACATATTTGACTTAACATCTTCTATAAAATTTAGCGGGAAAGTATATATTACCGGGAAAAAATATGCCGATTCAAAATCAAGGGGGGTTATCTTATCCAGTCCGGGGTATTCCTTATAAAGTCTCTTAATCTTATCAATGCCGAGCGTACCGATAACCGGTTTTTTAACGTTCATATTATTAAGTCTTGTTTGACCGCAACCCATATGCAGGCTTAATGTTATTGCATTAAGCGGGTGTGAGTGGAGAACGGTTGAATTTGGAAAGCTTCTTAGTATAAATCTATGGACATCGATCTCGGATGACGGTTCGTCACTTGTCTTTTCTGGTTTTATTAAGGGGGCGATTGTAAAATCTTGCGGTTCTAAATCGATCAGGCTCCCCCCTGTTTTTGTAATCAAGATCTCACGTCCCATACCCATGCTTATATTCCCGCTATGGGTATCAATAAGGTCTTTATCAAAGGCGATCCTGCCCACCTGCTTTAATTCCTCAATTTCCCTTAAATATACCGCCGTTTTCAGTATTCCGTTATTATCTATCTTTATCATTATATTTTACGGTTTAAGTTCATTTAATTTCAAGATTATAGCATATTTCGGCATTTATTTCTTTGCATGCCCGGAGGTTGAGTGCCTGAGGCAATAGATTTAAAATGTTTGACATCGCATATTTAGTGTAGTAGTATTCTACAGACTATTTAACAAAAAGAAACAATCAATCTTTATCTTAAAAGCCAAGGGAAGCAGGTGAAGATCCTGCGCTGTACCCGCAGCCGTAATAACTGATAACGGTGATTAGTAATGACCGTTATTAAGAACGTTTCACTAAGCCACTGACACAATGTCGGGAAGGCGAAATGTTCGCATGTTTAAGCCGGAAAACCTGCCTTTAAGATATTAACCTAATTTTAATTAGCGGGAGGTCTAATTATGTTTTCACGCCTTTTTAGTTCGTTTAAGCACAGACTCATTCTTCTTTACGTATTTGTGGGCTCTTTTCTGTTATTTTCCGTAGTTACTTTAATCTATAGATCGAGGGCTTTTCCGGCATTACTAAGCCTGGGCATACTCGCCTTTTTCTTCGGTCTAAAACATGCGATGGATGCCGATCATATCGCTGCAATAGACAATACAACAAGAAAATTAATGAATGACGGCAAAAAACCTGTTGGTGTTGGGTTTTTTTTCTCAATAGGTCATTCGATATCTATCTTTGCATTAACAATGATAACCGTCATTATAGGGACATTTATCGTAAAGGCCTATCCTAAATTTGGTGCCATAGGTTCCCTGCTGGGAACGGCGGCTTCCGCCCTGTTTTTATACCTAATAGCGCTGATGAACCTTATTATACTGATATCCATCATTAAGATTGCACTAGATTTCAAGAACAACAAAAAGATGGAGGAGGAACTCTTAAAAAGGGGATTCATGTTCCGTTATTTTAGCGGTATTATGAAGCTCATTAAATCTAGTTGGAATATGATATTCGTCGGGTTTTTATTCGGATTGGGTTTTGATACCGCATCAGAGGTTGCAGTGCTGTCCTTGTCGGCTGTGTTTGCTTCAGCCGGCCGGCCTCTTATAGATGTTATGGTCTTGCCTTTGGTATTTACCTCGGCAATGGTGTTCCTTGATACAACGGACGGTGTTGTTATGCAGTTTGCTTACAGCTGGGCGTTCTTGAACCCTATAAGAAAGGTTTTTTATAACATATCCATTACGAGCATATCGGTTTTCTTAGCATTCGTTATAGGAACGATAGAGTGGCTCCAGGTTGCAGGGACTGAATTTAACCTGTCAGGAGAGCCTTGGGATTTTTTAAATCACCTTTCTTTTGCGTGGTTAGGGGGTTTGATAGCGGTTATATTGATCACGGCATGGCTATTCTCGCTGTTAATATATAAATTTAAGTTTGCCAAAATTGAAGAACAATATAGGGAAGAGAGGTAATATGGATAAAGGGACTATTGTACTACTTGGACATGGGTCAAGAAGGGTTGAAGCTAATGCTGTCCTTGTGGGCATGGCCGAAATAGTAAAACATAAATTTCCTTATGAAGACGTAGGGTATGCCTTTTTGGAATTTGCTGAGCCCAATATAAGGGATTTTTTGGAGGAATGCGTTAGTAGCGGTTCCCGCTTAATTTATGTTATACCCTATTTTTTGTATGCTGGTAATCATGTGCATAGGGATATTCCGAAAATTTTAAGGAGTTTTTCAGCAAGGTATGAACATCTTGGTGTTGTAATAAAATACGGGGATTACCTCGGGATAGACGAAAGACTGGGGGATCTTGTAGTGGAAAGGATAACGGCTGTTAAAGCCGGCATTAAAAGGATTGACTAAAGTTTTAAAAAATGGTATATAATTACAGTGTCTTTGGCGCGAGCGTTTGCAACGTTAGTGACTTTTGACTACTTATAGTTATGCGGGCTGTTAGCTCAATTGGTAGAGCAACTGACTCTTAATCAGTAGGTCGCCGGTTCGATCCCGGCACAGCCCACCATTATTTTATCGGGTTGCGCTTTCTTGATGCAGCCATTCTCATCTTTTAATATTTGCCATTCGGCATCCATAAAAAAGCTTTTAACCGATAGACCCTTTTTATGATTTATGATTGTATAATTATCGGAGCCGGGGCAAGTGGGGTTTTTTCGGCGCTCAATATAAAATCGGATAAGATCCTGCTACTTGATAAGCGCTCAGGGCTTGAAAAACTCTCTATAACCGGTAGGACAAGGTGTAATATTACCAATGGTTCTAATCTTGATGAATTTTTTGAATCTTACGGTAAAAACGGGAGATTTTTGCAAAAAGCGTTCGAACTGTTCTTTAAGGATCAGCTTATTCTATTCTTAAGGTCTATTGGTATTAAAACGGTGAACGAAAAGGGTAGAATTAGAATTGCAAATGCGACGTCCGATCAGTTTAGCATGGCGCTTAGGTCGCTTCTTAAAGAAAGGAAGATTAAGTTTCATCCTTTTGAACCCGCGACCGGCGTGATAAAAAATAGTCTTTTTGAGGTTACAACGGACGAATCTACATACTATAGCAGGACCCTAATCTTGTCGTGCGGAGGGATTAGCTATCCGAAGACAGGTTCAACCGGAGACGGTTACAAATTAGCCGCCGGCTTTGGCCATGAAATAACCAGGCTGTCAGCTTACGAATCGGCATTCTGTTCCGATTATGATTTTTCCCGTGTGGAGGGGGTTTCGCTCAAGGATGTCAAGCTTACCCTTAGGTTTAAAAAAACATCAAAAAGGATAACAGGCGATCTGATTTTCACCCATTTCGGCGTAAGCGGTCCGGCAATATTGAAACTCTCCGAGGCAGATTTTGACAAGGGGATACTCGTCATTGAGCTAACCAAAATGGGTGAATTGGAGTTTATTAATTTTATTAGGGATAAAAGCTGCAGTCTGGCGCGCGCTGTTTCTATGATTGTGCCGAGAAGATTAGCTCGTTTTATTGTTACGGAAGATACATCTTGTAAGGAAATTTCCAAAAGCTTTCTACGGGAACTTTCCTGCAGATTAAAACGTTTTACTATTGATGTTAACAAATGTCCTATTGAAAGAGCATTTGTTACAAAGGGCGGGGTTTCACTTAAGGATATTGATCCAAACACCCTTGAATCCAAGCTCGCTCAAGGACTCTTTTTTGCCGGTGAAATGTTAAATATTCAAGGAAGCATAGGAGGATTCAACCTTCAAGCGGCATTTTCAACCGGATATCTTACCGCCCATTCTGTGAACAAGAAAATGTTGAAGGATTGACGATGTTACGCTTGTTTAGTGCTCAGATATTGAGAGATAAGAATATCTGAATGTCAATTGCAATACGCTTTGTTTATGTCTTTATTTTTTATTATTTAGCATGGCCTTTAACTCGTCATATATCCTTTTAGCCTTAGGTGATAGAACAGGTGGCGTATTATGTAATGATATCTCATCACTGCGCCCTATATTTATTAACCTGTCCTTCAGTTTAGGAAAGCGCATCAATAACAGTTTTATAAAATACTTTGCCTTAGGGTGTTCGTTTAACCTATCCTTAGTATAAATAATTAGTTTTTTTATTGTGCGACGCGGCCTGCTATTTGGAGCGAAGGTCACCCAAGTGGCTGTGCCCCGCATAAACCACATAGCAACCTTACTTATAAATCTCAATGGCCTTGTAATTTTCCAAGAATTGCTGTTCATTACCGCATGATATTGTCCTGCTTGTTCTGCAATCTGTATTAACACCTGTTTGTTTTGAGTCTCTGATTCAGACAATCTGTCGTTATATCTGTTCATTACATCTGCTAAGGATAAGCCGTATTTTTTTGAAAAAAGATCATTAAACCTATGTAATATCTCGGGGGAAGCTTGTTTCTGAGCGACTACGGCATAGTCGGGGCTCACGCCATTTATAACTTGCATAAGGCTGATATGTCCGAAGTCTTTTAATTCCTGCAACCGAAGTATTTTTTGATTTTCGAACCCGTAATATTCCGTGAGGAATAGAAGTAGCGCTGGCGGAATAGGTTTTATATGGCTTGGATCTATATAAAAACCCAGCGTAGCAACACTAATGTTTTCCGGGTTGGGGGTCTCTAGTATTAATAAGCCGCCGGGCTTTAATAATCTTAGTGATTTTTCAATTAATCTTTTGAGTTCTTCAAAAGGTAAATGCTCTGCAATATGAAAGCCTGAGATCATAATAAAACTATTATCTTCTTGTTTCAAGATATAGCTTACGACATCTGCTTTTACGGTATCAAGGTTTCTCTCTTTGCATGCTGCGAGCATTCCGTCGTCTAAGTCTATTCCTATGCCATCAATGCCGTTTTGTTTAAGTAATTCTAACCATTCTCCGCGCCCGCAACCGAGATCAAGCGCTTTTAAGCCTTCTTTTTTGTAAATATCTTTAAGCTTTAAAATAAACGGTAAATAAACCGCTAATCTGTCCTTAATTAACTTTCTCGAACCCCTGAATTTGTCCTCAAAAGCGCGATAAAAATTATCTTGTGTCATTTGGTAACCGCCATAATGCTCTATAATTAATCTTAAACCATCCCGCACAGTATATAACAGCTAAACAAAATAATCTATAATTTTATTTAGCTGTTAATCCCATGGCATCGCCGATATGTTTGCAAATTCGAAAAGGTTATAGCACAAAAGGAACATTAAAGCAATTATGCCAAAATTATCAGGCATAAGCAGTGGCGTAATAGCCCTAGATATGGATACAGATAATTAGACTACCAGCAGATACCCAATGAAATAAATTTTATGTACTATTTTAATTTAAAATATATTATAAGAACTCGCTAAAACCTCATTTGATTGTTAGTTTGGTGATTAAATCCGTTATTGTTTCTTTTTGCAGACGGCAAAAAGTGTTAATCCAAAAGGGTATCTTATTACTTTTTCCAGCCTTGAGAAGGCAGGAACTAAAAATTTATCGTATATTCCAATTTGATCCTCTGACGCAAAAGATGTTTTCCTAAGAATTTTAAATAAAAAAAGCCATGCCATAAAACCGGCAATATCCATATAAGACAATCTAACTATTGATAAACCGTTGGCTAATATTTTTTCCGAAAGCTCTTTTTTATTGTATCTTCTGAAGTGGCCTATATTTTTATCTAAGTCAGAATAGAGAAAATTAAAGGCAGGAACCCGTAAAATTATATATCCGTCTTTCGTAAGGCATTTTTTCATATTCTTTATGGCCGCCATGTCGTCTTCAATGTGTTCCAAAACACTAAAGCATATAACGGTATCGATCTCTGTTTTCATCATATTTTTTGCAAAAGAGTCATCCGCGATATCTCCCCTAATGACATCTACATGAGTGTTATCATATTTATTGCAAAGACTAGCAAGGCAATCCTCATCAATTTCAGTAGTCACTAATTTGTCGCTATCAAGGAAAAAGTCGGTATATGTCCCTACCCCCCCCGATTTCAAGTATCCTGCTGCCAATATATTGCTCTATCATGTAGATCCCCCATTTGGCATAATTAGATGCATTCTTTAATGAATCTAGAGTCTTATTACAGTCAGCAATGTTTTTGTCCAAGTTACCCATTAAGATCCTCCCCTATTTTGCAATGTTTAAATATAACGGCTCAAACCCAAGGATTACATTATCGGTTCCTCTTTTCAAGAAGACACCCTAATAAATGGCTCGCCTTGTCCCTTGTCAGTCTCTCTTATTAATGTTGTAGAGTAAGATGCTCATATAC
>CAZVZU010000008.1:91597-101557 GCA_964631685.1 uncultured Actinomycetes bacterium | reverse complement strand
GGGGGGGGTGGGGGGGGGGGAGGGGGGGGGGGGGGGGGGGGGGGGGGGGGGGGGGGGTAGACAAAAAGCTTAGCAAAGACACCGCACTGTCATTTAATTCAAGAAAATATATCATTTTTAATAACATTTAACAACATTAACTTGTAATTTTCATCATTATATCATTTTTAAAAACTTTTAAAACAAAAAAATATTAGATATTTCCAATTAGCATAAGCAATTTTTATTATTGACTTAAGGCGGCGTAATATTGTATCATGGTAGCTTAGTTTTTATGTTGTTGCCTTGATAAGGGGGCTGTAGCTCAGTTGGCAGAGCGCTTGCATGGCATGCAAGAAGTCGTGAGTTCGAATCTCATCAGCTCCACCATATTAAAATATAACATTTAAGGTCTTGTTGCCTCAAAATCGTCCTGATAAAGTATAGTAATCTAATCTAAGGATCGCCAAATTATATATTTTTCAGTTCGGCGTACTTTATCATTTTTGGTATATCCAGCACAAAAGCAATGCTGCCATCACCAAGTATCGTTACTCCACTAAAGAATTTTACATCTTTATAAACCCTGCCCAGCGGTTTGAGGACGGTCTGCACCTCACCAAATATTTCATCTATAGCAAATCCAACGACTTGACCGGCATGCTTAATCACTATTATGTTGTTTTCGCTAATTCCTTTTTTTTGTCTGCCAAAAATGTCGGAAAACTTTACATACGGTAATAAATCTCCCCTCAAATTTATACAATCAACCCCATCGTTAGTTTTATTAGACTCCTCATAATCTATGCACTCCAGAATTAATTCTAAGGGTATAACATATTTGTTTTCATCGTAACCCACCATAAATCCATCAACTATTGCAAGAGTGAGAGGAAGTCTTAAAACAATAGTCGTATATTCCGATTCTTTAGTTTCAATGTCGATGGTACCCCTCAATTCAGAGATATTTCTTTTTACGACATCCATTCCAACACCTCGCCCTGAAACACTTGTCACTTCGTCGGAAGTAGAAAAACCTGGTTCAAATATAAGATTATATATTTCTGAATCCGTTAAATTATTACTATTTTCGTTTATCATGCCCTTTTCCAATGCTTTTTTTACAATTTTTTCTTTATCCAAACCATTTCCGTCATCACCGACCTCTATAACTATGCTTCCGGAATCACTATAAGCATTTAAGATAATTTTACCATTTTCAGATTTCCCCCTGGCAATTCGTTTATCCGGCATCTCAATACCATGATCTATCGCATTTCTAATGAGATGGACAAGAGGATCGGTAATCTTTTCCATATACGTCTTGTCAAATTCGGTATCTGCCCCCTTAATCTCCAGTGTTATAATTTTGCCAAGATCCTTGCTTATATCCCTTACTATTCGCCTCATCCTATTAAAAACCTCGTCTACGGGAACCATCCTTAATTCTATCGAACTGTCCCTTAGATCGTTAACAAGATGTACGAGTGTAGACGTATATTCAGAAAGCACAGGATTATCTACAGTTTTTGACAATTCGGCAATTCCGGTCGTGATAGTAACAAGTTCTCCGGCAATATTAACAACAAAGTCGAGTTTATCAGCATCTATCCTGAATGTTTTAGACTCACTCCTCTTTTTTTCTTTAATCTTTTCCTGTTTTTCAATGACACCGCTTATAACATTTTTATCGACGGCAACATTCTTGACAATTATTTCACCAAGAAGATTTTTGGCATCCCCTTTTTCCCTTTCAGCTTGGATGCGCAATACTCTTGTAAGTTCAGTTTCTGTCAGTGCGCCTGAGGCTACCAAAATCTCTCCAAGCCTAACCTTATCTTCCGGCAGTTCTTTTATTAAATTCATATATTCGGTAATTCTAAATTTTGGCGGTAAAACATAAATATCGCAATCATCCATGACAAACTCAAAAACATCTACTATATCTTCTCTGCCTAAATCGGTTTCAAGATTTATTTCAAAACCGAGATAACACAGCTCTGGATTTAATTCATTAAAAGATGGAATATTATCTAGTACCGAATAAATACCCTTTATTGTCCCAATTTTATTTAGATAATAAATAAATGAAAACGGGTCCATTCCGTTCACAAAAGTATTTTCTTTAAATCTTATAGAAATATGCCAATATTCTAATGACGCATTATCTTCAGTTGTATTTCCAGATTCACTCTTAACATTACTTTTCGTAATTAGGTTTGCATTTTCGATAGATGCAAGATTATTTAGCATCAGATCGCTCTCGGTTTTAAATTCTGAGAAATCCTCCATACCCGAACTTAAATGTGTTATTAGTCCGGTCATATGGTCTCTTATTTTAAAAAATAAATCTAGAATATCTTCATTTATGATTATCTTACCATCCCTTACCTTATCTAAAAAATTTTCCAAATTATGCGTAAAACCTTGGATATAATCTGCACCTATAACTCCGGCAGAGCCTTTTATCGTGTGCATTGCCCTAAAAATATTATTTATATCTTCTTTATATTGCTGTCCGTCACCCTTATTATCCATCATGCTTTCTAAGCTTAGTAAACTGTCTTCAACCCCCTGAAGCAACTCAAGTGCTTCTTGTATAAATACATCTTTAATATCTTGTTCCATCTCTTCCATCACTATATCTCCATATCGTAAGTTTTGAAAAACAAGTCGGTTTTGCTGTTATTTGCCACAATTTCAATACTCATTCCTCTGTTTTTTACATATATCGAAAAGGAATACAATAACTGAATGGCCGAACTATCAAATTCTGCAACATCAGAAAGATCTATTTTTAGAATAACTTTTTCTTTGGCTAAATCCATAAATTTTTCTTTCGCTTTTACAATATTCGAAACGGTAAACTCGCCCGATATTTTCACCAAAATAT
Organism: uncultured Actinomycetes bacterium; assembly: GCA_964631685.1. Taxonomy (GTDB): domain Bacteria; phylum SZUA-79; class SZUA-79; order Acidulodesulfobacterales; family Acidulodesulfobacteraceae; genus Acidulodesulfobacterium. The sequence continues at coordinate 98,685 of CAZVZU010000008.1, read as the reverse complement.
ATCCATCTTCTTTTTTTATTTCAATATCCATAAATTAAAAGTCTCCTTTTTTAATTTATACTAGGATGAAGTATCCGCAAAAAATATATTACAAACATCTCTTTTATGGTAAAATCAATTTGTCTACCGCAGATAAAAGTTGTTCCGGCCTAAACGGCTTAACGAGCCAGGCCTTGGCACCCGCAAGCTTGCCCTCCTGAACCTTTGATTGCTGCGATTCGGTAGTCAGCATCATTATGGGAACAAATTTATGAGAAGCGCTTTTTTTAATTTCCTTCAACAAAGTAATGCCGTCCATAATAGGCATGTTAACATCGCTGATTATTAAATGAACTTTCTTTCCATTCAGTTTATTCAATGCATCTTTCCCATCGTTTGCTTCAACAATTTCATACCCGGCTTTAATTAAGGTCAATTTCACGGTCTGCCTTATAGTTGCCGAGTCGTCAACTATCATGATAGATTTAGACATTTATTAACATACCTCCTGTTATAATTTTTGTTATAATATTAGAAAAAAATTAAGTTATCGGTGGTATCTTCGCCGTTGGGTTGTAAATTTTCCTTTTTAGACTCGCCGTTTATCACCTTTTCATGTACAATTCCTTGTTGTTTCATGGTATATTTCTCCTGCATATTTTGAATATTAAAATTATCAAAATATTTAATTTTTTCCGATACATCTTTGGAATCCTCAAAATCTATACTTGTTGCATAATTAATGTTGTCATTTACATCATGATTTATTTTTATTATAGTCTCCAGTTGTTGCCTCACTATATCCTGAAATTGTACCTTAGATAAAAGATCCATAATTTTTTCATTTACAACTTCCGAATGCAAAGAAATTTTTTCAATAATTTCGTTTTTAAGATTATCCAGTGAGTTATAACTTTTAAAAAGGGTCCCTAAATGCAAATCGATCTCCTTTAGTATTTCCTCATTTGAAAGGGATAACTCGCTCTCTAACTTTTTTTTAAATTTTACAGATATTGTCTCCGTAATGTCCGTGATACCCCTTGAAATTTTAGTAGCTGCATCCTCTGACTTTTTAGATAACCTTCTAACCTCATCCGCAACCACCGCAAAACCTCTTCCGTGTTCTCCTGCACGGGCGGCTTCTATGGCAGCGTTAAGGGCAAGCAAGTTTGTTTGATCGGCTATTTCTTCTATTAAGATCGTTAGATCTCCTATGGTTCCAATGTTGTTTTGAAGAAATAATGCAATATCTTTATCTTTTTCTATATCATCAAACCTCATTCTCATATAATCGTTTAAATCTTTTAAAACCTTACTATTATTAGAAAGTATATCCTTCATTTTTTCTGAAAAATTTTCAGAGTCGCTTTTCGCATTTTTTACGGAATCCATCAACTTCGACATGGCCGAATCTATTAGTTGAGTGCTTTCTATTACGCCAAATGCCGCGTTTTCTGTCTCTTTTATCGTATTGTCTATATGTCCATTGGACAAATTATTGACTTCCGATATTTTACCGATAAATTCACGAACCTTGCCTTGAAAAGTTTTTAGAACGCTTATTGAATCCAGGAAATTTCTCTTCAGGTAACTTAGTCCGTATGTATCATTTTTTTCAACAGCTTCCCGCAAAACCACAAAAAATGAAATAAAAAAAAGTAAAAATGAAACTATACCGAAAAAATAATACAATGCGGCAGAATAATGCTGGTCAAATAAAAGAAATTTTAACAAATAAAATACTGCGACCGACAAACATATAGAGATAAAAATAGAAATTATAAAAATTTTCATATAGTACCCGTCTATTGTGTTAAAAATTTCGTTATAATCTCCGTTTTTCACCAGTAACTCCTTCTACGTAAAAGTTCTTTTTAATTTAATTTGAAAATTGTCAGTATTAAATATTATTCTCCTTGCTTCTTGTCCTCCAACATCATAATTTACTATCTTAATTCTTTCTCCATCTAATATTTTAAATGCCATCTCTATATTTTTTTCTCCGACATTCAGAAAATTTATTTTTGTTTCGTTCAATTTTAATATATTTGCTCCTCCAAAAACTTTCGCTTGAAGTTCGCTTTTATTTGCGCCCAATTCTAATAATTTATTCACTAAATTTAATATTGATGTGTTCCCGTATTTATTGACACTATCATCACCTGATTTACTGTAAGGCAACAAATAATGGTTCATTCCGCCTATTTTTGAAAATTGAGACCATAAACAAATAGAAACGCAAGATCCCAGTAGGGTTTGTATATACACGGGCGTTCTGCTTGCATAAATCTCAGCCGGAAGAATACAAAACATTTCCATTTTCTAATTTATAATAATTTGTTAAAAATATAACGACATATATCTTGTAGCGGTAAAATAACATCAATCGCTCCCTTTTCAACCGCCAACTTTGGCATTCCGTACACAACGCAGGTTTCTTCATCCTGCGCTACGGTAAAAGCGTCCGCATTTTTTAATTCCAGGATACCTACTACCCCATCGTCTCCCATCCCGGTCATTATTATTGCAACAGCATTTTTACCAACATACTTTGCTCCACTTCTAAATAGTACATCCACGGAAGGTCTATGCCTACTGACTAGGGGTCCATCCTTAATCTCGGTATAATATCTGGCTCCATTTCTTTTTACTAGCATATGCTTATTGCCTGGCGCTATTAATGCTTTTCCTCTGCTGACCGGTTCACCGTCTTCGGCTTCCTTAACCCGTATATTGCAAATATTATTAAGCCTATCAGCAAATGATTTCGTAAAACCCGCAGGCATGTGCTGAACGATAACTATGCCCGGAGAATCAGCCGGAAAATCTTCTAAAAATACTTTTAGTGCTTCCGTTCCGCCGGTTGAAACACCGACCATAATAATTTTTTCAGTCGTTGAGATTATTGAGGTATTGTCAAATTTAGACAATACAACATCGGCTGATAATTTAGGCTCAACATTAAAATGCTTCAGTGTTTTTAATGTTTTTTTAGCACCCGCTCTGACTGCTGCATGGATAGAATCCATTATTAATGTTTTTGATTCTTCCAAGAAAACCTTAGTGCCAATCTTAGGCTTCTCAATTATATCTATTGCCCCATATTCTAGCGCCCTAAAAGCTGCATCGGAATTTTTAACCGCTAAGCTCGAACATATTATGACCGGAATAGGATGCTGCTCCATTATTTTTTTTAAAAAAGTGAGCCCGTCCATTCTGGGCATTTCGATATCAAGTATCATTACATCGGGAATAAAATTCTTCAATCTATCAACCGCTACAAAAGGATCCTGTGCGGTTGCTATAGTATCTATATCGGAATTTCCGCTTAGTATCTTAATAAAGGTCTGTCTTATGAGCGCAGAATCGTCAACTACAAGTATTTTTAATTTATCAGACATAAAATTATAAAGTTAATAATGTAAAAATAGGTACTAATTCAGCCTATTTTTAAACTTTTATTTACGTTTTAATGTAGACAGACGGGGCTATCTTTTTCAATGGTAAATCCAAACCTTGCAATGATTCGGAGTGTCCAACGAAAATAAATCCATCCTTGTCAAGATATTTAAGTATCTTGAACATTATCGCCCCTTGCGTAGTTTTGTCAAAATATATAAGTACATTTCTGCAAAATATAATATGAAATTTACCGTCCAAACCGTAATGCTCTTCCATAAAATTCAACCTATCAAATGCAGATTTCTTTCTTATCTCCGGTTTAATTTTTACTAGAAAATTTTTTTTGTTTTTACTTTTTAAAAAATATCTTTTTTTAAAAAAACTGGGCAAATCTTTTATAGAATCAAACCTATATATACCGCTTTCTGCTATTTTAAGTGCTTTAATAGATATGTCCGTGCCGTATATAAAAAAATCAAAATGTTGCAATCCTAAAAGCTTTTCTTCCTCAATACTCATAGCTATAGAATAAACCTCTTCACCGGTAGAACATGCAGCACTCCAAATTTTTATTTTTTTATCTATCTTTTTTGAAGAACCAAACAAAACTTGTGGTACAACTTTCTTTCTTAAAAAATCAAAATGGTCATTTTCCCTAAAAAATTCAGTTTTATTAGTTGCAATAGCATCTATTAAGTTAAGCATTTCTTCTCTTCCATTCGCAGAACCAAATACGAGTTCGATATATTCACTAAAATCACTTATTTTTAAAAGACTCAATCTCTTTATTAACCGGCTTTCTACCATAATTTTTTTTGAATAAGGCATTTTAATGCCTGTCGTAGTTTCAATAAAATTCTGAAGCCTATTGAACTGCGCACCAGTTAATTTCTTGTTAAATAAATTCTCGTAATAGGTCATTTTATAACCATGTTTGGCATAATAATTTCAATTAAGCATCCTCTTTATTTTCTTGCGATTCAGGAATTTCATGGTTTCTATTGTCATTAATAATTTTCAACTCTTCATCCGAAAATACTTTCTCAACATCCAATATTATTACAAAATCACGGTCTTTCTTTGCCATCCCCTTGATAAATTTATTATTGATATTCAATCCTATTTTTGGAGCTTCTTCAATATTTGAAGATTCTATATCCATTACTTCATATACGGAATCGGCTAATGCTCCTATGACAGCCAATTCACCATCTATTAACACTTCGGCCACAATGATACATGTATCAATTGTAATATGTGTCTTACCTATGTTTAATTTTAACTTTAAATCTACCACGGGGACCACATTTCCGCGCAAGTTGATAACCCCTAGCATAAAATCGAGCGACTGCGGTACCTTGGTGATTTTTTTATGGTCTAAAATTTCCCTAACAAGAAGAATGTCTATTCCATATATTCCATCATCAAGCTTAAAGGTGAAAACATTGACTATGCCCTCCTTTGTATCTTTATTTTTTTCGTTATCATCCATTTAATTTGACCCCCTCTGGTATATCAAGATAATTGCCTAATAAATTAAAAACTCTCAAAATCATCATCTAATTTATCATTTCCTTTCTCGTTAAGGTTGATATTCATACCTGATTCATTACTTTTGCTAATTTTTTTAGTATGAGATTGTTTTATTGTAGAATTCGCCGTGGGCATTTTATATTCAATTTTATTTTTACTTTTAGGATACGAACTTGTTCCTAATCGTTCTATCTTCGTAAAATGGGTTAACGTTTTCAAAGAATGATCCGGATTACTACGGCCGTCGCTATCCATTTTGAAAAATTGCATACTTTGGTCTAATGCTTGCGCCTGGCCGGAAAGTTCTTCCGCCGCAGATGCTGTTTCTTCCGAAGCGCTCGCAGTCTGTTGCACAACCTGATCTAATTGCTGAACGGCAATATTAATCTGGTCTACACCTGTTTTTTGCTCACTGCTTGCTGCGGTAATTTCCTGTACAAGTTCAGCATTTTTTCTAATACCGGGAATAGCAGTTTCTATAAGTGTACCGGCGGTCTCCGCAATTACTACAGACGATTTTGAGAGATTACTTATTTCGTTTGCAGCATCCTTGCTTCTTTCTGCAAGTTTTCTAACCTCACTTGCTACAACCGCAAAACCCTTGCCGTGCTCACCTGCCCTTGCGGCCTCTATTGCTGCATTTAAAGCAAGCAGGTTTGTCTGTCGCGATATTTCTTCTATAATGGATATCTTTTCTGCTATCTCTTTCATTGCTTTTACAGTGCTGGCAACAGCCTCGCTTGCCTTTAAGGAATCTTCCGCAACCTTAGTGGCAATTTTTTCGGTTTGGAGCGCATTCTCTGCATTTTGACTTATAGTAGAGGTCATCTCTTCCATCGAAGATGAAACTTCCTCCAGCGATGAAGCCTGTTCCGTAGCGCCCTGAGATAATTCCTGCGCCGCCGCACTTAACTGTTCGGAACCCGAAAAAACATTGCTCGACGAAGTTTTTATATCCATCACAATACTTCTTAATTTTGAAGCCATCTCTTTTAGTGCGTTAACAAGCTGCCCTAATTCATCTTTTCGGTTTGAATTCACTGTTACGTCAAGATTTCCGGAGGATAATTCCTGCGCTAATTTAACGCTCATAGCAAGCGGTTTTTTTATAACAGCGGTAAGGACTAATATTATTATAATACCAATTATTAACGCTACTATCGCACCTATAAGCATTATTAAAGATGACCGACTTATCACTAAATCCGTGACGTTTCCGCGGCTTATAATTAAGGCTATGCGGTTTTCGGAGTCTTTAGAGATAAGATTGCCTACCAAAGTGGCCTTTTTATCTTCTATCTTCACTGCGCTCATTAATTTTGCTTTTTCAGTCTCTTTTAATTTTCTTGAAGTATATTTGCTGGATTCATATCGTTTTTTAAGTTTAGAGGTTTGTAATGCAAAATTAATGTAACTTGATAATGCAACCTGTATTTTATCTACTCTTTTTTTAATATCATTATTATTAATACGGACCGCAAAAGCCTTCTGTTTTTTTAAATAGAGCTCGGCTTTCTTAATGTAACTTTCTCCTATCTTTAGATCTTCAGGATTATTTAATGAATTATAAGATCTTATAAATCCGTGACCGACTAAATAGTTTCTTTCAATGTTGTTATCCATATGTATCAATGGCAACTGAAGATTAGAGGTGTCATCACTCATCGACCCAATATTGCTTAGATCATTTAAACCCATTAATATGACGGCAACCAAGATTAATATAACGGCGCCGAAGGCAATTCCCAATTTCATGCCCATTTTTAAATTATTAAAAAACTCAAACATCTGCCAACCTCCTGTCTTTTTAATTAACTTCTTGTAAAAACACGAATAGCGCTATTCGTGTTTTTTTATATTGCGAATTTAATAATACTGTTATTAGATCTATGTAGAAAACAACCAGTAGCACACTGATAACCGAACTCTTAGTCACTGATTGCCGGCCCATTACGCTCAATTCTACCATTAGCAACTTATTGAATCCTATTGCTATGTATAAATATCTATAATGATTAAATATGTTTTGTGAATGGTTTACCGGCGAACAAGTACGGTTCGGCGGTTGCACTTCTCGGGGGGGGGGGGGGGGGGGGGGTTTTTTTTTTTTTAAAATTTTTTTATTTAAATAATGAAATTTATTTTTATCCCCCCGTTATTTAGTAAAAAAAAAT
>CAZVZU010000008.1:74575-91587 GCA_964631685.1 uncultured Actinomycetes bacterium | reverse complement strand
TAGTGTTGGGGTGGAGGGGGCCGTGGGGGGGGGGGGGGGGGGGGGGTTGGGGGGGGGGGGGGGGGGGGGGGGGGGGGGGGGGGGGGTCATTTCATTTATATCAAAATGCGTTGTATAACTAACAGCCTTCATCATTACTCCCTTAAGATTTAGTAAATAGTAATGTAAGTTATTCTTCTTGTCAATACTTTTTTTTTATGAAAAGATATATTTTCTAAGGTATATAGCGGATAGTAAATTAAAATCCTATTAACAAACGCAGGCTTTATGTAAGCTTAATAGTGCCATTTCCTTATGTCGTAAGCTATGCCCGCGGGAGCGGGCTCTATCCCTTTAATGCCCCTTCTTACCACAGACATTGAATAAGGCATATATAAAAAAGTGTACGGAGCATCTTCCGCGAGAAGTCTCTGGATTTCGAAGTAATACTTCTTTTGTTTTTTTAAATCAAAAGTGGAACGAGCCTTTCTATATAGTTCATTTATCACGGGATCATTAAATGATGTAATGTTTAAGCCCTTAGGTGCAATATTGGAACCCATAAATATATATGCTGTATTATAAGGATCAGATGTTACAATAAACCAAAATAAAACGCTTTGAAATCTCTTCTTCATTATTTTAGAGATTAAAACAGTTGACTCCATAACTCTCAAAGTGACCTTGATTCCAATTTTTTTAAGATTTTGCCGAATAATTTCCGCCGCCGACACTCTCCCTAAATTTCCCTGGGAGGTTAAGATAGTAAATTTGAATGCAGTGCCATTCTTCTCTAAAATTCCATTTTTACCTAACAACCATCCTTGTTTATTTAGGATGTCAAGAGCTTTTTTGGGGTTATAATTATAGATCTTAATATTTTTGTTATAGAAATATGTTCCGGGCATAAATGGTCCATAGCAGGGAACTCCTAATCCTAACAATGCTCCTTTTATTATCTCTTTTTTATTTATTGCGTAACTTAGAGCTTGCCTCACCCTTACGCTTTTAAACAAAGGATTTAAAAGATTATACCCTAAAAACATGTAGCTTGGTGATAGATAACTGTATTTTTTGTAACGCAATCTAAATTTTTTAATGCCGGATTCATATTTAAATTGAACTGGATTTAAATCCATGTAGTCAATTTCGTTTAATTTAAGCATTAAAAACATTGAAGAAGAATCGGGAACTATTTTAAAAACTAACCATTTTATGTGAGGCGCGCCCATAAAATAATTAGGATTTGCCTTTAAAACTATCTTATATCCGCGAATCCATCTATAAAATTCGTAAGGACCAGTGCCTACGGGATGGCTTCTAAGTTTAGTCGTCATCAGATTTTTACCCTTAAGCAGTTTTTCCGGCAATATCCTTAATGCCCACGAAGATAAGGCTGGGGCATAAGGCTTTCTGTATGTGACCCTAAAGATATATTTTCCTATAATTTCTGCTTTATGGACTCTAAGATATTTAGCGGCGTAAGGCGTAGGTGTTTTTGGATTGACCATCAAACGGTATGTGAAAAGAACATCTTTTGCGGTAAACTTTTGTCCATTTTGCCAATATACATTGCGTCGAAGATAAAAGGTTATCGTTTTTCCGCCATTACTGATCTTCCACGATTTTGCCAAATCAGGAACTATTTTAAAATTTCTATTATAGCGGACAAGTCCGTCATAAATTTGAGACGTTATTTCAGCACTAGAAGCGTCCACAGCCATATTGCCTAAAAGATTAACTGCATCGGCAGAGAATCCGATTATCAGAGTATTTTTTACCGGCGTAGAGCTGTGCTTTTGAAAAAGAGCATCGCTCAAGGCTAAAACAGCAATGCCGGCGAATAGACTTAAAATTATAAAAAACCAGGTATAACGAATTTTAATTTTGTTTCTCAAGTCCATAATGGTACGTATAATAAGCAATCGTTTAAATATATATACATGTTCATTGATTTAGCATAAAAATAATATTAATGTGTGTATGAATCGGCAAGCTTAAGCCTGACAATATTGCCACCGGTATTGGAGCTGAGTCCGTCAAAATTTTTAAGGCTGCTTCATTCAATGCTCCATAAGAAGACTTTTTAATTATGTGAATATTTTTTATATTACGACTTTTATCAACCGAAAATGCAATTTTGACTACGCCCTCTTCCTGTTCAAATATAGCCTCTCTGGGATAAAATTTATGTTTTTTTATCCAATTTTTTAAGCTGTCTTGCTCCTTGAATTTTATTTTAATATGACTGATTTTACCGTTGTTAATGCCTTTTTGTATTAGCTTTATTTTATTTACCGGTTCTATGACGTGAAAAAAATTACTTTTTATATGAGAATCTGCTAACTTTTTATCTTGCATCGCCACTTTTGCAAGCAGTCGTAGTAATTTATGCTTAGTTGCGGCATTACCCCCTAAAATTCTTTTCTTTATGCTCTCTTGATTCTTATTATTTATATGACTATGATGAGAACCTAAAGTTGAACTTAGGGGAATATTTGCCATATAAACAGCTATTTGTTCTTGTCTATTTTCCGAAAAAACATTCGAAAACCGAACCAAGCCCCAACATATACCAAAATTTATGCCGATAGATAAAACAACAGCAATAGTTTTTGCAATGATATCCTTAGAATTTATATTTAAACGTTGCATAGACGGATCTCTCCGGGGTAGTATAGCCGTATATATCCTGATAAAATCTATTTAAGATATTATGCATGACTAAAGAAACCTCTATATCGTTTGTAAATTTGTATGTCACATTTGTATTGAAAACCGCATATCTCCCGGTCTGATGCGTATGGGCATTGCTATTATACCTTGTGCCAACATATCTGCCGCCAAGATATAGATTTAACCGCATTATAGGTGAATAATTAACAGAGCCGGTTAGGATACTATAAGGGACACGTGCATTTTGCATGCCGGTCTCAGGATTTCTACTATGTATGTAAGTGTAATTTAGCCTAATCTTTAACGGTTTAATAGGCTTAAAAACTGCATTCGCCTCAATACCGGCAACCACGGTATTACCGCTCACATTTTCATATGTGGACTTGTAAGTCAGAGGATTCATGTAATATACTATCCTGTCGCTAATTATGGTTTTAAATAAACTAGATCCAAGGGTCAATGTATTATTTGAAAAATTTTGAATAAACCCTAAGCTCCAATTCTTTGACCGTTCGGGGGATAAATTAATGTTACCACCCAGAAAATACCATGAGGACACGGGTGATGCATATAATTCAAACAAACTTGGCGCTAAAAAGCCGGTTCCGTAATTAACCTTTAAAACAGTATCCGTAGGAACAAAAAAATAGCTTGCACCCAGCTTGTATGTAAAATGATTGCCAAATGTCTGAAAGTGATCCTCTCTAAAAGAAGCCTGCATGTTTATGTTTCCGATCCTCGGTAAAATCTCCAAAAAACCACCTGTATTATCACGGGAAACACTAAAAGACGAGGGGTAATTTTGACTCATTTTATCAACGGTATAATTCATACCAGTAACTATTTTTAAATTTTTATTAAACTTGTAGTCTGTCGTTATGTTGCCGCCGTACCTGTACCCTTTAAATTTATCGTTATAAAAAAGACTAGCGGAAGCCGGAGGCGTTATAGCGGGGTAAGGATAACTGTAATTGTCTATATAACTCCGCAAACTTGTTACGTCATAGATATTTAAATTCAAATGAATATTTCCGAAATTTCTTTTGCAATATATCTTTGCAATGTAAGAGCCTTGATCTTTTCTATAATTTTTACCCGGATAAGTCGTATTAATCCATGAAAGATCATTAGGCACAGATAAGTCAGGATCATATTGATCTATATAATCTTGTATTTTTTTAAAATTAAAGATAGCGCCTACTTTCACGCTTGGGCGATCGTACTCTAAACGCGCATTGAACGCCGTTTCATGAAATGCATCTGCCGTAGTACCTTGTGAATAGGTTTTCGTTTGAGATTCATAGGAATTTGTTTTTGATGTGCCACCTGTATCAAAACGCGAGCCGTTTAAGTAAAAAGAAAGATTATTTACTTTTCCTGAATAAGTTAAATTTTCTTGCAATGTACCAAAAGACCCATAAGTCTGGATATACTCAAAATGAGGCTTGCCTTCACCCTTTTTCGTGATAATATTAACCACACCGGCTATTGCATCCGCCCCGTAAAGCCCGCTTTGAGTGCCCTGTACCACCTCAATCCTATGAATACTACTCGGGGTCAGATAAGCAAAGTTATAAAAAATTTGAGTGAAAGACGGGTTGCCAATATTTATTCCATCCATTAGGTACTTAGTATAATAACTTGGAAGACCGAGCATATAAAACGATGTCAACCCACCAAACGGACCGTTTGAGACTACAGACACGCCAGATAGATTATTCAGTAAATTTTGCGTAAACAATGCCCCTTGATTTTTTATATCTTTTTGAGTAATTACTTGTATGTAAGACGGCGAAGACATTATTGTAGATTTAATTCTTGATGCGGTAACCACTATGTTGTTATTTGCAAAAACGGCAGGACTATATCCGACAGCAAAACATAACGCAAATGTTATTACCACTGCAACTCTTAGGGAATAAATCGCAATTTTACTAAAAGGGCTACAAATGAAAATAAGTTTTTGTTTAAAATCAAACGAACTAAAAAGGCGTGAAAACATAATTAGACCTCCCGCTAATTAAAATTAGGTTAATATCTTAAAGGCAGGTTTTCCGGCTTAAACATGCGAACATTTCGCCTTCCCGACATTGTGTCAGTGGCTTAGTGAAACGTTCTTAATAACGGTCATTACTAATCACCGTTATCAGTTATTACGGCTGCGGGTACAGCGCAGGATCTTCACCTGCTTCCCTTGGCTTTTAAGATAAAGATTAGTTAATAGATTATTTTAATTTTGTTACATTTCTATTCCCATTCTCGAGGGAATATTTTTAGAATAATAGTGCTTTACTTCCTTCATTTCTGTTACTAAGTCGGCTGCTGCAATTATTTCTTTAGTCGCATTCCTTCCTGTCAGTATCAATTCTAAATTTTTTCTCTTGTTTTTAATTAAATCCAGTACCTCTTCTGCATTTATAATTCCCAACCCGACAGCCACATTTATCTCGTCTAAGATAAGAAGGCTGACACTATTATCACCAATTGCAATATCTAAGGCAGTAATAAAACCCTTTCTATTCAAATCTATATCTTTTTGAGAAATCTTTTTTTTGTTTATAAAAAAGGGTCTTCCCGTCTGAATAATTTTAATTAAAGGAAAACTATCATTTATCGCCCTATATTCCCCCGTATACGAGCCCCCTTTAAGGAACTGTATTATGACTGATTTTGCATTATGACCGCTTGCCCTAAGTGCCTGCCCTAATGCCGCCGTAGTTTTACCCTTGCCGTTTCCGGTATAAACCTGAGTTAAACCAAATTTGAGCACTAAGGAACCAGAAGGTTGGTCAGAGCATTCTTGCGACTGCACCTCTTTGAACCATGCATTGTGAACGGATAGATTCTTCTCTTCGTTAGAACTAAAAAGGCGTGAAAACATAATTAGACCTCCCGCTAATTAAAATTAGGTTAATATCTTAAAGGCAGGTTTTCCGGCTTAAACATGCGAACATTTCGCCTTCCCGACATTGTGTCAGTGGCTTAGTGAAACGTTCTTAATAACGGTCATTACTAATCACCGTTATCAGTTATTACGGCTGCGGGTACAGCGCAGGATCTTCACCTGCTTCCCTTGGCTTTTAAGATAAAGATTATCTTTGAACGATGAATACTACGTAAAAAGTCAAACCATACTCTTATTTAAGGTATCATAGTTGCTCTAAGATGTCAATCATTTTTATGACAACCTTCGTAACGTAGCCTCAATTTACCTTTGTTTTAACAAGATTAGACACTTTTAAGTAGGAGAATGCCACTCTTGATTCTGTTTAAAATCAAGCTGACCCAACCCTATTTTTATCTGCCAATCCTATTATATCGTAGATACCGTTAAATCCGTTATTCAATAGATAATCCCTTACACCATCAACTATTTGCGGAATTATTTTGGGGTTTACAAATGAATAAGTTCCCACCTCAACTGCCGTAGCCCCGGCTAAGAAAAACTCAATCGCATCTTCGTAAGAGCTTATCCCGCCCATCCCTATAATCGGTATTTTAACACTTTTATAAACATCGTTTACTAGCTTTAGAGCAATAGGCTTCACAGCAGGACCGGATAGACCGCCAAAACCCCTATCTAGCTTAAAACGTTTGGTGTTTATGTCTATAGCGGTAGAAGGAATTGTATTTATCATGGATATAATATCAGCCCCTGCAGACTCACAAACCCTAGCAATTAAAGATATATCGGTCACCATCGGGGCAAGCTTCACAATTAAAGGTAATCTGTCGCCTATAATCCGTTTAACCGATGAAATTAACTCATGAACAATGTCGGGATCAGAACCGAAAGATCGCCCTCCATCCTTGATATTCGGGCACGAAATATTTGCCTCCAAAGCACTAATCCCATTAAGCCGCGATAACTTTTCAGCAAGCTTGGCATATTCATCCAGATTTTTCCCAAAAAAATTAACAATTACCGGCCTATGAAAGCTCCTTAAAAATGGTAGTTTTTCATCTTTAAATCTTTCAAAACCCACATTTTGAAGCCCTATGGAATTAATTAAACCACAATATGTTTCGGAAATTCTTTGCATTTCATTGCCTTGCGATGGACTCAATGAAATTCCCTTAGACACAAGTGCCCCAAAATATGTATAGTCAACTATGTGAGTAAATTCTTCACCGTAACCAAAGGTTCCCGAGGCAGGCATAACGGGATAATCCAATAATAGTCCCCCCAATTTTACAGAAAGATCAATATCCTTTTTTTTACTGCCATTATTACTCTTTATGTTTTTGCAAATAGTATCATCCGTTTTTACGCGTACATAATCGTATAGATAATTGGCAAAAAATACTGGACCGTCCTTGCAGACCCTTTTATGAATGATATTCTCTTTCTTAAGCCCTTGATTAGAATCTCCCGGGGTCAAACATTTTGCTACACATCCGAGACACACCCCTATACCGCAACCAAAATTTTCTTCCAATGAGAGCTGGAGATTATCTAAAAGATTAACGTTATTAAGTTCACCTGCTAGCACTTTCAACATAGAGCTTGGACCGCAGGCATAAAATGAAACATCATCACCACAATCTGTATACTCTTTTATATTTTTAGATAACAATTGAATGATACTACCCTTAAATCCAAAAGAGCCGTCGTCGGTCGTAAAATAAACCTCATCAAACCTTGAATGAATGCTATACCTAAAATAAAGATCCTCTGCTTTTCTCGCACCATAATACAAAATTATTTTATTTCTGTTTGAGCGAGAAACATCGTCAGCGCTATTAAGACCATCGGCATTTACGCTATTATTGCTGCCTTTATTTATAAAATCAGGGATAGAATAGACAGGAGCAACACCGATACCCCCGGCAACTACAATGACAACATTCCTTTTACCGTCCTTAACACCATCGCTATCGCTATGATATTCTTTTATATCCGTATCAATTTTAAATCCATTCCCCAACGGTCCGACTATATTTACAAAGTTCCCTTTTGGAATCTTGCTCAAAATATCGGTTGCCTTACCGCAGACTCTATATAATACCTCAAACTCATTTTTGTTAAATTTATTAAAAATTGAAAATGGTCTGCTCAATAAAGGTTCAAAACATCCTGTATTTACCTTAAGCATAATGAATTGACCGGGGCTAAAATTAGAGGCTATAAATGGATTCTTAAGCCTTAAAATATATGTCCCTTCAGTATCTTTTATCTTTTGATTAACCGTTATCTCGCAACTCTCGCTTATAATGTTTTTGATACTGTAATCGTCAACATTATCACAACCATTCAAACAATCTCTTTCATCATGCATAAAGCATCCTCTTTGTTATCATCATAGTAATCTTTTCTTAGCATAAAAATTTTAAAGCCAAATTTTTTATAAAGATTTATTGCAACGGCGTTAGACACCCTAACTTCAAGATAAAAATATTTTACGCCCAAATCTATATATTGCTTTAAAATATAATCCAACATCATCGTTCCGATCCCATTAGATTGCACATCTCTTGCAACAGCTATGTCAAGTATATGTATTTCATCCATAACGGTATAAAAAATAAAAAATCCAATGATTCTAGATTTTAAACCAAATCTCATAGTGCCATTATTATCTTGGGTAAAATGCCCATTAACCTCACCGTTTGATTTTTCTTTTTTACTGTTTGAGTAGCATACGATAAAACCAGAACCTTCTCTTTTAAGCTCGTCATTGAACATTTTTATGTCCCACACGGTTTGAGAAACCTGCGTGTGTATATTAAAGATCTCCTTTATTGCGTGGTTCAATATAGTACGCAAATTGGACGACGTCTCCACGAACTGGGTCAGATCAAGCTTGTCTTTTTCTTTGTTTTTATCGTAATCTGTGGAATGAACAGGTTGCGGACGGGAATCGGCAATATTTTTAAGATCTATAAAATTTAATTCCATAAATACTATGAAAATTATATAATGTCCTTGTATGCTTCCTTGAAACGATTTTCGATGAATGGCCAATTTTTTCTTGCTTCCTTTATCTCTTTTGTTTCAACATTATAGATAATGGCGCATTCATTAAGGCCTGCAAAATCATCCATAATAGTTCCATCGGGAGAAACACAAAACGATTTACCGTAAAAATCAAGGGAGCTGTTCTTGCCCACCCTATTAACCCTTACGATATAAACACCGTTAACAAAAGCATTTGCAGAAATAGATAAGAACCACTTACCATTGGTATTGAAAGCAGAAGCAGTAGGAGCAAATATAATCTCGGCTCCCTTAACAGCTAAAATTCTTGATACCTCGGGATAAAAATTATCCCAGCACATCTGTATGCCTATGGTTCCAAACTTGGTCTTGAAAACAGGAATATCTTTTCCATTGGAAAAATAGGATTTTTCATAGTAATATTCTACACTAGGAAGATGAATTTTTCTATAAATCCCTAAAATATTGCCCTCTTCATTTATAATAGCCGTGCTGTTGTAATAGTGTTTTCCACTTTTTTCAAAAAAAGGGGCAATTATGACCATGCCAAATTTTTTTGCCTGTTCTTTTAGCAATGTTAAGGTTTGACCACTAATATTCTCAGCTAATTTACGGTTTTCACTTACTTCATCCGCTTCGCCATGCTGCGGAAACCAGTTAACCGCAAAGAGTTCGGGAAAACAGACAATATTAGCCTTATTTTTTGATGCCATTGATAAAAAATCTATTGCCTTTTCAATGGATGCTTTTTTATCTGCGGAAGAAGACATCTGTACTGCGCAAACCTTAACTCTCATGTTAAAGACACCATTTTAAATATCTCGCCTATATTTATCTGTTATACATATAAAACATTTATAGCTTTACGCTCCTGCACGTCTACCTCTAGACACCTTTTTACGGCCGTTTTCGGACAATAGCTTCTTTCGTAAACGGATGGATTTTGGGGTAAACTCAACAAGCTCATCGTCTTCGATGAATTCAAGTGCGTATTCTATAGTAAGCCTCACGGGTGGAGTCAACGCAATCATCTCGTCCGAAGCCTTTGATCTCATATTGCTAAGTTGCTTTTTTTTGCAAGGATTAACCGTGATATCACCGGGCTTCGAATGAACACCTAAGACCATCCCCTCATAAACCTCGCGTTGGGGACCCACAAAAAGACTGCCCCTGTCCTGCAAATTAAATAAGCCGTATGAATTGGTCTCACCACTTATCATAGATATCATTACACCGTTTTTTCTTGGCGAAACATCAAATGCATATTCGTCAAACTTATAAAAACTATGGTTCATCGTTCCAGTGCCCTTGGTAAGCGTTAAAAATTCATTATGAAATCCCATTATACTTCTTGAAGGTATAATAAATTCAAAATAGGTATTACCTTTGTCGTCCTTAGACATATCTATCATGTTGCCCTTCATGGATGAAAGCCTCTCTAAGATACTGCCAGTGAATTCATCTTTAACTGTGATATATAGAAGCTCGTAGGGTTCCATTTTTTTGCCATCTATCTCTTTTATGACACCCCTAGGCTTAGATACTGCAAATTCGAATCCCTCTCTCCTCATCTTTTCTATTAAGATGGATAAATGCAAAAGCCCTCTGCCATATACATCAAATACTGTTTCGTCACTGGTATCGGAAATCTTAAGCCCTACATTATTCAGCACCTCTTTGTGAAGCCTTTCTCTTAATTGCCTTGTTGTCACAAGCTTCCCTTCTTTTCCTGAAAATGGGCTCTTATTAACTATAAAGTTGACAAGGATAACGGGTTCGTCTATCTTTATTCTTTGCAACGGGGCTACAGGCTTATCTTTTACGATGTAATCCCCTGCACAGACACCGGTAAGTCCTGCAACTAAAGCAATGTCACCTTCTTTTATTTCACCCGTTTCTTGTTTTTTGAGTCCGTTAAATAAAAATATTTTAGTCGGACGCGCTTTAATCAACTCATCCTTTATATTATATAAGTATACCTGCTCCATTACCTTAAGGTTCCCGGATTTAACGATACCGATAGCGGTAGCACCTAGAAAATCATCATGTCCGATGCTTGTGACTAAAAATTCAAGATTTTCACCATTCAAGATTGGCGGATGAGGCATAAACTTTATAATTGCCTCAAAAAGGGGGGTCAATCCACTCTTATACCGATCTTCTCCGGTAATGCTTAAATCTTGTATCGCGTAACCCTCTTTTGCCGATGAATATATAATTGGAAAGTCCAAATCAACATTATCACCGCCTAATTCAAGAAATAAATCATAAACCATCTCCAATACATCCTTGGGCCTGGCGCCTGGTCTATCTATTTTATTTATTACAAGTACGACCTTGAGATTTAAACCCAAACATTTTTTTAAAATAAATCTCGTCTGAGGCATAGGTCCATCGAATGCATCTACTAAAAGCAAGACGCCGTCAACCATAGTGAGCACCCTTTCTACCTCACTCCCAAAATCTCCATGCCCGGGCGTATCAACAATATTAATCCTATAGTCTTTATAATGAATCCCCATGCATTTTGATAATATAGTTATTCCACGCTCTTTTTCAAGCTCATCGCTATCCATTGCCCTTTCCGGTAAGGCATCAAAATCTCTCTTGCTTATACTTTCCTTAAGCATTTTATCTATCAAGGTAGTCTTGCCATGATCAACATGCGCAACAACCGCAATATTTCTAATTTTTTCTTGATAACTCAATTAGTTGCCTCCAAGCAAATTTACTTATTACTAAAGTTAATAATACTATATTTTTTCGTTGTAGCATATTTATAGTTATTTCGTTTATAACAACAAAAAACCCCAATAAATTTAATTTATTTACTGGGGTAAATGATTTTAAAAACGGCCAACCATTAAAACGGTATATTCTTAACTGTTTGCTATTGCCATTATTATTCACTTCTTAGTACAACTTTTCCTCGCAGGAAAGCGACCGAACTAAATTATGAAGCAAGTAGACCATACACCGCCTAATACATAAACAAAGATTAAGCCTTTGTTACGTTGATAGCCTGGGGGCCCTTTGCACCGTTGGTGATTTCAAACTCCACTTTCTGTCCCTCTGTTAAGGTTTTAAAACCGTCTTGCGAAATTGCGGAATAATGAACAAAAACATCCTGTCCGTCTTCTTGTTCGATAAATCCGAAACCTTTGCTGTCGTTAAACCATTTCACTTTCCCTTGGTACCTCATACCTTACTTCTCCTTACTACTTTAACGGTTATTTATAGTATTACAAAAACAACCGAAAAATATTAAACTTAGACTCCCACCCAAACAAATAGATGAACAAGTCAATAGTGAGAATATAACACTCAACAGATAATGTCAAGTTTTTTTTGACCGGTTATATATTATTACGCATTCTCTGCCTTAAAACCTCATATGCTATGACGGCAAAGCTTACTCCTGCATTCAAAGAAGTCACATTTCCGACCATAGGTATATTTAAAATATTTTCGCATTTGGAAATCGTAAGCTTTCTCAAACCATTACCCTCGGAACCAATAACAATAGCGAGCGGAATATTGTAATCCATCGTATAAATATCGTTTTTGGAACCGTTGGATAGTCCTATAATCCAAATACCCCTCTTTTTTAAATCGCTTATAACCCGTGCGATATTAGTAACCCTAACCACATCAACATAAAACAGCGCTCCTTGCGAAACATTCGCAACGGAAGAAGTGATAAAAATGGAGTTTGATTTAGGAAGTATAATTCCAGAAATATTGGAGCAATTTGCCGTTCTTATTATGGAGCCTAAATTTTGCGGGTCGGTAATTTCATCTAATATCAGATAAAACGGTAAACGATTATCTTGATTCTCAAAGAGCTCTTCATACTGTTTTTCATCATATTCAACGATCGCCGCCATACCTTTTATGAATGCCTCTTTCTTAAATTCTTTTATAAAAATATTGTCATTTTTTACTTCTATTTTAATATTTCTTGCCCTGATTAATTTTAAAAAATCTTTATCAATAAACCCATGTTTCCATTTTTTCTCACTAAAATAAATAGTCTTTCTTAATTTCCCTGAAAGAATTGCCTCTTTAATTGTATTAGTCCCGTATATTGTCAATCGCATTGATTTAACCCACTGCCTTGATCTGTAAAACGGGATAAAATAGGCACCCGCTCGACATCACGATAAATTGTTTTTAGCGCCTCTAACGGATTGTTTGAAGCGGTAACCTCTCTCCCTACGACTATATAATCTGCCTTCGAACTAAATGCCTGAAAGGGGGTCATTACCCTTTTTTGATCATCTATCCTCATGTCAACATTAACACTGCAAATATCTTTATCTTTCATGTAACTACTTTTTTTTAATCTAATTCCGGGAGTAATTGTTTTAAAGCCGTCCCCTAAAACTTTTTTTATTTTAAGCGACTCATGCCCGGAACAAACAACCCCATCGAGGCCAGAAATCTTAGCTAATCTTGCCAGATGCAAAACTAAATTATCGACAATATTGCCGAAGACGGCTGCGCTACCGCAGCCGTCTTCGGAATGGTAAAAAATACCCATCACATCTTCTTCTGCTAAGTTTGTTAGAATCGTTACGGCTATAATATCAATTTTTTTACCCGTCTTTTTTGTCGCATCTACGCCACCTTGTTTTGCCGATTTCATCATCTCCCCGCCCCCAGAAGCATGGACGTTAATTATATCGACACCTAATTCACCAGCAGATTTAACGGCATTATAAACGGTATTAGGAATATCATGGAATTTAAGGTCTAAAAACACCTTGCAACCGTAATCTCTTACCAATTCTATACTTTGATTACCGCAAGAAGTAAAAAGTTCCGAACCTATTTTATAAAAAAAAGCCTCTCCCTTGAGTCTTTCCAATACATCTTTAACAGAATTTAGATTATTATAATCCAGCGCTATGATAACCCTTTCTTTGAAATTTTTCATACTATGTCTTTACCTTAAAAATTCACATAAAGGCACAAAAAAGTACCCCTCTTTCTTGAGTTTGGGAATCTCCATCATTAAAACCCGTACTGTATTGGGCCTAGGATGACCTATAATTATGACCCTTTTGAATCTATCTGTCATAGATGTGGCGGTATTAATTTGTCTTTCTATGTACCCATCAGGCGATTTATCATCAATAAAAACATCTCTTTGCGCCGAAGGAAGCCCATTTTTCAACGCGCATCTATACGCATAACTATTTACATCAGTCAAGCTGTCCATAAAAAACAAACCTTTTTCTTTGAAAGCGGAAATAGCATCGCAAATCTTATTTTTATCAGATGTAAATAGAGAACCCTCATGGTTATTTGCCCCATTAATAAACGGAAGCATACCTATATCAGTAAAAATTTTGTTTTTTATCTCTTGCTTATCCATTGAAATAAAGAGCGCCCCATCTCCGGGAAACAGTTTTATATTAACAGGCTCCATAGGGGTATGCATTATAGTTTCATATCCCAGTTTGTGTAGCATCATATCTATCTGATCAGAAAAGGGTGCATAAGGAAAAATTGCAAAAGTTATCGGAGTATGCAAAGAAACCAAGCTCTGGATAAAAGCCACATCATAACCTACATCATCTATATTGAGCGATATTTTAGGTGCGTTAACATACTGTATTATAGAATTAAACCCGCTATTATTCACCCCTTCTACGATAAAAACAGCTTTCAGGAAGAGTCTGGACTTGTAATAAAAATATATGCACAGAGTATTGTTTTTTACAGTATACAGATAATAACTGATAGGGCTCCCTGATGGAAGTATATATTTTTCAAACTCTGTCCTAAAGGCATTCTTGATTAAATTAAAATCCAAACCACTTGATATTAAGACATCGTATTTTAAAAAGTTGACGGTTATATTTTTTAAACCGTCTTTTTTGTTAACAGGTGCTTTAATACTTAAAACAACATGTTTAATGACGACATTGCGATCTATAATTCCAAATCCTTGTAATGTTTTATTGAAAAAAAACATTACATTTTTAATAGGATGTTGTTTATAAAGAGCTACCTTTAACTCTGTTTTATTTATCTTTTTAAAAACGGTATATTGTCTAGGTGGTTTTACATGATGAGCTAAAAAGAAAAATTCATAAGCAAAAATAAAAAAAATTGCTGCGATAAAAAAACCTGCTAACACCAGTAGAATATTATATTTTAACCTATTGTTTGCTCGTTTTTTATTCTTTGCCAAAGCTACTTTGCTCCGATGTTTTGAATGAAGTTCCAACTTCTAAGAAGCTCATAGGCAAACCTAAACTGATCGTCTTTCTTGTGATACATTTTAAAGATCTTCCCTTTACCACTTTTATTTATTTCCACACTTTCCGGATTTTTAAAGTGATGCTTTAAATCCACCTCTCTTAACCTGCCATACCTAGAAGCATGCTTTAAAAATACTAAATTTTTTGAACTATGAACAATAAAATTAGGCGTTACACCCGTATCTTGAACAGAAACACCGTTAGGTAAGAAGTAAAAAGCCGTCGTCAAACCAATACCCGCACCCTCAGGAAGGGTAAATATGGTTTGAACGGAACCCTTGCCAAATGTTTGTGTCCCTATTATAACCGCTCTCTTATGAGCTTGAAGGCTTCCTGCTGTAATCTCAGCGGCACTGGCAGTCCCAGAATTCACTAACACAACTATCGGGTATTTAAAGAGGGAACCAGTGTCAAGAACAAAATATTTCATATCATGAGCTTTGATTCTTCCTTTCGTATAAACCACTAGTCCGCTTTTTATAAAATCACTACAGACCTTGACCGCCTGGTTCAAAAGACCGCCGGGGTTATTTCTTAAGTCAATAATCAGCCCCTTAGTCCCGTGTTCTCTAGAGTTTATAATTTGCAATGCTTTCAGGAGCTGCCTATTCGTGTGTTCCTGAAAACTAGAAATCCTAACATAACCTATATGATGAGGTAATATCATATATTTTACACTCTTTAGTATTATATCCCCCCTGACAAGCCTAAAAACCTTAGATTTCTTAAAAGTCTTACGCTTAATTAAAAGGTTGACAACTGTTCCGGCCTTGCCCTTAAGAACAGCGACCGCCCTCATAATATTCATATTATAGGTTGAGATATTATTAATTTTCTTAATTATATCTCCCGCCTTAATGCCGGCTTTAGCGGCGGGAGAACCGTCAATAGGCGATATTATAACAATGTAATGATTTCTTACGGAAATTTTAATACCTATCCCGACAAATTCTCCTGATGTCTCGGCCTTCATTTGCCCAAATTCTCTCGGGGTTAAAAAATATGTATGTGGGTCCAATGTGGATACCATACCCTCGATCGCACCAAAGATAAGCTTCCCAGACCCTTCTTTCTTTATGTAATTATTTTTTATTAAAACATATACTTTTGAAAAAAGTCTTAGATTTTTAATAGTACTTCCGCTTAATTGTTTTGCAAAACAAGATTTGCCACCCACAAAACTAAAAACTACAACGAAAACAACAATAAACATTGCTACCTTGATAGATGACCTGTACAAAAATTGCCGCATACTTTTATTACCTCAATATAATAAATTTTATATCCCTATGTTTAGATTTAGATCTAAATTCAGATTTATCGTTTATTTTGTGCATCAATTTTATAACCTTCTTCTTTAAAAGTCTATTCTTTTTATCTCTCATCATCTTCATATACTTTATCCTTACTGCTCTCATATAGGCTTGAATGTTTTTTATTAACTTATTTAGTTTGTAGCGGGAAATCCTCATGCTTTCTACGGCCTTTTTTAAATCTGCCCTTTCTTTCTTAAAATAAATTTTCATCTTTAAAAATCTATCCTTGCGCGCCACTAATTTATTCAGCTTAAACCTCTCTCTATATAAAATTGTTTTTAATTGGTAAAATGCTATGAAATAATCGATACTACCCCTTATAGACGCTAATTTTAATGTATCTTTATCCCTTTGAATAATAAATATTCTTCTAATCAGGCTTCTGCTAACCAAACTATCCATATCAATTTCATCTTTTAATATTTTTATGTTGGACTTAATGAGCTTAATTTTACTTTTTAAATCATCAATATTTTTTTTCTTTTTAACAATTTCCAAGGATAAAAAATGAAATTCTTGCTTATATGCATCCAATTTATGTATTACAACGGGAGATTCTTGATATGTACGTTGGTTTGAGCGATTTAAAGCGTAGGCAAACTTGAACGTCACAGGGGTTAAGAAAGATAGTAATAAAACCACAAAGAAAAAGACTTTAAAAAACATAATATATTAGTTCATAGAAATAAACAGAAAGCCCGCTTTCCCATTTGATATTATCAAATTAACATGGAAAAGCGGGAATAAAATTTTTAATTCTAAACCTTAACTTTTTACCTTAGTAGCCGTAGCCGCTTTTTTGGTTGCAGGAGCCTTAGTAGCCGTAGCCGC
>CAZVZU010000008.1:0-74475 GCA_964631685.1 uncultured Actinomycetes bacterium | reverse complement strand
CCTTAGTAGCCGTAGCCGCTTTTTTGGTTGCAGGAGCCTTAGTAGCCGTAGCCGCAACTGGGGCTTTAGGAGCAGATTTCTTTGCGCAACCAGAAAATGCCACCACCGACACAACTAAAAACATTCCTAAAATTAACACTGTAAACTTTTTCAAAATTTATCACCTCCTTGTAATATTTTTTATTCTATTTTTAGCTATACCTTTTGTCAAGAAAAATTTATAATTATACAATAGTATAATGATAAAAATTGACTTGTGGCACTAAATGAATATTAAACCGTTAAATATTATATCTGTATAATGTGACAACATGAATAAATTTAATTTTCAAATAATAACCAAAGGTTTCGACATGGCAGAATATAAAATATATTTACAAAACTTAATAACCGTCACTGTAGAAAGCTCTGCCGATGTCTTTCAACTAAGAAACAAGTATTTGACGTCCAGAGATATTTACTCTGCCGCTCTATATGCAAGAAATATCCTGGATGAATTTCCGCCCGACAGGAGACCGCTATTTATCGTGAACGATAGACCGGATATTGCTTATATAGCAAAGGCAGACGGCGTCCATATGGGACAGGATGATGTTCCTCTTGAAATGGTAAAAAAAATATATCCCGAGTTAATTATCGGCATAAGCGCCCACACCTTAAAACAAGCTACGATAGCCCAAGACAACGGAGCAGATTATATAGGAATAGGGCCCGTTTATGCAACATCATCTAAGACAGACGCAGGGGATCTAATTAATACCGAGTGCTTAAAAACAATGTGTCTCAGTTTAAAAATACCAGTTATAGCCATTGGTGGCATAAAAGTGTACAATATTAAGAAACTATCTGCTTACGGCGTAAATGGCGTTGCAGTTATAAGCGCTGTTTCAGATTCTTTGAATCCATTAAAAACGGCAACCGCCTTCAGAAAAAATATCAATATAACAATGGGGAATTAATATTGTTTGAATTTAGCCATGTATATAAATCTTATGGCGATAATTATGTGCTAAGAGATTTAAGTTTCAAAGTAAATAAGGGTGAATTTATTTTTATAACCGGTCCATCCGGAGCAGGCAAAACTACGACGCTAAAGATGATGATAGCTCTTGAAAAACCCACTCATGGGGTTATAAAATTTTCCGGTATGGAGCTCCAAAATATAAAACCGAAAGATATACCGTTTCTCAGAAGGAAAATAGGCTTCGTGTTCCAGGATTTTAAGCTTCTTCCAAATAGAACGGTTTTTCAAAATGTAGCACTGGGACTTGAAGTTTCAGGTATCTTCGGCGGTTTGATAGTTAAAAATGTTACAACCATACTAAAAGCGGTAGAATTATTTACAAAAAAGAACGAGTATCCCCTAAGCCTATCCGGTGGCGAACAACAAAGGGTTGCTATAGCAAGGGCGCTGGTTCAAAATCCTCAAGTATTACTTGCCGATGAACCGACAGGTAATTTAGACGAAGATACATCCAGAATTATAATTAATATAATTAAATCTTTTAACAATAAAGGAACTATGGTAGTGTTAGCCACGCACAATAAAAATCTTATACGAATGGGAAGGGCTCGAGTCATTGATATTACAAAAGATTAATTATTTGGCAAATTATTTTAAGATAGCATTCTTAAATATTAAGTCCAACATTACGGGAAATCTTTTTGCCTTTGCAATAATGTTCTTTGCGTATTTTATAATGTTGTTTTTTCTTCTTTGCTATATAAACATTTACAATTACATGGAACGCTTTCAAAAAAACGATGTAATGATAGTGTTTTTAAAGAATGGGACGAATAAAACACAGGTTATAAATTATATTAGAACCACTGATGGAGTAAAAAGCATCAACTATTACGACCATAAATCTTCTCTGAAATTTTTAGAGAACAAAATAAGTCATATACGATCTATTCTAAAAGGTATTAATCCTAATTTTTTACCTTCGTTTATAAAAATAAGATTTAAGAAAAATTCTGTAAGTAAAATATTTTTATCCAACATTTATTTGCGACTAAAAACATTCAAGGGCGTAGACTCCGTTTATTACAATAAATTATTAAGCAACAAAATTATTCAATTCATGTTTTTTACTAAAATAATAGGACTTGTTGTCTTTATATTCTTGTTCATACTATCGATATTTATATCATACAGCGCTGTCAAGCTTGTCATACTAAGAAAGCAGACCGAAATAGAAATATTAAGACTAATAGGTGCTACCGGCAGTTATATTAAAATACCGATGTTTATAGAGGGGATAATTGGAACTGTTCTATCATTTTCTTTGTCGATATTGCTTCTTTTCTTAATTTTTAATACATTCGCTTATTATCATTTTAACTCTTTTTTAGCATTTTTTCATATAAACGCAGTCTTTTTAAACCAACAACAGATTTTATTGATTTTTATGATAGCCCTGATGTCTAGTATCTTAGGAACATACCTGTCCTCCAGAAAATTCTTTTATAAGCCTTAGGTATAGATTAAATCCCTATAATATTTTTTATAAAATTCATATCTATATATTTGCGTATATTGTCCGATAGTAAATCATAATTATTATTTTTAACCTCATCATAAGAACAGGTTGTCAAATTATAACTATCCTCACTAGGACTAGAGTCTATAATTTCGCCGTTGGTCTCTTTTTTAGACTCTATATCTTTCATGATAATATCTACAACAAAATTCTTGAACGATTCATTCCTGAACAATCCGTGTATATACACGCCTATTTTTTTCCTATCACGCGATACAATACCCTTTTCCGCAGAGGTGTAGTCATGTACCGTTCCAAATGGCTCAAAAATATTCGTCAAAACATGTTCATCGGAAAAACCCTCTGCAAAAATAGTTCTTCCGTTATGTATTTCATATCCGCTTATAATACTTGTTTCCGTACCGCTTCCTGTATTAAACCTATATTTTTGATTCAACAACCTTTTTTCCTTCTGTATCGTCGTTACAGTTTCAAAAAAACCTAAACCGGTAGTCTCGTAAGCTGTAGATTCAATATGAAAAGGGTCTTTTATTAATTTACCCATTATCTGAAAACCGCCACATATCCCCATAATGACGCCATGCTTTGCAAAATCCTTTATATAATCAAACATGCCTGTTTCTTTTAAACGCAATATATCATTAACGGTAGATTTTGAACCGGGGATGATTATCATGTCGAATGACTGTGCGGAAGGCACAGCTTTGAAAAAACGTGATGTTATGCCATTATCGGCAAATAAGGGGTCGAATTCGTTAAAATTGGACATATGATCTAACCGAACAATTCCTATCCGTAATTTGCGCAATGTATCAGGATTATCTGAACATACGGAAAACGGACGGTCCGTCAGATTAAGGCTGTCCTCGGCTTCAAGGCGAAGATTTTTTATATAGGGCAGAACCCCTAAGCAGGTAATTTTGAGCATCGATTCGATAGATTTTATACCAGGAAGCAAAATCTTTAAATCGCCTCTAAATTTATTTATAATGAAGCCTTTGATTAGCCTCCTCCATTTTAGCGGAAGTAATTTAACCGTACCAAAGATAGATGCAAAAACTCCCCCTCTTTCTATATCAGCAACCAAAATTACGGGGATATCGTAAAGTTCGGCAAAACCCATATTTGCAATATCGAATTTAAACAGATTTATTTCCGCAGGACTTCCTGCACCCTCAAGTATTACCAGATCGTTATTCCGCGCTAAGAATTCAAAGCTTTTCTTTGCCCTTTCAAGAAAATAATCTCTTGCCCCGTTATAAGCGCTAAAATCCATACTGCCGTAAAACTTTCCATCTACTATTAGGTGCATATTGCGCTCCGAAGATGGTTTTATTAGTATAGGGTTCATCTGTCTTACAGGATTTTTAAACGCAGCTTCAGACTGAACAGCTTGAGAGACTGCGATCTCAAAGCCATCTTCCGTAACAAAACTATTTAGAGACATATTTTGGGATTTAAAAGGAGATGATTCATAGCCTTCTACGGAAAAATATCTTAAAAAACCGGTTGTCAAGGCACTTTTTCCGGCAGAACTCGTAGTTCCTTGTATCATGAAATATTTAGCCCTTCCGGGACGATTGGTATTTTTCATTTTCATCGGGTTTCAGGCTGTGCGACTATGACGGATTACGATTTCACATCCTTAGAAACAACATTTAGGAATGCGTTTACCACCTTCGGATCAAACTGTGTCCCTGAATATTTTTTTAACTCGTCTAATGCGGATTGAAGCGGAAGAGCCTTCCGATAAGGCCTGTCAGTGGTCATCGCATCAAATGTGTCAATAACGGCAATTATCCTGGAAACAATCGGTATCTCTTCACCTGCAAGCTTATCAGGATAGCCCTTGCCGTCAAACCTTTCTTGATGATGCAATACCTCGTTAGCAATAGGAATTAAGAATTTTATCTTCTTCAGCATATTATAACCTATTTCCGGATGTTTTTTCATCTCATTATACTCCTCGTCCGTCAACTTTGTAGGTTTATTTAATATGGAATCCTTTATACCTATCTTGCCAACGTCGTGAAGTGCCGCCGCATATCTTATATTTTTAACCTCCTTTTCGCCAAGACCAAGCGATTTCGCAACCTCTGTACCATAGTTAATCAACCTATCACCGTGTTTCCGCGTATAGGCATCTCGCGCCTCAATAGCCTCGGATATTGAGCTTATAGCGTCAAAATGCGCTTCTTCTATATAGTTCAGCATCCGCGCATTCGAAATTGCAACAGAGATTATATCGGAAAGATTGGATGTGAAATCAATCGTATCAATTGAGTAATCAATCTCTTTATTGTCAAAAAGAAATATCATACCTAGGAAATCTTTATCTGTCTTAATGGGTATGGCAACAATTGTACGCTTATGCGCATCTTTGAATAAACGGTAATCAATGCTATTTTTGTCCCGTTCAGGGTGCACAACTGAAGGATAACCCGTGCCTAGATTTATTAAACAAGAACATTCTTTTAATTTAAAAGAAAACGGAGCATTTTTATAATCATCTCTTCCGTAACTTTTAAATAATTTCAAATTTATATCGCGCAGATACGGGCAAACTACGCATTTGTGCAGTATTTCGTCTTCAGACTGGCATTTAGTAAATACACATTCGAAATTAGTCAACGCATAGCAATTCATAACACCGGCATATATTGAACAGCCTTGCATGCCGCAATCAAAAAAATCGTAACAATGTCCGGCCTGCGATTCATCTTTAAAATAGACCAAGGACATACTCGTTTTGGTAAAATCCATTAAGCTTTTAATAGAATTATCAAGAACACTGTCGATATCCAAAGATGACGAAACAAGCCTTGAAACCTTTAGTAAATTTTCTACTTTCCCGCTTTCCTCTTTTTCCTTGAGGTATAAGAAATTTGCATTTTCGTATAGGGTAAGGCTATATATAAACACTCCGCCCATTAGGGCTATAAATTTGGCGGCGCCAATTTCTTCCTCAGTAAATTCATAAGACGCTTTGGTATATATGTTGAGCACGCCCACAACCAAAGAACCGGCATATATAGGCACACTTAGCATGGATCTCATTCCTGAAAACTGTTTTTCCAACTCATAATATATACCCGATAAATCAACCTTAAGATCTTTGCTCACCAGAGACTCTCCGTTTTCTGCAACAGAACCTATAATACCCTCTCCTAGCATTATTTGAGAGTCCTTCTTAACAAAATTACCATCCTTGTAAAAATTAACACATCTTAAGGTCTCAGCATCCTCACCAATAATAAATATTGTCACTAAATCACATTTTATAAAAGTACCCGAGGTAACGGCTATCTTTTCGTAAATCTCGGTAGTAGAATTTTTGGAAATAAGGTCTTTTGAAATAAAATAGGCAATCTCTAGATATTCTGTCATGACGAAGTAAAATAAATATAATTTACGATTAATTGGATTGGGGTAAACTAATTTTTATCAGTATTCTGCAAATTTTTTAATCCTGTCGTTCCTTAAAGTTTCACCGTCGTACATTTTAAAATAATCAAGGCTTTCGACAATGGCAGTCTTTATATTTTGAGCAGCCAAGGATTTGTCTTTATGACTTCCCCCAAGCGGTTCCGGTATGATACCGTCTATAATCCTTAAGTCATAAAGGTCCTTTGCCGTAAGTTTTAACGAATTAGCGGCTACTGCAGTTTTAGAAACATCCTTATACAATATGGCGGCGCAACCCTCTGGAGATATTACCGAATAAACGGAATATTCAAGCATTAGCACCCTATTGCCAGTCCCAAAAGCAAGCGCTCCGCCGCTTCCGCCCTCGCCTATAACAATAGATATAACGGGCACCGTTACATTTAGCAATGTGTATATAGTTCTTGCGATTGCTTCGGACTGTCCCCTCTCTTCTGCCCCAAGACCCGGGTATGCACCGGGAGTATCAATTAATGTTACGATGGGAATAGAGTATTTTTCTGCCAATTTAAAAAGCCTCTGTGCCTTTCTATAACCCTCCGGGTTAGGCATACCGAAATTTCTACACATCTTTTCCTTTGTATTGCGTCCCTTCTGGTGCCCAACTATCAACACCCTTCTCATCCTGTAATCATCCTTAATAAAACAGAACCCACCCACAACGGCTTTATCATCCATAAAAAGCCTGTCTCCGTGAAGTTCTATAAAATTCTCGGTCATAAGTCCCAAATAATCTAATGTGTACGGCCGAAGGGGATGTCTTGATAACTGGGTTATCTGCCAATTATCGATATCCTTAAATATATCCTTTATAAGTTTATCCCGCTTGGTCTCGAGATTTTTAATCTCATCATCTACGTTTGTAATACCGCTTAGATTAAAAGTTTTAAGTTCATCTATCTTTTGGTCTAATTCTATTATCGGTTTTTCAAAATCAAGATATTGCAAGGCCATAAAATAAACTCCACCTGTTGTTTGCAGTTATTATTAAGTTAATTAAGCAATATTCAAATAATTCCGTGACAGTTTAGCTTTAAGTAATTCTTTATCAATGGATATATTTTCGTTCAAAGCAACCTCATGGCCTGCAACTTTCAAAACTACCCTATCATTGCCCCTTGTATTATACAGTATATTTTTTAAGTCTACCAGGAAATCTCCAAAAGCTCCACTTTCTTGAGGAATTTCACTTTCAATTATTTCTATAACACATACCGAAGGGGACACTACCGGTGCCTTATCCTTTAAGGTTTTCGCCCCACAAAGCTTTTGCCTTATCAGGCTTTCGTCATGTTTTGCCATCGAAATATCCTTATCACTCTTTTGCTTAACCTTGTAATTATCCAAAAACTCTACTTTTTCACCAACAATCTTAATATTAAGCTCTATGTCACTGTCGCTTATGCCATCAATACCGCTCTTTTTATTATAATTTTCATCACTTAAATCGCATCCAGAGCCATCCCCGTCCTTCACATCAACAGCTTTACCGTTTTTATTAATATCGCTATTTACCTCTAATCCGGAAAAATCGAATTTACCAGTTAAAACTACGGGTTCGTTTGTTTCAAGGATAGATTCAAAACGACGATAGTTTTTAGGAAAAAACACAACCTGAATATTTAAATTTTTATCGTTCAGTACGAATGATGCCATTTTTTCATTATTTTTGGTTTTATGGATTTTTAACTGATCTATTACCCCACATATTGTATGGCTATCATCCTTTGTTTTCCCTTTTGAACTCAAATACCTGCCGACGATATCCCCGATTGAACCATCTCTGATAAGCTTAATTTTTTCCTCATATCCATCTAAGGGATGTCCTGAAAGATAAAATCCCAAAGATTCTTTCTCGTATGTAAGCATAGTTTTTTTGTCATCTTTTTCCATTATAACGGTAGATGTCGCACCTTCATCATCTTTATCATTTTCCCCAAAACAAAATGGTAGCTCAAATTGATTGGATTTTTCTCTTTCTTTTTTAAAATTCGCATCGCTCATAGTATCTTCAAGATTATCCAGCATCCATTTTCTGGATTCATCGCTTATATCAAGGGAGCCGCTTTTTATCAAGCTCTCTATTGTTCTCTTATTTACCTTTCTGGTATCAACTCTGGAGCAAAAATTAAGCAGGTTTTTAAATTCGCCATCCCGACGTATCTGTAAAACAGAATCAATCGCAGACTTGCCGACGTTTTTAACAGCCCCTAAGCCTACCCTGATTGCGAGTCCATTGCTATTATTGGTGACAATTGTAAATCTTTCTTCTGAATAGTTCACCGAGGGGGGCAATATCTCGCAAATGTAAGAGCCTGACTTTGCCTCGTTGATTATCTTTGTTAGCTTATCGGTGTTGGACATTTCGCTTGATAAAATAGCTGCGGTAAAATGTTCTTTGTAATTTGCCTTCAAATATGCCGTCATGTACGCAATATATGCATAAGCGGTAGAATGGGATTTATTAAAGCCGTATTCTCCAAACTTCATTATCAGTAAAAAAATCTTTTTAGCCTTATTTCTATCGATACCATTATTTTCGCATCCGTCAATAAACCTGTCCTTCATCTTATTTATCAGTTCAGCCTGTTTCTTGCCGACCCCTTTTCTTAAAACATCTGCCTCTCCCATAGAAAATCCAGCAAGCTCAACGGCTATCCTCATTATTTGCTCTTGATAGAGTATGACCCCGTAGGTACTCTCTAGTATGCCCTTTAATGATGGATGAATATAGGATATTTTAACCCTTCCGTGTTTTGCATTAATAAAATCATCGACCATCCCGCTTCCGAGTGGACCCGGCCGATACAAGGCAACAAGAGGAATTAAATCCTCAAAAGATGCGGGCGCTAATTTTTTTATGAGCTCCTTCATTCCCGAACTTTCAAGCTGAAACACACCCGTAGTATCTCCCGAAGACAGGAGTTTATAAGCCTTTTGATCGTTTAAATCTATATCGTATATGTTAAAATTATCATCTTCGTTTTTTTGATGGTTTATAAGTTTAATGGCCTCGTTCATAACCGTCAGCGTCTTTAATCCTAAGAAATCAAACTTGATAAATCCCAATTTTTCTAAATCTTGTCCTGTATATTGGGTCGTTACAACATCTGAATCCTTTGAACCCTTATATAAGGGCATAAAATGGATAATAGGTTCGTTGGATATCACAACACCGGCAGCATGTGTGCTAGCATGCCTTGCAAGTCCTTCAAGCCTTTTGGCTATCTCTATTAATTTTTTAACCCTGGGATCAGAACTGATTAGATTTTGCAGTTTCTGTTCTTCCTTGACGGCCTCTTTGAGTGTAATACCTAACTTATTAGGAACAAGTTTTGCTATTTTGTCAACCTCGGCATAAGACATATTAAGCGCCCTTCCTGTGTCTCTTATAGCCGCTTTTGCCTGCATCGTCCCAAATGTGATTATTTGGGAAACATTTTCTTTCCCATATTTATTTGAGACATACTTTATTACATCGTCCCTACCGTTTATACAAAAATCTGAATCTATATCAGGCATGCTTATTCGTTCGGGATTAAGAAATCTTTCAAACATTAAATCATATTTAATAGGATCTATATCCGTTATTTTTAGGCAATAAGCAACAAGGCTTCCTGCAGCAGAACCCCTGCCGGGACCAACAGGGATACCGTTATTCTTTGCATATTCAATAAAATCAGAAACTATTAAAAAATATCCGGCAAAATTAGATTTTTTGATGACATCTATCTCCATATCCAATCTTTTTTCGTATGACTCGGTATTGTTTAAATAAAATTCTTTGGTCGTTTTAGTTGGATTTTTTACAAACCTTTCGCTAAATCCGTCTCTTGTCTTTTTTTCAAAAAAATTAAGGATAGATTTAGGACTATCATTGTCCTTTTCGATTATAAACTGAGGGAAATGATGTCCATCTTTAAGCTTAAAAGAAAAATTGCATTTATTCTCTATTATTTTAGTATTTGAAATAACTTCATCGCCGTACTCGCTAAACAGTTTTATCATCTCTTCCTGGGATTTAACGTATAAATCCTTGGTAGAAAATCTCATTCTATTTTTATCGTCTACTGTCTTCCCTGTTTGAATACACAAAAGAGCATCATGCGCCTCATAATCGTCCTTTAAAAGATAATGACAATCATTAGTGGCAACCAGCGGAACAGAATATTTTTTGGATAATTCCACTATTCCGGTATTTGCCGTTATTTGCTCGTCTATACCCTGCAACTGCATCTCCAAATAAAAATCATCTCCAAATAGGTCAAGATAATATTGAAGGCTCTTTTCCGCCACATCAGGCTTTCCATGAATAATGTTATAGGGAATCTCCCCTTTTAGGCATGCCGATAATGCAACTAAACCCTTATGGTTTTCTTTTAAAATATTTTTGTCTATCCTAGGTTTATAATAAAAGCCGTCGGTATAGGATTTTGATACTAATTTGGAAAGATTTTGGTACCCTTCTTCATTTTTAGCAAGCAAGACTAGATGGTAGAATAGCTTTTCATTTACATTTTTAAGCATCATGTCGGATCTCGCGATATACATCTCGCATCCTATTATCGGCTTAACGGATTTCTTTAAAGCCTTTTCGTAAAATTCGATAGCGCCAAACATATTTCCGTGATCAGTAATTGCCACTGCAGGCATATTAAATTCTATTGCCTTGTCAAGGATATCATCAATCTTGATAGCGCCGTCCAAAAGGCTGTAATGCGAATGCACATGGAGATGGACGAAATTATTCATAAAAAATTACTACTCCCACTCTATGGTTGATGGAGGCTTTGACGTAATATCGTAGACCACCCTGTTAATACCTTTAATTTCTGAAATTATTCGAGCAGAAATAGTTCTTAGGACATCGTAATCTAATTTTATAAAATCTGCCGTCATACCATCGGTCGAGCTAACCGCTCTTAATGCTATAAGGGATTCGTAACTCCTTTTATCCCCCATAACGCCTACGGTTTTAATCGGGATTAAAACGGGAAAAGCCTGCCAAATATCACCTTCTAATTTTGCTTTCCCTATTTCTTCCGTAACAATAGTATTCGCTTGCCTTAATATGCCAAGTCCCTTCCTGCTAACATCTCCAATTATCCTTATGGCAAGTCCCGGTCCGGGAAACGGTTGTCTCTCGATAATTTCCCGAGGAATACCTAGATTTTTGCCAATAGCCCTGACCTCATCTTTAAATAATTCCTTTAAAGGCTCAATTAATTGTAATTTTAATTTTTTTGGAAGACCCCCAACATTGTGATGACTTTTGATTACGCTGGAAGCTCCAAATATCTTGACCGATTCTATAACATCGGGATAAAGCGTTCCCTGTACTAAAAAATCTACATCCCCTATATTTTTAGCCTCTTTATCGAATATTTCAATAAAAAGTCTTCCTATTATTTTCCTCTTTCTTTCCGGATTAGTAACCCCTTTTAACGCCTTCAGGAATAAATTAGATGCATTTACAAGTTTTACATTTAATTTTAAATTTTCTCTGTAAAACTTTATAACCGACTTCCCCTCATTTTCTCTCAAAAGACCGTTGTCAACAAATATGCACTTAAGCCTATTGCCCATTGCTTTATTTGCAAGAACAGCAGCAACAGTAGAATCAACCCCTCCTGAAAGTGCACATATCGCATTTTTACCACCTGCAACATTTTTAATCTCATGCACCTTATCTTCTATGAAATCTTTAAGCTTCCACGTTTTCTTAACCTTCGCAATTTTAAATAAAAAATTATTCAATATCTTTCGGCCGTGAACAGTATGGGCAACTTCGGGATGAAACTGAAGCCCGTAAATTTTTCTTTCTATACTTTCAAAGGAAGCAATGGAACAACTATCCGTTTGAGAAGTAACTACAAAGTTGCGGGGGCTTTTTATAATAATATCACCGTGGCTCATCCATGCAAAACTTGATGCTTCGCATCCCTCAAAGAGCTGGCTTTCTCCTGTAGTTTTGAGTTTAGAGTGTCCGTATTCTCTGTTCTTTGTGGACACGATATCACCCGAAAGAAGATAGGCCATAATCTGCATACCGTAACAAATCCCTAAGAAAGGAACATCAATCTTAAAGATATCCTTTGTTATAAGGGGGGCATCGTCGTCATAAACGGACGACGGGCCACCCGAAAGTATAATTGCATTCGGCTTAAAATCTTTTATTTTCTCAAAAGAAGTTCTAAATGAATAAATCTCACAGTACACTTCGTTTTCTCTTATCCTTCTAGCAATAAGCTGGGTATATTGAGAACCGAAATCTATTATCAAAACCTTAGAAAATGTATTTTTCATATTAGAATTAATCAAGCCTGTAATTAGGCGCCTCCCTCGTGATAATAACATCATGAACATGGCTTTCCTTAAGACCTGAAGCGGTTATTCTTATAAACCTTGTTTTGGTCCTAAGTTCATCTATAGAGTGGACGCCGCAATAGCCCATTCCTGCCCTTAAGCCGCCAATTAATTGATTAACCGTTCCAGACAGCGTCCCTCTGTACGGAACCCTTCCTTCGATACCCTCGGGAACAAATTTAGATTCTTCATTGATGTGAGCTTGAAAATATCTGTCTTTTGAACCTTTAACCATTGCGCCCAAAGAACCCATACCCCTATAAACCTTATAACTTCTACCCTGATAAATTACCATTTCTCCAGGACTCTCCTCTGTGCCGGCAAAAAGATTCCCTATCATCACGCTATTGGCACCAGCGGCTATGGCCTTTGAAATGTCGCCTGAAAATTTAATGCCACCGTCCGATATCACGGGAATGCCGTACTTATTATAAATATTTGAACAATCTATTATTGCCGACAACTGCGGAACACCAACGCCTGCGACAACCCGCGTCGTACAAATAGAACCGGGGCCTATTCCAACCTTTACCGCATCCACACCTGCCTTGGCAAGGGCTTCGGCAGCATCAAAAGTAGCTATATTTCCGGCAACAATGTCTAAATCATAATGCTTTTTGAGATATTGTAACATTTCTATGACGCCCTTGGAATAACCGTGCGCCGTATCTATTACCACTGCATCAACATCGACACGTACAAGGGCATCAACCCTTTCCTCTGTATCTTCAGAAATACTTATGGCTGCGGCAACGCGTAGTCTACCCAAAGGATCCTTACATGAATTGGGATATTTTTTTATTTTTTCTATATCTTTAATCGTTATCAAGCCCTTCAAATTGTAATCTTCGTCCACAACAAGAAGCTTCTCTATTTTCTTTTCGTGAAGTGTTCTTTTCGCATCTTCTAGTGTCGTTCCTGTAGGTGCAGTAACAAGATTTTTCTTTGTCATGACATTTTCTATCTGTTCATCTAGATTTACCGCAAATCTTAGATCTCTATTCGTTAAAATACCGACAAGTTTGGTACCCGTAACTACAGGCACGCCTGAAATCATATATTTTTTCATCAGGTCCAATGCATAAGAAATTTTATGATTGGGGTTAACCGTGATAGGATCGGTAATCATTCCACTCTCAGATTTTTTTACCTTATCAACCTCCATGCTTTGCTCGTCCACTTTTAAATTTTTATGAATTACACCTATTCCTCCCTCTCGAGCCAAAGAAATTGCTGTTTTAGCCTCAGTAACTGTATCCATGGCAGCACTTACTAGGGGAATATTTAAGGTTATATTTCTTGAAAATTTAGTTGCTAAATCGACATCTTTTGGAAGAATATCGGAGTAGTCAGGAACTATAAAAACATCATCAAAACTTAATGCCTCCTTTATAATCTCCTTCATTTTGCTTCTCCCTCCCTATTAATTAAATTAATTATTTTTATCTTATGACACTTATATATTTTTTTATGACACTTTTCTTGCTATATGTTATCGCGTCCTATAAGCCCTTCTAATAGGCCGCATTCCGAAACGATAAGCCTATCTGTTTCGAAAAATTCTATACTTTTAAGCATTATAGCGGTTCCGGCCAGAACAACATCCTCTCTTCCTTTTTCGACCCCAATTATATTAAGCCTTTCATCCGGCCTTTTATTTATAAATTGCTTATAAATATTTTCAATATTAGCTTTTTTTAAGGTATAACCGTGCACCTTAAGCCTTTCATACGCGTTTAATTTTAAGTCTACCATCGCGAGTGTTGTCGCCGTTCCCGCAGTCCCAAAAAGGCTCAATGGCTTAAATGCATAACCGGTACTATGTATCCTGCGTTTTAGCGACATTAAACTGTTGTCTATTTCCTTTTCTAATTTTAACAAATCGTAAGTTGATGCGGGTTGTGATGTTAAAATCCTCTCCGTTAAATGGACAACTCCTAAATTTAAACTATACTTCCAAAACGGCAAGCCATTTTTAAAGCAGGCATATTCAGTGGAACCCCCTCCAATATCCAATGCATAAAATTCATTTAAATCTTCAAAGCAAGACGTTATACCTGCAAGCGTCACAGACGCCTCTTTTTCTCCGCTTATAATGTGTATGGTTAAACCAAATTCTTTATATATACTATCTAAAATTTCAGTGCTATTGGGAGCATCCCTTAAAATACTAGTACCGGCAACTATCACCTTGTCCCGTTTCACCCCAAAATCCTCAATCTTTTTTAAATAATAGGCCAATGCATCATTTAATCTTAAAATGGAAGCATCTGTTATAACCCCTGCTTTTGTAAAGTCCTCCCCTAACCTGATTATTCTCATATCCGCATATTTTGGGACCAAAACATCCTTTTTAGAATCAACAATAAGGCACCGAATAGTATTTGTCCCAATATCAATAGAAGCAAGCATTACCTGTCGACCCTCACTTTTAATACTAATTTTGCAAACATATGAGTAACTGAATGATATTTAATTTATTCTGTAATTTTTAACATAGCCGGCATAGTTAACCGCCGATTCTTTAATACTATCTATTTCGTTTTGTTTGAGTTTCTTTTTTATAACACCCGGAACACCGGCAACCAAGGAACCTTCCGGAATAACTGCATTTTCTTTCACAACTGTTCCGGCGGCAATTATACTATTTTTTCCAATCCTTGCCCCCGTCAAAACTATTGCCCCAATTCCTATGAGACAGTTATCTCCTATCTCGCACCCGTGAAGGTTTACGCTATGCCCTACCGTAACACCGTTGCCTATTACAAGCGGACCGATATCGTGATAAACATGAAGGACACTATTATCTTGGATATTTGTATTTTCGCCTATTCGTATGTAATTCACATCCCCCCTGACGACGGACCCAAACCATATGCTTGCCCCTCGTTTTATCTCAACATCGCCCACAATAACCACATTATCGCATAAATATACCGTTTCGTTAATATCAGGAAATTTTTCCAAATAAGGCAATATTATCATAATGGATGCTCCATGAAAATTCTCTATATGCTTCTTGCGAAAGGTATCTAAAATATATTTATATTCGTATCATTATATAACAAATATGTAAGGAAGTGTATCCTTAAATCATGAGTTTAAAGATTTTTAGCTAATGCCCGCGCCTGCCTGCGCGCCTCAAGAACATCTTCTATATCATTAATTTCAAAGGGCTTGTGTTTTTCCATAACAATTCCAACATTAAATGCTATGTCAGTAAAAGAAATCTTATCATGCAGAAAGGAGTTAACAAAAAATTCATTAGCCTCACAAAATATAGCTGGCATACTTCTGCCAACCCGCAAAGTTTCTCTCGCAAGATTTAAAAAAGGAAATTTTCGCGTATCCGGCTTTAAAAACTCAAGTCTGCCAATTTGGGCAAGATTAAGCGGCTTCATTAATCCATGAAAACGGTCAGGGTAAGAAAAAGCATAGCCTATAGGACCTTTCATATCGGCTTGTGCCATTTGCGCTATAATGGAACCGTCCATAAACTCAATCATAGAATGTACTACGGCCTGCGGATGTATTAAAACATCTATAGCTTGTTCATCAACATCAAATAAATAATGTGCTTCTATTATCTCGAGCCCTTTGTTGGCAAGGGTAGACGAATCAATTGTAATCTTTTTGCCCATTTTCCATTTAGGATGCTTTAATGCCATATCTTTTGTCACGCTACATAATTTTTTTTCAGGGATATTATAAAAAGGACCGCCGGATGCTGTAAGAATTAATTTATTCAAATCAGCATTATTGCCACAATTCAAACATTGAAACAAGGCCGAATGTTCAGAGTCAACGGGAATAATATTTGCGTTATCGGACTTAGCAACTCTATTTAAAATATCACCTGCCATAACCATAGATTCTTTGTTTGCAAGAGCCAAATTTTTGCCTGCTTTAACGCTCCAATATGAAAGCATTAGCCCCGATGAACCGCTAATTGCATTTAAAACAATATCCAAATCTTCATTAAACACCATCTCTTTTAACCCATCTTCGCCATAAAGAAATTTAGTTTTAATACCACTCAGGTTGTCTATTTCCGATTTTGCCTTGTCTATTTCGGTTTTTAGCGGAAGAATGCAGTATGATGGATTTAATTTTACAATCTGCTCCTTTAATCTTTCAGTAAAATGTCCTGCGGCAAGCGCTTTTACAGACAATTTTTCCGGATAAGCGAGCGCTGTCTCAATCGCATTTTTTCCTATAGATCCCGTGGACCCGGCAATAAATATGTTTTTCATTAGGCTATTTTAAATGTTTAATTTAATTTTTAAAATTCAATAAAAATAATGCAATATAATAAAAAAACGGCGCTGCCAATATTAGGCTATCTATTCTATCTAAAATTCCGCCATGACCGGGAATTAAAAACCCAGAATCCTTTTTTTGCCCAATCCTTTTCAATAATGATTCGGTTAGATCGCCGATCATTCCTAAAATTATAGTCGAAACAGACAAGATAATAAATGCGATAAAGGTAAAGATATAGTGATCCGCTATAAAAATTCTACATATAAGGACCACAAAGATAGCAGATAAAAGCCCTATTAATGCACCTTCTATAGTTTTTTTAGGGCTCAGCGATAAAAATAATTTGTGCCTTCCAAAATGCCTGCCGCCATAATATGCAAAAATGTCGGACGCCCATATTAGAACAAACAGGAGCAACAATAACAATCTTCCGTTATTTAAATTTAATATTTTTGATAAATAAGAAATAAAAAAACCAGCGTAAAAGACAGAAAATATGTCTAAAAATAAACTTTTTCCAGAATCATTCTTAAAAAAAACAACATTTTTAAACAGAATCAAAAAAATGGATAGAAACATCACAAAAATAAGTGCAGAGGGGGATAAGAAAACGGATGCAAAAGCAACCAAGACAGACAGAATCTCAGGAAGAATAAAATATTTATAATTATTCAAATCAAATATCGAGAATAATTCATAAACGGACAACGCAATTAAAATGACACAGATAAAGAAGAACTCAAGCCTATTAAGTAAAAAAATAGACAGAATTATAATAATGCCAAAGAGAATGCCAAATATAAACCTTTTAACATCAAACCTCTGTTTTCCCGAACCTTCTGACTCTATTTTCATAATTTTGCAACGCCCTGATAAATTCTTTCCTACCAAAATCAGGCCATAAAGTTTTTGTAAAATATATTTCGGTATAAGCATTTTGATAAAGCATAAAGTTGGATATTCTTTGCTCCCCGCTCGTTCTGATAAGAAAATCCGGGTCAGGCATATCCCTCGTATAAAGATAAGTTGAAAACTTATCTTCGTCTATATGCTCTATGTCTATCTTATTATCCCTTATATCCCTAACTATACTAACCGTCGCCCTTAATATCTCTTCCCTAGAACCATAACTTAGCGCAAGAGTTAAGTGCAGGTTGTCGAACATCTTTGTTTCGTCAATGACATTCAAAAGTGTTTTTTTCGAATTATCAGGAAGCTTTTCTATATTTCCTATAAAATTAAGCCTTATTTTATTTTTTATAAGGTAAGGAAGTTCTGAATTAAGATACTCGTACAGCAAGTGCATCAAAGAGTCTACTTCCAACTTAGGTCTCTGCCAATTTTCAGAAGAAAACGAATAAACGGTAAGATATTTGATATTGTATTCCATGGCAGCGGCAACAATAGCCCTTAAAGATTTTATCCCCTTTATATGCCCATGTATTCTGTTTAAATTCTTTTTTTTTGCCCATCTCCCGTTTCCATCCATGATTATGGCAAGATGCTTAGGGACATTTTTCAACTTAATTTTTTTTATCATACCAGAAGAACTTAAACCATCATTATATCTTTTTCCTTACGCTTTGTAGTTTCGTCCACCTCTTTAACGAAGCTGTTGGTTAATTCTTGAACCTTCTTTTGTAATCTCACTGCCATATCCTCTGATATTTCTTTTGACTTTTCCGCCG
Organism: uncultured Actinomycetes bacterium; assembly: GCA_964631685.1. Taxonomy (GTDB): domain Bacteria; phylum SZUA-79; class SZUA-79; order Acidulodesulfobacterales; family Acidulodesulfobacteraceae; genus Acidulodesulfobacterium. The sequence goes on along the minus strand of CAZVZU010000008.1, from coordinate 56,210 downwards.
TTTTAATCTTTTCGTTAAAAGTCCGCCTATAGTTCCTTATTTCTTGCTTTATGGACTCTGCAAGCTTATTTAACTGTTTTATGATTTCCTTACGCCTTTCCTGTGTTAATTGGGGTATAACAATAATTATACTTTTACCGTCGTTGGAAGGATTTAACGACGAATCATACTTCCGTATTGCCTTCTCTATAGCTGGAAGAGAATTGACATCCCATGAATTTATCATTATGGTCCTGCTATCCGGCACGGAAATGGATGCAAGTCTTATAAGTGGCGAAATGGACCCGTAATATTCTACATTTATGCCATCTATAAGTCCCGTAGAAGCTCGGCCGGTTCTAATCCTTGATAGTTCGCTCTTATAGCTGACAAGAGCCATTGACATTTTTTTTGTAACTTCACTAGAAATTTCTATCTCATCCATATTTTCACCTTAAAAACAAAAATTAAAGGTTTTTGATAATAGTTCCAATAGCTTCGCCTGTAACAACCCTTGATAAGTTACCGGCAACCAGTAGATTAAAGACAATTATAGGGAGTGAATTATCCATACACATTGAAATGGCGGTAGAATCCATCACCTTTAGATTTTTATTCAAAACATCAATATAGGAAAGTTTGCTAAATTTTACGGCTTCTTTATTTAAAAGCGGGTCGTTGTCATACACCCCATCTATACGCGTTGCTTTGAGTATGACATCCGCATGTATTTCCATCGCCCTTAGTGAAGCAGCAGTATCCGTAGTAAAATAAGGATTTCCAGTCCCTGCAGCAAATATAACAATCCTTTTCTTTTCTAAATGTCTTATTGCCCTACGCCTAATATAAGGTTCCGCAACCTGTTGCATAGCGATAGCCGTCTGGACCCTAGATATAACCCCTTTGTCTTCTAAACTTGATTGCAACGCCAATGCATTGATAACCGTAGCAAGCATACCCATATAATCGGCGGAAGACCTTTCTATGCCGAGCCCCTTATGCGAAGTATTAAAACCTCTAAAGATATTACCACCGCCTATAACGATAGCGACCTCAATGCCTAAATCCGTTATCAATTTAATTTCATTCGAAACAAAATTAATAACGGTAGGGTCTATTCCGCAACCGCTTTCACCGGCCAAGGCCTCTCCACTAACCTTAAGCAATATTCTTTTATAGCAAGATTCGCTCACGTTACTCCCCTAATTGATATCGTACAAATCTTTTTAGAATTATGTTTTCTCCTAACCTTGCAATTTCATCACTTATTATGCCCAGAATATTTTTCGACGGATCCTTTATAAAAGGTTGCTCCAATAGGCATGTCTCTTGATAATACTTCTCTAATTTACCGCTAACTATTTTTTCTTTAACTGCTTGCGGTTTATTCATTTTAATAAGTTGTTCTTCGTATATCTCTTTTTCTTTTGATATCAGCTCTGAAGGAACAAGTTCCCTCTTTGTGTAAAGTGGATTCGAAGCGGCTACATGCATTGCGATATTTTTGGCAAGCTCTTGAAATTCTGATGTTCTTGCAACAAAATCTGTTTCGCAATTTATCTCCAATAAAACGCCAATCCTTCCCCCTGTATGAATATAAGAATATATTAATCCTTCTCTTGCCTCTCTGTTGGCCTTTTTTTGCGCTTTCGCAAGCCCCTTTTTCCTTAATATGTCAATTGCTTTATTTATATCTCCATCGGTTTCGACAAGGGCATCCTTGCAATTAACAAAACCGGCTCCGGTCGCCGAACGCAAATCCTTAACTAATCCCGCATCAATCTTTGATGTTTTTTCCAATTATTTACCCTCCTTGGCTTTATATATTATATAGAAACATCGTCGTTATCTCCGCCGGTGGAACTCACGCTTGCCTTCGGTTCTTCAGCAGCAGGTGATTCAAATGTATCTTCATTAATATCCCCTGTGATATTATTACTTGTCTTTCCTTTATTAAATCTTCCTTCGTAAATTTTCGTGCCTTCCAAAACAGCATCCGCCATCACGCTCATGATTAACTTGATTGCCCTTATTGCATCGTCATTTCCTGGAATTATGTAATTAACAAACATAGGATCGGCATTTGTATCCGCAACGCCTATAATCGGAATTTCAAGTCTTTTCGCCTCGTTAACAGCAATTATTTCGTGGTGAATATCTACTACAAAAACTGCATCCGGAATCTTTTCCATATCCCTGATTCCATTAAGAACTCTCTGAAGTTTTAAGCTATCCTTATCCATCTTTAGCATTTCTTTCTTTGTGAATTTAAAAAATTCTTCGGATTCCTTAAGCCTTTCAAGCTCTTTTAACCTCATGATAGAAAGCTTGATTGTAGCAAAATTGGTGAGCATACCGCCAAGCCATCTTTCATTAACATAGGGCATATTGCACCTTTTTGACTCTTCTACGATAATAGAATTGGCCTGCTTTTTTGTACCTATAAAAAGGATTACTCCTCCGGTGCTAGCAATCTCCGACACCTTATCGTATGCCTCCTGAAAATAAGGCAGAGACTTCTGGAGATCAATTATATGTATCCCGTTTCTCGCCCCGTAGATGTAAGGCCTCATCTTTGGATTCCACCTTTTTGTTTGATGACCGAAATGAACACCCGCTTCCAACAACTGTTTAATCGTTACATTAAATGGCATTTTCTTCTCCTTTTGCGCTTTTTTATCCCCATCCGTAGTAAACCTAACAAGCACAGCTGGCAGATGGGTACGATTTTGATTAATTTTAAATAACGAATTTATCCTTTTATCATTTTTACACTTTTATTGCAAGAAAATTATTTTAAAAAGAAAATTAAAAATAGTATTATATCCGTTAACAGATATTCTTTTTAATTCATATGAATTATCTCCGGTTTTTACCTTACCTTTTACCGTCGTAAATGCAGCTAAATATCCGGCGTTTTTTACAGCTCTCATAATATCAAGGTTATAACTGCCAAAGGGGTATGAAAAAAAATCTATATCGGTCTCCAATATATTTTCCAGGTAAGCCTTGGATGCAATTAATTCACCTATTAAAACACCCTCTTCTACTCTATTAAGATGATAATGATTAATCCCGTGAGAGCCAACAAAAAAACCATCATTATGCATTAATCTAATCTTATTTTTACTTAAAAAATCCTCTGGGATAGTCTCCCTTTCATCTAATACGGATTTCTTTTTTCCAATAAGCCCGGTACTTATAAAAAATAAAGCTGTAAAACCCATAGTTTTCAATATAGGATAAGCATTAAGGAAATTATTTTCATATCCATCATCAAATGTGATTAATATCGGCTTTTTCACACGAGGCTTATGTCCCTTGACGAAACGTAAAAGTTCTTTCGGATTTATGGAATGATAACCCAAAATTTTCAATAAAAACATTTGCCTTTTGAACTGTTTTGGAGTTACGTATAAACCTTTATATACTGCATTTTTTTTGGGGAAATCTATCTTATGATAATATAAAATAGGTATTTTCATAAATTTGCGTTTTGAGACTAACTTCTATATGAAGCGTTTATGTCCACATACTCTTTGGTTAAATTACACGTCAAAACTGTTCCAACGGCATTACCGCAATGAAGATCTATTTTTAAATCTATCTCTTTTGGTGACAATATCGTCTCTTCTACATCTTTATCTATCTTTTTTGATGCAATGGAATCTTCGACTATCATTTTATCATTTATATAAATATCTATATTGTCAGGTTTTATTTTGACAGACGACCTTCCTATCGCGGCAATTATTCGCCCCCAATTTAAATCCTCTCCGGTAATCATTGTTTTAAAAAGACTGGAATTTGCAATGGTAAATGCAACGCGCTTAGCCGCTGTTTCCGTATAAGCATTAACCACGGTAATCGTTACAAACTTTGACGCGCCTTCACCATCTTTTACAATCATTTTTGCCAATTCAAAACATACTTCGCCAAGAGTGTTTTTGATTAACCCATAATTCATATCCGATTTCTCAACCAAAACGTCGCACGAATCTCCCAGCCCTGCATCGGGGTAAAAGAAAGCAGCGGTATCGTTTGTCGAAGTATCTCCGTCAACGGTGATAGAATTAAATGAGCCGTTCACACAATCTTTGAACATAATGTCCGCTATCTTTTTAGTGAGGGGAATATCCGTAAAGATAAAGGCAAGCATAGTTGCCATATTGGGCATTATCATGCCTGAGCCCTTTGCTACACCTGTTATTCTATATTTTACATCATTTATAAAAACATTTCTGGACGCTGTCTTGGAGAATGTGTCAGTGGTCATTATAGATTTTGCAAAATCATTCAAACCGCTCTCATCTGCAGATTTTACCAATTGCGGAACAACGTTTTCTATCAATGAAGCATCAAGCCTTTCTCCGATTACCCCCGTAGAACAGATAATAATATTATCCTCGGCAATCCCTATCTCTTCAGCAACAGACTTAATAACCCTAAGAGCATCGCTTAATCCGTCCTTGCCTTCACAAGCATTCGCATTGCCTGAGTTTACGATCAATGCCTTAATAGTATTCTTGGAATGTCTTTTTGAGATAACAACAGGTGCCGCTTTGATTTTATTTTTCGTAAAAACAGCACTGACCCTCAACGGAATTTCGGATATCATTAATCCGACATCTAAACCACCGTCCTTCTTTAGCCCTGAAGATTTAGCCGAAAATAAAAAATTTTTAACACTCATTTACTAAATTGATTAATTTTTTCCATGACAATGTTTATATTTTTTGCCGCTCCCACATGGACACGGTTCATTCCTTCCAATCTTCTTAGGTTTTACTATAGGCTTTTGTTTAGATTCATTTTCGGAAAGTATTTCATCATGAGATAAAATTAGGTTATCGGAATATAAACCGGCTCCGGCAAAGATATCCCCTGCACCTAAACTCTCTTCTAACCGAATGGTCATAATAGAGTTTATCGCCTCTTCCTTCATCCTAAATTGCATATTAATAAATAATTCATATGCCTCTTTTTGATATTCAATTAACGGATTTACCTGCGCATATCCCCTAAGCCCTATGCCCTCTTTTAAGCTGTCTAAGGACGTCAGCGCATCTTTCCAAAGACTATCTGCCGCTTGTAAATAAAGTGCTTTAACTATATCTATCCTATCCTCATCCGGAAACGAGGAAATTTTTAAATCTACCTGTTTTTTAACCAGCCCTACAAGGCTAACGAGCAACTCATCCTTTGAAAGTTTCCTAAAATCTTCCACCAGCGACCCTTTCAGTGTCTCCTCATCTTTATCCTTATGATCCGGAATATTCATGAACTGAATAGATAAAACATCTACATCCAGGTTAACCTTTATAACGTCCAAAAGACCGTCAATATCCCAATTTATACTATGCAATTTTTCTGGGATATAATCCTCTATGTATGATCTTATTAATGATTCGATATCAAATATAATTTCGTCTTGCATCTCGTCAAGCTCGCTTATATGGAGAATCATCTTCCTATAACCATAGACCAATTCTCTCTGTTTATTCATGACATTATCGTAGTCTATGAGATTTTTTCGTATATCAAAGTTATGTCCCTCAACCTTTTTCTGAGAGTTTTCTATAGCCTTTGAAATCATCTTATGCTCAATTGCTTGGCCATCTTTTAACCCTAGCCTTTCAAGAAATGGAGCAAGTTTTTCAGAACCGAATATTCTCATAAGATCATCTTCCAATGAAACGTAAAATCTGGAAGAACCGATATCACCTTGCCTGCCGGACCTACCTCTAAGCTGATTATCTATCCGCCTAGACTCATGTCTTTCCGTCCCCATAACGTGCAAACCACCCAACCCTACTACTTCTTCGCCAAGAACAATATCAACCCCTCTTCCGGCCATATTAGTCGCAATGGTTATGGATTTTTTTTGACCTGCATTTGTAATAATATGAGCCTCTTTTGCATGATTTTTTGCATTTAAAACAGAATGAGGGATACCCCTTTTCTTTAAAGTTAGACTCAATCTCTCAGACTTTTCAACGGAAACCGTTCCTACAAGAATCGGTTGCCCCTTTTTGTATTTTTCTATAATCTCTTCCGCAATCGCATTAAATTTTTCAGCCTCGGTAGCAAAAACCAAATCAGTCGCGTCCACTCTAATCATAGGCTTATTAGTAGGTATAACTATTACATCGAGATTGTATATCTTTTTAAATTCCTCTGCTTCGGTATCTGCCGTTCCAGTCATTCCGGCAAGTTTATCATACATCCTGAAAAAGTTTTGAAATGTAATAGTTGCAAGTGTCTGATTTTCTCCCTCAACCTTGAGACGCTCTTTTGCTTCCAGCGCCTGGTGAAGTCCTTCTCCATAACGCCTTCCGTTCATTAGTCGTCCTGTAAATTCATCGACTATAACAACTTGATTATCCTGAACCAAATAATCAACATCCATGAAATAGCAGGCATGTGCCCGCAACGCCTGATTTATGGAATGAAGAGCATCCAAGTGACGCGGATCATAAATATTTTTTATGTTCAATACATGCTCAACGCGTTCAATGCCAGCTTCGGTTAAAATTGCGGTCTTCAACTTTTCGTCAACGGTAAAATCCGTATCTTTTTTTAAAAATTTAACAACGTCATCTGCCTTATAGTACAGCTCGGTTGCTTCATCGGATTCACCTGAAATTATAAGCGGGGTTCTTGCTTCATCTATTAGCACCGAATCCACTTCATCTATAATTACATAATTAAGCTTTCTTTGAACATAATCGTCCAAAGAAAATTTCATATTATCCCTTAAATAATCAAAACCAAATTCATTATTGGTTCCATAAGTTACATCGCAATTATAAGCCTTTTTTCTTTCCTCATCACTTAAATCGTTCGTTACTACGCCGACGGAAAGACCTAAAAGATTATAAACCTTAGTCATCCACTCCGAATCTCTCTTTGCAAGATAATCATTAACCGTTATAACATGTACACCTTTCCCGGTTAAACTGTTAAGGTATACGGGAAGAACAGCCACAAGGGTTTTGCCTTCTCCGGTTGCCATCTCGGCTATTTTACCAGAATGCAGAACTATTCCTCCAATGAGTTGAACATCAAAAGGTCGCATATTCAACGCTCTCTTGGCACCTTCCCTCGCAACCGCAAAGGCTTGAGGCAAAATCTCTTCTAATTTTTTATCTAACTTATCCCCTTGGTATCCCTTAATTTCCTCTTTAAACTTAAGCCTCATTCCCTTAAGCTCATCATTTGTAAAGCCAGAATATTTAGCTTCTAAAGAATTAATCTCATCTATAACATGCTTTAATTTGGAAATCTCTCTCTGGTTGCTTGTTCCGAAAATATTTTTTAGTAACTTAATTGCCACTTTAGGCACGCTCCATAAATATTATAAAATTAATGTATATCCATAATTTATTTACCTGAAACCTGTACGTTTTCAAATAAAATTGAGGGCGACCCTGTTGATCCGAAAAAACGGATATCGTTTGCGATATTAGCTATAGCGTTAAACAATTGCAACAAATTACCACTTATGACTATTCCCTTAACCGGAAATGCAAACTTAGAATCTTTTATATAAAAGCCGGACGCTCCAAGCGAAAATTCACCGGTATAAGGCTTCGCCATATGTGTCCCCATAAGCTCATTTATATATAACCCCTCCTTCATCGACCCAATAACATCCATGAGCGGAGTGGCTCCATTTTCTATAAAAAAATTGGTCGAGCCTATCTCGGAAGGAAGTTTATACGAAGCGATAACCGAGTTCCCCGTGGATTTAGTGTTAAATCTTTTTGCATATTCTATATCATACAGGAAGGATTTCATAACACCGTTGGCACATAACGGTGTTCTTTCCATACCTACCCCTTCCCCATCAAATATATCGGTCAATGCCCCTCCATACAAAAGCCCGTCATCTACAATGTTAAGTTTGTCCGAAAATATTTTTTGTCCGAGCTTACCCGCAAGAATGGACTTTTTTTTATAAATACTACTTGCATAGAATGACTGTTTTAATATTGAAAGGAGTTCCGAGGATGTAAAATTATCAAATAAGATATTGTAATTTCCACTAGAAACAATCCTTGCACCAAGTTGATCTATGCCCTTTTTAGCAGCATTCATTGAAACTTTTCTAAACTTCAGTCCATCAAACTCATGAGAAAAATCAAAATCAAACCCCGCGCCGGTATCATCGCCGCCCCCTGCTGCAACAGATAAAAAAATCTCATAAAAGGTTTTTTTTGACACCAAATCCAAACCGTTAGAGTTACAAATTCTTTTGGAAACCAATGATTCTGTATAGGTCGGCTTATCGACCTTATATATTCTTTTATCATAGGAATATGCAATTCCTTCCATCTCCAGCAGGCTCTCTTTCTTTTTCTCTATGCCAATTTCATCCGCCTTTGAAGAATAAATTCCCAGCTTTTCTCCTATATCTTGAGAAAACAAGATATCATTTCGAGGTGCGATGTCCGCATATTCGTTTTCCTCCATAAATTTCAACAAGGAAAAAGTACTATAGAATGCATCTTCAACCTTTTTCTCGTCAAGTCCAAAGCAGTACGAGAAACTCATTTTTTTTTCATCTAATAATCTTAAGCTAAATCCGTTGGTTTCTGCATCTGTATAGCTTGATATGGCAGAATCTTCCGACTCCATTTCTAAAATTTTGGAGTTAAAGAGGTAAATTTGATATTGCACCCCTTTCTTTTTAGACAAACTATCTACTAATGCAACTGTATCATCGAAATTCATTTATAATTTATCCCTTTTTAGTGTATTTATAACTGTACTGCTAACTTTTAATAAGCACAAATAGAAGTTTTATTTGCTATTTATATGGGAAATAATGTCGGCGGCTACTTCCTCAATTGATTTATCCGTAATATCTATGACAAATGCATTTAGCTTACTATAGATGTTTTTTGAATGAGACAACTCTTTCTCAATTGATTCTATAGAAACATAATCAGACGAAAACGAAAGCCCCATCCTTTTTAATCTTTCTTTCCTTAAGTTTGATATTCTAACAGCATCCGAAACCAATCCAAATATTGTTCCGCCGGGAATTTTGTAAACAACATCATTGATACCCTGTTCATCTATTATGGGAATATTTGCAGCCTTAAAACCCCGCTGGGCAAGAAACAAACACAACGGTGTTTTTGATGTCCTTGACACCCCCAAAATAAGTGTATCCGCTTCGGTAATCTCATCTACCCTTTGCCCGTCATCATGTTTTACCGCATATTCTAGTGCATCTATTCTCTTGAAATATTCGTCATTTACCCTATGAATCAACCCCGGTTTTCTCTCGGGCAAAATATCTAATATATACGAAATGGAATTTAGTACGGGACCGATGATATCAATGCTCGTAACCCCTTTTTCGCTAGACTCCTGAAGCATAATATTTCTAAGACTATCCTTGACTAAAGTAAAAATGATAAGGGCATTTTTACCCACAGCCTCCGTGATAATTTCCCTCAGTTTTAACTCGGAATCTACTAAGAGAAACCTCTTTAGATGGACCTCCGGAATGGCAAACTGAGAAACTGCTGCCCTCACTACTTTTTCTGCGGTCTCACCGGTAGAATCCGACACCACGAAAATGTGAAAATCCTTAGTTATGGAATCTATTTTTTCATTCATAGTAGCAAGCCCTTATCACACATGTGACTTAAATCCAAATTTTTTCCATGAAATCATGCCACCCTTCAAGTTATATACTTTATCAAAACCATGTCTTTTTAGCATTATACATACGGAATAACTTCTGGCTCCGCTATGACAAACGGCAATTATTTCTTTATCTTTATATGCTTCAAGATCTGCTATTTTTAACGGCAAAAGCCTTATGGGAACAGATTTGGCATTTTCTATATGTCCTAATTTACCGTTGAACTCATGAACTTCCCTAACATCAATCACCAGCGCTTCTTCGCCCCCATCTTTCCTTGATATTTTTTTTAATGCCTCTTCGGGGGTTATTTGCTCTACGCCTCCGGACAGACCCTCCCTCCTAAAAATATTGAACAATTTGTAATCCCTCCATTATTATAAAACATACATATTGTTCATTGTAATATATAATTTAAATTTTGTCCATTAATTACTTGTCTTTAAAATTATAAACATCTATAACTTTAACATTACCGCAGTTTCGTCACAATCAGGAAATTTTACGCAATTTATACAATCGCTCCATATTTTGTGCGGAAGTTCAGACTTATCTACTACCGTAAAACCTGATTTTTGAAAAAATTGAGGTTTATAGGTAAGTGCAAATATATTTGTTACCTTAAAAAATTTTGCCTCATCAATGCATTTTTTTATTAATTCCGTCCCGATAAGCTTCCCTGTATGAGATCTTTTGACGGCAAGCGACCTTATCTCTGCAAGGCTTTCCCATACTATGGTCAGTGCGCAAGCGCCGATAATATCGCCTGAGTTTTCCGCTATATAAAAATCCCTTAAATGTTCATATATATCGCTCATCGAACGAGGAAGCATATCTCCCGCATTGGAATATTCATAAAAAAGATTGTAAAGCGGCTTAACATCACACATTAACGCCTTTCTTAATATTATGCCGACATTTTTACCGTCTTCTTGGCATCTGTGTTTTTTCAATTTATACAGCAAAGCCCCTTTTTTTAAGGATTTCTCTCGCATGAGATGTTGCGGCAGAACTTTTTATATCCCCCGACAGCATTCTCGCTATTTCTTTCACCCTTTCTTCAAGTGAAAGTCTTTTTATCTTTGTATATGTTTTTTCGTTTACTACTTCTTTAAAGACAAAAAAATGATCGTCCGCAAAAGAGGCTACCTGCGCAAGGTGGGTAATAATAACAACCTGATTAGTTGTAGAGATGTCTTTAAGCGCATATCCGACAAAATTTGCAACATCACCACCTATCCCTGAATCTATTTCGTCGAATATAAATGCTGGTAAATCCTTTTTTGAGTTTGCAACCTTTAACATGCAAAGACTAAGCCGGGAAAGTTCCCCGCCGGAAGCAACCATTGAAAGAGACTTCGGGCTTTCTCCAGGATTAGCGGAAAACATAAACTTGCAACTATCCAACCCTGTATCGGAAAAATAGTCCTTAAAGTCTTGTTTATTTATCTCTATTTTAAAGGCAGGCTTGATTCCTAGCAGTGAGATCTCATCTTCAATATTCCTTTCAAGAATCTTGGCAAATTTTACCCTCTTTTTGTGTAAATCATCCGCCATACTGATGAACTTATCCCTTAATTCGCTCATATCCACTTCAAGTTTATTAAATTTGTATTCTAATCCCGAAATATTTTGAATCTCATTTTTTGCTTCATCATACAGCCTAAATAACTCATCTAGGTTGGAAACATTATACTTATTCTCCGTACTGATTATTTTGTCTATTTTCAATCTAATCTCACTCAATCTCTCTTCGTCAAATTCAAAATCAGAATACCCTTCCAGAAACAATAGTACATCTTCGATCAAAATTTTAGCACTTTCGGCATTTTGAAATTCTTCTTTTTTCTTAAAATTAGGGTCGACATCAGACAGCCTTGAAAGATTCGATATTAACGGGGTTAAACTTTTTAATATGCCAAACTCTTCATTCTCAATTAAATTGATAGATGATGAAATATAATCTTTTATATCATTTATATTTTCAAGTCTTTTAAGCTCTTCTTGCAGGATAACGTCATCGTTCTCTGAACTTATTTCAAGCCCTTCCACGTCGTCTATAATATAGGAATTTATGACCTTAATTCTCGATATATCATCTATGGTTTTTTTGATGGCATCTTTTTCTCTTTTAAGTGCGTTAATCTTATCGTAAATATCCTTGATATTGGCCAAAAGCACTTGGTTTTTAGCGGATCCATCAACAAAAGCAAGCTGACTTTCTTGTGAAATTAATATCTTTTTGTCATTTTGCCCAAAGATACTAACTAGATTTCCGCTTAGCCTTTCAACAACAATCTTATTTACGGGCTCATTATTTATAAAATATTTACTCTTCCCCGTCGTATAAACTATCCTTTTTACGATAATATCTTCATTTTCTTCAAAATTTATTCCGCTTTCGTCAAATATGCGGGCGGAATCGGCTTTTTTTTCTTCGCCGTATATATTAAATACGGCGCTGACGTACCCCTCTTTCTCGCCCGTCCTTATGATATGAGCCCCTTTTGCAAACCCAAACAAAAAATTAATTGATTCTATTATTATGCTTTTGCCGGCACCGGTCTCTCCGCTCAATACATTTAATTTTTTACAAAAGTCTACCTCTAAAAAATCTATTGTGGCAAAATTTTTTATGTATATCTTTTTTATCATCGCATACCGGAAATATTTAAATAAATTGCCTTACCAATTTAGTTTAGATCTCAATATGTCCCAATAATTGAGGTTTAATGATGCGGAAAGATAAAATTTAGACGGGTGTTTTTTAATAATAATTTCATCGTTGTCACTAAGCCTTATGCCTTCCCTTCCATCAACGGATATAAAGATGTCTCTTTCTTGTGGAGCAATTTTTATCTTTAACTCGCACGGATTAATTATTACCGGCCTATTAGTCAAGGTATGGGGACAAACAGGAGTAAGTATAAATGCATCTACGTCGGGCTGAACAATAGGGCCGCCGGCTGACAACGAGTAACCGGTAGAACCGGTGGGCGTAGCAAGAATAAGCCCATCTGCTCTAAAATCGTTAAGCCATACATTATCAACATGAACGGTTAAATCGATTACCCTTGCATGAATACTTCTTTCTCTTGCAATGGTTGCTTCGTTTAATGAAACAAATTTGGTAATTGACCTGCCATATCTTATCACATCAACATCCAAAGCCATCCGAGCATTAAACTCTAAAGAGCCGTCGAATATCTTTTCAATAGCATTATCCCTTAAAGACTCGGAGATCTCAACAAGAAACCCAAGCTTTCCGAAATTTATTCCAACGATAGGAACCTCTGATGGAAATATCTTTCCAAAGGTAATTAAAAGGGTACCGTCTCCGCCACAAACTATAACAAGTCCAACATCTTTCATATCTGAAGCAGTTATGCTCATGCTCGGGCTAACTACTGCATCTATACCCTTGTTTTTTATAATTTCACAAACATAGTTCGCAGACTTAAGCGCTTCTTCAGCATCCTTTTTATACGATACAAGGACCTTTCTAATATTTTTATTAAATTCGGAAGATAGCATTAAAATTGTTTATATGATTAATTATCGCTTACAAAGTTCATTTAGACCTAACCTTCGTCTCGTTTAATAATCCGCCCTCTTTAATAATCTTGACCTGCCTTTCGGTTAAATCACAATTGAACATGTACTTCTCACCATTTTTTGTCTTATTAAGAAATGTAATCAATTTATGTTCGCAGAGTTCTTTTAAAATATCGGGGGCAGAGAGCTCATCATCCTGATTAATCTTATCATAATCCGATTCATTTTTAAATGTCAAAGGCAAAATCCCAAAATTAACAAGGTTCGCAAAGTGGATTCTTGCGAACGATTTTGCTATAACAGCCTTTACGCCGAGATACATCGGCGCAAGCGCCGCATGTTCTCTACTTGAACCCTGTCCATAATTTTCACCGCCTACAACAAAGCCACCCTTTTCCTTTAGCGCCCTTTCTGCAAAGGTATTATCTATAGACTCAAAGACATACTTTGATATTGCTGGTATATTTGATCTTAATGGAAGTATTTTAGAACCCGCAGGCATGATATGATCGGTCGTTATATTGTCTTCTACCTTAAGAAGCACCTTGCCGCTCAAGGACTCAGGAAGCCTATCCTGAAGCGGTAACGGTTTAATGTTTGGCCCCCTATAAACCTCAATCGCATCTGGGTTGGTAGAAGGATGCAGCACCATAGAATCATCTATATTAAATTTATCGGGCATTTTAATGTTAGGAGCATTACCCATGCTCCTTGGATCGGTAATATGCCCAGTCAATGCAGAAACTGCAGCAGTTTGCACAGAAACAAGATATATCTTTGCATCCTTTGTTCCGCTTCTTCCTTCAAAATTACGATTAAATGTTCTTAAAGAAATAGCGCCCGACTTAGGAGATTGCCCCATACCGATACAGGGACCACAAGTAGACTCAAGTATTCTGGCGCCAGATGCTATGATATCGGCTAATGCCCCATTTTTAGCTATCATCTCGAAAACCTGTTTGGACCCTGGGGATATAACAAGGCTCACATCCGGATGAACCTTCTTGCCCTTCAAAATACTTGCGGCGGTCATTAAATCTACATAAGACGAATTAGTACAACTTCCTATGGCAACCTGATCAACCTTTGTATCGCTCAACTCACTTATTTTAGCCACCTGATCGGGCATGTGCGGTTTAGCAGCAAGTGGTTCCAAAGAGCTTAAATCGATCTCTATCGTTTCATCGTAGGGGGCACCTTCATCGGCAGCAAGGGCTGTATAATTAGCCACTCTACCCTCTGCTTTTAAGAATTCAAGGGTCTTTTCGTCACTCGGAAAAATAGATGTAGTAGCTCCGAGTTCCGCACCCATATTAGTGATAACCGCCCTTTCAGGGACGGTTAAGGTTTCAACGCCCTCTCCGCCATACTCAAAAATCTTTCCGACGCCTCCCTTTACCGTTAATCGTCCTAAAAGCTCTAAGATTACATCCTTAGCAGAAACCCACTCCGAAAGCTTTCCTAAAAGTTTAACCAAAACAACCTTGGGTGTGGTCATGTAAAATGCGCCGCCGCCCATTGCAACAGCAACATCTAGTCCACCCGCTCCAATAGCAATCATCCCAAGCCCGCCTGCCGTCGGGGTATGACTATCCGAGCCTAGTAGTGTTTTACCAGGAACACCGAATCTTTCAAGGTTAACCTGGTGACAGATGCCATTTCCCGCCCTAGAGTATAATATTCCGTATTTAGCGGCAACGGTCTGTAAAAACCTGTGGTCATCCGCATTTTCAAATCCTGCCTGGAGTGTGTTATGATCTATAAAACTAACGGATAAGTCTGTTTTAACCCTTGGAACACCAATTGCTTCAAACTGAAGATAAGCCATCGTTCCAGTCGCATCCTGCGTTAGTGTATTATCTATCCTTATGGCAATCTCTGCTCCCTGTTTTAATTCTCCGCTAACAAGGTGTGCCTTTAAAATCTTGCTTGTTAAATTAAGTTTCATAATTTAGTTGCCTCCTAAAATCAAATATTAATATCAAAAAATTCGAGTCATTTTAATACAATTTTCAAAAAAAGTAAACAGATTTCATTATGATACCGCTATATTATAATGATTCTAACCGTTTTTATCTAACATGCATTCTCTCATTTCAATGAACGACCTTCATGAGCAAACCGATGAGCGCTATAATTATGCCAACAACTGAACCGACTAATGCACCGTTTATCCGTATATACTGCAAATCATTACCAATCTTGGATTCTATTTGATCTGCTAATTTTTTATGATTTAAACTTTCTAAATATTGCCGCACCAACTTTCCTATTATGGAGTGATTAATCCTCATTGCATATATAGTTTTTTCTCTAAAAAAAGTGTTTATCTCGCTACTTTTTTTAGATGCCTCATTTTGAATTAAATCCACTATATAATCAAATTTACCCTTAAATAAATTTTTATTCAGTATATATGCCTTATTACCGTCTATTACCGCGTTAACCGTATTCATGCCTGTCGTCATAATTATATCCTTGATTTGCTCATTAAACTGCTCCGCAATCTTGATTCCGTCGGAATCTATAAAACTCAACACCTGCTTTTTAATAAACTGCTTACCTTCGCTATTATCTATGTAATCTAGCAAATAACCCTTCAGCTTATCAGAATTTTTATAAATAATCGTTTCGACATTATCCAAAACCTCACGCCGAATATCCTCACCGGAATTATCGAGGACACCTAATGCATAAGCCCTTAACTTCAATCTTATATCGTTTGACGGATCATTTTGTATCTCGGTAATAAGATCCTTTATTTTTAAGATTATCTCGTTTGATAAAAGCTCAACATTTAAAATCTTTGTTTCTGTAGCAAAAGATATAATAATATTTTTTATTACCGAGTTATCCTTATATTTTACAATTATTTCCTTTATCTGTTTTTTTAAAGATGATTTATTCTCATCTATGGTTAAATTTGCAAAATCACATAAATTTTTAATAGCCTTATCAAAATTATTATTTATCAGACTCTTGCCTAAAGTCATTATAGAATATATCATTTCCTTAGATGATACTTCTATAATATTTCTGATCATATCTTTAGCTTCATATTCGGATACATAACGCTTGATATAATCCGATAAAATTTCATAAATTTTATCGAAATCCTCACCTTCCATAAATACAGTTATACCGTTCAATATCTTTAAGGATAAATCTTGACCTATAGCTTGTTTAAGTTTATCGTTTACAAATTTATTAAATTTATCAGATTTAGAATATTTTAAAAATTTGACGAGATATTTCCGTGAGTAAAACCTTATTCTTTTATTAGTTCTATCCTTTCCTATCACTTTTACGATAATGTCATAAAAATCTATTCTATTTATCTCCGCTCCAAGAAATTTTTTTCCGAGCCACGTATCGTTAACCATATTACTTATCATGCTTGTGATCTGTTCTCTATTATTTTCAATAATATTTGTATGCGGTATACGAATATTAAAGGGGTACTTAAATAGGGCGGTAATAGCAAACCAGTCCGCAATGCCGCCTATTAATGCGGCCTCAGACGCTCTTTTCAGTATAAAAAGCCAAACGCTCTGTGTATTGACAAAAAAAGTGCCTATAAAAATAAAAAAAGCAATTAAAAGAAAAATGTTAGCAACAATTTTATTATTATATCTCATTTTATAATGCCCCTTTTGCAAACAAAACGGCGGGCACCGTTTTTAAAATAATTATAAAATCAAGTTTTAACGACCAATTGTCTATATATTTTAAGTCTAATTTCACTCTATCGTCAAACGTAAGCCTGCTTCTCCCACTAATCTGCCATAGGCACGTAATACCGGGCTTCATAGAAATTCTTCTCCTCTGTTTTGTCGAATATTTCACAACCTCGTCGGGCATCGGTGGACGAGGACCAACAATACTCATGTCGCCCCTTAAAACATTATAAAACTGGGGAAGCTCGTCAATGCTTGCTTTTCGCATAAACTTCCCTATCGCCGTTAACCTCGGGTCATCTTTAAGCTTTATTTCTATACCATCCCTGCTGCGTTCCCGCAACAACTTTTCCCGCAACCCATCACTGCCAACATTCATTGTTCTAAACTTATAAAATGTAAAAAGTCTTCCGTTTTTCCCAACGCGTTTGCTTTTATATAAGACATGCCCTTTTGATGTCAATTTAATCAAAATAGCTATAACTATAGACGGTATCATAAATACAATCATTGCGACCAAAGAACCGAATATATCAACCATCCTTTTTGTAAATAGTCTTATATCGTCCTCCGGAGATGTATAAAACGAGATAAAAGAATAATCGCCCAATCTTTCCAAAGAAACCTTTGAATATTTAAAAGGAACAAAATTAGTCAATATTCTAACCGTTATGCCCTTTTCTTCCAGAAAGAGTGCTATATCCTTTATATCAGCCAGCTCATCCCCTGTAATATTAAATATCACCTCATCTATTGGATTATTTAGGACAAAATTCTCCAGATTACCCAAATCGTCTTTATCTATTTCTTTGATCAATTTTATCCCAAGATATTCTTTAGATTTAATGGTTTCCTTGATGCCAACATTGCCTATTACGCTTGTATTGACGGCGCTACCGTTCACAAGAAGAATATTCCTCATGGAGTAGCCGCGTCTTTTAAGTCCCTTGGTAAATTTTCCCCCTATAAAATCCGCCAATATAAGCGATAAAAATGAATAAACCGCAAAATATCCCACAAAAAGCCTTGAAATATATGTTATTCTGAACATAAATAAGATGGCAAAGAGCAGGAAGACTGTTATGAGCGTTATTTCAAAAAACTGTACAACATCAGCCTTAAAATCCTTAATATTAAGGTTCGCGTACATTTGAAACGCGAAAAGAAGAATGTAAAAAATAATGCTTACGGGGATCAAAAGCCAGATATAGTCTGCAATACCGTACAACCTATGGCCTGTAATTGCAGGACTCATCATATCATAGGTTGCAAACGCAATAAAAAAGCCGGTGCAGATAAAAATAAGGCTTAAAATATATAAATACTGCGCAATAATTTTATTTCTTTGTGATAGCATTGTCCTTATTCTGAATATTTTTTTTTGATATGGAAGAAGGCAACAAACTCGCCGCCGCAAATAAGGCTAAGAAAAAAAACCAAAGATTGGCAAGCTCGTCATTTGACATATTGGCAACCCCCATAAAAGAGCCATAAAAAACGATGCTCACGCCTAGTGTTATTGCAGCTATCTTTCGCTTAAATTTATCATCTGTGCCTAAAAAAAGCTTAAGGGGTTTCTTTAGCGCAAGATAAAAAAGCCACATTAAAACAATAAAGCTAAATATCCCCGTCTCCGCTAAGGTTTGCATGTAACCGTTCTCCGGCCAATTATCGTATAGATCATAAATTTCTTTACCCGTTTTGGGATTATGATACCACGGGAAGCGTACATCTTTATGTTCATTAAAATACTTGGAAAATGCTCCAATTCCCACGCCTGTCAGTGGAAATTTATTAAATACCGCCCATGCGGACTCTATTAGTGCAATATGACTTTCAATATCACCATGATTTTTCAATTCTAATTTATAAATTCTAGGATTAAACATAGAAAGCATTCTATTTTTAAATGTTTTGGAAACGGAAAAAAATCCCATATTCAAGACCAAGATTAATACCAATGCTACCAAGAATAGTTTTTTGGATTTCAAATACATTAATACAAAAACTGCAGGTATAACGCCTATCCATGCGGACCTTGCCTTCGATAACACGATATCTAAAAATCCCGCAGTAACAATAATCCACAACGCGGTATATATCACGGACAAGGTAGCCCTCTTAACCGAACCCCCGTATCTACCGCCACCCTGTTTCTCAAAATTTACAAGATAGTAAGCTATTATAACCACCATACCGTAAGATACCTGCACCGGAAAGCTGGTCCAATTGCCTATAGTCCCCGACAATCTGTTTGACGAATGCATCGCGTTTATAAAAAAACCCTGAAAAAGACCGTAAACTATTGCAATACTTATTGAACATGTAAAGGTATAGACCATAAAGTTTATCCTCTTTTTTGTTTTCAAAAAACCTACCACTGAAAAAAAGAATAAAACAAAATAGACTACCTCACCAGCTTGTACAATACTATCATTAATACTGTATGTCCAGAACAATGATGCTACTACGATACCCGCATATATTAAAATGGGTACATTAAAACCTGTTTTTAGGACAACTTTGTCTCTCTTAGCTATTTTATACGCAATAAAGAAGAGTATAGTCCCAATCATGCCGAAAATGGCAAAAGCATCCCTAATTGGTATAAAAAGAACAAATATAAATATACTGAAAAGTCCGGCTTTTTCAAAGAAATCACTCAACTCAGGCTTTTTTACAGACAGTACTAATAGAATAAGAACCGATAACGCTATCGTAACAATTTTAATATATGCTAGTAGATTCAATCCGACATTACCCTACTTAATAATATTGCAGTAAATATTTTCATATGCCTTGACTGAAGTATCCCATCCAAAATGCTTATTGGCAGCATTGATGACCAATTTATTCCAATTTTCACTATGCGTATCCATGTAGATATTATACAATTCATTGAGTGCCCAAGAAACAGCGTTCGTGTCCAAATACTTAATAAGGATACCAGACGGTTCTTTAGCACTTGTATCCATCACGTCCGAAACCGTATCATGGAGGCCGCCAGTATCTCCGGCTAAGACGACGGCGCCATACCTCATCGCTATCATCTGCGACAATCCGCAAGGCTCGGTTCTTGACGGCATAACAAAAATATCTGATGCCGCATATATCTTATGCGCCATAGTTTCATCATATTTACCGACCTGGACATAAACCTTATCTCGATAAGCACCCGATAGAGACATCGCTTTGCTTTCGATGTCAGTTTTACCGCTCCCTAATATAATAACCTGAAAAGGGAAATCATGCCAATTAAAAAGGCTATCCAATAAAAGATCTATGCCTTTTTCTTCGGCAAGCCTGCTTACAACACCCAAAAGAGGAAGAGGTTTGCCGTTTTCCCCAATTTTTACGGGTAAGTTAACATCTGCAGACAATCCTCTTCTATTTTTAAGCTTAAAATCTTTCCATTCTTTATAATTGACCAGCTTATAGCCGCTTTCTCTTAAATTTAAATTATAGTAAATGAATTTGTCTGTTTTCGGATTCCAATAATCTAAATCTATGCCATTAAGTATACCCTTTAGCCTGCCTCTGTTATACATATTTTTTAATTCACCGTCAAGCCCAAACCCAAAGCGGGGGGTCATTATCTCGCTGGCATATGCAGGGCTGACGGTCGTAACAGTATCGCTGAGCAACATGCCCCCTTTTAAGCTATTTAGTGTTCCGAAATGCTCGTAAGCAGAGGAAGAGTTGTATATAAAATCTAATCCGATATCAAAAAAATCGTCTATCCCGTAAACCCCTTGATATCCAAGATTGTGAATTGTAAATACCACCGCAGGCCTTGAGCCTTCGGCATTAACACGGTTATGCGCCCTCAAATCTAATATATTACCGCCGGAAAATTGAACCTTTTTGTCGCCGAATATTTGCTTTATAACGGCGGGGACAAAACCGCCCGACCAATCGTGCGTATGGACTATTAGCGGACTACCCAAAACTTTCATTGCATATGCAACCCCATGCGCAAGCATGGCAAAGCGCCATAAATTATCCCTGTAACCACGGACCCCTCCGTGGGGACCGTAAACCTCTTGTCGATTAAAAAAATGATCCTGTTCAATTAGTACCAAGGGGATACCGCTGCGCGTAACACCCGTCTTAATACCGAATTCAAAAGGAATCTCTCCAAAAAAGGTCTTTCCTGCAGGGTAGCTTTTTTTAATCTTTATAAAATTTTGTGGAATTATATTTTTGTAATACGGTATAACAACCCTTACGCGCATGCCAGCTTCTAGCATAACCCTGGGCAGACTGCCCATCACGTCGCCTAGCCCGCCTGCCTTTACTAGGGGTGCCATTTCCGCACCTACAAACCATACTTCGTTATTAAAAACATTCATTTCCTATATCTCATACTTCTAAATCAAAAGAAGAGGATTAAATTAATTATAGGTATAATCGTGAAGCATTAACATATCTTGAAATATTTTTCCGGAAAAAACGCACTCACAGCCGACAGAAAACCCTAGTCACTCGGCCATTCCTAATCTTTTATATAACTTCCTTATATCCATTACTATTATACTATTAAAAACATCTTTCGCAACCAAATTAAAGCTGTATCTAAGCTCTATACCCTGAAAAATTCTTTCAAATCCGCTTTCCGATAAAGAAACTGTAGTCAAAGGTTTAGAAATAAGATTATAAGTTTTAGAGAAATTGCTACGCGCTTTGACCTTAAGCATGACCCTTCCGCCCCAAAATGAATCAGTAAGACACGCTAAATTAAGATCGCTAAAATTTAATTCATCCTCAGAATAATCGCTCAGCCCCCTAACGGTTTCACCTATTTTAATATTCACGGCGGGTCCGTTACCGCCTGGAAACGCAAACCGCATAATTATATCCAAATTTCCGTCAATCATGGGAGAAAAATCCACAAAAAACCCTATATATCTATTCATCTTTATCTTCATATTCAGGTTTGCAGAAATATTATCACTCATATCTGCAATATTTATAAAACCTAACGACTTAAGTGTGACGGCGTCCATATTTTTTTCAATATACTCATTTTTAAAATATAGCTGACTTCCGTTAAATTTTATTTCAAACGCCGGCAGTAAATCCGGATAGATTATCAAGTCTTTTTCCGATAGATCTGGTAGATATTTTACATTCCCGTGAATCGTTTGGGGCGGATTTTCATAATGATCTTTACCATTGTTGTTATCGGTATTAACCTCAATATCACCTTTGTCACAACCGGCCTCCTTGAGTTTTAAGATATCATACTCATTATGAAGACAAAAAACATCTCCCAGAGCATGGACTAAGCCCCTTTCAAGATAGTCTAATGCTAAAAAAGAACCGGCAGAAGGTTTATATATGACAAGCCAGTACTTATTGGATATTTGAATCTCATTCTCCCCGTCCATGTTAAAATCTTTACTTTCTATTTCCGTACCGCACTTAGTCTTTTCCTTATACAGCAAGTACGATAAAATAAGCGCTTTATGGACAGCCCTTCTTATATGGGGAAGGTAAATCCCGCCAAAAACACCATGCCAGTACGCATCATTAGCCTGCGATTTTAAAAGCTCATTTAGCGCCTCTTCAAGGTCTTTACTGCATATTTTTTTAACGGCACAATGAATTTTGCGGCTCAAGTACATCATTCTTTTATGGAGCAAATTTGCTTCGGGATATCTTGTTAGAAAATTATGCCATATACCCTCACCTAATGACATCGCAGAATTGTCCTGTTTTATAGCCTCATAGTTACGCCTTTTTTCTATGGGCAATGTCCACTCTCCCATCTCTCTGTAGCTTGAGATAGGCAAATATACGGGAATTCTCCTGTGTGTTTTATTTAGAATATCTGAAGGAAGTTCAAATTTTATCTGCGAAAAATTAATGTTTGCTGAATTTATAAAATTTCTCAACCATCCTTCGCTACCATCTTTACCGTAAACCCACTGATATGTATCCGGCCATGCCCCCATTTTTTCCCCATCGTCAAACATCACCGAAAGGTTTGAATTCCGTCCGTTTAAATATGCAATTTCATTTAATGATTCGTCCGATTCGGCAAAGGGGATTTTATACCTCAATCTTTCATGTATCGGAAAAATATCTAAATATGTTCCGTCATATTCCGTTCTAAAAATATTGTCTATATCGTCACCAGAAATGCCTGCTTGAAAAAACTGAAAATCATCAAGAAAAGTATAGTTTAAACCCGCATCCCTTATATCACAGATTATATCCGGCTGCCATATCCTTTCGGTAATCCACACCCCCTTAGGGTATTTTCCAAACAACTCGTATAAACTTTCATTAAGCATTTTAAGTTGGGACAATCTATCTCTTTTCGGTATAGAAGCAAGTACGGGTTCATAATACCCACCTCCAATTAGCTCTATTTGACCTGATTTCACCCCTTTTGCTATTATATCTATGAATTCAGGGTCATTTTTTGTCCACCACTCGAGTAATACCCCGGATGCATGAAAACAAAACTTTATATTTGATGCCGAAAGTGTCCTGATAAGCAGACTGTAAGATTTTTCGTGAACATCTTTAAAGACAGAATCAAAATTTCCAATGGGTTGATGACAATGGAAGCCTAGAATAAAATTAGTCATAGCAAGTTACTTCTCATGCCCGCGCTGCATCATTCCGCCCATCTCCACATTGGTTTTTTTAGTGGAAATAAGGGTTTGAAAAAGATAGTCCGGCACGCTCTTATCCATTAAGATATAGGTATTTTTTAAAAAGTTTCTGAAAATCTTTTCCATAGAGAACTGGGAAAAAATAGGGCTATCCTTTCCCAACCACCAAAACCAGTCTGATCCCTCCGCCGCCATAAGCTGTTTTAACGCAAGGTCTATTTTTGTCTTAATCGACTTATTGTTCGCATTTTTATCATCAAGCATTAAGACATCAACCCAGTTTAAAAATTCTTCTTTCACACGGCGTAACATGACCCATGCCTTGTTTTTTTGCTCCTCTCCGACCCACATGCCTAAATTTCCTTTCACCCAGGAACCCGAATAAACGTAGTCAAGCTTGATGCAATTACTCTCATCATAATTTTTATCAATGTCTTCTAGAAATAGTGGATTAATTTTTACATGGGCCGATACCAGAGAATATAAATCATTTAAAAAATAAAAACCGTTTTCATGGTAATATTCCCAAGCATTCTCACCATCTAATATGACTGCCACAACCGCATCTTTATCGAAGTCGTCCACCGAACTCAGCCTGCCTATCAAGTCGGCCGCTGCATCATCTCCTCTCCATTCGGCATAAGTAAACCCTATTAAATCAGACAGCATAGAATCCCTAAAAATTATTTTAAGGCTCGTATTCTTCCATTTATAAACCCTATACAACGGTACAGCATTTCTTCCTTGAATAGAAACCGGTTTATGCACATCCATACCGGAAGACAAGGAAAGAAGCTCTTCTCCGCTTGCACAAACACATATGCCGTATTCATCAAAAAGATCAAGTGCCTGCGAAGACAATGCCCCCTCAGGCGGCCATAATACATTAATGTTTTTGTTTAACTCTGACCGATAATTGTTTAATATATCAAGATGTTTTTTGGCGCCGTCTACCCCCCTAGGATATTCTGAAACATTAACAGGTTTATAATCTATGTTCGTCATCTGGGCGGAAACGGCGCCCCCATGAATATCAATAAGGAGCGGAATAATCGGATGATAATGCGGGGAAAGCGTTACCCTATATTCCCCTTTTTCTTTTCTATTTAATTCGCCTAATTTCTTTTTTGCTATAAAACTTGGATATCTTGGAGACAGAGGGGGATTACTTTTACCTTTGACAGCAGGAAATCCATATAAAGTCAGACCATACTTCATCCATTCGGATAATCTTTCAAGAAGCAAGCGCCTATCATCTATCGTAAAATTACGACCCTTCTTTAAAAAATAACCAATTACAGGATCATATCTCTTCATCCATTCTCCGCACCAAGCAAGATGAAACCAGACGCATAAATCAAAATAATAAGAATCGTTGAGATAAAACATATTAAAATCTTCCGATATTATATCGAAAAGTTTTTTGTAATACTCAAAACGTTTTACCATTTTCTCATAATTAGCCCATTTATAGTGAATTAGCATGTCAGTTTTTGTTTTATCGTCCAACTTTTGCAGAAGTAGAGGCCTTAAAAACGGATCTGGTATTATTTGAACGGCCTTAGCTGTATCAATCTCACCTAATGCCCGTCCCAATAAAAAATTATAATCCTGCCATTGTTCTATTAAAATGGGGGTAATATTTATGTTGGCCTTCATGCCGGGATTCGCCATTATATTTAACGGCATATCGATATAGTCCTTTATGGCGTGGAGATAGACCCACGGCAGCATAAACTCACCGTTCAAATCCCTATAGTCAGGCTGATGCATATGCCACCACAAAACCAGATTCATCTAATTTTAGGCTTCTCCATAATTTTCTTGTTAGACTGACAAACATTCTTACCGTACAGTGCTTTGGCGTCTATCCACGGAAATATATTGTCTTTATATGCTATATCTCTAAACCACTCGTCGTCATATCGTTCCTTTCCTGTGGACATTAAGATACATCTTTTAGCCCTTACGATGTGAGCCTTGACCCGTCTTTCAGCATAACTTACGGCCTGTCCTGTAGTAAGCAAAAACGGCCAATCGCTCGACTCTGCCAAAAGAAGCTCCCTTGCCGCCTGATTAATAACGTCCCGGTATTTTACTTCATCATATCTGTTTGTGCAAATATCCACTAACTCTGCCGCTAAATCCGACAAAAAAAGCTGAATAATGTCATTTTTTTCATTAAACCAGACCTCCGCGTAGCCACCACCACCCCACGACGATGTTGCAGGCTCCGCAATCCAAATATTATTGTCTTTATAGTAAGCATTTAAAGAAAATATTGAAGAACCCATACTTTTACTATTATTATCCTGACCTTTCTTGCCCGTATTTACTATACTGTGATATTTTGCTAATAAGGATTCCGCAATATTCTTGGCTGTAACAGTTTTTATTAAATCATTTTTATGCATCTTTCTAAAGACAGCCTCAAGCCACCACGGACCTTCGAACCACCAATGTCCAAACAGTTCGGCATCATACATAGAAACGACGATCGGTTCATTCATGCAATCTTTAAGGTGGCGTACTTGAAGTTCCCTATGTTGAACGAATTGTTCGCCATGTTCGTACGCCTTCCTTTTTGCGGCTGATGGCCTATAAGCCTCTTTATATTCCCCGTCGCCGGTGATAGCATAGTATTTTAGGCCGGTAAATGTCTTGATATCACCGTGTCTTAATGGGGTCAAATGAGGCAGGTCTAAATCGAAACCAACATCCCTATAAAATTCACGATAAATGGGCGTTCCGGGGTATCCCTCTTTAGACGACCATACTTGCCTAGAGCTTTCAGGATCTCTGCCAAACATCACTACATTAAAAGGGGAAATAATAGGTGTGAAACAACCACCCGGCGGTTCAGGCTCGGCCAACTCTATTCCGTGCCGATCTAAAAATGTATATTTTAAACCATACCGCTCAAGAATAGCATCAAATCCAGAAGTATAGCCACACTCCGGAAGCCATACCCCTGTGGGGGTCACGCCTAGAATATTTTTATGCGTTTCCACCCCGACCTCTATCTGTGCGGCAACGGCCTCCGGTTCACCAACCATAGATATGAGAAATCCGTGAGTAGCAGCTGATGTAATGATATCTAAATGCCCTCTCATTCTATGCTTTAAGAATTCATTTATGAGATACTTTCCTCCACCATCTTTAATCCTTTCGTGCCAATCTTTATATCTTTGCCTATAAAAAAGGGTAACCGGATGAAAATCGGGGTCACCCTCCGTCCGATATACCTCCTGATCTAACACCTTTAAGCGAAGTCTAACATATTCGTTTAACCGCTCGGACAGCAACTCGTCGTCCATCATACTCAAAAGCGTCGGGGTTAAGGACATAGTCAGATGATAATCAACGCCGTCCCGTTCAAGATTCTCGAAAGCCTCCAATAGGGGTAAGTATGTCTCTGTAACCGCTTCAAAATACCACTCTTCTTCTAAATACTTAGGCCTCTCAGGGTGCCTTACAAACGGTAAATGAAAATGAAGAACAGGGACCCACTTCCCGACATTAGTATTCATATAACAGCCTCCTCATCCCTGTTTTTTTATCCCTAAACCGGAAAAACCATACCCGGGATCCGATAAATTAACAGGGAGTCGTTCCCCGCCAGGTATCCCCTCGCTTGCGCCTATCATTGATATCTCTTTAGGCACTCGCTTTCTGGAGTTTGCTTTCGGCAGACTTTTAGAGAAACATTTTGGCGGCCAGATAGGACTTCTTGCTACAAATGTGAACATTCCCTTTTCGTTAACGTACCCTATATCGACCCATGTCCTACACAACTCGTAATCATCCGAAAAAATAATATACCTGCTTCCAAATCTGCTGTCCAACCGTTCGTACCAAAGCATTTTATCGTCTACATATACTCTCAGAATAGGCTTTTCGGAACTCGTTCCAGGTTTATCCCTAAATCTCCATACAACCTGCCTTACTCCCGGTTTTTGAAAATAAATCCTGACACTGCTTACCTTACGTATTTCACGTGGCTCTCCACGTTCAAGCACGGGAGCATTTTCCGAGGGATCTAACGGCATCCAACTCTCATGACTCAAACCTATACGTCCATCCACATCGCCTTCGTCGTTAATATTGACATGATCGGATGACATTTCTTCTTTTTCTTTTGCGGCCAATGTATATGCTAAAGACCCTTCATCTGCATCACCAAATTTAAATTTAGAACACTCGGCAAGGACAAATTCAGCAAGCTCATTGAGCTTTTTTATGTTTTTCGCTCCGGTAAGCTCGGTTTTTACGGCCCTATGTTCGTAAAAATTATAATTAAATATTTCAAAATCAAAAATTTTCGATGAACAACCACCCTTAGGAGTAATATCTCCTATATCTATCAAGTGATAATATACGACGGACACATGAAAATATTCTTCCAGCTTATCAAAAAACAACCTAGCAAAACCAACAGCATCCTCATCGCCAAGCCCTACTGCATCGGAAAAAAAGACAAACCCACCAAACACAGGATTAAACATCATAGAGAGCTTTCTTTTTCTAAAATCAAGACTATCTCTTACTGCCCTCGCCCTTAATCCATTTATTAAACCATCCCTTTTTTTATCAGCAATGCCATGCATCGTCACAGCGCTTGTTTTTATCTTAATCTTGCCGGGTAACTCGGCACTAAATGTTAAAGCAACCCTAAAATCATTTTTCATTTTTATCTACGCACCCCTAACCTGAGTATATCTTGAAAATATGTTTTTTCAAGAATGACAAAAAATATCCTAAAATTATTCAAAAAAAATATTATCTATAAGCCTAACGCCTTTAAACCTCACAGCAGAAAGCAGAATGTCACCCGCACTGACATATTGCTTATCAATATTGAGCCCCTTATCCATAATCTTCAGGTAATCTATTTTAAACCCAATCTTAATTAATTCTTTTGCAGCAAAAACGGTCAATTTACGGGACAATGTTTCTCCCGCATTAAATAGTTTCACGGTCTTTTTGAGAGATTTATAAAAATTACAAGCGGTTTTTTTATCGCCCTCGCTAAGATACGAGTTTCTTGAGCTCATTGCAAGCCCGCATTCCTCCCGCACTGAAGGAACAGGCACTATTTTAACATCTAAAAAAAAGTCCTCAACCATCT
The DNA here is from genome assembly GCA_964631685.1 of uncultured Actinomycetes bacterium. Taxonomy (GTDB): domain Bacteria; phylum SZUA-79; class SZUA-79; order Acidulodesulfobacterales; family Acidulodesulfobacteraceae; genus Acidulodesulfobacterium. Next base: position 27,584 of record CAZVZU010000008.1, on the reverse strand, counting down.
TTCTTATCAAAATATATTGTTGATAGTCTTTGAGCCCAAAAAGAGCAATATCCGGATTTATTATGCAAAATAGTTTCATTACTATTGTCAAAACACCTTGAAAATGAATAGGCCGGAAATCGCCGCAAAGTTGGTTTGAGTATTCAGTATCAATCAAAAACGTTTTAGTATTATCAACAATGTCTACCGTTGGATTAAAGAGATATTCTACCTTTAGATTTTCTAATATTTCGACATCGCTCTTAAAATCTTCCGGATAGTTTTTGAAATCTTCACCTTGTCCAAATTGTATGGGGTTAATAAAAATAGATACTATAACCGTACCGTATTTTTTCCCTTCTTCGATAAGCCTTCTATGTCCATCATGAAGCTTGCCCATCGTGGGAACAAAAGAAATCTGCCTTGACGATTTTTTTAAATCTTTTGAAATTTTCTTCATTTCATATATATCAGTTATGATTTTCATTTTAACCTTAAGCGTACGATTAATTTGATAATTACAAAGGGTAGTTATAACACATGCTAACTTATTCCGTTAAGTTTATCACAAACAACACATCCATCCAACACTACCATAATGATATCTGCTTTTCTTAACGATAAGATGATATCATAAATATTAATTTCATTCACTTTCACATTTTTATCAATTTTAAAAACGGTAAAATCTCCACAAGAATTAGGCTCCAATGTTCCGGTAATATTGGGAAAAGAAAGCGCCTTTGCTCCATTGACCGTAGCCATAGTAAATAGATCCTTAGAAGAAACATTAGGGTGGATCCCTTTGGCATATTGAAGCTCATCAAGAATGCTTAATGATTTATTAGAATATAGACTATCAGTTCCCAATGAAACTGAAATACCGTTTTCCAAAACCTTTTTTAACGGAAATTTATTTGAATTAAAAAAGGCGTTACTCCTTGGACAGTGGACAACACTAGCACCAGAATCTTTTATAATATTAATATCATTGTCGTTAATCTCGTTAGCATGGATTATTAGCGTATTTTTATTTAAAATTTTTAAATAATTCAGGTAAGAAATAGGGCTTGAAAATGTTCTTGATGGCACGGAAAATTTAGAAAGCTTGAATGCAGGCAAAAGATTATCCGCTATATCTCCACCCGCTCCCGATATAAATTGAACTTCAGACAGATGTTCAGATGCGTGGACAGCTACATTGAGTCTCATTTTGGAACTTTCTTTTCTTACTTTTTCAAATAACGATTCTGATACTGAATATATAGAATGAGGAGAGATACCTAAAGAAAAATATTTTTTATTTTGCTTAAAAATATCTTCATATTTTTTACAAAATATCCTGAAATCATTCATTCTTTGCTCAGCGCAATTTGTAATCAAACCCCTTATTTCGATAAATCCCTTGACCTTAGGGATAAGATTGGACTTTAAGAGCAAATTACCGATATCATAAAATGAACCCGCATCTATGATATCTCCTACAAGTGCTGTGCCGCTTTCCACGGTCTCTTGGAATGCCTTTAATCTAAGTTCATTTCTTATTTCATCATCAAAATATTTCCTCTTTTCTACTATGGAAAAAACCCACTTTGAGAAAACGTGTGGCGTTTCATTATCTGCCTTAATGGTGAGGTCTGTATGGATATGGGAGTTTATAAAACCCGGAACGATTATTGTCTTAAAACCTTCTATGTTGCCGTGAAGAGACCGGACTTGTTTACTATTTCTCAGGACAGATAAAACCCTACCCGATATTCCATCAACCGCCAGTTCACCGTTTGCAATAAGCGGCGGGGAACCCGATGGAGATACAAAGATATAATCAGCAAAATACTTTTTAATCAATGCGTTAAGCCTGCCTTAACAAACCATTTCTTTGACCGTTAAATTATTTTTATCCTTAAAATAGAAACCGTCGCCATATCTAAATGTCGCCGTTTGCATGATTTTTATCGTCAACATAAACCATCGTAGGTTCAAACCCCTTCAGTTCTTCTTTATCATAAAAACCAAAGGTTGCGATAATTACAATGTCCCCCGTCTGGGCTAAACGAGAGGCAGCCCCGTTCACTACAATGTCCCCGGAATGCTCATCTGAAGGAATGGCATACGTTTCAAATCTACTGCCATTATTTACGTTCCAGACACTAACCTTTTCATACGGCAAAATATCGGCTCTATCCATAAGTTCTTTATCTATTGAAATAGACCCCTCGTATTCAAGATTAGAATCTGTTACCGTAGCCCTATGAATCTTAGATTTAAGTAAAATTGTATACATATATGTTATCTTTCATGTTTTTTAAATGGCAGTGAAATAAAAGTCTCGCTCGTAAAACCGTTGTCGCCGTCTCCACGCATAAAGGAGCCATTAAATTTATTTTTAAAATATCTAAATATGAGATATACCAAGTAATAGTTTAAAAGGGGGATTAAAAAAAGTACCGCAATAAAATCGGTGATAAATCCAGGCACGAGAAATAATAAACCCGATATAAAAAACGCCGCCGATTTAACTAAATTTTTACTCGGCGATGAACCATTAGAATAATCTGCAATGGCATTTTGAAAAGAAGCAGACTTTATCCTTTTTGTAATTATGTACCCTATTATACTAAAGGATATTAACAAAATAACAGAAGGGAGAAAACCAATCTTGGCAGACACCTCCACAAAAACATAAATCTCAACAAATATGTAAATTAAAACAGTAAAAAACATTTTCGACAGAACACCCATGATACTAATTATATAATATATTATACCTATTTTGCAAAACAGATATTATCCCCGCAAAGTTTCTTGGTATAATCTTTGATTTCATTCTCGGTTTTTATGATAGTCTGTTTTTTATTTTCATATAATATATCTAATCCACCTTTTAATCTTAAAACATCATTCACTTTTTTGTCTATTATTTCCAAATAAGCATCCTTTGACATTGCCATTCTGTTTATTTTAAGCATATAATCCTCAAATTCCCTATAAACAGGATTGCCCTTAACCATAAAAGAAAATTGACCACTTTTAATATAATCCTCAAGTAAAAAAAGGATTCTTAATGAATTTATAGCTTCTTTAATGTCGTATCCATGCGTTTCTTTGTATTTTAATGTATTAGACGTATATGATCCCTTAATTATATTTAATCTTTTATTATTAACGATACCCATTATGGTATTAAAATTTTTCCTATAATTAATAGATATAAAACGATCTATTTTATCGATTAACGGATTATTTTTGATCTTAACGGCGCTAAAACTCATTCCCGACGATACTATGAAAAAAACCGTCCTGCACACTATAGGCTCTATAAACTTTATATTGCCATTCATTGCATGCCGAACATATTCATGAACAGGGGTTATGAAATAGTCATAATTCTTGTCTATAACCGAGAATCTCTCAAACTTGTTGTAGTAAAAATTATCGAAGGTCGGATAATAAACTATAAAAAAATCATGATCGCTTTTGTCTGTGTGTATATTATAGTTCCTTGACCCATAGAAACCAATAAATGCTACATTAAGGCTCGAAATTTTATCATTAATGATACTTTTAAACACGGGTGACTTAGTAAACTTGTCGAAATCTTCATAGTTATCGGAAGTACTGCGCTCGGGCTTAACCTTTTCTAAAACCATTTTGTTATCTTTTTCGGAGAGGTACTGTATTCTTTAAATTTAATTTTTATCCAACCAATAATCTAACGCTTCTGTCTGCCATTATAGCATACTGCAGATAATATGTCTATGAATAGCTTTTGTGATAAACTATGCCCATTTAAGGGACTTTGTTACGGCTTGTCGCCATTTGCCATAGTAATCGTTTCTAATTTTATCGTCCATCTCAGGAATATATGTCTTCCCTATCCTTCTAAGGTTGTAAAATTCACCTACGGTCCAAAGACCAGTCGTTATTGCGCTAAGTCCGGCAACACCGAAAGCGGTCATCTCAGTAAAAACCGTTTTTTCAACAATCATGTTTAAAATATCGGACTGAAATTGCATTAAAAACTCATTTTCGCTTGCTTTTCCGTCAACTCTCAGCTTATATGCCGATAAATTTATGTCGTTTTTTAAAGCATTCTTAAATTCTAAAATAACATCTTTTGTCTGATATGCCAACGATTCTAATGCTGCCCTGACGATATGGGCCTTGGTGGTTGCCCCCGTCAAACCAATAATCAAACCCCTTGCGCCCGGATCCCAAAAGGGTGCACCAAGACCGGCTAATGCAGGAACAAAATATACGCCGCCGTTAGAATCTAAATCCTGCGCCATGGAGGAAGATTCATGAATATAATTTATAAAATTAAAATTATCCTTAACATACCGGACTATCGAACCTCCCGTAAAAATACTGCCTTCCAATGCATAATATGCGACATTGTCTAATTTCCACGCAATAGTAGCAACTAATTTATCTGAATTATAAATTTTATTTCCGGTCTCTACCATTGCAAAAAGACCCGTGCCGTATGTATTTTTTATTACTCCCGTCCCAAAGCCGCCATGAGCAAACAAAGATGCCTGCTGATCTCCTAAGATTCCTATTATCGGAATTGATTTACCAAAAATGTCCTTATCGGTACAACCAAAATTATGATTACTATCGTAAACTTGAGGGAGCATAGATATAGGGATGCCGAATATTTCAAGAAGTTCCTCGTCATATCTCAATGTGTTAATGTTATATAAAAGTGTTCGTGATGCGTTAGAAGCATCCGTAGAATGAACCCTGCCACCCGTTAGATTCCACAAAATCCAGCTGTCAACCGTCCCAAAGGCAATTTCTCCCTTGTCCATTCGGTTTTTTACCCCATCAACATTATCTATTACCCATTTAATCTTAGTTGCAGAAAAATAGGGATCCAAAAATAGACCGGTCTTTGCCTTTATCAGGTTACTATACTCTAATAAATCCCTGCAAGCTTTTGCCGTTCTTCTGCATTGCCAAACTATAGCGTTATAAACGGGCTTCCCTGTCTTTTTATCCCACAGTATTGCGGTTTCCCTCTGATTTGTTATCCCTATAGATGTTATCTCGAACGAGTTACATTTTTCAACTGTTTTTCTAAGAACCTTTAGTGCGGAACTTAAAATATCGTACGGATTTTGCTCTACCCACGACGGCTTCGGATGCATCTGAGGAAACTCGCAATAAGAACTTGCAACGATACAGACGTCTTTGGCAAAGGCTATCGCTCTGTTGCCGGTTGTGCCTAAATCTAATGCAATAACTACCTTTTCCATGAGTTTTCCTTTTTATCATCATGTAAATCAATTGTTACGGTTGTCATTATTATCACACCCCGCTCTCAACTATTTTTAGATAGTCATCGTATTTCCTTGCAACTTTTATAAACTCTATTGTTGTCAATTCCTGCGGCCTTTTATCCAAATCAACATTTACATCAGCAAATATAGATTCTTTTACATCGGGCGGCACGCTAAAAAAAGATGCATATATAGAATTTCTTAGTTTTTTCCTTCTTAATTTAAAAATCTGATGAACAAAATAACTAAAAAACTGGGAATCTGCCGCCCAAATATAATCGTCATCTGTGTGATATATAGGAGTTATTCTTACAACGATAGAATCAACTCTTGGCGCAGGACTAAAATTAGACTTGTCCACATCAAAAAGTTTGACGATTTTAAAGTTGATGTCACTGATAACACTTAATGCCCCTCTTTCGGAATCATTCTCTTTAGCATATAGCCTCTTTGCAAACTCTTTCTGAAACATAAGCGTTAAATCCGAAAAAACATGCTTTTCTTTCGTGAACTTTTCTATAATAGGGCTTGAGATTTCATAGGGAAGATTTGAAATAACCCTTATTTTCGAAGAAAGAGTTTGGCTTAAACCCGTATAATTAAATTTAAGAGCATCTTCATTTAAAATATTGATTCCACTAAATTTATTTGGATTAAATTTGCCTTTTATAAGATTAAAATAGAAATCACCTATTTCTAATATCGTATATGTTTTTGTTTTCCCAATAATAAATCCTGTTAATGCCCCTTTGCCGGATCCAATCTCTACAACATTATCGTCAGGTGTAAAATTACATAATTCAACTATATCGCGCGCTATATCTTTATTTACTAAAAAATTTTGACCGTAAACCACCTTACGTCCTTTGACTGATTTTCCCATTGTAATCCTTGTCAATTACCCGATTACTCATAGCTCCCACGAAGAATCGGCATTAATATTTAAAAATTCGACCCTATTTTTAACAGGATCTATCGAAGGTTTAAAGTATCCAGCATAACCAATCATGGCAGCATTGTCAGTTGATAGCGGTATAGAAGGAAAAATTATCTTTAAACCTGATTTTTCCACAGCCTCTGCAAAAAGAGACCGAATGCGTAAATTTGCAGAAACTCCGCCAGAAACAACAATTGTACTTATTTTATAGATATTACAAGCATATAATGTTTTTTTATAAAGAATTTTAGCCACTGCTTCCCTAAGAGAAGCAAAAATATCGAAAACAACACTTTCTTTAATGTTATCAGGGCCCCCTAAATTATTTATCTCAGAAATAACAGCCGTTTTAAGCCCACTAAAACTCATATCTAAATTATGGCTGTGTGCCATAGGGAGGGGAAACTTAAATGCACTTTCATCTCCCTCTTCTGCGAACTTATCCACAACCTTACCCCCTGGATATCCAAAGCCAAGGTAACTCGATACCTTGTCGAATAGCTCACCACAAGCATCATCCCTTGTTCTTCCTATAAGTTTTATATTGTTGTGAGATTTTACCAAGTATATATGAGTATGCCCCCCCGAAATTACTAGCGCAATAAACGGAAATTTCTCTTCGTTTTCTAAAAAGGGGCTAAAGATATGTCCTTCGATATGGTTTATCTTGGCCAATGGAATATTTAACGCAAATGATATTGTTTTTGCTTCCATGAGCCCTATAAGAAGAGAACCGACAAGCCCCGGACCAGCCGTCACGGACACAAGGTCAACATCGCTTAAGCTAATACCAGCCTTTGACAAAGCAAACCTGAGTGCAGGCACAGATGCCTTCATGTGATTTCTAGAAGCAAGCTCTGGAACAACCCCGCCGTATATATCGTGCACAAAATCTTGAGAATATATAACATTTGAAAGAACCCTTATGCCACTACTGTCCTTCAAGAGTACAGCGCAGGAAAAATCATCGCAACTAGACTCAAATGCCAGATTAATAATATTTTTAATGTGACTCACTTTTTATTTAGTAAGTTTCTTAAGCTCTTCTGCGGAAAGTCTTGAAGCCGTAGTACTACTATATTTTGAAACAACCTGCTGAAACAAAATTGATGCATCCGCTTTGTCGGAAAGCTTCAAAAAACCCATTCCCTGCCAATATATCGCCATGGGAACATGAATATTCTTTGAGTAAATTTCTGAAAATTTGTGTAACTCCAATATTGAAACAGGATACTTTTTAAGTTTAAAATTTGATACCGCCTCATAAAATAGAGCATTAGGAATGTTTTTGGACTGCGGATATTTATTTATAAATTTATTCAGCGATAAAAGGGCACCGGCATAATCCCCTTTTTTATACAAATATACGCCCTTACTAAAACCATTAAGCTTTAGATTTGTAGTTATAATATTTTTTTTGGGCAAGAGCTTCTTCTTGACGATAGGCTTGATATTGACATTGTTTGATAACTTGAAAAATTCCTTATTGACAATTAAACGATAGTCGTTAAATTTTTTTCTAAGTATACCAATATTGTGAGATTCCACCTCATATTTTCCATACATGTCGTTTAATTTAGAACCCATATTGGATATCGTAACACCCTGATTTGCAATATTTATTTGCATATCATGAAGTTTTTGAACTAAATAAGTATTGCTTTGCGATAATCTGTTTGTCTTCTTGTTTAATTTTTTCACCTGGACCTTTAAGTTGTACACAGTATCCGGTCCCATCTCCGCACATCCGGATAAAAAAGCAGATGAACAAAACAAGAGTGCAACAAACAAAACAAACATGCCAAATATTTTTTTATTTTTTTTCATGACGCCTAAAAAACCCCAATTGAATTTAAAAATTTTATAATTAATATCTAGAGATTAACACATAAAATCATATTTTTCAATAAGAGGATTTTAACGACCACTCCGCACTTGAATAATTCTGCATTTCCGGAAACATATAAGGTGCCAACCTCGTCATATCACCCTCATTCACGTCTATCATAAATAATTTCTGTTTACCCGCAATGTCGGTACTGAAAGTAATTATCCTAGAATCCCTCGTCCATGCGGGATGCAGAGCGCTATACGGCGTATCGGTAACCTGCTTTTCACCCGTTCCATTGGTATTTATAATACACACTTGAAGAACACCCTTTATTAAAGATGTAAAAGCAATCTTTTGTCCGTCAGGCGACCACGCGGGACTGGTATTATAATTACTGCCGTTATAAGTAATGCGGCGTTGGTCGCTGCCATCAAAATTCATTATATAAACCTGAGGACTTCCTCCTCTGTTAGAAACGAAAACAATTCTACTCCCATTTGGAGAAAACGAAGGAGATGTATTTATTCCCCCCGTAAATGTCAATTGTTTTAAATCCCTCCCGTTTGTGTCAACCGTATATATTTCGGTATTGTAGCGGTCCGGTGTAAGAGCTATAGCTAATTTACTTCCCGTAGGCGACCACGCAACATAATCTGCGGGTCCGAGTAGGTTAAGTTTTACAGTTCGATTTGTATTTAAATTTTTAACAAAAACTGCAGGACTTCCATCTTTAAATGAGATATATGCAACGCTACGTCCGCCGGGGGATGGGGATGGAAATATATTTATTGACCTGTTATCGGTAATTTTTCTTACCCTATGTCCCCCAAAATTCATCATAAAAATATTTTTCACACCATCTCGCTCACCTACAAAAAATATTTTCGTAGTAAACGGACCCTTTTTGCCACTTAAAAATTTTACTATCTCATCTGAAAACTTATTTGCCATATATCTGTACTGATTAATGCGTCCCTTGAATATTTCGGTTAATAGCAGTTTTCTGGAATAAACACTTATAAAATTTGCACTAATTTGTATCTTGCCATTTTTGATTTTATATGTGCCGTTAATTAAATACTGTGCGTTTAGTATGCTCCAGTCTGCGAAATCTATTTTATTAGCGCTTATAGGCGCATATTGAGGATTTTCGAGATATAAAAGCGGATCTACGACACTAAAATACCCAATAACGGAAAGGTCGTGCCTAATAATATGAGCAATGTTGCTTGCAATGTTTTGATGCTGTCCACGTTTTGAAATATTTTTAAAATCAGTCACAGCAACCCTAACCTTTTTAATCTTTGCGGCATAGATATTTATATATACCTTTGAGTAAGAATTAACGGGCAATAAAAACAAAAAAAATAACACACCACAAAAAATCTTACAGTAACCACTAAATTTAACTTTGAGCATTTTTGACTTACCTGACTCCAGACAATCGTACTATTTATTTTTTATAATCTCATTCGGATCGAAATTTATTAAAACACCATCACCGGCATTTTTAGAGTTTATAAAAGCCATAAAGCCCTTCGGCGGCGGAGGTAATGGGCTTGAGAGCTTTAACGCCTCCATTGCTTGCGAATCGAAATAAGTACTACCAGAAGACTTAACCCGTATGACATCGTAAATCCTGCCGGAGTCCGTTATTTGGATAGCAACAACAGATTTATAGCTTAAATATTTAGTTAGGGGAATATTAAAATTAGACATAATAATAGGCTCTATTCTGTTACTATATGCTATAAATTTCTGGATATTTCCCTTAACTAAAGATGCCTTAACTTTATTATATGCACTACGAAGGCTTACTTTGTGGCTTAACTTAGCGTAAATACTGGAGCTAACCGTAGCAACCGGCAAGACGTGTGTTTTAATAATTTTTTCAACATGAACCGGTTTGCTTACAATTGCAACCCGCTTGGCAACCTTTACCTCTTGCTTACTATGCTTCACTACCATCTTAACCTTGACATGCCCGCTTCGTTTAACCTTGACGAACCGTTTTTTTACAACCCTCGTCGGGATATGCCGCATAGGTATGCTGCTTGTAATACTGACAACCACATTTGAACCTACAGATTGAATCTCCGGTTTATATCTAATCGCTAAATAGAATACCAAACCTATCAAAATCAGATGAAATAAAATCGAATATATATAATATCTTCCAATATTGCCTTGATTGTCATTAAACATTTTAACACAACTTCACTTAGTTATATCAACCGTAACTTAAATATGTTACCTATGTTTGAGATTTGCCGTTACCATGCCTATTTTTGTTATGCCCGCATCTTTTATGGCAGTCATAATACGCATTACATAACCATAAGATATAACGGAACTTGCCTTAAGAAATATTTGCTTATCCTTTCTGCCTTTATATAAAACTCGCAACTTTCTGGTTAAAATTGAAAAGCCTACCCTAGAGCTATTTACATAAATCCTTCTATTGGACGTTACGGAAATAACTATTGTTTTTTCCGGAGCCCTTAATGTCCGTGTTTTAGCCACCGGTAAATGCACATTTATTCCATGCACCAACATTGGAGCGGTTACCATAAAGATAACGAGAAGAACGAGCATAACATCAACAAACGGGGTGATGTTTATGTCGGACATTAGCTTAAAATCAAAAGAAAAACCTCTCCTGCCTTCTTTATCGTCAAACGGTGTAAACATAATTATTATAAAATCTGCCTTTCAATTATAGTCATAAACTCATATGCAAAATCAGTCATCCCATTAACCAAAACTCTTACCTTATTAGAATAATAGTTATACGCAATTACAGCCGGTATTGCCGCAAAAAGACCGGCTGCCGTAGCTATTAATGCATCTGCGATACCAGGGGCCACAACAGCCAAACCGGCTGTCCCCGCCCTTTGAATGCTTTCAAACGAAGCCATTATTCCCCAAACTGTTCCGAATAAACCTATAAAGGGAGCGGTAGAACCCACCGTCGCCAAAAACGGAAGCGACACTTCTAGTTTTGTCATAGATGAGAGCTGAGATTTTTTTAAAGCCCTTTCTATATAAGCTCTATTCTCATTATTGCTCTCGCTACCAAATAATCTATCTTTATTCTCCAACTTTTTTTTAATATCTATAAGCGTTTTGTATGTAGCGCCAAACATAAAAGCTATAGGACTATAGTTAAAGTTCTTGATGGATGCATAAACATAATCTAATCTTTTTGATTCCCAGAATAAATCAAGAAACTCCTTATCCTCCCTTTTCGCTTTATTGAGATAATTTAACTTATAAAAGATAATAGCCCACGATGTCAAGGAGAAAACAAATAAGATTAAAAGAACCAGCTTTACAACAATATTTGTGTTTAGCACATGGGCTAAAATACCCATATTATTAATATACTTTAAACTGTCACTCATCGTTTTATTTTAATTAGCCCCTCCACATAGCCTATATATGAATTTATATTTTACTTGTAGCTTTTACTGAATTATAAATCTTTTAAATACGATTTACAATTAAAAACAATAATTAAAAAAATATTGACAAAAGATTATTTACAATATATTGTAAATAAATATAAAATATAACTATATATTGTAAATAAATATTTAAATGTTCAATGACAGGAGCAAAAATGAAAGATAAAAATGACGTGCTTACAAAAAATTTTTCCAAAAACAGCATAACCGTTTTACAAAAAAGATATTTAGCTAAAAACGAGAAGGGCGAAATTACCGAAACGATATCCGAAATGTTTAGAAGAGTAGCAAGGAACATCTCCGAAGCCGACTCCAACTATCACAAAACAAAAGAAGATATTAGCAAGACGGAAGATGTGTTTTTCGAAGAGATGATAAACCTCCGCTTTTTACCAAACTCCCCCACATTAATGAATGCAGGGAGATCATTACAGCAACTTTCTGCCTGCTTCGTTCTTCCAATTGAAGATTCTATGGAATCAATCTTTGAAACAATAAAAAATACTGCGCTTATACATCAGAGTGGCGGCGGGACGGGCTTTTCTTTTTCTAATTTGAGACCAAAAAATGATGTAGTCCATTCTACAAAGGGTGTATCAAGCGGACCCGTCTCCTTTATGCAGGTATTTAACAGCGCTACCGAAGCAATTAAGCAAGGCGGAACAAGAAGGGGTGCAAATATGGGCATCCTGAGAATAGATCATCCGGATATATTAGACTTCATAACATCTAAAAAAGATACTTCAAAACTCAATAATTTCAATATCTCCGTTGCTATAACCGAAGACTTTATGAATCATGCCGTTAAAAATGAGAATTATCCTCTGCTGAACCCAAGGAACGGCAAAACCGTTAAACATCTTAACGCTAAAAACGTTTTTAATTTAATAGTGGAAAGTGCATGGCTAAGCGGAGAACCGGGGATTATATTTATTGATAGGATAAATAAACTTAACCCTATGCGTCTGTCAGGAAAAAAAATAGAGGCGACAAATCCATGCGGCGAACAACCGCTAGAAGCTCACGAATCCTGCAATTTAGGGTCTATCAATATAGGAAAATTTATAAAAGACGATAATGAAAAATTTAATGTTACAGATATCTTAAAAAAACTTAATGAGATAGAAAATGGAGCAAACTCAACGATTGACGACACTTTATCTTATTATCTAAATCGTATTGACTTTAAAGCTCTAAAAAAAACGGTAGATACTGCCATTCACTTCCTAGACAATGTCATAGATAAAAATCATTATCCCATTGAAAAAATAAGACAGATGACGCTTGCAAATAGAAAAATAGGGCTAGGAATCATGGGCTATGCCGATACGCTAATAAAATTAGGAATCCCTTATGACAGTGACTTGGCACTTAAAATAGCCGAAAAAATAATGGGCTTTATTGATAAAGAATCAAAATTAAAATCTGAAGAATTAGGGCAAGACAGGGGAAATTTTCCTAACTTTGACAATTCCATATGGAAAAGCAAGGGCTATAATACAATGAGAAATGGGACAACCACAACCATTGCGCCGACCGGCACCATAAGTATTATCGCGGGGGCATCCAGCGGGATAGAGCCATTATTTGCATTGGCTTATGAAAGACATGTTCTGGACAATCAAACTCTAATAGAGATAGATAAAAATTTTAAAACCAAACTTGACGACACAGGGGCATATTCTACGGAATTAATAGATTTTGTCATCAAAAACGGCAGTATGGGTAAGTCTTACAAAGGGGACATCACTAGCCTATTGTCCCCCGATGTTTTCAAATATCTTAGTCGCATATTTATCACATCCCATGGCATTACCCCAAAATGGCATGTTATGACGCAAGTAGCATTCCAAAAACACATTGATAACGCTGTCAGTAAGACGGTTAATTTCTCTAATTCCGCAAAAAAAGAAGATATCAAAGAAGTATACATGCTGGCATACGACCTTAACTTAAAGGGCATCACGGTTTACAGGGACGGTTCAAGAGACTTGCAAGTCTTGACGACCGGTTCCTCTTCTGGTAATAGAGAAAACAAGCCAATAGAAAATGATACAAGCCTAACCGGCAAACCAATAGAGCCGAGAAAAAGACCGGCTATGATACACGGAGTTACGGTTAAAACCACAACCGGTTGCGGTCCATTATATGTAACGATAAATTACGATGAAAGCGGCAGACCCTTTGAAATATTCAATTCTATCGGTAAATCCGGCGGATGTGCTCAGTCTCAAACCGAATCAACTGGCAGGATGGTAAGCATGGCATTGAGGTCAGGAATAGGTGCAACAGAAATAATCAATCAGTTAAAAGGAATCAGGTGCAACATACCCTACGGTTTCGGCGCCAACACAATATACTCATGCGCAGATGCTATCGGAAAAGCGCTTGAAAGAAGTATGTCGGAACCTATAGGTTCGCGAGGCGATACCAATGAAAATCATCCAGACATTGAACCGCCCAAGCACAAACATCACGATAAGCATAAAGCACAAGGAAGAGGAGCCTGCCCATCATGTGGCGGTTCCAACCTAAAGCATGCAGAAGGATGCACAGTATGTCTTGATTGCGGATACTCCGATTGCGGATGATGCTTTTTTTTATGTGTCTGAAAAATTATCAGCGGGCATGCCTATGAAAAAGCCTTGGCCATAATCTATATTTAACTTTTTAAGTTCCAGGGCAATTTCATTCGACTCAATAAATTCGGCAATCGTCCTTATTCCCATTTCTTTTGCTATTGAGATAGAACTAACGACGACTGCCCTATCCATTTTATCTTTTAGAATACCCCTTATAAACTCGCCGTCTATCTTGATAAAATCAATGTGAAATCTTTTAATGTATAAAAAGGAACTAAAACCGGAACCAAAATCATCTATCGCAAATCTAAACCCCTCATATTTGAGATTAGCCACAAATTTTTCAAGGAGGGTTATATTCCTCACGGTTTCCCTTTCTGTTATCTCAAACACTATTTTGGACACATCAATATTATATTGCAAAGAAAGCATTTTTACCGTTTTAACATAATCCGACAAAACTAATGATTTAGGAGACAGATTGACAAATAAAATATCACCGTAATTCTCGTCCTTAACCTTTTTAAAAGCCTTTTCCAGCAGCAATAAATCTAATTTGTGAGCGACCCCTATATCTTCGGCTATTTCAATAAACTCCCCCGCCGAAATAATAACGTCGCCGGAGGATGACTGAGCATGTCCGGCACCCTGTTGATATTCTATGCCACCGGTCTTAGCGTCTAGTTTTATTCTCATTAAAAGCTCGTGGGCAACAATCTTATCGGTGTCTAGCTCCTTGATAGGTTGAAAATACGGTACTATTAAATCTTGCTCCAACGCATTCAAGACCATCTTGCTCTTTTCGGATAACACTTGATAAACCGAAACTAAATCTTCTTCTTTTGCCATATAAATTATGTTCTTACCCTCGCTTTTGGCCTTATACATCATGTTGTCGGCAAGTAGAAACATGTCTTTTTCGTTAGTTGCAGAATATGGGTAAACGGATATCCCTATAGACGCGGTTGCACTGACTATTTTTTGGGAATTACCATCCTTTAATGAAAATGATCGTATCTTACTCATTATCCTTTCCGATATCATATAAGCCTGTTCCTGCCCCGCTTCCGGAAGTATCATTACAAATTCATCACCCCCGTAACGGGCCAATATATCCTCATTCCGTTTTGTTTTTTCTAATACGCCGCCTACGCCCTTGAGGAATTCATCCCCAAAATTATGGCCATACATATCGTTAATCAGCTTGAAATTATCCAAATCTATAAACACTAGACTGAAAACATAATTATTTCTTTTTGCCCTTTCTACCTCATAATGCAAAAACTCCGTAAAAACCCTCTGATTATAAAGCCCTGTTAGCCCATCCCTCGTAGCGTAATATTCTAAATCTTTCGTATATTTATATATCGCTTTTATCGAGCCTATAACATTCAAAAGCGTAGTAAGAACACTATTTATAACTAGTTCTCGCGTGCTGTCTATAGCATCCTCGGCCTGAACGCCTATGCCGACTATTCCGCCTATGTGCGGAACATCCAAAATTACCTTTTTCGTTTGAACCAATATGTCTTCCTCAGAGAGTTCGCGAAGAATGGAACTGCTATCAGCTACATTGTGAAATACCTCATGGTTCCCTATGCCTTGTACACAAAAACCATTTAAACCGGAATCATACACACTTTGATAAATTAATTTATCAAATAATTTTTTAGTGTTTTCGGTCGGTTTGTTTCTCCAGAATACCTCTATTTCAATCAAGTCTTCATCTTGAATAAATATTGAAAATACATTATAGACCTTTAAAATCTTGTTCATCTCTATTAAAAGATGAAATACATGCTCCTTCCAGTCATTGACAACCTCTGAAGTTATAATAAACCTCTCGAGAAGTCTTATCTCGAATTCAAGAACATCTTTATCTACGGCAATATCACGAAGTTTAAGCGCAAGGCTTGTTACTCCCCTATAAATTTGGTTAAATTCATCAAATTTAAGGTCAACAAATTTTGCGTCAAGCGTTTTTAAATCTTTGACCGTTTTTATGCTTTCAACCTCCCTATTAATACTCTCTACCCCATATTTTACCTGTCGCCTTAGAATGGCGGTAACAAAAAGTCCTCCCATGATCGGGAAAAGAAAGATAAGGAATAAGATAAGGAAGTAATAATCCCTGAACTCATTGGTCAAAAACGAGGGATTAAAGGAAACCTGCACAACACCATTTACATCGCCAACCTTCTCGATTGTATGGCATTTAAGACACAACTGGTTCGCTATAAGAGGATACGCAAATATCTCCTTTCCGTTTACGGTTTTATGTATTGGCTTTTTAGCTGCGAATGCTCTTTTAATAATGTCATTTTCCTTGGGTTGCGTCACTGCCCCAAACTGTTTCTTGACTATATCACCCCTAAATATCATAACCTTAAGCATTTTTTCATTTTTAGAGGACTTTTTAAGTGCAGCCATAAAGGACAACACCTGTTTTTCATTCCAACCCTTGCTCATTATCTGATACATCGTGTTAAATGTTTGATCAGCGATATAGGAGCTGGTAACCATAGAACTGGTCTTGATAATTCTATTGGTAAAGTTCGAAAGTAAAAATGCGGATATTATGGCAATCACGATACCTGTCGAAACAGCAATACAAAGTATAAACCTGTCTAATCTTCTAAAAGCTCTGGGGATTTTCACTTTTAATTTGATCCTGTTTTATTTTATTTATATATCATCACAAAAAGATCAAGCTAAATTAAGCAATTCGTCAGCATCCTCTTTGGTGGGAACTCCAACATAGGAAAGTTTCCCATCGATAACGGTAGAAGGAACACTCCTGATATAAAGCTGTATTGAAAGACGTCTTCCTTCGGAATCGGCAACATCTAGGGATTTATAAGTAAAATCTTTGCGCTCATCCAGCAGCCTCTTCCACGCTTTATCTGCAGGAACACACTCCTCGCACCACTTTGAAACAAGGAGTACAACAGTGTGCTTCATCTCTTTTTTATTTATCTCATTGGCCATAATTGATTAATCCCGGTTATTACTGACTCGAACATCTCATGCATTGAATCTGCCCTTTTGTTATCTTTTCTCGATATTTTTCGACAGCCTCTTTTCCGGTTAAAAGATTATTCAATTCGCTCAAGTCTGATGCCTTCACCTTACTAACCCATGCATCTTCGTACGGCGATATATTAAGGAGAAGAGGATCCTTTAATAACGCCTCGTTGACCTCAACTATTTCACCTGCAACGGGAGAGGGGATAGGGCCAACCCATTTGCCACTCTCAATGGTTGCGGTATTGCCTCTCCTTTTAATAATGCTCCCTTTTTTCTTGAATGTCACATGTAATATCTTGCCCGCCTGAGTTTGAGCAACATCTGTCATACCCAGCATAACAATGTTATCACCTAAGGGTTTCGCCCATGTGTCTTTCTCTATATCATAATATAAACCTTCCGGAAGTTCGCAACCTTGCACCTCAGCCATTCACTCATCCCCTGTAATAATCTAACTGTTTATTTATTATGCGATTAGTTCGGCATATGCTACAATGATTGTATCATAATTTTACGGAATTTGTACATGCCAAGGCTTAGTTTGCATTGTTTTGTTTTAGATTGTGTGATTTTTGTCACTAGAAATTGCACTGTTATATGATACAATTTTACTAACTTGTAGAATTCAGCACACGACAACAGGATATATCAAATTTAATAATTTAAAATAAGGGGTTTTTATGGATACGCTAGATCCAATTATGTCGCTGAGAAGCGATCATGAAATTGTAAGAGGAGTTTTGAATAATCTTGACGGATATTTGAAAAAAATAGGTGCGGCATCTTCTGATAGCTTGAGAAAAAATCTTGTTAGCCAGATAAACGAAATAACCGCTTTTATTGATAAGGACTTGGAAATCCATTTCAAAAAGGAAGAAGACGCATTATTCCCTGTTTTGGGTAACTATGTGGGTATAGAAACAGGACCCATCCATGTCATGCTAATAGAGCATAAAAACAGCAGGGAACTTTCGGATAATTTCAAAAATTCAATAAAGGAGTATCAGACAAGCAGTGTTTATAAAGATATGATATCGGCAGGAGATTCATTTATCGCACTTTTATCAGAACATATTGATAAAGAGGACCACATCTTATTTAACATGGCCGATATGCAATTATCTACAGATGAAAAAGAGTCGATAATGGAAAAAATGAGGAATATTAAATAAATTCACAAAAGGGAGAATTTGCCATGAACAATATAGATGGATTAGAACGGGTCGAGTTAGACGTTAGAGACGATATCAAAAACGGAGCGGATCCGTTTGAAAAAATAATGACGGCCGTAAACGCCTTAAAGGAAAATGAAGCCTTGTATTTAACAAACAGTTTCGAGCCTTTTCCTCTATACTCAGTCTTAAAAAACAAGGGTTTTGATCATACAACAAACAAAATACCCGAGGGCTTTCAGATTGTTTTTTTTAGAAATGGAGTTAAAGGATCCACTACTACTATTTCTGAGGATACGGATGAATTTAATTTTAATGATAACGATCTTAAAAATTTAGCCCATTTAAACAGCATTGAGTTGGACGTCCGGGGATTAGAACCTCCGCAGCCTCTTTTAAAAATATTTGAAGTTCTAGAAAGCTTAAAACCGGACGAAGCGTTATATATCACGCACGAAAGAAAGCCTATACATTTATACCCAAGGCTTAAAGACGCAGGATACAAATTCTTAACCGAAGAGATCGGCGGCGACCTTTATACTATAAAGATATGGAAATAACCGGCAGATAAATACACGCCCTTCCTTAATCCCTTGTGGGTTAGGAAGGGGATTACCATTCCATCGAAAATATGTGGACAAGAAGCAATACGGAAGATACTAAAAGAATGATGGTCGCTATCTTAATGATAATCGCATAAATTAAAAGCAAAGATAACATCTCAAGTAGCCCGCCGATTAAAAAAAGGGCAAAGATTATATGTTCAAGATACTTAGTTTTCATATTGCTGAATAGCTTGCTGTATGCCCCTTTTTTGGCCTTCTCAAATACCTTAAGACTGATTAAGAATGGGAATATTTTATGCAAAAAACCTATAATAATCATTCCGGAAAAACAGAAAAGAGCCGTAAATCCGAACATATAATACAAGCCTATGCCGTAACTAGAGCTTCTTAGGCTCTCTGGAAGAAAAAATAAAATAGCCCCTAAAATGATTGCAGCAACCAAAAATATGATCCCACTGTAAATATAAAATGTCGTTATATCAAGTTTTTTCTTTAGCCTTTTTAGCATAAGACTAAAAAATATGTAACAAAACAGTAATATTCCTAAAAATAATGCCCCACTACCGACCAGTGTCAAGCATTCATTGACAATGCCCCCAAAAAAAGAAGATGCTATTATGACAATTATTCCGAGATTTATCAATATAATATCGGTAATCCAAAATGGTTTAGCGGGTGTCTTAGTCATATAAAACATCGGAAGAAGCCTGTATGCGATAGCTATAAACAGCATGATAACGAAGCCGACAAACATCACATAAATATGATCTTTTAGGATATCGAAAAGATTAATGCCTATATGGAAGCGGAAGGACAACGCGAGATATAACCCGATAGATAAACCGATAAAAAGATAGATATAGGCAAAAGCAATCCCTAACGCCGAATAATCCCATTTTCTTACCCTTTTCAAGCTTACTAAGACATTGAAGTCATAAAGTAGAAGGGAAATAAATAACAAAGACCCGCCCAATGCTATCAATGCGGATATGGAATAGTACATTCCTATTATAAATATCAAAACAGACACGACATAAGCATAGTAAACGGGAAAAAATAGCTTATCGTAGGCGATTTTAACGCCAAGCGCCACGGGGAGAAGCATATAGGACGCCCCCATAATGACCATCACCAAAAAACCCAGTGTAAATATATGGGTTAGCGAAATTATTCTCGTATTCATAAAAAAAGAAATGCCAAAGTTGCCTGATTCCAGCAACATGACCAAAAAGAACAGGGGCAAAAATATAAGGGCTGTTTTAATATGCCTTATCGATATATTAATAGAGGTATCGGTCGCATTCATAGGATTCACCTTAGTTTTATAGTTATAGTTAAGTTTTATGTATCATGTATCTTAAAAATGCCATTAAACCCTTAGTAATAATTTAGTGAGTGTTAAGCCTTTTAAGTGCATCTGATTGTATCATTGCAGACGTCCACTTGGGTTCCCAAACAAAATTTACAACCACATTACCGACGCCCCGTATCCCTTTCACGGCTTCTTCTACCTCATATTTTATCACATTACTTATGGGGCATCCCTTAGCCGTCAGGGTCATATCTATCTTAACGCTACCGTCATCGTCTGCGCGGACATTGTAGATAAGACCCAAATCTACTATGTTAATTCCAAGCTCAGGATCAATTATTTTTTTTAATTTTTCCAAAATATCATTCTTCTTGCTATCCTTAAATGTAACCATTGATAAACCTCCGATTTAAGAGGACCATGAAATTTATTTTTAAAAAATATATCTATAATATACCTCGCGCCCTTGGGTACAAGTCTATCAAATGCGAAACTCAATTAAATTGATTTAAATCACAAAACAGAATAATAAATTCTCCAATTTTTTGTCTTAAAACTTAAGACACGTCACTTTCAGCAGGGAGCGGCCGGAGCGCCGGAACCTTCATTCTTATCCTCTCCGATTTTATTCCCTAACATGTCTAAATTAAGATGGATACCTTCATGTATAAACCCTGGCTCGCCAAGCAGATCCGTTTCTCGTTGGTATGCTTGCTCTAATTCTTTTATTTTAATATCGTAACCCGTAAAATACGGACATTTCTCAAGACTGCATCCATGCGGGTGCGCGTCCTTAAACTTACATTTAATGGTTAAGTCTTCATCTATCAAGAGAAATTTAAAATCAGCATAAAGGGAATAAACCAATATTTCTGTAGATTTAAAAAGATAAGCCTTGCAACAGGAAGGCCCTGTCAGGTCATATATGGCCTTAGATAACAATGCTGTAATCCTCATCGTTATTTTTTGCTCTTTATTTTTTCCGCACACCGAACCCGTCAATATTGAATATACGATTCCGCCTGCCGGAACGATGCCGCATACGCCGCTTAACCCGCAATAGCCGCCGGCAGCCTGTTTTGATAATCTCAGAAACGCCTCTTCTATATGGGCATTGGATATACCGGAATAGCCGCGGTTCTTTAGGCTGACTAGAATAGAACCTGTTAGCATATAAGCATGATGACAACCCAGCATAGGAATAGAAGGGTTA
Source organism: uncultured Actinomycetes bacterium (assembly GCA_964631685.1). Taxonomy (GTDB): domain Bacteria; phylum SZUA-79; class SZUA-79; order Acidulodesulfobacterales; family Acidulodesulfobacteraceae; genus Acidulodesulfobacterium. The sequence continues at coordinate 6,213 of CAZVZU010000008.1, read as the reverse complement.
TTTAAAATATCAAATATCATGTTAAACGGGTCGGTCTTATCGGTAGCTGATAAGTATTCTTTAATGGCATTAAAAGAAGACAGGTTATGGCAATTATCACAAACATAGTGAGGCTCGCCCGAGGAGCAGACAATATTACCATTTTCCTTTTTGCCGCAATAAAAACAAGTCAAAGGCACAGATGATGATAAATATTCAAGGCCTCGCCCGCATATCAAGCAATTGGAAGTATGGACTTCCCCGCAACTTCCTTGTTCGCCCTTATTCGCACTAAGTTGTATTTTCATTGTCTTACCTCGATCAATAGACACTGTGCAATTATATCAAATAAAAGGCTCTATTTGTCAATACATTTTTTATCACCGTTGCCAGATGGATTACCCGAAAATACTTTATTCTGCGGAACTTACGTGATATATTTGATAATACCTAAAAATCTGATAGAATAAAAAAATAGAAACGTTATTACTGACGAGGGGGCATAAAAATGGACAGGATAAATATCAAGGCATTGCCGGAAAGCAAGGGTAATATTCTTATACTTAGCGTATCAGGCAAATTAACGGATGAGGACTACAAAGACGTACTTATTCCGCGCTTGGAGTCGATTATCCGCGAACATGGCAAAGCGAGGCTCCTATTGGATATGGGCGACAAGTTTCATGGTTGGGAACCTAAGGCGCTGTGGGACGATGCATATTTCGGGCTTAAACATAGAAACGATTTTGAAAAAATGGGGGTAATCGGCGCGCCAAAATGGTTTGAGTGGGGATTAAAGGTAGCCTCGCTGATGATCAGCGGCGAGATAAAGAGTTTCTATCCGAGTGAGCGCAAACGGGCATTTCTATGGATAAATATATAGACATCAATCCGTCCCAAAAAACGGCCGGGCATTTATACGGATAAAAAATTTAGGAAAATCGTTTATTTCCTTTATCCATTAGTTTATAATAACCCGGTAGGGAAAGAGCGGTCTGCTCTCAAAGAACCTAATCCGGTAAACAGTCTTGAATAATAAGAAAATAAACGATTTTTTTTTAAAATTTATTAACGCGCTTCCGTTAGGTATCATATTGCGCGTCCTAAGATCGAGAAAAAAATCACCTTCGTTCCTTGGCAAACCCATCCGTAAGGTCTTATTTATTAAGCTTGAGGGTATGGGAGATTCAGTTTACCTGCTCGAAATAATTCATAGGCTTCATGCACTGTATCCGTTACTAAAGACAGATGTTCTTTCTACCGCAGGAAATCCCCTATTTCCATTGTTTAAGGACTACCAATGCAAATTTGGCTTAAAGATACTCAAACCATTGAGTCCCATAAGTTATTTTCAAACCGTAAAAAACATAAAAAAAGAGGGTTACGATATAATATTCGATTTTACGGGAATGCCCGTAAATATCCCATTAATGCTTTTATTTGTAAAATCATACAAGGCCGGATTCAATACTGCCGGCGTAAGAAAAAAAAGCTATGATTACGTTGTTAGCATAGAGGAAAATATCCATATATTCGATAACTATCTGCATATAATCAAGCCTTTTCTTCCCATTACAGATGAAAAAAGATTTACCTTTTTTCATCAGAAACCTGCAGAAAAGACTAAAAACAATGCAAAGAAACAACGGTTTATCAGCCTTGTTTTGTCTAGTAACGGCGGCGGAAACATGGATAGAAGGCTTCCGCGCGATAACTCTACCCGTTTAATAAACCTTATCATAAAAAACTTCCCGGGATACAAAATAAATTTACTCGGCGGACCGGCTGATTATGCATACCTTGACTCATTATGCGGCGGGTTAAGTTCAAAAGATTTAGATTATGACTACGCAAATATCGTTTGCGTAAAAAAAACTAAAAACATAGAAAATGCGATGGAGATACTTGAATATTCATCCTTAAACATCTGCATAGATTCGGGACTTATGCATATATCCTCGCTTGTAAATCACAATACCTACTGTCTTTTCGGATATTCGAGCCCCATAAATTCTCTGCCGTTCAATAATATCGGACATCATTCTTCCGATATGGACTGTTCGCCCTGCTCGTTTTACAAAATAAGCTCTTGTCAACACCTTGAGTGCATGAAGAAGATTAGTCCCGAAGAGATAATATGCGAACTGCGATCAAGGGTGAACATAGATTATCTAAGATTAAGGTAGGTAATAGGTTATTTATAGTTGATAAAATATAAAAGATTATATAGAATGACGAGTTAAAAAGAAGTTTACATATAATAGGGTTTTTGCAAGCAAAAGACTATCAAAGGCCTGAGATTTACCTTCTAATTTTACAACTTTAATGTTTATGCATAAACATTAAATCAAATGGGAGACAGCGGATGAAGACAGCTTTGATTACCGGAATAACCGGCCAAGACGGGGCATATATTGCCGAATATTTACTGCGCAAGGGTTATAACGTACTAGGACTTATAAGAAGGCTTTCAACACAAAATATAGACAGGCTAAGCTATCTAAAGATAGCCGGTGCGGTCAAGCTGGTTGACGGCGATATCACGGATTTAAGCTCTCTGATAAGAATATTAAAGGATAATAAACCGGATGAGGTTTACAATCTTGCTGCGCAATCGTTTGTCGGCACCTCGTGGCAGCAACCTATTTTAACATCTAGTGTCACGGCTATCGGCGCATTAAATGTATTAGAAGCCGTAAGGCTTACCGACTCATCCATTAAGTTTTATCAAGCCTCAACATCGGAGATGTTCGGCAAGATAAAAGAAACCGTTCAATGCGAAACTACCCCCTTTCACCCGCGAAGCCCTTATGGAGTATCCAAACTTTACGCCCACTGGATGACGGTAAATTACAGAGAATCTTTTGGTATGTTTGCGTGCGCAGGTATTCTTTTTAATCACGAATCCCCCATCAGAGGACCGGAATTTGTTACAAGAAAGGTTACATATTCTGCGGCAAGGATAAAACTTGGACTTCAGGACAAACTTTACTTGGGCAATATTGATGCAAAAAGAGACTGGGGGCACGCCAGAGACTATGTAAAGGCCATGCATCTTATGCTTCAGCGCGACAAACCTGAGGACTTTGTAATAGCTACGGGAAGAACCACATCTGTAAGGGATATGTGTAAGATAGCGTTCGATTACCTAGGATTGAACTATGAAGATTATGTAAAGATAGATAAAAAACTCTTCAGGCCTGCAGAGGTGGAAGTGCTTATAGGCAACCCCGCTAAGGCCGAAAGATATTTAGGATGGAAGGCTGAGGTAACCCTTGAAGAGATGATAAAAGAGATGACGGATGCCGATATGAAAAGGATTAAAGGAGATCAATAATGCGTATCGTAATTGATCTCCAGGGCGCTCAGGCTGAAAGTCGCTTTAGGGGCATCGGGAGATATTCACTGTCTTTGACAAAGGCAATCGCCTCTAACCGCGGCGAACATGAGATTATTATTGTCTTAAACGGGCTCTTTCCGGACACCATAGAGCCCATCCGCGCAGAGTTTAGCAACCTTTTGCCGCAAGAAAACATTAGAATATGGCAAGCGCCCTGGCCGGTATCGGGACATGGTGACGATTGGAAAAGAAGGGTTGTAGAACGAATCAGAGATGCGTTCATCTTAAGCCTTCAACCGGATGTGATCCTCATTTCAAGCCTTTTTGAATCGCATTATGACAATGTCGTCCTCACCATAGGCGATAAAATCCCAACCGCTGTTATCCTTTATGATCTGATCCCGTATATGGACCAGGAGCATTACCTTGCCGATCCTGCCCATAAGAAACACTATCTGAGGCAGATAGAATATTTAAAAAGAGCCCATCTATGTCTTGCGATTTCAGAATATACGACTAAAGAAGCCGCAGATGCACTAAATCTTGATAGGAAAAGGCTTATCAATATCTCGGCAGCATGCGACCCGGCTTTCAAAAAAACGAACATATCCGCAAATGAAAAAGATCAATTGTTTGAAAAATTAGGAATAAGAAAAGATTTCATTATGTATACGGGTGGCGATGATGACAGGAAAAATCTTTACCTCTTACTCAAAGCCTTTGCAAAACTGCCGAATAGCATACACAAAGATCATCAGATGGTTCTTGTGGGCAAGATACCGGATGGTTATTCCGTCTCTGAGAAGACAGGGTTAAAGCGCGATGAAGTTCTCTTCACGGGTTACATTGCCGACGATGATCTCATAAAACTTTATAACTTGTGCGCGCTTTTTGTTTTTCCACCGCTCTGCGAAGGCTTCGGACTACCCGCGCTTGAGGCTATGTCTTGCGGCGCGGCGGTTATTGGTTCAAATGCCACCAGCATTCCAGAGGTTATAGGCGAACAAGACGCCCTTTTTGACCCGAAAGATATTCATTCTATCTCATCTAAAATGAAAGAGGTTTTGACAAGCAACGCGCTAAGGAATAGGCTTAAGGAACACGGTTTAAATCAATCGGGGAAGTTTTCATGGAACAAAAGCGCTAAAATAGCAACGGAAGCGCTTGAATCGCTACATGCCGAAGGCCGAAAAGGGATCGCCTCCGCAGGCATTCAACATAAAAAACTGAAACTTGCATATTTTTCCCCTATTCCTCCGGAAAAAAGCGAGATTTCTTCATATTCTGCAGAACTTTTACCCTATCTTTCAAAATTTTATGATATAGATGTGATCTCGAAACAGAAAAAAGCAGGCAACATGTTTATCAAAGAAGATCTGCCCATTAGAGATGCGGCGTACTTTAGGCTGCATTCCGATGAATATGACAGACTCTTATATCACTTTGGAAACAGCCCGTTTCACTCACATATGTTTGATCTTTTAAGGGAGTTTCCGGGCGTCGTAACCCTGCACGACTTTTACTTGTCAAGTTTAATTTACTATATGCAACACAATGAATATACTGGTAATTTTTTCTCTGAAGAGCTGTATATGTCTCACGGATATTCGGCACTGAAATATCTTTATGATTTCGGCCATGAAAAGACCATTAATAAATATCCGTGTAGCTTAAGCGTGATCCAGCATGCAACCGGCTTGATAGTCCATTCGGAGTTTTCACGCAAGTTATCTGTAAAATGGTTCGGCGACGAGACGAAAAAATGGACTATTATTCAGCAATTAAGGGCGCAGGCAGCCGATACAGATAAAAACGCAGCAAAGCGGACGCTCAAGCTGAAAGATGAAGATTTTATGATATGCAGCTTCGGTATGATAGGCCCTAAAAAATTGACACATAGGATCTTAGATGCCTTCGCGGCATCGCCCTTATCAAAGGAAAAAAATGCGAAACTTGTCTTTGTTGGCGAAAACCCCGCTAGCGGGTACGGGAACGAGATTATGTCGGCAATAAAACGAACAAAGATAAAAGTCAAGGTAAAAATAACGGGATGGGTTGATAATGATCTTTTCAAAACCTATCTTGCTGCCTGCGACATGGCGGTTCAATTACGCGCCGTATCCCGCGGAGAAACATCGAAAACTGTCCTGGACTGCATGGCCTCCGGCATTCCCACGATAGTCAATGCAAACGGATCCATGCCGGAGATTGCAAAGGATGCCTGCTTGATGCTTGAAGATAAATTTTCCGACAATGATTTGGCAGAGGCGCTTGAAGGATTATATCGCGATAAAATGAAAAGAGACGAACTCTCTAAAAGGGCTAAGAGCCGCATAGAAGAATTTCACTCACCGGAGATTATCGCGCTTCGGTATCGGGACGCAATAGAAAAAATTTACCGATATATGCCGCGATACAAGCTTACCAGGCAGATTGCTAATGAGTTTGGAACCGCAAGTATCAAAAAGGATCATATTGAAGAGGAACTGGTACACATCTCACATTCGATCGCATTAAATGCCATACCGAAACCGTGCTTGAAGCAGATTTTTGTTGATATCTCCGCAATTGCGGAAACTGATCTAAAAACAGGAATAGAAAGGGTTACCCGATCCGTCCTCAAGGAGCTACTTGCAAATCCCCCCAAAGGCTACCGCATAGAGCCTGTATACATTACTACAGATGGAGGTTACATGTACGCCCATGGGTTTACAATGAACTTTATGCATTGTCCGATGCATAACTTAGGAGATGAACCTATTGATTACAAGCCAGGAGATATTTTTTTCGGGTTAAATCTCCACGCCGTCAAATCCGCTTATCTGAGGCAACTTTTTAATCACGGTGTGCAGGTTCAATTCATGGTTTATGACTTACTCCCCATTCTTATGCCC
>CAZVZU010000007.1:0-115684 GCA_964631685.1 uncultured Actinomycetes bacterium | reverse complement strand
GTATATGAGCATCTTACTCTACAACATTAATAAGAGAGACTGACAAGGGACAAGGGATATTTAGCGAGTTTCTAATGTTGAGAGTATCTTTAAGCATGAAAAACAAAATATACACACAGGAGATATTATGGATGAACGTTTGTTGGGCATTATAAAGGAAATAAGGGGGAATAAACAGCTTTTTACCCGCGATGAAGCGGCTACAAAACAAGCGATAGTCTTGCCGATTTTATACAACTTAGGGTGGGATATTTTTGACGCCGACAAAGTTTATCCCGAATATCCGGTAAGTAATGGAAGGGTGGATTATTCTTTAAGACATGATGCTCAGAATAAGGTTTTTATCGAAACAAAAAAAATCAGTGAAAATTTGGAAATACATCAGGAGCAACTTTTAAAATATTCCTTTTCGAAAGGGGTTCGGCTTACAATTTTAACAAATGGCATGAGATGGTGGTTTTATCTGCCTTTGCGCGAGAGCGATTGGGAAAAAAGGAGATTTTACACCATAGATATTAGAGATCAAGATACAGATAGTATCGTTAATAAATTCAATGACCTTCTGTCAAAAGAAAATGTAATTTCAGGAAATGCTGTAAAAAATGCAGAAAAACTATACGACAGCAATATGAAAAAAGATTCAATAAACGAAACCCTACCGAAAGCATGGGATAAGATACTGACCGAACCGGATAGGATAATGATAGATTTACTATCGGAAGTCACGGGAAATATTTGCGGATATACCCCTGATAAAAATACAACAATGGATTTTTTAAAAAATATATCTAAAACTATTAGATCAGTGCTGCCTGAATCCGTAAACGCAACAATCAAACCGCCGTCTAAATCCCATCTTTCAATAGATGGACACGATTATAGCTTCAAATCGATCAGGGCGTTTAGTTTTAAAGGCCATAGATATCCGGTGCGTCATTGGAGAGAAGTATTAATTACAATATGCGGTTTGATGTTTCTTGACCATAAAGATCAATTTTACAAGATTACTGATCTTAAAGGGCGTAAAAATCCTTATTTCAGTAAAAATCCCAATGCCCTGAAACGTCCGAAGAAAATACCCAGTAGTAATATTTACATAGAAACAGGCTTTAGCGCTAACGACATAGTAAAATTTTCAAAAAAGATTTTAGAAACTGTTGGATATAAGAGCAATGATTTAAGAATTGAGTTAAACAATTAGTAATAATGCGAATATGCCGACGGAAGAGAATACCTCCGGTTGCTCATTTTTACCGCATCAGAGAGGAGCATTTATTGCTGATACATGTCTACCCATAGAGCCGCTCAAAACCTATGCCCTAAGTGCTACAAGCTATAGATATTGAAAAATAGAGCGTATACTCACTTCTTTTCTTGATTTTTAATACTTATTGACACATGTAGGCTTTTGTGGTGCCGAGAGGCGGAATCGAACCGTCGACACGAGGATTTTCAGTCCTCTGCTCTACCGACTGAGCTATCTCGGCACAATAATTACTGACTAAAAGTAACATGTGATAAAAAAACAAACTTAAGATTTATGATTTTAGCATAGAATATTTCATAATGCAAACAGTTTTTAATTTAATATAAATAATATATTGACATTTCATTAAATTATGATACAAAAGAACTATAGCACAAATTCGTTGTAAGACATAAAAACTGGTGGCAGTACAAGCTGTTTTGAAATACCTTAAATGGTCCTGTGTTGTTTGGATAATTAGGTATGTTAATAGAAAAACCTTTTAAATAGGGGGATTTTTTTATGTCTGAAGAAAAAAGTAGAACAGCGGTGATGTGGCATCTCGGAGATCCAAGCGCCTTAGGCTTAATTTCTTATGGAATTGCCTTAGCCTTAATTAGCATGATGATAAGCGGCCTGATGGGGGGTCCGAGTTATTTAATTATGTCGGTTGTCTATATAGGGGCGTTCGGCATCGGCATCGCGGGGGTGCTGGATTTTTTTAGGGGACAGACCTTCGGGGGAGTTACATTTTTAGGATGGGGTATATTTTTTGGTGCATTTGCGCAACTTGACATGGGGCCTGTTTTTAAAACTGCAATGTACCATGCAGGTCCGACCCTGGGATTTCTGGGGTGGTATTTCATATTTTGGGCTGCTTTTGCGCTCCTAACCTTCTTAGGCGCCATTGTGGCTAAAAAATGGTTAATGGTGCGGATTGCACTTGGTTTTACAACCCTTATGCTGATCATTGCGGCAATAGCTTTTTGGACTGGGGTCTCGGGACCTAACCCTATACTTATGTTGATTGCTGGCATATGCGGGCTGATCGCTGCTGCAACATCAGGTTATACGGCATTTGCCGCTTTTTTAAGCGACATTGCTGGGAAGACTATTATTCCTGCGTAGTTTATTTCAATACGTGCGGTTAAGCATCATAGCGGGAGGTTATCTCTATAGCCCCCCGCGGATAACCGCATAAATAAAAAAGACCTGCCCGGCTATTTCAAGAATATTCCCTTAAACGGGTTTGCATAGAAAAGAATAAAGGTAATCAAAAGTGCATAAAGAGCCAAAGATTCCATGATCGCCATACCGGTGATCATCCACACTATGAGCTTTTTTTCCATCCCCGGATTTCTTCCCATAGATTCCAGCGCCCCCCTAACAGCATTACCCATGCCAACGCCTGCGCCTATAACGCCGAGGCCTATCGCGAGCCCCCCTCCAAGCGCCGATAATCCGTAAAATAAACTTTTTGAAAATAAAACGGAATTTGCTACCGCCATATGGCTTTGTATTGCCGGCGTACTTCCCGCTATTTTCTCAGCAAAAGCCTTAACACTAAAAACAAATACTGCCAAAAATGTAAAAAGCGATACAAAATACACAGATACCTTCGACATTATGCCTCCATACATTATTTTATTATTATGTTTCTAACCTATTGTTCCAAAGAAAGCGCTATATAAATAATCGCAAGTAAATAAAAAACAAATGCCTGCATTAAATCGGTAAAAACCTCCATATACATCATTACAACAGGAATTACCCAAGGAAGCAAAAATAGCAGGACCGTAACCATGAACTCTTCCGCAAAAATATTAGCAAATAACCTTAAGGCATGCGAAAAGGGACGTGATAAAGCAGACATAATCTCTATGACTATCATTATGGGGGCTATTATTATAAGTGGACCAAGGAATTTTTTAATATACTTTGCGCCATGCTTTTTTATGCCTACTATGTGCGAAAGAAAAAAGACAATCAGCGCCAACGTAGCCGTGGTGTCAATGGTTGCCGTAGGTGAAGTAAAGCCGGGAATACTGCCTATTAGATTGGAAAAAAGAATAAACACGGCGAATGAGGCTATAAGCGGTAAATAGACAGCCCCCTCTTCACCGATTATCTCATTCAGGAAGTATTCGGTCATGATATATATCAATTCAAAAAAACTTTGCACGCCGTCTGGAACAACCTTTAAGTTTCTCCCGACAAGGAATGCTACCAGTAATATTGAACACATCACAAGTATCGTCATGGTCCAATATATCGGTATACCAGGTATGTTTATAAGAATAGGCGCTTTTAGCATATGTCTTCAGATATTAACAAAAGCACTGCCGCAGAAACGGGGGTTATCGTGATACCGACAGCCGCAAAAACAAAGTCCGGCTCAATAAATTTATATGCTATTATAAAAAAAAATAAAACTATGAGCAAGTCCTTTATTACAGTTAGATTTATCCTTACTATACTCAATTTTTTTATATTTTTAAATAAATGCAGGGCCGTATCGACGAACAAAAAATAAGAAGCGGCGAAGCCTAAAAATACATTTATCAGGCCGTTAATTTGTCCAGAAGATAGCCCCGCTACGGCGCCGATAATCAAGGCCATGGCAAAACCTATCATAAATTCCCGCAAAATTAGGTTAAACCCTAATGATTTTTCATTAAAGCTTTGTGTCAAGCTCCCTCTTAATTGCCTTATATATCTCATAAATCCCTGCCAAAAAGCCCATAATAGAGAAAATCACTAAAAAAAGATACGAATATCCAAAATATCTGTCGATCTCAAGCCCTATAAAAACCCCGATCAATACGGATATTATTAAATTTAAACCCAACGAACTCATTCTAGCAATCTGTTTAACAAACTCCTTGTCCATTTTAAAATTCCATATATATAATAAAAAACGCCTACCACTTGTATTATATCGTAATTATACAAGAAAACGGTAAGCGTCTTTTATTAATTTACTGATCTTTAAACACTATCGGGTATTATTCCATGGTAGCGATGTAGGCGGAACCCATTTTTGATGCTCTTTTGCAAGATGCTTGTTATAAGCAATAATGTTTAAAGATTTTAGATAATTAGCTATTTTCTTGCCCTCGGCAACCGTTATAGGGGCGCCATTGACATCCTTCATTTGGTGTAAAATGACATGTTCCCAGCTACCGTAAGATTTTCCGTTATATCTTTCAACCCTGGCAAGCGTATGGCAAATAGCACACTTGTCGTTTAATAGGCTAAATCCCTTCTTAACGGGCCATGGGAAAACAACAGGCGGAATATATTTAGTTCCGTTCAGGTTCATCGTTTGATATATAATGCTATTCGTCCCCCTTGCAGCAACCTTCATATAGCCCATAACGGGAACATTAACCGCAATACACAGTCCGCTTAATATCAAAAGAACTTGCGGTAATTTGGAAATACCGCCAAATTTGAAATTTGGCGCAAGGTCCTTCAAGTAGTAACCGAGTACCAAAAAACCTGTTATAAAAAGTCCTGATAACGCCAGATATTTAACGGGTTGCATGTTGCCGAGAATGCCCATAGTCGGCGGAAGCATTCCAAAAACCAATGAAACAATTCCTATTATTATCAAGAAAAATATGAGCCCTATGGAAACCGTCGGCTTAGTTTTATCTCTGCCGTTTATTAATTTCCATAGCATATAAATGTAATTAAGTATCAATGCGCCGCCTACTGTTCCCATGAATACATACATAACCCATTGGGAATTCCCAAGCATTATTCTGTCGAATCCGACGCTTGACGCTGCCCTGAGATGTTTAAGCCATCCAAAATAAATAACGGGATACATAACCAAAAATAGGACGGTTATGATACTTGAAAAAGACCCTAGCCAATCATAATACTCCTTGTCCGACTGCTTGGTAGACATTATATATCTAATTCCTGCCCATAATGCCAACAATGCAGCAGAAAGAGCAAATATCTCAATATTTTTTTCTATTATCATGTCCAAAACCATAGGACTGGTAATAGGATGCGCAAGGTTCGGACCGATAGTATAACTTTCAGCAATAGTGTAGAACGTATCCGATGCAAAACCGAACAAAAATGCCATTATACCGATAAATACGCTCCAACCTTGATGTTTCGACTTACCATTAAATCCGTAGTAGTATACTGCGCCTAATATTAGAAAAATCAGCAGGGTACTCATTGAATAGCCGATAACACCCGGCTGAAGTTTATTTATAAGTATCCAAAAATTCGGGATACCTCCCCTTATAACGCTTAAAAAATAAAAATACACTATCGTCTGGATAGTACCAATTACCAACGCCAGCAAAATAAGCGGCTTTGCAAGACGAAAATACCTATCGTCTCTCTTGAATATCCCTATATAGTGGGATATAAAAGCGATAGCCATAAAACCCAGCGCGACCTTATTTAAAAACAAATTCACTATATTTAGAACTCCTAGATTAACACCTAAATTCATCGCATTTTACTCCTCTTTTAATTTTATACTGCGGCAGGCGCCTTAGGTTGGCCGCCCATTAATGTTAAGTAAACTAACAAAAGGAGAAACAAAATCCCCAAAACCGTAGCGGCAGGTCTTTTAAACGGGCTTCTTTCATGCCCCCTGTCGAAAAAAGGCAATGCAAACAGTATGACAAACCCTATTATAGGAACAAGGAATGTAGAGAATATGATCAATCCGTGTCCGGGGAAATATTTCAGTAATTCCTCACTTGCAAGGAAATACCAGTCAGCCTCCGGTGCAAAATGTAACGATAACGGACTATACATAGGTCCAACCTCTGCCCCAAAATGAATCGCAAGGAAGTATACAACTACAAATACGCCAAGGGCAACTATCATATCCTTATAAAGCTGATCCGGGAAAAACGGAACAGTTCCGTCCGGATGTTTCCATTTATTATTATCGCTATCCGGCAATTTGCTGTTTTTATATTCCAACGCCATACCCTGTTCGCCGGTTTTTCTTACTAAAAATATATGGATAGGGATGAACATTATTGCCACAATCGGCAAAAGCCACACATGAACTGCAAATATATGCTGCATAGTGAAGACCGATGTCTCGGTCCCCCCCCTCACTACAATCCTAAAAAGACCACCTATAATGGGGGTATGGGCGGCAACATTTGTCAAAACATTAATAGTCCACCAGGAGTTTTCATTTCCTATAAGCATATACCCGGTTAAACCTAAAACAATTGTCACGGAGAATAGAACCATACCCGCAACCCACTGCATTTCCCTCGGTTTTTTGTATGCGCCTGAAAAATAGACTCTTAGCATATGAATCAGGAGAATAAATATCATTGTAAAGGCGCCCCAGAGGTGAATCCCTAGTAGCACATTACCAAGCAAAACATCGTGCTTTAAAAAATACGTAGAATTTCTCGCTAGCGGAAAATATGGAACATAATAAAATAGTAAAAACATTCCGGTTACAACTTGAACAATAAAAAGAAACGCAAGAAGACTGCCTAAAGTGTAAGACCATCCACCCCTCGAAGGTATTCTCTCTCCGTTAAATTCTTTTACCATCTCGGTAAGCCCAATTCTTTCGTCAAACCAATCTTGAACTTTTTTAAACATTAGACCCCCCTCTCATTTGGATTATACACAAACTTGTTTTGAATAAAGACTGTGCCGTTTTCTACTTTATAAACCCACTTGTATAGCGATCTTGGAGGAGGTCCGCCTGTGACCTTCCCTAGAACATTAAACATTCCGCCATGACACGGGCACATAAATAGTTGCGTATCTCCCACCCAATGCAAAGGACACCCTAGGTGAGTACACTGATTTGAGAAAAAATGAAAATCACCGCCTATATCTTTAACAACAATAACCTGTCTTGGAAGGGTATTAACAGTCCACCCTTGTTTGACCTTGAAATAGACAGGAATAAATTTTGGAGACAAGGACCCTATCTTATTTAAATCACTAACCTTGCCAAGCTTAGCCCATACGATGTCCCTTTGTCTAAACAGCGGACTTAAAACCTCCCCTATAATAGGAACTGCCAAGGCAACACCTATTACAGCGGAGATTAACCCTATAACAACCATCATAAAAGTTCGCCTTGAAGGCGATTCTTCCGAACTTTTTGCCATTTTAACCCCCCTTTGGTTTTATTTGTGCTATTGCATTTAAAACGAATTATTGACTTTACTGTAAGGTCGTTACAAGAATGCCAATGTGACGTTTCTAAGTATTCGAGGTGCCGTTGAGCACTCGCAAAACACCACGCATTAAATATACCCTTTTATCACTATAAACTCAAAAAGTCAATATTTTTTTAATTTTCTCTCTACTGCCTCTGCTAAATACCTGCCGGTTATGGAATTGTTATTTAATGCTATTTCTTTCGGCGAGCCGCATGCCACAATATATCCCCCCTCATCTCCGCCCTCCGGTCCCATGTCTATAACATAATCGGACGATTTTATAACATCCATATTATGTTCGATAACTACAACGGTATTACCTGAATCCACAAGTAAATTTAGGATATCCAGTAGCTTATTGACATCGTCAAAATGTAGACCTGTAGTCGGCTCGTCAAGAATATACATGGTTTTGAACTGCCCAGGTCTTGACAACTCCTTAGAAAGCTTGATTCTTTGCGCCTCTCCGCCAGATAATGTTGTCGCAAGCTGACCAAGACTTATGTAGCCTAATCCTACGTCAACCAAAAATTTAATTTTACGGGAGAGTGCCGGTATGTTGTGAAAAAATCCATAGGCATCCTTAACGGTCATATTTAATATATCATAAATATTTTTGTGCTTGTAGGTTATCTCCAGTGTCTGCCTATTATATCTTTTCCCCTTGCAAACATCGCACACGACATACACATCCGGCATAAATAGCATTTCTATTTTTTTTACACCGTCACCGCTACACGCTCCGCATCTGCCGCCCTTCACATTAAAACTGAACCTACCGGGGTTATACCCCCTTGTCCTTGCCTCCTTCGTACCCGCAAAGATTTCTCTTATTAATGTGAATATACCCGTATATGTCGCAGGATTAGACCTTGGAGTCCTTCCTATAGGGGATTGATCTATATCAATAATGCGATCTATAAGATCGATATTGTTTATACTTTCTATCTCAAACCTCTTGAAATCTTTCATGCCGTTTTTATAATTTGAAACGGCGGCATAAAGGGTATCGATTATAAGCGTGCTTTTACCCGAACCCGAAACTCCAGTCACGCACACTAGGTTTTCAAGTGGTATTTCGATATCTATATTTTTTAAATTATTTTTTATTGCACCTTTTATCTCTAAAAAATTGTTATCTTGTTGCCTTGTGACTTCCGGAACAGCAATAGATATCTTCCCGCTTAAATATTTACCCGTCAAAGATTCGGGGTTGTCCATAATTTCTTTCGGGGTTCCGGAAGCTACCACATAACCCCCATTTTTACCCGCACCTGGGCCCATATCTATAATGTAATCCGATTCCAACATCATAAGCGCGTCGTGTTCCACTACAATAAGGCTGTTTCCCTTGTCCTTAAGATCGGTAATAGTCTTCAGTAAACGCTCATTATCCCTCATATGAAGCCCTATACTCGGCTCGTCAAGAACATATAGTACTCCGGTAAGTCCGGAGCCGATTTGAGATGCAAGCCGTATTCGTTGTGATTCGCCCCCTGAAAGTGTCTTTGCCGGCCTTGCCAAAGTAAGGTAGGCGAGGCCCACATTTACAAGAAACTTAAGCCTATCCCTAATTTCATTTACCAACCTGACGGCTATATTCTGCTCATACTCATTTAAACTAATATTTTTAAAAAAATTTAAAGATGCTTTAATGCTTAAATTTGTTATATCTATAATGGACATATCATTAATTTTATAACTTAATGACTCTCTCTTTAATCTAAAACCCTGACATTCCGGACATGCGCTTTCGCTCATAAATTCATAAGCATTGATGATATGACTATACCCGCCAATACTTTTTTCAAGCATTGGGATTATTCCCTCCCATTTTTTCAAATGAAAGGAGTTTTCCCCTATTACAACATCGTAAAATTTTATCTTTTCATCACCTGAACCGTACATAATAGTATGTCTGGCATAACTCGCAAGGCTTTCATAAGGCGCATCCGCACTAAATCCATAATGTCTTGATAATGCATTGATTATCTGATTCTTATAGGCAGGGCTTGAATTGCTCAAAACAGTTATTGCCCCCTCTTGCAACGACATTCTTTTATCGGGCACAATTAAATCCTCGTCCAAATATTTTGTATATCCCAATCCGTCGCAACGGGGACACGCGCCCTGCGGACTATTAAATGAAAATGACGAAGGCTCAGGCTTTCCATAGCTTATGCCGCAATCCAAGCAGATAGAATTTTCGGTCAATATCTCTTCTTTGCCCTCGAACATTAACTTCAAAATCCCCCGGGACAACTTCAAGGCTAATTCAATAGAATCTGCCAATCTTTTTTTATTCTCATCCTTTATAATTATTCGATCTATAACCAAATCAATATTATGCTTTTTATTCTTGGTCAGCGGTATAGTCTCTTCAAGATTGTACTCCTTGTTGTCTATGTAGACCCTATAAAAACCGTGCCTTAGATACTCCTCAAATTTTGCCTTAAATTCACCCTTTCTGTTAATTGCAATGGGTGACAATATAACCAATTTTTCACCGTTTTTATGTAAAAAAACCGCTTCCGTCATCTGGTCGATAGTCTTTGGCTCTATTTTCTTACCACATTTGTAACAATAAGGCGTACCCACACGGGCAAAAAGAACCCTTAGATAATCATAAATTTCGGTAATAGTCCCCACAGTAGAACGGGGGTTTTTATTGACAGATTTTTGTTCTATAGAGATGGTAGGAGAGAGTCCTTCAATTGAATCTACATCCGGTTTATCCATCTGCTCCATAAACTGCCTTGCATATGAAGAAAGCGATTCTAAATACCTTCTTTGCCCCTCGGCAAATATTGTATCAAATGCTAAAGATGATTTTCCGGAACCGGAAAGACCGGTTATGACGACAAGTTTGTCTTTTGGAAGTTCTAAATTTATATTTTTTAGATTATGCTGCCTGGCACCCTTTATTACTATTTTTCTTTCCATTTTGGTCTATTTTTTGAAATCCTATAAGCTAATTCCACAGATTTTTTCATGCTACCGTAATCTGCCCAATTTTTTCCTGCTATATCGTAAGCCGTCCCATGCACAGGCGATGTCCTTACTATTTTAAGCCCTATGGTTACATTTACCCCTTCATTAAAAGAAAGTATTTTAAAAGGTATTAGTGCTTGGTCATGATACATTGAAACTATGAGATGATAATTTTTATACATTTTTGCAAAAAAACTATCAGCCGAAAAAGGACCGTCTATACAAGCACCGGCATTTTTAAACTCCGTAATTACGGGTAATATAACCTCTTGCTCTTTTACCCCTATCTTCCCGTTTTCCCCCGCATGCGGATTTAAACCCAAAACAGCAACCTTGGGATTATTTATACCGAAATCGTTCGTGATAGAGTGCATAGAAATTTTTATTATATTCCTTAACGATTCTTTCGTAATAGTTCCTGAAACTTCTGATAACGGAATATGAATAGTCACCAAAACAGTTACTATTTTCTTTGAATAAAAGAGCATCGCAAAATTTTCAGAGGATGTCAGAAATCCTAAAAGCTCTGTATGTCCACCAAATTTGGCACCGCCTTTTATCATCATTTCCTTATTTATAGGGGCCGTCGCAAATCCTGAAATTTTTCCGTCTAATGAAAAATCCACCGCAGCAGAGATAAATGACTCAACATCGGCGGCATATTCCGGATTAATTTTACCATATTTAACGGATAAATAAGACTTAGAGGACAAGTCTATCACATTTATACAAGTGCTCTTGTATGATTGCTTAAGGGATGCGTCATGCTTGATTAAGTTTACGGGGGCATCCTTCTTAATTATGCTTTTCAAAACATAATTAATATGTTCATGCGACCCGAATATGACCGGTTTAATCGGCGATCCGATCCTCACAAAATACTCTGCAGATTTAATAGCTATCTCGGGACCTATGCCGGCGGGATCTCCCATTGTAATACCTATAAATCTGTTTTCTTTAAACAATTTTATTTATGAAACCGTTCATCAGGCCGGAATTTTTATTTTAATATAAGCATCTTTTCGAGCTTTTTTTAGAAACATCGCGAGATACTTACCCGCCCTATTCTTTTCGAGAATAGAAAATATCTCAGGCTCTACTTGTTTAAATGTTTTAAATGCACCCATTTTTTTACCGACAGACTTGAGCAGAGTGTACCCAAACGGAGATTTAAGAATCGCACTCACCTGGCCAACTTTTAATTTAAAAGCCACATCGGAAAATGCAGGGGACAACTTATCTTTATAAATATAACCCATCCTTCCTCCGTTTTTTTCCGAAGGATCCTCAGAATATCTTTTTGCAAGCGGCGAAAAACCGTCGCTACCGTTTATGGCTAATTTTCTAATCTTCATCATTTGTTTATATATCTTCTTTTTCAATTGTTTATTCGCGTTATGGGGCACAGCTAAAAATATAAGCTTCAAGTTCACCATGGGCGCCCCCCTGAATTCTTCTATATTTTGCTTATAATAATGAATCATTTCTTTTTTGGTTACAACCATTTTGCTACCGTAAATCTTCCTCAAAAGCCCTATTCGGGCAAAACGATCTTTGACTTCCTTGATATATATTGCTTTACTTATGCCCCTTTTTTTTAAGAAACTAAAAAATTGCTCCTTGGTAAAATTATTAGTACGTGCCACATCTTTAATATACCCGCTTAATTGCTTTGGAGATATGTAAACGCCCGACTTTTCTTCTTCCTGTTTTAATAAAGTATTATTCACTAAAGCGGCAACGGCATCCCTCGTAGCTGACATAATTTTGGAATCGGAACTCGTAAAGACGCCCCGCGAAGCATCGCTTTGCATCTGCTCGTATTGTTCGAAAGCCGCCCTATTAAACCGCGCAAAATCGTATAAGGTTATAGGGGTTTTATTGACAACAGCTATTATCTTGTCTACTATCACGGCATTTGCATCTTTTATACCCATACCTGCAATAAACGACAAGCCCGCCACAAAGGCAATTATAAAGATAATAAAATAACTATTTTTTTTTATCATACTGGAATCCTATTTTTTCGCCGCTTTCACGCTTTTTTTAGAAACCTTAGCGGCTTTAACCGTAGGTAAATTATTGTAAAAATATTTGACATTGGATTTAGCGCTTAACTGTGTTATGAAACCGTTGATAATTTTACCCCTTTCTTGCTGTTTTAATAAGTGCACAATGTTACCGGACATACTGGAAAAAGATTTAGTTTTACCCGCTATCCTATTGTTTAGCCTTATTATATCGAAGTACTTTCCTACCTTCGTGATATGAGAATATTCGCCAACTTTTCTAATCCTGAATGCGGCATTGTTAAAAGCAGGGGCGGTGTCATTAAACTTAATCCATCCCATTTGTCCGCCGGATTTTGCGTTCTTAGCGCTTGATAACCTTCGCGCAACCGCGGAAAACGCCTTGCCGCTTGTAAGCATGCTATACGCAGCACGCGCATTTTTAAGTGAATTTAACTGTATATAGCTAACATTGATTTTTAATGGGAGATTAAAGATAAATGGGTTTGCTTTATAGTAAGCCTTTGCATCTGCAATCGTAATATTTAGTTTATCAGCAATTTGTTTCTGCAGAAGAAGCTGTATCATGAGCGTCTTCTTAAAATTAGTAACCCGCAACTTGTAGGTATCGGATTTATCAATACCCTTTTTGACGGCATCGCTGATCAATAGTTGCCTTTCCACAAGGTTTTTAACTAACCTCTTGGAACCCTCGGTCGTTTCAAACATTGCCTTCAAAGACGGCGGATATTTATTAATCTCAGCATTGAACTCTGCTACCGTAATATTTTTTCCATTAACCGTAGCAAGAATATTTTTTGAATTTACAGCAGGAGCATTTTTTTTGACACAACCATAAAGGCTTATTGATATTATGCCTACGAACAACACTATGAACAAAACCTTGCCATTAAACCCGAATCCTTGAGTTTTGCCAATTTTAGTTTTCATCTGTACCTCTAAATTATATGTATTAAAATTAAATTTGATAAATTTTTACAATTATTTTTAGATATTAACATAGCTATATAATCGTTGCAAGATAATTTTAGGGGCATTTAGCGTATCCAATGCAGATATTGTTTTTTTTGATCTAAATTTAATAATAAATTCACCAAGGAAGTTTATTATATATTCCGATACGATACTCTTATCGTTTATAAACCTAGCCAGGGCATTGGAAAAGTTTTTAGCAGAATCATGAAATCCTATTGTAAATTCATCTTCTCTTATATCTAAAGATTTAATCATTGAATTTTTCATGCAAACCTTAAGTTCTTCCACTGACAAGAGATTTTTTACCACATCCGGAATTTGTCCGAATCTGTCGGCAAGTTCGGCGCGAACCGCATCAACATCATCTTGGTTGTTACAATTTTCTAATTTTCTGTAAATAGAGAGTTTTATTTTACTATCGTTTATGTATGAATCCGGGATATAAAGCGATAGGCTAGTTTTTACTTCGGGATTAATCTTTGGCGGAAGGGTAGTATTTTGTATCTTTTCAACCTCTTCTTTTAGCATTTGCATGCACATTTCAAGGCCAACCGCGTCTATATGCCCCGACTGGGCGCCTCCCAAAATATTGCCTGCGCCCCTTATCTCTAAATCTGCCATAGCTAGCTTAAAACCGGCTCCCAGTTCGCTGTACTCCCTTATAGCATTTAATCTTTTTGTTTGTTCCTTTGTCAGGTTATTTAAACCGCGCCCTGCTATAAATAAGCAATATGCCTGCAAATGAGATCTGCCTACCCTTCCTCTTAACTGATACAACTGGCTTAACCCAAGATTTTGTGCATTGTTTATGATAATCGTATTGACATTTGGATTATCAAGTCCCGACTCAATTATTGACGTGCTAAGAAGCATATCGTATCCCTTGTCATAAAAAAGGTGCATAGCATCTTCTATATCGTCAGAACCCAGTCTTCCATGGACTACGCCTATTCTTATATCCGGCATTATTTTTTTCATTCTTTTAAATATTTCATCTAAATGCGATATCCTATTATCAATAAAATAAACCTGCCCACCCCTTGCTATCTCCTTAAAAACAACATCTTTAATTATTTCTTCATTATATTCAAGTATATCTGTAATAACATTTTTCCTCCCTACCGGCGGGGTATTGATTATGCTTAAGTCCCGGATGCCTGCCATAGAAAGATAGAGTGTCCTTGGAATAGGGGTAGCACTTAAGGCAAGCACATCGATAGATGAACGTATTTTTTTGATTTTTTCCTTCTGCATTGCTCCAAACTTTTGCTCTTCGTCGATAATTAATAATCCGATATCGCTAAATTTAATTTTTTCTGACAAAAGCTTATGTGTTCCTATTATTATGTCAATGTCTCCGTTTTTGATACGGTCCAAAATTTTGTTTTCATCTCTTTTGCTTATAAATCTTGAAATATAAGCTATGTTAAGAGGATATTGTTCAAACCTTTTTTTAAAATTATTGTAATGCTGTTCGACTAAAAGGGTAGTAGGAGCAATAAACGCTACCTGTTTTCCATCCATAGACGCCTTAAATGCCGCCCTGATAGCCACCTCTGTTTTGCCGTAACCTGCATCGCCGCATATCAACCTATCCATAGGCTTATTAATGCGCATATCTGCAAGAACATCCCTTATTGCCTTTGCTTGGTCATCGGTTTCTTCATACTCAAAGCTTTCTTCGAACTCTCTGTAAACATCATCCTCTCCGGAAAAGACAAAACCCCTCTGCGTCATTCTTTTGGCATACAATACCTTCAACCCCTCGGCAACCTCTTCTATCTTTACCTTGGCCTTACCCTTAGCCTTCGCCCACGATTTATTCCCTAATTTACTCAACTTCGGCGAATTTTCCTCCGAAGCAGCGATATACTTATGGAGCAGATAAATCTTACCCGCAGGTACAAAAAGTTTATCCCCTCCATCAAAAATGAGCTCAAAATAATCTGACGATATGCCACTCGCGGAGACCTTTTTTACTCCGGCAAATTTTGCTATGCCAAACTCGCTATGTACCACAAAATCTCCCGGATTGAGTTCGCTTATTCCGTGAAAAAAATCCTGATTTGAACTGCGGCATTGCGCCTCTTCAATCAAATTGATATGTTCTCTAAAAAGCTCTTCCCCGGTAAATACTATAAGCCTGTGTTTATCAGATATAATTCCGGCTGAAATTGCACCGATAATAATATGAAATCCGCACTCATCCATTTGCATAGGGGCAAAAATATCCTTTAACCTTTGATGATGGATCTCATTTTTAGAGACTAAAATAATTAAATAAGCTTCTTCAATTAATTTGGAAAGTACCTTTTTTACCAATTTTAAATCTAATTGACCATTCTCATATTTAAAATCTTTGATAAAATTAATATCATTAAAACCTTCAATGGATGAGGATAGATTCTCGGGTTTTTCGGGGTGTCCGGTATCGCGGTATATTTTTAACGCATTAAGGTCGTAATAGAACGATTCGTTCGCCTTTTGTCTACTTTCGGTATAAATAGCATTATTGCCTTCGCTTAGATTGATTAAGTCTCGAAGCTCCGTTTCCGGTTTTTCTGCATACAAGACACTGTTTTTAGCAATATCTAATAAATTAAGTTTTTTTTCGTAGATATCCTCATTAGCGGGAAATATGGTAAAACCATCTATCTTTTTAAAGCTCCTTTGCGTATTTAAATCGAAATACCTTATGTCGTCCACTATGTCGTCAAAGAAATCTATCCTGGCGGGATAATAG
The DNA here is from genome assembly GCA_964631685.1 of uncultured Actinomycetes bacterium. GTDB lineage: Bacteria > SZUA-79 > SZUA-79 > Acidulodesulfobacterales > Acidulodesulfobacteraceae > Acidulodesulfobacterium. Next base: position 99,511 of record CAZVZU010000007.1, on the reverse strand, counting down.
TTTTCCGCATTAAAAATGTCTATTATTTCCCCCCTGACGGCAAACTCCCCCCGGCTTTCTACCTGATTTACGAGCTCGTAACCGAAGGATAAAAGCGTCTCAATAAATATATCCCTCTGAAACTTAGAACCCTTTTTGACATTTATTAACGATTTTAAAATATTATCAAATTCCGGAACCTTGGAAAAAAAAGCGGTAGGGGTTAAAACTATGACTGCGTCTTTCTCAGTTCCTAAATTGTATAACAAACTTGCCGGAATAATCTCTTCGCAAAAAAAAACCTTCTTTCTCTTTATAGACGGATCCTTTAAAGACACTACGCTCTCAAAAAAGGTTAAATCTTTATATAAACCCCTTGCCGATATATAACTATCACACAGAAATACCGACAAATTCTCCTTGGAATTAGGTGAGAAAACAACGTCCATAGCAAATGCCGTCAGGGCACTCTTTTTGGATCCATGCTCTTCTATAGAATCTTTTTTTGACTTCAAGTTTAAGCCCTAACTCTTCAGCGCTGCATGCGCAGCGGCAATTATCGCAACGGGAACCCTAAAGGGAGAACAACTTACATAGTCAAGATTTAAATCATTGCAGAATTTTATAGATTCAGGATCTCCGCCATGTTCTCCGCATATTCCAAGTTTGATGTCCGGTCTCGTCTGCTTTCCCTTCTTCGCTGCAATCTTCATAAGCTCTCCGACGCCGGCCCTGTCAATCTCAATAAACGGATCGGACTTCAAGATATTTTTATTCAAATAATCCGGCAAGAACGAACCTACATCATCCCTTGAAAAACCAAAAACGGTTTGAGTGAGGTCGTTCGTTCCAAACGAAAAAAACTCAGCCTCTTTAGCAATTTCATCCGCAACCATGCAAGCCCGAGGAAGCTCTATCATTGTCCCTACAAGGAAATTGAGCGTAACGCCATGCTCGGACATAACCTCTTTTGCCTTTTTGACGACCAATTCCTTCAACAATTTTATCTCCTTGTAAATACCGACAACGGGAATCATGATCTCCGTTGTAATCTTATTTCCCTTTTTGTGAAATTCGCAGGCCGCCTCCATAATAGCCTGCACCTGCATTTCATAAATTTCAGGATAACTGACCCCAAGCCTGCATCCTCTATGCCCGAGCATAGGGTTGACCTCATGGAGCGACATGACCTTCGCTTTAAGCCTTTCATGCGATACGCCCATGATATCCGCGAGCTCCATTATTTCATTATCCGTTTTAGGTAAAAATTCATGAAGCGGCGGATCCAATAAGCGGATATTAACCGAAAATCCCTTCATTTCATTATATAATTCAAGGAAATCAGACTTCTGCATGGGCAATAGCTTGCTTAAGGCCTTTTGTCTTTCTTGCACCGTATCTGCCAGTATCATTTCCCTGATGGCTTTTATCCTATCCCCCTTAAAAAACATATGCTCCGTCCTGCAAAGCCCGATTCCTTCAGCGCCATAATCCCGAGCAACCTTAGCATCTTCAGGGGTATCGGCGTTCGCCCTTATCTTTAATTTGCGAAATTCATTAGCAAAACTCATTATGGTTATAAAGTCTGCATTTATCTCCGGAGCAACCATCTTCACGCGTCCCATATAAATTTCTCCGTTAGAACCGTTCAAGGTCACAATATCGCCCCTTTTTATTATTCTTTTACCGATAATTATTTCACCTTTTTTTTCATTTATTCCCAGTGAAGAGCAGCCTGTTATAGCGCATTTTCCCATGCCCCTGGCAACAACAGCCGCATGAGATGTCATCCCGCCCCTTGCTGTAAGGATCCCCTCCGAAATATTCATACCATGAATATCCTCTGGGGATGTCTCCATTCTGACCAGTATCACCTTCTTGCCCTTTTTCGTCTCCGTATCCGCTTCTTCGGCCGAGAAAACAACTTCTCCGCTTGCAGCGCCGGGGGAAGCCGGCAAGCCTTTCGCCAAGATATCCTTTTTAGATGCTACATCAACTGCAGGATACATAAGTTGCGCAATGGAATCAGGGTCTATTCTTAAAACAGCGGTTTTCTTATCTATCATGCCCTCTTTTTCCATATCTACGGCTATGCCCACAGCGGCTTTCGCCGTTCTCTTGCCCGTTCGAACCTGTAGCATATAAAGAACACCCTCTTGTATCGTAAATTCTAAATCAAGCATGTCTTTGTAGTGTTTTTCCAGAAGCTCTGCATATTCCAAAAGGTCATTGTACGCCGCGGGCATTGCGCGCTCAAGTGAGACATCTTTCGGATTTTTCTTTGATAATTCATTTATAGGCTGAGGTGTTCTAACACCCGCAACCACGTCTTCTCCCTGGGCATTTATAAGATACTCTCCATAGAAACCGTTTTCTCCCGTTGACGGATTTCTTGTGAAGGCTACGCCGGTCGCAGACGCATCACCCATATTCCCATATACCATAGAAACAACATTTACAGCTGTTCCCCAATCTTGAGAAATCTTATTGAGTTTCCTGTACGTGATGGCTCTCGGAACATTCCACGATTCAAATACTGCCGATATTCCCATCCATAATTGTGTTTCAGGATCGTCAGGAAAAACCATACCCTTTTCTTTTTTAACTACATTCTTGAACTCGTAAACAAGCCCCTTGAGAACATCGGAGCTAAGTTCACTATCCCTTGTGGCATTTATCTCCTTTTTTTTCTTTTCAAGGATAGATTCCATGACAGCGGAATCTAAACCCAAAACCACGTTAGAAAACATCTGTATAAATCTTCTATACGTATCGTAAGCAAATCTTTCATTCTTTGATTTATTTATGAGCCCTTTTACCGTCTCATCGTTTAATCCCAAATTAAGTACTGTGTCCATCATTCCAGGCATAGAAATTCTTGCGCCGCTTCTGACGGATACCAAAAGAGGATTTGTAGCATCACCAAACTTTGTACCCATTGCCGCCTCAATCATTTTCAGATTGTTCATTACTTCATCCTTTAATTCTTCAGGATATTTTTTATTGTATTTATTATAGTGCGTGCACACATCCGTAGTAATAGTAAGGCCTGCCGGAACCCTTATTCCGATATGTGTCATCTCGGCAAGCCCCGCTCCCTTTCCCCCTAAAAGATTTTTCATTGAACCGTCGCCATCGGCATTCTTGTTCCCAAAGAAATAGACATACTTAGCCATAACATCCTCCAACCAAAATATAATTTTATAGTATTATAACGATGTGAAAATAGTATAAATAAAAATTTAATTTAATATGATAGACGCGAAAAATCACAAATATGTTTAAATAAATTCAAAATATTATTCAGCAAACCCAGTCTTGAGTTTTTAACATCCTCGTCGTCGGTCAAGATTAAAACACTATCAAAAAAATTATTAATCGGCGTCACAAGGGTATAAAAAGCATCCATGGCCCCGGCATAGTCGTTTACGCCAAAAAGGGATCTTGACTCATTACTGACGGACTCAAATGTTTTAAGAAGGCTAATTTCGTCTGGCAGAGTAAGCTTGTTAGCGTCAAAACTTAAAATATTTACATAATTTGAAGTAATATTCTTAATTCGTTTATATACCTGCGACAAATCGCAAAATTCTTTATGCGACTTATGTTTGGAAACAAAATCTATTTTTAAGTACGATGTATAAAAATCATGGGCCATGTCTTTATTTGCCACAGATGCTATCTCGTCAGGCTTATACCCTAAGGACATAAGCATATTTTTAAATCTTGTATTCGCAAAATTAACAAAAAGCGCCTTTAATTCATTTAGATTAAGATTTCTGTTACTAAAAAAATTACTAAAATAAAAATCAAAAATTTGCTCCATATGAATAATATATTTTCTGTCTATGATAATTTCTATTATTCCGATCATGGCCCTCCGTAAATAAAAAGGATCGGATTCACCGGTCGGTAGCCTCTTTAGCATTACAAATGAAAAAATTGTGTCAAATTTATCGGACAAAGAGCATAAAGCGGATACATTATTTGATGGCATAACCTTTTTTTTGGCCTTGCGCATAGGATAGTAATGCTCTTCTATAGCCAAATATACAACTTCACTCTCTTTTGCCCTTTTTGCATAGATTTTGCCCGCTATCCCTTGCATCTCAGGAAATTCGTATACAATATGGGTTGCAAGGTCAAATTTTAGTAAATTTGCCGCGCTAACAAACTGCGGAGCATCCTCTTCTGGAAAATTATATTCTTTTATTATAAACGAGCCGATACCATCTACTCTTTTCATTTTGTCAAAATACGACCCTAAACCCTCGTAAAATAAAATATCCTTAGTCTTTTCTACGAAATATGAAAGGGGGTGTTTAATATCTTCTCCGTAAAAAAAATCTGCATCGGCGAGCCTTGCGGCTAAAACCTTGGAATAGCCGGAACGAACTGTACGTTCTATCCCCTCTTTATTTACAATGAGATTATCGGGCGTTATATTGGCAATACCTATAAAATGCGGCATCAAATTATTGTCATTTCTTAACGGGAAAAATCTTTGGTGTTTTCGCATAACTATCGACAAAAGCTCCTCCGGAACAGACATAAATTTCCTATCAAAACTTCCCGCGATAGCGTGCGGCGTTTCGGTCAGCCCCACAATTTCATCCATAAAATCATCTTCATATTCGGCTATATCCAATTTTAATTTTTTGGCGGCAGCGTCAAGCTCTTTTTCTATAAATACACGTCTTTCACCATTTTTCAGGATGATTCCGTTTTTAGAAATCAATTCAAAGTAATCCTTTAAATCATTCACTTTTACGCGCGACATCTTATACATACCCTTTTCCGCAAGATAGGTAGAGTCCCCCGCCTTGATATCTCCATAATAAAATTCGAGAGGTTTTCCGTCAAAAAGCGATAAAATCCATAAAATAGGCCTGGAATAACGAATATCCCTATCCATCCAAAACATTGACTTTTTGAAAGGTATATTTTTAATGATATCAGGAATATTTTCGTTTAATAAATCTTGTAACAACCTTCCATTGATGGTCTTTTTACAAGCCATGTAATCGCCCCTCTTCTGACGAACTATATAGAGCTTCTTTTTATCCGAAATTCCGTTTTTTTCCATAAATCGCACCAATGGCAACGCCGGGGTGTCCCCATTATAAGATATATTTAAAGGGGGCCCCACTATCTCTATTTCTCTATCAATGGTCTTTATGGGAATATCTTCAGCAATAACAACAACGCGCTTGGACGTCGCATAGGAGTGGACAATAGGCTCTTTTAAGAGCAATGAAGTTTTTTTAAAAAAACTTCGAAGGCGATCCGAAAGCGCGGCAGGGATATCCCTGACCTCGGCATACGGAAGCTCACCGGAACCAATTTCCAAGAGAAACTCGCTCACTTTAATTTTTACCGTTTAAGATTTAACTTATTATTAACAATTACTGATTGCTGACTACCAACCATAAGCATAAACTGTTTTTACTCTTTTCCTTCTGCCCTATCTTTATCCGCATCACTTATATAGAGTTTCGCGCAACCCTCGGCTAGGCCTCTCACCCTTAATATATAGTTCATTCTCTCGGAAACGCTTATAAGCCCCCTCGCATCCAATAAATTAAAAACATGGGAACACTTAAGGCAGTACTCATAAGCGGGCTTGACAACGGCTTTATTTTTCGACAAAAAAAGCCTTTTAGATTCCTTTTCGTAAATGTCAAAAAGTGCAAACAGCATCTCTCCATCAGCAAATTCAAAGCTGTATGTAGAAAACTGCAGTTCATCGTCTCTGTGAACATCACCGTATTTCATATTTCCGTTCCACTGCAAATCAAAAACAGAGTCTTTCTCCTGAAGATACATCGCGATTCTTTCTAATCCATAGGTAATTTCAATCGCAGGCTTAGCAAGAGGCACACCGCCAATCTGCTGAAAATAGGTAAATTGCGTTATCTCCATGCCGTCAAGCCATACCTCCCAACCAAGACCCCATGCCCCTAAGGTAGGGGACTCCCAGTCGTCTTCTACAAACCTTACATCGTGCATGTTGGGATTAATTCCGACACTTTCCAGGCTTTCAAGATAAATCCCCTGAGCATCTTTTATATATGGCTGAATAATGACCTGAAATTGATAGTACCGCCCAAGCCTATTCGGATTATATCCATACCTTCCATCCGTAGGCCTTCTTGAAGGCTGCACATAGGCAACCCGCCAATCCTCTCCTTTAAGACACCTAAGAAATGTATAAGGCGCAAAAGTAGCGGCTCCAACCTCCATATCGTAAGGCTCTAAGACTACACACCCAAAATCAGACCAAAAATTTTGGAGTTTAAATATCAAATGTTGAAAATCTAAGCTTTTGATGTTTTTCGCCCTTTTTCACACTTATATTATCGTTAAAAGACATTATTATACTAAAGAGCAAGCATATTTTCAATAGATTTTCTCGCTTGAAGTCTGATATTCTCAGGAATTTCAATAATATTTTTCATATTTGATAGGGCATTTATAATATCTTCCAAATGGGTTCTTTTCATATTAGGACAAATAAGACCTCTATTTGACGAAATAAAAACCTTATCTTGATTTTCCTTTCTCATTTTGTACATTATGCCTTGCTCCGTACCGATGATAAAGTATTTTGCATTGGACTCACGAACAAATTTGTACATACCCGAGGTAGATGAGATATGATCTGCAACATTAAGGGTCTCCGGTGTGGATTCGGGATGTGCTATGAATAATGCCCCGGGATATTGTTTCTTTAAAATTGCGACATCTTCCGGCGTAGTCCTTTTGTGAGGCGGGCAATATCCCGGCCAACTTATTATCTCTTTGTCGGTAAATTTTTGCGCGTAACTTCCAAGATGTTTGTCAGGCACCATTATAACCCTTTTACTATGTAGAGAATTCACAACCTTAACTACATTGGCAGAAGTGCAACATATATCGGAAACCGCTTTGCATTCAGCCGACGTATTCACATAGGCAACGACAGGGGCGCCCTCATTGTCATTTTTCAGATTAACAATATCCTTGGCGGTTATCATATCCACCATGGGGCATCCCGCATTTTCGTTCGGAAGGATAACAAGTTTATCTGGATTCATTATGGCGGCACTCTCCGCCATAAATTTTACACCGCAAAAAACAATAATATCTGCTTCTATTTTATTTGCTTTTATTGAGAGCTCCAGTGAATCCCCTTGAAAATCGGCAATCTCTTGGATCTCATTTCTCTGATAATTATGCGCTAAAAGGACGGCTCTTTTTTTCTTTAACAGATCCTTTATTATTTTCTGTTTTGTCCTTATATCGCTATATTTATTCATAATATTCTTGTTTTCGCTTATTCTAGCCAGCATATTGCACCACCGTTATTTTATTTTGCCCTTGTTTATCTTATTATAACATATTATAATTTAACTTTCACATATAGAACCTATATACAAGGGCAAACCGTAATGGATTCAAAAACTGATAATACGACGATAGCCGATGAATCTAAATTTAAATATAAAAGGATATTAACAGGGGATAGGCCCACAGGACCTCTTCATCTTGGACACTACGCAGGCTCGCTAAGGAATAGAATTAAGCTACAAAATAAGTATGAGACATTTATTCTAATTGCTGATATTCAAGCGCTTACCACAAATTTTGAGCACCCCGAAGACCTCAGGGAAAATATATTTCTTGTAGCGCTAGACTATCTTTCTTGCGGCATTAATCCCGATTTATCCACTATAGTGATTCAATCCATGTTGCCGGAAATTTCCGAATTGACAACCTTTTTTTCAATGCTTGTATCCATTAATCCCCTAAAACATAACCCAACGATCAAAACAGAGGTTAAAGAAAGGGGTTATAAGGAATTAACCTACGGTTTTTTAGGTTATCCCGTAAGCCAGACCGCCGATATTGCTATTTTTAAAGCTGACCTAGTGCCTGTAGGTATTGATCAGCTACCCCATATAGAACTTGCAAGAAAAATAATCAGAAAATTCAATGATTTATACAACGGAAAGTTGGTAGAGCCCTTTGCCATGATAGATAAATTTCCAAAATTAGTCGGACTCGATGGGAAACTTAAAATGAGCAAATCCTACGGAAATGCGATTAACCTTTCTGATAATGCAGATTTACTAAAATCAAAAATAAGGTCGGCATTAACGGATAAAAATAGAATTCACCCGACCGACAAAGGAAATCCGAAAGTTTGTACCGTTTATTCCTATCACGAGGCGTTTTCGGATGAGGCTCTTGTTAAAGAAACCAAATACAATTGTGAAAAAGGTAAAATAGGGTGCGTGCAATGCAAGGAGAACCTTCTTATTGTCCTTAAAAGAATTCTTGAGCCAATGAATGAAAGGAGGTCCTATTACCTGAACAATAAAGATGAAATATGGGATATCCTCCTGACCGGAACCGGCAAGGCCAAAATTATCTCTACGGAAATTATCAAAGAGGTAAGGGAATCAATGAAAATATCTTACTGCTTTTCATAATTTTATTATGCAATAAATTAACTGCTTGCGCGTGTTATTCGCAATATAAAATGGAGAAATGTAATGGCGAACAAACTTTTCATTATGCTTCAAAACACTACGCCTGCCAACCCTCATACGCTTGGTGCGCCTTTTTTTCAAGCCACGGCTGCCGCAGTAATGGACTATGAGGTAGAGGTTGTCTTAACGGCTGACGCCGGTCTGTTAATGAAAAAGGGGGTAGCTGAAAATTTATGGGTTAAAGAGGGTAGCCCTAAATCCGTCTACGATTTCATTAAAGACGCCTACAGAGCCGGTGTTGTTTTTAAGATATGCACACCTGCCCTTGAATTGAACGACTTTAAAAAAGAAGACCTGATCGATGAATGCTCGGGCGTAGTCGGTGGAGCTTACGTCGTCGAGATGGTCATGGATGATGACGTCAAGACACTCTCCTACTAATAGCTAGCAAGCGTCACATACAAACTCTATTGCGGAGGTTGCGGCAATGGCACCTTCACCGACTGCCGTTGTAACCTGGAGTAATTTTTTTGAATGCGCATCACCGGCACAAAAAACACCCGGTATTGAAGTCATCAAGGTATAGTGATCCGTTTTTATAAAACCGTTTTCGTCCTTTGCTAAATTTTTCAGGAAAGACGTTTGCGGCTTGATTCCAATGAAAATAAACACGCCCTTTACGGGAATTGTTTCCCGTTTCTTGGTCTTTACATTCTCTATGGTCACCGACTCTACCGTCTTTTCCCCGTTAATGGATATAGGTATGTGCTCTAATGTTAAGGTAACATTTTTTGCATCATGAAGCCTTTCTTGAATTATTTTTTCTGCCCTCAGTTCCTTCCTTCTATGGATCAGAACCACAGATTTAGCTATTCTCGTAAGATAATTGGCTTCCTTAACCGCCGTGTCTCCTCCTCCGATGATCGCAATATCATCGTCCCTAAAGAACGGGCCATCACAAGTTGCACAATATGACACTCCCCTTCCGGTAAATTCCTTCTCCCCAGGTATATTAATTTTTTTAGGGGACGCACCAACGGCTATAATGACGGTCTTTGCTTTATAAGTCCTTTCTGCACCTCTTATAGTCTTACACCTGCCTCCGTCGGTTATATCTTTGATTTCATCATAAACAATATTTAGACCGAGCCCTAACGCATGTTCCTCAAATTTTTGTATAAGTTCAGCACCGGAAAGGGACGGAAAGCCGGGGTAATTTCCGATATTATCAGAAAGTGCAATCTGACCACCAATGGCCATTTTTTCTATTAAAATAAGATTAAGCCGAGCTCTAAGTCCATATATTGCCGCGGACAACCCTGCCGGTCCCCCACCGATTATAACTAAATCATAAACCATTATCCTTGCCTCCTTAATAATGTATGAGATGTAAACATATCTTTACTTATGTGTATTTAAACACATATCAGGCTTTTAATCAAATTACACCGAACTTGGCAGTTCCGTCAAAGCTACGATATCAGACATCTCAAAATCTACATAATTTAAAATATCTCTACTGCAAACATACTGCTGTAACCTTAGTTTATTTTTTTAACCTCATTATCAAAAAATAACAGGCTAATGAAGATATAGCGAGTATAGCCGGAATCAAACCGTAATAATATTTAAATAATAAACCCGCAATGCTTCCACCAAAAAAACTTCCGGAAAATTGGAATGTATTGTAAATCCCCATTGACGTTCCAATAAAAGATTTATCCGATGTTGCTGAAACCAACGAAGGCATTATCGGTTCCGTAATTGAAAAACCAGTAAAAAAAAGAATGCCGCCTACAATAATTATTGGTAACATATAGCCGGCAAAATTTGAAAAAATAAAGAGGCTTGAAGCAGCCATTAAAATGTAGCTAAGCTTTAAAAGTTTTGTTTCATATCCCATATCGGCTTTCTTTGATGCCTTCATCATCGCAAAAAGCGAGAAGATTACCATAGGAATAAGAATCTTATAGTAATAACCCGTTCCAATCTCATTTTTGACTATTAACGGCATACTAAAAAAGAAAATGGTCATGAAAAATGATAATAAAAAGCCCTGGATAGAGAGGTTCGCCAATGTTTTATTCTTTACTATTTTTATAACGTCTTTGAAGGAAATTTCTATCTCTTTAAGCATTTTTCGACTTTTCGGTTCTTCTACCCATATTAATATGGAAAAAGCAGACAGCATACCCAGGATACCGGAGAGATAAAATAAAAACGGGTAACCGAAATAAAACGATAAAAACGGCCCTAAAACTATACCCACGACAAAACTTAATCCTATAGGCATGCCCAAAAAAGCCAAAGCTTTCGTCCTATCCTTTTCCGAAACCGTATCAGACACCAGCGCAAAAGCAACGGAACTTTCGGCCGCAACTCCTTGCAAGAATCTCAAGGAAATCAGTTCATAAATATTGGAGGAGAACCCTATTATAAACGTCAAGATGCCGAATAATAACATTCCAAAAAACAGCACATTTTTTCTTCCTATTTTATCGGAAAAATAACCAAAGGGTATCTGAAATATTGCCCTTGAGAGCCCGTATATACCGAAAGCCAACCCTATTAAAATAAGATTTGACGTAAATTTTTCAGCAAAAAGGACAAAAATGGGCAAAACAAGAAATACGGCGAGCATCCTCAATCCAACAACGGAACTCATTGCCATAATAGTCTTTTTTTGCGTCTTGTTAAAAGCCATTTGTACCCTCAAAATATTTAGGTGATTCAGGATATATAGCCATACCCAAAAGCAAGGTCGCGATATGAATCACTCCCCGGCACGAACATGACGAGATTGATAACTTCTTATAGCTCTTAAAAAATCTATTTCTCTAAATTCCGGCCAATAAGCATCGCAAAAATAAAACTCGCTGTAAACACTTTGCCACAAAAGAAATCCCGAAAGTCGAACTTCGCCGCTCGTTCTAATAATTAAATCAGGATCGGGAGAGTCTTTTACATAAAGATACTTAGATATGTTTTCTATTGTAACGATATCGGATAGATAGCTAAATTTACCAGCATCCTTATTTGATTCTATTCCCTCAAGAAATTGTTCAGATTTACTCTGAAAGGTCGTACTACCGTCCGCATCCGATATATCATCTGCGCAACCACATTCAATTACATCAGAAATGTTATCAGAAATAAACTTTATAAAAGCGTCGCATATCTCCTGCCTTCCGCCGTATCCCAATGCAATATAAAGCCTAAGGTTGGAATAATTCTTCGTCTTCTCTTCCAACCTTTCTATCACGGTTATGAGGTCTTTTGGAAGAAGGGCTCTTTTGCCGATAACAGAAACCCTTATTTTATTTTCATCAACAAATTTTGAATTAATATAACACTCAAGCTGGTATTTTATGATTTTAAACAAATAGTCTACCTCGGACTCGCTCCTTTTAAAATTATCGGTGGAAAAAGCCCAAACGGTAACTATATTAATATCTAGTTCAATACACCACGATAAAACCTCTTCTAGCTTATCTGCACCTTTTTTGTGTCCTCTAGAGATGCTTTCAAGCCCGTATTTCTCCGCATACCTTCTGTTGCCGTCAAGAATAATTCCGATATGCCTTGGTTTTTTTTGGTGTGAAATATCCTTTTTAAGTCTTTTTTGGTAGTAATAATATATTAATTTTTTTATGAAAATCATTATGCTATTTTATTGTGTTATAATCGTAGGCAGTCTATTAATCACACATAATACCTAACTGTTAAATATACCATAATTCAACTATTTTTTAAATAATGTCGTACATTAAAACAGAAGACGTAAAAACCTTTTATTTGCTACACAAATGCCGACATAAAACTAAGCCTAAAGCCATCGTCTTGATTCACGGAGCCGGTGGCAACCACCTTTCAATGCTTTCCATTTACGATTACATAAAAAAAAAATATGGCGAAAATTTTAGTGTTCTGGTTGTAGACCTGCCATTTCATTTTAGATCTATAATCGAAAAAGATCGCGTTGATACAAGGATGAACGATATTCCCGTTAGCGAAGGAATTAGATATTATGCTAAAAGTATAAATAATATTACATCAAGACTACTCAATAAAGATACCGGGCTTATTTTAATTGGTCACTCCATGGGCGCGCAAATTTCCTTAGAATATGCATATCTATACCCACATAAAACAAGCAGGGTTATGCTGATAGCGGGCTGTCATAATATTCAAATAACAGACGATTTTATAAAAAGCATGGAAAAATCGTTCGACAGAACCATAAAAATATTCTTAAAAGATGCATATTCGACTTGCGATAAAAATATTTTAAAAAATGCCATGGTTGACATACAAAGAACACTCCCTCAAGTAATAATAAACGATTTTAAATATGTAAGATATTTTAGCAGCAATTTCCGGAAAGATTATACATACAATATTAATAGGCAAAAGATCTTTTTTGATTTGGTATATTCAAAAAAAGATCAAATTATAAATTATGCATGCGTAAAAGAACTCAGCGAAAAATTTGATAATTCGTCAATCAACGAGATAGAATCAGAAAATCATATCAACTTGTTATTTAAAAATTATGCATTAGAAAGGGAGATGGATAAATTTTTATTGACATAATACACTGCAAAGGTATAAACTAAAAGACTAAATTTTTATATCCATCCTGTTTTTTAATGTTATTTATACTTTTACAGACAGAGAGGTCTTGAATAAGATTATGGAAAAATGCAACAGAACATTATGCGAAAACATTAACGAAAAGGGTATAGGAAAAGAGTATACGCTTAAAGGCTGGGTCATGCGCCACAGAGACCACGGCGGATTAATATTTATAGATTTAAGAGATTACTCCGGAATCATACAGATAGTATTCGATGAAAATATTGAAAAAGACCTATTCGCAATAGCAAAAAAGCTGAAAAATGAATATGTTCTATCCGTCACCGGTATTGTGAGAAAAAGGCCGGAGGGAACCGAAAACGAACAACTGAAGACTGGTAAAATTGAACTTTTAGTAAACTCAGCGATAATACTTAATACCTGCGAAACCCTCCCGTTTCAAATAGAGGAAGAAACAGAGGTAAACGAACTGATAAGGCTTAAATACAGATATCTGGATTTAAGAAGAAAGGGATTAAAAGATAATCTCATATTTAGGTCTAAATTTACATTTTTAATAAGAGAATTCTTGAATAAGAGGGGTTTTTTGGACATAGAAACTCCTTTTCTAACAAAAAGCACACCCGAAGGCTCGAGGGATTTTTTGGTCCCTTCCAGGCTGAATCGCGGTCATTTTTTCGCGCTTCCACAATCTCCGCAGTTATTCAAGCAGATTCTTATGGTTAGTGGTTTTGAAAAATATTATCAAATTGTCAGATGCTTTAGGGATGAAGATTTGAGGGCGGACAGACAACCGGAATTTACACAATTGGATATGGAGATGTCTTTTGTGGAAATGGACGATATCATGGCGGTTACCGAAGAATTTTTCGTCAATATATTTGAAACATTACTTGATATAAAAATCAATATACCCTTTAAAATATTGGATTATGAAGAGGCCATGGATAAGTATGGAAGCGATAAGCCCGATACAAGGTTTGAGTTAACAATCGCTTGTTTATCCGATGTTTTTGCGAATGCATCCCTGAACGTATTCAGAGACGCATTGCATAAGGGTGGAACTATAAAAGCAATATGCCTGCCGAATGGAGCAAATATCCTTTCAAGAAAGGATATAGACGGACTTTTATCAATTATTAAAGATTATGGCGGCAAGGGTCTCGCATGGACCAAGGTCGGTTCAGACAAAGCATTGGAAGGTGGAATATCCAAATTCATTACAGATAAAGAGAGGATAGAACTAATTGAAAAATTATCGGCAAAAAACGGGGATATCATATTTTATCAAGCCGATACGAAAAAGATAGCTAATTCCGTTCTGGGAAAACTTAGGCTTTATCTAGCAAAAAAATATGGGCTTATCCCTGAGAAAACTTTCGATCTTCTGTGGGTTGTTAACTTTCCACTATTTGAACACTCAGAAGAAGAAAAAAAGATTGTTTCGGTCCACCACCCATTCACTTCTCCCTCTGCAAACGATTTAGACATTCTAGAAACAAACCCTTTATCCGTTAAATCCGACAGCTATGACCTCGTTCTTAACGGAGAAGAAATTGGAGGAGGCAGTATTAGAATTCACAATCCTGCATTACAAAATAAAATTTTTAAAATTCTTTCCATATCACCTGAGGATGCGAGGCTTAAATTTGGATTTCTGCTCAACGCATTAAGCTTCGGGGCCCCGCCACATGGCGGCATTGCCTTCGGTATTGACAGAATATTAATGATCCTCAGAAATGAAGATTCTATCAGGGACGTTATAGCCTTCCCTAAAACACAAAAAGCGTACTGTCCATTGTCTGACGCACCTTCGTCCGTCAGAAATAAACAACTTGAAGAACTTGGAATTAAATCATACGGAGAAACCGGAAAATCGTAACATATCCTATCCGCGTTTAAGGCTTAAATACATATGCTATGCCTATAAAAATTAATAAACCTATCACGGCATATCTTAGCCATTCATTATTAACATGCTTGGAAAGCTTCGGTCCTATTGTGGAGCCTATTAAAATCCCTACCACACTCACAGCCAGAAGAGGTACGATCACAGGAGCGCCCATTGAAACATAAACAGAAACACTCACAATGGCTATGATTAAAACAGATAAAACGCTTATCGCCGCCGCCAAAAAAACTGGGAATCCTATTATATCCGTTAAAAACGGAACAAATAAAAAACCGCCGCCAACCCCGAACCCGGCCGCAAGGACTGCCACCAAAAAACCGACAAAAAATATAAAAATAGGATATATAGAATAATATTTACCGTCAACCTTAAAATTAATTTTTTTGAACGAAAATTTACTCATTTCTCCTTCTTTTAGTATATCGGATTCATGGATATCACAATCTGCCTTTCGCTTATCCTTGTTTCCTCTTTGTCTGATGACTTTATAAATCATTAACGCAGCCACCATAAAGGCTATGTATCCGAAAAAATATTTGAAAGACTTAAGGTTAGACATGTATGTTTTAGAAAACCATGAACCGAACAGCGCCCCTAAAACAGCGCCTATTCCAAGTGTAAAACCAACAAAAAACAGTACTTTTCTTAATTTTCTGAACCTTTCCTGCCTTAAATAAAAAAATAAAATAATAATGGGTGATATCAGCACGAGTATCTCGCTCATTACCTTTACGGAATTAGCGACAGGAACATTTAAGATAGTGATAAATCCAAAACTTGAAAGTATACCGCCCGCTGCTCCCGTTGCCGAAAACATGAAACCAGTGAATATAGCCCATAAAAATGCAATAAAGTAATAAATTATCTGATGCAAAAGATACCCCCCTAATAATATTTTTTAAGAAAATTTAGTTTTTATGCAGATCTAAAAACCTCATGTTGCGCGTCCATAGGCAAAAGGCCGTCCATTCCCGACCCTTTGATAGAGAATAAATGAGTAGCAGTCGAATATCTTACGCACATTCATGTTCTAACCTCAAACTTACGTAATTTGACATTGTAACACATTTTTTGTTTTTTTTGATATAAATTTCGCTTAAAAAATCAACGGGTATTTAGAATATTTTTTGTTCTTCCTTATAATCAAATATTATGGTATCATGTACCGTTAACGCATAAGCGTGATATCTATGTAGATCAATCTAAATTAACGGATTATTATGCGAATATTTAAGAAAAATACAAGCCTGCATCTTGAAAAAAGAAATAATGAACTTATAAGCGGAACTGAGTTTCTGTCGAAAAGCGCAGTGAACAGTGGAATAAAAAATATTTTCTTTGACGACAACCTGGCACCTCTGTTACCTGAAAGATTAAATTTATCATGCTTGAAAACATATTCCAATACGGACCTTCTCTGGACTTCAATTTATTCTCTTAGTGTAATACACCAGAGGATTATGTGCCTAGCTTCTGATCAATCTTTTTTTAATTTTAATTACTTAGAAAAATATTTTTTTAATAACGAAAATTTAAACGGCGGCATTGTTTTAATTCTTTTTAAAAAAAAGAATGTTCAGAATTTTTATTCCAATCTAAAAAACATATTTCCGATATATAATTATTACAAAATAGATGATTTTTCGGAATCCTTGTCTCGTTATTTCGAACTCTCTGAGAGGCTGAAATTACCCGTTTTAATATACCTAGACGAATCAGCGTTGTATGAATTTAAACTTGGTAAACGTGAAGCATATACCGAGAGAACGGAAAAGAAACAGTCACTTCAATTGAAAACTAAAAATAGTTACGGTGCCGGTAAAAAATTAGATATTGGCTTAAAGCAAAGTCTCAGATACTTCAAGAATATTGGAAAATCTTTCGAAATATTTAAAGGAAAAAACAGCGATAATCTTGTTTTTTCCGATGCAAAAAATTTCCATAAAATTCTTGAAGATACCGAATTCTCGGAAAATTCGGATATTATCCTTTTTAATCTGCTAAACCCTTTTGAGACTGACGAACTCAACGATGTGATCAAGAACCACTGTAACGATTATTACAAAAACATTTATATTTTTGACGATTATCATATTTTGCGTTATCCGCTTGTAAAATTTGTCAAAAGTAGCAAATCTGTTTTAAGGTATGAACATTTGAGGTTTGCATCCGAAGAAAATAATTGCTGGTTCTGCATTAATGATTTTGTGTTATCAAATATTGAGGTTGAATCAACTTTTTGCATAGGATGCAATTTATTTACCTTTTTGCATAAACTAAAAGATGATAAATCTGCGGCAAAAAATTTTCTAATCGGGGATGATGAATGCTTTGCACTGGTAAAGTCAAGTTCTCTAAAATATTCTTTCCCTAATTTATTAACGATTAAGAATCCTCTTTATTTTGCAACAAATTTAAACCCAAGGGATTTGAATAAAACGTTGTACATTTTTGTTTCATTTTCAAGATTTACAGAACAGATAAGCATGTTTGCGAAGACTGTAAACAATTTAAATTCTAAGTTTAAGATGACGATCGTTGTTTATAAATCTGTCAATGATACCGCTTATAATATCAACGACATTATAAAAAATCCATTACTAAAATCAATTAAAAAAGTGGTTCTCAAAGAGGGTATTCGCTTCCAAGATATAAAAGAAAAATATGATTCCTTCCTTATATTTTTAGGTAATAGTTGTGAAAATAATGCAAAAAACGGGAGAAATCTAAACTACTTAAAATATCTTTATATCGACAACAACACTTGTAAAAAATTTGAATGCAGACTCTGTTATCAGCTGACAAAATGTCCCGCAATTATGATAGCCGAAGATAAAAATGTAATTATTGACGGGTCGATATGCACACTTTGTAATCTGTGCATAGATATTTGCCCTCATAATGCTATAAAATTAAAAAAAAGAAAAAGGGTTAGAATAAAAAAATCCCTAGAAAGTAAAATAAATATTAAATAAAAACGTGTGATTGACGATGAAAAATATAAATTACAGTCTAATACTAAACGGTTCTGATTTTAAGGAAATAAAGACTTTAAGCCAATTGATTTATCTTGCATTAAAAAAAGAAAATTTTAATGTGTCGCTTTCAATTAAGCCTTTATCTAATATTTCGAACTATAGCCCTACGCATTCCATTATAAGGGTCGGACAATTTAAATCAACAAGTTGCTCTCCATACATTGACGCCATAATTAGCTTGGATTTTCATTCGTTGTTAAACTATTTACCGTTTATAAATAAAGATACCCTGATTTTTTCCAACTATTCGGCATTTAACGTTTGCAACTATTTTCTTGCCGATAACGATATGGTAACAGAAAAATTAAGGGAAAAAACTGATAATATATATAAAATTCCCGTAGAAAAGGTAATAAACACAGAAATGATGGGAAAAAACAAAGTCAGTCCCTATATTGCATTAATAGGGGCATTTATAGCAAAAAGCGAGCTTCTTGATACCAATTTGGTCTGTGGTGAACTTGCCTCATTATCAAAAAATGATGCTGAAAATAAAAATAGCATAAAAGCAATTCTAGCTGGCTACGATTATGTTACAAACGAGATATAAAGGTACCATCCATTCCATTTACAACTAAGCCGTTACTGTTTTAAATTCACTTATACTGTCGAAAAAAGCCTCAAGCCTTGTAATATATCCCGTATCTGCACTGTGTTCATCTATTTCTAATTCGAGAAACGGTTTGGATTTCATATAGTCTGCAAAAAAACTTTTAATAAATGAATCAGGGCCACAAGCGTAATTCGTGAGATAGATAGCATTCAATTTTGGGTTATCCATTATTATTTTGGCCGCTGATAAAATCTTATGGCCGGAATGCCAGAACATATTGTCATGTTCGCCCTGTATTGAAACCACGCTGAGATCAAGAAAATCCATCGGAATAACGGTTTTACCCAGGGTAGCTATCTTATTTGGGATAGAAAGATTAATACCCTCATCTTGTGTATTATAGGGCCTGCCAACTAACACAGTTATATCATCATATTTCTCTAAAACCTCCCGCCCTTTAATTTTTAACAATTCAAAAAATCTTTTTTGCTTTTCCATCGCATCATTAAAAGCGCTTGTGAGCTTACCCTTTGGAATATGGAAACTCTTTAATTGCTTTGCCATGCTCTCTATAGTGAGCTTATGATCGCGATTGTTTTCAAATAAACGTATCTGGGGCATTACGCAATTTATTTTATCAAAATCTAAAAGCGATTTTGTAGTAAAAGGAATACCCTGAATATACGGACATTGATACGTATTTGCCTGAAAATCGTGATTTTTTTCCCTATTTACCAGTGCAGGCAAAAATAGGGCGTCTATCCCTTTATCTATGAGATTTCTAATATGCCCTAGTGCTATCTTGACAGGGAAACAGGTATCCGATACCGATAATGCATTGGATAAATTTACAATTTGCCTATTAGTTTCGTCGGATAAAATAATGTTGAAACCGATTTTGCTAAAAAATGTATTGTAAAAAGGAAATAGGTCGTAAGTCTCAAGACACAAGGGAATACCAATACGAGGTTTTGAATAGTCGTTTTCATTTTCTTTAGAATAATCCCTGCATAACAGTTCTTTTCTAAAATTAAAAAAATTCTCGCCTTTTTTTCTCTTTCCTTTGTCAATTTCAAATATATCGCACCTCGCTCCATAATAATGTGCCGGTTCCTGTTCAACCGTAACTTTATTCACATCACATAAGTTCGTGCATTTTTTGCATTCAAACGATTCTTGAAAATATTGCCTGTCCCTTAAATCAAAACCGGCAAATTTAGATTGCCCATGATGCTCAAATGCTATGAGAGCGCTACCGATGGCTCCGGTAACTTCATTATGGTCTGGAATAATAATTTTTTTATTTAAAATAGCTTCAAAAGCGCTCACAACCGCCGAGTTTAATGCAACACCCCCTTGGAAAAAAATGTGCTTTCCCACCGGTTTTCCAAGAACAACTTTATTTAAATAATTTTCCACAATAGAGTATGCAAGCCCCGCTATGAGTTGATCCTTATTAGCACCCTTTTGCTGATGGGAAACAAGGTCCGATTCCATAAAAACAGTACATCTATCGCCAAGGTTACAAGAACTACTTGCATTAAACGCTTTTTCCGAAAACTCTTTGATTATATCGATATTAAGTTTTTGAGCTTGTTCCTCTAAAAACGATCCCGTACCTGCTGCGCATGCTTTATTCATTTCAAAATCGATAACAACACCATTATCAATCCTTATGTATTTAGAATCTTGGCCACCGATTTCAAAAATTGTGTCCACATCCTTATCTATGAAAACAGCCGCTTTCGCCTGAGCCGTTATTTCATTTTTTACGATATCCGCACCAATGTAGTCCGCAATCAAATATCTTCCCGAACCTGTAGTACAAACTCCCTTAACTTCTACATGTATATTGTAGGCCTTTAAGCTTGTCAATATCTCATATAGCGCATTCCTGACAGTCTCTATGGGTTTGCCACTAGTTTTCTTATATTTCTTAATTAAAAGCTTTTGGTTTTCATCTAATAAAACAATATTAGTTGAAACAGACCCGGTATCAACCCCTATATAAATAGGAACGGTAAGGTCGGAATAAGCCCTCAAGATATCAACACCGTTAGAATTTGCGCAACCATTTCTGGATATATGTTCTTCTAATTTTTCACGATACCTGCCGGTTAATCTGTTTTGTTCAATAAATTTTTTGAGGGTGCCAAGTCCGTTGAATTTTAATCTTTTTTCCCTACGGGATATCATTGCAATCCCTATAGCTGACATAACCGTATGGTGTTCAGGTATTATAAGCTCGCCTTTTTTAAGCCCTAAAATATCCTCAAATGCTTTTATCATTCCTTTATTATATGCAACACCGCCTTGGAAAATGATAGGTTTTTCAAATTTCTTCCCCTTTGCAATTGTTCCGATAAATGTTCTTGCAACCGCATAGCACAACCCTGCCACTATATCGGAAATAGGTGTTGAAACCTGCTGAAGATGGATCATATCCGACTTGGCAAAAACAGTACACCTTCCTGCAATTTTTGCAGGATTTTTTGATTCTAATGCAAGTCGTCCAAATTCATTTTCAATATCAATATTAAGCCTTTCCGCCTGCTGGTCAAGGAAAGAACCCGTCCCTGCCGCACACAAATCGTTCAATTCAAAATCTTCAAGAAAAAGCTCATCCGTTTCTTTATTTCTCCTTAAGATAAGAAATTTTGAATCTTGCCCTCCCATCTCTATGACCGTTCTAACATCGGGATACAAGTGCTTTATCGCCTCGGTTTGAGCAACAAGCTCATTGATATTCGGTATCCCCAGAATATCGCCAATTGTCCTTGAACCCGAACCCGTAGCCCCGATAGAGTAAAATGATTCCTCGGAATACTTACTAAACACTTCTTTTAGTATATTATATACTGTTCTAGAAGACTCTCCATTGGACCTAATATAGTTTTTTTCAATTACATTAAGGTTTTTATCCAATATCGCAAATTTAACCGTCGTGGAACCTATATCTATACCGAGAGACAGCTCATTCATATGATTGATTATTCCTTATTTTTAAATAATTTCAGATTCGTTTCCATTTAGATAAGCTACTAAGCGTCTCTTTTTTCCAAATAGGAACAGTTTCCTTTATATTATCTATTAAGAACTTTGATGCCAAATATGAATCTTTTCTATGAGGGCTTGAAACCCCGATCGATATAGAGATGTCACCTATATTTATTCTTCCTACCCTATGTATTACAGCAATCCTTAAGAGTTCATATTCGCTAAATGATTTATTTATTAATTTTTGCATTTCTTTTATGGCCATTTCCTTATATGCTTCATAAAATAGATACTTTACGGGTTCACCATCCTCATTATCTCTTACGGTTCCGTTAAACAAAAGCACAGAACCCGCAGAGGGAACAGATATAAAATCAAGCACCGTCATAGTATTAATTTTGTCAGGAATAATTTCTATAAGGACTTTGTTGCCAATTTCTGATGATTTAAACGGTCCTTCGCCAACATTATGCAAAATTCCCCCGCTTACTGGCATAATAACGGTTATCTCGTCCCCATCTGACAATTTCATCTCAATATCTTGATACTCCAAATTAACGGCAAACTTAGAAACAGTAAGAATATCCTTTATTTTAGGATAAGATACCTCTAGGATTTTAACGGCATCTCTAACCGACGAATTTTCAGGAAGGGGTAAATCAATTTGACTTTTCCCAATTAATTCTTTAAAAGCAGCAAAAAGTCGTATTTTAACATTTATCGTATTCATCATTCTAAAGATGTTTTGAAATCTCATAATGAATATGGCCGATTTCATTGAGTATTATCTTGTCCATAGCTAGTCTTACGGCATTCAAGGAACCGGGGATAGAAAAAATAATCTTTTTATTATAGATCCCCGCGGATGCCCTAGACATTATAGCGGAAGACCCTATTTTATCATAACTTAAACTTCTAAACAGCTCTCCAAAACCGTATAATTCTTTGTCGTACAAGTCATGTAGGGTTTCATAAGTAATATCCCTAAGAGAAACGCCTGTTCCGCCGTTTATAATGACGGCATCTGTCATAGGAGTAGCACTCTCGTTACAAACATTAACAATAAGACCCTCTAAATCGTCCTTATCGTCTCTTAAAATTTTATACCCCGAAATTTTGCACAAAGTCGACAAAACCCTTTCTTTTATGTATTTTCCGCTTTCATCGTTATCTTCGCCCCTTGTATCACTCAAGGTTACCACATAAACGTTTAGCGGTTTTTTAGCCTCCGCATCATTTTTATGCTCCAAATGCCCCATAATAGTTGAATTCTAAACTATTACGAAAAAAAAGTCAATATCACAAAATACAAATGCCGAAAAGCAAGAAATACTCCCCCGCGTTTTCGGCATTTGTAACTGATACGAATTCCCCGTCTTGTAGACAGGAATTAGATAAATTATTAAATCTGCTTACTTGCTATTAGTACATTCCGCCCATTCCCGGAGGCATACCGCCGCCGCCCATATTCGGTAAACCGGCTTTATCATTATCTTCCTGCTTATCCGCAACCATTGCCTCTGTCGTAAGCATCAGAGATGCAACACTCGCCGCATTTTGAAGTGCCGTTCTTTCAACCTTTGTAGGATCAATAATACCGGCTTCAAGTAAATCTTCATATATATCTTTCGCCGCATTATAGCCAAAAGAGCCTTCGCTATTAAGGACCTTGTCTATAACTATCGAGCCTTCTACTCCGGCATTCTCTGAGATCATTCTTAAAGGCTCCTGGATAGCCCTTTTGATTATCTTAGCGCCAGCGTCTTCGTCGCGATCCTCCCCTTTTAATGTATCGATTTGCTTTGATGCCCTTAGTAATGCAACGCCGCCTCCCGAAACGATACCTTCTTCAACTGCAGCCCTTGTAGCGTGAAGAGCGTCTTCAACCCTTGCCTTCTTTTCTTTCATTTCGGTCTCTGTCGCAGCGCCAACATTTATTACAGCGACACCACCAATCAACTTCGCGAGTCTCTCTTGTAATTTTTCCTTATCGTAATCTGATGAGGATTCCTCTACCTGCGCCCTAATCTGCTTGACTCTTGTCTCAATATCAGACTTAGAACCTGCGCCATCTACTACGATAGTATTGTCCTTATCAATAGTAATTCTTTTCGCACGTCCCAAATCGTTCAGTGTAATGGACTCTAGCTTAATACCGATGTCTTCGGAAATGACCTGCCCACCGGTTAACACTGCTATATCTTCAAGCATTGCCTTTCTTCTGTCTCCAAAACCCGGAGCCTTGATAGCGCAGCAGTTTAATGTTCCCCTTAATTTATTTACCACAAGCGTTGCAAGGGCTTCACCCTCAACATCCTCTGCAATAATTATAAATGGGCGACCCGATTTTGCAATCTGCTCCAAAATTGGAAGTAAATCCTTCATTGTAGAAATCTTCTTTTCATTGATTAAAATGTAAGGATCCTCAAGAAAACATTCCATTCTTTCGGAATCAGTAACAAAATATGGAGACAAATAACCCCTATCGAACTGCATACCTTCGACCACCTCAAGGGTTGTTTCCATGCTTTTTGCCTCTTCAACCGTTATCACTCCCTCTTTACCAACCTTATCCATCGCATCAGCAATAATAGCGCCGATTGCCGCATCATTATTTGCTGATATAGTTCCGACTTGGGCTATTTCTTTCTGATCTTGTATAGGTTTAGAAATTGCCTTAAGCTCTTTAACAATAGATTCAACCGCCCTATCTATACCTCTCTTAACAGATATTGGACTTGCGCCTGATGTAACAAGCTTAACACCTTCCCTATAAATAGCCTGGGCCAAGACCGTTGCGGTAGTCGTCCCGTCTCCGGCGGTGTCGGAAGTTTTGGAAGCAACCTCTTTCACCATTTGCGCTCCCATGTTCTGAAACTTGTTAGATAATTCAATTTCTTTTGCAACGGTAACACCGTCCTTTGTGATAGTAGGGGAACCGAATGATTTCTCGATAACTACGTTCCTACCCTTCGGGCCAAGCGTTACTTTTACGGCATCTGCGAGAACATTGACGCCCGCAAGAATTTCAGCTCTTGCTTCAGATGAAAATTTTAATTCTTTTGCCATAATTATTTTTATTCCTCCGAATTTAGATTTTTATTTAATTAATAGTAGTTTCAACCTTGAAAGTTTTTATTATTTTTACTTTTCTACAACAGCTAAAACATCATCTTCCTTCATGATAAGATACTCTTTATCGTCTATTTTCACCTCGTTGCCGGAATATTTAGCAAATAAAACTATATCTCCGACCTTAACATCCATAGGAATCTTCTTTCCGTCCTCAGTGATTCTACCGCCGCCGGCTGCTACAACTTCTCCCTGCATCGGCTTCTCCTTTGCGGAATCGGGAATAAATAACCCTCCCTTGGTTTTTTCTTCTCCCTTTAGTCTTGAAACTAAAATTCTGTCTTGTAATGGCTTAACTTTCATAGATAACCTCCTTTATTGATTGTTTAAATTTTTTCATTAATCTTAAATTATCTTGTCTAATTTTAGCACTTCAACCCCCTAAGTGCTAATCGCTTTTTATGATACACTTATGTTTTTAAAAAAACAATTGCGCAAATTTATTAAATTCTATGGTTAATACGGCTAATTATTGCGTATAAATAGATATATTTGTCTTTTTCTTTAAATCTATTTATATTACTGAAAATTTCTTTAAATTTCAACTATTTTCATATTTTTAATTCTATCTTCGTTTTAAAAATTATTATAATAATTTCATATGTATGTCTATCACATTTATTTTTATGCTTAATAATTATATAATAAGGTATCATCCGCATTTTATCGATATGCGGTATATATGCTGCAAGGGAGAGGGAATGCAAAATTATATCGTAACGGTAAAAAATTTAAACAAAATGTTTAATAATTTTACTGCACTTAACGATATCACATTCAACGTAAAACCCGGAGATTTTTTTGGACTTATCGGACCGAATGGTGCGGGAAAATCAACCCTTTTAAAAATACTTTATCATCTCGTAACTCCTACATCGGGCTCTATACACATTCAAAATTTAGATCTAAAATACGACTATAGAAAAATTAAATATAATCTTGGGATTGTTCCTCAAGATGACAATTTAGACGAGGATTTGAGTGTGTTAGAAAATTTAACGATATATTCTATGTACTTTGGTATCCATAGAAAAAAATCAGCAGAAAAATCAAATGAACTTCTGGATTTTTTTAACTTGAATGAAAAAAAATATTCTAAGGTATCAAGTTTGTCGGGAGGCTTAAGGAGGCGCGTTACGATAGCAAGGTCATTAATAAACGATCCCGATTTAATTATATTAGACGAACCGACGGTCGGACTTGACCCTGAATACCGGCAAAATATTTGGAATAAGTTACAACTTTTGAACAAAAGCGGGATTACCATACTGATGTCCACACATTATATGGAGGAAGCGGAAAAATTGTTTAAGAATATGATAATACTAAACCACGGACGTATAGTTAAAAACGGAAAGATAAGCGATATTACCTTGAATAAAAAAACTTTAGAGGAAATATTCCTCGATATAGCCAAAACATAAGTGAAATTAATACACACAATAAATAATATAAACGCCAATCTAAGCTTAAAGTCCCTTACCGTTTTTTATAGAAACCTTGTGGTGTGGTTGCGATATTACAAACCGAGTCTAATAGGCAATATACTCGAGCCCCTCTTGTATTTAGCAGCGCTTGGGTTTGGCATAGGAAAATTTATACATCACATAGACGGCATAACTTATGTTGAGTATATCGTGCCTGGAATAATAGCATCATCATCAATGTATGCGGCAGCATTCGAATCGACGTTCGGAGCGTATACCAGAATGGTTACAAATGGAATATATGAGGCTATCCTTCTTACTCCCGTGAGCATAGAAGATATTGTTCTGGGTGAGATTCTATGGGGAACAGCCAAAGCATTTATAAGTGGTACTGCAGTTTTAGTAATAGGGATAATTTTTGGCTGGATAATGACTCCCCTAGCGTTACTGATTCTCGTAATTATACTGCTAAACGGACTGCTGTTTTCATCTTTGTCCCTTCTAATAACCTCATTTTCGCCCTCTTACGATTTCTTTTCGTACTATTTCACGATTGCAATATCAACCATGTTCCTTTTTTCCGGAGTCTTTTATCCCGTTTCTTCTCTTCCTCATTTTGTAAAATATTTTATTTACATTATGCCGCTTTACTACACCGTCAGTGCGATAAGACTCCTTGGCGAAGGTAAGCTCCACCCTATGGTATTTGCCTATTCCGGTATCATGATAGCTTTTATTCTTTTATTCTTTTATTCTGCTATTTTTTTCATCAGAAAAAGGATAATAAAATAGCTATACCATATAGAATTATAAACGCGGAAGGGTTATGCCAACCTGAGCCTGATATTTACCATGTTTATCCTTGTAAGATATCTTAGGCTCCTCTCCTTCAAAAAAAAGAACCTGCGCTATCCCCTCATTGGCGTAAATCTTTGCGGGAAGGGGCGTAGTATTAGAAATTTCTAGGGTAACAAATCCTTCCCATTCCGGTTCAAACGGCGTAACATTAACCACTATCCCACACCTTGCGTAAGTCGATTTTCCGATGCAAATAGTAACGACATTCCTTGGAATCTTAAAATATTCGACCGATCTTCCTAAGACAAAGGAATTAGGAGGGATAATGCATTCATCGGCCACTAAATCGACAAAGGACTTGGCACTAAACTTTTTTGGATCTATGATGCTATTGTTTATATTGGTGAATATCTTGAATTCACTTGATATTCTCAAATCGTAACCGTAAGAGGAAACCCCGTAAGATATGACACCTTCTCTGACTTGGGAGTTTTCATAAGGGCTAATCATATCAAACTCTTTAGCCATTTTTTCTATCCATTTATCATTTTTAATCATTATTTTAGAACCGTTACAAGTTAAAGGATGTTACATACTTGACTATATCGTCGACATTGTCCATAACCTTGAGTATTTCAAAATCTTTCTCCGAAATGTAAGAATTGGCAAGTGTGTAGTTTTTGATCCAATCAAGAAGTCCGCTCCAATAACTTGAACCATATAAAACAACAGGGAATGGTCTTGTCTTGTTGGTTTGAATTAATTCTACGGTCTCAAAAAGCTCATCGAGTGTTCCAAAACCTCCGGGCATCATGATATAGGCGGAAGCATATCTCACAAGCATAACCTTCCTTACGAAAAAATACCTGAATTCAAGCGTAACATCTGCATATTTGTTAACCACTTGTTCTCGTGGTAGCTTAATGTTAAGCCCCGCAGAACTCACATTCAAATTATGCTGTTCCTTTGCTTCTCTGCATCCCCTATTTGCGGCTTCCATAACTCCTTGCCCACCACCAGAAATGATAGAGAAACCTCTCAAGGCCAACCTATATGCAATTTCCTTAGTTTTCTGGTAAACATCGCTGTTTTCTTCTACCCTGGCACTTCCATAAATAGTTATCGCAGGGGTCAGTGTCGGCAAGATATCGAATCCATCGACAAATTCCCCCATAATCCTAAATAAACGCCACGGTTCTGTTTTATTCAGCGCATTTAACTCATAATGGGATTCATATTCCTTGATATCTTCTTTGCCTATTGACACTTATTGGCCCCGCGATTAAGATTTAGATAAATTCGAATAGATCAGAATTTCCAATCCTTCTTATCCGGATGTGCTTTCATTCCTTTCTCTTTCAACTCCTCTTTAGTTTCCTTATGGTCGTCATCTGGAATGCAGCAATCTACGGGACAGACGGAAGCACATTGTTGCGTATCAAAATAACCGTAACATTCAGTACAAAGGTTTGGATCAATAATATATATGTCCCCCTCAGCAATTGCATTATTTGGGCACTCCGGAATGCAAACTCCGCATGCGATACATTCATCTGTGATAGTAAAAGCCATAATAACCTCCTCAGCTTAAGTTTTTTGTGTTTATTTGATATTAATTTATAACTATATTTGCCTAACTCAAACGACTTCCTGCGCCCTTAAACGCCTTAAGCCCTAAATATGAAGAATTTGAACCTAATTCTTCCTCTATCTGCAAAAGCCTATTGTACTTTGCCACTCGCTCGGAACGTGCAGGAGCACCGGTTTTAATTAAACCCGTGTTAGTAGAAACGGATAAATCTGCTATAAACGTATCCTCTGTTTCCCCTGAGCGGTGCGATATTAAAGCGCTCATATTATTTCTTTGAGTCAATTCAATTGCATCCAATGTCTGGGATAACGTACCTATTTGATTAAGCTTAATTAAAACAGAATTGATTGAATGCGAATCAACAGCCTTCATTATGCGAGTTGTGTCTGTGACGGTCAAATCGTCCCCGATTATCTGAATCTTATCACCTAGTTCTTTAAGTAATAGGGAAAAACCGTTGAAATCATCCTCTGCCATGCCGTCTTCTATGGATATAATTGGAAACCTTTCAACGTATCCGGCATACATCGCAACCATCTCGTCCGCATCCAATATTGTCTCCTTTCCTGCCTCTTTTAAAACATATTTACCATTAACATAAAACTCACTTGCCGCAGGATCAATGGCAATAAAGATATCTCTTCCAGGTTGGTATCTCGCCTTTTCTATCGCTTCCATTATTAAGACTATTGCTTCCATGTTGTTTTGAAGATGCGGTGCGAATCCGCCCTCGTCACCGACGCAGGTAGACATATTCCTGCCACTCAACACCTTTTTTAGCTCATGATAGACCTCCGCTCCCATTCTCAAGGCTTCTTCAAAAGATTTTGCACCGGCTGGAACAATCATAAACTCTTGAAAATCAAGCATATTATTTGCGTGTTTTCCGCCATTCAATATATTCATCATAGGAACGGGTAAAACACGTGCATTAACCCCACCCAAGTAACGGTAAATCGGAATCTCCAACTCATTCGCGGAAGCCACGGCTGTTGCTAGCGATACCGCCAAAATTGCATTGGCTCCCAAATTGGATTTATTTTGAGTACCATCAAGGTTCATCATTATATCATCCACAAGTCGCTGCGAATAACTATCTATCCCGTTTAAAGATTTTGCTATAATATCATTTATTCCCTCTACTGCAGAATGTACCGATTTTCCGCCATAGACCGAACTGTCGTTATCTCTTTTTTCATAAGCCTCATATTCGCCGGTTGAAGCCCCGGATGGCACACAGGCAACACCACTTATGCCACTCTCTAGCGACACTTTTGCACTAACGGTAGGATTCCCTCTTGAATCCAATATCTGCCTGCCCCTCACATCAATAATTTCACTCATTATCAACAGCCCTCAAATTTATTTAGATTTGTAATAGTTGCAACTATCCCACATAGACAGCCACAGCAACCCATTATATCATTTTATGTATATTTTAAAAACAGAAATCTTCTTTTTTAAAAATTGCATATCTCATCCTTTACGCTACCTATTAACTCACTTGCTTTATTTTTGTCCTTACTTTCTGAGTAAATCCTAAGGAGTGATTCTGTTCCAGATGGACGTATTAAAAGCCATGAGTTGTCTTTATACTCAAATTTAAACCCATCTGTAAAATTAGTAGAAATTACGTCTTCTTTCATGGGTATTTTAAAACTGTTATTTTTTAAATTTTTAATCAAAAGTTCTTTTTTTTCTTTGTGCAAATATAGATCTTCCCGTTTATACACATATGGATAAGTCCCATTGAAAATATCGAACAAAAGCTCGTTCAATGTTTTTTGACGAACAATCATAATCTTCAATATCATTAAGGCTATAAGTGTACCATCTCTCTCTGGCAAATGGGAGGAAATACCTATTCCCCCGGACTCTTCTCCTCCTATAAACACATCATTAGACATATCTATCATAAGCTTAGCTATATTTTTAAAGCCGATCGGCACTTCAAATAACTTTAAATTATATTTTTTACAGATATCGTCGATGGATTTGGATACGGAAACGGTTTTAACTACGCTCCCTGAATGTCCTTCCTCAACAAGAAAATTAAGGATAATAGAAAAAATTTTATGCGAATCAATAAAATTACCTTCGAAATCTACGGCGCCTATTCTATCGGCATCCCCATCCGTAGCAAAACCAACCGCAAATTTATTTTTCATACCCTTTTCTTTTACGGACAATTTTAATTTAGACAAATTTTTATCAATAGGCTCCGGATTCAAGCCGGGAAACAATGGGTTGACATTATCGTTTATAGAATTATGTTTAATAGAGAATCTCTCCAGTATGCTCGATAGATATCCGATACCAGCACCAAACATAGGATCAATCGTAATTTCCAGTTTATTTAATAAATCTTTGCCTGCATTACTTACGACGGTATCAAACTCGACGTAACGTATCACGTGTTTTATATAGTTATTTTTAAAATCAATGTATTCAAAATTATTGCCAGAATCAAGTCTATCAGGGGCAATATAATAACCTTCATGCCGAGTTTCCTTATTGAAGTTAGAACTATTGGCAATAATTTCTATCTCTTTAACGTCGGCTTCAAGCATAGAACTTCCGAAGGCACTTTTAAATTTAATGCCATTAAACATGTACGGATTATGACTTGCGGTTATCATCATGCCTAAACTACACAAATGATTCTTAACAAAATAAGATAAAACGGGGGAAGGACAAAAATGATCGCTCAACACAACTTTTATGCCCATAGAAGCAAGGGCCTCTGCCGCAACAAACGCAAACTCTCCCGATAAAAATCGCGTATCATATCCTATCGCGACGGTACAGTCGTTCATTGTGACCGCGATAGGTTTTGTAGCATTGTTTCTTATGTATCGTCCTAAAGATAAACTTATACGATTAACGACCTCAAATGTAAAATTATCCCCTATAATGCCTCTGAAGCCATCTGTGCCGAAATTAATGGATATTGGAACCGAAATCATTTTATTGTTATTATTTTTATTACGTTACGTACGCATTGATAATGTTAAACAAAGAGGGCAACAAGACAGCTTACAATAAGACATTATCCTGCATAATTAGGATATCGTCGTCACCCAGATACTCACCATTTTGAATTTCCAAAAGTATTAGGTTGATAACTCCCTGATTCTCGATGCTATGCGGAGAAAGTTTAGGGATATTTATAAATTCATTAACGAGGAGGTTTGTAGGTTGAGATTCGTTACGAATAATTGCAGTACCGTTTAAAACATATAAAAATTCATTTTTGTGGAAATGCTTGTGAAGCTTAATAATGCCCTTCGGTGCTATCTCTATTCTGCGAATTTTATAATTTTTATCCTCCCCCAAAAAAAAAGTATTGCCTTGTGAAGCTGAATCATCTTTATTGTTTCTTGTGCTTAAAAACGGCTCTTCACCAGCGCCATCTTGAGAGCCTTCTATTTCAACGGTATAATCCCTTGTACTGTTGTTTTTTTTATTATAAAGATTATTCGATGACATTACTTGATCTATTTTCACAACAAACCGGTCGTCATGTTTATCCATGACAGAAATTTTAAATAATATCGGACTAAAATGCAAGAAATATTTACGGAACCACAATTTAAAATAGACGAATCTACTAAACAGTTCAACGCACATTTATTAAATGCAGTTATGGTGTGTCCGGAGGGATTCGAACCCTCTACCTCAGGAGTCGGAGTCCTGCACTCTATCCAGATGAGCTACGGACACATAATAATAATTATAAACCTAATAATATCATTTTATAATTATTAATAATTATGTATAATTATATATGATACATAAAATAAAAGAAATATCAATTAAAGTAAGTGAATTCTCAAGCATCGTTGAGCAGAACTTAGAAGAGACACTGAGCGAGCTTATTTCTAATAACTATAAGCCGCATGAGTTGAACTTTTACGATTTGGTGCACAACGAAACGAGTGAAATATTTAATGAAATAAATGAACTCACCCGCTCTGTTTTAACATTGTACAGAAACAAAATCAGCATTAAAAACGCCATATGGCAGTCCTTCAGAAAACAACAAGATGACAATTCAGAAGATTTAATCTTAAACGTTATGCGACTAATCAGGTTCTCTAACATATTAAAAAATACAAGTAATTCGTTAGTATTGATAAACTACAATATTAATGAACTTTATCATTATCCGATATTCAGCAAGCAAGGTCATATTCCCGACTTCGCCCTCACGGTAAGTTCTTTTTTTAAAGAAAATATAGATATATTTTTTCAAAAAAATCATAATACAAGCACGACAAGGATAATAACAGCAAAATTAAAGAAAATCGTATCATTAAGTCACAAGATATTAAATGAATTTTCGATAGACATACTAGGTAGAGACATTAATATTGATGCCGGAGAAAACCAAGTAATTTACTATTCCAACATCGTATCCTATTTAAAGTTGATCTCAATAGATGCCCTCACTCTTGCCCTGATTTAATCTTATACGGACCCCCTTTTGCCGATTTTTTTATTTCCGATAAACTTATCAAAACTGCGTACATTAATTCGAGATAAAAAACATACTTCATGAACAGCACTTCTACATCATAGACAAAATGTCCATTTTAAAACATTAAGAGATAAAGTGTAGGGCAACTAATAGGCCGAGCATGGCAACGATTAAACCAAGGACAGAAAATGTCATTTGAAAATTACGATCAATTCTCTTTCCTAGATTGGCATGTTCAGTATTGTTCCGTTCAGACAGGTCATCAATCTTCTTGTCTAATGCTAAATGTTCAGCCTTGTTCTGTTCGGACAGGTCATCAATCTTCTTGTCTAATGCTAAATGTTCAGCCTTGTTCTGTTCGGACAGGTCATCAATCTGAATTTGAGAACCATGAAATTTTTCGTTGAAAAATCTCTCTTGATATTCAAATTTAGTATCAAAATACTTTTCGGGCGAAATAGACCAAATTGTTTTCATGATTTCATTGGCTCTTTTTATAGGTTCCATTAAATCTCCTTTATTATATCATAATTATTGAAATAATTTTTTGCGTGTATTCGAACTATTCCAAAATAAAGTAACAATATCCGCTTTGAAAAAATTAATTAATACTTAAATGTTTTGTTTTTACTTTCCCGGCATAAGAATACCTCAGGCCATATAAACTTACGCCCAAAATATAATTTCCTTTTATATTTATTCCAGGACGCACGTAATATTTCTTTCCGTCTATCTCGACCAGGGCAATTTTATTTGTTGCAAACAGCACAGAAAAATTGGATGCATTTGGACCCAATTTACGCCGCATGCCCTTGGCGAAATTAGGCACATATCGGCCTGATTTATTGTAAGTTTCGGAAAAAACTCCATTTGGAGAATCATGTGCGGGTTTTACATGATTATTTTGCCACATAGTTCCATATTTGCGCACCGGAACAAACGGTAAATTAAATTTTTTACTATCGGACAAATTGCAAGATGGCTTAAAAAGATCTTTTAACCGAATTGGTTTTGACCATTTATGGAGATTTAACTTTTTATTGCCTTTATTTGCGGAACTATACTTTATTGACTTTTTATCAAGTAGCCTACTCGTCTCGTCATTATGCCCTATATTTAGCATAATAGTGCTGGCAGGGCTCATTACCTTGATAAAAATATTTAAAATCAATATAAAGAACGAAACAATAATGAGCACGGATATGGCATACTTTGCTACTTTGATAAAAAACCTTCTAATTTTAAAATCCATAGCTATTCACAAAATTTACTTAAGTTTATTAATCTTAAATTAAAGATAACGCCAATGTTCCTATCTGTACTGATAGAAATTTTTTTAATTTCTATCGGAAATAATCTAAATATCTTTAGTAGGGAAAATATTACATTAATATTCGGAACCTTGTTTAAAATTATAGTCAATCTTTCATATGCTATATATTTTTTTATATCATTATATTTAAACTTTCTAATCTTACTGCCGCCAATAAAATCTGCATGGCCAAATCTATTTTTGAACCTCGGTGCATTTTGTATTTTAAAGATGTTCCTATTTTTGCTTATAAGCTTAGCCAATTTCGGATCATACGTAGAAATCCTCGTTTCACCAACATTTTTAAGTTTAACGTTAACATTGAGACCGATATTTTGCAGGTAACTCATATAGGATAATATAGTCAAAAGATATGTGGAAAGTTTATGGTATCCGACTTTAAATTTAATAAGCTTTATTTTCTTCATGCTATTCAATTTCATTTTTAATACTTGTACGGTATCCACTTTATTGCTATACCTATAATTTACATGGTAATACTGCTTGATTAAGGGAAACAGTGCAAAAATAGAAAAATAACATGCCAGAAATAATAAAAAAAATACTAATAATATTTTTTTGTCTTCTAAATTTTTCATCTTATAACCATAATAAATTGAAAACTTGGCTGGTCAAATTTATCAATGTTAAAACTTATGTTGAACATTTTAAATATTGATGATTTCTCTGCAATTTTATTATAATCTTTCACGAATTCCCCGTATCCGCCAAGAAAAAAACCCTTACCACGAAATATATAACCCTTTTTTGACCTTACTATCGTGATATTTTTAATCTTTGTATTTTTCGGCAATATTACAATGAGTTTTTTAAGATAGCCGGCAATATTAGATGGCGTCAGGATTTTATTAATATATGATTTAGCTTTTTGATCTGATATTTTGTCATTAAGTATCACTATTCTACTGTTTAAGTGAATTATGCCCGTTTTTTTTATTACAATTACGTTATTCAAGTAGGTAATCCCGGTTATAATGACAATTAAATATGTCAGTAAAATTGCCATAAACAAATTATTACGTACATTTTTTTTGTGTTTTAATTCTTTAACCTTAATTTCTAAATTTTCAAAATGAGGGATAGAGTCCCGTTTTATATTATTGAAAAAATCAAAGAATTCCTTTATTTCAAAACTGATAATCTCCGCGTCTAAAAATAATCCATTTAATGCTGGTTTAATGTCATTGCTGTTCGTGAAAATTTTATCTATTTTGATCTTTTTAGAGTTAAGTTCTGTTTGTAAAAAATTTAAATTTTCTTTAAGTGTGTCATCTTTAAAACTAATTACCTGTGACACATTAAGTCCATTGACCACCGCCACTGCTTTATAAATTTTATCTGTTTCCTCAATAAACAGTAAATGAGATTGCCCTCTTACAGTCTGTCGTCCCGCAGTCGCCGTGAGTTTATAGTTTAAGAATAAAATAACCAAATATTCATAAGGAATAACAAGGTCTACAATGCCGAGTGAATAATATTTCTGAATATTTGCCGGAAGAGTATGATAAATTCCATATTTATCCGTATCGCATTCAAATAAAAAGTAAGATTCATTTTTGTAATATTGCCTGATGTGTTTAAAATTTATCGATTTTTTAAAAAATTTATTGCTACTACCCGCAAGTATATTATTATTGTTATTGCCTGGGATACTTGAAGAATAAATATTTTTAGAGATAACGGCAACCTTTGTGTTGTTTTCTTTGCACGGATTATCATTGGAAAAGACAGATTGATTTCCGCTAAAAAACTGATATAAACCATAATCCTCAATAAAAATTAGACAGTGATATAAAGATGGTTCCGCCAAATCTACATGTATCCGATTTAACTTTTCACTAGAAATACACTTAATCCCTTTTTTGTTATTTGAATTATATTTCATCACAATTTTATTTTTTATTAATTAGCGGTATTCAACTGATTTATATTTATTAAGTGTGGCAGATAACTGGCCGGTATCTCAATTTCATAACCAGGAGACTCGACAGGCACATGACTCATTTCACCATGCCAATACAAATATTTAACGGTCCCCCATATTTGCGGCAAATAAGCATTCTGAAATGCTCCGCCCACCCAAGAAGTATAAGAATATGTGTCACCGGCACTATTAGTAAAACTTTTATCAGAAGTACATACGGAAGAAGGCTTATTGGCATAACTTAATATTGCATTGTTACCATTTATGGCCTCGACTACAAAATATAGCAACAATCCACCTTCGCTGTATGTTCTTGTGTATTTATGGCCTCTCCCTGTATTCATATAGGCATGTTCAGTGATATAGCAAACCTCTCCTGTTATATAGAAATTTTTTCCAATATATCGGCCGTAGATACCTTGTGTATCACCCAATACAATAGGATCTATATACTCCACCTCATTTTTATGAATAATTGAGCTACCCGGTATATTGCGTCTAATTTCCGAATAATAACCGTAATAGTTGGATGACGGAACAGTTGAGTTCGATGTTACAGTTAAAGTGTAACTTATCTCCCGCAAGATCCCATTTCGGTTCGTATTATTCACGATGAGACATATCTTCGTATCATCTTTTGCCGTAATAGTTCCGTATATACAATCTGTGTGAGGATTATTATCCACAAAATCCATACCCAGTCCCTGTGCCAGGTAGCCAGCCGCCTGAAGTCCGCCAATCCCCTTAAATTGATTATTGTTATTTACATAGGTACTTTCCGCATTAATCAAAATATTTGCCAAAATTGACACATGATTTGCTTGATTTTTATACAGGATTCCTTTTAGCGTGGGTATGGCTGACATTGTCAATATGCCAAGCACAACCATAGAAATAATAATTCCTACAAGGGAAAAGCCTTTATTATTTTTATTGCGGACAGCCGCAATTCTAAAGAACATCCCGTTAAATTTATTTTTCATGATATTTCCCCAAAAATTAAGATAAAAGTACACAAATTAGAAAAGGCTTAGTGCCGATACAAAAAGATTGACTATAACGGTTTCAATCCGAGCAATGATATTATTGCCCCTTTTACAGTTTGTATTTGTATATGTTGTTCCGCCATTAGCATTAAGGCTTACATTGGCAGAACCGATCGGAGATATCCTGTTGCCGATTGATGTAGGCGAAAGAGAATGGCTATCTAACCCAAGAGAGATTGCGGGCATGCCTTTATTATCATATATTCGATCCCTTTGACCTGTAACACCTTTGCTGATTTCGCGTACCACTAAATCTAAAGAGGCAAGATCGGCAGGCATAAAAATATTTAATTTTGCATCCGTGGAATTGACACATATATAAACCTTGCCTTGCATCAATATTTTTCTTACGCATTCGGAATTATTATAACTATAAACTGCCATGTGGCTTAAGTAAGGAGGTTTCTCTCGCTCAAGATTCAGCAAGCCGGTAAATTCTCCGCTTCCAATATTTTGTGAATATGCATGTTCCGCCTTTATAATTAAATCTGCAGTATTCACGATATTTTGCGCCTCTTTATTGTAAATTTCTCCGTTGCTAAAAGCATATGACAATCCAGGAAAGGGGAACATGAATCCCAATATAAATATAATTATAAACACAAAATTTAGCTTGCGCCAAAATGGATGAAAAACAGACCGAGTCTCGTTTTGCATAATTATCGCCCCCCATTAATTGAATGTGAATGTTAAATTACCGTTGAAGATAGAATTATTCACATTACCAACATCACTATTAAACAAATCGTCCAGACAGGTCCGACCATTACCTATATTGAATTCCACGTTTTTGCTACTACTAACCCCTGAAATTGAATTTTCCACAGAATTACAAATATTTAATGCCTGTGCATTGGTCATTTGCGGTGCTATTATCCCTATAGCATAATTATACTGCCCCGGATTAGAGCCTATAAATATATAATATGACTGTACGAACCCCGGATTTGGGGGCGTTACATTATCGCCATTTACCGTATATGAAGAGGGAATCAAGGAATCATCCTGCATTGCATGGGGCAAGGAAACTCCGGTTGGAGGGACAATGCTTCCTCCGTTCACCTGCGCATAAGAATTCACAGCAGATTCGATCTTAGAGATA
This sequence comes from uncultured Actinomycetes bacterium, assembly GCA_964631685.1. Lineage (GTDB taxonomy): Bacteria > SZUA-79 > SZUA-79 > Acidulodesulfobacterales > Acidulodesulfobacteraceae > Acidulodesulfobacterium. The sequence continues at coordinate 61,129 of CAZVZU010000007.1, read as the reverse complement.
GCCTGAACCGTGGCCGTAACATTGGATGATTCAATTAAGCCGTTGTAAACCATAAGCCCGCCGGCAGATAGTATCCCGACTACTATCATTGCAACTATTATTTCCATTAAAGTAAAGCCTGCATCATCACGGTAATCAGTATTTTGAAATTCACATATCGCTCTCATATTCCAACCTCCTCACTAAATGTTATATTTTCCATCAAATATTAAAATTACAATCCGCTTTATATACGGCAACAAAAAAAGCATTAGTAACTGCCCGGCAGGCTTATCATGCCGCGAATAAGTGGCAAAAGAAGCACAAAAAACATCAGGAATAAAAATATTACAACCGAGACCATGGCCAACAAAAATAGCCCTTTAGTAAATATTTGCATTGATAAATCTGATTTCTCTTTAAATTCATTTGACAACCTCATGATAGTTTTCGGTAAAAACCCACCTAGTTCAGCATATTTGATAGAATCTATATCCTCTTCCTCCAATAAATCAGCATTATTAAGAGATTCATGCAGAGTAAACCCATCCATTAATTTTCCATAGATTATATTGATTTTGTGACTAAAAAATTGATTAGCAACATTTCTCCTGAAATAATCCAATATGGCTGTTATTGTAAGTCCCGATGAAATCATTACGGAAAATTGGTAGAAGAACCAATGTAAGTAGTTATATCTGAAAATGTTGCCGACTTGAGGGATATTTACAGCAAAGGACATAATCTTTGTCTTTAGATCCCATAAGTTTGAAACCAACAAAACCAATATGGTCACCAAAAATATCGCATAATATACAAATACGCTCTTTATATACATAAAAATATTCAAGACGTTTCTCGTAGAATCATTGATGTGGCGAAATTGACTAAAAAATAAAGCAAATGTAGGAATTACATAATACAAGAAAACTAAAAAAGCCAAGGATAATAAAAAGAAAAGGAATACTGGATAAGCCATCACCCCTATCACGCTTTTTATGCGTCCATTTTTTACATCGAAATACTCTGCATTTTTTAGAAATATCTCAGGATAATCCCCGCTAGAAGATGCTAAATCAAGCAAAGACAGCACTATTTCATCGAAATAATTTGATGCAAAGACATCCCGTATTGTTTGTCCTTTATTGAGCGCGGATATAACATGCTTAATAAATTTTTTCTTATTTTTAAATTTTGATTGTCTGTGATTACGGTAAAGCCATGTAAAACTATATATTATTTTGTGTCTTTCATTATGTTCGAGCTTTTTATCCTCTTTGTTCATATAGAAAAAAGCCTTCCCTACTTGTCCCGTCGCGTTGGTAAGATGATGAAGTTCCATAAAAAATTTAGAGAGTTCTTTATTTTTCATTCCCCCATTTTGCAATGGATGTATAATATCTAAAAATATATTCGATATCACAAAAATAGGCATATAGCCGTCTTGAATAAGCCTTTCTTTGACCTCTCTCGCCCCATGTCCGTGGATGTTTTGCACTAGGCTAACGCCAGACGGCGTGTAATATTTGACCAAAAAGTTTCTCATTGTATATATGATTACCCCGACAGGTTAAAATATGTTATCGGATCTATTTCTCCGTCAATCAATGACTGAAGAGCCTGAATTTTTAACGATTTAAAATCTGCCAAACTCATCAATACTTGCTCTAACTTATAATTATTCAGCAATATCGTCGGATCATTAAACACTTTTCCCTTCACGGCATCGTTAAACTCTGCGGTTTCAATCATGGGTTTTCTTTTCATATACCCCCCGCCTCCGCATTTATTGCAAAACTTTTCACCTCTCACATAAACCGAATGAAAGTTAACCACCCGCTCTGAATTTCTAAAATCAGGATCAACTAAAGCTATAATATCGAGGGTAAATCTTAAATTTTCTTTTAGGGCATGTTCGAATAATGGAGGTAAAGCGTCTATTTCTAATCTTTTCTTGCAGTCGCGGCAAAGAGGATTATAGAGTCTTTGAGCGGTTATCATTCTTGCAAGAGCAAAAAACTGTACTATGTCAATACCTAAGGATTTAAACCTTCTAAACACAGAAAGTGACGTATTCGCGTGAATAGTCGCAAGAACTAGGTGGCCCGTTTCTGCAGCAATCAATGCATATTTAGCCGTTATTTCATCTCTTATTTCGCCAATCATCATTATGTCGGGTTCACTTCTAAGCATAACACGGGTAGCTTCCGCATAACCAAAATCTTTCGATATATTCATTTGCGTTATATTGGGTTCTTTTAGCTCTATTTCAACAGGATCCTCTATGGTTATAATCGACTTTTTCTTTTGGGCTAAAAGTTTTAGTATCGCATAAAATGTCGTTGTCTTCCCTGAACCTGTGGGCCCTGTAGAGATTATAAAACCGTTGGGATAGGTATATGATTTTTTTAGTGTTTCTGCCTTTGCATCAGAAAATCCTATGTATCTTAAATCAAAAACCTCATTTAACCCATGAATTCTCATGACCGCATCAAATAGTGCCAACTCCTTATCTAATTTCGAAGAAATGGGTAAGAATACAACCCTTACATTAACCTTGGCCCCTTTATATACATTTGAGATAAAAATAAATTTGGCATCCAAGCCTTCCCCTTTTTTAAGTGTAACCTGACAGTTTGTCGCTATGATATTTATTATTCTTTGACCCGATGCCAAATCTAATGCCCTCATCGTCTCGTGTCCATTATCTGTATCTATGATTACTAAGTAAAAATTTTCCGATCGTTTGATCCTTACATTAGGAGAACCTTTTAATAATGCAACTTCTAATGCTTCATTTAAAATTTCTTTTTCTGAAAAAACAGATTTATTGATAAATGTTCTATTCAATGCCTCATAAATCTTGCGTTTTGTCGATATTCCCAATTTAAAACCACTCATGCGATTATCAAAAGCCATCCTTTCGGAAAGGCTTCCCGTTATCCCGCCACAAATTATGTAATTCAAACCGTCCTCTTTAATTACTATCGCCGGAATATCATAAAGAAAGGCAAAACCCAGTCTCTCGCTTTCATTTTTATCCACTATTTCACTATTTAATTCACTAAAATACCGCCTTCCGGTAACCTTAGCTAAATAAATCGCAATATCCGTATCATTTACATAACCCTTTTCTATTAATATCTCGCCTAGCCTTTTTCCGGTTATCGTTCGAATGAATAGGGCATCTCTCAGCTGTTCTTTTGTTAATTTTCCCTTAGATATTAAATACTCTCCAATTTTCATGACAATATAGACCGTTAGATATTTCTTATTCTATTATTTCTGGCGTTAGCATTATTAATAGATCCTCTTTTCTAGTGGTATCATGTTCCGATTTAAATAAGCTTCCAATAAAGGGAATTTGCGCTAATAAGGGGATTTCGTAAGTGTTTCTCATCTTTCTTGCGGTTATGATACCGCCAACAAGTATTGTGGATCCTGATTTAACGTTTACCGTATCAGAGAGACTTTTTGTCTCCACTATCGGATTGCTAAAACTTTCTCCGTTAATGGTGAAAGAACGGTAGCCTGTAATTATATTATCAATCAGGCTTAACGTAACGGAAACAGTATTATTTTTAAAGTTTATATGTGGTGTAAACGATATGGAAAGCCCGGTTTGAATCTGTGATACCACGGGATAAGTTTCTGTTTGTGACAAACTCAGTTCCATAGTTTTAATGCTTGAGATATAAGGCGTAATTGTTCCTGAGGATATAAGCCTTGTTTGTCCATCCATCAATATGAGTCTCGGTTGCGATATAACATCGGCTGTGCCTTGAGTCTTTAGGGCATCCATTATTGCCCTACTACTACCCCTGCCGGTAAAACCTATATAGGGCAAATTACTAATACTGTTTCCTGAAGCAAGCTGCGCTGAAAAAGAAATGGCATTAATGCCTAGGATATTGGATTTAAATGCCTGTTTAAATAATAAGTTCCAATTTATTCCCATTTGAAATCCCTTACTCAAGGTCACATCTATAACCTCTACCTTTAAAAAAACCTGTTTCGAAAAAGCCTTATTTATGCCCCTTATATATTTGGAAACTGCTTTAACGTTGGAAACCCGGTCTTTAACCCATATCAAACCATCCTTTGGATTGATAAAGTATTTTCCGGTTTTTGTAAGCATTTCCTTTATGTTTTTTGAAATAATACTATACAGGCTATATGATTCCGAAAGCCTTAACGATAACGAACCGGATGAAGTGGGGTTGACCGCAGCATTCTGTCCGCCACTTAAACCGGATGCACTTTGATTGCCCCCACCGCTGTTTCGACTCATTCCGACAACCGAGGAAAATGACGATATAAGATCTGACTGAGGAATGTGAAATATTTTTTCTTCCGTTGTATAAACAGATATTACTCCGCTGTGATATACATATTTGAAACCGTTAGCAGTTATGAGCCCGTCTAAAACCTTATACAGGGGTAAATTGTCGTAATATACGTCATTGTTTAATTTATTCGGAAACCCATGGTGAATGATTATCGGCATATTAATCTCGCGAGATAATAGCATTAAGGCTGATTTCACACTTCCATCTCCGGCCAACGAAACCTTTTTCTTAAGAGCCGCAGGATAGACCTTTCTCTGACTTAGATTAAGTATCTCGTTTTTCATCCCATTCTTAGCTTTTATTATGGTATATTTTGGCTTCTTTAGGCTTATATTGTATTTTTTAAGAAATATATTTAAATTTCCGTACCCATCGCTAAACGCCGAATCAATATTTATATTAAATATCAGGGATATAATTAGAAAAATTACGACTATTGGCGTATAAACTGAGAAAATTACTTTTAATCTATTCAATATCTTGTTCATCATGATAAACATCCAAAAGTTATTAGCAGAAGGAATATCTTGAATATTTCTATTAAATTAATTGATGAACCAATTATATATTTTTAATATTGCCATATTGTGACGCTTTTATTACGATTAAATTAAACTTTTATGAAATTGATGTTACGATTATAGGTGTGAAAAAAATTTACTAATTTTTGGTTCAAAGCGGCTTTTATTGATTTGACAAAATTGTGCCAAAATGATAGCATACTTCCAGAGCAGGGTCTAATTTTTCAGTGCGTCTATAGCTCAGCTGGATAGAGCAACAGCCTTCTAAGCTGTGGGTCGTGGGTTCGAGTCCCGCTGGACGCACCATAAAAAACCGCAGTAAATAAACTGTTTAACTAACTTGCCTACTGATTTAAAAATATATGAGCGGTATCCATATTTTTAAATCAGGCGTTTCGCTTCATCTCTAACTACAAAACAACAAAACTTCTTTAGTTACATATTGTTCAATGATATAATTGCCGTTGGCTGTGTTTGCATATAGTTGTACCAAAAGAGCGCTAACTCACCGGCGAATATTTCATCACCGGCAATTCGGTCAAAACATTTGTTATTCGTTAAGGTTATCAATTTTTTAATAAAAGAAGGGTGGAGGTATTATGAAGATATTTATTACCGGGGGTGCAGGATATATAGGGTCCCACACATGCATTGAGTTGCTTAGTGAAGGATATGACGTTGTCGTTTACGACGATCTGTCAAATTCTTCACTAAAAGCAATAGAGAGAATAGAAAAAATAACAGATAAATCTGTCGACTTCATAGAGGGCAATGTGCGAGATGAAAATAAACTGAGCCACGCACTTGAAGGCTCCGATGCCGTGATACACTTCGCAGGATTTAAGGCAGTCGGAGAGTCGGTTGAAAAACCGTTGGACTACTACGGCAATAATGTGCAAGGTACACTTTGTCTTTTAAATGCTATGCGGAAAAACGACATAAAAAAAATAGTATTTAGCTCATCCGCTACTGTTTACGGCGATCCTGATTTTTTGCCGCTCACAGAGGGCCACCCACTTCGTACAACCAATCCGTATGGGCGAACTAAATTAATTATTGAGGATATACTCAGAGACCTTTATGTATCTGACGATAGCTGGTCCATATCTATATTGAGATACTTTAATCCCGTAGGCGCACATAAAAGCGGAACAATCGGCGAAGACCCGCAAGGTATTCCTAATAATCTCATGCCCTTTATAACTCAAGTAGCAATAAAAAAGAGAAAATATCTTTCTATTTTTGGTAATGACTATGATACACATGACGGAACGGGCGTTAGAGACTACATTCATGTAGTTGACTTGGCAAAAGGACACGTGAGGGCTATCCAAATCTTAAACAAACCGCGGTGCGAAGCAATAAACCTTGGGACAGGTAACGGTTACAGCGTCTTAGATATGGTTAATGCTTTTTCGAAAGCATCCGGCAGGCAAATAAATTACAAAATTATGCCGCGTAGACCGGGGGATATAGCAAAGTGCTATGCCGATGCTACAAAAGCAAAACAAGTATTAGATTGGAAGGCAACAAAGGGCATCGACGAAATGTGCAGGGATAGCTGGAATTGGCAGTCAAAAAATCCAAACGGATATAACTAAAACCAATTTTGTGGCAAAATGGTTATTATGCCTAAAACAACCATGGCAATGCTTAAAAGTCCCACCACTGCAAGCGTCGGTTTAGAATAGACATATTTCCCGAGTATCCTTTTGCTACCGGCAAGCATTATCAAAAAACCCAACACAATAGGTAGAACAAACCCGTTAAATGCCTCTACATCAACCATTAGAGTAACAAGCGGAAGTCCCGGTAATAGAACAACCACGGCCGAAACAAAAATCAAAGCGATATATATAAAATAAAAGACTTTTGCTTCGCGAAATTTATGATTTAGGCTATGTTTATATCCCCATGTCTCCCCTGCTGCCCAAGTAAAAGCCATGGAAACCACAAATGCCGCCAAAAGACTTGAACTGTAAAGTCCTATTGCAAAAAAAAGTCCTGCATATTTTCCCGCCATCGGTATTAAAGATGTTCCGATAGCCTTGGCGGTCGAGGGTTCAATCCCGGTTTTATAAAGCGTAGCCGCCGTCATCACTATCACTGCAATCATAAGAATCTGGGTAGCTATACTACCTACTAATGTATCTGTAGCGGCCAACTTGAGATCTTTTTTACATAGATTTTTATCAACTGTTGCGCTTTGCTGATAATAAATCATCCACGGCATTATAACCGCGCCAGCGTTTGCAGCTATTAACCATATATAGTTTCTGTTGCCTAACGGCTGCTTTGATAATAGGCCGTTGAAAACTACTTCGTGAAGATTGGGATGAGCGAAAATTGCAGCGGGTATAAATATAAATCCGGATAAAGAAAAAATAAGGGCAATGCTCTCTGCTCTTTTGTAGCTACCCGTGAAAACTACAAAAAATAGTATCAAAAAACTTATTCCAACGGTAAAAATCTTCGGAATCCCGAAGATTTCCCCGCTTGCGGCAATACCAGAAAATTCCGTTATTAAAGCAGAAAAAACGACAACGAAAAGGGTAGCTGTGGCAAACATGGCCCATTTTTCACCATAAAACTCCCTTATAAGCTCTCCATGCCCCTTTCTTGTAACACAAGCAAGTCTTGACGTCATAGACTGAATGAGATAGAGTATCGGGATTAATAAAATTTGAAGCGGAATCAATTTATATCCCCACCTTGCCCCCGAAACGCCCGCTGTTGTGACCGAACCTGCATCCATATCTGCAATCATTACAACAAATCCAGGCCCCAAAACCTTAAGAAAATGTAATGTTCTATAAAAATACCTTTTACTGAATATACTGATTCTATTTCTTTTATGTCCGTATCCCCTTCTGTTTCTCTTCCTATTGCCATCTTCCCCCGTTACCGTTTTTCCCTCTTCAAGATATTCATCTTCTATATATTTATCGCCCGTCAAATCAAATGCTCCTTAATAATAAATTCCTTAAATACATTACTAAATTTGTAATGTATAGCGCATACAAGTATCTTATAATTACGTCTATTTGTCAAGGAAAATATTACTTATTTGTGATGCGCATGGTTTAAAAAAACCTTGCAATAAGATGAAAATTGTGCATATAGTCGAAAGAGCGACAAATATTATTTGGTAAAATGCGTTTAGCGGTAACTAAAATTAACTTTTACAGGAGGTTTAATTTATGCCAACGAACCAGAATCATTCCAAGGGGCTGACCAGCGAAGAAGCAAAAAAACTTTTCGAGCAGTACGGCCCTAATGAGGTTGCAGATGACCATCGCAGCCCTATTTTACTTTTTTTATCTAAATTTTGGGGCTTTATAGCATGGATGCTTGAAGCTACCCTCCTAATAGAATTAGCCTTTGGAAAAGTCCTAAATGCCGTGATAATCGGTTTTTTACTTCTCTTTAATGCTGTTTTAGGTTTTTTTCATGAACGAAAAGCCCAAAACGCCGTAGAGTTACTACGAAATAACCTGCAGGTAATGGCAAGGGTTTTAAGGGATGGTAACTGGCTCATGTTACCGGCAAGAGAGTTGGTTCCCGGAGATTACATTCGCCTGCGTATGGGCGATTTTGCCCCGGCAGACTTAGAAATCGCAGAGGGAAACGTAGGCGTCGACCAATCCGCATTAACCGGAGAATCCTTACCTATAGAGAAAGGGGAAGGGGATACGATATACTCCGGCTCTATTATAAAAAGGGGAGAGGTAAGCGGCGTGGTCTCGGCAACGGGCACTAAAAGCTATTTTGGAAAAACAACAGAGCTTGTAAAATTAGCCAAGGTTCCAAGCCAAGCAGAAATGCTAATTATGTCTATAGTTAAATATCTTCTTGTCATGGACGGTTTGCTTGTAATTGCGATAATTATATTTGCGGCGATCACCGGCATTCCAATGGAAGAAGTATTACCATTTGCGCTTATATTGCTTATCGCTTCTATTCCAGTTGCACTTCCACCAACATTTACACTGTCAAATGCAATTGGTTCTCTAGCGCTGTCAAAAGAGCACGTTTTGACTACAAGACTGAGCGCCATCCAAGATTCCGCCGCAATGGAAATTTTGTGTAGCGACAAGACAGGAACACTAACCAAAAACGAGCTCACTCTGTCCACAATTCGTCCTCACAATAATTTTAGCGAGAGCGACTTAATAAAAATGGCATCCCTTGCTTCCGAAGAAGCAACCATGGATGCCATAGATAAGGTTATTCTGGATAAAGCAAAGGAGCTAAATGTAGACATTCCCAAAAAAACTAAATTTATTCCGTTTGACCCCGCTAACAAGCGTTCCGAAGCCCGCTACGAAGAAGGTGGAAAAAATTATATGGCAATAAAGGGTTCGCCCTTAATCATAAAAGAATTTGATCCAAGCATTGACTGGGAAAAGGAGTCCGAAGAGTTCGCCAGAAGGGGCGAAAGAACAATAGCTGTTTTGGGCGGAGAAGAGGGAGCCACCCCTAAATTTTATGGGTTATTGGCTTTATCCGATCCACCGCGTCCAGATTCAAAAGAGGTGATAGCTAAGTTACGTGAGTTAAGCGTTGATACCAGAATGCTAACGGGTGATAATTCTGCCACCGCAATCTATATTGCAGAAAAATTGGGTATAAACGGGGAAATTTGCGATTATAACGGCCTAAAAGAAAAAGGAAAGGTTGAACTAAAACCTGAGGTCTTGAACTGTGAAGTGTACGGAGGCATTTTTCCTGAAGATAAATATAATCTTGTTAAGGCGTTGCAAAAAGGAGGGAAAGAGGTTATAGGAATGACTGGCGATGGCGTTAACGATGCACCGGCACTCAAACAGGCACAAGTTGGTATTGCAGTATCCAATGCTACCGACGTAGCAAAGGCTTCTGCAAGCCTTGTCCTTACTAGTCCGGGTTTATCGGGCATGATAAGCGCGGTAAAAACAGGACGGCAGGTTTATCAAAGGCTCTTTTCGTACATATCAAACAAGATAGTTAAAACCATACAAATAGGGTTATTTTTAGCACTTGGACTTCTGCTATTCGGAAAATTTGATGCTACGCCGCTTGTAATTCTTCTGCTTATTTTCACGAATGACTTCGTAACAATGTCTCTTTCGACGGACAATGTGAGATACTCCAAAAAACCTAATAAATGGAACGTAAGGGAACTTATGGAAATTTCGCTGGCATTTTCGCTTGGCTGGCTCGTATATATTTTTGGAATCTATCTGTGGGGCTGGAAAATACTTAATTTATCGCCGGCAGCGCTAGACTCTCTCGTATTTCTAGGATTGGTCTATTCGGGTCATGCAAATATATTCTTAGTCCGGGAAAGATCGCATTTATGGAACTCTATGCCGTCACTGGCTCTTTTAATAGCTGAATTCGGTGGCATAGCCCTTGCGACACTAATGGTGATATACGGCTGGTTGGTTTCGCCAATTCCATTAATTTTGATCTTGTATTCGATAATTTATACATTGATCTTTATGGTTTTGCTAGATTTTATAAAGGTACCGATCTTGAAAAAATATGCGTAATTTATATCTATCCCGCCGGTTAACAAAAATAAAGTTAACCGGCGGGATAATCAAAACCAGTGCTTTTAATTGCCACTTTAGCGCGGTTATTTGACTCTTTCGTAAAAGCATCCTGCCATCATGACGCAGTGATCTCATTAGCATCTCTTGATATACGATTTATATTTTACTTTAAGAAAAATGATGGATATTGAAAAATTCAGAGCAGGTACATATAAAAAGGGTTATAAATACCCCTATTTCTTACGGGCAAATGTGGCAAACAACGATGATTTCGCACTTAGAAAGCTCTTCTGCAACCTTGACAAATTACTCCTATAATATTATATTGTTATTTATCAAGCACTGGGTCTTTGCCTCTCGCGAGACTTTAATAAATTTGGGCAAGCAAACCGAAACCTATTTCTATCATTCTGCTAATGTTTGCTTTCGTGTTTGGAATAATAGTATCGCCGCCATGGTTTCATATGTTAATCTTTAATCTGTAAGGAGAAAATATCACAATGGTAAATGATCGGTTTAATATCGAAGATTACGATATTCTTATTTCTTGCTACGGGAGTTCCAAGGACGACTCCAATTTCGGATTAGTCCGGGTAAGGGGAGCAAGATTAAGCGTTATAGATGAGCTAAGTTCCGTAGGCATCGGAATTCACAGTAACAAGCTATACAGGTTGATGCGCCATAGGCCGTATGTTACAAGTAGTGTGTTGGAAATGGTGGTTTATGAGGATGCTCATCTTGTAGCAGGCAGTAGCTCGCCATTAGATCCTTTGCATTTGGTTTACCACGGTATATCTGACCCCCATGATATCTTCGTCCATAGTAGCGTAATATATATAGTATCTTCCGGCACTAACGAGATAGTTTGTTTGGATGAAAAAACCTTTCAAGTTGTTAAGAGAATAAAATTTCCCGGGGACGGCAATGCTTGGCATATAAACTGCTTAAATGTAATAAATGGCAAGATCTGTATTTCAGCTTTTAACATATGCGACGATGACTTTGGTTGGGGCAAAACCCCCACCAAAGGGACGGGGTTCATTATGGATATCCAGACAAAGGAAAAAATATGGGATGGGCTGTCCATGCCTCACAACCCTTATGAATTTGGAAACAAGATTGCAGTGTGCAATTCCGAAACAAAAAGCGTTCTTTTCCGAGATAAAGACGGCGATATTGAGGAGGTTTTGTTTGACGGCTTCACAAGAGGATTGCAATTCAGCGGCAGGTATATGTTTGTGGGGATCAGCACCAATAGGACAGATAATATCGGAAACGCAAAGGTTGCTGTGTACGATACCGTAAATAAAGAGATTGTACGCGAGATAGTTCTTCCATTCCCGGAGATTTATAGCGTATGTTTAATTGAGAAGGGTAAATTTAGTAATATTCCCCTGCCAATCAACAACCTGTTTTTAGAGAAAAACCTAATAATAGACGCGTATAAGTCCAGACAATACATGTCATTGTTAACGGAACAGAAACCTCTGAATACACATAAACTAAAAGTTGGATTAACAGTTGAACATATCTCCAAAAAGATGAAGATCAACACCGATTATGAATTAACCGTTAAGGTCGAAAATCATAACGATATGACAATGCAGTCAATTATGCCATTTCCTATTAATATGGCTTATCATTGGAAAAATATCGATGGTACATATGCAATTTATGACGGCGATAGAACGCCCCTCATTACCCCGCTGTTCCCATTTTCTTACACGGATATAGGTTATGAGATTAAAAACCCCTGCGACACCGGGAAATTATGTATTGGAAATCAGCATGGTACAGGAATCACTATTTTGGTTTGAAAAATATTGTGATAATTTGCCTGAAAGCGTAGAGATAAGCGTTGAAGAGTAATTCTATGACAGCACTTAAGTTATGAGATATTTACATTTTTGGACAAGCCAAGATTATATCAAGCATATCGTTTCCTACTGCTGAAAAAATGACGATCCCAAATTAAAGAATATGCGGTAGTTAATAGATATTATGCTTTATACTTTTAGTATTAAAACCACATTTCTCGCAAACTCTTATGCCATTACAAGTGGTAATCATTCTTCTGCTTTTACTGTAGCACAATTTTGTCTATATTTTCAGAAACATACCGCCCTTTAAGAAATTGCAACAAAAAATTAACAATATTGTAATAAAGCTACAACATTCATTTGATAGGATAAGACGCTCTGTTTGTCATGATCATAATTTACTACTTCCACGACCGCCGGTTTTCCTTGCGTGATTGTGCCTGTTTTCTCAAGTACAATCTTGCTAATTTTAGAAAATACCTGAAATGCTTCTCCCGAACGCATCAGTATTCCTTTTTTTTGCGGCTATCCTGCCTCCCCTGATTAAAGCAAGGGGCATGGCCATTCCCAGTGCGCAAGGATAATCCATAACAAGAACGGCAAGGGCGGCAAACATTGCCCGAAAGATGAGAACACCCGGAACGAAAACCTTCAGCGCCTTGTCAACGATTATTAAGATATTGGGCTTTAATGCCCTGGACTCTTCTAGATGCTTGACCACTTGTCGTAAAAATGTTTCATATCCAACCTTATTTACCTTGACATCTAATGAACCGAACTGATTAATCGAAGCACCGACAACCTCATCTTCCTTCTTCTTTTCAATAGGCATTGATTCCCCCGTCACAATGGATTCATCGGTCGCACTTTCTCCTCTGACAACAATGCCGTCCACCGGAATTATATCTCCGGGCTTTACTCTCACTAAATCGCCAATCCTTAACTCGCTAATCTTCCTAACAACCTCCTTTCCGTTTATAACAACAATAGCTGTTTTAGGTTGTAAATCCAATAATTTTTGAGTGGCCCGGGAAGCCTTGGCCCTTACCGATAAACTAACAAAACCGCTTACTATATGATAGCTTGTTATGAAAACGGATACTGCAAAAAAATCCGCTATTGGAAAATTTGAAACGAAAAAACCGATGAAACCGCCTATTAACCCTGCAAATGCCCCAAATTCTAACAAGTTATACTGATTAAGGATACCCCTTTTTAAAGATTGCCATGCTTTTTTCTGTATGTGCCGTCCCGGTCCAAACATTGTTACAAGCGCTAAGGCCGACATTAACCAACCAAACCACTTTAGCCTGCTACCTGACCACATAAAAATCATAAGACTAAGAGAAATAAAAACAAGAATAAAAGGGCTAATTAAATATTTCTTAGCAAGTTGCATCTCCGCTTCCTGCTCTTCAAAGGCTTTTACCTTTCGGGGATCCCTGATGGAATAGCAAAGATCCGTTAGAGTTTTTTCTATGGCCCCCTTACTAATTTTTACAGGGTCATATGCAATCAAGACCTCTTCATGAGATAAACTTACATGTATATCCTTAATTCCAATACCGTAAAACCATTGGTGCGGTGAGGGTTAAATTAAAAAATACCTCGCTTCCTTAAAGTTGAAAACCAAAAATTGCTAGATGCATTATGTTCAAGGCCATTTCAACCGCATTAAGTGTAATGCCAAAAGGGCATAAAACCAAGGACCGGTTGCGTCAAAAAGACTAACTTAAGTATTAAAATTAAGGTAGCATATGTATATGAATCGGTATATCAAGATTCAACTAGAGGCCGCAACCTTTAACCCATTATGCTTATAAAAGTATGCAAAAATGATCTTTTCTGCAACCCCTCCACCCGTTATTTTCCATGTGGGATTTTCTACTACAAGGGATGAGACGGCAATTTTTTTGCCTCCGATCTCGCCAAATCCCGTAAACCATTGATATAGGCCCGCAGGACTATTGCCGGAAATGGTCCCTGTTTTGCCGCCTACTGTAATGCCCGGGAGCATATATTTATCGAGCACATTGTAAAAATCAGGATGGCCTACGCCCTTTGTGATGGTTTTTACCATCATTTGCCTTAAAACGGAGGCGGTTTTTGCCGTTATTGGACTGCCCATCACCTTGGCTTTTCCGTGGACATAGACGGTTTTTCCATTCGGACCTATTATCTTATCAATGATATAGGGCTTCATAAGCCTTCCTCTGTTAATAATAACGCCAGAGATTAATGCAGCTTGGAGCGGAGTAATTTTTACATTCTTAAAGCCGGCACCGGTGAGTTCCAATTGGTAAAATCTATTGGGTATATCAGCCTCGCTTTTTCGAATATCTAAGATGAAGGGTATCTCGCTGTTGAAATAAAATTTTTTAAAATATTTCTCTAACAAGCTTTTGCCCAAATAAAATCCTGTTACCTTGCCAAAGGCAATGTCGCAAGACTTCGCAAATGCCATACTGAAGGATATTGAGTGTAATCCCTTGTCGATGCCCTGTTTCCAGTAAATTTTATTGGTCCCGTAAAGCACACCGTTAAAACGAATATTGAATCCCGGATAAAAACCCTTTGCTTCTATAGCGGCAGATGCCGTTATTATCTTGGTCAATGAACCCGCGGGATACGTGATGAGGGTTGGAATTACATTCCCTATTTCTTGATTACGTGAATGAGACGATAGCGCCAAGATCGCACCGGTGTCGGGGTTTATTGCTACTAAAATTCCATATGGAACGGCATACTTTTTAAAAGTTTTCTCTGCCTCTTTTTGAATTATCGGCATTATAGTATACACAATCGTGTAACCGTCTATCTTTTGAATGTAATGCCCATCCCTAATCTTATTAAAAATTGGGGGATAATATTTAAAATAAGTCTTTAGGGAATGTACAGAAAACCCTGTATTTAAAAAAATATTAGAACCAACCCGACCCGCTTCATGTTTGTTATTAATAAAGCTTATATGCCTTATGCCCGTTCCCCGCAACCGCTTGCTATGAGTCAGGATATATGATTTGCCAAAGTAGAAAAATCTATAAAAACCATAGATTAAAATAATAAAAAAAATTAAAAATCCAATTACTTTTATTGAAGATATAAAATGATTTTTTTTTCTTTTCCGTCTATTAAGTATCTTTTGATATGACTTCCAATCTTTCATTCTTTCCATGCATAGAAATCCCCATTATAAATAAATCAAAAATCATCTGTGTAATTTGGGTTCCAAACTGGCTACCCGTTGCTTTTTCCGCCAACAACGATCGACGGAATTCTCAGTGTCGGTTGGGCATCCGCTACAGGAACACCTTGCCCATCCTTACCGCATGTTCCGATACCAAATCCTAAATCATTACCCACCATATCTATGTTTTCCAAAACCTTAGGTCCATTTCCCATAAGAGTCGCACCGCTAACCGCATTGCATAGTTTCCCATTTTTTATGGCATATCCTTCCGTAACATCAAACACAAAATCTCCCGTAACCGTATTAACTTGTCCTCCGCCCATCTTTTTCACGAAAAGACCATCATCGACACTTTTTATAATATCTTCCGGTAGAGAATTGCCAGATGCTATCATAGTATTGGACATTCTGACTATAGGATAGTTCTCGTAAGACTGTCTCCTGCCGTTTCCGGTGAGTTCATACCCGTATTTAATATTGGATAACCTATCGGTCATATATTTTTTTAACACACCGTCCTTCACGAGTATATTTTTATCTGAGAACGTTCCCTCGTCATCAAATCTGTAAAAACCCCGTTTGCCGGCTAAAGAAGAGTCATCTATGACTGTTATTAATTTTGATGTTACCTGCTCTCCGATCTTGCCGGAATAAACGCTCAAACCACTCCCGGCAATATCTGCTTCCAATCCGTGGCCAATAGCCTCGTGTATCATCGTTCCACCAGCTTCACTAGATAATACCACAGGCATGGTTCCTGATGGCGCAAATGGCGCATCAAGCTGGGTCAACGCACGCTCTAAAGCCCTTTTCGCAATATCTTCCACTGCAACATCATCGAAAAACTCAAAACCTACAAATCCCCCCGATACATCATATCCGACCTCTACCTTTTTTTCGTTAGATACTACAACCTGCGTTAAAAATACTAAATTCTCTCTATAATCCCTTACGAAATCTCCAAGTGAATTTACTATCACTACATCTTGCTTATAATCTACATAGGTAACATTTACCTGGACAACCCTTTTATCGAAATCCCATGAAAATTTAACGGCAGGCTCTACCTTTTTCAATTTTTCTTCTATCGGAACACTAGTTACATCCCTAATGATTTGAAAATCTACCCTTGAGTGTTTCTCGTTAAAGTTTAAGGGGGCAATTTCATCCATATTTTTTCTATTACTATATGCAGCTTTTTTTAAATTTTTTGCGATTTGTATGAGATTTTTCTCATTTAAATTATTTGTATAAGCATAATATGTCTTTTTGTTTGAAATAAGCCGAAGACCTGCCCCTTGAATTATTCCGCTGATTGCTTTTTCAAGCCTCTTCCCCTCGTTTGACAGCAAGGTAGATGCCTTAGATTCTATAAATATATCCACAAAGTCTTCTTCATTTACTTTTGCATTTGCAATAATGCTGTTGAAATTCATATTTTCTATATCCATTTTGTCCTCTGTTGTGTAATTAAACTAAGATTATATCATTGCTACGACACTGTAACACCGTAGATTTTAACATAAGATTGTTTATTTATAAAGATTTTTATATAATTCATACATAGTCAACTTAAACTAACTAAAAATAGGATATTAAAATTCTTATGAGCGATACCTCACTTTTCATAAATCTAAAAAATTTAAAACACAATATATATCAAATAAAATCACTCAGGTTAGCCAAAACCAAAACCATAATTGCAATCCTAAAATCCGATGCATATGGTCATGGAATTGTTCATACTGCCAATACGCTTATTGAAAACGGCATAAACTTTTTTGGAATCATCCATATGGAAGAGGCATTTACTATTCACAAAAACCACCCTTGCGCAAAGCTTTTAATGCTAACGGGCATTCATGATCATGATATAAAAGAAGCATGCGACATGGATTTAAGTATTGCCGTCTTTAGTTTGGACTACCTTAAAATACTCTTAAATAAAGTAAAAGAGGTTAGAACACCTGTGAACTTACATATACAGTATAATTCCGGAATGAATAGGCTAGGGCTTAACGATTCGGATGTGGACAAAGCGATAGAAATTATAAAAGAAAATAAACATTGCCTCAATATGGAAGGTTTTTTTAGCCACTTATCATCTGCTGGAAATGATATCGAATATACAGATTTTCAGCTCAAAAATTATAAAAATACATTAACAAAATTTAAAAAGATGAATATTGCGCCTCGCTACGTCCATATAAGCGCAAGCTCTGCACTCTTAAATAATAAAATAACAACCGATTTCTCCAATACTGTAAGACCAGGGGTATCGCTTTACGGTATAAATCCAAATTCGGAAAGCTATCCAAATTTAAATCTTAAACAGTTAATGACATTGAAATCTAAGATCATACAGATTCGTAAGATAAAAAAAGGAACATTTATATCTTACGATAACACATTTAAGTCTCCTTGCAACATGCTAACAGCTACTATAGCCGCCGGTTACGATAACGGCATACCTAGACTACTATCCAACATCGGTAGGGTTTTAATAAGGGACCAATTCGCAGACATTTTGGGCAGGGTGACGATGAATATGACGGTTGTGGATATAACAAAAATAAGCGGTGTAAAAGTAGGCGATGAGGCCATAATTGTGGGAAAAGGACTTACAAACAGTATTGATTTAAAAGAAATAGCATTAAAAGCCCAAACGATTCCGTATGAAATATGCCTCAACTTAGGAAAATCCAATACAAAAACATACACATCCTGAAAACAAAAAGCCCACCTTACAGGCGGGCCTAATATATAATCAAAATAAAAGCGGCACAAACTTAGACCGCGTTAACCTCTTTCACCTCAGGTATACGCTCTTTAAGCAAGCGCTCGATTCCGCCCTTTAATGTCATTATGGAACCCATGCAACCGGCGCAGGCACCCTTGAGCCTGACATTAATAGTTCCATCGTCCAAAATATCTACCAACTCAACATCTCCTCCGTCAAATTGCAAAGACGGCCTAATCTCATCTAACACCTTTAATACTTGATCTCGATCTAAAGCCATTATCAAACCCTCCCTTGTATATACGAATACACAGTATTTAATTTTTCACTAAACCATCACGTAGCATATACATGCTACCATTAACTGTACCTAATGTCAAGAATTTCAAATTCCTTGACACCCTTAGGAACATTTATAACTACCTCATCCCCCACACATCTGCCTATTAATGCCCTGGCAATAGGAGAGCTAAGCGAAATCTTGCATTTTTTTATATCAGATTCGGTATCTCCGACAATTCGATACTCTACCTCCTTGCCGGTGTCTAAATCAAACAATCTTACAAATGCGCCAAAAACAACCTTTTCCTCGCAAATTTTAGATGTATCCACAACATTTGCCCTTGCTATTTTATCCTCTAATTCCAATATCTTTCCTGCAAGGAAACTTTGTTTTTCCTTTGCGGCGTGATACTCCGCATTCTCGGATAAGTCTCCGTGAGCTATGGCCTCTTCTATCGCCTTAATATTAGCCGGCCTTTCCACCGATTTTAGTCGTTTTAACTCTTTAACGATATTACTATAACCTTCCTTTGTGATCGGAAAAGATTTATCTATCATTGACAATGCTATTCACCTCCTACATTATATGTCTTTATAGTAATCCTGCAACGCCGTAACTGACAGGTCTTGCTCCCTTAATGCCTTTATTGCCAAACATGAAGCAACAGCGCCCCTAATTGTCGTACAATAAGGCAAGGAAAACTCTATGGCACTTCTTCTTATTATATATGAATCCTCCAAGGATTTCATCCCTCTTGGCGTATTGAAAATCATTGCAATTTCCTTATTCTTAAGAGCGTCAATTATGTGCGGTCTGCCCTCTTTTACCTTATTTATTTTTTTATTTTTAATATTTAATCTATCTAAATACTCCGACGTCCCCTTAGTGGCAAATATATTAAAACCCATATCTATCAAGGGCATTGAAATATCTCTTAAATATTTTTTATCCTCATCCTTAACGCTTATTAAAACGGTGCCCGATAACGGAAGATTTTGCCCGGCGGCTATTTGAGATTTAGCATAGGCCATTCCGAAACTTTTATCTATTCCCATTACCTCGCCTGTAGAACGCATTTCCGGCCCAAGCACGGGGTCAACATTAGAGAATTTAGAAAATGGAAATACAGCCTCTTTAACGCAGTAATAATCTATGTTAAACGACCTGCCGAGCCCGAACGAATCAAGCTTTTCCCCCAAAAGAATTTTGGTAGCAAGCTTAGCAACCGGAACGCCTGTCGCCTTGCCAACAAACGGTATAGTCCTTGATGCCCTTGGATTAACCTCTATAATATAAATATCATTGTTTTTGACAGCATATTGAATATTAATAAGCCCCATAATTTTAAATTCAAGACAAATCGTTTCCGTTATATCTTTTATCCTTTCGATAGTACCACTATCCAAAGAAAATGCCGGCAATGAACACGCACTGTCCCCCGAATGAACGCCAGCTTCCTCTATATGTTCCATTATTCCAGCAATATAAACGGATTTAGAGTCGCTTAGAGCATCAACATCTACCTCGATAGCATCTTCTAAAAATTTATCTATCAGAATAGGAAAAGAAATATCTTGCTTAGATATCTTTTCGATATATTTACGCAGATTATCCTTATTATGGATAACTTCCATAGCTCTACCGCCCAAAACATAAGATGGCCTGAGTAGAACTGGAAACCCGATTAGGGTAGAATTTTTATAAACATCCTCCTCGTTAAATGCCATAGAACTATTCGGCTGAGACAGGTTTAAAGCCTTAATTATTTCCTTAAACTTCTCTCTATCTTCTGCCATATCTATATATTTAAAGGGAGTCCCAAGTATTTTGATACCTATTGAGTCAAATTCTTTGGCTAACTTAAGAGGCGTTTGCCCGCCAAATTGTAATATAACCGGCGGATTATCTTCTGCAGATTCAATACTCATAACATTTTCCGCCGTTAACGGCTCAAAATACAATCTTGATGATGTATCATAGTCCGTTGAAACAGTTTCGGGATTGCAATTAACCATTATTGAAGAATAACCGCTTTCCTCCAGAGCCAAAGCGCAGTGAACGCAACAATAGTCAAATTCTATCCCCTGCCCTATTCTATTTGGACCGCTCCCTAAAATAACCACCTTTTTACCCTCTAACGGCTCAACCTCGTTAAACTTATCATAAGATGAATACATATAGGGCGTAGCAGCCTCAAATTCGGCAGCGCATGTATCTACTTTTTTGTAAACCCTTAGTATATTATTTTTCTCACAAGTATCGAATACCTGCATCTCGACTTCCTTAATTAAGGATATCGTTTTCCCATCTTTTTTTAAATAATCTTCGGGGGAAATATGCCTTCCGTCTTTGCATTTTGCGGTTAACTTTGCGATAATCCAGTTAGAGAATCCAAATTCTTTGGCTTCTCTAAGAAGCGGGATATTATCCCTTATATCTTGAATAGAAAAAAGACTTCTTTCAAGTTCTATGATAAGTTTAATCTGGTTTAAAAACCATTTATCTATTTTGGACAGTTCATGAATCTCATTAATGGTGAGGTTTATCCTAATGGCATCGGCTATCAAAAAGAGCCTCTTGTAATCGCTATTCTTTATTAGATGCTTTATTTCCTCTTTGATTACATCCACATCCTGTTTCTTAGCAACATCACTGCAAGATAATAAATCTAATCCGTAAAGAGATTCAATCCCGTAATTACCATTTTCTAGCGACCTAGAAGCTTTTTGAAGTGAGCTTATAAATGTCCCACCTATTGCCATGACCTCACCAACCGACTTCATGTGAGTCGTCAAGATATTATCGGTTTGAGGAAACTTTTCAAATGTAAAACGGGGCATTTTCGTAACAACATAGTCTATTGACGGTTCAAAACATGCAAGTGTCTTCTTTGTAATATCATTGGTAATTTCATCCAAAGTATAGCCCACCGCTAACTTTGCCGCAATCTTAGCTATTGCAAATCCGGTCGCCTTTGACGCCAAACTTGAGCTTCTCGAAACCCTGGGATTCATCTCTATGACATACACTTTATCGGAATTAGGATCAAGGGCAAATTGAATATTAGAACCCCCTGTTTCGACCCCTATCTCCCGCATAATCTTCACAGAATAATCGCGGAGTTTCTGCAAATCATTATCGTTTAAGGTTTGGACCGGTGCAACGGTAATAGAGTCCCCCGTATGGATACCCATAGGATCAAAATTTTCTATAGAACATATGATTATAGTATTTCTATTCTTATCCGTCATAACCTCAAGCTCAACCTCTTTATACCCTATAACCGACTTCTCAATTAATATCTCGCCAACGGGACTTGCCTTTATTCCATTTAATGCAAACTCCGCAAACTCTTCTATATTATACGCAATGCTTCCACCTGTTCCTCCAAGTGTAAAAGATGGTCTTATAATTATAGGGAAGCCAATGCCTTTTTGAACATCATAGGCATCATCCATTCCGGCGGCAAAATCACCTTCTAAAACGGGCACCCCTATTGCTTCCATACTTTTCTTAAAATATCTTCTATCTTCTGATTTTCTGATAGCATCAACACTTGCGCCTAAAATTTTTAATCCATACTGTTGTAAAACTCCGTCTTCGTGCAGTTCTAGCGTTAAGTTAAGGGCAGTCTGCCCGCCAAGTGTAGGTAATATACTATCTGGCCTTTCTTTTTCTATAATTTTTGCAAGAAATTTCCTTGTTAATGGCTCAATATAGGTTTTGCTCGCGTAGTCGGGATCAGTCATTATGGTCGCCGGATTGGAATTTACAAGTATAACCTCATAGCCTTCCTCTAGTAAGGCTTTCGCCCCCTGCGTACCGGAATAATCAAATTCCGCCGCCTGCCCTATCACGATAGGACCGGAGCCTATCACTAAAATTTTCTTTATATCACTTCTTTTAGGCATAATTTTATTAAATAATTCAATTTTTTGGTTAAAATATTAAAGAACTGTCCTCCTGAAAATATCCCGTTAAATTTGCATTCGTCATATCTAAAATAGCTTCCGCGTACTCCTCATCGGTTATTTTTCTATTGATATTTGAATTATAGATCGCCTTGTACGCCGGAAAATATTGCTTCATAAGGCTCACGGGAATATCTTCGCCAAGCTCTTCTGCGATAAATTTAAAAGAATCCTTATATCCGCTTATTCCGGCAGGTAACGCAAGGTGTCTGATCATAAGACCAGAAACAGCAACACCCTGCTCATTAACAACAAGTTCCTTAACCTGATTATACATATTCCTTAGGGCCAATTTGTTTACCTCGACATAATCCTTAACCCCCGAATATCTTAGCGCATCTTTATTACTTGAATATTTAATATCAGGAAGATATATATCAACAATCTCATTTAATAAATCAAGTAATGTTTCAGACTCATATCCTGAACTGTTATAAACTATCGGGATAGAAAGCCCCATCTTTTTTGATAAAAATATAGACTCCGCAACAAATGGCATAAAATGAGAAGATGAAACTAAATTAATGTTGCAGGCACCTTTTTCCTGGAGCTTGAACATGCCCTCCGCAAGCTCTTTTGTGTCATATAAATTTCCGATGCAATATCTGCTAATCGGATAATTCTGGCAAAATTTACACTTTAGTGGACATCCGCTAAAAAATATTGCCCCTGAACCGGTTATGCCGGATACAGGAGGCTCTTCCCCAAAGTGAAGGTTAATACTTGCGATCCTTAATTTATCCCCTGCACCACACAAGCCCTTTTCTCCGCCCATCCTATCTGCCCTGCACCTTCTGGGACAAAGTTCGCATGGGCGCATCAAATCATAAAGCCCATCAATCTTCTCCGAAAATTCCTTATCGGAAAGAGCCGAGTATGCCGGTAATGAATACGCTGACTTTAGTTTCATTTGTGTAAATTTTCACCAAACTGCCCGGAACAATTAAAAATTATTTTTTATTACTCAAACATAACTCTTTAAACTCTGAAAAAAGATATCTAGAATCCCTCGGTCCGGGAGAGCTTTCAGGATGATATTGAACTGAAAACGCCTTTAAGGGCACATTTTTGATACCTTCAACTGTATTATCGTTTAGGCTTACGTGCGTTAATTTTGTGTCTTTTGATATATAATTGGTAGCGCTTGATAAGCTGACGCAAAAACCGTGATTCTGAGAAGTTATCTCTACATTTGAGGTTTTAAGGTTTTTAACGGGATGATTTATTCCGTGATGTCCGAATTTAAGCTTATATGTATCAAGTCCAAACGATAAAGCCAACAATTGGTGCCCTAAGCATATTCCGAAAATTGGTTTTTCGCCTAGCAAACTCTTTAATATTTCTATTTCTGCTTTCATAGTTTTAGGGTCACCCGGTCCATTCGATAGAATAATTCCGTCCGGTTTGGTTTTAAGTATCTCTTGTTTGGAAAATACATGGGGAACAACCGTCACATTTGCATTTAAAGCATTTAAGCATCTTATGGTATTGCGCTTAACGCCATAATCTATTATTGTTACGTTAAACTCGGCAGATTCAACCATTTTAGCGTAAACTTTGGTAGTAGAAACATTTTTTACAAGGTTTAAGCCCTCCATCCTCGGTAAACGGGCAAGTTTACTCCTGATACATGTAATCCCTGATTCTTTCGGGGCAATATACACATTGATCGAACCCTCCTTCCTTAGATTTATCGCTAAGTATCTTGTATCGATCCCCGAAATAAGCGGAAAACCGTGAGCATTGATAAATTCAGACAGACTTTTTGAGGCACTGAAGTGGGAAAATTCCTCGACATAATTTTTTGTTACAAGACCCGATACCCATACCCTTTCCGATTCACAATCCGTATCGTTTATACCGTAATTACCAATCATAGGATAGGTCATAAGAACAACCTGCCCATTATACGAAGGATCGGTAATTAATTCTTGGTAACCGTTCATAGCGGTATTAAAAACTATCTCGCCACCGGATTCTATTACCTTGCCCTCGTAGTACCCCTCGTAATATTTCCCCGTATCTAACATAAGCAGGGCTTTCTCTTTATTTAGATTACTCATATTTATAATTTAAATTTAGGATAATCAATTTACCTTGAATAAATTGGCATTAACAACGACATACATGGGTAATCCAATAAAATTCATATTGATAAAAGGAGAATTTTTACTAATCGATTTAATCTTGTCTTTTGTGAATATCCACTTTTTATTAACATCAATAATAGTTATATCCCCTATAAACCCGTTTTTTATAGCCCCTCTATCACCCAAATTCAAAATTTTTGCGGGGTTGAAGGACATGAGCTTTGATATATCCGTTAGCGTTAATCTTTTCTCGTTGTACAACCTTAATGTTAAGGGGAGCGATGTTTGTAGTCCTATAATCCCAAATGGCGCATCGTCCAATGTGGTATCCTTTTCATCTTCTGTGTGAGGAGCATGATCGGACGCCACAACATCTATCGTTCCATCCGACAAAGCCTCTTTTACAGCGATAACATCTTCTTCCGTTCTTAATGGAGGATTCATTTTAGCATTTGTATTATAGCCTAAAAGCGAATCCTCTGAAAGGGTAAAATAATGCGGACAGGTTTCGCATGTAATAGCTACGCCCGCCTTTTTTGCCCGTCTGATTATATCAATTGAGCCTTTAGTGGAAACATGCGCAATATGAAGCGTTGCATCATAATATTCGGCAAGCATCACATCCCTTGCGACACCTATGTCTTCGGCAATACTGGGAATTCCGGCAACCCCAAGCCTTTGTGAGATAACGCCCTCGTTCATCACGCCTTTTCCCCGCAATGTAACATCCTCACTGTGAGAGATAACCGGCAAATCAAATGTTTTGGCATACAAAAGCGCGCCGGCCATAAGCGAACTATTCTCCACAGGGTTTCCATCGTCACTTATTGCAACTGCGCCGGATTCTTTCAACTCACCTATATTGGCCAAAGATATTCCATCTAAACCCTTTGAAATAGCTCCGATAGGAAAAAGATTGAGCAAATTGAGAGACCTTGCGCTATTAAGTAAAAAACTGTTTACGGCTTTAGAATCATTTGAGGGATTGCTGTTCGGCATGCAACAAATAGATGTGAACCCGCCGGCTATCGCCGCCTCCATTCCAGACTTAATGTTTTCTTTATATTCAAAACCCGGCTCCCTCAGGTGAACGTGCATGTCTATCAGTCCAGGCAAAACAACCATATTTGTCACATCCACTATTGCAATATCTTTCGCGATTTTTGTTCCTATGAAGTCCTTTATTACCCCATTTTCTATATAAATATCCCTTTTAACCTCGGTCTCGGTAGACGGGTCTACGACTATCCCATTTTTTATGATAAATTTCCGCATATACTTAATTTTTTTGTGCACCAAGTAAAATATAAAGGCATGCCATTCTTATCGCCACACCGTTTTCAACCTGCCTTAGAATACGGGTTTTATTTGCATTAATGATACTGCCTGCTATTTCAACATCACGATTTACGGGACCAGGATGAAGCACTATTACATCCTTTGATGCCAAGGATAATAGATCTGTTGTTAATTTAAAAAAATTCCTATACTCTTCCATAGACGGTATTGAATGATGACTATCCCTTTCCTTTTGAATTCTGAGCATTATTATAACATCTGCATTTTTCACCGCTTCATTTATATTCTTTGCAAATTTCACATTCCATAGATTCTGAAAATCCTTACGCCTGGGCAAGAGGGAATGTGGCCCATATAAATAAATATCCGCCCCAAGCTTAGATAGCCCGTACATATTAGATCTTGCGACCCTAGAGTGGTAAATATCACCTATAATCGCCACTTTAAGAGAGCGTATATCCTCCTTTTCCTCCAAGATAGTCATAATATCTAAAAGACATTGGGTCGGATGCTCGTTTATACCATCACCTGCATTTATGACAGATGCATTTGTTATTTTGGATATAAAATGCGGCGCGCCGGATTCATAATGCCTTACAACGAATGCATCCGGTTTCATGGCTTCTAAATTCAGTATCGTATCCTTTAAACTTTCTCCCTTTGCAACCGAACTCTGCGGAATACTTATATTTAACAAATCTGCGCTTAGTCTCTTTTGCGCAATCTCAAACGATGCCCTTGTTCTCGTGGATGGTTCGTAAAAAAGATTGACAACGGTTTTGCCCCTTAAAGTTGGAACCTTTTTTATATTTTTTAATGATATTTTTTTGAATTCCCTTGCGGTCTCTATGAAATAATAGATATCGGACTCGGTAAGATCGTTAACAGAAATGAGGTCTTTTTTATCGAAGCTCATTGAAAATTAGAATATTATTTTTTAATAACTTTATCAACACATTTTTCTTTGCTCAAAATATCCACATGTATATTATTATTCTTTCCCGCTCTAATCTTCTTTCCCACAAAATCCGCACATATAGGCAACTCTCTTCCGCCTTTATCAATAAAAACTGCGAGTTTAATGCTATTAGGTCTCCCAAAATCAAAAATCTCGTCTATCGTCGCCCTGACCGTCCTGCCGCTATTTATCACATCGTCGACTAAAATAATATCCTTGCCTTCTATATCAAACGGTAACTCTGTCGATTTAACCGATTTTTTTATTCTAAAGGGATCATCCCTATACAGGGTCATGTCTATGTAGCCAATTTCACAATCTACCCTAAAACGATCCTTGATATCTTCCTTTATTAGATTAGCCAATGGGACTCCCCCCTCCTTTATGCCTATTATAACGATGTTGGCTAAATCAAAAGTCGGATTCAGTTTATCTTCTATTGCCCTTAAAATGGAATCTATAAAACCGTTTAAAATATCGCTTGTTGCAAAATTATCAAAAAGCATGCCTTTGTTTGATCTTTTAAAATCACCCAATTTAACCATTTGTCATTTTACCTGCCTTATATTTAAAGGAACAGTCTGGAATCCTTTTAAAAAATCTTTTATAATAAACATCAAAATGATTTCTGAGATTCCACGAGAAGTAAATAATAAACGCTTGTCCTATAACATCTCTATACGGCACAAAACCCCAATATCTTGAATCTAAACTATCATCCCTATTGTCTCCCATAACAAAAAGCTTGCCCTTTGGAACTATTACGGGTCCATAATTATCCCTTGGAGAATCATAGCCAGACATTATATTATTCGATATCCATCTGGCACTCTTGCAATAATATAGGTGATCGTTTATATAAACCCTATTATTAATAATCTGAATTTTATCTCCTGGCGTTCCAACAACCCTTTTTATGAAATCAATCCCCGGTTGAAGATTATACCTATTTGCATAAGGAAACTTAAAGACTATTACCTGCCCCGTTTTAGGATGAGACATACGAATAATAGACTTTGTGAAGGGGACATGAATACCGTAAACAAACTTATTAACTAATATATGGTCTCCGGGCACAAGATCCGGCTCCATCGAGCCAGAGGGTATCTTAAATGCTTGCACAATAAATGTTCTGAAAAAAAGAGCAATAATTATTGCTACAACTATTGCCTTGAAATAATCCCATAAAGTATTTTTACGCATAAAGTAAATGTAATAATTTTAAATTAAACTGATAAAATATGTACAATAAACCGATCGATAACCTTTCAAATTATATCAATTTTTTTATTTGAAGTCTATAAATTAAAACCTGCCGATATACGCCGCGGTTTCAAAATTAATTTCGTTGATATATAATATAAGCAATCCGATTAATTTTACCGCTAATATCTTATTAGTTTAAACCCCCTGAAATGGAAAATTTGGATATAAAGAATCACGCAGAAATATCGTTGAATAAGGGCAAGAGTAAACGTATTCATTCCAAGTGGCTTATACTTGCAATATCCGTTACGGCCTCCTTTATGGCAATATTGGATATCAATATTGTAATCGTTGCATTACCGACAATGATGTCACACTTTGGCGTAAATGTCACAACCATTGATTGGGTTATGATTGCTTACACGATAACATACTCTATCATTATACTTCTCACAAGTTACCTGAGTAGAAAATACGGGTTAAAGATACCGTTTATAATATCCATCATCTGTTTCCTTATCGGTTCAGCCTTTTGCGGCTTTGCCCCATCTTATAACTTTTTGATCCTATTTAGAGTTATCCAAGGCATCGGGGGGGCCGGGCTTATACCTATTTCCATTAGTTTAATAGCGAAATATTTCAAGGCATCCGAGAGAGGAACTGCCATGGGAATATGGACTATCGGAATAATGGTCGCCCCGGCATTAGGGCCCATCATAGGCGGATATTTCGTAGACTATGTAGATTGGAGAATGATATTTTATTTCAATGTCCCTATCGGGATACTTTTGCTTTTGGCCTCCTTTTTACTACTCAAAAAAGATACACCGCTGAAACCATTTACAAAGAAGTTTGACTATGCGGGTTTTATTCTAATCGCAATAAGCCTTGGTACCCTGCTGTATGTTTTGAATGAGGGACAAGCATTAGGATGGAATTCCCCTTCAATCATATCAATTGAATTAATATGCGGAATCGCACTAGTCTCATTTATAATTGTCGAAATATTCTCCAATCGTTATCTAATGGATTATTCTTTATTTAAAAATAATAATTTTTTATCCGGAAATATTGTCAATATGATAAGGGCCGGCAGTATTTTTAGTACACTTTTTTTATTGCCTATATTTATCGAAGATATACTCGGCTACAACGCAATGCATGCCGGATATTTAATGGTGCCGTTTGCCGTTGCCGTTGCCGTTATATCACCTGTTGCGGGAAAAATTGCCGATAAATATAAATATGGTCCTAAATATTTACTTGTGGCAGGTATGCTGATTTTTGCCTTGGCAAATTTTCAATTAGGGAGCATCTCACTGCAAACATCTATCCCGTTTATTGTCTATAATCAATTTATCAGAGGGGTAGGCGTAGGCCTTATAAACGCACCGGTTATGATGGTTGTGATAAATTCTGCCAGCTCAGAACAGATACCCGACGCATCGGCGCTGTATAATGTTTTATTCCAGATAGGCGCATCGTTTGGCATAGCGTGGTCGGGAAGCGAGCTTGTGATAAGACAGATTTACCATTTAAATCAATACACGAAGGATATTAACTACAATTTTTATGCATTTAGCCATATAATAAATATTCTGCGTGAAAACATAATGAAAAATGGAAACTCCATAACCAGGGCGATCGGACACCCATCCAACCCTATCAAAATTCTTGATTATTTAATTCATGAATTATCTCTAATCGGCGCATACGGTGATGTTTATATGATTTTGGGTTATTTGTGTACCTTGGGGGCAATATGCGCTATGTTTGTGAAGGGCAATAGAGGAAGAAAATCAAATTAAAGGTAAAAGTTTTCTATACTTTAAGTATAGAAAGAAACGCCTCCTGGGGAATTTCCACCGAACCTATATTTTTCATCTTCTTTTTGCCTTCTTTTTGCTTTTCCAGCAGCTTTCTCTTCCTGGTAATATCGCCGCCGTAACACTTTGCAAGGACATTTTTCCTTAAAGCTTTAATTTCTTCTCTTGCTATAATCTTAGACCCTATTTGTGCCTGAAGAACGACCTCGAACAATTGCCTCGGGATCAGAGTTCTAAGTTTTTCAACGATATTTTTTCCGCGAGTATAGGCCTTATCCCTATGGACAATAACAGAAAGAGCATCAATAGGATCCTTGTTAACGAGAATCTCAAGCTTTATCATATTTGACGCCCTATAACCATTAATCTCATAATCAAAAGATGCATAACCTTTCGACATTGATTTGAGCTGGTCGTAAAAATCTAGAACCATCTCGGACAGCGGCAAATCGTAAACGAGTTGAACCCTATTTTTAGTGATATATTTTAACTCAACCTGTTGCCCTCTTTTTTCAATACAAAGAGCCATGATCTTACCCAAGAATTGTGTTGGAACATAAATATTAGCCCTGATAAAAGGCTCCTCAATATAGTCAACATCCTGAATAGAAACTGCATCAGACGGCGGAAACTTCATAGGATTAAGCGCCTGCCTCACTTCGCCTGTTTTTGTAACAATATTATAAAGAACGGTAGGTGATGTCGAAATTAAATCAAGATTATACTCCCTTTCCAGTCTCTCAACTATTATTTCCATGTGTAAAAGTCCCAGAAATCCGCATCTAAATCCAAATCCTAAGGCAAGAGAGCTCTCCGGTTCGTAGGAAAACGAGGGATCGTTAAGTTTAAGTTTCTCGATTGAATCTTTAAATTCGCCGTAATCGCTTGCATCTATAGGATAAATTCCTGCAAACACCATAGGTTTTGGCTCTTTAAAACCGCGCAGAGGAACATCGGCGGGGGTTTTTTTTAGGGTAATAGTATCCCCTATTTTAAATCTGGCGGTATCTTTTATATTTGCAATAATAAAACCAACATCTCCGGCACTCAAGCGGCCTAATTCCGTCATATATGGACTGTAAATACCCACTTTTTGAACCTCGTAGGAAGCGCCTGAACTCATAAGCATTATATTGTCTCCCGGAACAACATTACCGTCAAATATTCTAACAAGCGCTACGACCCCTTGATATACATCAAACCATGAATCAAAGATTAAGGCCTTGAGGGGAGCAGTCGGTTCACCCTTTGGTGCAGGAACTTCATCTATTATCGTCTCAAGTATCTCCCTTATGCCTATACCTTCTTTAGCACTTGCCAAGATAGCATTCTCGGCGTCAAGTCCGACAACTTCCTCGATCTCTCCCTTTGTTTTTTCGGTATCTGCGCTTGGTAAGTCAATTTTGTTTATAACCGGAATGATAGCTAAATTCATATCGGAGGCAATGTAGACATTAGCAAGTGTCTGCGCCTCAACACCCTGCGTAGCGTCAACAACAAGGAGCGCACCCTCGCATGCGGCTAGAGACTTTGAAACCTCGTAGGAAAAATCCACGTGACCAGGCGTATCAATGAGATTAAGTAAATAATGCTCCCCCTTGTAAGTATAATTTAGCCGGACGGTTTGGGCTTTTATTGTAATCCCTCTTTCACGTTCAAGCTCCATATTATCGAGGAACTGTGCAACTTTTTCTCTTTCGGTTATTGCTCCGGTAAAGTCAAGAAATCTATCGGCAAGGGTGGATTTTCCGTGGTCTATATGCGCTATAATTGAAAAATTTCTTACGTTTTTAATTTCCATTAACGTGGTTGATATATTTGATAATCGCAAGCAAACCCATAAGCCGGGTTCTGTATGAATTAGTCATTTCTCTGTAATGCGAACAACCCGAAAACCATAGAAGGCGAGCAACCTTAAAGTTTTCCTATTTGTTCTTGCTCCTAACGGGGCTTGCAATGGTCGCTATTTACACAGCGCCCAGGTGAGCTCTTACCTCGCCATTTCACCCTTACTGTGATGATAAATCATTACAGCGGTATATTTTCTGTTGCGCTTTCCTTAAAGTTACCTTTACCGGTATAAAGCGGCGTTATGCTCTGCGGAGCCCGGACTTTCCTCAAAAACCTCATTAATAAAGATCTTTGCGACTAACTGTTTTTGCTTGCGAACTGTCTTTTATTTTAACAGTTTATGTTATAATTTACAATTTACAAAAATTTCCTGATAGAAAATATAGTTCCTATTGACGGTATACATCAATGCTAAACTTACTTTTTTGCTGTTTTTTTCTTTCCTTTCGAAACAAAAGTTTGGTCAGGCACAGTCTCTACGAGGGCATCCTTATCCTTCTCCACGTAAAGTATTCTTGAACAAATCGGACACTGCATAAATAATGCTTCAGATAAAAGCTCGTTAAATTGCTGGGGAGGAAGCATCCTATAACACCCGGTACAAGCACCTGACTGCGTCACTGGAATTATGGCGGGCAATTTATTGCTCTTCTTTATCGTTTCATACACAGCATAATACTCTTTTTTTATTTTATCAACAAGTGCAATTTTTTTGTCGTCAAAATCTTTTTTTACAGAATTCAGCTCTAGCTCTTGTTCCTTGTATTCATTATTCTTTTTGGCAAGGTTGTCCGATAACTCATTAATCTCATTTTGTAGTTGCGACATCTCATCATTCAATGCATCTTTATCGGTTAAAAAAGACAATATATCGTCGTCCGATTTCTTTTTCAACGCTTCATTGTCTCTTATACTTTTTTGCATTGCGTTGTATTCTTTATTGGTCTGAATAAGCTTTTGAGCATCTTTCATTTTAGCTACTCTGTCATCATACAATTTTCCGTTAATTTCTTCTGCAACTATTTTTTTATTTAATTCCCCGGACTCTTCCTTTAGCCTTTCATGCCTTTCTTTCTTTGTATTGATGGCAAGCTTGATCTCCTCAATGTTGCTTAATATTCTTTTTGCACCTTCCTTGAATTTCAACAAATGCATATCAATATTTTGGACCTCTATAACAAATGAAATCTGCTCGTTCAAATCGCTCCTCCTTTATAATTTATAGTTAAAAAACGGATTATTATCCCCATTATTTTCTATTACAGGGGTATCAAACTCTTTCATTAAGATATCTCTAAGAATAGTTGTAAAATGATGCTCCGTATCAAAATGCGAAAGTTCCACTAAACAAATGCCGTTTTTATTTGCCTTTATAGCATTGCTGTGCGTTAGCTCGGAAGATATTAAAACATCACAATTATTTTTGAGGGCCTCATCTATAAACGAAAACCCGCTTCCAGAAACAACGGCAACCTTTTTAATCTCTTTATTTAACCCTCCGCAATAGTGCATAAACAAAGGATTAAATTCATTATTTATTTTCTCTAATAGATTTTTAAAATTAAAATAGGATTTTGAATGAAAACTTCCCATAGCCCCCATACCGTCATAAATATTACTTCTAATATCATAAAGGGGGTACAAATCAAAAGCAACTTCTTCGTAAGGGTGGGTATTTTTAAGCGCTTCTATTGTTTCGTCTATGTCTTTTTCATCAATTATAATCTCGAGTTTGGACTCAGAAACAAATGACGTCTCCCCGCGATTACCACTAAAGGGGTTTGCTTCCGAAAGAGGTTTGAAGGAACCAATCCCTCTGCTTTCAAAGGAACAATTTTCATAGTTTCCTATTTTGGGATTTGCATATTTAAAAAGGATATCTCTCACCTGTTTTACGTACCCCTTTGGAATAAAAACAGAAAACTTATATAACTTGCCCTTACAAGGTTTTAAGGGTAAGACCTCTCTAACGCCAAGCTTATTCGCAATGTAACGGCTCATTGAATATCGCGAGGAATCCAAATTGGTATGCATCGAATAGACACATATTCTATTTTTAACAAGTAAACTAAAAACTTTACCGTCCTCGGAATCTAAATCCACCGAACGTGCAGGGTGAAAAAAAACAGGATGATGAATCAAGATAAGGTTAAAACCCCTCTCGACCGCAAGATTGACACACCTCTCCGTTGGATCTAATGATGTTATGATACCAGAAAGACACTCATTGATTAATTTTATCTGGTACCCCGAGTTATCCCATTTTTCCTGAAGGCGTAGCGGGATCAAACTCTCTAATTTATCAACGACATCTTTTATTAATAATGACATTTTTAAAATGGTGGGCCCACCCGGGTTCGAACCAGGGACCAACCGGTTATGAGCCGGCCGCTCTACCAGCTGAGCTATAGGCCCTAAAATCCACTACTTTGCAAATGTTTTAAGTCTTTTGGAACGACTTGGATGTCTAAGCTTCCTTAATGCTTTAGCCTCTATCTGTCTAATTCTTTCTCGCGTAACCCCAAACTCCTGCCCGACTTCCTCTAATGTATGATCAGACTTTCTTCCGATGCCAAACCGCATACGTAACACCTTTTCCTCTCTTTCGGTGAGCGTGGACAAGACCTTTCCTGTCTGCTCCTCAAGGTCAGTATTAATGGCCGCTTCTAATGGAAGAACGGTAGATTTATCCTCAATAAAATCCCCCAAGTGACTGTCTTCTTCCTCACCTATCGGAGTCTCTAAGGATATTGGCTCCTTTGCTATTTTCAAAACCTTTCTGACCTTGTCTATAGGAAGATCCATCCTTTCCGCAATCTCTTCCGGTACAGGTTCCCTTCCGATATCTTGAACTAAAGATCTGGATGTTCTTATTAATTTATTAATCGTTTCAATCATATGAACGGGAATTCTTATCGTTCTAGCCTGATCGGCAATAGCGCGAGTTATCGCTTGCCTTATCCACCACGTTGCATATGTTGAAAATTTATATCCTCTTTGATATTGGAATTTCTCAACAGCCTTCATAAGTCCGATATTGCCTTCCTGTATAAGATCCAAAAACTGCAACCCTCTATTTGAATACTTCTTTGCAATAGACACCACGAGCCTTAAATTTGCCTCAACAAGCTCGGTCTTTGCAACCTTAGATTTTTCCTCTCCAATCTTTATCGCTTCAACAATACCTTGCAGTTCATCCCTTGGGACCCCTACCTCATATTCTATCAACATTATCTTGGATTTATATTCGTTTATAAGCTTATTTATGCTCTCTATCCGTTTAGATTCCTGGGATCTGGCAGGACGAACTACTCCGCCCTTGTGTCTTAATGTCGTATTAAGCTCCCTTATATTTTCTTCGTATTCTAATATTTTTATATTTTGGTTCTTAAGCTTAGTAATCACCTTGTCGGTTATTTTTTTCTTAAGCCCCAGCTCCCTAAAATACGCGAGTACCCTTCTTTTTGCAACCTCAAATTCCTTTTTAAGATCGGCCTCCGACATTGGGCCCGCAACATTGCCATCGCTATGCGTATCGGCGGACAACCCGCTGTTGGCAATATAATTTTTAATCGGCCATTTCAGTATATTTTTACTGTTTACGTTCGAAACCCTTTTGCCTTTTTTATTTGAATAACTATTTCGCCTACTCTTACTTTCTGTAATCTTCTTCTTTTCTGAAGAAATTCCGTAACCTACTTCCTTTTTAATTTTTTCAACAATAGCCAAGACCTTGTTTATCGCTTTTTCAACCTCTTTTTCGCTGGGAAATTCCTCATCGTCAAAATCAGAAACAAGGCTGGTAACACTAATCTCTTGATTTTGTAATTTTTCTCCCATTGATATAATCCACCTGATCGGAATGTCGGAATCTAAGACGGAAGAAAAAATCTCCTCTTCGCCCTCTTCAATGCTCTTGGCTATCTCTATTTCTCTTTCGCGATTAATAAGGGAAACAGAACCCATCTCCTTTAAATACATCCTGACGGGATCATTTGTTTTTAGAAAAGCATCCGTCGAATCCGTTCCTCCGTTAAACGACCCACTTGCATGCTTCGTTTTATGCGTAAACGCAGCAGGTGCATCACTAACTATGTCAATATCTTTCTCTCCGAGCATACCTATTAAATCGTCTATCTGGGCGGGTGATACTACCTCTTGAGGAAGAACTTCATTGAGATCGGTATAAGATAATCTTCCGACATGTCCTTTAGCCCGCTCTATGCTTTCCTTAATTATCGTGTTTTTCATATCCTTATCGTCGCGGCTTTTATTCTCTGTATCTTGTTCATTCATATATTCTACTCGCCTATCCTCACTACACACTGCAAATTTTTTTTTGAAATTCTTTTGACAAATATTTTAAATTATTAAGTTCCTTAAATTTTAATAATCTAGCGCCTTCATCCAATTTGCCGCTTTTAATCTCGCTAAGCAATCGTCCGCAGGCCCTGTTGATATTATCTATTTTAAGCTTAACAATAAGCCTTTTAATATCCTTTTTCTCATATTCCGCATTAGCAACCCTATTTTGGTTACTAAACGAAAATGAGATGGAATAATAAATATCGCTCCACTTTGACCTATTTTCGGTATTAGAAATTATATCCTCTATAACGCTACTGTCAAGGCCGAACGCGTCCCTATCTGCGCCGCCATCAAGGGTAGCCAGTCTGTTTTTTATCTCCCTTATTATGTAGACTGCATCCCTATTTGAAAATTCATCTATTATATCACTATTGATATAGTCTGTCAATAGGGGATTAAAAAATAATCTCACAACAACCAATTCTTCAATACTCAATCTCTCTTTAAGGCTCTCTATATCTACATGATGACTGGACAGACCCGCAGACAACACAGGTAATCTCCCTGAAAAAACATAGCCCCTCACGACATCTTCTTTTAATCCAAGCCTATTTGAGACCAAGTTCATATAGTGCGAAATTATTATGTTGTTGTTTATATTCTTTAGAAAAGGTGCCACACTTTTTAATACCAATATTTTTTTCTTAAGCTTACTTACGTCATCCTCGTTGTAGAGTATATCATTATTTTTATTACTTTCAACCAAATCTTCCTGATTTTCTATATCTTTGTATTTTAGTAATTTATCTATATAATAATCTAATGAAAAATCAAACGGGGACTTTCTATTCTCACTTATAAAACATCTAAGCTTATCCGCGCCATATTTTCTAATGAAACTATCAGGATCATCTCCTCCGCTTAAGGCTACCGCGTATATATTTTTATCGGGGCTGTCCATGAAACCTTGAAAAAAGAGTTCAACCCCCCTATTTATCGCATTTATACCAGCTTCATCTCCGTCATAAAGCAGGATAATGTCGTCGCACAACCTTGATAAATTAATTATATGATTCTTGGAAAGCGCAGTCCCCATAGTTGCAACCACATTTCTAATGCCACTTGAATACAACATTATCATATCAAAATAGCCTTCGACCACAATAGCGGCATTTTCTTTTTTTATAAAAGACGAGGACTTATTTAGTCCGTAGAGTGTGTTACTTTTAACAAATACTCCCGAATTATTTGTATTGATATACTTAGGACCGTTTGAGTCTTGAGAGACCGACCTGGATGCAAAAGCTATAGGTTCATCATTCCTGTCGAATATAGGTATAATGAGCTTACTTGCAAAGCGATCAAAATAAGTATTATCGGCACCGGATTTTTTGACCAACAATCCCGAGCTAACCGCTAAGTCGAGATCAACCTTGTTGTCGGATAAAAGTTTGACTAATCGGTTTCCAAATCCTGCGAACCCTAATTTAAACTCTTTTGCCGTATTTTCATCTATGCCTCTTTCCCTCAGATATTTAATTATATGGCGACTGTTCGAAAGATGAACGAAAAGATTTTCGTAATAGAAAGTCAATGAAAGATTAAGGATTTTTTTAAGCGGCTCCTCATCTGTTCGACTTTTATTTAATTTATAATATTGCGTATCTTCCAGCGGGATGCTATATTTTTGTTTAAGATAGCGAATCACTTCACCAAATGATTCTCCTCTCATATCTTTCAAAAAACCTATGACATTGCCACCCTTGCCACATCCGAAGCAATAGTAAAGCCCCTTCAACTCATTGACGTAAAAAGAGGGGGTTTTTTCTGAATGAAAAGGGCACAATCCGGAATAGTTACTACCTGTCTTTTTTAATTTAACAAATTCGGAAACCTCGCTAACTATGTCCGTGTAAGATAAAACAAGGGGCATCATATCGGGCAATCTCTTAACTTTGCCTTGACTAAAGCCTTTATCTATTTCATTATTCCCATTCATACATTATACATAAGTTAATTACCGAATAAGCAGGAAGACTCTTAGTAAAATTTCTTAATATATGATACTAAAAATTTACCGGCATCAAGAAGATGAGAGAGAATGACTTGCGATCTATAAAACCCAAAATGTTTATTTATAAATGGAAAAGAAAACAGAAAATACGCAGCCAGACTCAAGAATACAAAGGTCTTAATTCCGGCAAAAAAAAACCGCCGGCGCCGTTGTAGAATCCCAACCTAAGCGAATGCATAACCCTAGTGATTAGTGCTGCGATGATGGAAAAAATTAACACTATCGCGATGAATGCAACGACAAAAACAATAATTTTTCCGGCTTCTTCGTTGTGAAACATCGCAACATATTTAGGGTTGCTTATCATAGACACTGCATAAGCGCCGCCTAAATAAGCACAAAAAAGCCCAACCAGAGATATAGCCTCCTTAATAAAACCCCTAAAAAAACCCCTTATCATAACCAGCGCGAATAGGACCAAAAAGGCTATATCTACATAAGTATAAGTCATACTAATTGGATTAATAATTAAAGTAACTTTTTTTAGAATTTCTCTTCCTTGCCGCTGCAGCTTTCTTCTTTTTCTTTACGCTTGGCTTCTCATAATGTTCCCTCTTTCTGATTTCTGAGAGTATACCCGCCCTTTCACACGACTTCTTGAACCTTCTCAATGCATTCTCAAAAGATTCGTTTTCCTTTATTTTTACTATGGACAATACTTGTTTCGCCTCCTTTTATCGGCAATTAGCCTAGTGTATTTATACTTAAGATGCTTAGTACAGTATCTTATATTTTTTATTACTTTGTCAATCAATAATTTTTCATCTTGAATTTTTCTCATCTAGTCCGGAGATTCCTTCCCTTCTTTTTAGCTCATCGATTATCGAAAAAAAATCAATATCGGCAAAAACTAAAAAAACCATATAAAAAAACATTAAATCGGCAGCCTCATAAACTACCTTATCCCGTTTATGCTCCAGTGCAGATAAAATAAGTTCAAGCGATTCCTCTTGAAGCTTTTTGCCAATCTTTTCGACACCGGACTTCAGTAGCATTGCAACATATGATTTATCCGGATCCGAACCCTTCCTGCTTTTTATAAGGTCAAATATGAGCTTAAATGAATAAAGATTTTTAAGGGTATCATCCTTGTTCTCTTCTTTTCCCTTATTTTCAAGACTTCTCGTTTTTATTAAACCATTGTTTATCTTTGAATAAAAACAGGTTTTATGCCCGGTGTGACATGCGGGACCTTTTTGAATAACCTTTAGTAAAATACTGTCGCTGTCGCAATCAAAAAATATTCCCCTTATTTCCTGAATATTACCGGATGTCTCTCCCTTTTTCCATAACTTATGCCTTGACCTTGAAAAATAATGGGCAAAGCCGCTCTCAATACTTTTTCTTAATGCTTCTTCATTCATGAACGCAAGCATTAATATGTCCTTGGAAAAATAATCTTGCACCACGGCGGGAACAAGCCCTCCTTGTTTGGAAAAATCAACCTTTTTTAAAAATAGATCAAGGGTTTCCTCATCAAAAACATTGAAAACTACATCGGCTGTATTGTTTTCTTTTTCATCCATAATTTTTTACCAAACAATTTGACTTCACGCCATCCTAACATGTACGCCCTTTGATTTCAAATACCTCTTGATGGGAATAATACCAGTAGTTTTATAATGGAATATAGATGCAGCCAAAGCCGCACTCGCATCTGTTTTAACAAAAACCTCCTCCATGTCCGCTGCATCCCTTGCCCCTCCGGATGCTATCACCGGAATCTTTACGCTCCTTGCAACCGACGAAGTAAGCTCTATCTCGTATCCATTCTTAGTCCCGTCCCTATCCATGCTTGTTAGGAGTATTTCTCCTGCGCCTCTGGCGTAAACCTCTTTCGCCCAGCTTATCGCATTAATTCCCGAGTTATTCCTTCCGCCATGCGTAAAAACAACATATTCATCACCTATTTTTTTTGCATCTATGGCTATCACTATCGTTGATGACCCAAATTTATTCGCTGCCGCATCTATAAGGGCCGGATTAAGAACCGCGGCGGTATTAATTGAAACCTTATCCGCGCCACTGTTTAATAAATTCCTTATATCCTCTATATCAGAAACCCCGCCACCAACACTGAAGGGGATAAAAATATTTTCTGAAATTCTCCTTACGAGCCCAAGAATTGTTTTTCTCTCTTCATGCGAAGCTGTAATATCCAAAAACATAAGCTCATCGGCAAGCTCGTCATTATATCTCTTCGCAAGCTCAAGGGGGTCCCCTGCACCCTGCAAATCCTTAAAATGAATGCCCTTAACAACCTCATTGTCTTTGATATCAAGGCACGGTATTATTCTTTTTGCAAGCATAAACATTTACCCGATTTAAAATGCTAATTATACCAATAAGGCATTTGCCTTCCGTAGATCAAACCTGCCGTCGTATAAAGCCTTTCCGACTATCACACCCTTAATATTAGGAAGGCTTAGATCTCTTAATTTAACGATATCATCTAAGGCCGAAACACCGCCTGACGCTATCATATTTACATCTAACCCCGCAGTCTCCATTATAAGCTCCAAGTTAACACCGGTAAGCATTCCGTCTTTTTTAATATCTGTGAATATAAAGGTTTCTACACCATAATCACCCTTTAATATGTTAACCGCATCTAAAAATGACGTCTCAACGAACTCTTTCCAGCCCGAAATCGCTATTTTTCCATCGCGCAGGTCTATTCCTGCTATTATCTTGCCCTTATATTTCAATAAAGATGCTCCGACGGAGGCTATGTCTTTGAATAATATAGAACCTAGAACAACATAAGACACGCCTATAGCAAAGTATTTTTCTATGGTTTCATTATTCCGGATCCCGCCGCCCACTTCCACGGGAATATCCACTGATCCTACGATATCTTTAATAATATTAAAATTATCCGGCAAACCAGATTTGGCACCATCTAAATCGACCAAATGAAGCCTTTTTGCACCCAATTTTTGCCAGTTGAGGGCAGCGTCCAAGGGAGAAAGTTCGTACTCTTTCTTCATGTTATAATCTCCCATAGTGAGCCTTACGCATTTAGAACCTAATATATCAATAGCAGGTATTATAATCATAATTTTTTAGTTATTAATAAAATTTTCCAGTAATGTTAAACCACCGGCGTGGCTTTTTTCGGGATGAAATTGGCACGCAAAGACGTTGTCTTTCTTTACACAAGCGACAAACTTCCCGTAATAAGAACATGATGCGGCGGTAATATCCTCATCCGGCACGCAATGGTATGAGTGCAGAAAATAAAAAAAGGTACTATTTTTTATCCCTTTAAGCTCTTTCACATGTTTTAATATTTCTATATCGTTCCACCCTATATGGGGTATTATCGGAATATTTTTCTTGTCAAACCTTACCACTTTCCCTTTCAAGATGGCTAAGCCTTCATTATGCCCAAATTCCTCGGAAGTTTCAAACAAAAGCTGCATGCCTAGGCAAATCCCCATAAAACTCTTCCCCGCGCTTACAGCATCCTTTATGGGCGCTATCAGGTCCTTTTGTTTAAGGGTAAGCATAGCGTCCTTGAATCCGCCGACACCCGGCAGTATAAGATGTGTTGCTTTTTCTATATCACTGTAATCACTAGTAATTTTTGAAGTATGCCCTAACTTTATTAATGCATTCTGGACATTTTTGAGATTACCCATGCCATAATCAATGATTACTATTTCTTTTTTCAACAATATATTTTTATCCCTTTTTTACTATAAAATATTGATAAATTGCATTTGCTATCTCATTGGCAATCAGGTGCCTGAATGTCGATGAAGCTAGAAGATGTTCTTCGTACGGATTGGAAATGTAGGCATATTCAATTATAACAGCCGGCATAGTCGTAAACCTCAAGACATAAAGGTCATCATGCACCACGCCGTCATATTTAATATTTAAGTGTGACGAAATATAGCGATCCAAATAACCCGCAAATCTGTACGCACTTCCGCGAAAATAGTAATAAGATGTTGTTCCGTGAAGCTTAGGGACTACAGCAGAATTGCAATACAACCCTATAAATAAATTTGCTCCGCTCTTATTCGCCTTTGCCACTCTTTGCTTTAAACTCACATTTATATTGGATGTCCTATCTATCTCCGTTTTTATACCTCTATCCGACAATATTTTTCTCAACTTTAATGCAATGCTGAGATTCACAAAGCTCTCAGGGAGACCCATAGGGCCAATCCCTCCGGGGTCACTACCACCATGTCCGGCATCAATAAAAACCTTAAAGTTAACCTTCGGTCTTTTAATCTTGCTTGGGAGCGCATTGACGTGGATAACTACCTTGTAACGATTATTCCCGAGATTTACTACGTTTATTTGCGCCCTTACCGATACATTTTGTCTTATAACAATATGAACAGCATATTTAGGTGTTACGCTGAATTGAGAATATGAAACCGAAAATATATTTTTAAAAGGCTTAGCTATTTTTTTCCCGTGTCCATAAAGAATCGAGTGTCTAAACACTAAAATAAAAAAATTTTCATGCCCTTTTTTGAATAAATGCTTCTTGTAATGGGGACTGCCGATTGTATGAACATTAATGGTCCTGCCCTTGCGATCAATACTAACCGATATAATTTTTGTTATACCACCGCCGTGCGCATAAGCAACCTTTACAACTGTCAATACTGCCGCTAAGCTTGAAATAAACAAAAAAGCCAATAAAAAAAATAGGCCAAAAGATGCCTTTCTCTTATAACGCAACGAACTATTCAACCTCGTATTAAACTATTTATTTTATTGTAGATATAATTATAATCAGGTTAAATATTGCCCTTTGTAGACGGTATTCCGCAATCACCCATAATTTTAAGCGCATCCGATACGGCTATGCCCGCCGATTTAAATATCGCCTCTACCATATGATGAGTGTTGCGACCGTACAATACATTGATATGTAAATTTATAAGAGCATTTTTACATAAAGCTTCAAAGAAAATATTAGAATAAACATGAAAGAAGTTATTGACTAATATCTCTCTTGCCAATTCTTTGCCAAACTTATTGTATCCATCGGTAAGACTATCAAATTCCACGGAACTATTTGTCCATTTTACAGGTTTCGTCATATCTGCGCCATCGTAATTATAGGCAAAAAAGGCTCTTCCCGAAAAATCGACGACGGTGTGAACCAAGGCCTCATCCATGGGAACAAACGCACTACCGAACCTTCTAATACCCCTTTTGTCACCGGACAATTTTCTTAATGCAGAGCCTATAACGATTCCGGTATCTTCGACGAGATGATGCATATCGATATCAATATCCCCTTTTGCATCAAGGTTCATATCAAAATGGGAATGTTTCGAAAATTGCTCAATCATATGATCGAAAAAAGAAATACCGGAATTTACTTTATACACGCCACTTCCGTCAAGATTTAAAGATAATTCTATATCTGTTTCGGTCGTTTTACGTAAAAAATCCCCTTTACGTTCCGCATTACAACTGCCCTTAGCTCCCGCTATTTTCGATTTTTCCATTTTTTCCCATGCATGCATATTTGGTAATTGTAACATTTTTCTTTAAAAAAATTAAAACTTACCCACTACATCCATTCCGAAGGTAGTAAAATAATCAATTAATTTCCTATTCTCAGCCGGCGTACCTACGGTTATCCTGTAGAACATATCCAATGTGCCGTCAAAGCTCCTTATGATTATCTTGTTATCCTTAAGGAATTGGTTGAATTCAGTCTTTAGTGTGCTATTCTTAAGCCTTATCAAGATAAAATTGGCATCAGACGGATAAACCTTGATAAAATTAAATTCCTTTAGCGCTAAAAACAATTTATTCCTTTGATTGATTGTCTTTTTTATATTCTTGTCGAATTTATCAAAATTATTTAAGAAAAATTCGATAGAGCTTAATGTTAAGGAATTAATATTGAAGGGTAACTTTATTTTTTTAAACTCATTTATGAGCTTATTGCAGGAAAAAAGTATTCCAAACCTTAATCCCGCAAGCCCTATCTTAGAAAATGTCCTTAAAACTACAAGATTGTCATATTCAAATATATATTCAATAAAGGACTCCTCACCTGAAAAATATATATAAGCCTCATCGACTACAACAATATTATTTTTATTTTTCAAGAGACCCTTTATGATACTTCTATCAAAATGATTTCCCGTCGGATTATTGGGATAACTGAAGAAAAATATATTACTAGATGAACCTTGGTTGAGATCGGCGCCGCTAGGTAGTCCGAAAGACTCCTCATCAAGTTCTATGTGATTAATGCTTAAATCGTTGTATCTTGCTATTATATCGTACATAGAAAAAGACGGGACAGGAATGTTTACAGTAACATTCTTTTTAAGGCTAAGCAAAATGATAGCGATAAGCTCATCTGAACCATTTCCAAAAATAAAATTTTCAGCAGGTGTATCATAAAATGCCTCAAGTAGCCTCATGAGGCTACTTGAACCTGAATCAGGATAAAGGTTTATGAGCGTATCTTTTATAAAATCCGCATAACTCCGTTTAATTTTTTTACTTAGAGTATAGTTAGATTCATTAGCATCAAGCTTTAAGGCCTCGTCGCATCTGGGCGAACCGTGATGAACCTGCGTTTCGCTTGCCTTGTAAGCCCGAAGCCCAAGAACAC
Source organism: uncultured Actinomycetes bacterium (assembly GCA_964631685.1). Taxonomy (GTDB): domain Bacteria; phylum SZUA-79; class SZUA-79; order Acidulodesulfobacterales; family Acidulodesulfobacteraceae; genus Acidulodesulfobacterium. The sequence continues at coordinate 16,514 of CAZVZU010000007.1, read as the reverse complement.
TGTCCTTAATAAAGTTTTCTACTTTTAGCAAAGACATAAGACAAGATCCGTTTTATATGCACATATCATATTAAATTTATGCTATCGCTGAGTTTTATCCTTTTTTAACGCGAAGACTTACCGATTCTCCGTGAGCATGTAATCCCTCAATATTTGAGAAAAATGACACATCCTTTGCCTTTTTTCTCAAAAAATCCCTGCTCGATGAAATTATACTCGTTCTCTTAAGAAAAGACAGTGTATCTAATGGAGAGAAAAACCTTGCGGTTCCGCCGGTCGGCAAGACATGGCTCGGACCTGCCACATAATCCCCTATTGCTTCGGGTGTGTTTTCGCCCAAAAATATAGCCCCCGCATTTTTTATCATAAATAGTTTTTCAAACGGATTTTTTATATATAACTCCAGATGCTCCGGCGCCAACTCGTTAGCTAATTCAATGGATTCATCTACCGAACCCGTCAAAACTAAAGACGCATTGGCATTTACGGATTTTTCGATTATATCCCTCCTTGGTTCTTTGGGTAAAAGATACTTGATGGCGCCACTAACCCTACCTATTATATCAGAAGAATGGGTTATAAGGGTTGCAACGGCCATCTCGTCATGCTCAGATTGGCTCATCATGTCGACTGCAACAAACTCCGGGTCTGCAAATTCATCACAAATTATTGCAATCTCGCTCGGTCCCGCGATCATATCTATATCGACATCTCCGTACGCCATCCTTTTAGCCGTAGCCACATATATATTGCCAGGTCCCACTATTTTATCTACTTGCCTAATAGTACCAGTTCCGTAGGTAAGCGCAAATATAGCTTGTGCGCCGCCCACCTTGTATATCTCATCAATACCGCACAGAACTGCCGTAGCAATAACGTAATTGTTCAACCTTTCTGTAGGAGGGGTAACCATGGCAATTCTATTTACTCCTGCGGCCTTGGCAGGAATGGCATTCATTATTACAGAGGATGGGTAACTTGCCTTCCCCCCAGGAACATATATTCCCACACTACTTAATGGCGAAATTAATTGACCGGTTATAATAGATTCGTCATAATTCAACCATGTTTGAAGCCTCTGCCTGGAGTGATAATCGCGAACCCTCTTTATAGTGTTTTCTATAACTATTCTGTCTTCCCTGCCGACAGAATTGAGAGCTTCGTCTCTTTCTGCATCTGTGACCAAAAAATCCGAAGGAGAGATACTTGTTTTGTCAAACTTTTCCGTATAAAACGACAATGCAGCATCGCCCTTATTGATAACATCTGATCGAACTATTTTAAGTTCCTGCTGTATTTTGTCCGTAAAATCAACCTGCTTGAGTCTTCTTTTTTTTAAGAATTCTCTAAAATCGTCCTTTTTCGAATCAAATACCAGCATTTTTTTCAACCTGCTGCTTTAAATTATTTATCAGTGAGGCAATCCTTTCAGGGTTAATCTTAAGGCTTGCCCTGTTAACTATTAGCCTTGATGTAACAATGGCAATATCTTCGATCGGCACTAAATCATTTTGTCTCAGGGTTTCACCGGTTGAAACAAGGTCAACGATAAAATCGCAAAGTCCCGATAAGGGAGCCAGCTCAACATTGCCGTAAAGTTTTATTATCTGAACATTTGAAACACCCTTTTTATTAAAAAAATCCTTTGTGATGCGAACATATTTTGTCGCTATCAGCAGATTGACCCTTGAATGATACAGCGTCTTTTCGGCATGGATAAGAGAACCTTTTTTATTGACAGAGAAATCCGCATCATGTTTAAGCAAGTTTCGGTTAACAGCCGCAACAACTCGGCATTTACCTATCTTTAAATCTAACGGTTCGTATACATTTTTAGGCTTTTCCAACAAAACATCCAACCCGGAGATACCGGCGTCGGCTGCCCCGTATTCTACAAATGTGGGAACATCCCATGGTTTGACGATTAACAGGCTAACATCGTCTTCTTTATAATCGAATATGAGTCTTCTTGAATCATAATCGCTGTACGGATGTTTAATAAACCCTGATGCCCTCAAAAGGTTAATACCATCCTTTAAGATTCTGCCCTTTGGGATTGCAATTTTCAGTTTTTTTATCTTTTTTTTAGTATCGGCCATATTTATATATTGCTTTTACAAACCCTTACTGCAAGCTATATCGTTTTCGTTAAGCTCATTAATATTTAGCGGATCGTTCTCGCATTCGCCCTCACTTGTCCTGTATATTACGGCGCCAAGATTTGCCAACTTCTTCTCCACCTTTTCGTAGCCCCTGTCTAAATGATAGATTCTGGAAACCGTAGTGCAACCATCAAAGGAGGCCAACCCCGCCAAAACAAGCGATGCGCTTGCCCTTAAATCTGTGGCCATGACCTCTGTCGCAGAAAGTTTTTTGACGCCCTTAATAATTGCAAAATTATTTCTAATCTTTATATTCGCACCAAGCCGTACAAGTTCAGCAACATGCATAAACCTATTTTCAAAAATATTTTCCGATATAACGCAAAGTCCGCTTGAAATTGCCATTAGTACCATCATTTGAGCCTGCATATCCGTTGGAAAATCAGGATATGGGGCGGTGGCAATGTCCACGCTTCTGATGATTTTAGGACCTTTTATCCTTAAAGAGCAGGGAGAATCTATGATAATATTCGCTCCCGCCTCTGAAAGCTTACTGATAATGACACCAAGGTGACTCACATTAACCTTTTTAAGTGTAATATCGCCCTTTGTTATAGCGGAAGCTACCATAAATGTTCCGGCTTCAATTCGATCCGGCAAAACATTATGGCTTAATTTTCTAAGTTTTTTGACACCGTTCACAACAATTACAGAGGGCTCCACTCTTTTTATATCTGCCCCCCCATTATTGAGGGCAAGGATTAAATCGTCAACCTCGGGCTCGCGCGCGGCATTGTTTATTACCGTTTTCCCTTCGGCAAGTGACGCTGCCATGACAATATTCTCTGTTCCCGTAACAGAGGGAATAGGAAAATTTATAGTTGCACCCTTAAGCTTATCCGCAAAGGCTTCAACGTACCCATGATCCACCACGATGTCAGCGCCTAATAGCTTAAGTGCGTTTAAATGGAAATCTATCGGCCTCGCGCCGATAGCACAGCCCCCCGGCAAAGAAACCCTCGCCCTCTTGTACTTTGCAAGAAGCGGGCCTAAAACCAAAATGGACGCTCTCATCGTTTTAACGAGACCGTACGGAGCCTCATATTTATATATAGTAGATGTATTTATTGTTATACCATTCGCTTTGTCCAATGTTTTAATTTCGGCTCCAAGGCTTATCAAGAGCTTCTTTATCGTTTTTATATCTTCAAGATCCGGAACATTAAAAATTTCATTGGCGAGATCGTCGAACATTATGGATGAAGCAATTATAGGCAGGGACGCATTTTTGGAACCGCTTACGAGAACATCCCCTCTCAGTGGAATTCCTCCCTCAATGATCATTTTATCCATATCTTGATTTTAACCGCCCTTTCTCTTTTATTTAAATCGTTTATAAAATCAATTTGCTTATGCATTATATCATAAAACTTTTCTTCACATAAAAGTTTTATGATATCTTTTTCTCTATAGTCTATTTCCAATATTAAACTAATGTATTTTCCATTTTTTAGCTTAGAAAATCCCCGATTTTCATCTTGAGATACCAATTCAAATATTTTTTCATAAAACCTAAGTCCGGAACTGCCGCCGTCTAAAGCCCCTATCGGTTCGTAAAGTCTTACATCGTCATCTAACGCGTTTAGTTCCTCTGTCTTTATGTACGGAGGGTTTGACACTATTATATCGAAACCCTGCAATAAAACGGTATCAAACAGATTCGTAGTTTCGTTAATCCATAAAACATCAGGCCTTAGCATGTCAAGGTATGTTAAGATGACCTTATCCTCGACGCCGTTAAGGGCAATATTTCTTCTCGCTACATCCATGGCTTCAAGACTGCTATCTGCCGCATAGATTATCACATTATCTGTATTCTTTGCAATGGAAACGGCTATCGCCCCCGACCCTGTTCCCAAATCTATAATAAACAACTTTTTTTTTGAAACTCTTTGAAGCCTTTTTATCTCCATTAACGTTTCCTCAACCAGGCACTCTGTATCCGGTCTTGGTATCAATACAGATCTATCAACAAAAAAGGGAAGAGAATAAAACTCTTTTTTCTTCGTAATGTACGCGTATGGTTCTCTAAGTTTCCTCCTTGCGATTAACCCCCTAAATAAATCTACGCGGTCTCTGTCTACCTTATTTTCATATGAAACAAGAATTTCATCTAAGGATTTTTTTAAAACATAGCCTAAGATAGATGCCGATTCATTAAAGGGATTTGCGATACTTTTATCATCAAGGTGCAACTCACCCCACTTGAGCAATTTATAAACCGACAAATTCTCATTTATATCAAAATTATGACTATTTTTTTTGGGATTCAAAATAATCTGCCAGAGGTATTAAAAGTTCATTCAGATTGCCATCCATAATCCCTGATAACTTATGTATGGTTATCCCTGCTCGATGGTCGGTCACCCTACCTTGAGGAAAGTTATATGTCCTTATCTTCTCGCTTCTATCCCCGCTTCCAACCATACTTTTTCTGCTCTGCGCCTCTAAGCTTTTTTTATCCGCTTCCAACCTGTTTAATAGTCTTGTTCTGAGTATTCTTAGAGCCTTCGCCTTATTTTTGTGCTGAGATTTTTCATCTTGGCAGGTAACAACGAGACTCGTCGGTATGTGAGTAACCCGGACGGCCGAATCCGTTGTATTTACACTTTGACCGCCATGCCCAGAGGAGCGATAAACATCTATTCTTAAATCATCGGCATCTATTTTAAGGTCCACTTCCTCCGGCTCCGGCATAACGGCAACGGTGGCTGCAGAAGTATGAACCCTGCCCTGGGTTTCTGTGGCAGGAATCCTTTGCACCCTGTGAACGCCGCTTTCATTCTTTAAGAACCGGTAAGCGTTTTCTCCTTTAACGGATATCACAACCTCTTTTAGCCCGCCGGAAGAAGAAGTGCTCAAAGATATTACTTCAAATTTGATATGATTATTTAAAGCGTATTTGTTGTACATCTTAAATAAATCAAGAGCAAAAAGGGCTGCTTCTTCTCCGCCCGTAGCCGCCCTTATCTCCAGTAAAATATCTTTGTCTTGCAAATCTTCTTTGGGATAAAAAAAGTTCTGTATATTTTCGGCTATCTTAGATGCAATGTTTTGTAAGGAATTTATCTCTTCTTGCTCCATTTCGAGTAGCGCTTCATTAGTTTCAGTCTTAACCAATTTCTCAAGGTCTCTTATATCGAATATGATCTTGTTATATTTGCCGAACTGCTCTGCGGTTTTTTTGATTGTATTATACCTCTTAAAGAGTTCCTTCACCTCTTTACTAAAACCCTTTATGCTTTCTTTTTCTATCTTTTCATATAATTCCTTTGATTCGTTACTTAGTTCTGTGGCCTTTTTTATTAAAATACTATCCAAAATATCATTCATCATTAAAAGATATACCCCTGTAGCATGTTGCAAATTTTTTAATTTCTATAAATCAAATTGGCATTTGAGCCATAACGTTCTTATCTCAGAATGTTTTCCACAAGACAACTCGCCTTCCGAACAGTTTCCTCTAACGCATGCAGGACCTGCGGCGTGAAAGACGGACGGGGCAAGAGGATAAACAAGTCCGAACATCTTATGCGCAACGCGTCTAATCTCCCATTGCGCCCTTTCGCACCCTCGTAATTTGAAAAAATGCAAAAGCTCTCTGGCATTCATAGTAAATACAAGCTGGGTTTCCGCCGCATTTGGTAATAGGTATCTGGCGTCTTCCGCAGGAACGCCATTTTTAAGCAGGTAGCCGTACAACGAAAACATATCGTCTATCGCTTTTTCATATTTTTTTAAAAACTCGTTATCCCTAGCAATCGAATCGGGAATGACATACCGGGGTTTTGTCTCCTTGACGTACCTCTGACTCCTTTGAGAATATGATGCAATGCGGTGTCTAACCAATTGATGAGAAGCGCTTCTGGAAAGCCCTTCTACCCCGAAAGTAAAATTGGAATGTTCCAATACCGATTCATGACCGGATGACCTTATCTTTTTGATCAATTTTCTGGCTTTTTCTATTCCCTTTTCGCCGTCGTTAAAATCGCTTTCTATTTTGGTTATGCTATAAGAACTATAACACAGCCTTGCGGCTATAGCTATCGTAATCTCTGGTTTAGCGGTATAATTAATAAGCCTGACCATTGCTATTGTACTAGTTACTTATTCTTAACGTTAATGTTTTTGCCGTATTTTTTATTAAATTTTTCTATCCTTCCTGCGCTATCAACAAATTTTTGTTTGCCTGTGTAAAACGGATGGCATTTAGAACAGATATCCACATGGATCTCTTCAACCGTACCCCCCGTAACAAACTCCTCTCCACAAGCGCACTTTACCTTTGTCCTATAAATTTTCGGGTGTATTCCTTCTTTCATTGCTCAAAACTCCTTTAATTTTTTATTTTTACGGATGTTAATTAAATAATCAAGCTACTTATTGTATGATTTTAAAATAAAATTTTCAACTTTTTTTATGTCTTCGGGAACATCGACCGGTATGGTCGAAATGCCAACAGTGTTAACCTTGATTTTATATCCGTTTTCTATTGCCCTTAACTGCTCAAGCATCTCCTTTTTTTCTAAATAAGAAGGGGGCATTTCTCCAAATTTGATAAGAAAATCCCTTGTGTAGCCGTAAAAACCCAGATGCTTAAAACCAAACAAGCCTTTTGAATTTTTAGGTACATTAGAATATTTTCTATCATAAGGAATCGGACTTCTTGAAAAATAAATTCCAAAATCATTTTTATCGACAACAACCTTGACATTGTTAGGATCGAGAAATTCCTCATAAGAATATATGGGGGTCTTCACGCTTGTATACTCAATATGTTCACGTTCTTTAAACGGTCTTATTAAGGCGTCTATCACCTCGGCATTCACCAATGGTTCATCCCCCTGAATATTGAGGATTATATCCGCGTCGGCAAGGTTGTTTGCCACCGCCTCTATTACCCTATCAGTACCTGACTGGTGCACATCCTTTGTCATTACGATATTTGCTCCAAAACCGCGACAGGCGTCATAAACGCGACTGTCTTCCGTGGCAATTACGACATCCGATAAAACACTCGACTTTATTATGCCCTCATACACGCGCATAACCATCGGCTTACCAAGAATTAGCGCGAGGGGTTTCCCTTCAAAACGCGTAGATTTATATCTTGCCGGGATTACTGCAACTATTTTCATGATTTTTTAGTATTCATCTTATTTTTGCGACATAAACATCATATCCGTACTTTGCGATAATTTTTGCAAAATTATAAGCATCTTTTAAATTTTTAAACTTACCAAAAACAACCTTGTAATAAAACACCCCGCGTACTGTTTTGGTGATCACATGAACCCCGGGAACAATATGCATCATGCGCTTGACCATATTTATCGCCTTAGATTTTCTTGTATACGCTGCAAACTGCAATGTATAACCGGATATATGAATAACATGTTTTATGCCATAAGACCGAATAATACTCCTGACGACCGGTTTTGGTCCTAGGTACTGGACCCGAACCAGTGCTGTGCCTGCGCCGACCATGCCGATAGCCCTCGCTGCTGCATACGACAAATCCATGATCCTGCCGCCATAATAAGGACCTCTATCGTTCACATACACCTCAACGCTCCTATGGTTCCTTAGGTTGGTAACATAGGCATAACTTTCAAGCGGAAGGGTTCTTGATGCCGCTGTTAAGTTATACATGTTATATATCTGCCCGCTTGCGGTCGGTCTTCCCTGGAAGCCCGGACCATACCATGATGCAATTCCTACCTCCACATTACGCGATATTCGCTTTGGCGGATAGCGCCTGGGTGGATGGTGGGAAGCATATCCCGAAGATCCCCCTCCCACCCCTATTATATAAGGGATGCATCCCGCAAGCCCAAAGGACGAAACAGAAATAAATACTATTAATATTAAAAGCTGAATTTTTAACCTTGACATAATTTTAGTTGAAAACAATGATGCGATTTATAGATTGACAATATGTAAAAAATATTATATATATAATATAACGTTTTGTCGTTGATTTGCAATTGTTCTTTATTTAATACATATATATATAAATTTGATATTTCTTATCAAGAGCGGTGGAGGGCAGGGCCCATTTGAGACCGCAGCAACCGATGATAGTCGGTGCTAATTCCCGCAGGTTTTTATACCTGGAAGATAAGAAGAAAAGAGTTTAAAAACCCCTTCTTCTGTCATTAGCCCAGAAGAAGGGGTTTTTAGTTTGTGGTTATATTTGATTAGATTAAAATAATAAAATTGAATGCTATAAGGAGAATAAATGTTTGTTAAAGGTTTAAAATGCAGGGAATGTGGCAAGGAGTACCCGGATAGCCCTCTTTATGTTTGCGATTACTGTTTTGGACCCCTTGAGGTTAATTATGATTACGAGGGGATAAAAAAACAAATAAGCATAGATAAGATCAAATCCAGAGAGCCCAATATGTGGCGTTATCGCGAATTGCTCCCAATAAAAGGAGAGATCAAAATAGGTAAAAACGTGGGTTACACCCCGCTTGTCAAGGCGGATAATCTTGCAAAGGCATTGGGGGTCAAAGAACTATATGTTAAAAACGATGCCGTAAACTTTCCTACGTTATCCTTTAAAGACAGGGTCGTATCGGTCGCTATAGCCAAGGCTAAGGAGTTTGGCTTTAAAGTAGTGGCATGTGCTTCAACCGGAAATCTTGCAAACGCTGTTGCGGCTTTGGCGGCGTCCTCAGGCTACGAAAGCTTTGTATTTATTCCCTCTAATCTTGAAATAGGTAAGGTACTAGGGACACTGATCTATGACACCAATCTGATAAAAATTAACGGGAGTTACGATAAAGTCAATAGGCTCTGCACCGAGATTGCCGGAAAACACAATTGGGGATTTGTAAATATAAATTTGCGCCCTTACTACGCTGAGGGCTCAAAATCTCTTACCTTTGAAATACTTGAACAGCTTGACTTTAGAACCCCCGATAATATTGTTGTCCCTATGGCCGGTGGTTCTTTGATTACAAAGGTCGGAAAGGCAATAGACGAGTTCGAATATTGCGGCTTATTAAAGAAAAAATCCAAGACCAAGATCTTTGGAGCGCAAGCTACGGGATGCAACCCGATAACCGCAACGGTCAAAGAAAAGAGAGAGTTCATTAAGCCTGTAAAAACACCGAATACTATCGCAAAATCCCTTGCAATAGGCAACCCTGCCGACGGATACTATGCCTCAGACCTCATGAGCAAAACAGGCGGGTACGGCGATGATGCAACGGATGATGAGATTATAGAAGGGATGAAGCTTTTGGCTAAAACGGAGGGGATATTTACCGAAACTGCCGGGGGCGTTACTGTTGCAGTGGCAAAGAAGCTTATTGACAATGGCTATATCAATAAGGATGAGACTACAGTTCTTGCTATAACGGGTAACGGACTAAAAACACTTGAGGCGCTCAATGGAAAGCTGAAGGAACCGGCAATAATCGATGCAAATTTAGAAGAATTTGAGAAGGTGCTTGCAGGAATAAAGGGTAAGAGCTGATTTATAATCAATATAAGCTTTAGCATTATGCTGTTGTTACGGTTTTTTGTCCTAATAATTTAAATAAATTCATACGAAACGATACGGCGGGAGGTCAAATGTCAGTAAAAGTAAGAATACCAACACCGTTAAGATCATTAACAGACGGAAAAGCAGAGGTTGATTCCAGCGGTTCAACAATTGCGGAGATTATAAACGACCTCGAGGGTAACTTTGCAGGTATCAAAGAAAGGATATGCGAAAATGATGGCCAAATCAGAAGATTTGTCAATGTTTATCTAAATGACGAGGACATAAGGTTTTTGGACAGTGCAAATTCTAAGGTCAAAGAAGGTGATATAATTTCTATTATTCCGGCAATTGCGGGGGGCATGGCAGCAAAAAAGTTCTATCTCAACTATCCCCAAGAGCTTATAAAAGAACCATTAATCTACCTCATTGGTAAAAATTACGATGTCGAAACAAACATAAGGAGCGCAAGCGTATCCGACGATATAGGCATAATAGCTATTGAGATAAAGGGCGAATCCTCCGAGGTAGATAAAGCAATTAAGTTTTTGGAATCAAAAGGGGTAACGGTAGAGCCCATTGTCCTTGACGTGGTAGAGTAAATATCTTAAGGCACCGAATAATTTTAATGGGAGATTGACGCTTTGGAATTTAGCGAAGAACAAATTAAAAGGTATGCAAGGCACATAATATTGCCGGAGGTTGGCGGGGAAGGGCAAGCTAAATTGCTCTCATCTAAGGTTTTATTGATTGGCGCGGGTGGCCTCGGCGCGCCATGCGGACTTTATTTAGGCGCGGCTGGGATCGGAACATTAGGCATTGTTGATTTTGATACCGTAGATTTATCCAACCTTCAAAGGCAAATATGGCATGAAACCGAAGATGTCGGAAGATACAAGGTGGATTCGGCAAAGGATTCTATAGCAAGAATTAATCCGGATGTTAATGTTGTTACCTATAAAGAAAAGATAAGCTCTCAAAATATTAGGGATCTAATAAAGGATTATGACGTTGTAATTGATGCAACCGATAACTTTCCGACCAGATACTTAATAAATGACGCATGCTATTTTGCCAAGAAGCCCCTTGTTTATGGTTCTATATTCAGGTTTGACGGTCAAGCTACCGTATTTTTGCCGAAGGAAGGACCTTGTTATAGGTGCCTTTTCCCTTCTCCTCCGCCCGCAGGCCTCGTTCCTAGTTGTCAAGAAGCGGGAGTGCTTGGGGTTCTGCCGGGGATCATAGGCACAATTCAGGCAAATGAAGCTATAAAGATCATCCTCGGTATCGGCCGCACACTAAACGGAAGACTTTTAATTTACGATGCGCTTGATATGAGATTTACTGAAATGAAGCTTAGAAAGGATAAAACTTGTCCTTTGTGCGGTGAAAATCCTAGCGTTCTTGACCTTATTGATTATGATGACTTTTGTGAGTTAAAAAATTAACTTTTGGAGAATAGGTTAAATGTCTAAAAGCAATAACATTGATAGCGAATTAAATATAAAGGGTGAGATTTGTCCCTTCACATTCGTAAGATCTAAACTCGCTTTAGAGAAGATGAAGAAGGGAGAAGTTTTAAGGGTAATAGTAGATTACGAACCTGCAATTAGAAATGTTCCTCGCTCCATGGAAGAACAAGGGCATAAGGTACTATCAATTAACAAAATTAACGATACGGATTACGAAATAATCGTCGAAAAAGATGGAAAATGACAGCCGCGATCCATATTTATTTAGTGCCTTGTCGAACATAGGCAACACAGGCACGGTCCTTCTTAACAAAATAATATATCCCGGAACATGTTCGAAGCTATACGCAAAATTGGAAGGTCAAAATCCGGGTGGTTCCGTTAAGGATAGGCCTGCGCTTCGCATGATAAAGAGCGCAATATCGGAGGAGCTGCTAACGAAACATATGACCATCATAGATTCTTCATCCGGTAATACGGGAATTTCATATGCTATGATAGGTGCTTTTTTGGGGATCAAGGTTAAAATCTACGCTCCCTCCAATATGAGTGAGGAAAGAAAGAAAATAATGCAGATTTTCGGAGCAGAGCTGATCCTTACCCCCGCAGAAGAAAGTCACGATGGCGCAATAAAAAGAGCAGAAAAGGAATATAAGACCGGAGGCAAGGATTTATACTACATGCCTGATCAGTATAATAACAACCATAATCCGCTGGCACATTATGAAACTACGGCGCTTGAACTTATTAACCAAACCGGTGGCAACATCGACTATTTTGTGACAGGCATTGGAACAGGCGGAACGATATTGGGCGTAGGAAAAAGGCTCAAGGAATATAATGATAAGATTAAGGTGATAGCCGTTGTTCCGGATAATGAAATGCACGGAATAGAGGGCTGGAAATATAACTATTCATTAACCTTTAAAGGGTTTAATCAGGACAAAATTATAGATGATATTGTGAAGGTTGGCACTGAGGAAAGTTACGCAATACTAAAAAGAATCCTCAAAGAGGAGGGGCTTTTATGCGGATTTTCATCAGGGGCCAATGTCTGCGGCGTTTCTTTGCTTGCAAGCAAATATAAGGGAAACTACGCGACAATACTCCCTGATACGGGCTCTAGATACCTTTCTACAAGAATGTTTTCAGAGCTATAGCGCCAAATTTAAAGATTAATTTTAAAATGTTTATATTATGTCTATAATAATTCCAGTGGTAGAATTAGAAATTATCAAAAAACATGTAGGAAAAATATTCCCCTATGAGGCTTGCGGAGGGTTAATCGGAAAGCTTGAAGGAAAGGATAAAATTATCGTGAAGGCTTATCCTGCCGAAAATCGTTTCGGAAAAATAGCATGGGACAGTTTTGAGATTGAACCCAAAGACATGCTAGAAATGGATAAAATTGCGAGAAAAGAAAATTTAGACATTTTAGGTTTTTATCATTCTCACCCGAATCATCCGGCAGTCCCGTCAAACTTCGACATAAACGCCTCATGGCCTTATTATTCTTACTTAATTCTATCGGTAAAGGGCAATGCCGCCAAGAGCGTCGTGGATATTAAAAGCTACCTAATGCCGGACAAAGACACCAAGCCTCTTACAGAGAATATTGTTATAAAACAACCGTGATTTTACTTAAGCGACTCGAGATATCTTGAGATTGTTATCACTTCCGATTTGGGCATACGCTCATAATTAGGCATTATTACCGGATATGTTTTACCATTGATTGTGGCTGTAGAACCCCGCTTAAAATGTGTTGACGGCGCGGCTATCTGGGTAACAATCCATGAAAAACTTCTTTTAGAACCCACACGTGAAAGATCCGGACCTATGGTTCCGCCGCGGCCGTTAATTGTATGGCACCTAATGCAACCGCTGGTATTAAACAGCCTATACCCTTCCGGACCCGAACCGTTGTACGCTCCGCCGCTAAATCTTCCGCCCATCATCATGCCTCCGCCAAATCTTCCGCTCATCATTGCGCCAGTAAACAAATAAACCCCCGCGATAACTAACAACACCAATAATATCAGGCCAATTAACGATTTACTGCCATGAAATCTTTTGCTCATACCCCCCCCGGCGTTTCGCATCTTATATGAGTCTAAAGTTTAATGTTCTTTTAGAATCCATTAAAATACAGTTCCGGCCGTATACTAACCGGATATATCTTTTTTAATCTGCTCAAACTCCTCTTTTGTAACCTCGCCTTTAGCATATCTTTTATTTAAAATATCCATTGCGGATTCCAAGTGATCATTTCTTGAGTTATGCTTATCGCCATGGTGATAATGGTCATGCCTATTTCCGCCGTATCCCCCCATATAACCGCCGTGACCAAAAATCATATAGATAATGATTAATATCACCATTATCCCAATAATAGGAAATATCCACATCAAGCCTCCCCAGAAAAAGTACGATACCATTGCATTCTTCTCCCTAAATATTATACAACATCTTACAATCTATTCATAATGATACCATAAAAAGGATACGGTTGCAGCGCGGACTTAAAAGCGCAATTATATCCTTTATCTCAGACTAAAATCCCCTCTATCCAATGTTAAATTCGGATTATAATATGGGTCGCCATTCATTAAAATATCTTTATGTAATTTTTGGAATGACTCCATCTCTTGTTGAAATCTTGCGATTTTATCCGGCGTGTCCTCATACCCTCTGGATGTTGATTCATAATGATAAGCCTCCGCATATGGGGTATAAATATTTAGATAACCCAATTTTAGCACTCTTAAACAAAAATCAATATCATTGAAAGCTACCTTAAAATCTGTTTCGTTCAACCCGCCTAGCTCTTTATATATGCTTGTTTTGACCATTAAACATGCACCGGTTACCGCCGAGACATTCTGTATGGTATTTAACCTGTTAATGTAACCAAAATCATTCTTATCATAAAACTTATGCGAATGATCGGCGACGCCGCCGATCCCTATAACGACACCGGCATGTTGAATCGTATCATTCGGATAATATAATTTCCCGCCGACGCAACCTATTTCTTTTCTTTGTGAATGCATTAACATTTCTTCGATCCACTTTGATGAAATGATTTCTACATCATTATTTAACAATACGATATGCCCCCCGCACGCATGACTACGAACCGCGAAATTATTGATTTCAGAATAGTTAAATGGTTTATTATACTCATAAATATTTATTCTATCATCAAGAACCTTTAATCTATCCATTTCGTCAAAAGTTTCTTTTTGCCTGCTATCGTTACTAATTGCAAGTATTTCATAGTTTGCATATGTAGATTTATTTAAAATAGACTCTATGCACATTTTTATTAACTCAGGTTTATCCTTAAATGCGATAATGATACTGACTAACGGATTATCAACGATATCATATTCAATCTTAAAAAAATGCCTTGCATTGGCATTTTTTACGGTTGCTTTGATATTTCTGCGCAACATGGCACTTTCCAGCGCTTTTTTGCCATTATTGACGGATTCTGGTTTTACTTCACTATTGCCACTTGCCTCCGATGTCTCAATCCTTCTCCAATGATAAAGAACTTTAGTTATATGATATATTTTATTAGTTTGCTCGGTGAGCCTTAAAAAAAGTTCATAATCTTGAGCTCCATCATAGTTTGAATTGAAATACCCACTCTTATCTATCAATATTTTACTGAAGCAGCTAAAATGTGTTATATAATTGCAAGATAGAAGCCAATCTGGGGAAAAATCGGGTTTGAAGTGCGGATCGCAAAAAGATCCATCTATTGTTATCTTATCTTCATCGCTATAGATAAAATCAGCGCCAGTGTTGTTGATAGCTTTTACAACCTCATATAAAGCATTCGGGGTTATCTCATCATCATTGTCCACCAATGCCATATATTCACCATTTGCAAGTTTTAACGCCTCGTTTGAAGCCCCTGAAATATTTAGGTTCTTTTCTAAAAATTTAATCTTAATTTTTGGACTATTGATATTTTTTAAATAGTTTACAGTATTTTTATTTGTGCTTTTATCGTCTGCTATGCATAACTCCCAATTATCATACCATTGATTTCCTATGGATTTTATAGCCAAATCAAGCCATTTTGGATCTACGTTGTATACCGGCATAATAATAGAGATCAATGGTTTGTATCTAAACCTTTTTATCTCTTTTATTATTTTCCCCGTTAATTTCGGCTGTATATAGCTATAAATCTTAGTTTTCCTAATCTTAGTTTTCCTAATTTTTGTTTTTACTTTATTGATCGTCCGCTTTAAACCGTACCGCTTAAGACTTAGAAATAATTTATTCACCAAATAAGGGTTCTGATCTATTTGTGATTTTATCCTTTTTAGGATACTGATATCTTTTGCAATCTCATATCGCACTGAAGACACTTTTATAATATCAAAACAAAGTATGTCGAATTTTCCATCTCGATTTATAGCATCAATTCTTAGATAGGCTATAGGGCTTTCAAATGTTATATAACCAATATGAGGCTCATTTGATTTAAATTTGACAGATCTTTCTTCGCTAAAATTTTTATTTTCACTGTAATAGATTTGGGTGGCGCCTTGATTATCAGATACTATACTGGAGACTATTTTAAAATATTTTGATGGAGATGGTAATTTTATAGTAATATTTGTATCCTCATTTGCAGAAAATAACGAGCCGTCTTTTAAAACGGTATTTTGTATGTCTACAATTTCCGGCAGAACAGTTTTCCTAATCAGACTATTTCTTATCTTTTTGGGAACTAATTTCAGTTTCAGTAATTCTTTCAGTTGTTGTAATTCCTCCTGTTGTTGTAATTCCTCATTCATGATCTTTTTTTGTACTTTTTTAGCAATTTTTTGATTAGTTTTTTTAACACCATTCTTATGAATTTCCTGCACTAGTTTTTTTATCGTATTTCTCCCTTCATCTTTTCCATATAAAATATAATGTGCCAATGGATTCACTCCCGATTCTCTTACATCACTATAGGTATTTAAATAAAAATTAGTATCAAACTCATCACTAGGGTTTCGTCCTTCATCTGCACCAAATTTCAAATAATGTTTTATAGGGTCTACGCCCATCTTTCTCACATCAGGATAAGTAAACAAATAATACTTAACATCAAATAAACCACTCTCTTTAATAGCCTTATAGTATTTTTTGTACCTTAAATATTTTTTCATTTTACCAATCCTTTTATCTTTTTAACCGCTTTTGAAAGCATGCACTGGCTGTCTTCGTAAAAGAGCACCAACTCATCTTTTAAAGCTTCTATCTCTTCTTGTTGTTTATTTATCAGTTGCTCTTTTTGCGTGAGGTTCTCTTTTGTCTTACTCCTTCGTCCAAAGAGCTTACAATCTCACGATTGTAAAATAGTTTTTGATAACT
>CAZVZU010000006.1:0-128418 GCA_964631685.1 uncultured Actinomycetes bacterium | reverse complement strand
AAAACCCGCTCGAGTAAAAGTATCCCGTGAGGCAATCGAAAAGTGCCGAATCTTTAATAAGGACTCCGAAGCGATCTTTCAGATCTTGACCCTTCTCGTTTGTAATAAATGACAAGTCAGTGTTCATCCACCCCACCTATTTCACAGCTATCATATGAACAAGAGTAGTAAAACAAATGGATATGTCAAATAAATCCGGCGCATAGCTGCCCATTGGTTCCAGTGCCCGTTCAGAAGTGCAGTCGCGATGTTCCTTGGCCAAAGATCAAGAAATACCCTATCCATCGTACCATGTGCGGTTGATGTGTAGTTTTAGCTAAATCTTTTACTTTCAAAAAATTGGCGTAGCCATCAACTACCGACTCCAGCTTTGAATCATCGCTACCCATTAATAATATTCCGTATTATGGTAATACCCAATGGGGATATTGTCA
This sequence comes from uncultured Actinomycetes bacterium, assembly GCA_964631685.1. Classification (GTDB taxonomy): domain Bacteria; phylum SZUA-79; class SZUA-79; order Acidulodesulfobacterales; family Acidulodesulfobacteraceae; genus Acidulodesulfobacterium. Next base: position 127,984 of record CAZVZU010000006.1, on the reverse strand, counting down.
ATGATTTTTCGTTAATTACTTAACGCGGAAGGTAAACGAGTATAACCTTTAATTAAGTTTAAGGGTGCCTTCGCGACTTTGAAACAGGCGAACTTCTCAAGCGATGTCGCAGGGTGGTGCACACCGGTAGACAAAATCATCTTTGTCTAGTCAGAACTATATTGGAGAGGCAATTATCTGGCAGAAGGAAAAAGGATACATTTAGTGAGTAAGGATATGACTGATCTGATAGATGGCCGGGTAACCGCCCATAAGCGCGTGGACGCGCTTGATGTGTCCACGCATGATCCGCACTGTCGTCATCGCCTATGGATTGTTAATGAGAAAAATAGTGCACCCCACCGTCAACCGGTAGCACCACACTCGTGGTATAGCGCGATAAAGGTGATGCCAAAAAAGCTACCGCATACGCCACGTCCTCAGGATCCCCAAAATAACCAATCGGAATATTCCCTTCAATGAACGCCTGTCTTGCTTCTCAGTCGGGCTGGCAGCATTAGATGAATGCGGCTCCATTGAACCGCTAATATTAATTACCCGTCCCCAATGACGTTTGCGCATGCCGGGAAGTAGGGCTTCTGTTAGTAATCTCGCAGCAGTAAAATTTAATGCAAATGCTTCTTCCCAAACTTCATTCCCTTGCAGTAAGGGTCTTGAGCCTCCGCTATCGGAGATAGAAACCGCTAATTGCTCAAGTTGCTCAGTTCGGCGTGCAGTTATTACCGTTAGAACCCCTTCATTAGCGAGTGCTTTTGCAATACCTGCGCCAATTCCTGAACTTGCACCTGAAATAAGACATGTCCTGCCACTTAATTTTAAATCCATACATCTTCCCGGGTAACGCTATGCTTTGTTGAAATCATGGATAATCTTGGCGCGTAGGGCGAACAATAATGTCGCTTATGTGCACATGTGGTGGCTGGGTAACAATGTAATGGATAGCGTTTGCCACGTCGTTTCCGATTAAAAGCGGTCCGAATTTATCATTGAAATTTCGCACCATTTCGTCGCTGTAGCCTGCGCCCACCTGAAAACCACTCAATACGATCCCCGGCTCAACCAATGAAACACGAACCCCTTTAGGCCCGACTTCGCGCCGCAGGCCTTCGGCGCCAGCGCATGTACAGCAAATTTTGAAGCGCTGTATACCGCGCTGAACGGTGATACATGCCGCCCAACAACAGATCCTACAACAACAATATCGGCCGCCGATTTAGGATAGGTATCTTGCTGCGTGTCCGCCATTTTTTGCGCAGCTTTTTGCAGAAGGGCAAGAGTGCCGGTCACATTTATTTTTAAAACACTCTCAAATTGTGACAGATCAGCATCCTTGACCGATCCGCTTAGCCCTCGTCCCGCATTAGCAACAACGATGTCGACCGTTTTGCCGAAGCGATCGCTCGCCAAGGCAAAGAGCTTCTCCAACACGATACTGTCGCTAGCATCGCCGGCAACGCCGCAGAATGCGGAACCGAGCTCATTTTCTAGCGCGGCCAGTTTTTTAGCGTTGCGTCCGTTACCGACTACGCCGAAGCCGGAGGAAATAAATTTTCTCACTACAGCTTCACCAATACCGGATGTGGCGCCGGTTACAGTTGCGATGCGCGTATATTTATCAGGCATAATTATTCCCTCTTAATTTGTTAGTATGCACAATCCATGCAACTAGATTATTGTTAATTGCTTATCATTATTTAAGATATACAATAGTATTCCTTTTTGAGTAGTCTAAAACTAAAAATCCACTAGAGGGGGTATCTTGATTGTCTTGGCGATCGCCATTGTGCCAAAATATATGTTAGTATAATATGTTGAATTCTCATTTGTCAAGTTGGGGCGGTTCCGTAACTTTTGCGCAGAATCTTACTCTAATATCCAATCATACCTTGCGTGAAGCAGTTTATTTTATAAAATCAGCCCTCATAGGCAGAGACCGAATATAGATAGTTATATAAATGATTTCACAAATTCATATTTTTATGCTATCATCACAAGACAAAATTTTTTAAAATTAAACATTATTCTATGAAAGAGATATATGAAGTTCTAAACAGTATTGATAAGATTTTTGAGAATGCGGTAAGTCTTTTGGATAGCCCTAAAGATTTGAACGAACTGGATTTACGGTTCAAGTTATTTGTCGGTAAAAAGGGAAAATTCACAGAGATACTGCGTAATATTCATTCTTTTGCGCCGGAAGAAAAGAAAATTATCGGTTCTAAATCCAATGAAATCAAGAACAAGATCGAAGAAATTTATAAAAATAAAAAGAATGAATTAACAAATACAAACAGGGACAAATATTTAAATCAAAATAAAATAGACATAACTATACCGGGTAACCATATTGAAAGATTTTATAAACATCCGATTACGGCGGTTCTCGAAGAAACGGTTGATTTTTTCTCATCCATGGGGTTCGAAATGGCCGAGGGGCCCGAGATAGAAACTACCTATTATAATTTTGATGCGCTAAATATCCCTCTTAATCACCCGGCAAGAGATGTTTGGGATACCTTTTATCTCTTGAACGGTTTAGTTCCGCGAACTCATACATCAAGCGTCCAGGTCAGGACAATGGAGGAAAAAACACCCCCTCTCAGGGTCATAGCGCCGGGTAGATGCTACAGATACGAAGCTGTTAATGCGACGCATTTGTTTATGTTCAATCAGATGGAGGGACTCTTTATAGATAAACATGTCAGATTAACCGATCTAAAGGGTATTTTAGATGAAACGGTTAGGCATCTTTTGGGAGCCAGAAAAACAAGGTTTAGGCCTGCATTTTATCCGTTTGTAGAGCCGGGTCTAGATATGGATATAGCGTGTTCTTTTTGCGGAGGGAAGGGATGCAGCGTCTGTAAAAATACCGGTTGGATAGAGGTTATCCCGTGCGGGATGGTTCACCCCAATGTCTTCAAATATGTAAATATAGATCCGGATGAATATCGCGGGTTCGCTTTCGGAATGGGGTTCGATAGGCTTGTAATGTTGAAATATAACATCAACGACCTAAGGCTACTTTATCAAGGAAATTTAGATGTATTAAAGCAGTTCTAACTGACTCCATACTTGTCTAAAAATGAGGATTTTTTGCCGGAATATGTTATAAAAACCCTCTTTTTTGCCCTTGAAATGGCAACATAAAACAGCTTGAGTTCATCTTCATACAGGATCCTGTTGCTGCATGTCCTTTTGCCTAATATAAATTTAAATGGATGATTTGTGAAACCAATCCCGTCATTGCCATTATCTATCCCCGATAGAACCCTTGAATTAGGTATATTGCCTGCACTTACATTAGCAATGAATACAGTATCAAATTCCATCCCTTTGCTCTTGTGTATCGTCCCTATGAATAAATCTTTGGAATTTATCCCTTTAAATTCTTTTTTAAACCTCATTTCTTCCCTTTTTGTCCTGACAAGGACGGACACGCTTTCCCCTCTAGATAAATACTCGTCAAGCCGGCTGATAAGAAACCGTTCTTCCGCCCCTTTATTCTTAAACCGTAAGATATTAATCCTATCCTTTTCAGGCGATGCATCGCCAATATTGTCAGCTTGAATCATTTTTTTAGGGAACCTGAAATATATCTCTTTAAGCATTGAATTACAAAAATCTATAATTTTATAATTAGATCTGTAATTATATTGCATAACAAATAGTTTTCCCGAAGGATAAAACAAATCGAAGGAAAGAAGATTCATATAACTGCCGCCGTTAAAGGTAAAAATAGCTTGGTCGTCATCACCTGCGTACATAATTATGCCTCGTCCCGCGTCTATCTTCTTAATAATGATATCGCTTAGGAAATCTAAATCCTGATATTCATCAACCAAAATATATTTGAACCTGCCGGCAATGTCATAGACTATGCTCGCGTCGTTGAATAATCTTATTATATTCGAGATGATATCACTGTAAGATATGCAATCTGCATCCGAATTTTCTGTGACCTTAGGGATAGACTTAAATCCTAACTCCATATAATATTCCCTTACGATCGAATAAAAAAAGCTGTGGTACGTCATGATATTCAATGCCCCCTTTACATTAATATTATCATCGGCATCGTTTGGACGTTGACGCTCAATGCGGCTTCTTATCTCTTCCATAGCGTTATTAGTAAAGGTTAAGATCAGTACCTCATCGGGGGAAATAAAATTGGTAAGATAAGAGAATTTATTTACGATTAGCCTTGTTTTCCCGGATCCCGCTCCCGCAATAACAAGGTGTGCTAAATTCAATTCTTTCACAGACGCAATCTGAATTTTACTTAATTTATCATATTGAAATTTTATCTCCCGCTTTTTTATCCCGCTAAGATTTTTAATATTTTTCGCTATGAACGGAAATATTTTGATTTTATTTATTAATTCGTCGGCATTAAAATAAATATCGCAGGACGAACCATTCAATATTATCTTGGAACTGTCAATAAATTCATCTCCCACGGTAATAATATTTTTTAATGCATGAATCTTAAGTGTTATCATAAAATTATTTTTGCAGGTAAATTCTAAATAATGACCGGGTAATCCATCTCCCCGCTCTGCGAGTTTAAATCCAAGCATCTTGATCTCTTTAATTAAATAGGCTGTTGCAGATACAAATGCATCATTTTTGTTTGATATTATCCTTGTAGCCAGAAAAAATTTTAAACGTAACTTAAAGATATCCACAATTAAATTTTCATAATAATTTTTACTAAAACTATCATAAATATCGAGCATGTTCTTGTTAGAGGAGTTAAATGGGCATAAAATGATCTTATTGTGTAGAACAAAGTCACATATTGCATTAAATAGAACTGCATCCCTGGTATTTTCTATAAAAAGATCTTCTAAAATTATAAATTTTGAAGAAAACAGTCTTTCTATATTTTTTAAAGGGAAATTAAGTAAATCGTCTTTTTTATGCCCATTGCCAAGTTGCGAGAAAGACTTTATTTTTGCAAAAGATATAATGTCGCAATCGAATCCTAACTTGTTTATATTTTTTATAAATAAACCCTTTTCATATTCTGAAAAAAGGACAATTCCGGCATAAGTTGATAGATTAAAATTGAAATTTTTGAAATAAAGATTTATCATAGTAGAGTAAAATAGATATATATTTCCACCTTTAATAATCATTTAAAAGCAAAATGCAGCGTAGAAGTCTAAAAAACAGTATAAATATAGGTAATAATGGAGAATATTTCTATATAGGGGACTATATTCCGCATAGTAAAAAGGCGCCCTCATTTTTTTTGGATGAATATTCCGAATTAATATTAAAATACAAAAAGGGAAACTACAAAATAATATCATTTTTTGCAGGAATTTTAATCGGTATTATTTATAATTATTTATATCATTACGATTTAATCTTATCTATACCGTCAAGCAATTCTTATCTTGATAATTATCCCAATGGGATTATTTGCTCATACCTAGCATTTATGGGCTTAATAGGCTACATGAAGGGCGGGATAGTTTGTGTAAAAGGACACAGCCCTAAGCATATAATGGGCAAGGATATCCTTGAGAATTCGATGTCGATAAAAAATACAGACAAATTTAGAGCAAAAAATATTATTTTATTTGATGATATTGTTACTACAGGGACGACATTTAGGACGGTAAAACAAATGCTGTTGGGTAAAGGGGCAAATTCGGTTACGGGGTTATTTTTAGGCAAGACCATATCGCAAGTAAACTCTTTTGGTTATAACGGCTCGCAGACAAGAGGATTTTAATGGATGACCTAATATGCACCCTTGCCTTAAAAAAAATTAAGGGATTAAAAAATATCCATGTCTTTCTTTTACTAAAGACATTTAAGAATCCTTGTGATATTTTTGATGCGTCGCAGGCAGACTTTTTAAAAGCAGGTCTAAAAAATGAACAGATAGTAATTTTGAAAAATACGAGGACGGTTAGGACCGCATTTTTTGAGGCCATTAACGAAATTGAGGATGCGTCAAAAAATGGCGTTAAAATTATAACGTATAATTCACCTCTTTATCCCGTCAATTTGAATTTTATCAGAAATAGGCCCATAATTTTATATTATAAAGGGGTTTTAAAAGAAAATTTGAAATTTGCAGTTGCGGTTGTTGGGCAAAGGAATCCACCTGATTATTCACTGGATTTGGCTCAGAGCATAACGGAGCAGTTTTGTTTGTCCGGATTTTCTATAATAAGTGGTCTTGCCTTAGGCATAGACACCGTTGCGCATAAAACCGCATTAAAAAACAATCGTTACACGATTGCGTATATTGGTTCCGGTTTATTGGAGCCGGTATACCCGCCTGAGAATAGGAATCTTTATCAAGAAATTATATTACACAATGGCGCAATAGTTTCCGAGTTGCCCTTACATGCTAAAATAAACGCTAAAAGCTTAGTTGCGAGGGATAGGCTTCAAAGTGGTACCGGTCTTGGAACCTTTGCTGTATCATCTAGGATAGGTGGTGGAACAATGAAAACTTGCAACTTTTCGTTGAAGCAGAAAAGACCCGTTTTTGTTCCTGAATATCCCGGAAATGTTGCAGATTCGGAGGATAATTCCGGTTTAAAATTATTATTAAAAACAAGTGGTGTTAAGGGCATTAAGTTAGATAGAAATGGAAAGTTTGATTTGGCTGAAGTTATGGATGAGTTGAGAATAGTATATAATTACATCTATGAAGAAAAACGTGGCGTAGGCGGTTCATTATTGATACAGCAAAGTCTATTCAGTTAGTTTAATTTTAAGGAGGTAGGGCATTGAAGGTTAGCTTAAAGTGGTTGAAAGAGTTTGTCAATTTCAATACGGATAGTGAAAAGGTAGCGAGCCTTTTTAATAATAGGACTATGGAGGTTGAAAAGGTCATATCCTATTTCCGGAAAACGTCTTTTAAGCATGTTGTAGTCGGAGAGATAAGATCTATTGATGAACATCCATCAAATGACAAGTTTGGCATTGCGGAGGTCTATGGTGGCGAAACCATCGGAACAAAAAGGATAGTTTTCACAAAGGCGGGTCTTAATATTAAGATTGGAGAGAAACCCTTGATAGCGACAAAAGGTACTGTCTTTGAGAGCGGACTAAAAATAAGGGACAAATCCATTTTCGGGATGATTTCTGAGGCTGCATTTTGTTCTGAAAAGGATATTGGTTTTCAATTAAATATGTCCGGTATTGTGAAATTTCCAAATATGGAGATCGGCAAGACATTGTATGATATCCTTGATCTTGAAGATACCATTTTAGAGTTTGACCTAGAGCCTAATAGACCGGATTTATTCGGCATAATAGGCTTCGCATATGAGTTATCCGCCATTCTGGGTAAAAAAATTGCCTTGCCCGAAATATACGAAGATATAAAGATTATCTCCGGAAGTGTCAACAAATCGCAAAAGAAAAATAATAGACTAATCGTTGATGTTAAGGATAAGGATTTAATTAAGGCTTACATTGCTGTTAAGATTAGTAATATAAAAATTAGTGAATCGAGCCGGGATATCCAAAACAAGCTTATTAAAAGCGGAGTTAGGCCCATTAATAATGTTGTGGATTTGACAAATATAGTCATGCTCGAAACATCACAGCCACTACATGCTTTTGATGAAAAAAAGTTAGGCGGAGAGGCAATAAATGCCAGATTGGCTAACGACGGGGAGTCTATTGTTACGATAGACGGCAAAGAAAGAAGGTTGTCAAATAGGGACATTGTCATAGAAAGCGGTCAAAAGATAGTAGCGCTTGCAGGTATCATGGGGTCTTTAAACAGTGAAATAGACGAAAATTCTAATTCTATAATTGTTGAGTCCGCAAATTTCGATATGTCAAGCATCAGGCAGACTTCAAGAAGACTTTCCCTCAGAACGGATGCATCAACAAGATTCGAAAAAGGACTGCATCCTTTGTCTGCTGTTTTTGGAATTAAGAGATTTATATATTTGATTGAAAAATATATTCCGGATGCCAAGATAGAATGCTACGCTTACAATATGCAAGAAATAGAAAAACCCCGGAGTTATTCAATACAATTCAGAGATTTATTTGAATTTTTTGGTGAAACATTTAAAAAAGACAAGGTATTAACGATACTGTCTAAACTCGGATACGTCGTTAATGAGTTAACGTCCGACATGAACGAAGATAAATTTGAAGCCGTTCCGCCTTATTTTAGAAATGATATAACCGATAAAGTGAATATTTATGAGGATGTTTTTAGGATATATGGCTATGAAAATATTAAATCCTCAATTCCTTACGGTATTTTGAATCCCCCTGCGAAAAATTTGAATTATGAAACATCTAAGCTGATTAAAAATTTGTTAAGATATAACGGTTTTATCGAGGTAATTAACTCGTCATTAGTTGGAGATTTAGAATCTAAGATATCGGGCAGTAAAGAGGATAAAATTTTGCAATTAAAGAATCCTATTTCAAAAGATTATGCATACTTCAGGACGAGCTTAATTCCCGGCAATCTAAAAGTTTTATCTCAAAATTTAAAAAAACATAAAAAAATTAAGATATTTGAGATTGGCAAGATTTATATGGATGAACCTTCAGGCGATTATCCTGTTTTGGAGCAAAATGTTTTGTGTGGGCTGCTAATGAGCGGAATAAAGCTAGACAGACAGGAAACGGAATTTTATTCCGGCAAGGGTGTGGTAGAGTTTTTATTTAAAGAGTTGGGTTTGAAAAAAATTGTTTATTCACAAATAGATAATCACCACATATTTGATAGTAGCAGGGCCTCGGAAATTTTATTGGGAAAGAAAAAAGCTGGTACCATTGGCGAGATAAAGAGAGAGATATTGGAAGAGTTCAAGATAGAATATAAGACGTTTGTTTTCAATATAGACATAGACTACATTAAACAATTTGTATCCCTAAAGAAGACTTTTGTTCCATTGTCTAAATATCCGGAAATAGAACAAGATATTTCCATTATTGCGGATTCAAATATAGAATACGGAAATATAGAAAAATATATTAATGGATTTTCCGAGTTAATTACGAATGTCAGGTTAGCGGATATTTACAAGGGTAAACAAATAGATAGAGATAAAGTATCATTCCTAATAAGATATGATGCGGTAAAAAGCAATAGAACATTAACAATGGAAGAAGTAAACTTATTGCGGGATAACCTAATAAAAGAGCTTAATAGCCGTTTTGGAGTTACAATCAGGGGTTGAAACGGATAAAAAGCGGTTAAATATTATATTGAAAAATTTAATTGCACTTTGCGGTAAAAAAAATTATAATTAAACGCGTAGGCTTGGTTATTGGATTATGCTGTTTCCAAATGCAGGATGTGTGGAAAAGAATATATAAAATAAATAGGTAAAGGGTAACTATATATAAATACATGGTGATTAACGGAATCTTCTATGATGTAGTCGCCTTTCTCATTGTTATCAGTGTTATTGTTTTAATACATGAGTTTGGACATTTTATCGTAGCGAAAAAATTAGGTGTTAAGGTAGAGAAGTTTTCATTGGGCTTCGGTCCAAAAATATTCGGAAAAAAAATAGGTGAGACCGAATATGTCGTATCGGCTTTTCCGCTTGGCGGGTACGTGAAGCTACTTGGGGAGGACCCCTCGGAAGAATTGCCCCCTGAGGATGCGAATCGTTCATACAGTAAATTGCCCCCGTATAAGAAGTTTTTAATTATATTCTTCGGTCCCTTTTTTAATTTTGTTTTAGCCGCTGTCATATTTGTTGTGATATTTATGATGGGAAGACCTGTTTTAAAACCGGTTATCGGCGGTTTAATTAAAGGTCGTCCGGCTATAAAAGCCGGGCTTAAAAAAGGCGATACTATAACCCAGATTAACGGCATAAAGGTAAAATCGTGGAAGTCCCTGGCGGAATACATTCAAAAATTCGGTAAAAACACTATAACCATTGGTGTCAAAGAAGGCAACAGAAATTATTTTGTTAAGTTAAAGCCTGCGTTAATCTCCAGTATGAGTATCTTAAATCAAAAAGCAAAGCGATATGTTATTGGCATTTATCCTTCCAAAAAGGCGGTTTATTATAGGCATAGCGGGATATTAACTTCCTTCTATTCTGCGCTCAAAGAGGTCTGGTTCGTGATTTACATTACAATGGTAAGCCTTTTTTACCTCATTGCAGGGAAGCTTCCCGCGAGCGATTTGGGCGGCCCCATAATGATAGCTCAGCTTTCCGGAAGGGCAGCGAGCATGGGGATTTCAGATTTTTTTTATTTTATAGCATTTATCAGTGTTAACATAGGGCTGGTGAATCTGTTTCCGATACCGGCTCTCGATGGCGGTCATCTGCTATTCTCGATTATTGAGATGATAAAAGGGAAGCCCTTGAGTCTCAGATTTCAGGAAACGGCTGCTAAGGTCGGTTTTGCACTGTTAATTTTGCTTTTGCTGTTTGTTTCTTATAACGACATTATTAGAACGATAAAGACATAACTTATGCCTATCTTATCTATCGATAGTTCGAATAGATATTCAAATGCATTGATAATGGACGAAAATTTCGATGTGATTGCCGAATCGGTTTCTGGATTTCATGAGAATCATTCCGTCGTTATTTTTGATCAAATAGATAAAATGTTGTCGATTGCCGGTCTTAAACTAAATGATTTAAACGGAATTGCGGTTTCGTTGGGTCCAGGTTCATTCACGGGTGTTAGGGTTTCAGTCACTATAGCTAAAACGCTTTCATTTTGTCTCGGTTTAAATATAATCGGGCTGGGAAGTTTATTTATTTTCGCTTACCCTTTTTTAAAAAATAATTTAGCCTCTAAATATATAGTAACCATAAAAGATACAATAAAAAAAAATAGTTATTACGCATCCGTTTTTATGTTGAAAAAAGGGGAGCTTGTCGAATATGCCAATGCTGCTCAGTTTAATTTAGAAGAACTTAAGTCATTTATATCAGGATTAGATGCTGTTTCAACTACTGTTTATGGATGTAACGGAAAAGACGGGTATCATAGACTCAGGAACGAACTCAACGACATTACATCACTAAATCAGTTTTCTTTAGATAAAGTACCGTATTATACGGCTAAGTACGCGTTAGTAAAGGGAATAGGGCACAATTTGCAATATATTGAGGAGCTTTCCCCTCGTTACGTCTACAGCGATGGACCGTTTTGAGCCTATCGTATACTTTTGCAAAGAAACTATTGTGAATATTGGGGTATAATTTAATAACATTAATATTATAGTTGCAAAAGGAGGTTTTATTCATGCAATTTCTAGATGAGACCGAAAAAAAAGTGGCTGACTCGCTTATTGAATCGGACCAAAATTTTCAGAAGATATACCGTGAACATGTGGAGATAGATAAATTATTAAACAAATACAGTACTAAACCATTTTTAACACCCGAGGAACAAAAGGATATTAAGGAGCTTAAATTAAAAAAGCTTTTCGGGAACGATACGATGAAAAAAATAATAAAAGAAAAGATCTCTATTAAATCTTAATTTATTTAGTTTGAAATATTATAATGTTATAGCGGTTTATGCTTGCAGACAGGTTGTAAATTTTATTAGTTTAAAATATTATAATAACAAGCGGGGTATGTGTTTATGAAAAGCGAAAATATTAAAGAAGGCGTAGATAGAGTTCCTCACAGATCGCTACTTTATGCAACGGGTATAGCTAAAAGTGAGATGAAAAAACCCTTTATTGGTATTGCATCAAGTTTTACAGATTTGATTCCGGGACATGTCGGTATAAGAGATTTAGAAAGGTCTGTCGAAAACGGTATATACAGCAATGGTGGGCATCCATTTGTTTTTGGTATCCCCGGGATTTGCGATGGGATTGCTATGGGGCATCGCGGTATGCACTATTCGCTTCCTTCACGTGAGCTTATAGCCGACATGGTGGAAACCATTGCGGAGGCACATTGTCTTGATGGGCTTGTTCTCTTAACCAACTGCGACAAGATTACACCCGGAATGCTTATGGCCGCTTTGCGTTTAAACATACCGTCAATTATTGTTACTGCTGGTCCTATGCGATCCGGTCATCATAAAAAGAGGCGGCTTTCATTTGTTAGGGATACATTTGAGGCGGTGGCGCAATACAGAATAAATAATATTGATGAGCAGGAATTATCAGATTTGGAAATGTGCGCTTGCCCCGGACAGGGGTCGTGTCAAGGGTTATATACAGCAAATACCATGGCTTGCTTGACGGAGGTTATGGGTATGTCTTTGCCCGGAGTGGGAACAGCGCTTGCGGGTTCTGCAATAAAAAAACGAATGGCTTTTGAAAGTGGTGCTAGGATAGTTGATCTTATAAAAGAAAATGTGCTTCCAAGAGATATTGTAACATTGGATGCTTTTAAAAATGCCGTAGCAGTTGATATGGCATTGGGCGGTTCATCTAATTCCGTTCTGCATTTATTGGCTATTGCAAATGAAGCGGGCGTAAAACTGGACCTAAAACTCTTTGATGCTATTTCAAAGAAAACTCCTCAGCTTACTAATTTGAGACCCGTTGGAGAGCATTTTCTTGAGGATTTAGATTTTGCAGGTGGGATACCTGCTGTATTGTATGAGTTAAGAACTATTATCCATGACAGTCGTGTCACCGTTTGTGGCGGTAGCACAAAGCAGATAATATCCAATGTCAATTATGTGGATAATGAGGTAATAAGAAAGATTGATAATCCATATAGGAATGAAGGTGGTATTGCCGTTCTTTTCGGCAATTTGGCTCCAAATGGTGCAATTATCAAAGCAAGTGGCGTAAATCCCGATACCATGCGGTTTACAGGGAGTGCGGTAGTGTTTGATAGTGAGGAATTAGCCATGAAAGATATTTCAAGCGGAAGGATTAAAGAGGGAGATGTTGTTGTTATAAGATATGAAGGCCCGAAGGGCGGCCCCGGAATGAGAGAAATGCTTGCTCCAACATCACAGATAGTCGGTATGGGTCTTGGTGATAAAGTGGCACTGATTACCGACGGACGTTTTTCTGGTGGAACTCGCGGTCCGTGTATAGGGCATATTTCCCCGGAGGCGCAGGAAGGAGGCCCCATTGCTTTAATAAATAATGGCGATAAAATCGAGATAGATATACCTGCAAGAACACTTAACGTGCTTATAGATGATGATGAGTTGAATAACAGAAGGTCTAAGTTTTCTAAAAGGGCAAAAAAAATAGATTATGGTTACCTATCAAGATACGTCGATATGGTTTCTTCGGCGGACGAAGGAGCAATATTAAATAGGGGAATAAAAAAGTGAAGCCCGATAACAAAGAAGAGGTAATGACAGGTTCAAAGATAATTATTGAGAGTTTAATCAAGGAAGGTGTTGAGGTTATATTTGGTTATCCGGGAGGAGCGGTATTAAACATATATGATGAACTTTTTAATTATAGGGATAAAATAAAGCATGTGCTCGTCAGGCACGAACAGGGTGCGGCTCATGCGGCAGACGGTTATGCAAGGGCATCGGGAAAAGCGGGTGTTGTTCTTGTAACATCTGGGCCCGGCGCTACCAACACAATAACCGGCATTGCAACGGCGTATATGGATTCCATACCGATGGTTATTTTGACCGGTCAGGTTCCGACTAATTTAATAGGGAATGATGCATTTCAGGAGGCCGATACTGTAGGTATAACGAGGCCTTGCACAAAGCATAATTATCTTGTCAAAGATGTAAAAGATCTTGCAAGGATTATTAAAGAGGCTTTTTATATTGCTTCTACAGGAAGACCGGGTCCTGTGTTAATAGATATTCCTAAGGATATTACGTCTAGTGTGTGTAAATTCGATTATCCGGAAAGCGTAGAGCTCAGGGGTTACAGTCCGACATACTTCGGGCATCATATTCAACTTTCCAAGGTTGTCAAAGAGCTTTTGAGCGCGAAGAAGCCCCTGCTTTATATTGGCGGCGGCGTTATCAGTTCCAATGCCAGCTCCGAACTTAAAGAATTTGCAGAGCTTCTTGACTTACCGATTACATCAACATTAATGGGATTAGGCGGATTTCCATCAAACCATTCGCTATTTTTCGGAATGCTTGGGATGCATGGCACTTATGCTGCAAATATGGCAATATCCAATGCCGACTTCATAATAGCTATAGGAGCAAGGTTCGATGATAGGGTTACGGGCAAGGTCGAAGAGTTTGGCAGAAATGCAAAGTTTGCCCACATAGATATTGACCCTTCATCTATAGGTAAGAATGTAAAAATAGATATACCGGTTGTGGGGGATGTTAAGGCGGTATTACGCAGTCTTTTGGAGATGCTAGGTGCAAAATCCAAAGAGATTGTTGGTGCAGGACATGAGAGGCTTAAATGGCTTGAAGATATTAATATGTGGAAGTATGAACATCCACTCTCATATAAAACAAACGATATAATTAAGCCGCAGTACGTTATCGAAAAGATATATGAACTTACAAAAGGTTCGGCGATCATCGCGACAGAGGTCGGTCAAAACCAGATGTGGACGGCGCAATTTTATAAATTTAATAGCCCTAGGACATTTTTAACATCAGGGGGTCTTGGCACCATGGGTTACGGATTTCCGGCAGCTATAGGTGCCCAGATGGCATGTCCAGATAAGGTGGTTTTTGATATTGCAGGGGATGGCAGTATTCAAATGAACATCCAGGAACTGGCTACCGCCGTTCAATATAATCTGCCCGTTAAGATTGCAATAGTCAATAATAGTTTTCTGGGCATGATAAGACAATGGCAGGAACTATTCTATAAAAAGAGATATTCTTTTTCGGAAATGAATGTGAACCCTGATTTCGTAAAGCTTGCCGAGGCTTATGGCGCCGTCGGTTTAAGGGCGACTAAACCGGAGGAGGTACAAGGCGTTCTTGAGGAAGCATTGTCCATAAAAAAACCTGTTGTAATGGATTTTGTCGTAGACAGGGAGGAAGGTGTTTATCCTATGGTTGTTCCTGGAGCTCCGATTACAGGCATGTTATTAGTCTAAGTTAAAAAATTAAGGATTAAATAATTATGAAGAAAACCCATATATTGTCTGTGCTTGTTGAGAATGAGGCGGGGGTCTTAACTAGAGTAGCAGGTTTGTTTTCCGCAAGAGGATTTAATATTGATAGCATTTGCGTAGCTAAGACACTTGAAAAAAATGAATCAAAAATGATTATCTGCACATCTGGGGATGCCAAAATTTTAGAGCAGATAATAAAACAGCTCAATAGGCTTTTAAATGTAATAAAGGTCCAAGAATTAACGGGAGATGATTCGGTAGTCAGGCAGACGGTATTAATAAAACTGAATGCTGACGAAACTACAAAAGCCGACATTATTAGAATAAACGATATGTTTGCGGGTCGTATCATCGATGTCTCAAGAAATTCTTATACCATTGAGGTGGTGGGTTCGGAAAATAAGATAGACTCTTTGATAGATATTGTAAGACCACTTGGTATAAAGGATATAGTTATGACGGGAATAATAGCAATACAGCGTGCAAGACGATTAAGCTAATACATAAATTTGAAGGAGGGTTATTAATGAACATTTATTATGAAAAAGATGCCGATTTAAGATTAATTCAATCTAAAACGGTTGCTGTCATAGGCTATGGGTCGCAGGGTCATGCGCATGCCTTAAATTTAAAAGATTCGGGTGTGCACGTTATTGTCGGACTGAGACCGGACGGTGGTTCATTTGAAAAGGCCAAGAGTGCAGGTTTTGAAGTGTATCCCGTGAGTGAAGCCGCAAAAAAGGCCGATGTCATTATGATACTTCTTCCGGATGAAGTCCACGGAAGCGTCTATAAAAAGGATATAGAGTCTAATTTAAAGGCGGGTAAATATCTTGTTTTTGCCCATGGTTTCAGTATTCATTTTGGACAGATTATTCCTCCCAAGGAAGTAAATGTTTTTATGGCGGCGCCTAAAGGTCCGGGACATCTTGTTAGGCATGAGTTTGAAAAAGGCGGCGGCGTTCCAGATTTAATTGCGGTACACAACGACTATTCGGGCGATACGAAGAATATGGCATTATCTTACGCATCCGCGATAGGCGGCGGAAAGGCAGGTATCTTAGAATCTACATTTAAAGAGGAGACCGAAACGGATCTCTTTGGAGAGCAAGCCGTCCTTTGTGGCGGATTGGCATCACTAATGACCGCTGGTTTCGAGACGCTTGTGGAAGCGGGATATCAGGAAGAAAGTGCATATTTTGAATGTATTCACGAGATGAAGCTTATTGTAGATCTTATATATGAGGGCGGAATTTCGAACATGAGATATTCTATAAGCAATACTGCTCAATATGGGGACTTAATGATAGGACCTAGGATTGTGGATAAAAATGTGAAAGCAGAAATGAAAAAAGTACTGGAAGAAATTAGGTCCGGTAAATTTGCAACGGAATGGATGCTTGAAAACAAGGCCAATAAGCCTACATTCAGCGCTTTAACTAGAAATGGAGAGGAGCATAGATTAGAAAAAGTCGGGAGAAGGTTAAGGTCATTAATGCCTTGGATTACAAAGAATAAGCTTGTTGATAAGTCCAAAAATTAATTAGGTAATTCATGTCCTTGCGATCAAACGGGGATGTTTAGATAGTATGAAAATAAAGCAAAAGAAGGACTTGGCATTATAGCAACCGCCTTATTCTTTCTTTTGCTTTATTTGTTTTACATCTGTCGTTTTGCTTTTGCGTCTATTGTATTTTTATGTTGATAATGTTAGTATGAGAAAGGATAAAAACGTATGATAAATAAGGCTATTGGAGGCTTTATGAATAGTGAAAATATTAGTAAAATTAAGATATTCGATACGACCTTGAGAGACGGGGAGCAGTCCCCCGGCGCAAGCATGAACATTGAAGAAAAATTAAATTTAGCCCGTCAGCTTTCTCGTCTTGGTGTTAATGCAATTGAAGCAGGATTTCCTATAGCATCTGACGGCGACTTTGAGGCAGTAAAAGCCATAGCGAAAGAGATAAAAGGCGTAGAAATTGTCGGTCTTGCAAGAGCAAACGAGAAGGATATTTATAGGGCATATTCAGCCGTCAAATATTCCGAAAAGCCGGTTATCCATACATTTATTGCAACATCCGATTTGCATCTTAAATATAAGTTGAAGATGTCCCGCGAAGATATGTATGAAAAAGCAATCAATATGGTTAGATACGCTAAAACATTTGTTGAAAATGTTGAGTTTTCTGCAGAAGATGCATCAAGAAGTGATTTTAATTTTTTATGCAAAGTAGTAGAGGGTGTTATAGAAGCCGGCGCTACGACGATAAATATCCCCGACACTGTTGGGTACGCTATCCCATTTGAGTTTTTTGATTTTATAAAAAAAATAAAGGGCAAGGTTGATGGAATTCAAAATGTTATACTGAGTGTCCATTGCCATAATGATTTAGGCCTTGCGGTTGCCAATTCTATTTCGGCTATTCTTGCGGGGGCTAATCAGGTTGAGTGCACAATAAACGGTATTGGTGAACGCGCGGGAAATGCGTCACTTGAAGAGATAGTTATGGCTTTGGATGTTAGAAAAGACATATGCAACGCAATTACCGACATTAATACCAGTGAGATATATAGGTCGTCTCAGCTTCTGACGCATGTAACAGGCATATCCGTCCAACCGAACAAGGCTATAGTAGGCAAAAATGCATTTGCACATGAGGCAGGTATCCATCAAGACGGTGTGTTGAAGGAAAAGACGACCTATGAGATAATGACGCCTGAGAAGGTCGGAAGACAGTCGGATGATCTTGTTCTGGGTAAACATTCGGGAAAACATGCTTTTAAAGAAAAATTAGAATCCTTAGGATATTTATTAAATGACAAAGAAATAGATGGTGCCTTTGTTAAATTCAAGGCGTTATCCGACAGAAAAAAAGATATATACGATGAAGATATTGATTCATTAATAGCGAAATCTCATCCTTTGGAAAAATATGAGCTTAAGTATGTTAATGTTGTTTGCGGAGATACGGTTACCCCTCTATCTATGGTAAGGGTCAAGATTGATGGAGAGTTAAAATATGATTCTTCCCGTGGTAATGGTCCCGTGGACGCCGTTATTAATGCAATAGAAAAAATTGTTCACTCAAATGCCAAGGTTATAGGATACGAAGTAAAATCCATCAGGGGAACTACCGAGGCTCAAGGGGATGTTTCCGTTACCATAGATGAAAATGGCGTCAACATAATGGGGAGAAGCGCACATACGGATATTGTAGTTGCCAGTGCAAAGGCTTATGTAAATGCCTTAAATAAGCTTTATGTTCACAATGGCAATACAAAAAAACTGGTTGTATGAAGATTTATAGCAATTTATAAGTAAATAAATAGAAATATAGAATGAGGAGACAGTGCGGATGAAAAGGCCTTTTACTATTACCGAGAAGATAATTCTAAGTCATACCGATTTAGACTACATAAAGCAAGGAGATATTGTAAATGCGCGGGTTGATATTGCATTGGGAAACGATATAACTGCCCCTATCGCAATCAATGAATTCGAAACTATTGGGGTAGACAAGGTCTTCGACAGGCGCAAAATAGTATTGGTTCCAGATCATTTTGTCCCTAATAAGGATATATTAAGCGCGAAACAGGCTAAGATGGTTAGGGAGTTTGCCAAAGCACATGATATCGAACATTATTTTGAGTGTGGCGAGGCCGGGATAGAACATGCGTTATTACCGGAAAAAGGAATTGTTTTACCCGGGGATCTTGTAGTCGGTGCAGATTCCCATACATGCACATATGGTGCATTGGGGGCATTTGCCACGGGCGTAGGTTCAACCGATTTGGCATATGCTTTTGCTTTTGGAGAGCTGTGGTTGAGAGTTCCTGCTTCCATTAAAGTGATCTTTACCGGAAAACCGGGAAAATGGGTTTCCGGTAAAGATTTGGTATTGTATCTGATTAGACATATCGGTGTTGAGGGGGCAAATTATATGGCACTAGAATTTTCGGGAGACACGTTTAAACATCTGGGTATGTCTGATAGGTTTACAATAGCCAATATGGCTATAGAAGCCGGCGCCAAGAGTGGAATTTTTGAACCGGATGAGATTACCGAATCCTATGTTAAGGAAAGAGCAAAAAGAGATTATATATTTTATAAGAGTGATGAGGGGGCGGAATATAATAAAGTTTTAAATTTTGATACCGAGGCAATAAGTCCTCAAGTTGCATTCCCTCATCTCCCTGAAAATAGTATTGATATAGACAAGGCTTCCGCCAAAAATATTAAGATAGACCAATCCGTGATCGGTTCTTGCACAAACGGGAGAATAGAGGACCTGAGAATAGCAGCCCAAGTGCTAAAAGGGAAAAAAATTGCGAAGTATACTAGGTTAATCGTCATTCCGGCAACGAATGACATTTATAGAATGGCTGCGAAGGAAGGGCTAATAGATATATTTATGGATGCTGGCGGTGTTGTAAGCACCCCTACCTGCGGACCATGCCTTGGTGGATATATGGGAATTTTGGCCGACGGAGAACGAGCTATTTCCTCTACTAATAGAAATTTTAAAGGAAGGATGGGAGATGTGACAAGCGAGGTGTATCTTGCGAATCCCGCAGTGTGCGCGGCATCTTCGATACTTGGTAAGATTGCGAGCCCTGATGAGGCAATGTAGTTAAACGACCATAATAATAAAAAATGAGGTTTCTTTTATGATATTCAAGGGGAAGGTTTTTAAGTTTGAAGATAATATAGATACGGATGCTATAATTCCGGCAAGATATTTAAATGATTCCAGAGATGATAATCTAAAAAAACACTGCATGGAGGATGCGGATGACACGTTTTCCTCTACCGTTTCGAAGGACGATTTTATAGTTGCGGGAAATAATTTCGGATGCGGTTCATCAAGAGAGCACGCACCGAGGGCAATTAAGATTAGCGGTGTTCCTGTTGTCATAGCAAAGAGTTTTGCTAGAATTTTTTATAGAAACTCCTTTAATATAGGCTTGTTCATCTTGGAAGCAGATACGGATGGTATAGAAAGTGGGGATATGCTTGAAGTAAATACTGATAACGGAGAGATTAAGAATTTAACTAAACACAATGTAATAAAAGCAAAACCCATACCTAAGTTTATGTCCGAACTTGTGAATGCAGGAGGATTAATGGAGTATGCAAGAAAAAAGGTTAAGAGAGGGGGGCTTATATAAATGATGAAGTTAGCACTTTTTGCGGGAGACGGTATAGGCACGGAGGTTTCCACAGAGGCTGTAAATGTTTTAAAATTTGTCTTGGATGAAAGCGGAGTAGATTATGAAATAGAAGAAGGTCTTGTAGGCGGTGCATCTTATGATGAATATAAAAATCCTATAACCGAAAGTACGCTTAAGCTTGCTAAAGAATCAGATGCCGTAATTTTTGGTGCGGTCGGTGGTCCAAAATGGGAATCTTTACCGATAGAGCTAAGGCCTGAAAAGGCGCTTTTGAGGCTAAGATATGAGCTTGAATTGTATGCTAATCTCAGACCGGCAAAAATTTATAACGAACTTATGGATGCTTCTCCTTTAAAGAAGGATATTGTAAGCGGAACAGATATGATGATAGTAAGAGAATTAACCGGCGGCATTTATTTTGGTCAACCTAGGGGTGTTTCCGACATGGAAGACGGACAAAAAAAGGGTATAAATACCTTAGTCTATACAACAAATGAGATAAAGAGAATTGCAAAAGTAGCATTTGAAATTGCCCGCAAGAGAAAGAAGAAGGTTCTATCCGTAGATAAAGCAAACGTTTTGGAATCCACTGAATTATGGAGACAGGTTGTGGCGGTTGTTTCGAAAGATTATCCCGATGTAGAATTGAGCAATATGTATGTGGACAATTGCGCAATGCAACTTATAAGACGTCCTAGTTCATTTGATGTTATCGTTACCAATAATATGTTCGGTGATATTCTCAGTGATGAATCGTCAATGGTAGCGGGTTCAATCGGCATGTTGCCGTCAGCTGGTTTAAACGGTAAAAAAGGAATGTATGAACCTATTCATGGAAGCGCTCCCGACATTGCGGGGCAGGACAAGGCAAATCCGTTAGGGGCAATTCTATCGGTTGCAATGATGCTCAAGTACAGCTTTGACATGGATAATTTGGCTATGTCTATAGAAAAAGCGGTAGAAAAGGTTATCAATCAGGGATACAGAACCCTGGATATTTATTCTAATGTTGCGGGAACTAAGCTTATTGGCACAAAAGATATGGGAAGAAGAGTAACTTCCGAGTTAAAAGGGACTTTATGAAAAAAGATAGATACAATGTGGGCATTGTCGGAGCCACAGGACTAGTCGGGCGATCATTTTTAGAGATATTGGAACAAAGGAATTTTCCTATTGGAGAGCTCTGTCTGTTTGCTTCAGAAAATTCGCGCGGAGAGGTCATACAATTTAAAGATGTTGATTACATAGTCGGAGTGTTAAACGAAAATTCTTTTAAAAAAAGGAAATTAGATATAGTCTTGTCGAGTCCGAGTGCATCCGTAAGTGCAAAGTATACCCCGCTTGCCGCAAGAGAAGGCGCCGTTGTAATTGACAACACTTCTTATTTTAGAATGGATAGTGATGTTCCGTTGGTTGTTCCAGAGGTTAATCTTGGCGATATAAAGTATTATGGTAAAAAGAATATAATATCTAATCCGAATTGTTCTACTATTCAAATGGTTGTGCCATTAAAACTGATTCATGATAAATACAAGATAAAAAGAGTTGTTGTTTCAACCTATCAATCAACTTCCGGAGCGGGCAAAAAGGTAATGGATGAGCTTTTTCACCAGACTATGATGCTTATGAAAGCGAAAGACGACATATCTCCGCACGAATTGCCGGTTCAGATCGCATTCAACTGCATTCCTCAAATAGATGTTTTTGATGAAGATCGTAATACTAAAGAAGAAATAAAAATGATAGAGGAAACGCATAAAATAATGCACGATAATAGTATCGGCGTGTCTGCTACTGCTGTTCGCGTGCCTGTGTTCTTTTGTCACGGCGAGTCTGTTAATATAGAAACTGAAAAGCCGTTTGATGTAAAAGATATTGTAGATTTATTATCTGAGGCAAAGGGCGTAAAGGTTACGGACGATATATTTAGCGAGTGTAAGAACAAGCAGTATCCTTATCAGGCGCACGTTGCTGGGTCGGACAATATATTTGTCGGACGAATCAGAAGGGATTCCTCTGTACCGAACGGCTTAAACCTCTGGATTGTTGCCGATAACATCAGAAAAGGTGCGGCTTTGAATGCTATTCAGATAGCCGAAATACTCATACAAAAGTATTTGTAGGCACGATTAATGCCAAAGTCTAAAAACCATGAGATAGTTAAGAATCTATCGGTTGTTTCCTTTTTCACTTTAATAAGTAGGATTTTAGGTTTACTAAGAGATGTCTGTATCGCATATTTTTTTGGTGCGGGCGTTGCTACGGATGCATTTTTCGTTGCATTCAGAATACCTAATTTATTTAGGCGATTATTTGGAGAAGGTGGTCTTACCGCATCCTTTATTCCCGTGTATTCGGGAAGTTTGGTCAAAAAAGGAGAAGAAGATTCCAACGATCTTCTAATGACCGTTTTTACAATTCTTTTTTTTATCCTTTTATTTCTATCAATTATAGGTGTTTTATTTTCTTTTGTGTTTGTAGTTGCAACAGCACCCGGGTTCCTGAGTAAGTCTTATGAATTTCATCTTACAGTGCTCCTTACTAAGATGATGTTCCCATACATATTCCTGATAGGTCTTACCGCTTTTTTTGCAGGGGTTTTAAATGTTCACAATTCTTATGCTCCTGGTGCAATGTATCCTATAATTTTGAATATTTTGTTTATAATAGCCGCTGTATTTTTGAGGCCATTATTTCGCGAAGGAATATATGCATTGCCCGTTGGAGTTATGATCGGTGGAGTATTGCAGGTTTTGTCGCAACTTTATTATATCAGAAGAAAAAAAATTAGGCTCGGTTTTAGGCTTAAATTAAAAAATAATGATGTAAAGACCGTTTTTAGATTGCTCACCCCATCTCTGTTGGGAATGGGGGTGATACAGCTTAATTTGTTGTTTGACACCCTTCTTGCATCGTTTCTGCCGTCTGGAAGCATATCATACCTTTATTATGGGGATAGGCTTTATCAGTTTCCCCTTGGGGTCTTTGCGATAGCCATGCAAACCGCTATTTTTCCAACCTTATCAGCTTCTTTTGCAAGAGGTGACATGAAAGAAGTTGACAGTGCATTTAATTTTTCTGCATCGCTTATGTTTTTTATAATAATTCCTTCAAGTATAGGGTTAATTCTCTTAAGAAATCATCTTGTAAGATTAATTTACATGCACGGGATTTTTAATTTAGCTGATGTCCAAAAGACAGCTTCTGTCCTTTTATTTTTTATTATAGGGTTATGGGCATCTGCTCTTTTAAGAACGGTTATTCCGGTTTTTTATTCCATGAAGGATACAAAAACTCCCGTTAACGCCGCCGTATATTCTTTAATACTGAACATAATTCTTGCCATTATTCTTATGCGTTCTATGGGGGTTGACGGTTTGGCATTGGCAGCAAGTATTTCCTTAATTTTTAATTATGTATTTCTTTTAACTATGTTGCATTATAAAAAAGGTATAGGTTTTGGAAATGGCTTTTTAGAATCATTTATTAAAACTGTGATAGCAAGTATAATTATGGGGATTTCAGTGGGTTACGCAATAATTATTTTTAATAGGTTAAATTACAGTTCTTTGATAATTGTAGCGGTTTCAATAGTTGTTGGGATAGTGTCTTATCTTTTTATTTCGTTTTTATTAAAAAATGAGTCATTTAGCATAGTTAGACAGGTATTATTAAAGAAATTTTAGCATTGTGTTTGTTTTGACTTTTGACTATAATGTTATGACAGAATGAGAATATTAACCGTAATTGCAGGGGGCAGCAAAAATAAAATTTGAGAATTAGTAATAAAACCAGAAATGGCAAAAAAGGAGGCGTTGCTTGTGCAAAACCGGCGCAAGAAGCCTGTATAGAGAAGATTGAGCTGACCGATATAGACCTTTTTAACAGTTTTTCCAATCCGTCCGTAAATACGATAAGCATTATGGAAAACGAGTTCCTAGTTGAGGTGTCGGTAAGAGGAAACATCTTGCTAATTAGTGGAGATAAAGAACATGTTGCAAATTGCGTTTCATTCGTTTATGACCTGATAAGTATGTACAAGGCAGGCAAGATCATTACGGACGGCGATTTGAGAAGGTTGATAAAGGTAAAGATTAAGAATCCAAAAGAGAATATTACATCCTATTTTTACGAACCAATTTTAGCAACGCCACGAAAAAAGCTTATAGCGCCTAGGACGATAAATCAAAAAAGATATGTGGACGCCGTTTATAACAACGATATAGTTATTGGGGTCGGCCCTGCAGGAACAGGCAAAACTTATCTTGCCATGGCTTGTGCAGTATCGTTGTTTCAAAAAAAGTTATTTGACAGAATAATATTGACACGTCCTGCCGTTGAGGCCGGTGAGAAGTTAGGTTTTCTTCCCGGGGACATTGCTCAAAAAATTAATCCTTATTTAAGACCGCTTTATGATGCCCTATATGAGATGATAGATTTTGATAGTGCAATGAAATTTATTGAATCAGATATTATAGAGGTTACGCCGATTGCGTTTATGAGGGGCAGAACATTAAATAACTCTTTCATAATCTTAGATGAAGCGCAGAACGCCACAAATGAGCAAATGAAAATGATGTTAACAAGGATCGGTTCCGGTTCAAAAATTGTCGTAAATGGTGATATTACACAAACAGATCTTCCTTCAGATAAAGAGTCGGGTCTTATTACGGCAAGCAGAATATTAAATAATATTAAAGGAATTGAGGTGGTAAATTTTAATAGAACAGATGTACTCAGGCATAAACTTGTTCAAAATATAATAAAAGCTTATGAAACGAACTAAATTTCTTGAATTTCTAAAAAATAATGCAGTAGAAGTTGGAAGCCGTTACTATCCTCTCATAGTACTACTCTTGATAGCCTCTATATTTTTGACTTTTTTACTGTACAATGGCGTGGGGTTTATTAAGAGCAAGTATAAAGCGGGAGAAATTGCTAAAAAGACGATAATAGCCAAAAAAAGTTTTAGATATGTCAATGCTAAAGCAACAAACGACCTGCTTAAGCAAAATATTGGACATGTTTCGGATGTTTATTTGTTTTATCCGGATACTAAGATAACGCTTCTTGAAAAGATTAAGGGAGCATTTGCTTCCGCAAGGTCATATAAACTAAACCATAAAAAGGATAATGAAAACTTAAATATATCCGAGGATATATTCTCTTCAAAGCTTGGCATAAAATTAAAAAAGTCCGTTCTCGATGCATTTTATTTTTTAAATTATAATAGGGATACGGAAAGTCATATTCTTAAAATAATTAATGCTATTTATAGAAAAGGTGTTTTATCTAAACAACCTTCGAGCAATAAGGGGATAGAGTTAAAGAATATTATAACAAACAGCTCGAAGATAGTAAACTATCCCCAGGTATTTTTCACCTTTAAAGGTGCAGGAGAGTTTGCCTATTATTATGTTAAACGTTACCTGAATTTTTTGCCATCTCATATTCAGAACAATATATATCAATTAGTTTACCGCATTATCAAGCCCGACATTGTCTACTCAAAATACCTTACATTAAAAAAAATAGAGGATATCAAAAAGAAAGCCCCGCTTATTTATATCAATGTGGATAAGGGCATGCTTCTCATTAGTTCAGGTGAACTGATAGCTAAAGATAAGGCTTTGGAGTTAAATACATATGAATCTATATTTAAATTGAGAAATAATATTCCGTCACTATTCGGGCTTTTTTTTATCATCGCAGTTCTCTTATCGCTTTCTTATGTTTTTCCCTATAGATATATTAAAAAATTCAGGTTATCGCTTGATTTTAAGAATGTCCTGTTTATCGTCACCATTTTAATAATGTCTATTTTGCTAATTAAGTCGGGAATTATTTTTGCTAATGCGTTAACCCTATACTTTCCGTTTGTCAATAGTAGCGATATTTATTATCTGATACCTTTTGCTTTTGGCCCCATGTTGGTCAGAATAGTCTTAAATTCCGAGGTTTCGGTTGTTTACATAGCTCTTTTTTCTATTCTAACGTCTATAATATTCAAAAACTCTATCTTTTTTATGATTTATACATTTGCCGGAAGTTTCATTGCGTCTTACGAAGTATTCGATTTTTCTTCATGGGGAAAGATAGTGAGGGCAGGGATTATAACGGGTGTTCTAAATGTGTTTATGGTAATTGCATTTGCACTAATAAGGCTTAATTTGATTAATGTGCATAATATTTATAGTGTTGTTTTTGCATTTTTATCGGGCATTATTTCGTCTATAGCCGTAATAGGATTAATACCTTTACTTGAAAGGATTTTTGGATATACGACCGATTTTAAACTGCTTGAGCTTTCTAACACTAACCATCCCTTATTGAAGCAATTGTCAATTATAGCCCCTGGTACGTATCAGCATTCCATAATGGTTGCTACACTTGCAGAATCTGCCGCATCATCAATTGGCGCAAACCCGTTATTAGCAAGAGTTGCAAGCTTATACCACGATATAGGGAAGATTATAAAACCGAATTATTACATAGAAAATATTTCTAATCAAGAAAATCCTCACAATAAACTTGCCCCGACTATGAGTAGTTTAATAATAGCATCCCACGTTAAGGACGGACAAGAGCTTGCGAGAAAATATAAGATAGGAACAAGGGTTGAATATATAATAGGGGAGCATCATGGAACATCTATGATCGGGGTCTTTTATGAGAAGGCTTCTATGGAGAGCAAGGGCGAGAGTGTTTCCAAAGATACATTTAGATATAACAGTAAAAAGCCTCAAACTAAGGAGGCGGGTATAATAATGCTTGCAGACTCTGTTGAGGCTATTTCAAGGACTATAGCAAATATATCGCCGTCTCGACTAGAATTAATGGTTCGAAAGACGGTAACGAGAATATATAATGATGGACAACTTGATGAGTGCGAATTAACGCTGAAGGATTTGCATATTATAGGAGATGCCTTCGTGAAGGTTCTAAACAGTATTTTTCACCAAAGAATTCCCTATACGGCAAGAATAGATGATTATGAATTTAACGAAGACGCAGGAAACAATAAGCATAACAAACCGGCAACGGAAGCTGAAGATAGATCAAGGGTTAGTCCGCTATACCGTTCATAAGGCTATTGAGAATCTTTTCTGCGGTCCTTGTGCAATAGATATAATCTTATGCTCTGCCGCTTATATGCGGAAGCTAAATAAAGATTACCTAGATAAGAATTATGCTACAGATGTTTTATCATTTGAAGTTAAAGAGTATATCGGGGACATGTTCTATATAGGAGAAATTTATATAGCCCCATCTCTTGTGCAGAAAAATTGTTTAAAGTACAAAGATTTTTGGGAAAAGGAAGGCTGGATTGAAAGCAATAATTTCAATGATGCCGATTTCTATAAACTGACCGGATTCAATATGGAATTAATTCTCCTGATAATCCACGGAATTTTGCACCTTTTCGGGTATGTTCACGACGAAGAGCATATTTTGGATATTGACAGTGACAATTACGACAAAGAAATGAAAAATATGCAGAGGCTGTTATTTGGTATTGTTTATCGCGGGTTACGAAATATTTTATAATATTTTTGTTATGTGATATACTAAAGCCTTGGGTATGCTGGTCTTTTCTCTAAATTAGGAGTTGTATCATGATGGATAAAAAAAGCGCAAAAATTGATGAAAAATATGCAGGATTTCAGGGCTTAGTAAACATAGTTAAAAAGTTGCGCTCCAAGGACGGTTGTCCGTGGGATAAAAAGCAGACCGAAGAAACATTAAAGCCTTACATCATAGAGGAGGCGTATGAGGTTGTAGATGCGATAAGTTTGGGCGATAAAACAGATATAGCGGAAGAGGCAGGGGATTTACTTCTTCAGGTTATATTTTTATCTGATATATATGAAGAAAAGAAGGAATTTTCGTTAGATGATGTGATAACCGGCGTAATTAAAAAGCTACTCAGAAGGCATCCTCATGTTTTTGACGAAGATTTTTCGCTGAAAGAAGGCGAGTGTTTAGATGATGTTATTCTTAGAAATTGGGAAAGAATTAAAGCAGAAGAGAAAGAGGAAAAACGACAAAATGCCGGTCGCCTACCAAAAACAAAAAATTCCTCTGTGTATGTGTCCGAAAGCTTACCTGCTCTTCATAGGGCAAATATGATACAAGAAAGAGCCGGTAGGTTAGGGTTGGATTTTGACGATTTAGAAAGTGCTATGGACAAGATTCACGAGGAGCTTTCAGAGCTTAAAGACGAACTAAATGCGGATAAAACCGCATCCGATGATAAAGAGATTTCAGAGAAGATTAAAGCAGAATATGGAGATGTCCTATTTTCCGCTGTGAACATAGGAAGGTTTTTGGGTATTCATCCCTGCAATGCGTTAAATCTATCTTCGAATAAATTTATAAAAAGATTTGGTTATATAGAGGAAAATGCATCTTCATCTATTTCTGAATTAAGTCCTCAAGAAATAGATGATTTATGGGAAAAATCAAAAAAATTCCTTTGATATATATATATTTTGTAGTGTTTAATATAAAAAATTAAATTACGTCGCATAATGCACAGAGTCTCCAAGGATATTTTAGTCAAGGTCTCTTTATCTGTAGTATCGGGGTTGCTTATTGCATTTTTGTTTCCGAATTTTAACCTTGAATTCCTCGCTTGGTTTGCATTTATCCCGCTTTTTTATACGATTCGCATCTCTAAGGGCTTTAAGGAATCTTTTATTTACGGCTTCATAACCGGTATTACTTCTTATATCTTGATAATGTATTGGATTGCCTATACCGTCCATGTTTTTGGCGATCTCCCTTACTATGTGGCAGTCCTTGCCCTTATAGCTCTTTCTGTTTACATAGGTGTATACATAGCATTATTCGCAGGATTTAGTAAGATTCTGTTAAGCAACTATAAAAGGCTGAGTATTATTTTAATTCCGGCATGTTGGGTTTTTTTTGAGTTTTTAAAATCAAATCTCCTAACGGGATTTCCTTGGGAAAATTTAGGTTTTTCTCAATATTTAAATCTACCATTTATACAGATTTCCAATATAGTCGGTGTGTTTGGTCTTTCTTTCGTGATAGTTCTTATAAACTATTCCATCTTCCATTTTATATTTTTTAAGCGTGAATTAACAAAAAAACAGGGATTGTTTGAATTAGTGCTTGTTCTTTTTATTTTTGTTTTAGTTATATCGTACGGTTATCATAATATTTACTCTACGAGCGTATCTTTAAGTGATAGAAAACCAATAGAAGTAGCTTTAATACAAGGGAACATCGGAATGTTCCAAAAATGGAAGCTCACAAGAAAAATGACGACAAAAATTTATTTAAATTTAAGCAAGGAATCATTAAAATATAAACCTGAAATTATCATATGGCCGGAGACCGCCCTTCCCTACATCATATCCTTGTATCCACACTACTGGAACAGGGTTATGGGTTTTGTGAGAAGAAATAATATAGCTTTAATTTTTGGCACTGTAGGTGTTAGATTTTTAAAAGGAGAATACCATTACTATAACAGAGATTATATTTTTACGAAATCGGGAAGATATGCCTATTACGATAAAAACCATCTTGTCCCATTCGGAGAATATATTCCACTGAGACATCAATTTCCTTTCCTTGCCAAAATTCTAAAAAAGGCAGGGGTCGGAAGTTTTTCGCCTGGCAAAAAACTTAGGATTTTAAGTGTCGGCAGGGCAAAGATAGGTTCCATGATATGTTACGAATCATATTTCGATTCGTTAGTGAGAAATTTTCCAAGGAACGGCGCTAATCTTTTAATAAGTATCACTGATGATGCATGGTACGGAAAATCGTCTGCGCCGAGGCAAGATATGTCTATGACCGTTTTCTCTGCGGTTGAAAATGACAGATATGTGGCAAGAGCCGGGAATTCAGGAATTAGCGGGATAATATCTCCAAATGGTAAAATATTGGAAGAAACGAAGATTTTCAGAAAAACATTCATGATAGGGTACGTAAAATTAATTAATAAAAAGACTTTTTTTACTTTATATGGTAATATATTCGCATATATTGTCATGATAATTTTTTCTTTATCCTTAATATATTTAATAGTATTGTATCTTTTCTTAAATAAATTTTTCAAGAATTGAGTTTGAATTCCATAATGTTTTCGATGAAAGGGGGGTAGTATCAATGTCTGATTCAACATCAAAGCAGGTTTTAAATTTAAGTCTTTTAGGTAGAACATTGAAAAACCTTGATGATAAGCTTTTAAAAATCAGGGGGATGCTTTGAAGTAGATAAGCTAGAAGGAAGACTTAAGGAGATTAATGAAATAGTTGAGAGGGATGGTTTTTACGACAATATTTCTTTTTCTACATCAATACTTAAAGAAAAGGCATCGGTACTGAACAAATTAACCCCTTTTTATAAGGTTTATGATGAATTTAAAAGTATAAGGGAGTTATACGATCTTTCGATTGATGCAGATGATGAAGACATGTTGCTTGAGATCATGGAAAGCTTAAAGCCTTTAGAAGACAGTGTTTTAAACCTAGAGATAGATATTACCCTTTCGGAAGCGGACGATAAGCTTAATGCTATAGTTGAGATTCATGCCGGTTCAGGTGGAACTGAATCTATGGATTTTGCGGATATGCTTCTGCGAATGTATCTGAGATGGGCGGAGCGAAAGGGATTTAAAACCGCGATAGTAGAATATAATGCCGGAGATGAGGCGGGTGTTAAGAGTGTAACTTTTGTTGTATCTGGAGAGTTTGCTTATGGTTATCTTAGGTCGGAGATAGGAGTTCACAGACTTGTTAGGATTTCCCCGTTTGATGCTAATAAGAGAAGGCATACATCCTTTGCCTCTGTTTTTGCTTATCCCGAGATATATGATAATATAGACGTTGTCATAGATGAAAAGGATTTGAGAATAGACACCTATCGTTCTAGTGGGGCGGGAGGGCAACATGTTAACACTACTGATTCGGCCGTTAGAATTACGCATATTCCGACGGGAATCGTTGTTGCGTGTCAGAATGAAAGGTCTCAGCATAGAAATAAGGATGTTGCATATAGACTTTTAAGGGCAAGAATATACGATTATTATAAAAAGAAAAAGGAAGAAGAAGAAAGTAAACTGCAAAAAAATAAAAAAGAGATATCATGGGGTTCGCAAATAAGGTCGTACACGCTTAATCCGAATCGTGCGATAAAGGATCATAGGACGGGTGTGACAGTTTATGATGACCGGCGTGTTTTTGACGGAGACATAGACGAATTTATTAATGCATACTTATTAAGAGTAAGGGCGAATAGTGATTAATCGTGCTTCAAAAATAGCGCAGATTTAAGAATATATACGGAGGTTGGTTTTGGATCGGGATATTAATATTGTCGAAAAAGGACGTATTTTAAAGTTGCAAAGGTTAAGGGAGAAGGGAATAAATCCCTTTGATAATAATTTTATAAAGAAGGAAAATATTGAGGATATCACCCTCAATTACGCTCGTCATGACAAAGAGTTTTTTGAAAACAATACAATCAACATAAAGACAGCGGGCAGAATTGTTATTATAAGGAATTTCGGCAAGGCATCATTTTTTAGGATTAGGGACGGTTTTGCTGAGATTCAATGCTATATTCAAAAGGGCGTTGTGACAAGTGATGAATTTGAACTTTTTAGCGAGCTTATTGATGCTGGGGATATTTGTCGCATAGAGGGGCATCTTTTTAGGACAAGAACAGATGAATTGACGATAAAAGTTGAGCACATAGGGATATTGACTAAATCTGTTTTGCCCCTGCCGGAAAAGTGGCATGGGCTCAAGGATATTGAGATTCGTTTTAGAAAGAGATATATCGATCTCATTGCAAATAGCGAGGCGCGAGAAATATTTAAAAAAAGAGCCAATGCAATCAGTTTCATAAGAACATTTCTGAATTCCAACAAATTTTTAGAGGTGGAAACTCCGGTAATGCAGGCCAACCCGGGTGGCGCAACGGCAAGGCCTTTCAAGACTCATCATAATGCTCTTAATATGGAGCTTTACATGCGGATTGCCCCTGAACTATATTTAAAAAGATTGGTTGTCGGTGGTTTTGATAGGGTTTATGAAATTGGAAGAAATTTTAGAAACGAGGGTGTTTCTGTAAAGCATAATCCTGAGTTTACAATGTTGGAATTTTATATGGCGTATGCAACGTATGAAGATTTGATGAGTTTTGTAGAGAAAATGCTTTCGGAGTTAGTAGTTTATATTTGCGGGTCTTCCCAGATTGATTATGCCTCAGAAAAATTAGACTTTAATCCCCCGTTTAAAAGAATCAAATTAAAAGACAGCTTGTATGAAATTGCAGGATTTAACCCTAAAGATATAGACTCCGTCTCGAAAATTTACGATATTTTAATTGGGAAAAATGTTTCTAATATCAGCAAAGATGATAGCTATGGGGAGTTATTAACCCTCCTGTTTGACGAAACGGTGGAACAAAAGCTCATACATCCGACTTTTGTTACGGATTATCCGGTTGAAAGTTCACCCTTAGCTAGGAGGAATGACGAAAATCCAACAGTTACGGATAGGTTTGAGCTTTTTATAGCAGGAAGAGAAATAGGGAATGCTTTTTCTGAGCTCAACGATCCATTTGACCAAGAGGAAAGGTTTAGGGCGCAGGTGGATACAAAGATTAAAGAAGGACTTCCCGCTGAAATGGATGACGATTACATTGATGCCCTTAAGCAAGGGCTCCCACCCACCGCCGGATGCGGCTTAGGTATAGATAGAATTGTTATGCTACTAACAAATTCATATTCCATTAGGGACGTTATACTGTTTCCGTTGCTTAAACCAGTGAACAAATAAAAATGTGCATATGAATTTTCACACAAATATTGCTA
Organism: uncultured Actinomycetes bacterium; assembly: GCA_964631685.1. Lineage (GTDB taxonomy): Bacteria > SZUA-79 > SZUA-79 > Acidulodesulfobacterales > Acidulodesulfobacteraceae > Acidulodesulfobacterium. Next base: position 94,975 of record CAZVZU010000006.1, on the reverse strand, counting down.
TTCATTACTTGAAACCGAAAAACAATTCGTTTATATCCCTACTTAGCTCTATATCTATATTGGGCATAGCTATAGGTGTAATGGCCTTAATTGTTGTTATATCGGTAATGAGCGGATTTGACCATGCCCTTGAAGCGAAGGTTATCGGAATAGAATCTCAAATTATTGTCTTAAACTACGGCGGTTCTATCAAAGATTATAATCGCGTGACTAAGGATATTTCGGCTATAAAGGGGGTTAAGAGCACTTCGCCCTTTATCTATACAGATGTTATGCTTTCTTCCGCGAATACTTCGACGGGCAGTGTTTTAAGAGGCATAGACGTTAAAACCGAAGAAAAGGTGACTGATTTAAAAAAATATTTAATTAAGGGAAATTTAAGCGGACTCAATAACGAAAAATATAATGGCATAGCACTTGGAAAGGTTTTAGCGCAAAATCTTGGCGTATCAGTGGGGGATAGGATACGCATAATGTCTCCGGAAGGACAAATTACCCCGTTTGGTGTTATGCCTAAGGTTGAAACATTTGTTGTTTCCGGAATCATAGACAGCGGGATGTATAACTATGACTCCACATTCTCTTTTATTTCAATAAAAAAAGCGCAGTCATTCCTTGGTTTAACCCCTAATGTGGCTACAGGGATAGAGGTCAGGCTCAATAAGATAAGTTCGGCGAGTTTATACGCGAAGAAAATAGATAAGATCTTAAATAAAAAGGGGCAGGCATCTTTTTATGCATTAAGCTGGGAAGAGCTTAACAAAAATCTTTTTTCTGCCATACGGCTAGAAAAACTCACTATGTTCATTATTCTTTCCTTGATAGTATTGGTGGCAGCATTCAATATTATTTCAACACTAATAATGATCGTCATGGAAAAAAGAAAAGATATTGCGATATTAAAATCTATAGGAGCGAGTTCAAAAGATATAATGATTATTTTTATAATGCAGGGCATAATAATAGGCGTTATAGGAACATCACTAGGGCTTCTAGCTGGATTCTTAATAGGATATCTTGAAAAAACTTACCATATAATAAGCTTGCCACCTTCCGTGTATTATATAACGTCGCTTCCCGTAAGGATGACCCCGGGCGAGTTTGTCGTGATAGGTGTGAGCGCTCTTTTTTTAAGTTTTATAGCAACGTTATATCCGTCTTATAAAGCGAGTAAAATAGATCCCGCAGAGGGCGTAAGGCATGAATAAAGATTGTAAAACAATTATAAATTTAAAAAATGTAAGCAAGGTATACAAAACAGGCGGTGAAACCGTTAATATCCTAAATGAAGCTGATCTGGAAATAAAAGAGGGGGAGGCCTTTGCGATAACTGGTGAGTCCGGGACTGGGAAAAGTACCCTGCTTCATATCATGGGGACCATTTTAAGGCCAGATTCAGGAAGCATAGGATATTTTGCTAATCCGGACATATATGGACTCACGGATGCAAGGCTTTCAAAATTTCGCAATGAAAATATAGGTTTTGTTTTTCAGTTTCATTACCTCTTAAATGAATTTAGTTGTATAGAGAATGTTGCCATGCCATTATATATAAGAAATAATCCGAAGGCGGAATCTCTCAAAATTGCGCGTGATTATCTGTGCGAACTTGGGCTTGAACATAGGTTGAATTTTAAGCCCTATATGCTTTCGGGTGGCGAACAACAAAGGGCGGCAATAGCAAGGGCGCTTATTTGCTCTCCGAGGGTTGTTTTAATGGATGAGCCGACGGGCAATTTAGACCCTCTGCATGCGAGAAAGTTGCATGAGATTATCATCAATCTAAATAAAAAATACAACAAAACGCTGGTTGTCGTTACTCATGATGACGAATTTTCCGGAATGATGAGTCATAAAATTAAAATAGTGAGCGGTTTGATAGAACATGTATAAGTTCGATATAAAACAAATTGACATATGATTTATTATTTGATAGGTTAATAAAATGAAATTTTTCAAACTGTATCTTTTCTTCCTTTTTATTTCGGTAATTATCTTTTTTAATTCCATAAATGTTTATGCTTTATTAAGCAATAAAAATGTTTACGCCGGTTTTTTCCATCAAAAAGGAATTCCCACATTAGAAAAAATTAACAAATCGTTTACCTCTGCTTTTGAGGCATATATCAACTCTAAAAAGCCATACTTTGTTTTGGCATACACAAGCCTCAAAAAAAAGCCGTATTTTAATTTTGATAGAAATATGAATCTTGCCGAAATAAAAAAGCTCGGCAAAGCATATCAATCGAATTATATTGTAACGGGCAGTATTGCTAAATTTGGGTCCCATTATAATATTCATGCAATGTTGATTAAGGCTAATGACGTTTATAACTCTAAAACGTTAAAATATACGGGCGTAGGCAAAAAGTCTTTAGAGAAAAGCATACGAGCTCTATCCAAAAAGGTATCCCTGCTGATTTATGGTGGTCAAAGAGCAAATACAATCAAAAAGTCGCTTTCTGTTTCAAGAGAAATATACGCCATAAGAATAAAAGGCAACGTAAGGGTTGGCATCGGGTTTATAACTAATAAAATTACCATAAAAAGAGGCAGCAAATACTCTGTTAAAGAAATTGACGAGAGCCTTAAAAAACTTTATAAAACGGGTTATTTCAAGGAGATAACGGTTAATGTTAGTCCTATGTCAAATAAAGGATTAATAGTAACATTTATGGTTTCTGAGAGACCGTATATTAAATACATTAAATATTCCGGCAACGGATCCGTGAGTTTAAAGAAGATTAAAAGGATAATAAATCTTAAGGTTAACTCGCCCTATAGTTCTTACGATATACATAAGGCGCTGAAAATTATTGAATTTATATATTCGGCAGAAGGATATTATAATGCAAAGGTAAAGGTAAAAAAGACAATCTTTCATGGTAACTATGTAGGCATTAGTTTCCTTATCAGTGAAAATTCGCCTGTTATGGTTAAAAAGATTGAATTTAAAGGCAATAGCTCTTTTACTTCGTCAAAACTTAAATCCGTGCTTAGCATAAAGACGGTTGGCTTGTTAACATGGATAACGGGTGAAGGAAAGTTTAAGAAAGCGAAACTGAATAATCAAATTATCGCGCTGTTAAGTTTTTATTATAATCACGGCTACATAGGTGTCAGCGTTAAAAAACCGGTATTCATTTTTTCTAAAAACAAGAAATATGTCACTATAGTTATAAGGGTTGTTGAGGGCCCGCAATATAAAATATCAAATGTTAATCTTGAAATAAAACATGTCAAAAAGGGATCAAAAGAATATGTTGCTGTTAAAAATCTTATAACGACAAAAGCGGGAGACATATTCAATAGAAAAGATATAGAAAAAGAAATACTTACAATTACCAAGCTTTATACGAGCGGAGGGTATGCTTTCGTTAATGTTGAGCCGGCAATAAAAATTAACCGGAAGACAAATTCCGTGTTGGTTAAGCTGACTGTTGATAAAGGAAAGATTGCGAGATTTGGTAAAATTACTATAACCGGAAATACCATGACGTACAGTTATGTGATACTTAGAGCTCTCAGGCTGTATCCCGGCGAGGTATATAATCCCGAACTGATAAAATTATCCCGACAGGCTTTAAAAAGCCTGCGATATTTTAAACATGTAACCATTACTACGGAAAAGGTTCCAAATAAAAATATACTTAATGTAAGGATTGGTGTTAAAGAGGGGAATACCGGTAAGTTTACTATTGGCGGTGGTTATAGCTCTGCTACTTCTTTCATGGCAATATCATCCGTATCCGAGGCAAATTTATTCGGAATGGGCATATCCGCCTCTTTAAATATTCAAATCGGCGGTCCTTATCAGTCGTACAGCTTTAATGTCCGTCAACCATATCTTGCGTATATTTTTAATAGGCCATTATCATTTGATATGTCTTTATATGACACGTTTAATAGCCTTTATTCTGAGTTTGCCTATCGTTCCGTCGGCGGTTCCGTAACATTGGGCTATCCGCTTTACGGAAGGATGCTTACGGAATATGTCAAGTATCTTTTGGATGAAAACACGTCTGTTGTAATACCGGGTCTTTCCAATATTCTGTCTCAGGGAACGATGATAACAAGCGAAATTTCCTTGACAACGGTTTATAATACGCTGAATAATTCTATGGCTCCGACCGCAGGCGATCTGGATAGTTTTAAAGTCAGCTTTGCCGGTCATCCTATAGGCGGTAATGACGATTTTGTTAAGGTTTTATTGCACTTGAATCATTATATTCCTTTATGGGGAGGAACATCTTTAATGCAAGGGGCTCAGATGGGTTATATTGTCTCAACTAGGTCTTCTTCTGCATTACCTATATACAAAAGATTTTTCGTTGGGGGTATTACGAATGTGTATCCTCTTTTAGGGTTTATGTACGATTCTGTGGGTCCAACGCAAAACGGCTTACTTGTCGGTGGGTCTAAGATGCTTACGGTTCAGATAAAATATTTAGTACCCATCCTTAAAAGGGCTGGTTTATACGGATTCTTGTGGTGGAATGCCGGTAATGCGTGGCAACACGGCGAATCTGTATTCCCGCTTAATCTTGTTCAGGCGGCGGGGGTGGGCTTTAACTGGTATTCACCATTTGGTCCAATAATAATGACTTACGGCAAAATACTAGGAACGCCCAAAAACGGAAATAATCCTACCAGAATTCAGTTTAGCCTGGGTGAGGGATTCCCGGGTATTTAGTAATAAAAAAATAAAAAAATAAGGAGATTTTATGAAAAAATTGATTTTTAATTCGAGCTTCACGGTTGGATTGTTCTTGCTCGCCGTAGTTCTAGTCTTTCCAAAGAATGTGCGGGCAACAAATCTAAAGGTTGCCGTAATTAATATGCAAACTATTATATCAAAGTCTAAACAAGGCGAGAAGGCTAATTCCAAGTTAAAGGATTTAGTTACAGGGTACAGAGGTAAGCTAATGAAAATGAGGAAGAAAATTGCGTCGATTCAAACAGATTTGAAGCAAAACAGTTCTGTAATGTCTGCTACGGAAAAAACAGCAAAGACAAAAGAATTCGAAACTGATATATCGCAATTTACGACAGAGGAAAAAGATATCAGGGCCGCAGTTATTAAAAAGAGATATCAGCTTTTAAAGGCTGTAGTTAATAGGGCAGATGCAATTATAGCAAAAATAGCAAAGAATAGCGGATATCTGCTTGTCATCAATCGCACAAGCGTTGTTTACAGCGTGGACTCAATCAATATCACTAATGAAGTGCTAAAGAAAATGGACTCGCAATAAATAAATTTAAATAACTATGCTATTGAACGATATAGTTAAAAAGCTGTCATTAGGGGTTATCGGCGATTCGTCTAAAGATGTAACCGTAACGGGCATAGGATCGCTAAGAGGGGCCAAGGATACTGAGATTTCGTTTATTATGAATCTAAAGTATCTTAAATACATCGAAACAACGCGGGCTTGCGCAGTGATTATGGATTACGAGGCTTTAAAACAAGAGCTCCCCTCGGTTGTAAATCCTCTTATACTTAATTCAAAAAATCCATATTTAGCATTTGCAAGGGCAACGCAACTGTTTTATTCGGGGAATCGTTCAACCAAAACGTTCTCAGGCGATTTTTTAAATCTCGCAAATGTAGATAAAACTGTATCAGTAGGTAAGGGATCCACGTTGTATCCGGGTGTTTTTATAGATGCCGGATCATCTCTGGGGGCAAATTGTAATGTAATGGGAAATGTTTTTGTTGGTAAAAATGTTTCTATTGGGGATAATGTCGTGATTTACCCTAATGTTTCTGTTTATGATAATTCTAAAATAGGAAACAATTGTATAATCCACTCCGGCTCAGTTGTTGGGAGCGATGGATTTGGTTACGCCAGAGATAAGAATAAATACGTAAAAATTATTCATTCAGGTTATGCTGTCTTGGAAGACGATGTGGAATTGGGGGCCAATGTTGCAGTGGATAGAGGCGTTACGGATTTTACCAAAATAGGCAAGGGTACCAAGGTGGATAATTTAGTGCAGATTGCACATAATGTGATTATCGGTGACAACTGCGTTATTGCAGCGCAAACGGGCATTGCAGGTAGCACAACTATAGGTGATAATGTGACGATAGGAGGACAGGTCGGCATAACGGGGCACATTAAGATCGGCAATGGTGTTGTGGTTGCTGCGCAATCCGGTGTGGTCAATAACGTAAGGAATAATGATATTGTATCTGGCACACCCGCTATTCCTATTAAAAATTGGCGTAGTTCCGTTGTATTATTTAAAAAACTTCCCGAGCTTTTTAAAAGAATAAGGGATATCGAAAAAAATAGAGGATTTAAAAATGATTGATGAAAAGTCTTCAAATTTAACCGTTATGGATATACAAGAGATATTGAATCTTCTGCCTCACAGGTTTCCTTTTCTTATGGTAGATAAGGTTATAGCTATAGAAAAGGGGAAATCTATTGTCGCGATTAAAAACACCACAATTAATGAGCCATTTTTTCAGGGGCACTTTCCGTCCTATCCGGTTATGCCTGGAGTGCTTATTTTGGAAGCGTTAGCTCAGGCAGGAGGGATTCTTGCATATAAAACTGAAGAGGATAGCGACCTCAAAAATATGCTGACTTATTTTATGGGTATTGATAAAGCAAGATTTAGGAAGCCTATCTTGCCCGGAAGTGTAATCGTTTTAAATGTGGAACTTGTTAAAAGAAAGCAGTCTGTTTGGGTGTTTCATGGTAAAGCGTTAGTTGATGAGAAACTATGTGCCGAAGCAGATCTTATGGCTTCTTTTATAAAACCGTAATTGCATTCAAGGGATAAAGGGATTTATGATTGACAAAACTGCTATTATTTATGAAGGTGCCCAGATTGATGATTCAACGGATATAGGACCGTATACTGTTATTAAACCTAATGTGAAGATAGGAAGAAACAATAAAATTGCTTCCCATGTCGTGATTGAAGGAAATACGACCATTGGGGATAATAATAAAATATTTCAATTTGCTTCAATAGGTTCTATCCCGCAAGATCTTAAATATAAGGGAGAAAATACAAAACTTGTTATAGGAAATAATAATACTATACGAGAATATGCTACATTTAACATAGGTACGGTTACCGGTGGCGGGGTTACGGCTGTAGGCGATTATAACTTATTTATGATGCATGTTCATGTGGCACATGATTGCATTATAGGCAGTCATACCATTTTTGCGAATAATGCGACGTTGGCAGGACACATCGAGATCCACGATTATGCTTTACTGGGAGGCATTTGTGCTATTCATCAGTTTGTGAGGGTAGGTGAGTCTGCATTAATTGCCGGCGGTTCAATGGTTGTTCAGGATGTACCTCCCTATCTTATCGCCTCGGGAGACAGGGCGAAGATATATGGGGTTAACAGGATTGGTTTAGAGAGGAGAGGTTTTTCTAAAAAAGAAATAAACAATATTAAAAATGCCTTCAAGATAGTTTATAGGTCGAAAGTGACCGCCAAGATAGCCATTGAAAAAATCTCTTCAGAGATTACCGATTCGGATAAAACAGAGAAGTTCACTGATTTTATCAAAAAATCTAAGAGGGGCATAACGAGATAGCATTAATTTATGGAAGATAAAAATATTGGAATAATTGCAGGTTATGGAGAATTTCCTTCTATATACATCAATGAACTTAAATCTAAGGGGTATTCCGTAAAGGTTTGCGCAATAGAAGAAGAAGCAAATAAGAAGTTAGCAGACGAAGCGGATTCCATTATTTATTTAAGTGTCGGACAGTTGGGGAAGCTGGTAAAATTTTTTAAAACGGAAGGCGTAAGGGATGTAATTATGGCGGGCAAGGTCAAAAAAACCCTTATGTTCAAAAAAATAAAACCAGATTTAAAGGCTATCGCGCTTCTTTTGTCGCTTAAGGATAAAAAAGATGACACCATTTTGAATGCAATTTGCGACTTTTTTGAGAAGGAGGGCATAGTTGTTATTCCACAAACAGAGCTTCTCACGTCTATTTTTTTGCCCAAAGGTGTTGTGTCTAAGCGAAGTCCTAATAAAAAAGAGATGGAAGATATAGAGTTTGGGCTATGTGCTGCAAGGTTGATTTCTTCTGCAGATATCGGACAAACTGCAGTAGTGAAGGATAAGTCTGTTATGGCATTGGAAGCGATAGAGGGAACAGATGATGCTATTGTTAGAGGTGGTAGGCTTGCTAATGGCGGGGCTGTCGTTGTAAAGGTAAATAAACCCAACCAAGATTTAAGATTTGATGTTCCGGCGGTCGGTGGCAGTACAGTAGATGCGCTTATATCAGTTGGTGCCACTTGTTTGGCATTTGAAGCCAACACGATTGTCTTGCACAAAGAAGAGTTTATTAGGAAAGCAAATAAATCGTCTATTTCGGTATATGTAATCTAAATTTTGTATTAAGTCTAGGCGAAAAATTGACAAAAGTACTTATTATTACAGGTGAACTCTCAGGAGATATATTTGCTGCGGGTTTGATTAAACATCTTAAAAAAATTAATCCCGAGACATCATATCATGCAATGGGAGGAGAAAATCTTAAATCCGAAGATGTGGAGTTAATTGCGGACATTGGTGAGTTAGCTGTTATGGGCTTCACTGAGGTTATATGTAGAATAAAAACAATAAAAAGGGTTCTGGAAACTATCTTAAAATGGATAAGTATAAATAAACCCGATATTGTTATATTAGTAGATTCCCCTTCTTTTAACTTTAAAATAGCAAAATTTGCCAGTAGATTAAATATTCCTGTGGTTTATTTTATCCCTCCTAAAATATGGGCATCAAGATATAAAAGGATTAATTTTATAAAAAAATATATTGAATTTGTTATTGTTATTTTTCCATTCGAGCTTGAAATTTATAAAAAAGCAGGTATTGAGGCGTACTACTTCGGTAATCCTTTATACCGGTCTATATACGAACACACCATAAAATTAAAAGATGAAAAAAAGGATAATTATCCTATAATTTCATTCTTGCCCGGTTCCAGAAAAACCGAGCTTAAATATCATGCAAACCGCATAGTCGGTTCCTTGAGGCTAATAAAAGCTGTTTATAAAAACGCTTTTTTTTTATTTCCGTTTAGAAAAGGAATCAAGACTTCTTATTTTATGAGTATTTTAGAAAAAAAGAATATACCGCATGATTGGTATGCCGTTGTTGACTCGGTCGACTCTGCGTTGACTTCAAGTAACATAATAGTGGCGGCAAGCGGAACGGCATCTCTAGAAGCAGGATTTTACAAAAAACCGGTAGTGATAGTATATTATTTAAATTTTCTGACATATCTAATAGCTAAGGCTTTAGTCAAGATTAAATATATTGGGCTCATTAATATAATGGCAAATAAAATGGTTGTTCCAGAACTTATAGAATTAAAATTTACACCTAAAAATGTTTTTCAAGAGATAGACAAAATTTTAAAGGATGATCATTATAAAAATTCTATTGTAGATGGAATTTCTGATATAATTGCATCTTTAAGGACAGATGTTGACCCATTTGAGGCGTCGGCTAATATAATATATAATAAACTTTTAAAAGATGCTTAATCCCTAATGTAATAGATAGAGTAAAAATACTATGAAAAAAGATTTCAATATTTTAAAAAGATTAGTTCCATATGTGCTCCCTTATAAAAAAAAGCTGATATTGGCAATGATAAGTATGGGCATAGTGTCTGCATTGACAGGGCTTCTTGCTTATATTGTCAAGCCTCTTATAAATAACATATTTATAACAAAAAGCTATGAAGATCTTATGCTGATCCCCATCGTCGTAATGGCTATTTTTGTTGTAAAAAATATTTTTTATTATGCAGAATTTTATTATATAGGTAGTGTCGGACAAAATATAATAAGGACGCTAAGAGACGAAGTCTATTCCGCTATTGTAAGATTTCCTGTACCAAAATTAAATAAGATTCCCACGGGGGTTTTGATTGCAAGAATAACATACGATATAAATATTATCCAAAGAACCGTTTCTGATTCAGTAAGCGCGGTTATGAAGGACATATTGACGATAATTGTTCTTATAGCTGTAGTGTTTTATATGGATTTTTATCTGGCAATAATTGTTTTTGTACTGTTTCCTGTGGTTGTAATTCCCGTTACATTACTGGGGAATAAGGCAAGAAAAACAAGCATAGATACGCAAACAGAGGTGGGCAATATTACCAAGTTCTTAGATGAGACTATATCTAGTTTAAGGACGGTAAAGGCTTATAACATGGAGGAGTCGGAGATTGGTCGCTTCAAGAAATTATCCGATAATCTGTACAGATTCTTAATGAGAATGACCAAAATTAGAGGGTTAACCGTGCCACTTGTTGAATTAATAGGCGGCGTTTCCATTTCCCTTATCATATTTGTAGGCGGGTTACAGGTAATAAAATTTGGTTACACCCCGGGTAACTTTTTTTCTTTTTTAACGGCAATTCTTTTACTTTATGAGCCAGTCAAAAGCTTATCTCGCTTAAACAATAGTCTACAGGAAGGTATTGCTGCAGGAACGAGGATTTTTGACGTAATAGACGGTGAGGCTGAAAATACAAGTGGTACACGACAGTTGCCGGTAAATATTGATACTTTAGAAATAAAAAATATTTATTTTAGTTATAACGAGAGCGAGAGCTATGATTTAAAAAATATAAACATTACGGCTCAAAAGGGCAAGACGATAGCCATAGTTGGCTATTCAGGTGCTGGTAAGAGTACTATTACGATGTTAATCCCTCGTTTTTATTATCCCGAGAAAGGGGCAATAATGATTAACGGAATAAATATCAATGAATTCGATTTAAAGGATTTAAGAGGTGGTATATCGTATGTGTCACAGCAGGTGGTTTTATTTAATGAATCTATTCAGTTTAATATTGAGTATGGAAGTTCAAATAAGAATATGGACGATGTAATGCAGGCTTCTAAGTTTGCTTTTGCACATGATTTTATCACGAAGTTGCCTAAGGGCTACGATACTTTAGTCGACGAAGCCGGACTTCGGCTTTCGGGAGGCGAGAAACAGAGAATATTAATTGCCAGGGCTTTTTTGAAAAATGCTCCTATAATTATACTTGATGAGGCCACATCTTCCTTAGATAGCGAGTCTGAAAAAGAGATTCAAAGCGCTTTATTTGGAACCAAAGAAAATCCTCACGGTTTATGTAGGGACAAAATTGCCATAATCGTTGCTCACAGACTTTCAACCGTAAAAAAAGCCGACATCGTGTATGTTTTAGAAAACGGTGAGGTAGTTGAGAGCGGAAGCCATGAGGAACTGGTAGCAATTAACGGTATTTATAAAAATCTTCTTGCTAAACAACTAGGCAATTGATAGCGGTTGCAAGCCGATAAATTTTCTGTTATGAAAAAATCTCTATTTATCATATATAACTGTCTGCTAATTGTTGCGTTGCCGTTTTTTTTGATGTGGATGTTATTATCTTTTTTAGTAAAAAATAAAAGAAAGACGGCTTTCTTTTATAAGCTGTTGCCGTTTTTAGATAAAAATATAAGGGAACTATATTTTGAAGACGGCGTGTGGGTCCATGCTGTATCTCTGGGGGAGCTTAGAGCATCCGTAAATTTCATTGATATACTGATAGAAAAGATCAAAAAGCCCATCTATCTTTCCGTGGTTACCAGGACAGGCTATGATTATGCAAAAAAATATTACGCTAAAGATGCAGATCATGTTTGTATTTTTTATTTTCCTTATGATTTTTATTTTTCAATTAAAATTATTCTAAATTTTATAAAACCGATATTATTTGTATCCATTGAAACTGAGATATGGCCTAATTTATTTAATATGCTAAAAAAAAGAAAGGTCATGATTTCCATAGTAAATGCCAGAATATCGGATAAATCATATAAAAATTATTACGCATTAAATTTCTTTTTTAAATTTGTATTTGAAAGTATAGGTTTGGTTCTTTGTATATCTAATGGGTATTATGAGAAGTTTTTGATGCTTGGCGTAAAAAAAGAAAATATTCATATAACGGGGAATATGAAATTTGACCTAAAACTTGATAGCCTTACCGATGAGGACTCAAAGAAAAATATTATTCTTAAAAATATTTTTAAGAATAATAGAGTGATAGTTGCAGGCAGTACCCATAAGGAAGAGGAAAAATTAATTTTGGATGCTTTTGCAAAATTAAATGGAAAGAAGAAAAAAACCGTTCTTTTCATAGCCCCTAGGCATCCCGAAAGATTTGAGTATGTCTATGATCTTATATTAAATAGCAATTTTCAATGTCGCAGGCTTTCGGCTATCTATTCTGCAGGCGATAAAGCTGAGGTCTCGCTCGACTATGGCGATATAGGTTCAAAATTAGTTATACTAGTGGATATAATCGGAGAGCTTATGTCGATATATAGTGTGTGTGATGTCGCCTTTGTAGGTGGCAGTATGGTGCGGGTTGGAGGTCACAATTTATTAGAGCCGTTATTTTTTGGGAAGCCCGTAATTTTTGGCAAATATGTAGAAAATTTTTCAGAAATTGCAGATAAAATCATAAACATAAAAGCCGGCAAGATGGTACTATCGTCGGAAGAATTATTCGATTCTGTATCATTCTATTTATATGATAACAACGCCAAAGAAATTGCCAAGAGCAACGGGCTAAACCTCATATCTCAAAACAGAGGTTCGTCATTAAAAAATTTAGAATACATTATTGACAGAGCCAACCTTTCCGCTATATCATAAAGAATTATATAGGGGAAAGTTGCTCAATTAGGTGGTTTTAAAGCTTCATTAAATTAAAAAAATCATTATTTGTTTTTGTATTTCTTATTTTCTCAATTAAAAATTCCATTGCCGCGGACGTATCCATGCCGGACAAAACTCTACTTAGCACAATGGTCTTATTGAGATGATCTGCATTCACGAGAAGTTCCTCTTTTCTGGTGCCAGACTTCTTTATATCTATAGCAGGGAATACCCTTTTTTCCGCAAGTTTTCTGTCTAAATTTACTTCCAAATTTCCCGTTCCCTTAAACTCTTCAAAGATTACCTCATCCATCCTTGAGCCGGTATCAATCAAAGCCGTAGCTATTATTGTAAGGCTACCGCCTTCCTCAATGTTTCTGGCAGCTCCGAAAAATCTTTTTGGTTTATGTAATGCATTTGAATCAACTCCGCCTGATAAAACCTTACCTGAAGACGGAATAGTCACGTTGTATGCCCTTGCAAGTCTAGTAATGGAATCTAATAATATAACAACATCTTTTCCGGTTTCTACGAGCCTCTTTGCCTTTTCTATTACTATTTCGGCTATTTGAATATGCCTTTGAGGTGGTTCGTCAAATGTGGAACTAATTACCTCTCCATTTACCGATCTTTGCATGTCAGTAACCTCTTCGGGCCTTTCATCAATTAGAAGCACCATTAGAAAAATTTCCTTATGATTGGCATTTATAGCGTGGGCTATATCCTTTAAAAGTGCGGTTTTCCCTGTTCTGGGCGGAGCTACTATCAAGCCTCTTTGACCTTTTCCTATGGGAATTAATAAATCCATAAGCCTTGTGGATAAATTTTTAGAATCAAACTCAAGTTTTATACGATCTTGAGGATATAGAGGAGTTAGATTATCAAATAATATCTTTTCCTTAGCGATTTCAGGATCTTCAAAGTTAATGCTTTCTACCTTGAGGAGTGCGTAAAACCTTTCGCTATCTTTGGGAGGTCTTATTACCCCGCGAACGGTATCGCCGGTCCTAAGTCCAAATTTTCTAATTTGCGAGGGTGATACGTAAATATCATCAGGCCCATGAAGATAATTTGCCTCAAGCGATCTTAAAAATCCGTATTGGTCAGGCAAGATTTCAAGTACACCTTCACCAGAGAGATTGTCATTTTTTTCAGCCTGATGGTCTTTTTCTGTTTCAGCCTTAACTAAGGCATATATTAAATCTTGTTTACGCATTCCGGATGCGCCTTCTATTTTATAAGATTTCGCCGTTTGCAATAATTCCGAGATTTTTTTTGTAGACAATTCCTTGATATTCATAAATACCTCTTAAATTTAAATTTTATCTTAATTGTTTTTTATTATATTATGGACCATTTTTTTTGTCTTCTAGCTTCCATACGACGACCTTCGGCTAAGTCTAAAATTGCTCGTTCGTTATTTCCATCAGATGGAAATGTTGAAACACCGGCATTGAGTGAGAGTATATCTTGATTTTCATTCTTAAAATTATTTTCAACATCTAAAAAAATAGTTTTAAGAATTTTTTTTACAAGATGACCATTCATACCCGGAAACAATATGATAAATTTATTACCATATCTCGAAGCCGTATCGAATGTTCTTATGTTTTTGTTGATAATATTTGCTATTAAACCGATACTTTTGTCTCCAGCGCTGTGGCCGAATACAGAATTGAGTTTGTTTAGCTGGTTTAGCGAAATTAAAGCAATAGATAAATGCCCTTTTTCTTCAGCATTCTTTCGCATCTCTTGAAAAAGTTTTTCATGGAAATATTTAAAATTATTCAGTCCGGATACATAATCTATCTGAGAACAATCCCTCATAGTCTGGACGCACTTGTTCGCGTTTAAAATGTGCGAGATGACGGAAAAAATTGTATCAAATACTCTAATTTTATCATCGCCACAGTTTTTAAATCTCGGGACGGAATAAATTGCCACAAAATATGAATCCATATAGACTGTTTTTAATTCACAGGCAAAAAACTCGGAAACATCATCGTGTTCAAATAAATAATCATATTTTGAATATTTTTCGCCTTCTTTTGCAAAATCTACGTACAAGCTATTTTTCGTGGAGCTTAATTCTTTTAGCAAAGATAATGGGGGACTCGCATTAAATTTTTTAACATATTCATGCGAAATACCCCTTGAGATCGCCATCTTTTCTTCGGTGTTATATCTTTTGTGTATAAACATTATAGCTGTAGCTCCAAATGTGTACTCGAAACTCACATTGACAAAATGAAATATTTCTTCAATTGATTTTCTCTGATTGTCAAATTCTAAAAGTTCGCTTATAAATGCATAGCCTAAATCTTTGGATTTTAGACATTCTTCCATAAATATATCCCCCTTTGTCTATATTGCGTTCGGAAATCGGGAAGTTTTAGTTATTCGAGGTTTTATTCTTTTAACATCTTAAATATGGTTTAGAAAGTTTGTTAACAATTGAATCTGAGGAATCAAAAACTTGGGTCCGTAGTTATTATTTATCACGAAATCAGATTTTTCTACCTTTTCCGTCTGGCTTAATTGATTTTTATCCCTTTTTATAAAATCTTCAAAATCGAAATGTTTATACGATCTTTTAAGCCTTTGTGAAAAATCACAGGTTACAAGAACGGTCTTATCCAACCCTGCGTAGTATCCTGACTCTATAATAACGGCACCTTCAATTATAACCACGGATTTTTTACTTTTCTTAAGGATATCATCAATATTTCTTCTTAAAGCCGGATAGATAATATTTTCTAAAGCCTTTTTCTTTAGTGGATCTGAAAAAACTATCGTTGCAAGAAGTTCCTTATTAATCTCAGTATCTTTATTTAAAATGTTTTTGTCGAAAAATGCAACAATTTTTTTATATTCCGAAGTATTTTTTTTTAATAATTTTTTAGATTCAAGGTCAAGGCTTAAGGTTAAAAAACCGAAACCCTTTAATAATTGAAGTATCGTTGTTTTTCCAGATCCTATAGAGCCTGTCAGGCCTATTTTTATCATTTTTGCAGGTTATTTGTATCGTTTGAATTTAAAGCCCAGCGCATGTCATTTGGAACTTCAGCATTTAAAATCATTCTCTGTTTTGTTTTTGGATGATAGAATTCAAGCATATATGCGTGAAGCATCTGTCTTTTTACAAAGTTCAAACTCTTATACCTATCCAATAAGTCCTTCCTCTTATAAACCTTATCTCCAACTATAGGATAACCAGTTTCAAAAAGGGATATTCTGATTTGATGTGTTCTTCCGGTGTGCGGCATTACCTTAAGCAATGTTGCTACGGAACCTATCTGTTTTATAGTCTCTAACCGCGTAAGGCAATATTTGCCAGTTTCTTTGGTTATCTGCATCTTAATTCTATTGTTTTTATCCCGTTTAATAAACCCCTCTATGCAGTCGTCTTTTTTTTGTAATAGACCATAACATACGGCAAGATATGTTTTTTTTATCTCTCTATTTTTAAAACTCGATATCAGCGCGTTATGAGAAAAATCATTTTTAGCAACTAACATTATACCTGAGGTATCTTTATCTAGTCTATGAACTATCCCTGGTCTTTCTACCCCACCGATACCCGATAGGTTGGATATTTTTCCAATTAAAATATTAACAAGAGTATTATCGTAGTTTCCCTTTCCCGGGTGGACTACAATACCTGCCGGTTTATTTATTGCGGCAATAAAATCATCTTCGTAAATGATTTCAAGTTCATGGTCGAAATAACACAAGCCTGTTTTTTTTATTTCCAAATCTTTGACGGTTAATACGCTATTTTCTTTTAATTTATATGCGGACTTCTTAATGGTTATTCCGTTAACAGCGACATTACCTAATAATATAAGCCTTTGAATGTATGCCCGTGTGTTATCGAGCATCCGCGTTTTTAAAAATAAATCTAATCTTATATTGTTGCTTTGGCAGATAAACGAAACTATTCCCATAAAACCCGTCCAGTCATTTCAGGAGGTATACCTGTTCCTAAAAGTCTAAGCACTGTCGGTGCTATGTCGGCAAGCCTTCCCGGTTTTAAGGTCGGAATTTCCCTTGCATAGTTGGAAACAATAGCAAATGGTACAGGGTTGAGGGTATGATTAGTCATCGGTTCCCCATTTTCATACATCATGGTTTCGGCGTTTCCGTGGTCTGCTGTTATTATGCATGCATAATCTTGGCTAAGGATTTCTGGTACTATTTCGGCGACAACAGAATTTACGGTACTAACTGCCTTAACAGCTGCGTCATAGTTTCCTGTATGCCCTACCATATCACAATTTGCAAAATTGCATACTACCAACTTGTATTTGTTTGATTTAATTCTTTCCATTAAAGCGTCTTTAACCTTAAATGCACTCATTTCCGGAATCATATCATAGGTCTTATATTCTCTAGGAGACGGTATTAACAGCCTATCCTCATTTTTAAACGGTTCTTCTCTTCCGCAGTTAAAGAAATAGGTCACATGGGCATATTTTTCTGTCTCTGCAATTCTGAACTGATTTAAGCCAAGGCTAGAGACCACTTCTCCTAGAATATTATTAAAATTTTCAGGGGGTATTATGTATCCATTTTTAAATGAATCATCATATTTAGCCATTGATATAAAATTACCGACGCATTTAAAAGTGTTTCTTGAAAAATAACTAAAATCTTTAAATGTAAGAGCCATAGTCAGTTGCTTGGCTCTGTCTGCCCTGAAGTTGAAAAATAATACGCCGTCATCCTGCCTAATAGAACCGTCTTTATTCTTCTTTTTGTTGTCTACTACAATACCCGGCATAAATTCATCTGTTATTCCATCACCGTAAAATCTATTTAAAGCCGTTAGTGGGTCATCTGCCTTTTCCCCAATTAATTCAGTAAGCAAATCGAAGGCAGTTTTGGTCCTGTCCCACCTTGTATCCCTATCCATCGCATAAAAACGGCCACACATCGTAGACAAAAAAACCTGGTCGTCAAATTTTGCAATTTCCGTAATTAACTTTTTCAAAAAAACTTCGGCGCTTTTTGGCGGCGAATCTCTGCCGTCTAAAAATGTATGAATATAAATTTCCCTTACGCCACCGGCTACAAAAAAATTTATCAGATACAGTAAGTGAGATAATTCTGAGTGAACGCCACTTTCAGACAAGAGTCCCATGAGGTGAACCCTTGAATTGCCTGCCAAAATCTTTTTTAAGCACAAGGATAATGTTTTATTATTTCTTAATGTATTGTTCCTAATTTGCGTATCTATCTTTATCAGGTCTTGCATTATTATTCTTCCAGCGCCGATATTGGAGTGACCTACCTCAGAGTTTCCCATGGTATTTTTTGGTAATCCAACGTCATGGCCGTGCGCAGCCAATGTTGTAAAAGGATAATTTGCAAAGATTGAATTTATAAATTCCGGATTCGCATTTTTTATAGCATTGCCTTTTATAGAGGATGATAAGCCGAAACCATCTAGGATGATCAAGGCCAGTCGGTCGTATTTTTTCATTTACTATATCTATTTATTTTGGGATTAATGGTGAAATATTTTTCATATCACTTCTATACCCGCTTTCGTAAAGCGCTTCGGATGTTTCGATGTTGAATGTATTCCATTGATTACAGGAAGGACAGATAGACACGTAATTATAAGAGGTGAATCCGCAGTTTGAGCACGTAAACAGTAGTTTTACTGGATATCTGTTTTTGAGTGCTTTTCTAAAGTTAACGGCAGCATCATTATACTTCCCCCTTTTAAAGTAACAATCGGCCAAAAGAAGATTAAGAGAGTTGTCTTTAAAGATTGAGGGCGGGATTTCAAGGAGATTAGAAAGCGCCTCATCAACCATTTCAAGCCTCATATAAAGCTTTCCCAGAAACAGTTTATACTCCCATTTCTCTGGATTGTCATAAATTAATTCTTGATAAAATTTAATTATGTTCTCGGGATGATTTGTTTTTATAGCCATATCTTCGATCCTAATAAGAATGGCAAAATTTCCTGTTTTTAAGAATGCTTTTTCCCACAAATCAAATACATCAGAATATTTGCCCTTTTTAATGTATATTTCACCCAGAGATATGTACGCAGGGACGAAATTTTTATCTTGAGCCAAAACCTGGTTAAATCTTTTCGCCGACCTTGTAAGGTCATTTTCCGTTTCTAGAAGATATTTTCCGAATTCATACTTAAGTCCAAGCATGATTAATTCTTCTTTTTTGTTAATGCTTTTATCCTTTGACTCTGCAAGGAATAGTTTAGACATTCTGTAGGCATTTTTCCATTCCCCCTTTTTTATGTAGATATCCTTCATCTGTTTTATCGCGTAAAGGTTATCGGCAGAGAGTTCTAGAGATCTTTCATAATAGAGTAATGCCTTATCATAATCTTTGTTTAATTTGTAAAGGTTTCCACTTTCGTTCAGTGCATTAATATTGTCTTTTTCTATATCAAGCGCCTTGTTAAGGTTAAATTCGCAATTTTTTATTTCTCCCTTATGTTTGTAAACCTTGGCTAGCAGTAAATATGCACCTACGCTTTTTTCATAGGCGGATAAATATTTCTTCAATATATCTATTGCTTTGTCATATTGTCCTTTAATATATAGGCTGCTGGCTTTATTGATAGAGTTATCTATCTCCGTTTTTATGAATTGTTTTCTCTTGAACAGAAGATTATTTATCTGGGCTATTATATCCTTTAAAACGTTTACGGACATGACAAGGATAATGCCTATCAAAAATGCAGAAAAGATATAAATAATAAGGTATTCATTGATTATATGATGAGAGCCGGGGGCATAATGCAATGCAATCTTCACGGGATTAAGGGCGTAAAGATACTCAAAGAAGGCTACTAAAACCAAAATGACTATTACTAAGGTGATTACATACATAACTTAATGAAATTATAGTAATTTTATTGTATATACTTAATCTTCCACTATTAACTCTTTAGCATCCGGCCACAATCCCTCAAGGTTATAGTATAGCCTCAGTTCATTGTGCATAACATGTATTATAACATCCCCATAATCTATAACAGCCCACCTAGAGCCCGAAAGACCCTCCACGCCTATTGGCTGTCTTTTTATAGAATCTACTAAATTATTAGCTACTATGGATATTTGCCGATCAGATGAACCACTCGCTATAACGATAAAATCAGAAATTCCCGATATATTTCTAATATCGAGTATAACAATATCGCTGGCTTTTTTGTCTAAAAGAAAAGCTATGATAGATCTAATGGTTTTGTTTGTCCTTTTTAGTTTTTTCCTCTCGGTTTTTACGTCTACTATTTTAAGCCACCTCTTATTGGTTATAAATTTTAAACATACATCTTGCTATCCATTATATAATTAATAACATCTTTTGGCAATAGATAGAGGTTAGAAATATTTTTTTTGAAATTATCCCTAATTATTGAGGATGATATATCCATTCTGGTAATTTTAAAGAAATTTATATATTTATTTTTGGCTGTGATGAACCTTTTATTTTTACGGTCTATGATTATTTCAGCTCTTACCTTATCGGGCAAAAATGAACTAAGTTGTGTCAAGCTTGTTGAGTCGAGTCTATTGGTATCTCGATCAATAACTATAAAGTTTATTATATCAAAGAATGATGCGCTATTTTTCCAATTTTTTAAGTCTAAGTACGTATCCATACCCACTATAAAATATAAATCATCTTTAGGATATAACCCATTGAAATTAACAATCGTATCGTAAGAGTAAGAAATCCCGCCTCTTTGGATCTCGATATCCGAGGCTGTAAATTTAACATGATTTTTAATTGCCATATTTATCATTTCAAGTCTTTTATCAGGGGATTGCGGTATTGTTCCCTTGTTCGAGGTTATATTTGTCGGAACAAATATAACCTTTTCTAAAAAACTTTGCACAATTTCCTCTGCAGCCCTTAAATGGCCGTAATGAATTGGATTAAATGTCCCGCCGAAAATACCGATGTTCATGACCTTGTTTGATAGTTGCCAAAGATTACAAATTTAGTTGTTGTGAGTTCCCTTGCCCCCATAGGACCGAAGGCATGCATTTTTGAGGTAGATATTCCTATTTCTGCACCGAGGCCTAGTTCGGAACCATCATTGAATCTAGTAGAAGCATTGATAAGAACACAGGAAGAGTTTACCTTTTTTATAAATTCCATGGCACTATTGTAATTTTCAGTTAGTATTGTCTCGGTATGATCAGAGCCGTGCCTTTTAATATGCTCTATGGCAGAGTCCATGTCGGGAACCAATTTTATAGATAATATCAAATCTAAATATTCGGTATCCCAGTCGCTATCCGTTGCTTTTATAATAAAATTAAATTTATTTCCGTAGCTGTTTAAAATTTTATCGTCAACCCTAACTTCTACCCCGTTTTTATTGAGTTCGTCTATTATTTTAGGTATAAATTTGTCTTGCATGGAAGCGTGAACCAAGAGCGTTTCTAGTGAGTTGCAAACCGATGGTCTTTGGACCTTTGCGTTAATCACCACATCGATAGATTTTTTTATATCGGCATGTTTATCCACATATATATGACAAAGTCCTGCATCATGTTTTATTACAGGGATTTTAGAATTTTCCGTGACATAAGTTATGAGCCCCTCTCCGCCCCTTGGGATTATTAGGTCTATATATTTTTTTTGTGCAATCAAATATTTAATGGCCGATCTGTCGGTGTACGGAACTATTGAAACTATTTGAGATGGAAGCCCGTTAAGACTTAAACTCTCCGAAACAATGGACGCAAGGATCATGTTAGAATTAAATGCTTCCGATCCGCCCCGTAAAATCACAGCGTTTCCAGACAGCAGGCATAGAATGGACGCATCTATGGTAACATTGGGTCTCGATTCATAGATGATACCTATCACTCCTAACGGTATTCTCATTTTTCCAACCCTGAGACCATTAGGCCTAATTGCCATATTTTCTATTTCCCCAACAGGATCCTTGATTTTTTCTACATCTTCAATCGACTTTATCATTGAATCAAATGTTTTTTCAGTGATAGTCAATCTGTCTATCGCGGCGGCACTAAGCTTGTGTAGCCTTGCCCCTTCAACATCTTTGATGTTTTCACGAAATATAGCATCTTTTTTTTTAATTAAAAGTTTTTTAATCGTACCTAGAACATTTAGTTTTGTTTTGGGACTAGCAGTTGCTATAGAGTTACTTGCGCTGCAAGTAACTCTTGCGATTTCTTCGATTAGTTCTGCTTCCTGTTTCATAATATGCATACCTCAAATTTTGATATTATTCTTTGAAGACGAAATAAGTGTTCCGGATAGGTTGCCATTTAAAAATGCACTGAGATTTTCTTCATCCTTGCCGGATAGAATAATGGTATCTATTCCCGATTCTGCCGCAATAGATGCGGCAGAAAGCTTGGATTTCATCCCCCCCTTGCCATGTAGGCTTTTGGATGCACCCCTAAAACTTTTAATAAAATTTTCTATATCGTCTATCGTCCTGATAAGCTCGGCATCATTGTATAGTAGGGGATTTTTATCATAAACACCGTTTACATTGGAAAGGATTATCAGTAGGTCGGCACATACAAGGCTTGAAACGAGAGCAGACAAGTGATCATTGTCGGAAAATTTTATTTCCTCGTAGGAAGTTGTATCGTTTTCGTTTATGATGGGCGCGACCTTATTTTTTAATAGCTCGTATATGGTGTTTTTTGCATTTATGCACCTTTTTTTAGACGATATATCGTTTTTAGTCAAAAGTATTTGTGCTGTTTTTATTCCGCATTTTTTATAGGCAGAGTCGTAATTTTTCATCAATACTGCCTGTCCGCAGGCGGCAAAAGCTTGTTGTTCCGGAATATTGAAATTATCTGGGGAAGAGGGGATATTTAATAGGTCCTTTCCTGCAGCTATTGCGCCCGATGAAACTATTATTACTTCTTTTTGCTGACGCATTAGTGAATATGAAAAATCACAAATCCGTTCAAATGCCGATAAGGAAAGTTTATTGTTAGCATCAAGTAATACTTGGGTGCCTATTTTTAGGACAACCCTTTTTTTAGAATTCAAATATTTTTTAAATTCATATAGTTCGAGGTATTTCTTACCCATTTGCCCTTTTCAGTCACTAAACCAGTTAGATGATTTTTAAGTACTTCTATTCCCATGTTTTTCGACGAGGATATAAACAGCGGACTCATACCTTTTTTACCAAAATATTTACTAATTTCATGCATGGTTTCGTCTAGTTTTTTAATATCAGGGATTAAATCAATTTTATTAATTACGACAATCTGAATTTTTTCAAGGATTGACTTGTTGAATTGATCTATTTCGTTCATAACGGTTTCATACCGATTACTTACATCGCTTACATCGCCAATTTCTATTAGATGCAAGAGAATATTGGCTCTTTCAATGTGATTTAAAAATATAATGCCTAAGCCGGCTCCGCCTGCCGCCCCTTTAATAATACCCGGTATATCTATCACGGTAAATGCTTTATCCATATCTTCGTTATAGCAAATACCAATGTTTGGTTTTTTTGTTGTAAAAGGGTAGGATGCTATTGTCGGATGTGATTTTGATAATTTAGAAATGAGAGTGGATTTCCCCGCATTTGGAAGTCCTACTATTCCAATATCACCAAGGCTTTTAAGGACAAGTTTTATTTTTTTCGTGTGTCCTTTAATTCCAGGCTGGGAAAACCTCGGTCTCCTATTTGTGGAGGATTTAAAGAAAGCATTACCCTTTCCACCCCTGCCGCCCCTAAGAATAGCAACCTTTTCGGAGTCTTTTGCTAAATCGGCTATCATCTCGTTAAGTTCAAAGTCGAGTACCATCGTTCCGATAGGGACATTTAGAGTAATATCTTTTCCATTTCTGCCTTTTTTATTATTCCCTTGCCCGTTTCTACCGTTCTCAGCGGCTAACTTGGGTTTATATCTAAAATCCAGCAAGCTTGTTATGTTGTGAGATGTTTGGAAAATAACATCTCCTCCATCCCCGCCATCTCCTCCATCAGGTCCGCCTTTAGGAACATATTTTTCTCTCCTAAAACTTACGGAACCTTTACCACCATTACCGGAGGTTATCGTTATCACGGCATTATCAATAAATTTCATTTTATCGTGTACTCGTTCAATATATTTACCGTTGAGTTTAGAAACAACTGGAGACACGCTGGAGAGTTCAGACCGCGCGCATAAACCCTTTGATTTTAAATGTCAATGGGTTAGAGACGCTGATTCCGAGTCATTATTTCTCTGACGGGATAGGGACAATGCTAATAAATTTCCTATTGTTTCTACCAGCGTGAAATTTAACAAAACCATCTATTATGGAATAGAGAGTGTAATCCTTTCCCTCTTTTACATTTCTTCCCGGGTGGAAGGATGAACCAACCTGACGAACAATGATCTCTCCTGGTTTTACCAATTCCCCACCGAATTTTTTTACACCCCTTCTTTGACCTCGGCTATCGCGTCCGTTTCTAGAACTGCCGCCAGCCTTTTTATGAGCCATAATTGCACCTATACTTTATTGGTTAAATATTATTTTTATTTTATTTTATTTTGACTTAAGGGATATCGGTTATTCTAACCTCAGTGAAACCTTGCCTATGCCCCCTTTTTTTTCTCTCATCTTTACGACGTTTCATCTTAAAGACGATTATTTTTTTTGCCCTTCCGTTTCTGACGACAACCCCCTTAACGCTGGCATCACCTAACGATTGTTCGTCGACAATAATATTATCGCCGTTTTTCAACATACTCGGTTTGAAAAGTACCTCGTCACCTTTTTCTTTAAATATGTTTTCGACCCTTATGGTATCCCCTTGTGACACCTTGTACTGCTTAGAACCGGAATTTATAACAGCATACTCGCTCATTACGTAACCCTCTTTGCTTAAAATAATTTAAAATACGCCGCGTTGCCTCTTATGCGAAAAAGACCCTTGGCTAAGCAACCCCGTGAAGATCGTCCTTGCGGAAGCGTTCTTTCGATGCGGGATATCTCATACAAATATGAATGCAATATAATAATAAATTTTAAAAATATTGTCAATAGATATAACTAATAATTTTTGTGTTATAATAAAGCAAAAAAATATTTATTTGCATCAATAAGGTTTTGTGCCTATATTTATGCTGTTGTATTAATATTATTAATTTTTATTTATGAAAGAGCCAATTTTAGCCTTTAACCCGAACGATGTACTGGATGGCATGAACGACGGGGTTATTGTAATTGATGAAAATTACAAAATAGTTTATGCCAATAGATGTTTTCTTAACGATCGCGGTTTGCCCTACCAAGATGTTATAGGGCACTATTGTTATAAGATTAGCCATTTTAGGGATGAGCCGTGCGATCCATTGTTAGAATCTTGTTCGGTAGAAGAGGTTATCAAGAAAGGAAAGACTGTTAAGGTTATACACGGGCATTACGGACAGGACAATGGGGAAATTGCCGTTGAAATAAATTCGTGTCCATTTTATGATAGCTCAACCGGCAGAAGGTACGCTGTTGAGGTCTTAAGATGTCTAGGAAATGGTTCTGATGCGCAGCATAAGTTTAATCTGGCGCAGAGGCTCTCTGAAATCGGTTTTTTAGCGGAGGGTGTAGCGCATGAAATAAATAATCCACTCAATAACATATTAGCTTCCGTTGATATGATAAAATTGTGTATCGGAGACAACAAGATGATTCAAGATAATTTTTTCACCGGCTTAAAGGATAGCAGCTGTGATGTTAAAAAATATTTTGGGTTAATGAAACAAGAAATAGAAAGATGTAAGGATATCACAAAAAAGCTTCTCTTATTATCCAGACCAGTATCAATTTCGAACGACATAGTCAATGTTAATAACTCGGTCGACGAAAGCCTTTCATTACTCTCTTTTGTAGCAAGTAAAAAAAATATTATGATAAAAAGGAACTTTGCTGACAATATTCCTCTGATTAGTTTTTCGGAATCAGGATTAAGACAGGTTGTGTTAAATATTGGACTTAATGCCATACAGGTTGTCCAGAACGATTCAGGAATCGTTTATTTTATAACCAAGGTGGCAGGAGATTATATCCATATGTTGATAATAGATAATGGTCAGGGCATATCTCCTGCCGACATTAAAAAAATTTTTAATCCTTTTTTCTCTAAAAATAAAGAGTCTTCTAACACGGGGCTTGGACTTCCTATCTCCTTAAGCATAATGAAATCGCTCGGGGGGTCGATTGAAGTTAGGTCTAAAGAGGGATTTGGGACAAAATTTGTTATTAAAATACCAATTAAAAACAACTTTACGGGTGATGATGAATAATAAAAAGGCAGTTTGAATAACAAGACATTGTCTCATGGGAGGCAGAAATCTATTAAAATGAATGACAATTCTATTTCGATATTGGTTGTTGACGACGACGCGAATTACAGAAGAATATTGACCGATTACCTGAGCAATAAAGGATATAACGTTAAATCGGTGTTTTCCGCAGAGGATGCGATAGCTGTTTTAAAAAAGGACTATTTCAATATTATTATATCCGATTTGATGTTACCGGGGAAATCCGGCATAGATCTGCTGAGTGTTGTGAAATCAAAGGCAAATGATGTTGAGGTAATTATTTTAACCGCGTACGGTAGTATTGATACCGCGGTACGCGCCCTCAAAATCGGTGCTTGCGATTATCTTGTTAAGCCGTTAAGCTTGGAAGAACTTAGTATAACAATAAAAAAGATAATAGAAAATATTGATTTAAAAAATTATGCGGCGTACTTTAAGAGGGAGGTTTTTAAAAGACTTTTTATAGGAAAATCAAAAGCGGCATTAAAGGTGATGGATGATGTTTCTGTTGCCGCCAAATCTGACCTCAATATTTTGATAACCGGTGAATCCGGTACGGGCAAAGAATTATGTGCTAATATTCTACATAAATTATCTGTCAGAAGAGATAAGCCCTTCATAGTGGTTGATTCATGTAACCTATCCGAAAATTTATTTGAATCAGAGTTATTTGGCCATGAAAGGGGTTCTTTTACCGGTGCGGATGTGCTTAAAAAAGGACTCTTGGAATATGCAGATAAGGGGACCCTGTTTATTGATGAAATCGGCGAAGTCAGCAGCATCATACAGGCGAAACTTTTAAGGATTATCGACACTAAGAGTTTTAGAAGAGTGGGTTCCGCCAAGAACCTTTTTATAGACGCAAGAATAATAACTGCAACGAACAAGAATCTAAACAAGCTGGTCGACGAGGGTCGATTTAGGGGAGATTTATTTTATAGGATAAACGGTTTTACGATAGAGCTTCCCCCACTACGGGAACGAAAAGAGGATATACAGCATCTCGCGCATTTTTTTATGACAAAAGAAAATAAGGTTCCGTTTTCAAAACCGCTTTCAGCGTCTGCATTAGAAAAACTTTCATCTTACGAATGGCCGGGCAATGTTAGAGAATTAAAGAATGTTATTGAAAGGGCAATTGTCTTATCTGATGGTAAGAATGAAATATTTGGAGATGCTGTGCAGATAGGGGTAGAAACAAAACGAGTCGTATCATTATGTGATGAGGGTAATGGAGCGACTAATGGGACAGCGCTTTTAGATAAGGGCCTAACCTTAAGGGAAATAGAAGAGTCATACATAAAACACCTTTCTTCCAAGGGACTGAAACCGTCCGAAATTGCAGGTGTAATCGGGGTAAGTGAAAGGAATATCTACAGAAAGCTTTCAGCTATAAAACAAGAGTCGTAAAATATTTTCTAACCTTATTTGGAGTAATTGTGATACTATTTAACGGATTAGCTTGAATAAATTAGATTTTTAAGATCATTTAATGTTTCTGTTTATCTAAATCCTTTAAGTAGCGTTTCTTTATGAAGTGCGCAAATAGAGGTTGTGTTAAGAATTTTAATTTAATTTAATGGGATGGAGGGTGCATTTTATATGAATTTATCGATAATTAAAAAGACGTCTATCAAGACGAAGCTGCTTTCGCTTATTCTTTTGATTCTTCTTTTGATAATTTTATTCTTGACTTATTATGCCGTTTCAAATCAGTATAATACGTCTATTAAAACGACAACATACGATGCCTCCATTACAGCAACGACTATGCTTTCGTCCTTAAATGCCATGATGCTTAACGGAACCATAATGAAAAAATCCGACAGAAAGCAACTTTTTGGTATATTTAAAAAGATTCAAGGTATCAAAGGTTTTAAAATTGTAAGGGGAGAAGCGGTCAATAAAGAATTTGGTCCCGGACTTAAAGAGGAGACTCCTAACTCTCAATTTGATAGGGATATATTGAATTCAAAGCATGTCGTTAAAAGGATATTCAATAAAAACGGATCTGAATACGTAGATGTTGGCGTTCCATTTATCGCAAAAAGAATGTCTAGGGGAGTGAACTGTCTCACGTGTCATACCGTGAAAAGCGGAACGATACTCGGTGGTGTTAATCTTGTATATTCCTTAAAAAATACCGTAATATCCTCAAATATTTTCATGAGGAATATTTTATTTTTTGCGATCTTACTTATCGTCTTTTCAATATTGATTATATACTTTTTACTAAGGTCTATCTTTATCAAGCCTGTGCACAACTTTTATGAAAGAGTGCGCGATATATCTCAAGGTGAAGGAGATTTAAGCAAACTTATCCCTATGGATTGCTATGATAAACCTTCCATTATCGCTAAAAGGCACAATGCCTGCATGTTGAGTGTGGATGAGCTGGAAACAAGATGTTGGGATAAACAAATAGACCATTTTGGGGTCAAGGGCGAGAGCATTTGCATTAAATGCAAGGTTTATAAAAATTCAGTTTATGATGAAATTTCTGTCGTTGTAAATGAGTTTAATAGGTTCATTATAGATATAAGGATGATAGTACAGTCAATAACCGAAGAAGCTATGGCCGTGGTGGACGTGAGCACATCTATAGAGACGCATGTTGATGAGATAAGTGGCAAGGCTAAAGAGCAGGCTACCCTCTCGACACATGCTGCTGCAGCCTCTGAAGAGATGAGTCAGACGATTAGGGAAATATCAAAGAATACCCAAAATTTAAGCGGTGTTGCCAAAGATGCGTCAGACAGCGCAAAGAACGGTTTTAATGTAGTCGAAAGGGCTATAGTCGGTATAAAAAATGTAGCCGTTCTGACCGGAGAATTAGAAAACATGATACACGGACTTGAAAAGGGTTCTTACGAGATAGGAGAAATAATATCCGTTATTAACGATATAGCCGACCAGACAAATCTGCTTGCTCTTAATGCGGCCATAGAAGCGGCTCGTGCAGGAGAATCGGGTAGGGGATTTGCTGTTGTGGCAGACGAGGTAAGAAAGTTAGCAGAAAGAACCGTTAAGGCGACAAAAGAAATAGAATCGAAGGTTCAAGCTATACAGCAAGGTACGCGAGATACGAAGTCGTCAATGGATTCGACAATGAAGGAGGTAGATTTATCAGTGGAATATGCGTCTAAAGCGGGCGAATCCTTAAATAGTATAGAAAAAAGCATAATAAGTTTATCAGATAGAGTTAACTCTATAGCCGCAGCATCTGAGGAACAGACTGCCGCTACGAATGAAATTTCTCAAAATATAGAAATGGTGTCTAATCTGGCGGTGTCTAATTCGGAACAGTCGTCAAGAGCTGCCAAGGAGGCGGGCTCTGTTTATGGTGAATTGGAGAAACTCATAGGTATAGTGAAAAGGTTTAAATATTAATAAAATTATTACAACAAAAAAGTGGGTGTTAATTAGCAGTAAAGGTGTGATTTGCAGACAGTGGCACAATTAGCGGAGGTTAGTTTTTATGGAGACTTTTAGCAGCTTAGCTCATGAGAAAGAGATATATACTCCTTCGGAAAGGACATTAAAAGACAGCTATATTAAGGATTATGATACGCTTTATGATTATTCCGTCAGGGAAAATGATAAATTTTGGGATGAGATCGCAAAACAATTAGAATGGTTCAGGCACTACGATAAGGTCTTGGAATCGGAACATCCGTTTTATAAATGGTTCGTTGGGGGCAAGACTAACATTGTTCATAATGCATTAGATAGGCATATAAAGACGTTTAGAAAGAACAAGTTAGCAATCATATGGGAAGGGGAGGACGGTAGCGAGAGACTTTATACCTATTTTTCTCTTTACAAAGAGGTTAATAAGTTTAGTAATGTCCTTAAAAGTTTCGGTGTAAAAAAGGGTGATACAGTCACTATCTATCTTCCTAATATTCCTGAAATTGTTATAAGCATGCTCGCCTGTGCAAAGATCGGTGCTATTCACAGTGTTGTTTATGCCGGATTTTCCTCTATGGCGCTAAGAGACAGAATCGTAGATGCGCAGAGTAAACTACTGATAACCGCCGATGGAGCGTATAGGGGCGGCAAGGTTGTGGAGCTAAAAAAAATAGCCGATGATGCAGTTATGAAATCCCCGGTTGTCCAGACTGTTATTGTAGTTAAACGAATAGGCCATGAAGTTTACATGGATACGTCGAGAGATTTTTATTATGACGAGTTAATGAAGCTTCCTATTGCTAACCCGTACTCGAAAACGGAGGAGATGGATTCGGACGACCCACTTTTTATATTATATACATCCGGAACAACCGGTAAACCTAAGGGTATTCTTCATGTTCACGGAGGCTATTCGGTAGGAACATATATAACATCCAAGTATGTATTTAATATCAGAGATACCGATACGTACTGGTGTGCGGCGGATCCGGGATGGATAACCGGACATTCCTACATCATATATGGACCATTAATAAATGGAGCGACTACCGTTATGGCGGAGGGCTCGCCTTATTATCCTTATCCCGATAGATGGTGGAGAATTATTGAGAAGTATGGCGTTAATATATTTTATACATCTCCCACCGCGATTCGTGGGGTTATGAGGTTTGGTGAAAATTGGCCGAACAAGCGTAATCTTAGCTCTCTCAAGATTCTTGGGAGCGTTGGCGAGCCTATAAATCCTGAAGTATGGAGATGGTATTATAAACATATAGGCAAGGAAAGATGCCCTATTATGGATACATGGTGGCAAACGGAGTCGGGTATGTTTCTACTTACCCCTGTTCCGTCAATGTCGTTGAAGCCGGGTTCATGCGGGAAGCCGTTTTTCGGTGTAGATGCCGATATCTTTGATGAAAATGGCAACCCTGTGGGCGAGGCAAACAAAGGCGGTTATCTTGTTATCAAGAAGCCTTGGCCTTCAATGATGCGCACAATTTATAAAGATGAAAACAGATATAAAGAAACATATTTTTCTAAGTTCAAAGGCGTATATCTCGCAGGCGATACGGCAAAGCGCGACGAAGACGGATATTTTTATGTTATGGGCAGAATAGATGATGTCATAAAGGTATCTGGTTATAGGCTTGGAACGGCGGAAATAGAGAGTGCCATTATTACCCATGAATCGGTGGCTGAGTCTGCAGTTATCGGAAAACCTCACGAACTTAAGGGTAATTCTATAAAGGCGTTTGTTGTTTTAAGGCCTGAATTCAAGAGAAGCGATGCATTGTTGGAGGATATAAGAATGAATGTAGGAAAAACGTTGGGCCCCATTGCTAAGCCGGATGAAATAGAATTTGTGGATTCTTTGCCAAAAACAAGGAGTGGAAAAATTATGAGACGGGTTTTAAAGGCTAGAGAGATGGGTATGGACGAAGGGGATTTATCCACAATAGAAGAGGATTAAAGGTTATCATAAGGGTAAATATATTATAAAAACATGGGGGTATTAAATTGGAATTTAAAGTTGTTAGTTCTGTCGAAAAAATCTTAAAGGAATGCGAAAATAGACCGGAATCATTTGATCGTATCTTTGTATTTGGGGTTTTTGAAGGGCATGAGAATGACTTTTTAAAAAATAAAAGTCTTAATAAATTTTATTTTTTATACAAAAGATTAAAACAACTTGATTTTAAAGCTAAAAAAGGAAAAAATGTGTTGGTTGAGTCGCCTATCACTTCGTTAGTACACGGTCTCGATAAGAAGACTAAGTTTAATTATGATTCCATAAGGTGCTTTGTTTCAAACTCTTTAAAAATTGCCAGAAAAAATAAAATTAAAGATGTAACCTTTATATTCCCCGACATGCCGAACGAATATTATCTGGACGATGGGTTGTTTTTTATGTCGTCTGCCGTAGCAGAGGGCGCTTCGTTGGGTTTATACGAATTTAAGAAATATAAAACAAAGGATGCAGACAAGGGTGGCAAAAAAGCCGAAGATTTTAGACCTATTCGTGTTTATTTTGGACCTATCGCAATGAACAAGGCTAAAGAAAAACAGGTTAAAGAGGGGTTAGATTTTGGAAAGATTACATCTGAAGCCGCAAATTTTGCAAGAGACATGATTAACGAGCCGGGAAATGTTGCTACCCCCATCTATCTTGCGAATATTGCAAAGGAATTTTCTACAGAGGTAGGAATTGAATGCAAAATATTTGATGAAAAAGATATAGTAAAGCATAAAATGCTTTCCTTCTATGGCGTTGCCCGGGGTTCGAAAAATCCTCCAAGATTTATTCATTTGATTTACAAGCCAAAACCTACAGCCAAAAAAAATAAGATAAAAAAAATTGCAATAGTAGGGAAGGGCGTTACATTTGATAGTGGCGGACTTTCGTTAAAGCCGTCTGATTTTATGACCAACATGAAGTCTGATAAGTCGGGGGCTTGTGCAGTATTAGGGATAATGAGATATGTTTCCAAGCTAAACTTGGGTGCGGAAGTTCACGGTATTATAGCTGCCTGCGAAAATATGCCGGATGGACATGCTCAGAGGCCGGACGATATAGTTAAGGCGCTTAACGGAAAAACTATTGAAATAGAAAATACAGATGCAGAGGGTCGTTTAACCTTGGCAGATGCATTGACTTTTGCAGAAAATATAGGAGTCGATGAGATAATAGATATAGCTACCCTCACCGGCGCTTGTGTCGTTGCGTTAGGCGAATATACCTCCGGGGTTATGGGAAACGATAAAACGTTGATAAACAGTATTATTAAAACTAGCGAGATATCTGGCGAAAAAATGTGGGAATTGCCGTTTGATGATAACATGAGGGAGAAACTTTCAAGCCCCATTGCAGACATTAGGAATATTGGAAATAGATATGGCGGAGCCATAACCGCAGGTATGTTTTTAGAAGAATTTGTATCCGATAAAGTTAAGTGGTGCCATATAGATATAGCCGGGCCGTCTTTTACTAAAACCGGTTTTACGTATAATCCTAAAGGTGCGACGGGTGTTGGTGCTAGAACGATACTTTACTATTTAAGGCAACAATCTTGTTGATTTTGAGTATATTGTATGATACCATTATAAAGATGTAAACATATTTTGAAAGAGTCTTGTAAGTTTTCCAATATGATACTTGTGTTCAAAATGTTCGATTGATTTCAAAATTATTTATTATAATGGAGATAATTTGAATTCTTTTTTACCTATACTTATAATGTTTGTGGTATCCGTGCTATTTGCCGTTTGCACAATCATAGTCTCAAATTTTCTTGGAAAAAAAACATACGAAGCAGGAAAATTGAAAGCATATGAGTGTGGGGTTGAACCCACGGGCGATGCCCATTTGAGATTTGATATTAAATTCTATCTTGTCGCTATAATTTTTCTTCTTTTTGATGTTGAAGCACTGTTCTTATTTCCGTGGGCAGTTGTCTTTTCAGAACTTGGTCTGTTCGGATTTGTCGAAATGTTCATGTTTATAGTAATATTAGTTATAGGTCTTTTGTATGTGTGGAAAAAAGGGGCGCTTAAATGGGATTAGAAGAGCATATCGGTGATAATATTATAACTACTTCCCTGGATAAACTTGTTTCGTGGGGTAGAAAGTGGTCTATTTGGCCGGCAACCTTCGGCTTAGCTTGTTGCGCTATCGAAATGATGACGGTCGCCTCTTCTCGCTATGACTTTGACAGGTTAGGTCTGATTTTTAGGTCAAGCCCTAGGCAGTCTGATTTAATCATTGTATCTGGACGTGTTTCATATAAAATGGCGCCTATGGTTAAAAGAATTTACGATCAGATGCCAAATCCTAAGTGGGTTATTGCGATGGGAGATTGCGCTTGTTCCGGGGGGCTTTTTGATGTTTATAGTATAATACAGGGGGTTGACAGATTTATTCCGGTTGATGTTTACGTTCCAGGCTGTCCGCCTAGGCCGGAGGCTCTTATATATGGCATAGTAAAACTTCAAGAAAAAATAGAAAAAGGAACGATAAGGAAAGAGGGACCACCCGAGATTATAAGGTAAATCGTAGCAATTTCAAGTTTTGTGTACAGCAAATTAACTAAATAGTGTAGGCATTAACAAGATGGATGTTCTATTTGCGCTCAGCGTTATAAAAGAGTCTATGGCTAAAGATATTATATCGGTTGAAACCTCTAACGGAGATATCCATATATTTACTGGTAGAGAGCGTATCGTTGCTTTTGCAAAATTCATGAGGGATGATATTAGGTTACAATTTGATATGCTATCAGATTTATTTGCGGTTGATTATCCTAAAAAAGCAGATAGGATAGAGGTGATTTATAATTTTTATTCTACAAAAAATAATTTTACCATATTTATTAAGGTAAAAAGTAAAATGGACGAGCCTGATTATCCTAGTTTGACCCCATTATATGAGTCGGCAAATTGGTTTGAAAGGGAAGTTTACGATATGTTCGGGTTAAAATTTAAGGGGCATCCCGATTTAAAAAGGATATTAAATCCAGATGATTGGGAAGGACATCCGCTACTCAAGGATTATCCTTTAAAACAAAGACCGCCGGTAGAAAAAATAAATTTTGATACACCGGGCTATACGGTGTTAAATAAGACAGATCAAAAACCGTAAAAATCAAATTATTTAGAGAAGATTTAATAATGTTCGAATACAAAGATTTCTTAATAGAAGTAGATAAGTTTTCGTTAAACATTGGACCTTCACATCCTGCTACCCATGGCGTCCTTAGGGTTTTGGTTAAAATGGACGGGGAGGTTATTCTTGATGCGGAGCCCATTATAGGCTATCTGCATACTAGCATGGAAAAATGTGCCGAATTCAAAACCTATCATCAAGCAGAGACCATTACGGATAGGATGGATTATGTTTCCGCCGTATCGAATAATTTAGGTTATATTCTTGCCGTTGAAAAACTATGCGGCGTTAAGGCTCCAAAGAGAGCGGAGTATGTTAGGGTAATTTTAGCTGAGTTCACAAGAATAAGTTCCCATCTTGTATGGTTGGCTACTCATGCGGTGGATTTGGGCGCGCTTACGGAGTTTTTGTACTGTTTTCGCGAAAGAGAACTAATATTAGATATTATAGAAGCCGTTACGGGTGCTAGAATGACACCCTCGTTTTTTCGCGTTGGGGGTCTTGCAATGGATATACACAAGGATTTCATAGACAAGACAAGAAGTTTTATAAAGATTTTTCCAGAAAAAATTGTTGAATATGAGGCGTTACTCACAAAAAATAAAATTTGGCTAGAAAGGACCAAGAATTTAGGTATAATTTCTATTGAGGATGCTGTGAGTTATGCTTTTACCGGGCCTAATTTAAGAGGTAGCGGATTACAATATGACGTGAGAAAAGCGAATCCGTATTCGAGTTATGAGGATTTTGAATTTGATATCCCGATTGGAGATACCGGAGATGTTTACGATAGATATTTTGTAAGAATAGAAGAGATGCGGCAGAGTCTTAAGATAATTGAGCAGGCAGTGGAAAACATTCCAGAGGGAGAATATTTAAGTTATGATGAATACCCGAAGTATGTTATTCCTCCTAAGAGACGCGCATTGACTACTATGGAGGGGATGATATCGCTTTTTAAATATGGCATGGAAGGGATAAAGCCGCCTAAGGGCGAGGCGTATCACTCAGTGGAAAATCCAAGAGGAGAATTAGGGTTTTACTTGGTTTCAGACGGCTCAGCTTTTCCTTACCGCATGAGGGTGAGACCGCCGTCGTTTTGCAATATCAGCGCTTTGTGTAAAATGACGAAGGGATATCTGCTTGCCGATTTGGTTGCAATTATGGGCAGTGTCGATATATTATTGGGAGAAGTGGATAGGTAGGATAAATTTAACTTATTATCGTAAATTTGATCATATGAAAATTATTGATAAGATCGGTTCGAAGTTAGATATTTCGTACTTTAAAAAGGCAGGTCATGCCGATATATCTTCTATTCTTAACTGGAATGGTGCTATTTTACTGGATGAGAATGATAATAAGGTTGACCTTGCTCGATGTTATATGCAGGAGCTTCAAAAGCTTTCTTGTGGCGTTTGTGTACCGTGCACGGTCGGAACCTCAGTTGCCGCCGACATTCTTGAGCATATGTGTAACGGTAACGCTATACTGGAAGATTTAGACAGATTAAGGAATCAATGTGATTGGATTTTGTCGTCTTCTAAATGCACAGTGGGAAATATAGGGCCGTCTGCTGTTGTTGAGCTAATTGATAATTTCAGAGAAGACTTTGAAAGGGCAATAGTAAATAAGGAAATTATTCCAAAGGGAAAATATATAGCCCATGTGACTGCCCCGTGCGTTAATGCATGTCCGTCTAAGTTGGATATTCCGAACTGGATTGAAAAGGTTAGGGACGGCAGATA
This sequence comes from uncultured Actinomycetes bacterium, assembly GCA_964631685.1. GTDB lineage: Bacteria > SZUA-79 > SZUA-79 > Acidulodesulfobacterales > Acidulodesulfobacteraceae > Acidulodesulfobacterium. Next base: position 58,623 of record CAZVZU010000006.1, on the reverse strand, counting down.
TGAAGATGCGCTCGAATCAGTGAGGAGAAGTACCCCGCTGGCCGGAATTTTAGGGAGGACATGCTTTCATCCGTGTCAGGATAATTGCCGCAGGGCTAATGTTGATGAAACCATTCAGATATGTTTAATCAGGAGATTTGCCGCCGATAATGCTTTTTATTCAGATGTTAAACAGAAGTTTGCAATTAAAAGTAACGGAATCAAGGTAGCAATAATAGGCTCTGGCCCTGCAGGTTTAAGTTGTGCTTATTACTTGCGTTTAATGGGATATAAACCTGTAATATTTGAAGCGCTGTCTGTTTTGGGTGGCATGATGACCGTTGGTATCCCAAGATACAGATTACCTCAAGAATTTCTTGACAAAGAGATTGGTTACATTCTCTCTACCGGAGTGGATTATGAATTAAATCAGAGACTTGGAACCGATTTTAAGATAGTTGATCTTTTTAAACAGGATTTTAAGGCTGTTTTTATTGCAGTGGGCGCGCATAAGGGGCAGAATATAAATTTGCCAGGGGAAAACGATAATCTCAAGGGTTTTTATGATGGAGTTGAGTTTTTGCGCAATGTTGCATTGGGAAATAAAATAGATACTTGTAGTAAAATTGTAATAGAAGGCGGGGGCAATGTTGCTATAGATTGTTGTAGAACGGCGATTAGATTAGGGTTTCAAGATGTTGTAGTTGTATACAGAAGAGCAAAGGAGCAGATGCCGGCAGCGTCTTATGAAGTGGATACCGCCGCGAAAGAGGGAGTAAAGTTCGAATTTTTAACAAATCCAGTAAGTGTGATACAGGAGAACAGAGCGGTTAAGGGTATAAGATGTACAAAAATGACGCTTGGTGAAATAGATAAGAGTGGACGAAAGAGTCCGGTCGAAATACCCGACTCACATTTTGATATTGAATGTGATGCATTTATTATGGCGGTTGGACAGGTTCCTGATATAAGTTTCTTAAAGGATACGCCCCAAATTAAGACAGCCAATAAGGATAGAATTATAGTAGCCGATAAGTTTACCCATATGACCGATATGCAGGGAGTATTTGTCGGAGGGGATGTTCTTACCGGACCCATGAGCATAATTGATTCAAATCGCGACGGTAAGAATGCCGCGAGAAGGATAGATCAATACATAAGAACAGGCACATTTGAGCCGACCGATGACTGTCTTTTTGAGTACCTCTTTGAACAGCTTGGTGTGTACGACAAAAAAGAGGTAGTAGACTATACCGATTTTCCAGAAGGAAATTTTGCGGCTAAACAGTTGGAAGAACCTGTAGAAATGTGTGTAAAAAATTTTAAGGAAGTCGATAAAGGCTTAACAAGTGATAACGTTATTTATGAGGCAACGAGGTGTATGCGATGTTATCTACTCATGCTTGTGAAGTTTAAAGAGGATTAAAAAATTGGATATAGAGGTTACAATAAACGGCAAAAAGATTATGACAAGGACAGGCATTACCATTCTTGAGGCGGCAGCCCAAAATGGCATAAGGATACCTGTGTTGTGTTATCTTAGAAGGCTCAGGCCCGTCGGCTCGTGTAGAATTTGTGCGGTGGAGGTTAAGGGAGTCAAGAACCCTCTTCCATCCTGCGTAGCAAAGGTCAAAGAAGGTTATGAAATATTAACTGATACCGAAAAACTACGTAAACTGAGAAGAGAGTTGATGTCCTATCTTTTACTAGATCATCCATTGGATTGTCCTGTTTGTGATAAATCAGGAGAATGCGAGCTCCAAAACCTTTCTTTTGAGTTTGGGCTCACTACTCAGCAAAACAAGAAAGTTTTTCCTGACAGGACGCATAATATATTTAAAAGCGACCTTATACAGTATACGGCGACAAGATGCGTGTTATGTTCTAGATGTATAAGGGTGTGTACCGATATGTACGGAAATCCGTTTATTCAAATAAAAGATAGAGGATACAGCGGATATATAGGTTTAAAAGACGACGATAAGTTGCATATGGGGTCTGAGCCGTCGGAGAACTGTTCATTTACGGAAATTAAAAGAGACATAGATTATTTGGATTGCTATTATTGCGGAAATTGCGTGGAGGTTTGCCCTGTGGGCGCATTGCTTTCCAAGCCTTCTAAATTTAAAGAAAGATATTGGCAGGAATCCCCTTTTTCATCCGTTTGTGATAAGTGTGCTGCTGCATGCAGGATGGAGTATTATAGATATGACAAAGAAGAGTCGCTAGTTAGGACAGCCTCTTTATATGGCGGGTATCTATGTAAAGCTGGTTTTTTTTATGAGGGCATAGGAAAACATGAGGAATATTATATTAATATTCCTCATATCAAAAGGAAATCTGTGCCTACAGAGGTCGGCTCAGAAGAAGCTGTAAACGAGATTGCGTTAAAAATAAGAAATATATCGGAGAAGGGCGGGATGAAAGATACGGCAGTTTTAGTATCGCCGGGGATATCCACAAATGACGGTTTTGTAATATCCGGTTTCGTAAAGCACATTTTAAAGCCTGCCTATTTTGATATAGCTGAATCCGAATTTTATAGAGAAAATTTTAATAGGTTTAAATCCGTTTTTAGAAATGAAGAAAATTTCAATATAAAGACATTGCAAAACTCGGAGATCATGATATATATAGGTTCCATAGAGGATGAATTGCCTTATGCTACGTATAATATCATGAAGGCACACAGAGAACACGGCGGAACACTCTTTCTTATAAACATTAAAAAATCTACAAAGACGGATCTTACGAGGTTCGAAGATATTGCTTGTATAAGGAGGAATATTGAGCTATTTGCCATTCATGATTTTCTAAATGATTTAAAGCTTAATATATACGGCAATGGCCCTGATGAAGACGATGAAATTACCGAATATGTTCTTAAGGCGAGCGCAGTTTCCATATTAATAGGCGATTACCCTATGTCGGCTTGTGATATGGGCAGTAGTATTTCTGCTATAGGGGAGATCGTTGAGTTTTTGAGAGATAAACAAAAGATAGTTTCTGTTTATCCTCTAATTAAACCGTTTAATTACAGAGGTCTTATTAATTCAGGAGTAAATCCCACAGATGGTTATGGCTATAATTCCGTACTTTCAGGGTTTGAAACCGGAAAAATAAAAAATCTTATATATATAGGCGATCCTATAAATAATGATGCAGGAAAAGAGTTAATGAAGCATATTTGCGATTTGGAGTATCTGGCGGTTTTTTCCTCTAAATCAAGCATAGTGTCGGCTATGGCAGATGTCGTTATACCAATATACGATTTTCTTGAGCTAAAAGATGCGTTTTACGAAAATTTTGAAGGCAAAACACTAAATATAAACAATGAGTTTCATCTTGGTGGATGTAGAAGTGGAATTTTAGACCTTTTGACTAAGATAGCGAATAAATTGGGACATGATTTTGATCTTGCAAGCGAGGGATTGTCCGGATTCGTTGAAACTTTAAAGACCGAAAATGCTATATCTTATAACAAATTTAAAAGTAAAAGTCGATTCTATTACAATGACAAGACTAAATTACTTTATTAAAAAAATAAAACATCGTTAAATTATTTAATTTATAAAAATTATGGTATTCTGGCTCATAACGGAAGTTATAAAAATATTAATAGTTTTTACCGTTTTACTTCTATCGGCGGCTTACTTAACCCTTTTAGAGCGCAAGGTAGCGGCTAGAATTCAAAATAGAATGGGACCGATGGAGGCGGGATTTCACGGTTTATTGCAGCCTATGGCTGACGGGATAAAGCTTTTTTTCAAGGAAGACATCATACCTGCTGGTGCAGATAAGATATTATTTCTTCTTGCTCCTATAATCGTTGTTATACCGGCACTAACCACATTCGCAGTGATACCGTTTGGAGCACCTATTAAAATCTTAGGGCATATCGTTCCACTTCAGGTGACAGATGTAAATATTGGAATACTTTTTGTTTTAGCCCTTTCGTCGCTTGGTATTTATGGAGTTGTTTTAGGCGGGTGGGCGTCTAACAGTAAATATTCATTGCTTGGAGGTATAAGAACAGCGGCTCAAATGATAAGCTATGAGATTCCCCTTGTTCTTTCGATTATTGGAATAATAATGATTGCGGGGGATTTAAGTTTAGCAGGAATTGTTTCCAAGCAGTCGCATATCTGGTTTATAGTTTATCAGCCTGTCGGTTTTATAATCTATTTACTTGCTTCTACTGCTGAAATGAATAGGGTTCCTTTTGACTTAGGTGAGGCTGAAGGAGAGATTGTTGCAGGTTTTCATACAGAATATTCGAGTATGGAGTTTGCGTTTTATTTTATCGGTGAATATGCCCAAGTAGTGGTCAATAGTGCTATAATAGTCACTCTATTCTTAGGTGGATGGCAAGGGCCATTTCTTCCGTCCGTCGTATGGTTTTTAATAAAGCTTTTCTTTGTTATACTGATCTATTTATGGTTGAGGTGGACATATCCAAGATTGAGATATGACGAACTGATGGATTTTGGATGGAAGTTTTTATTACCGTTGGCATTAGCTAATATTGTTGTTACCGGTTTCATAATGATTCTAATAAAATAAACAAATTAAAAAATAAAATGGATACAAAAAAACAGGAAAATTCCATTATAGAGATTTCAAAAAATCTGCTTATAGGACTAAAGACTACGATAAAGACTTTTTTCGATAAGCCGGTAACCGTTCAATATCCGAGAGAAAGGCTTCAGATTGCTGAAAGATTCAGGGCATTTCCTAAGCTTAATGTAAACAGTGATGGCTCATTGCGGTGTGTTGCATGTTGTTTATGCCAAACTGTTTGCCCATCAGGGGCTATCAAAATAAGAACCGGTTATGTCAATTATGGAGACAAACATGAGCTTACGGATAGACAAAAACATAATCACAGTCTAGATAAACTTAAGCCTGGGATATTCGATGACGGAAGAAGGCATCCTTTATCCTTCGATATTGATTTGCTAAGATGCATCTGTTGTGGTTATTGTGAAGAGATTTGCCCTGAAGAGGCTATAAGTATGGGAAGCAATTATGAAGTGGCATTTTATACTCGAGATGAAGGTATTTATTCTATAGAACAGTTAATCGAATCTGATTAATTTTTTGTAATTTATAAATAAGAGGGTAATTTTGGAAGCGCTTTTTTACATTTTTTCGGTTATAGCTATTTTTTCGGCTTTAATGGTTATATCAATGAAAAATCCGTTGACTTCGGCTTTATATTTAATACTTTGTTTTTTCGCGCTAGCAGGGTTCTATGTCATATTGAATATGCAGTTTCTGGCGGCCATGCAGATTCTTGTATATGCAGGGGCTATTATGGTGCTGGTTGTGCTAGTTATAATGTTATTAAATCTTTCAAAAATCAAAAAATTAAAAATAGATTTACACCAAACGGTGATAGCGGTTGTGATATCCGTGATTTTATTTGCGGAAATAGTCATTTATATTCTTAACGGATCTTCTGGAAAATCAACGGGTATCTACACGGGTGCCCTTATCAATAAAGTCGGAAATACTCGGATTATAGGAGAATTTTTATTTACAAAATATATATTTCCATTTGAGGTGGCATCTATTCTTTTATTAGTGGCTATAATAGGTGCGTATTTATTCGCCAAAAAGAAATATTAGTTTAACCAAAATAAATAATTTTAATTTGTGATAAACATGTTTATGAACGATTATCTGATTGTCGCGGGAATAATTTTTTGCATCGGCGCGTTTGGTGTTTTGATGCGCAAGAACTTAATAGTGATATTTATGAGCTTGGAACTGATGTTTAATGCTGCCAATTTGGGGTTCGTAGCTGTTTCCGATTATCTGCACCTAATAGGCGGGGATATCTTTGTTATTTTCGTTATGGTCGTGGCTGCCGCTGAGGCGGCGATAGCTCTTGGCATTGCCGTTGCTTTTTATAGAGAGAAAGGTACTGTAGATATAGACAAAGCAAATGAGCTAAAACTATAAATTAAATATAAAAGGGCATTTTTGATGGATGCAAAATTACTAATTACATGGTTAATACCCTTATTTCCCTTAACAGGCTGGCTTTTATGGGGCCTTTTCGGAAAATATTTCAAAGGGTATGCGGGTTATGCAGCGAGTGCTTTTATAGGAATATCGTTCATACTTTCTGTTATTCTATTTTTTATCGTTTCATATACGCACGGATTTACAAGTACACTTTACCCGTGGATTCATGCAGCAAATTTTAAGGTAGGGGTGTCCGCGGTTGTTGATAGGCTTTCCGTTATAATGCTTATCATGGTTACCGGAGTAAGCACATTGGTTCATATATATTCCATTGGATATATGCAGGGAGACAAAGGATTTTCGAGGTATTTTTCGTTTTTAAATCTTTTTGTGTTCTCAATGATAATGCTTGTAATTTCGGATAATCTTCTGCTTTTATATGTTTTCTGGGAAGCAGTGGGATTTTGCTCGTACATTTTAATTGGCTTCTGGTACGAAAAGAAATCTGCTGTGGATGCTGGCAAAAAAGCTTTTATAGTTAATAGAATTGGAGACTTCGGGTTTGCAATCGGAATTTTCCTGCTGTTTACGGCTACCGGAACGCTTAATTATGATGCAATATTCAAGATTGTCCCGGTTCTTCCATCTTTTACTGTTACCGTCATTGCGTTACTACTGTTTGCCGGGGCTATAGGAAAATCTGCGCAATTTCCATTACACGTATGGTTGCCAGATGCCATGGAAGGTCCTACCCCTGTTAGCGCATTAATTCATGCCGCAACTATGGTTACAGCCGGCGTTTATATGATAGCTAGATTTCATATAATATTTTCGTATTCGCCGTTTGCATCAGGGGTTGTTTTGACCATTGGAACCATTACCGCTTTTTTGGCAGCATTTATAGCACTAACGCAGTTTGATATAAAAAGGATTATTGCTTATTCCACTATAAGTCAGTTGGGTTATATGTTTATGGCAGTCGGCATCGGCTCATATACAGCAGGGATGTTCCATCTTATTTCGCACGCTATTTTTAAGGGGTTGCTATTTTTAACAGCAGGCAGTGTGATGCACGGACTTGCAGGTGAATTAGACTTAAGAAAGATGGGCGGATTATATTCGAAGATGAAGGTAACCGCGATTACGTTTATCGTAGGCGGACTTGCCTTGTCCGGAATCCCCCCATTTTCAGGATTTTTTAGTAAAGATGCGATATTGGCGGATACATACAATAAGGGATTTTATTTTGCGTGGGTAATTGGTGAATTGGCAGCTGCAATGACTGCTTTTTACATTTTTAGGCTAATATTTATCGCATTTTTTGGAAAATCCAACCTTGACCCGAAAGTGCATGTACATGAATCTGTGAAGCTTATGACGGTTCCCATGATAATATTGGCATCGTTGGCATTGATAGTAGGATTTTTGGGTATCCCGCCGTTTAATGGTTCAATATTTTACAATTATTTGCATGTTGATTTTCAGAATGCATTTAATTTTGCTCCGTTCATAAATAATACTCCTTGGTATTTTTTAAGTCTCATATCGGTATTGGCCGGACTTTTGGGTATATTCGTGGCATATCTTTTATATATCAAAAGGATTCACGTTCCTAAAATTATCAACAGTATCCTTAATCCCGTGCGCGTACTATCTTTTAATAAGGTTTATATTGATGAAATATATAATTTCTTGATTGTGAGGTTGGTCTTAGGTTTCTCTAATTTCCTATGGAAGGTTGTTGATATTGCGCTTATTGATGGCGCAGTTAACGGTATCGCCTCAAGTTTTGCATTTTTTTCTATTAAGACAAAAAAAATACAAAACGGAATGCTGATGAGTTATATATTGACTCTATCTATCGGGGTTGTAGCGTTGCTTTTTTATTTCTTCATAAGGTAATTACATTCCCGTGTTTAAAACGGGGTTCGCACATATTAATTAGGAGCGTATAAATTTAACGGCGGTTTAACGAAGGTTAATGAATATGGATTTCTTTATAAAGTATCTTTTGTCTATACTAATTTTTTTCCCATTGGCTTCTGCAATTTTATTAATTTTTATTAATAAAAAAAATGAAGTGTTAATAAAATATCTTGCAACAATCCTATCGCTTATAGAGTTTGTTTTTTCTATTTATCTGTTTGTTTATTTTAAACCAGACACATATAAGTTCCAATTTGTCGAAAAATTTCATTGGATAAGTACATTTGGAGCATCGTATTTTCTTGGAATAGACGGCGTAAGTTTATTTCTTATATTATTAACGACCCTCTTGACATTTGTATCGCTAATTTCAAGTTTTAAGTACATAAAAGAACACATAAAAGAATTTTTTATTTTAATGTTAATACTTGAAACATTCATGATAGGAACATTTGCATCATTGGATGTTCTTTTATTTTATTTATTTTGGGAATTCATGCTGATACCTATGTATTTTATTATAGGGATGTGGGGTACAGGCAGAAGGGTCTACTCGGCAGTAAAGTTTATTTTATATACACTGGCGGGGTCTCTTGTAATGTTGTTTGGACTGATTTATATATTTATACTTCATTACGATCAGACGGGCAACTTTACGTTTAATATTATCAGTCTATACAACACTCATATTTCGTTTAACACTCAAATATGGCTCTTTATTGCTTTATTTTTAGGTTTTGCTATTAAAATACCGGTTTTCCCCTTTCATACATGGCTTCCAGATGCACACACAGAGGCTCCCACAGCGGGCAGTGTCATACTAGCCGGTGTCCTTTTAAAATTCGGAATTTACGGATTCTTTAGGTTTGTAATGCCACTTGTGCCGGAGGCAACCTTGGCGCTTGCCCCGATAGTTATTGTCATCGGTGTTATAGGGGTTCTCTATGGAGCGTTGGTTTCAATAGTCCAAAAGGATTTGAAGAGATTAGTCGCATTTTCAAGTGTTTCGCATATGGGTTTTATAGTACTTGGGTTGTTTGCCATGTCAGCAATTAGTGTTGATGGATCTATGCTTCAGCTTTTAAATCACGGAATTACGACGGGGGCATTGTTTCTTTTTGTAGGAATGCTTTACGAGAGGATGCATACTAGGAGAATTGCAGATTTTGGAGGTATTGCAAAAAAAGCACCGATATTCACTACGCTTTTTATGATATCAATCTTGGCATCCGTGGGGCTTCCGGGTTTGAATGGTTTCGTGGGAGAGTTTTTAATTTTAATAGGGTCTTTTAAACACTATATGGTTTTAACAATTATTGCCACGAGTGGGATAATTTTTGCGGCTGTATACCTATTATGGATGTTTCAACGTGTTATGTTTCAGGGGGTTACAAATCCTGCTGTAGAGAATTTTGAAGATATGAATATAAGAGAAATCATTACGGTTTTACCCTTGATATTGCTGATGTTTTTTATCGGATTTTATCCAATGCCGTTTTTAGACAGAATCGATCCTACGGTATTACATTTTATTGGCATGGTAAGCCATCATGGATATGTACATAGTTTGATAAAAATTAAAACGGGGCTGTCAAATGCTTAATATATCACCGGTTTATAATATGAATTTTTTAGAGAAGGGCATGTTGACCGTTATGCCGGAGGCGGTTATTATAATCTTTGCGTTTATAGTTCTTTTCTTGACTTTTTCGGATAGACTTTCTAAAAGTAAGAATCCGTATTATCTTTCTCTTATAGGTATAGGCTTTTCTATGTTATATGTACTAATGCTATCCGGAAAAGCTATGGAAGGTTTTTACGGAGCCATAGTCTTTAACGAGTTCAGTGTTTTTTTATTTGTCGGGATACTTTTTTCAGGTCTGATAACGGTACTAATGTCAAATGACTACATAGATAATTTCAAGGTACCACTCCCCGAATACTATAGCCTTATCTTATTTGCAATATCTTCAATGATGTTTTTAGTGTCGTCCAATAACCTCATAATGGTATTTTTGTCTATAGAATTTATGTCGATCACGGCATATATTCTTACGGGTTATTTAAAGGGAAATACTAGGAGTACCGAGGCTGCATTGAAGTATTTTATATTAGGCGCTTTTGCGTCCGCATTTTTAATTTTCGGATCGGTATTTATTTACGCAGCTACGGGACATCTTAACCTATATAATATTCACTATTTCATAACTGATGTAGCCAATAAAGGCTTGCTAAATTCAAATGGCATTAAGACTTATCTCGCAATAGGATTAATATTATTTTTAGTTGGATTAGCATTTAAAATGTCGCTTTTTCCGTTTCATTCATGGACGCCAGATGCCTATGACGGCGCGCCGACGCCTATCAGTAATTTTATGGCAACAGGCGTTAAAATAGCGGCTTTTGCAATTTTTATAAGAATGTATTTTCTTATTTATAATTTTAATATAATGAACTTCAATGATATATTATGGCTACTCGCCATATTATCTATGACATTCGGAAATCTTGCAGCCATCATGTCGTCTAATGTTAAGAGGTTACTTGCGTATTCATCTATAGCTCAAGCCGGTTACATGCTTTTGGGAATTATAGCCGGCGGATATTATGGATATTCCGGGACGCTTTTTTATCTAATGGCATACATCTTTATGACGGCAGGTGCATTTGCTGTTGTAGTTATATTTGAAAATTTTAATTTAATATCATTAGATATCAAGAAGTATGCGGGGATAGGATATAAATATCCGTTTATTGCTGCTGCTATGGTTTTTTTCCTCTTATCGTTAGCAGGAATTCCAATAACATCGGGTTTTATGGGGAAGTTTTATGTATTTTCGGCGGCAATTAAATCAAGATACAATTTACTTATATTGATAGCTTTGGCAAACAGTGCTTTTGCTGCATTTTACTACATGAAAATAATAGTGCAGATGTATATGCCGGATAAAGAAAGATTAACCGCGCTGATGCCTAATAAACCTGAATCAAATATTGCATTTGGTATTTCTAATGGTAAAGTAAGCCCAGGACTGATTATTATAATCTTAATTTGTTTGTTATTTACACTAATAATGGGAATTTATCCGCAAATATTTATAAATTTTGCTAATAATGCAATAAGTTCATTATTAAATGTGTAAGTTTTGACTTTCATCGGTTTAATTCAATGAATGCAGCTAATTTTTATTATCATGCCCCGGCCAAGGTTAATTTTTCTCTAAGAATTGGTAAAAAGAGACAAAATAATCTTCATCAAGTTCAATCTTTGATGCGTAAGATTAAAATGTTCGATAAAGTCTCTTTTAAATTAACATATGGTAATTATAAAATTTTGGCTACTTCGGGTAAGATACTCAAAGATATCATCCCCGAGCATGAGCTGGCGTTACTTTCCGATGAAGGAAATATAGTTATAGAAGCCGCTAAACTTTATTTTGAAAGATTAAATATTACTGACAGGGGCGTAAATGTTTTATTGGAAAAGAATATACCCCTTAAGGGCGGACTGGGTGGCGGGTCAAGCGACGCCGCAGGTATGTTGTTTAAGTTAAATGAAATCTTCAATCATCCGCTTAGTCCATTAGAATTACAAAGTTTGGCTTTTAAAATAGGCTCGGATGTTCCGTTTTTTTTGACCGAAGGGGATGCAGTTATAACTGGATTCGGAGAAGATGTTCATGTGGTTCCCAGGTCTGCCATGCCTAAATATTTTATTGTCTTGATCGTTCCGAATTTCGGACTTTCAACAAAAGAGGTTTATAGTGACTTTGATGATTTCTTATTGACAAATAACGCAAATTATTATAACATTCAATACTTAGATTTCAAAAATATAAAATTTGAAAATGATTTTGAGGCCGTAGTATTTGAAAAATATCCGGTACTTAGAGATATTAGAGATTATATGATGCAATATGGCGCGGAGCTATCACTTTTATCAGGTAGTGGTTCTACTGTTTTCGGGGCATTTAAGGACAAAAAAAAAGCGGTAACTTATTTAAAAAATTTAGCATCATTTCCATTTAATAAAAGGTTAAAATTAAGTTCTTTGACGACAACTTTATAAATTATTCCACAATTTATTTTTATTTGGAGGATTTGCCATGCAAGTTACTGAAGTTAACGTATTTCCTGTTGATGAAGAAAAATTAAAGGCCTATGTGACAATTACCTTCGATGATTGTTTTGTTGTCAGGGACCTTAAAGTTATAAATGGTAAGGAAGGTCTGTTTGTTGCAATGCCGAGCAAAAAGAGAAAAGATGGAACATTCAAGGATACGGCACATCCCTTGAATAATGAAACAAGAAATATGATAGAGAAGGCTGTTCTGAACGAATATGAAACTGCTATAAATAATCGGGATCAACAATAAATTATATTTAAATTGTTATAAATTGGGGCGTAGACAAGTGGCAAGTCACAGGATTTTGATTCCTGCAATCGGAGGTTCGAATCCTCCCGCCCCAGCCAAAAGGGGAGATATGCTTGACAGATTAAAACTATTCGCTGGTAATTCAAACTTAGATTTGGCGGCTAAGATGGCGAAATATCTTTGTATTCCCCTTGGTGATGCGGAGGTTTATAGCTTTAGCGACGGAGAAACATTTATAAATATAAATGAAAATGTTCGTGGATACGATGTTTTTTTAGTTCAATCCACATCTAACCCTGTTGATAAGAACCTAATGGAGCTTTTAATAATGATTGATGCAATGAAAAGAGCGTCAGTTAAAAGAGTGACCGCTGTTATTCCGTATTACGGATATGCGAGGCAAGATAGAAAAACTGCTTCAAGGGTGCCTATTACAGCCAAGTTAGTGGCGGACATTATAACTGCCGCTGGAGCGGATAGGGTTTTATCCATGGATTTGCATGCAGGACAAATCCAGGGTTTCTTTAATATACCGGTGGATCATTTATATGCTGTTCCTATATTGGTTAGATATATGAAGGAAAAAGGTTTGAATTCGACCGACATGGTTGTGGTTTCACCGGATGCCGGCGCAGTGGAACGGGCCAGAGCGTTTGCAAAACATTTAGGGACAAACCTTGCTATTATAGATAAAAGAAGAATAAAGGCGAATGTTGCTGAGATAATGAACGTTATTGGAGATGTTAAAAATAAGGTTGCCGTTATGCTTGACGACATGATAGATACGGCGGGTACGATCACGCAAGGGGCGGTAGCTCTTTTGGAAAATGGAGCGAAAGACATAATTGCAATGGTAACTCACGGCGTGCTTTCGGGTGATGCGGTTAGTAAAATAGACAATTCTCCGATAAAAGAGCTGATAATTACAGACACTATAAACCAAAAAAATAGACAACAATTATCGGACAAGATTAAGGTGTTAACCGTTTCCGATCTTTTGGCTGAAGCGGTAAAAAGGATTTATGACGAGGATTCTATTAGTTCACTTTTTATTTAAAATATACGGTAAAGCAAATAATTATAAGAGAAAAGGAGATATTCATTGGAAAAAATTAGTTTGCACGTCGATGCAAGAAATAGCGATGAAAATGTAAAATCACTTAGGGTAAAGGGTTTTATACCTGCTGTGATATACGGGAAGCGCACAGACTCTTTAAGTATTTCATTGAACTATAAGAATTTCATTAAGGCTTTCTCGGGTCATTCTGTTTCATCTTTTATTAATGTAGAGAGTAAGGAAAAAGAGTTGAGCGGTAAAATAGCAGTAATAAAAGAGATTCAAAAGGACCCTGTGACTGAGAGCATTATTCATATGGATTTTTATGAAATATCAATGGATGACAAAGTAGAGATTGAGGCGGCAGTCCACTTCATAGGTAAGCCGGAAGGTGTGAAGCTTGGAGGCATATTTGAGCCGCTCATAAGACATATTTTGATTAAAGGTTACCCTAAAGATATTATTGACACGATTGATATAGATGTTTCGGCCCTTAAAATAGGGGATATCATTCACGCTAAGGATTTAAAACTAGGCGAAGGTATTGAGATTATCACAGAAAAGGATACGCCTATTGTTGTTGTAGCGGAACCTACTGTTGAGGATGTCGCCGTTACTACTCAGGCTGAAGAAGTGCCCGAGACGCCTCAGCCATAGTGCTCAGGACAAATATTTAAGGTAATCCGATAGGTCTAATTATCCGAAAGAAATGAGTACAAATATATTTATTTTTGGTCTCGGGAATCCCGGGGCGGAATATCGCTTTTCCCGTCACAATTTTGGTTTTATAGTCATTGACAGCTTTTCTAGAGACAATAATTTTCCCGATTTCAGTCGTAAGAAAAATTATTTAATTTCAAGCAAAAGTATATCCGGTAGGAATGTTTATTTAGTTAAGCCGCTCACTTACATGAATTTGAGCGGAAAAGCAGCAAGGGAGGCGCTGAATAAATATGACATTAAGATACTGGAAAATGGTGATGCTTCGAACGTAATATTGATTCATGATGACCTAGATCTTGATTCGGGACACTTTAAGGTTAAGTTCGGCGGTAGCGGGGGTTCACATAAGGGCGTGATATCCGTAATAAACTCCATTCGCAGTAAAGAATTTATCCGATTAAAGCTTGGCATTAATTCATCCTCAAGGGTTAAATTTTCTACTGGGGCCGATTATGTGTTATCAAATTTCTCAAGGGATGAAACTAAAAAATTGCCGAATTTTTTAAAAACAATAAACGATTTATTATCCGCAATGATCAATGATGGATATGTTAGCGCTATGAATACCTTTAATCACAAGTAAAAATTTTATCCAATCCTCTTTTTGAGATAATAAGGAAAGGGATTATTATGAGGACAATGAAATATGGGGCTTAAATGCGGGATAGTTGGACTTCCTAATGTTGGAAAATCGACTATATTCAATGCTATTACCTCCGGGAGTGCTGAAGCCGGTAACTATCCTTTTTGCACGATAGATCCTAATGTTGGCATAAAGCCGATTAACGATAAGAGGCTTGATAAGCTAAGGGAAATGGTCGATCCGGAGAAGTTTACTCCTACTTATGTAGAGTTTATGGACATTGCAGGATTGGTAAAAGGAGCATCTTCAGGTGAAGGTCTTGGAAACAAATTTCTTTCTCATATTAGAAATGTAGATTTGATCATACAAGTAATAAGGATTTTTAAAGCAAACTCGGTTGTGCACGTAGAAGGCAATATAAATCCGATGAGGGATATAGATATCATTAATACCGAGCTTGCCTTGGGCGATATGGAAATTCTTTCTAAGCATATGCAAAAGTTAGAAAAAATGGCTAAAAGCGGGGACAAGACTGCGATTTCCAGCCTTGAATTTTTAAAGGATATTTATGAACAATTGTCCGAAAATGGCAATGTATCGAATAAAGAATTTGCCGAAAATGAAAAAAGTATCTTGAAATCATTGGGTATTATATCGGTAAAACCGGTTATATATGTTCTTAATGTTGATGAACAAATGCTATCGGAAGAGGTCTCTAATAATGAGATAGATGAAATATTGAAAATTGCAGGGTCTAAAAATATACCGGCAGTAAGACTATGTGCAAAACTTGAAGAAGAATTATCGGGATTGAGTCCAGAAGATAAAGATGTTTTCCTGAAAGATTACGGCATTGAATCCTCCGCATTAGATATTGTTGCGTCCATTAGCTTTAGGCTTCTAGGACTAATTTCATTTTTTACCCAAGGGAAACAAGAGGTCAGGGCATGGGAGATAAGAAATGGCTGTAAGGCTCCTCAAGCGGCAGGAACAATACATACTGATTTTGAAAAGGGTTTTATAAGAGCAGAGGTGATATCTTACGATGATTTTATAAAGGCGGGTTCTGAATCTAATGCGGCAAAAATGGGACTTTTAAGGCTTGAAGGTAAGGACTATATTGTAAAAGACGGAGATATAATGCACTTTAGATTTAATGTTTAATCTAATTATAGGGGGTTAATCTTTAGGTTAAAGCACATTTTTTTATTAAAATAAATGAAAAGTTTATCGCACCATCCTACCATAATCATCATGGACAAAAAAGGCAAATTTAATATACTCCACATAGATAGTTTCAGGGACTTTGGCGGCGCTCAGACCGACATCATCATACTACTCAAATTTATAAAGGTTTATCATGGTGAAAAATTCAATTTTTATGTCATACATAATGATAATAAGAGGTTGAAGGCCGAATTGGACAAATTAGGCATTAACAACATATCAATAAGTATGAAAAATTTTCTTGATATCAGGGCTGTATTTAAAATAAGAAATTTTTTAAAAAACAATGATATAGATTTAATAAATTTCCATTCTTCAAGAGACCATTTTTTAGCTGGAGTGGCCTCGTTTTTAGTTTTTAAAAAGAAAATAGCCAAGGTTTTAACGAGGCATGTTGCTTATAGAATCAGCTTTTTAAAAGGATTTCTGATTCACCGATTTTTAACGGATAGGTTTATCGCTATATCTGATTTTATTAAAAATGTTATGACCAAGGATGTTAAGATTAACCCTGAAAAGATAGACACGATTTACAGCCCGAGGATTTTTGCCGATAGCAATAATATTGATAAAGAGATATCCTTTTATCAATCGCAAAAACAAAATATTAAGAATGAACTTAGTATAAAGTCTGACGAAAAAATCATCTCTCTCATAGGAAGATTATCTAAAGAAAAGGGACATGAGACATTTATAAAAGCGGCAGGGTTAATAATGAAAAAACGAAATGACATAAAATTTGTCATTATAGGGGAAGGCGTACTGCGAGATCACATAATAAATTTTATTAAAAATATGGGGCTCAAAGAGTGTTTTGTAATAGGCGGTTTCAAAAAAAATATAAAAAGATTTATTGTTGCAAGCGATTTAATAATTGTTCCGTCGGGCATTGAAGGTATGGGTAGCATTATCATAGAAGCATGTGCACTAAAGAAAGCGGTAATTGCTTCTAACGTAGGGGGAATACCCGAGTTAATAAAAAATAATGAGACAGGGCTTTTATTTAAGCCCGGGGATTATAGTGAACTTGCGGATAAGATTATTTCGTTGATAGACAACCGAGAGCTAATTGAAAAATTAGGAATAAACTGCTATAAAGGGGTTGTCGAAAGGTTCAATGCTAAAGAAATCGCGTCCAAAACAACATTGCTTTATCTAAATTTATTAGTAAATTAAGTGGAGCATAAACCTTCTTGCTCTTATTGAATGTTTACGATAAAATGAAAGACATATGAGAATGCAGGTTCGTAGGTTATTAAAAGGCTTTGTAGTGTCTGTTTTTATTGCGCTTATGATTTACGCTGTTGTGTTTTCTTTCGAACGCATAGCTTCATCTGATCATAATATGAAATTAAGGCTGGTATCTTTTTTGAAATACTCATCCATAAAGCCGGAATTTTTAAAATTTATAGATTTAAATTTTAATACGCTTGTTTCCGATTACTATTGGATACTCTTTGTTCAGGAGACTTCATCTTTTAGGCTTGCAAGAATGCGTTATCCATACATGTATAAAATATCGTTTATCATCGTTTCTCTAAATCCTAATTTTAACTATGCATATCAGGCCGGCGGAACGCTTCTAGGTATGTCCGGAAAGCCAAAAAAGGCTATTAAATTATTAAAAATGGGAATGAGCCATCTTAAGGGAAACTGGAATATACCGTTCTTGATAGCATTTAATTATTTTTACAGCCTTAATAACTTTAAAAAGGCTGCATATTATCTTGAATATGCAATTAAAATGAAAAATAGTCCAAAATATCTGGAATTTTTATACATGAAACTTCTTAATAAGTCGGGAAGTCTTAAAAAGGCATCTGATTTTCTTATTGAGATGTATAAGAATAATAAAAATCCGTATATAAGACAGACAATAAAGCGCCGAATAAAAGCGATCAGAAAAGAGATATTATTACAAAAAGAACATAAAGAATATAAAATACCGCACTCGTTAAAATTATTTTTACCACAAAAAAATTTATGATTGAATTAAAAAATATAACAAAATATTTTAGAATCGGTTTTCTCGGCATTAAAAAAAATGTCGTAGAAGACCTTTCTTTTACCGTGGAGAAAGGTAAGATTACAGGGTTTTTCGGTCCTAACGGAGCAGGGAAATCTACAACTATTAAGATGATTGTCGGGCTAATTCATCCATCAAGCGGTAGAATTAAGATAAACGGTTATGATTCTACGGATTATAGGTCACGCCTTGGGTTGGGTTATTTGCCTGAAAATCCAAGTTTTCCGAGAGGGCTAAAGGCTATAGAAATTATTAATTATTATTCTAAGTTATTGAATCAAAAAATTAATAAAAGTTCCATAAGTGAAGCGCTTGAATTAGCAGGTATTTTTTACGCAAGAAATGGATATGTACATAAATACTCAAAGGGGATGACTCAGAGGTTAGCCCTTGCTATTTCTATTCTTGGAGATCCTGAAGTTTTAATTTTTGACGAACCGTTATCGGGGCTTGATCCTATCGGAAGAAAGGAATTTAAAGATGTGATATTTAAATTAAGGGAAAGGAAAAAAACCATATTTTTTTCATCCCATGTGCTGGCAGACAGCAAGGAGCTATGCGATAAAATTGCAGTTTTGGTGAACGGTAGGCTGATTAAAAATGAAGATATAACATCGATTGAAATGGCGGCGGAGGATTATGCAGAAACAAAAAGTGATGCAACAACGGAATATAGTACACCGTTGGAGGTCTATCTTTACGATTTACTACTTAAAAATAAGAAAAATTAAATAGAGTGTCTTTTATGAAAAAAATTTTATATGGGGCAATGTATTCATTCAAA
Organism: uncultured Actinomycetes bacterium; assembly: GCA_964631685.1. Lineage (GTDB taxonomy): Bacteria > SZUA-79 > SZUA-79 > Acidulodesulfobacterales > Acidulodesulfobacteraceae > Acidulodesulfobacterium. The sequence goes on along the minus strand of CAZVZU010000006.1, from coordinate 39,969 downwards.
GAGATAAAAAATTCCAAGATTTTTTATGCCTTTCTAATCTTTGCCTTGATACTTGTTTCCGGAAGCTATTTTGTTTCCCAGACTAGTTTTATAGGTCAGGGCAGAATTATGGTAGACTTTTCTATTTTTGCCATAACCATCTTTAATATATTCATAGGTATATTCATAGGTTCTTCCGTTGTGTATGATGATATAGAAAAGAAGAGTATTTTTTTGACTATTGCGAGACCATTGAAAAGGACACACTACTTAATAGGGCGTTTTTTGGGGCTCACGGCGGCAATTGTATTTTCTACCATCACAATGATGCTGATTTTTTATTTTGTTCTTTTAATTATGCATGAATATGTTGTGCCCGTTAAATTTTCCGCTATGTACTCTTTGCCGCAGCCGTTAATAATCCAGGCGCTCTTTATCATAATGGCATCTGTATTTATATCGGTTATAGCTTTGTTTTTTTCCCTTATAACATCTAAATCGTTGGCCTCGATATTTACCATACTTATCTTTTTTATCGGCAATATCTCAAGTAAGATGAATGACCTTGTAATGCCGGATAAAAGGGTTGTAGACGGGAAGATAATCATTGTTCATCAGGCCAATCAGGCGCTAAAGGGCATAGTTCATTTTATCTATACCGTTTTGCCTAACTTTTCTATATTTAACATAAGCTCGGAAGCTGCGTATAAAATACCTATTTTAGCGAATAGCATATTATATAGGGTTGTTTATGCTCTGTGTTATACAGCTCTGATATTTACTGTATCAGCTTTTATCTTCGCAAAAAAGGACATAAGCTGATTTAATCTATATCCCTCTAAAATAAAAGGGCTGCGTTACGTTTTAATAAATATTCTAAAATACCCTTTTCAAGCATTGTTAGGTTGAAAAGATAATCGTTATGTTCGAAGGTTTCTTGCAGCGGTCTTGACGCATCTTTCCAGCCGTTACCGTCCGTGATCCAAAAGAACTTAAATTTGCCGTTCAGTACATTGAATAAACTTCGATACTCCGCTGCGGTTGACTTTAGTTTTGAACCGTTTACGCTATAAAAATTTGTTTCTATAATAAATAATTCCTTACCATTGTCAATTACGAAATCATATCTGCGCGATGATTTATCAACAGGTACGTTATATCCTAATGTTGACTTTATTTTATTGGCATTAGCCTCTTTCAAATAGCTAAAATGCTGTTTATCACAAATGTCTTTGATAAATATCCCTACGATATCTTCCATTACATGACCGCCGCGATTTTTTCGGGCGTTACTATCAAGTCCGGCCTCAACCCCGATCATATAATCAACAAGGTTCGTGATCTTCTTACCAGTGAGCAAGGCCTTTAGCCCTGTTTCCTTTGTGAATCTCAAATATCTTTCTATATCGTCAGTAGATATATTTTTTTTAGAAAAGTCGTAATCTTCATAAGTAAGCTTCTTATTTTGATAATCAATAAGGATATTGAACTTTTTAGTATTCTTTCCGCCCCTGACAACCAAAGCAGGAATAACCCTTGCAATACTTGGATTCTTCTTGAGTAAATCCCTAAAAGCATCGTCAAAATTATCCTTGCCAATTAAATAATTAAGACTATTCAATGCAGGTTCAATCTGTTTTGTGTTGGTAAAAACTTTTTTCCAATTTGCAAAATAGGACCAAATCGTATTACTTGGTTTTAGATTAGAGATAATAAAATCAAAAATTTGTTCTTTTGTGTCGCAGTTTAATGCCGTTCTATAAAATTCTAAATTTTTCATTATTATTTTGCGGCAGATTTACTTTTCATATCCCTGGCTAGCTCTTCAAATCGTTTTATTGATAAGTCTAGATATTTTTTTTCATTATCTATCCCGATAAATCTGCGTCCGAACAAATATGCTGCTAAACCCGTTGTTGAGCTTCCTGTAAACGGATCAAGGATGACATCGCCTTTATTCGTGCTTGCTAAAACAATTCTTTTTAATAATTCTGCTGATTTTTGAGTCGGATGTTTGCCGAAGGCCTTTTCTGTTTTTTGAGGTGTGTTGATTGCCCAAACGCTTCGCATTTGTTTTCCCTTTTCATGAAAAATTTCATATAGGTCTTTTGTGCCGCAATGGTTGCATTTTATTCCTTTTTGGTAGTTATTATCCCAATCAACCATAGCTTTATAATTAAAGGTATGTTTCTCCTTTTTTTCTTTTCTAGCCCAGATTAAGGTTTCGTGACTAGCGGTAAAAAAACGGCAACTCAAATTTGGTGATGCATTTGGTTTAAACCAGACAATATCATTTAAAAAATGAAATTTGTTTAGCTCCAATGCAAATCCGCATTGATAAATTGAGTGATAAGTCCCGCTTATCCAAATTGTGCCGTTCGGCTTTAAAATCCGCCGGCTTTTCTCTATCCATTCGCTATGAAACTCAAAGTTATTTTTGGTTCCGTTACTTAAATCCCAATCCCCCTTCTTAACGCTAACCATCTTTCCGTTTTGGCAACTAAACGATCCGCTAGACAGAAAATATGGAGGATCCGCGAAGATCATGTCAATAGAGCTTTCCGGAATTTCTTCTAGAAAATCCAATGTATTTGCCTGATATAGGGTAAAATTAGTTTTTTTGTAGTAAGGCTTTTGCATAGGTTTGTTTCTTGTTATTCAATAGCTTTAAAATACGTATAATATTGTTTCTAATCGCATATATGATAACATAGATCTAATCTTACCAAAATATCTTTTTCAAATTCTGTTTTTTAAAAAGCCTTTGGTGATGCTCAAGAAATGATAGTCCTGAATAATTGTTATGCTGACAGAGCAAGAAAACATCTAATCTATTTGATAGAAAGGTACATATGAAGCAAAACAGTGTGCACCTCAATATTTCAAAATGGGTTCAATAACCCGGAAACCTTTAATGCTATTTTGCCAAATAAAAGTTCGGCATAGGACTTGATAACTCCAAGGTTCTATGTCATACGTCTGGCGGAGAGAGAGGGATTCGAACCCCCGGATGGTGTTGCCATCAACGGTTTTCAAGACCGTCGCCTTAAACCGCTCGGCCATCTCTCCGCATATAATCTTGTAGCGTATACAATTATAGATATTAGCGGACAATATTGCAATATAAAAGTATCAAAGCATGATGCGGGCAAATATTTCCGATGATAAAAGCATACCTTTTACGGTTAATGCAATATTTTTATTTAGCCTGCGTGTATGTTTTATGTCTTGCATGTACATAAGTCCCGCCTTTATAAGATTTTCTATAATATTAGGTTCGACAAACTCTAAAAGCCTATTTAGTTTTATTCCGCCTCTTGTTCTTAATGACAAAAATATTTCTTCATTGATTTTTTCTTTTTCAGTTAGGATTTCTGTACTATTACTGCCAATAGATTCATTCAAGACATTAATTCTATATGCGTCTAAATCGGGCGGATTAGTCTTCCTTATTTCTCTCATATTTTTAAGCTTTAAAAAAGAGGCGGCGGACGGCCCAATGCCGATATATTCGCCTCTGTGCCAGTAGTTTAAATTATGTTTGCTTTCATATCCGTTTTTTGAAAAATTAGATATTTCATAATGGATATAATTGTTTTCATCTAATAACTTGCATAATTTTTCATAGTGTGTGGCTATTTTTTCTTCCGATATGAATACCGTTCTATTTTTTTCGTTACGAGCTTTGTAAAATTTTGTTTCTTTTTCAATGCTAAGCATGTAGGCGGAGATATGTTTTGGTTCCATAGTTAGCATTTGTTTTACATCGTCACAAAAAATGGCTTCTGTCTGTCCTGGAAGCCCGATTATTAGATCAAGGGATATATTGCTAAAACCCACTTTTTTTGCATTATTTACTGCGGTAAAAATATCTTTTTTGTTATGGATTCTTCCTGCAGTTTTTAATATTTTGTCATTAAAGCTCTGCGCTCCTATGGATAGACGATTTATGCCAATCTGTTTTAATTCTGATAATTTATTCATACTTCCACTTTCGGGATTTATTTCCGCGGTAATCTCTGTATTTTTTGTTATGCAGAAGTTGTTATTAATGGCTTCCAATAAGTTTTTAAAGAATTGAATAGGCATAATGGAGGGGGTGCCCCCTCCGAAGTATATACTGTCTACATGCGATGCCGAAAGAGCAAATCTTTTAGTTATTATTTCTATCTCTTGTGTTAGCAGATCTGTATAATCTTTAAAGATGTTATCGTTTAATTTTAACGTCGGGATAGAATAAAAACTGCAGTAGTAGCATTTGCTTTTACAAAAAGGGATATGAATATAGATACATGTTTCTTTCGGCTGCATGCCTATGTCCTTATGCTTATAGTTATAATAAATTATTATATATGATATAATGATAAAGGTGAAATTAATTAAATAGGCTATGCACTTACGGATTATAGTCGCACTTTGAGTGTGTCGGCCTGGAACTAAGCAAGGAGGTTTGAACATATGGATGATAACAGTATTGCATCCCAAAAAGCCGTTGCCATAAAGGACGGCGTGTTTTACACTGGCGCGTTAGACCCGGATTTGAGAGTGTTTGATATAGTGGTCCCTACGAATAATGGAACTACATATAATTCTTATTTTATTCAGGGAAGTCGCAAATCTGCGCTCATAGACACGGTTAAACTAAACACTAAGGATCAATTAATAAACAAGTTAAGCGGATTGACCGATATATCTAAAATTGATTACATAATACTGAATCATACCGAGCCAGACCATTCCGGTGCACTTTCTTTGATAAAGGACATAGCGAAAGATGCGACATTGGTTTATTCAAAAAATGCCCAACATTTTGTCAAACACATCATTAAGAAAGATTACAATAATATTATAGTTGGTGATGGCGATTCAATTGATCTGGGCGGTAAAACGCTTCAGTTTGTAGGTGCGCCGTTTTTGCATTGGCCGGATACTATGTTTACATATCTAAAGGAGGATAAAATCCTTTTTCCATGCGATTTTTTAGGAACGCACTATTGTGATATAAATATCTTTAACGATCTGCTTGGGGATAAGGATGAGGCTTTCGAAGCGTTTAAATTTTATTTTGCTTGCATAATGAGGCCGTTTAAAAATTACGCGCTAAGCGCGTTAGATAAACTGAAAAATTACGATATAGACATAATTGCGCCATCACACGGCCCTATTTTAAGAAAAGACCTAAATAAATATATCGATTGGTATAGGCAGGCAAGCCAAACTGTAAATGCAAATGAAACGGTAAAGAAGATAGCTGTCATTTATGCGTCGGCCTACGGTAATACCGAAAAAATGGCAGAGCGTATCGCAAAAGGCGCCGCTATAGACGGACTAACGGATGTTAAATTGGTAAATTTGATTAGTGCCGACGCTCAAAACGTCGTTGACATTATAGAAGATTCGGATGCCGTTATTGTGGGTTCGCCAACCCTTAACGCAAAACCGCCGCAGCCTATATTTGATATGATATCGTCTCTAGTTACGCTGAATGTTAAAAATAAAAAGGCTGCCGTTTTCGGTTGCTACGGCTGGAGCGGTGAGGCTGTCCAAATGGTACAGGATATCCTTAAAAGTCTTAGGTTTGTCATTGTGCAAAATGGTTTAAAGATTCAAATGACGCCTTTTGAGGAAGATCTATTGAATTGTGAGAAATTTGGAATAGATTTTGCTCATAAAATAACCGAAAACGCATCATTACATAAATAGCAGGCCAAATTGGGAATTTTTTATTTTCATTACAGATAGTTAGAGAGATAATACTTGTGAATACTAATAATAATGTAAGCGGTGAGTCTTCGGGCGGGTCATTGATCTGGGAAGATAATGATTTTAATTTTTTTACGATAATTGACGGAAAAGAGGTCTTTATCGGAAGAGGAAAGGATGTCCCTTATCCGCTCGAGGAGGGCGATTGCTGGTCATTGCCTAATGGTAGAACTTTTGTTTATAAAAATCGCACCGTCAAATGCGTGGTTCCGCAAAATCAGGAAAAAAAATTAAAAGAATGTCTTGAACCGTTGTATGAAAAATTTGAGGAATCATATCTTTATTCTGATCCGCTGGGTTTTGTCCATAAATTTGACGATCCTAAGGATATTGAGGTTGCCGGTTTTATAGCTGCAGGATTTGCATTCGGTAGCGTAAGTCAAATTCTCAAAGTTATCAATAAAATTGACAAGATTGTTAACCATGAATTTTATGAATTTGCACTTAATTTTGATATAGCCGAATGTTCAAAATTATTCAAAGGTTTTTACTATAGATTCATCAAAGAACAAGACATTATTATCCTTTTTTCTATTTTGAGCGAGATGTTAAAAAAATATGGTTCGATAGAGAAGTTTTTCATGGAGGGCTACAATCCATCTGATTTAAATCTAAAAAATGCTATAATAAGCTTTTCCGAAAGGGCTATTAAGCTTGCTGATTTCTCCCATGTGTACAACGGTCTTGTTGTGCCAAAAGATTCAAAAGCTCATTTCTTTTTTACATCTCCGTTCAATAACAGCCCGTGTAAGAGAATGAATTTATATCTAAGATGGATGATAAGGAACTCTGATAATCTTGATTTTGGCATATGGCCGGATATTCAACCATACCAGTTAATAATGCCTGTTGATACACACATAGGTCGAATTAGTCAATATATTGGATTAACAAAGCGTAAGAACCCTTCATTTAGAATGGCGGAAGAGATCACCAATAATCTTAAAAAACTTGATCATTTTGACCCGATAAAGTATGATTTTGCCATTACAAGATTAGGAATCCTTAATCTCTGTCCTAAAACCAAAAATGAAGAGAGCTGTGAAAAATGTTCTATATTCAATGTATGCAAACTAAATTAGACTATGAATGATAAATTTTTAACACAAGGGAATGCATTAATGATAAAAATGAGGTTACCACTTTTCATTGCTTATTTTGTTATGATTATTGCGGTTTTGGTTTTCATGAACCCGATTCAGTCCCTTGCTCTAAATACAACTGGCCATGATAAAAAATTTGCCGCCGAATTGCTCAAGAAAAATATCATCCTTAAATTAAATAAAAATTATCGGCTTAGGATATATGTCCATGAATCTATAAAGATATTGTCGCAAAGAGGGATTAACGAATATTCCGAGGTGGTTGTTCCTTTTTTCGCCAAATATCAAAAGGTTAAGTTGCTGAGTGCTTATACTATTCTTAACGGAAGATTTAAGATTCCCATGGGAAAACATGCGGTCAATATTGTGTCTTCGCGTATTGCCATTAGCTATCCTATATACTCAGGTATGAAGTATCTGACTTTATCTATGCCTGCGGTGGAAGATGGTTCTATTATCAATTTTGCTTACGAAATTTATAACTTTAAACCACTTATTAAAAACGGGGTATTTTATACGGACATTTTTACGCACACTATTCCGGTAAAGGATACCAGTTTTACACTAATTTACCCTGCTAGTTTAAATGTTAATTTATATCTGCATAACATAAGCTATAAATCTCAAGTTGTAAAAAGTGTTGTAAGCATAAGACACAAAAAATACATTAAGGTTTATTTGCGTATCAAGAATATTCCGGCTATAAAAAGTGAACCCCTTAGTCTTTCACCTAAAAATTATGAGAAGTATATATCCTTTTCAACTTACATGTCATGGGATAAATTGCTAAACAATATAAGTGAACTGTTTATAAAATCCGGCAAAATTGATAAACGAATAAATACGTTCGTTAAAAAAAGTACGGGTGATATTAAAAATAAGTTTCAAAAGAAAACGGCGATCTCAATCTACGACGATTTTATTAAATCGTTTAGGTATGTCGGAATAGGCTACGGTATAAATGGCTATAAACCACAAGTCGTTTCTTTTACATTGTCCAATGGTTACGGTGACTCAAAGTCTTTGGCTTCGCTCTTGATTTCAATGTTAAAGATTAGAGATATTGATGCGTTCCCTGTTCTTGTTGCATCATTGAATGTTCCAAATTTAAATATTAAATCCGTTTCGCCTAGGCAGTTTGATTCTGTTATTGTAGGAGTAAATATAAAGGGTAAATCTTTTTATTTGTATCCGGATTCACCCTCATATAAAGCATTTAGCCTCCCGTATAATCTGGCAGGCAGGAGAGGGGTCGAACTTTTGCCTTTCGGAAAGCACAGATTTATCACTCTTCCTGCGCAAAAAGCAAGTATGAATGAAAAGATTTTTAGATTTATTGGAAGAATAAATAGAAAGGGACTGCTGGATGGGAAAATTAAGGTTGTTTATAAAGGCGTTTATTCTAACTTCAAAAGGTCATCTTTGAAGGGTGAGAGCGCATATCAAAAAAATATAAAAACTACAAATTTTTTGTATAATTTTCTTCCTGGTGCAAACGTAAAAAAATATAAATATATAAATATTAAAAACATTAATAAAAATATTGTACTAAAAATCAAATTTTCGGATAATAATTATGGGCAGATACGAGGGGATAAGATGGTGTTTCATCAAATAGTGCCTATCGGTATGGATCTTATTCATGCTGTTTTAAAGCCGCATAGGGTTTATCCCTTATCAATGGGCTATCCATTTGAACATATTGCAAGGGTTATAATTAAACTCCCAAAAAAATCTAATATCTACTTTTTGCCAATTTCTCTAAGGTTAAGCAATGATGCGGGGATGGCATCCGCAAGCTGTTCTTATCTAGAGAATAAAAATTTATTAAAATGTTCCTATATTTTTAAATCTTTAACCCCTTTAATTTCGGTAAACAGTTATAAAAAATATAGGCGGCTTGTAAGGATATATCTTGGATATTTAAAAAATTACTATATAGCGCTGTCCAGCGTATATTCTTACTAATGAATTACCGATTAGAGACCAATGTTAAAATTTGACAATATGTGTTTTCATGATATTATCGTTGATAGGGAGCGCAGTAACGATGGTTTACTTTTGTAATAAAGGAGAAGGTTATCATGGTTTACGGTTCAAGTAGCGATCAAACAGTTTCTCGGCTTTTTCAAAATAATCAATCCGATATCCGGGACGGACGGTATCAAAAAATTTCAGGTCCTAATGATGTTGCCGATAAGACCACGGCGCTGGCGTTAAGTACTGCAAAAACACTGGATAACGGCTTGATAAATGCGTTAGATCATTCAGTTGAAAATCTTAATAAAAATATACAGACAAATCAAGCTAATGGCAGCTCAGCAAATGTGGGCGCTCGATATGATGGCAATGGTCGACTTGCGATTAATGCCCATAAAACAGGTAGCATTTTAAGTAAAATAATATAGTCTGTATTATCAACTTGTTATAAATGTTAAAAAAATTAAGTGAAATTGTAGAAATAGCTCGGGGTTTATCTCAAAAAAAAGCCGCTATAGTTGTGGCGGAAGATACCCTTGTGACTGGAGGCTTTATTGAGGCATACAGAAGTCGCCTTATAACCCCTAAATTAATAGGGAACAAAAGCGATATAATGTCCATCCTTCGAAGTGATCGTGCCTATAAAGGGTTTCTTAGTGCTGGCAGCAATGAGACAGATGAGTTTGGTGCTATCGACATAATTGATGCTAAAAATGATTCGGATGCGGCTTGTATTGCCGCAAAGTTGGCCTCTGAAAAAAAGGTAGATATTATAATAAAAGGGCATATCCATACTGATGTTTTTATGCATCAGCTCATTGCAAAAGAAAATGGTCTAAGGACAAACAGGTATGTCTCACATGTATTTTTAATGGAAATTGGGACATACAAAAAATTAATATTAATAACCGACGCGGCGGTAAATATTAGTCCTAATATAACTGAAAAGGCTCAAATACTTCAAAATGCAATAGATTTGGCTATAATGCTTGGCATTAAGTGTCCGAAAGCAGCTATGTTATCTGCCGTTGAAACCGTAAATCCAAAAATAAGTTCAACCCTAGATGCGGCGATAATTTCAAAGATGGCGGACAGAGGGCAAATAGTTGGAGGCCTAGTCGACGGTCCGCTTGCGTTTGATACTGTAATTTCTGAAGATTCAGTTATTGAAAAAGGGATCAAAAGCGATGTTGCAGGTGATGCGGATATTATTGTCGTACCCAATATAGAATCGGGCAATATCCTCTTTAAGGATTTGGAATATTTGGCAGGGGCAAAGGTTGCAGGTGTTGTGGTTGGGCTTGCCGTTCCCATAGTTCTTACTTCGAGATCGGATAATGTTGAGTCAAGGTTATATTCTGCGGCGTTTGCATCTATTGTTTCAGAGCATTACGATAAATTTATAGAATATAAGGCATGGATATAAACTTTTAACATGGTCTTGCTATGCATAAAGGAATAAAAGATTTTGCCGGGATGAAACTCGGTAAGGAAAAAATAGTGATGATTACCGCTTATGACTATGTTCAAGCAGGTATAGCCAGGGAAGCCGGTGTTGATATTGTATTGGTTGGCGATTCTCTTGCGACTACGGTTCAGGGAAAAGATGACACCGTCGGAGTAACATTAGATGAAATGATTTATCATGCTAAGATTGTCAAGGATGCGCTGAAAGATTTTTTTGTGGTATGTGATATGCCGTTTATGTCTTATCAGGTTAGTGCAGAGCTGGCATTACTCAATGCCGGTAGGGTTCTTAAGGAGAGCAGAGTAAATGCCGTAAAAGTGGAAGGCGGAGAGTTCATTTCCGGAACCGTTAAAAGATTAACCGAGAGCGGTATCCCTGTTGTAGCTCATATCGGATTAATGCCTCAATTTATAAACATTATGGGCGGGTACAAGGTTCAGGGAAGGATTGCATCTCAGATAGAGGAATTAGTCAATGATGCGATATCCCTTGAAAAGGCCGGTGCATTTATGATTGTCTTGGAAGCTATGCCTGAAGAGGCTGCGTTAAGAGTGCAGAATAATGTTTCCATACCGACGATAGGGATAGGAGCAGGTAGGGTTACGGATGGGCAGGTACTTGTTTACTACGATGCCGTCGGAATGCTGGATAAAAACCCCCCTAAATTTGTTAAGAAATTTGCTGATTCAAGGTCATTAATGGTCAATGCATTGAAAGATTACAAAGATGAGGTAAAAAACGGTTCGTTTCCGTCGGAAGATAATATATATAAAAATAAATGATTATGCAAATAGAAACGACAGGTGGGAAAGAACTTCTAGAAGCCTTGATTAGCTCTTCCGTAATAGGATTAGTCTTATATCAAGGCGATGGTAAAATAGTCCTTGCGAACAAAATTTTTTGTGATTTTATTGGGTATTCCGAAAGTGAATTGAGAACCATGTATCCTTATGATCTTGTGCCGGATGAATATAAAGCATCGGTGAAAGACTTGATGAAAAGAAGAATAGGCGGCGAGGTTTTTGTCGCTGAACAGATGAGCCATGCACACAAAACAAAAGCGGGATTGCTTATACCGACGATTGTTTTTGCTTGCACTATTAACTACGGCGGTAAGCCTGCAGGGTTGGCCCTAGTATTGGATATTTCAAAGCAAAAGGCGTTTGAGAAACGATTTGTTGCCTTGGGAGAGATAAACCAACTCATAATTATGGATAAAAACATAAATATCAGGTTGCTAAACGAGGCTCTAGAACAAAGTTCGGAGTGGTTTGTTATGGCAGATGAAAGAGGAACCATAATTCACGCAAATAAAGCTGTTGAAAATATTTCCGGTTATAAAATAAATGAAATTATTGGTAAAAATCTAAGGATTTTTAAATCCGGACTGCACAATAAAGAATTTTATGCGACCCTAAGGAGAACTATATTTAAGGGCAAAATTTTTAGGTCCGTAATTACAAATAGGGATAAAAGGGGAAGTTTATTTTACCTTGATACGGTCATAGTTCCTGTTAAAATAGACGGTAAATCGCTCAGATTTGTTGATATTTCAAGAGATATTACAAATGAAATAAAACAGCAGAAAAAAATAGAATCTACGTCATTGTTATATGCGACCCTTTCAGAAATAAACCAGCTTATCGTTAGAGCAAAAAACGAAGCCGATTTATTATTAGACGTATGCAATAAAATAGTAAATAGAGGCTTGTTTAAATATGCCTGGATTGGTATTTTTGATAAGAATAAAGAATTAAAGCGTACTTTCGCTTGCGATAAAAGCGATTACATTAATTATGTAAAAAATGCTTTAACCAGGCCTAATGCCAAACAAGGGCCATCATTATCCTCATTTTTGAAATCAAAGATAGTTATTAATAATGATACTTCAAGAAATTCTGTTATGGCACCGTGGAAAGACGAACTCTTGAGAAGAGGTTACCTTTCAAGCGCATCAATACCTGTAATAAAAAAAGGCAAGACAATCGGTTCATTAAATTTTTACTCTGAAAAACAAGGTATTTTTGATAAAGATACATATAAATTACTAAAAGAAATAATGATTGATCTGCATTATGCGCTAGACAAGATAGAGGACGAAAAATGGTCTGCTATGGTTTCTAAGGCATTAAATTCCGGGTCCGATTTTGTTATTATCACAGATAAATATTTTAAGCTTCTATATCTTAACGAAAGCGCTTATAAGATATTTGGTTATTCCACGGAAGAGCTTAGGGGTAAATATTATAGGACATTTTTTTTGGGTGGCGTAGGAAAAAGTGATTTTGCAAAAAAATTCAAAGACACACTCTTATCGGATAAAATCCTAACCGATATGTTCACGTATAGGACAAGGGACGGGCAAATTATTTACGGATATACCGATATTATACCCTTTAAGGTTGGTAAATATACGGAATATTACATAGTAGTCGGGAAGGATATGACGCAAGAACTCATCGCAGAAGAGACAATGTATAAACTCTTCTATTTTGATATATTGACCGGTTTGCCAAATAGGAAGTTTATAAGGGATAAAATGGAAGCATTTTTTCAAGGCGATAAGGATGAACGCTTGGTTTGCGCCCTTACAATAATTAATCCTGTCAATTTCTCGTTGATAAACCAGACACTGGGTTTTGAAATTGGGAACAAAATTATGGTAAAAATATTCGAAAGAATAAAGAAGCAGGTAAAAGATTACGATATTATTGCAAAGTTGGAAGCTGATAAATTTGCTGTATTCTTAAAAAATTTAAGATACAAGGAAGATGCCTTGGTTATAGTTGATAAAATTTTGGAGTTTTTAGGCGACACATATGTCATAAATGATAAACGTGTGGATATTTCCTTTAATGCTGGCATATCCTTTTATCCGAAAGATGCTCAAATACCTCGTGATATATTAAGTAAAGCCGAAGCTGCCCTTTTAAATGTCAGGTCTAAAGGCGAAAGCGGAGTAGGATGTTTTAAGAAAGAATTTGAAGAATATGCCAGGAAAAAGATAGAGTTAAGAAATTCCCTTAAGGAAGCCATAAAAAAGAAGGAATTTATTTTACATTATCAGCCCTGCTTTGATACACAAACTGGTATTATGAGAGGTGCGGAGGCGCTTTTGAGGTGGAAAAGGCGGGGTGAAATAATACCCCCGATGGAGTTTATTCCTTTTCTTGAACAAAGCGGAATGATTACTGAGGTCGAAAATTGGATCATAGATGAAGTTGCTTCTAAGATTAGAACATGGCTAGACAGAGGGTTAATGGTTGTGCCTATATCGATGAATATTTCCTCTGCAAGTTTTAAAAGCAAATACTTAGAAGAAAATATTGTTAAGGCGCTTAAAAAATATAATATTGCCCCAAAATTTTTTGCCTTGGAAATGGTCGAAAGAACATTTATTGAAGATTCCGAATATTCAAACAAGCTTTTAAATTCATTAAAGAAGATCGGTATTCAACTTTTAATAGACGATTTCGGTACCGGATATTCCTCTCTATCATATTTAGCAGATTTTCCCTTCGACGATCTTAAGATAGACATTTCATTCGTAAGAAAGATGCTTGCCGACAAACATTCTAGATATATTACGGAAGCCGTAGTGTATCTGGCGCAAAAATTGAATATAAAATCCATTGCGGAGGGGGTTGAAACTGAAGAGCAGCTATCGTTCTTAAAAAATATTGGTTGTGACTGCATACAGGGGTTTCTTTTGTCAAAACCCTTAAAGGATGAGAGCTTTGCGAAACTTTTGCTTAAAAATACACCTTTGCCAAAATTCATGTCAAAGGAACCTTAATATTTGTGGTGAAAATGAGAGATAGTGATATATCTGAAAGAATACTGGGTATCTTTTCTTCTATTGCAGGTGTTTATGATTTTATGGGACATCTGTTTAGCTTAGGTATTGATGGAGTGTGGAGGAAGATGGCTGCGGAAGAGGCTTTGACGGAAAAAGAGAGCTATAAAATACTTGATGTGGCAACGGGTACCGGTTCTATAGCCATTGATATTGCCAGAAAGGCAAAGAAGGCTAAAAAACAGGTTGAAATTATAGCTGTAGATTTTAATAAGGATATGCTTAGGGTGGCCAAAGAAAAAATTGAAAAAGCCAAAATAAATAATATATGCGTCAAGATGGAAGATGCCATGAAACTTGATGAACCGGATTGCTGTTATGATGTGGTTACGGCTGGATTTTTACTAAGGAATATCAATGACACGAAAGTTTTTGCCGAGGAACTTATGAGGATTTTAAAAAAGAACGGGGAATTTATATTGTTGGAAATGGGCAGACCTCAAAATAAATTATTGAGGACATTTTTCAGAATATATTTTTCACTGATAAGGGCAATAGGGTCTCTAATAGATAAAGGTGCTTATCGGTGGCTCACTTACAGCATAATGGCATTCGATAGAAATAAAATGTTGGGCATACTAAGCGATAGAGGATTCAAGGATTTGAAAATTAAAAATCTACCGTTTCATGTAGGCTTCATGATAACGGGTATAAAAGGGTAGAAAGAGACGACAAGAGTTATACTGAATACTGTTTTTAACCTTTTTTCTTTATCAGGATCGCCGTCATGTAGCCTATGGGTATTTTTGTGACCAGATATACGGGGATGTGATTTGCACCCGTTGTAAGGTATATTTTTAAACTTCCTTTGTGTACAAAAACCCCATTAAAGTTTAAATAAGCCTTGACTTCTATGGTGTTAAATTTTCCAGCAGGTGTATTTATATTGTAGTATTTGCCTGTCTTAATCAGCACAATGTATCTTTTGGTGTTTTCATACACCGGTATATAATAGTCTTTATTACTTTTTAAATTCAGCATTCTTAAATAATATAAAGCGCTTAATACATCTTGTGTATTTTTAAAGGCAATATACGGTTTCCACTTTGAGCCTATTTTGTTCTTATAAAGAGCAGGCGCGTTGTATTCTATTTTAAGTTTTTTCATATATTCTTTGTTTTTAAGATCTTTCCATGCTGTTTTATATTTACTTGATTTAATTAATTTATTATAATCGCCGTTTAAACTTTCTTCTGTAAAATCATGATGCTGTCCCTCGTTTCTTTTCATAATCAAAAAATATGGATAATATTTATCTAATGAAAAGTAGCTGAAAGTTTCATCATGCACATAATAAAAGAAACGCAACCATCCAGCACTAGAGGCAACTGCTTTGATAACGCAAACTTTTTTCGACTCGTACTTACCCGGGTAGGTTTGTAAGGTTGCTTCTCCAGCATTAATTAAATTTAAATATGTAATTTTAAAGGTTAATTTTTCCTCATGTAAAAATTTAAAGCTATGAGATAAAATTTTATGTCTCCGGACATAAATCTTATTCAATAATGTTGATGTATTATTGTCTATTGGGTGAATATTTTTTCCGTAAGCCACTTTGTAGTTAAAAGATATTGCTATGATAGCGGAGAAACATACAAAACAAAACAAGTGTATAAAAATGTAAGTTCCTTTTCTGGATTTAAACATGCCCCTATTCTATCGCGCTCTCCAGATCTTTTCAAGTTCTTTTCTTTTTCTAAAATTGCTAATGTGTTATATTATAGTATCATTCTTAAGAGAGCGGTCGCAACGACATGAAAAAATTGAAACTTTTTCCATTTTACGATAATAATTTTCTTGAGACGGCTGACGAGATTACCGATTTTTTAATAAAGACATCTTCTTATGATTGCCATCGCAATATCAATACCGTTAATATTTTCAAAGAAACTAACAATACAACGGTTATAGTTCCAACCAATAGAGTTCGTTACCTTTTAAAATTTTTCATCCTCTTGTCTTTTAAAAATAAATTGGGCAATGACAAGGATGTTGCGTTTATTCCAAATATCAAAACAATGAACGAGGTCGTTGACGAATTCAATGATTTTGCTATGTTGGAAATTTTAAAAGGTAACGATACAATAACGGCGACACATGCTAATTCAACAAAACCGGCCATTGATAACAGTGCGAAGATAGCGCATATTAATCGTGAGGATAAAAATATAATAATTTACGATATATTACGGAGATATAAGGAGCTACCCCAAGAAAATATCGGTGCTATTTTTAGCCTAGCAGAAGACATAACAATGTTGCTTAATGATTTTTACGGCTACAATGTGGATATAGAAGGGATTAGCAATGCATTGGCAATTACCGGCAGTGTGGGCTCATTGACGGATGATAGCTCGTATGTACATGACCCCCGTTTATCGGATTTATTAAATTTAATTTGTGGCTATAAAGGAATCGAAGGACAGTTTGAACTTATCGTAAAGGTGGATGCAGCATACAAGGGTAGATTGAAAGATTTAAATTTAATTGATGGCACGCTTTTAATGAGCGGTTTTGTTAATGATAATATTAAGCCTACGTCATATTTATGCACATTATTTGGTTTGTCCGCCGACAATTTTAAATTAATTACAGGCCTAGTCTTCAAGAAGTATTATGGAGATAAAAATATTTTTATTGCACTAATCAATGATGTTCCGCCCGTTCAGATAAACTTTTTAAATAAATTAAAGAACAGCGCAAAGAACTTTACAGTTATTCTGCCATACGTCTATCCCGATATCAAAAAAGATGCTCATCCTGGATACTCAATTTATTTCGATTTTATATCAAAATTGGGTGCGGATAAAGATATGGACAAAATTCAAATAAAAGAAAATAAAACCATCAATGAGCCGCGTGTAGCAATGTCTGTTTCAGGACATGCAAAACATAGTGACATTCTCGATAGGTATAAGATTAAAATGGATATTGCAAATTCACTGTTCTGCCTAGAAAGTGACAACCGAGAGTCCAAAGATGCGAAGGGGAATACTGCAAAGTGGGATAATGTAAGAATAGTTTCCGGTTTAACCATTCAAGAAGAGATTGAGAATGTTTGTGCTTTAATAAAGAAAGACCTTTTAGAGGGCATCAAGCCTCAGGAGATAATAGTAGTATTAATGGAAAGATCTTATGCCGAGCCCCTTTATTCGGCATTTATAGAGCTTGAGTTTGATGCTAATTTTCTTGTTCCGCTCAGTGCTTTTAACGACAAAGATGTTTTGTATTTTTATAAAGCTCTTGAGATGGTAAATTGCAATTTTAGTTATAAAAATATTATAAATTTTTTATATTTAAGAGATGATAATCGAGATATCATTGATTATATTGTTCATGCTAAAGACGAACTGAATATTTTAGATAGCATAGACAACCTTCACAATCTTATATATCACATTAAAGACTCGACTTCGCTAAGTGGTGATTTAAAAAGAATTGTAACAGAAAAACTTGAAAACCTTAAAACCCATTTCTATATTGACATCAATATGCCCCTGAATTTTAAGGAATTTTTAATTTATCTCAATAAATTAATTACTTTTTTATTCCCGTCCGGTTGCGATAATCAGTTTATAATAAGAACCATAAGGAGCATGGCTTATTATGATATTTCATTAAATTCAAGGAATGATATATATGAATTTAAGTTTAATTTCAGGGAGTATTTTTTATTAATTGCAAAGTTTATTAAGGGTTATGAAATTACGCCAATGGTCCACGGTGCCGGTATAACCGTTATGGGAAAGCTTGAGGGGCGGTATAGTTTTGCAAAATCAGCATACATAATGGGGTTATCAGAGGATTATTTTCCGTCAAAAAGGCCGAAGGACTATTTACTAACACCAAAGATTAAGGAAAAATTAGGCATGCCGTCTTTTGAAAAATTAGAGCTTTTTCAAAAATCACATTTTTTAAGTTATATGATGCTTTTTGATAAGGTTACTTTTAGTTATCCGATTAATATAGATGGTAAAAAAAGATTGAAATCGCCCTATTTGTTTTTTATAGAGGATAAATTAACAAATTGCATAGCTGGCAATACTGATAATGCACGCCGTACAAATGAATTAGACGGACTGAATGCTATAAATAAATATCATGTTATTAAAAAAACGAATATAGAATCCCTTTCGCCCGGAGCAATAGTAAACTACGTAAAATGTGGCTATAAATTTTATCTGGATGGTATTGTCAAAATAAAAAAACCGTGTTGGGATTTTGATGAAAAATATCCGATGATATACGGCAATATAATGCATGAAGCGATAAGAAAATTTTTGGATTCTCAGATAAAGCCGCTTGTTGAAAGTGGCGATGCTTTTAAATTTTCAGAGCAACTTGATATTAATAAAAAGATATATCTTGATAAACTTAGGGAAATTATCTCAATTGATCCCGCTTTCAACCTGTTACCTTATAAATACAGAGAAAATATGAATAAAGTATTGGAGCTTATATTTTTAAAATTTTTAAAAAATGTATCCGGTAAGGTCGAAAATTATGGTTTTAATAGATTGAATACTGAATTTAAAAAAGAAAGAGAAATATTGTTTAAAAATAGTGATACTTTAGAAGTTATTAAAATAAGGCTAAATGGTAGGATAGATCTTATTTTAAGTCGCGCTAACGCGGTCAATAACACCACAAATAAAAAAAATGCGTGGATTTATGATTTTAAAACCGGAAATATTCAAGAATCCGGCTTTGCGGAATATGCCAAAAATTTCGCTAATAATAATATAAGTGGCGGAGATATCAAAGATGCCAATGATTATTTATCGTCAATTCAACTTTATACTTACGCATACATGTTGAGTGATAATTATGATGTATTGGGTGGAAGCTATGTGTTTCTTGGTAACAGCGTAACCGCCCAGAAAACAGGTTACATTAGAGATATTAAGTGTGATGTGAACGGATGTACTTTTAATGATACTACCCGGCGTTTACTGAAACAGATTGTATTCAATGAAAACGACTTGTTACCTAATATGAAAAATAAAAATAATTGCAAATATTGTGACTATATGAATATTTGCTATTAAACTGCCATTTTCAGGTAAAATAAATATGAATGATGCTTTGAAAAACAGACTTGATGCTTGCAAAATAGATACATCTATTGCTTTGACCGCACCGGCCGGTAGTGGAAAAACTACGGTATTAATTGCAAGAATATTGACGCTTGTCGCAGTTGGAGAGGATATAAATTCTATAATAACAATTACATATACTGATAATGCGGCTGCAGGCATTAAGGAAAGAATAATTAAGGTTGCGAAACAGATTTATGAAGAATATATCGAATTAAATGAAGATTATAAAAGGGATAAATTCATATCCCTGAGACTGATTTTTTTGAACAGTTTTGTAAAATCTGCTACCGATAGATCTGATGCAGGGGTTAAAAAAGAGCTGGATGATTTCATTAAATCTAGTTTTGCAGAATTACAAGAAACCGAGGTGGTTGGTCATGATTTACCAAGGCGTCAAATTTTAACCCCGGCAGAAATATATTTAATTGTCTTAAATAACCTCTCCAACATCAATATTTCGACTTTTCACGGCTTTTTTTATAAAATTATTAACCTTTTTCCAATAGAAAGCGGATTATTGCCCGGTTTTGGAATTATAGATGACAATGAATCTACCCTCATAAAAAGAAATTTAATAAATACATTTTTTTTAACTCGCCTTGTAGGTCGTGTAGAAAATAATACACACAAAAACAATGGTGGTAATGAGGGTGAATTCAGCGATTTAGAGAGGAGACTCATAGATTTCTTTTATGTTTTTAACGATAGCATTGTTAATCTCCAAAGGGGTATTGATTTAATATTAAATTCTGTTCTTGAAAAATTTGACCTTGTTATATATTCCGTAATTTTATTTGCCCGTCACTCTAAACTAAAAATAGATTATACTGACATTTTTAATTATGATATTCAGCAGATATTAGACTCAGAAATAATTGAATATTTATTCATGTCGGAAGGGGATGACGCATCGGACTTTAAAGCGGTCAAAGATAATTTAGGAGATTTTGAAAACCTTATATCGAATTCCTTTAAATCTCTCTTTGAAAATGAAAATTTAGAAAATTTAATTGACTTGTTCGTTAGGATTATAGGCGAATCTAAAAATAAAGAGGTAAAAAAAAGCGTAGAACTATTAAAACAAAACATAGAAGATTTAGCATTAGATGAAGGTATAGGGTATATACATAAAGATATCAGATTTTTAATGAATTTTTACAAAAGCATAAAAGATGGATGCAAGCGGATTAATGATTTTATGAAATTAAAGAAAGCTCCATTAATTCTCAATGATAACGAAAGGGAACTAATAAAAATGCTTTACTCGGTATTGGTAAGCTTTTATCAAAAGACAAACTTTTTAAATTATATAAGCTTCACGATTATAATATTTAAAATCATAAGGGAGTACGAGAGTATAAAGAAGTCAAGGAATGTGATAGATTTTCCCGGGATTGAATTTAAGGCATTATCGTTATTATATTCCGCTAATTTTCAATATGTAGAGGAAAAATTAAATTACAAGATTAATCACCTGATTATAGACGAATTTCAGGATGCAAACAGGATTGAATTTGAGCTTATTAAAAAAATAATGGACGAAAGACTGTCGGGGATGGGCATGAGCGGAGAAAGACAAATAAAAGGAACGATATTTTTTGTTGGCGATCCTAATCAGTCCATTTATGGATTTAGGAGTTCAGATTATAAAATATTCAATGAGGCAACATCATATTTTAAATCCAAGGTAAGCGAGGGTTTTGAGATTAAAGATGTAACCATGGAAGAAAATTTTAGATCTACAAAAAAATTGATAGAATTTCAGAATATAATCTTTTCTAACTCTTATTTTAAGTGCCTTAACAGCAGTGCCGCAAATGTGTTGTCCGGGTTATCCGAAAACGAGGGTTTGCGCGATACGGATGCTTTTAATTTTCATCCCGTAATATTGAAATTGTACAAAAATAGCAGGAATATAAAAAATAGCAATAACGGGAACGACTACAATAAAAAATACGAGAACTATGATTATAATGATAGCGAGGAGTCGTCGGTAGCTTATGAAATTAGGCGTATATTGGATACCGGCAAAAGAAATAATATATTGCTTGCATCTCACATAAAAATAATTTCGAGAAAGCATCGCGGTAAGGGTTGGGATAATCTTAAAAATGCGTTGGCTGATAGCGATATACCGTTCAAGATATATGGAGATAAGGGGTTTTATGAAAAAAAAGAGATAGATTTAATAATGGCTATCCTTAAATTTTTCTTTAACGATAAAGATGAACTTTCTTTGTGTAAGATTTTAAAGTCATTGTCGGATACAAGATGTAATAAGAAAGTGCCATTGGGAACCTTGAAATTTGTAAAAAGGGGATTCAGGAAATTAAAAGTATTAGATGAAGATGGCAAGATAAACAGCTTAAGCCCGTTTTTTATTTTAAAAAAAATTTATAATATTTTCGATATTGTTGTTTTATATTCGGAAGATGCTCAGGCTATTGCAAATATAAAAAAATTACTATTAATTGCACAGAATTATGAAAGAGCTACTGTTTACGAGTTCCTAAGGGATGTGCAGGAAAGGATTAATTCAGGCTATAAGGAGGCAGAAGGCGAAGTCGTTGTGCTTACGGATGATACGAGAAGCGCCGAAGATAAGGGTAAGGTGAGTTTAATGACCATTCATGGCGCAAAAGGGCTTGAAAATGATATTGTTTTCATATATGGCACGCCTTTAAATCCTTATAATGCTAAAAATAGCGATGTTAAGTATAAATTTGATATAATTTTTGAGGGGACAAGGCCAGAGTTTATCCTGCTTAATGACAATCTAATAGATAATCCGTTGCGTGCGTCTTCTGCTACAGAGTATGATGCAGAAAATGGACGAATGTCGGATATATTAGGCAGAAAGAGGGAAAAAGAAATAATCAAGGAAGAAAATGAATTTAAACGGCTCCTGTATGTTGCCCTAACAAGGTCAAAATTTTTGTGTTACATAACCGATGAAATCAAAGATGATAAAAAAAAGAACAAAAATATGCGGAAAATTAATGACGGTTTTGATGTAAATATCGATTCGTCAAGTCATATTGCATGGTCGGATATTCTCTGCGAAATAGGCAATACGGATAAAATGATGGATTTGGTCCTATCGCTTAGCCCCGGTGAAGATAGCCAGGCGGAAAATAGGTTCGAAAATATCGTTTCTTTTATTAAGAATGCAAGTATTAGGGGTCAAGGTACACACGATACTTTTAATAATAACAGATTGATCTTTAATTACAGAAAGATAATGGGCACGCGGTTAGATCTCAAAAATATTTTTAAAAGGGAATTTAATATAAAAAATCCATCGGATCTTAGGGATGGAGAAAATTATAGACATATTGACATATCGGTTAAGGAAGAAGGTGTTGTGAGCACATATTTAGAGGATTCAAACAAAAAAACATTAGACATTGGGACTAAGCCTGTCATAAGAGGGTTGTTGGTGCATAAAATACTTGAGGTAATAGGCAAGTTTAACCGGTATGTCAATT
This sequence comes from uncultured Actinomycetes bacterium, assembly GCA_964631685.1. Lineage (GTDB taxonomy): Bacteria > SZUA-79 > SZUA-79 > Acidulodesulfobacterales > Acidulodesulfobacteraceae > Acidulodesulfobacterium. The sequence goes on along the minus strand of CAZVZU010000006.1, from coordinate 17,233 downwards.
TAGGTTCGAATAAAGATATAAATATATACGAGGATATTTACGGCGGACGATGCCTGGAATATTTTTTATCCATAATAAAAATGGATGGTTTAAAATTTATGATAAAAAATATTTCTTTAAATAATTTGCTTGAATTAAGAGGATTACTAGTCGATTTTGAGGAACAAATCGACATTTTATTTGAAAGTTTAAACAAATTAAAGATACGCGATTTTATTTACAAGGGGTATAACGAGGTTCAATATTTAAAAAGTTTCGACATAAAATTTAACGGTTATTTGACGGGAAATATTATAAACGGCAGGATTGATAAAATAGTACTAGAAGAAACAACGATGATGTCGCGGTTGAAAAGCGAGGATAAGAATAACAATGTCAAAATAAGGGTCGACATCTACGATTACAAGACTGGTAGCTTGAAAAATTTTGTTAATGATTTGGGTCAACTCGGTTTTTATGCGGATGCAGTCAGGGGTGCATTTGGAGATGAGAATATTTTTGAATTAAAGAAATACTATTATTTTATAGACGAGGATGAGTTATCCCTAGTTAAATAATTTAGTGCGCCGAACCATCGCACACTTCAACCCTATTTCTGCCGTTTTCCTTTGCCTTGTAAAGTGCGGTATCCGCCCTATATATTATACTACCGTTTGTGTCGTCTTGTTCGTTGGATGTAACACCAAAACTGCAGGTAACATTAATTTTTAACGTAAAATCGTGCATTTCTATAGTAGATCTTAATTTTTCGGCGAGTTCCACAGCTTTTTTAAGCTTTGGAGTTTGAACTATTATCATGAACTCTTCTCCGCCAAACCTTGCAAAAAAATCATTATTTCTGATATTTTCTTTGACTAAATCGGTAAGTTCCGAAAGAACCGTATCTCCTGCTTGATGGCCGAATGCATCGTTAATTTCTTTAAACCGGTCTATATCCAACATTATCAGGGAAAAATTCCTGTTTTTTTGAATCGCCTTGCTCAGGCTGTCTGATAATGTCTTATTAAATGCCCTTCTGTTAGGTATTTTTGTTAAGGTGTCAAGCTCCGCAAGCTCTTTATATACATCTTTTTCCTTTAATAATTTAAGTTCATTTGTAACTCTGTCGTTCACGTCCGTTACTATGGCCAGCCCTGTCCACTTATTTTTGAAAAATATTGTCGAAGTAAAAAACTCTCCCCAAAAAATACTGCCATCCTTTTTCTTTATCTTTAGGACATATTTATCATTAGTGTATTCCCCGTTCAGCTTCTTTCTCATATTTTCTAAGAGGATCTCTCTTTCTTCTTCTCTGACATCTACCACATCTAATGAGCTTAGATTTAAAATCTCTTTCTCGGAATAACCTAGTAATTGCAAGCCGTACGGGTTCATATAAATTATCTTTTTTCTATATAGTCCTATTATTGACGGGATATTCTCCATAATTATTTTTATAGTATCCATATCCTTCTCAAGACTTTCCTTAAGTTTATTCAACTCGGTAACATCTATAAAACTTGCAAGTGCGGTATATTTATTCTTATGCTTAACGGTAGATGCAGATATTAAAAGCCATCTTTCTTCATTTTGTTTTGTTATTATCTTGAGAGTGTAAGTTGAATTAAAAATTCCTCCGCTTAGCCTTCGGCCGATTTGAGATCTAATAATCTGTTTTATATTTTTATCAGGATATATATCCCAAACGTATTTTTGATAAAGATCTTCCTTTGGATATCCTAAAATTCTTTCACCCTCAGGGTTGATATAGATATATTTTTCATTATAAAGGACAATACCCGAGACCAAGTTTTCACTTAGTGTCTTGAAGAAATCAGCGGATTCTTTTAAGGAATTTTCTTGCATTATCTTGTCTGTTATATCTCTGATTGAGTCTGCAAAATATTCTTTATCTTCTATTTCTATCTTTGAAACGGTTAATTCTACCCTTTTTATGTCATTATTTTTAAGTTTCCGATTGGTAACTATTGTGATCGGATATTCGGTATTGCCTTTGTTTTCAGTGGTTAACGCGATGTCGCTAATGTTCATGGCAGATAGCTCTTTCTTTGTGTAACCGTAAAACGTCTCCGCAGCTTTATTGGCGTCATATATATCTCCTGATTTAATATCCACTATCAGAGATGCGGTGGGGCCGTTATTGAACATCATCTTGAACCTGCGTTCATTTTTCTTAACCGCGCTAAAAAATTTATTAACATAGTATATAACCAGTATGCCCAATATAATGATTAATATTATCCCTAAAATAAAGACAATCGTGGAAAAATGAACTAAGTATACTAGCTGAAATGAAATTTTATTGATGAATTTTGATACGGGCAGGGTCATCGCATCAATATTGCGTGAAAAAAAGAACTTATTTGATAATTTTAAAGGAACAAAATCGTTATATTTAATGAATCTTTTTATTATCGGTTTAGAAACATACTTCCAATGGTAGTAAGATTTATTAATGTATCTGCCAAAATATTGGGAATTAGATTGACTTATTTTCTTGGAAAAGGATGTGGAAGAAAGTAGTTTGAAAAGTCTTTTATAATCGCTATCTGTTTTATCGGTGAGAGCAGATAGGCTATCTAAATATTGTTCGGTAAATTCCTCGTAATCATTGGGTTTATAGGTTTCGTAGAAGATAATCTCTTTTCCGTAGTAACTTATTTCCATCAGATCATCGTTGACGGCTGTTATTGCCACGATTATCTTTGCGTTGCTGTGTACGTAATTTTGGATAGGCCTTAATGTTATATTGAACGTAGCAATGGCAATTATGAACCATATAGCTAAAGAAATAACCCCGATAATTATTATTCGTTTATTTTTTATAATTTGCATAAATTCAGATTGTGTAGGGGGGGGGAGGGTAATATGAACCTTGTATTTTGCGATTTAATTTCACACGTTTTCGCATCCAAGCCCTCTTAGTTTTAGTCAAATATTTCCTAGTATGATGGTAGCAAAATTTAAATTTATTGTAAAGTATTTTTTGGCACAAAGCTACACCCACTCTTACATGGCGTAATATTGTTGACATAGCAAAATAATCGTAATAAAATAACAATATATGAATTATAATTCATATCATATATTAATTAAAAGGATTATATTAACGTTATGCATCTTTACGGTTATTCAATTTTTATAGCCATCTCAATATTTGTATTTACACTTTTTCTTATCGTTAAGAAACCATTCAATATCGGTATCGGTTACAGCGCTGTTATAGGGGCATTGCTTGCCTTTATATTTAACGTGATAGCGTTTGACGATATCATAAAGGTCTTTGATATAGTCTGGGATGCAACGTTTACTTTTGTCGCGATTATTATAATCTCCATAATACTTGACGAGATAGGTTTTTTTGAATGGGCTGCTCTGCATATAGCCAGATTTGCGGGTGGAAATGGCCGGAAGTTATTTGTTTATGTGATTATCCTTGGCGCTTTAGTCGCTGCGCTTTTTGCCAATGATGGGGCGGCGCTCATAATAACGCCGATAGTTTATGAAAAGATGAAGGCCCTCAAGTTTGAGAGAAAAAATATGCTACCCTTTATAATGGCAGGGGGATTTATCGCAGACGCGGCAAGTCTTCCCTTTAAAATTTCAAATTTAGTGAATATTGTTTCGGCAGACTACTTTAATATAGGTTTTTTTACATATTTTATAAATATGTATCTTCCCAATATATTTTCTATAGCAATATCATTAACTGTCTTATATCTTTATTTTAGAAAAGATATTCCTAAAAGTTATGATATTGGTTTATTAAAAACTCCTAAAGACGCCATAAGGGATGGCAGGCTTTTTAAATTCTCCTTTTTGATTTTAATATTGCTTCTTGCCGGTTATTTTTTGAGTGAGTTTTTTAATATTCCTGTATCTTTTTTCGCCATAACCTTTGCTTTGTTATTCGTTTTCTTAGGGTTTAAAAGTTCTGCAGTTAGCTTAAGACTCGTCTTTAAAAATGCCCCTTGGAATATAGTCATATTTTCTCTTGGAATGTATTTGGTTGTTTTTGGGTTAAAAAATGCAGGCTTAACACATTTGCTTGGAAAATCTATTTCATATTTTTCAGGGTTCGGTGTCTTTGCTTTAACTATCTACACTGGATATTTGGCGGCTTTTGTATCGTCTATCATGAATAACATGCCGACAGTGATGATAAATTCCCTTGCGATTCATTCGGCAAACCTTAAAGGTATAATGCTTAAGTCTTCCATCTATGCAAATGTAATTGGATCCGATTTAGGTCCTAAATTAACACCCATAGGTTCGCTTGCGACACTACTATGGCTGAATGTATTGGAAAAGAAAGGTATAAAGATAAGCTGGGGTTATTATATGAAGGTGGGTTTTATAGTGACTATGCCCGTCCTTTTTGTAACGTTGCTCGGTCTGTACCTGAGAATTTTTTACATGTAACACCGGCCTGGTTGATATCTGCCTATTTGCCCAATTTCCTTGACAAACGGTATAAAATGGTCAACAATAAAAAAGTTATGAGTGATAATACACAACCTAAAGCATCTGTCGCTGAAGCATTTGGAAACGCCAAAAAGGCAAAGACTATAAACGGTATAATAAAAAAAATTATATTTCAAAATGCGGAAAGCGGATTTACCGTTTTAAACGTTTTTTCAAACGATAAGTTTATAACTGCTTCAGGTACATTTTTTGATAAGCCGTTGATGGATTCAAAAATAAAATTAAAAGGGGAATTTACATATCATAAAAAATATGGTTACCAATTTAATTTTACTCAATACGAAGTATCGCTATCAAATACTAAGACGGCAATAATAGAATATTTGTCATCTAGTATTTTTAAGGGGATAGGGAAGGCTATTGCCCGCGAAATTTATGATAAATTTAAAGAAAAAACATTAGATGTAATAGATGATGAACCTGAAAAGCTTAAGGATGTTAACGGAATAGGAGCGATTAAGCTTGCTGTGATTCTAGAGGGGCTTAAGGAGAGCTATGGTTTAAGAAAAACCGTAATGTTTTTCAAGCCGTATCAGTTTAGTGATTATCAGATAAAGGCCATCTATAACCGATTTAAGGATAAATCGGTTACCATCGCCAAGGAAAATCCTTATTTGTTCACGGACATAAAGGGTATAGGATTTAAAAAGGCTGATATTATGTCGGAAAAGTTAGGCATAAAAAAGGATGATCCCAACAGGATTAAAGAAGCCATAAAGTATGTCGTTAACCAGATTTGTGAGAGTTCGGGAAATTGTTATATTTACTATCAGGATGTAAAAAAGGGCATCGGAGAAATAATAGAGGATTTGGAAGAAACAGATTTAAAAAAATATTTAAACGATTTAATAAAAGAGAGAAAATTGTTGCTGGATTTCAAGGGTATTTATGGAACTGATAATTATTTGTCAGTAGTGAGGGATAGATATGTTTCGTCTAAATCTATCGATCTTAAAGGTGAAGAAGTTTTAGATTTTACATCGGCTAAAGAGGGCAAGCGATTGGGTTGTGCTAGAATATACATGCCTGTTTATTATCACTGCGAACTTGGAGCGGCAAAGGAGCTAAAAAGAATTAGAGAATCGGCAAGCCCGGCATCTGATAAAATTGAATCCTTAGACGATTTGGATAAATTTCTTGAACTTGGCAATAATCACGTATCACTTACGAATGAACAGAAAACAGCCGTTTTAAATGCGTTGAAATATAAGATTTCTATAATATCCGGCGGGCCCGGAACGGGAAAATCTACCATAATAAAAACCATAGTACATTTATATAGTGGAGAAAAAATTGCGTTAACATCTTTGGCAGGAAAGGCGGCGCAGAGGCTTGCGGATATTGTTAATTCCGGACAGACTTTATCTTCACGCAACGATCATTCGCAGGAGAAGATGGGGCGGTTAAATATTTCAACCATTCACAGACTCTTAAAAGCGCAGTACGATAGGCAGACCGGCGAATCATATTTTACCTATAACGAAAGAAACAGGTTGCCACACGACCTTATCGTCATAGATGAAATGAGCATGATCGACATAATTATTTTTTACAAGTTATTAAAGGCTATAAAAGACGATGCAAATATTGTTTTTGTGGGTGATGTGAATCAAATACCGGCGGTTAGCCCTGGTGATGTTTTAAGGGATTTAATATATGCGGGAGCTGGCAATATGGATGGCCAAGATAAAACTAAACCGTTTTTTCCCTCAACATTTTTGACTAAGGTGTTTAGGCAAAATGAGGGTGGTTTGATAAATTTAAATGCCCATAACATTTTAAACAATAAAAAATTTGTTACCCTAAGAAAAGACTGCAAGGAGAAAAATATTTCTACTGCCGAAAAGGACGATTCTTTTACAATTAAGTATAGGAAAGAATATGATATTGCCGTCGGGGGAAAACATGAACTATTGATAGATTTCACCCGGTTCATTAAAAGGGTTGTGGAGAATAGGATTAATAAGAGAGATGTCGGCCTTAAAAGCGCAAACATGTCTATTCCGACAATGCTTTTTGACGATATTCAGGTTTTGACGCCTATGAGAAGGGGAGATTTGGGATACTTCAATTTAAATAATATATTACAAGATATATTTAACCCGATATCGCCATTGCATTTATCAGCGTCTGTCGAAAATATCTTTATTTGCAACGGCATTCAGTTTAGGTTATATGATAAGGTGATACAGAAGAGAAATAATTATGACCAAGATGTATTTAACGGTGATACCGGTTATATAGTTGATGTCAATCACAACGAAAAATATTTGACCGTAGATTTTTCAAATTATAGTGATTTAAGTAAAAAATGCAACGAGATCGGTACTGGGGCGGAGTCCTGTGCAAATTTGACTGCGCAAGAAGGAAAAATGACAAATAAAGCGATAAAATTGGTTAAATATAATTTTTTAGATGTTTACGAGAATATATCAACGGCATATGCACTTTCCATCCACAAGGCCCAGGGTAGTGAATTTAACAATGTAATTGTATTATTTCATCAGACGCATTATATGATGCTAAAAAAGAATTTATTATATACGGCTATAACAAGAGGCAAGAAAAATATTGTTATCTTTGGTACTTTTAAAGCAATAGGCATTGCCATGGGTTCAAAGGAAACGGTACGAAATTCGGGACTGAAAGATAGGCTTTCCGAAGAATTTTTAGATGCAAATTAGAATATTGTTGTAAAAAATATGAATAAAAACGATAAGCCAACCTTAAGACAAAAGAAAACTAAGATTATTTGTACCATAGGTCCCTCCAGCGCGGAGAGTGATATGTTGGAAAAGTTAATAGCAAATGGCATGGATGCGGCGAGGCTTAATTTTTCCCACGGGGATTTTGATTTTTTTGAAAGAATTATAAAAAAAATAAGGCGAATTTCAAATGATATCGCGATAATTATAGATTTACCCGGACCTAAGATAAGGACTGCAAGCCAAGTAAATAAAGAAATTTATCTAAGGGGTGGTCAAACGGTGTTTTTGGCAAGCCTAAGCGATAAAAATAAAATATCCGATGAAAGAAGTATAGTTATAAACTATGATAATTTGTCAAACGATGTCAAAAAAGATGACTTAATATTTATAAATGATGGCAGGATAAAGCTTAAAATATTGAATTTTGAAAGTGTGCAGGATAGGTTTCTATGCGAAATAATCAAGGGTGGGATTTTACAAGCTGAAAAGGGGGTTAATTTTCCCAATATCGCCTTAAATGTACCGTCCGTTACGCAAAATGATCTAAAAGCAATTGATTTTGGAATTATGCATAATGCTGATATGTTTGCCATTTCGTTTGTTAGGAAGATGGAAGATATTTTATATGTCAGGAATTATATAAAAGAAAAACATAAGACGGATGCTTTTTTGATATCCAAAATAGAAAAATCCGAGGCTGTAAAAAACATAGAGGATATAGCTGGTGTGTCTGATGGAATTATGGTTGCAAGGGGCGACCTTGGTATTGAGACAGAGGTTGAAGGTGTTGCTTTAATTCAGAAGCTCATAATAAGTGTCTCAAATAGGTATAAAAAACCGGTCATTACGGCAACCCAAATGCTTGAATCTATGGTAGAAGAAAGCTCGCCTACGAGGGCTGAGGTCACCGATATTACAAACGCGATATTAGATGGCACGGATGCAGTCATGCTTTCCGAAGAAACAGCTATTGGGAATAATCCTGATTTGTCGGTTTACTACATGGATAAAATAGCCGTAGCGACGGAAAAAAGTCGCTTATTTAAAGACAAACTCGCCAATCTCGAAAGGGGTTTAAATACAAAAGAAGCGGACAATGTCAATGGTCATATTGATGTTTCACTGACGATTGCAAAAATGGCAACGATGGCATCTTTTTCTATGAAAAATTCCTTAGTAATTGCTATAACGAGAAGCGGGTTTACGGCAAATTTAATATCTTCCCTGAAGCCAATTGCTCCTGTGATAGCAGTAGTTCCCAGCTATAACATTCTAAGAAAACTCGCCCTAAACTCTAACGTAAGCCCAATCGTTGCCCCACTTGTTTTTGACGATATCGTCAAAAAACTATCCCGTGACGATAAACATCAGATCAGTGATGAAATAAAGCTGGGTGATATAGTTAAGATCTTGAAGGATAATGGCATTTTAGGAAATTCGGACAGCCCAGCGGATAAACCGTCATTCGACCACTTGATCTTTAGTGGCGGCATCCCGCTCGGGGAGCCCGGGACAACTGACTTCATAAGGATAGTCATGCAAAAATAAAAGCCATGCCCAAAATTACATCCGTAAACTCCAACAAACAAGCGAGAGACACTGTGCCGCCAAAAAGACTTGCAAAACCACATCTGTCGACTTCAGAGCCCCTCGCCCTCTCAATTATCTCCTTAGTATCAGTAATAATTGAGGTAACCTTATTTAATTTCTATGTTAATAGGCATCGCTTTCGCTGCTTTTTCTAAAACAACCTCCAAGATGCCATCCTTCATGGATGCCTTTGCCGAAGCTGTCTCAATATCAGAAGGCAACCCTATGCTCCTATAAAAAGAACCAAACTCAATTTCCTTCCTATGGAAATCCTCTTTTGACTCTTCCTTCTCTGTCTTATGTTTGCCCTTTAATACAAGCCTGCTATCATGAACCTCAACCTTAATCTCATCCTTAGAGACCCCAGGAAGCTCGGCCCTGACCACTATCTTATCTTCTTTCTCTATGACATCAACGGCCGGCTCGGTCAAACCGCGCTCGTACCCCCATATTTTCCTGACGCTTGCGGGGAAAAAATCCGAGAAAAGCCGCTCAAAGTCAGTCCTAATGTTATCAATAGGACCCCAAATAGAAATGTTAGCCATAAATATCACCTCTTATCTTGATGATATCACTTTTTTTGCGATTTTCAAGTATGCACATAAAGTTTTAGTAACAATAAAACATATTTTACTAAAGTTGTAATTGAAAAAATATAAAAAATTTGATACTATAATTAGAAGCACTCTCGCCGCCCATTTTGAGGTCTCACTGTTTAGATCATAAAAATTTCGGTTATCCAATTTCAGTTAACAGAAACAGCCGGGGCGGGGGCTTGAAATTATTCAGGCTTCGTCTATTAGTTGCGACCGGTAGGATAAATGCTTTTTGTTTTTGTTAATAATAGGTTTTATATATATAAAACCTTAATAAGGGGTAAAAGAAAAATGTTTAAAAACAAAAAAAATTGTGACGTAAATTTAAAAGAGGATGTCACACTTAAAACAGTTGAGGATGAGTCGACTTTGTCTAAGGACAAAATTACTTTCGCTGACCTAAAACTAACGGAGCCTTTGATGCGCGCTATTGCCGATGAAGGATATACCGTTCCGACTCCCGTTCAGGCACGGGCAATTCCGTTAGTGTTGGCAGGGGGGGATTTATTGGCGGGTGCGCAGACCGGAACTGGTAAAACTGCTGCATTTATGCTTCCGATATTGCATCGTCTTACTCAAAAATCAATTACAAACTTGAGACAGGGTTCTCCGCGTTGCTTGGTTCTCGCTCCAACGCGTGAACTTGCAGCTCAAATAGAAGAGTCGGCACGTAGCTACAGTAAATATCTTCCGTTAAAATCCATGGCTATGTTTGGCGGTGTGAGTATCGTTCCTCAAATAAGGACATTACGCAGACGCGTAGACGTACTTGCTGCTACACCGGGACGGTTACTTGACCATATTGGACAAAAGACGCTGAATTTATCCAATGTAGAGATTTTGGTTCTTGATGAAGCCGATAGGATGCTTGATATGGGCTTTATCCGCGACATAAAAAAGATCATAGCACTGCTACCTAAGCAGCGTCAGACGTTATTGTTTTCGGCAACCGTATCTAACGAAATTAAGATTCTTTCTAATAGCCTATTGCGTAATCCGGGTTTTGTTGAGGTGGCGCATCGCAATGCCTTGCCGGAATTAGTTGAGCATAGTGTTCATCTTGTACCACAGGGTTTAAAAGGACATCTGCTTTCTCATCTAATTAAACATAATAATTGGAAACAGGTTCTAGTGTTTACCCGTACCAAGCATGGCGCCAATAGATTAGCGGATAAGTTGTCGGCGGATGGCATTCCGTCTGCAGCGATACATAGTAGCAAAAGTCAAGCTGCACGCACCAAAGCATTGGCGCAGTTTAAGGGCGGTATGATGTCGGTACTAGTTGCGACAGATATTGCCGCACGCGGATTGGATATCGATCAATTGCCGCATGTTGTAAATTTTGAATTACCAAATGTGGCCAAGGATTATGTGCATCGCATAGGACGCACAGGACGCGCGGGTAGTAGTGGCGAGGCTATATCTTTAGTAGATAAAGAGGAGTTTAGATATTTAAGGGACATAGAACGATTAATTAAACGTGAAATACCGAAGGTTGAGTTTGATGGTAGTTTTGTGCCGCCTGCTAGTTTTTCGGCTAAAGTTACCCGCTCACGAACCGGACGAAAAACAACACAGACGTCACGCTCCGCGGATACGCGTAACCGTTCACGGCGAAATGGGCAAGACAAGAAGACGTCCAACCCGCAATGGCATGAACGGCGAGTAAGTGGCAGTAAACATACAATTAATCCGTAGATCTTATTAAGCAGGCAAGTGTATGGAATATATTTTTCATGCAATTGCCTGCTCTTGACAATTTTTCATTATAGAGTACAATCGCAAAGGGTATAGCTTACTTTTATTAGCTTGTATTGTTTAGCGGTTTTTCTTATATCGGGACGTGGCGCAGTTCGGTAGCGCACTTGCATGGGGTGCAAGGGGTCGCAGGTTCAAATCCTGTCGTCCCGACCATTCAAAACCTTCACAGACACAACATTCCATATATTAACAATTAATTCTATTTTTTTGTTACATCCGATCTTGCGTGGAGATACTAAAAATAGTCAAAACTATATCGAAAAGTTCACTAGGATTTCTAAATAAAATTATTTTAGATAGTAATTTATATCACGTCCTTTTCTATTTAGTGGATTCTTGACAATATCCTAAGAAAGATACCGTTGCCAAATTGTAATGGTTCACCATTACAGTATAAACGTTTACCCTTGGGAGTTCTGTATCTCTTGGATGTTTAAATGGCAAGTGCTTGACAATATCCGTGTCATTATGTATAAGTATGCAATTAGTGGATAGTTATCTGGAGGTGACTAAATGAAATTTATTACTGCAATATTGTATGATATTGAGAATCTTATAGGTGGCTATGGGAATGCTGATATGTTGTCAAGCTTATCACTTAAAGACGTATATGAAGAAATATTAAAAAAAGATATAGGTCAAATTGCTATCCAGCGAGCATATGCAAATTGGAGTGACCCTCGTTTAAATATCTTACGTGGTGATATTATTGAACTTGGAATAGAACCAATTCAGATGTTTGGTTTTGGTCGTGGACCGCAAAAGAACGCTTCAGATATACAGTTGGCTATAGATGCAATAGATATAGCTTTTACCAGAAAAGCAATTGAAATTTTTGTTATCGTATCTGGTGACGGCGGTTTTTCTTCATTAGCTAAGAAATTACATGAGTATGGTTATATGGTGATAGGTTGCGCGTTTAAAAGGACAACCAATCGTATTTTTAAGGCTGTATGTGATGATTTTATTTGGATAGATGAACCTAAAGATGAGTACGGCGAACAATGTGTACAGACTGAATTTACAGATCCTATTTTGATTGAATTTAGTAGAAAGTTCCAGCCGGTTAAAACAACACGTGAACAAATTATAAGTGAAGCAAAGAACATTTTATTATTCTTTGCTAGTAATAAAGATGCCATATATGTGTTAAAAAATGTCGGGCTTAATATTTCAATTTTTAGCCAGGCAGCGTCGTACAGAATTATAAATTTTAATTATTTCAGTCTTGGATTTACAAGATTTGTAGATTTTATCAGATATGTGGCTAATGATACTCAGTTAAAGATGGTGCATAATCCGCCAAGTGAGTACAGGTTACTTTTTAAATATGCATCTATTAAAAATTTTAAAGATGTTCCGGCAATTACCAGACTTGGAGAAATACATACAGTAGAAAACTATAATTTATTGCTTTCTAAAGGGACGCCGGTTTTTAAAATCCAGAACAATGAAATTCTTCTCACAATATGTCGATATTTATCAGAAAACAAGTTAGCATATCAGGGGGTAATGCTTGGTGATGTGATTGACGGAATTGGTTCTGTATATGATTTTGGACAAAATGAGATAAAGGGTTGTGTTTTATCATTAGTTTCCGGAGGTTGTTTTATGAGAGAATCAGAAGATGCAAAATTCTCCGAACAAAAGCTATCTTTTATTCCCCAGTCTTCCGAACAAACGATAACAGTCCTGAAAGCATCAATGCACCAAAAATTACAAACACTATTGGGAAATGTAAATGAAGAAGTATTTTCAGAAATTATAAGGTAACAATGTTCTGCATACTTGCTGTTTATATTTTTTTGCAACATTCTATATAGAGGATTGATCTGCTTGAAGTGATATATTGCCATAATCCCTTCGACCATTTTAATTCTAAAGCCTCATTAATAAGCTAAAAAATAACTTAAATAAATAAAAGGAAAATCAAAATGAATAAACATTTTGTTAATGGAGGTGAGGTATGAGTTCAAGCTTTATTTTATTATTCAAAATAGGGATATACGCTTTATTTGCTTATTTTATGTATAAAATAGGGAAAAAATTAGGAGGAGAAAAAGGATATGTGTGGTATTTAATACCGATATACAATCTTGCTTTATTAATGGAAAACAGCAATGTTAACTTATTATGGCTGATTACTTTATTTATACCATTTGTTAATATTATAGTAATAGGATATATATGGGGGCAAATAAGTAAAAATTTAGGTAAAAATCCTTGGATTTGGGGTATTTTTTGTCTTTTCTTGCCATTTTTAGCTATACCAATTTTAGCTTTTGGTAGCTCAAGAAAAGTTTAAATTAAGTAAAATACAGAAGCAAAGGCTAAATAGCAACAATATAGCTAAAAATTTTATGTTATTTTCAGCTCCAATATTTAAATGCTAAGAGTTGAATTTATTATTGTTTCCATATGTTAGTTTCATATTCTGATTTTTTAAAAATTAGACATATCTTTTTATTCTTTTTATTACTTTAGTTCAATATTTTCAGATAATTAAATTTCCTCTATTTTTAAACCATTCGTGGTGTTCAATAGTTTTCCTTCCTCTATTTTTACTTCACCCTCCGATTCCGTGAATTTTAAAGCATTTTATATCAGGTTATTTATTATTTGCAAAACACTTAATTTATAAGTTCCATTATTGTTGTTAATTATCCTATATTTAGCAAAAATTGCTTTTTTAAAATAGGCAATCAGTGTCGTAATCCCTTCAAGCAGGTCAATCATTTCAATCCGTCAAACAGCAGTTTAATAATGCGTGGAAAGAAAAGTCGTAATCCCTTCAAGCAGGTCAATCATTTCAATGGGTGATACCCTCAAATTTGTCAGCTTGAAAGAGCTGGGTCGTAATCCCTTCAAGCAGGTCAATCATTTCAATTGATGCTTAAAGCCTGCCATAATGCAGGTATTCATACAGTCGTAATCCCTTCAAGCAGGTCAATCATTTCAATTATAATCTGGACATACTTTGAAGATTTAGCCATGCAGTCGTAATCCCTTCAAGCAGGTCAATCATTTCAATTAGGTGTAGCATTGGCGTCCTCTCACGCAAAACAGCCGCGTCGTAATCCCTTCAAGCAGGTCAATCATTTCAATGTAGCAGTCAAATTTCCTTTAGGGGGTTCAAGATAAGGTCGTAATCCCTTCAAGCAGGTCAATCATTTCAATCCTTGATGAGTTCACGTGGAAAACCCCAGCCGATCTGCAGTCGTAATCCCTTCAAGCAGGTCAATCATTTCAATAATATAAGACATTCGTGATAACGTCTTATGGCGTTATCGTCGTAATCCCTTCAAGCAGGTCAATCATTTCAATAGGCGTCGAATATAAAACTTTCGTGATAACGTCTTACGGTCGTAATCCCTTCAAGCAGGTCAATCATTTCAATATAGAACAAAAACCGAGCTTAAAGCATTGCTCGGAAAAGTCGTAATCCCTTCAAGCAGGTCAATCATTTCAATCTTGATGAATTTACCTTCAGGTCGATGGCCGATCTAGTCGTAATCCCTTCAAGCAGGTCAATCATTTCAATCAAAAAAGGGTTGGCTCGAAAATAGCCACGCCTATAAAGTCGTAATCCCTTCAAGCAGGTCAATCATTTCAATTGTACTTTGAGGGTGTTAAAATTTATTTAATTGATTTTGTCGTAATCCCTTCAAGCAGGTCAATCATTTCAATATAGAACAAAAACCGAGCTTAAAGCATTGCTCGGAAAAGTCGTAATCCCTTCAAGCAGGTCAATCATTTCAATCAGGCATGAAGGAGGCAGTATGGAACCAAAATTTTTTAGTCGTAATCCCTTCAAGCAGGTCAATCATTTCAATAATGAATTCCCGGATTAGTTCCGGGGTTGAGTTTAAGTCGTAATCCCTTCAAGCAGGTCAATCATTTCAATAATTGAAGAAGTCGAAGGAGGGGATTGCGATTGAAGTCGTAATCCCTTCAAGCAGGTCAATCATTTCAATTAATGGTAGAATGTTTTTTGTTTGTTATAGTAGTAATTGTCGTAATCCCTTCAAGCAGGTCAATCATTTCAATAATTTAAAACGTTCGTGATAACATCGTATGGCGTTATCGTCGTAATCCCTTCAAGCAGGTCAATCATTTCAATTTAGAAATTGCCACGCCTGCGAAATGGAATGATTTTAGCGTCGTAATCCCTTCAAGCAGGTCAATCATTTCAATACTTGCACGGTTGTCGATAACCGTGCACCGGTAGAAGGTCGTAATCCCTTCAAGCAGGTCAATCATTTCAATTCAAAGGGAGTTAGGCGTAACGTTGGCGTCCTCTCGCAGTCGTAATCCCTTCAAGCAGGTCAATCATTTCAATCAGGCATAAACGGAGGGAGTATGGAAATTGAAATAAAGTAGTCGTAATCCCTTCAAGCAGGTCAATCATTTCAATAAAAACTGAATTTTTTATTAAAGGTTTTGGAAGCCTACCGTCGTAATCCCTTCAAGCAGGTCAATCATTTCAATTAGATTAGTGATTGTCTAACCTTTCTGTCAACCTCAAGTCGTAATCCCTTCAAGCAGGTCAATCATTTCAATATGTCAGAATTTGCAACGTTAGGGAACATGGAGCATTTGTCGTAATCCCTTCAAGCAGGTCAATCATTTCAATCGCTGAAGATTTCAATCAAAGAATATATTTCAACAGGTCGTAATCCCTTCAAGCAGGTCAATCATTTCAATGGTTTTTATCCCCTCTGAGGCAGATGTCTCTCAGGGGTCGTAATCCCTTCAAGCAGGTCAATCATTTCAATTATTTATAGGAGTCTGAAGGACTCCACATATAAAGAAAGTCGTAATCCCTTCAAGCAGGTCAATCATTTCAATTTATCTTAGTGATTGCTTAACATGAGTATTGCTTTCCGGTCGTAATCCCTTCAAGCAGGTCAATCATTTCAATCGCACTGAAGGGAGCGATGAAGTTGGTCGCTCCTTTGACGGTCGTAATCCCTTCAAGCAGGTCAATCATTTCAATATCGGCGTCCTCTCGCACAAAACAGCCGTGCGAGCACTGAGTCGTAATCCCTTCAAGCAGGTCAATCATTTCAATCCATTTATATGGAGCGCATTTTCCGAGTATTTCAAGGTCGTAATCCCTTCAAGCAGGTCAATCATTTCAATTAGCCATTTTCAATATGGATGCTGTAACGGAAAAGCTTGTCGTAATCCCTTCAAGCAGGTCAATCATTTCAATAAAAAATTTGTCCTGGCTATAAGCGAGGACGATGAATTGTCGTAATCCCTTCAAGCAGGTCAATCATTTCAATCAAAAATCAAGATAATTATTATGAGGTTGAATATAACGTCGTAATCCCTTCAAGCAGGTCAATCATTTCAATAGGTAAATATTCTGACAAATATCAACTTCCTGTTGAGTCGTAATCCCTTCAAGCAGGTCAATCATTTCAATCGTACGTCCTTCAGGTACTCAGTAAGGATTTTTGTGTCGTAATCCCTTCAAGCAGGTCAATCATTTCAATAAAGAGCAATATAAAAAAAGCAGGCAGACTGCTCGAGTCGTAATCCCTTCAAGCAGGTCAATCATTTCAATTGTAGCCCTTATAAGACACACACGGAATTTGAATTCGTCGTAATCCCTTCAAGCAGGTCAATCATTTCAATTAAAAAGGGGTCAAGCGGATTTAGAATTTACAGGGAATGTCGTAATCCCTTCAAGCAGGTCAATCATTTCAATGGATAGATGGAGCTGTAATAGAAAAGGCATATTATGTCGTAATCCCTTCAAGCAGGTCAATCATTTCAATACTTTTAAGAGTGTCTGCTTCAGGGATGAAGAGACTGGTCGTAATCCCTTCAAGCAGGTCAATCATTTCAATTAGGCGTAACGTCGGCGTCCCCTCGTACAAAACAGCCGTCGTAATCCCTTCAAGCAGGTCAATCATTTCAATGGCGATCTCCAAGAGGCTATGGATTTATTAGATCTTGGTCGTAATCCCTTCAAGCAGGTCAATCATTTCAATATTAAAAATAGAGTAGCCTGCCTCAAAACATTGAGGGTCGTAATCCCTTCAAGCAGGTCAATCATTTCAATCCCAAAATGGTGTCTCTGTT
>CAZVZU010000005.1:67907-141078 GCA_964631685.1 uncultured Actinomycetes bacterium | reverse complement strand
AAGTTTCAATTCCTTATAGGTAGAGTAAAAACAGCAATAAAAACGCCGTTGTTAATATGTACATCTATATGATATAGGAATTCTTATAAATATTCAAGCTTTTTTGTACTTATTTTTCTGTCGAACTCCGGGGATTTTAGCACTAGCAGGGATCAACAGAAAAATCTTTTAATCTATTATTAAGAATCTCTGCTGATATACGGACATTGTTTTATACACTTATACGAAAAATTGTCATCCTTTCCCGTCATAAATTCTAACCTACAATCCTATGCAACTACATTTTAACAAAACGGATTTGTCTTCTTAATCTGAAAAACAATAAAACTTGATGAAGGTTTGTATGTGAATAAATTAAATAAATTGGATATCATCCTTTTTGTCTTTGCCATAAACTAATCTCTTTGTATATTTTGTTGTTCTAAATTGATATGCAATCACAGAATCACCTTCATTAAGTTTTATGATCCTATTGATTTCATATACTAACTTTTCATATTTTGCCACTGATATTTCACCTTCAAATACGGAATTTTGTACCCATTGAATATATTTTCGGCATGTTTTAAGCATTTTTGCGCATCTTTTCTCGCCCACATCATAGTACAAAATAATAAACATATCACCAATCCATAACAAACGGTTTATATTCCTTTTCATTCATTAAATGTTTTTCCAATTTATACAACTCAAGCCTTATTAATCTCCTGTAACTAACCTGTTTTTTTAAGGTTGAATGATTAATGGTTTGCTTTAACTTTTCTTCTATTTGCGTAAGAAATTTCTTCCTTCCTTTGTCATTCAATACAATTCCGTCTAATGCCTTTTCAAAATCAGTATGTGTGATGATACCTTTATTGACTAGAGCAAAAATAGTTCTATCCCCAATTATAGGCTTAAAAATCTCTGCTACGTCAAGATTAAGCGTAAATCTTCTAAAATTTGTCGAATGCAGATAACCTATTCTTGGATCAAGATGAGTCTGGTAAATCTCACTAAGACAGTAAGAATAGATCAACGAATTAGAAAAACTGATCATTGCATTGATAAAATTTTTAGGTGGACGTCTACTGCGTCCCGAAAAATTAAAATCTTCATCCTCAATTATGGCATCAAAACCCTTGTAATAGGTCTGTTTTAACTGACCTTCAATGGCCATAGATTGCTCTATCGAAGTTTGTTCCTCAAGTGTGGACAATAAACGTTCACTTTCTTTTACCACATCATTGAGCATTTTGCCGCGTCTTTCGTAATATTTTAGTATCTTTAGGCAATTTTTTGCAGCTCCTTTGATAAATCCACTTGCAATGAATACTCTTTTTTCATTATTCATGTAATAATCAGCCTGTCTTAATATCATGAACCCTGAATTATAGTGCTCACGCGGATAAATGGTGCCCGCATAATAGCCGTAGTAATTAAAATAATGAAGGATTATTTCCTTTTGTGAAAGGAAATTTAATATTTTTGTATTAAGATCTATCTCGCCAAAACTAAAGATCTCATTTGTATTCTCAACGGGAATAAATCTTTTAGCACCCTTTTCATCCTCAAAAAATAGTGTACTATCTTTTCGTTTTAATCTCCCATTGGAAAATATATAAATAGAACGCTTCACTATAGTGATTTCCCTCCGTAATTTGTGATACGCCTAATAACAATCAACCTATTATCCTGCCCAGGTTTTGGAACTCTTTTTCAATATTGTCTATACTTTTCTCTAGGTTCTTAATATCACTGATTATGCATGTATCCCTGCCAGACAGCTGATGGGCAATATTGTTCCTCACTTTGTTTAATGTTATATGCCTTCCTTTTAGGAGCTTATATTCAGACTTGTTACTTAGTTGTTTTTTTGCTTCTCCCCTATCCTGTTCCGATTCTAAACCAATGCCTTCTATCTCACATACTCTGGAAACGATCGATTCTGTCAAAACTATATAGCTCATCGCATAATTTTTACTTTCACGAAACCATTTTGCCATTTCAAGCTGAAAATCGGATAAATATTTTTTGTCCATTCTTGCTACAAATTCGATCAGATCTTTTAAGATTGTTTTAGTTATAAAATAATTTGATTTCTCGAGAGTAGATAATTTATTTTTTACCCTACTTACGAAGGATTTAATTGCGGCAAGATTCGCAATGGAGATATTCTCGGAAAATCTAGAAAAGTATTTTGTTATTTCATCATCCTTTCCTAATAATTTATTAAAATTTTCAGCTATCAATTCGGTTCTGCCATAATTTTTAAATGCCGATATTGCTTTTATCCATTCATTAATTTCAAATAAAATCTTTAAATTTATTATGGGCGTAATGTTTTTTGTATTTGAAGGTTCATGGGTATATTCAAACATCCCGTAAAATATTGCCTCAACGGTAAATTTCTTTTGCTGCATAGACTTGATAAAATCAAGCATAATATAAGACATTAACGATAGAGATCGAAATGAATGAGTTATGTCCAGGTATATCTCATCATCATTTTCAATATATTCCGCTATCTTAAAATAGGTTTCAAAATTGCTCCATAACTGGTCGTCATTCAACCCATAATCGACAACAAATATTTTTGAGCCGGTCATACCGAAATTGTCTTTCCATATTTCTATAATAGGTAGCAGATCGCTTTCTAATATCTCGCCATTATCCTGTTTACTATACAGTTTTAAGGATAGTTCATCTTTGCCGCCGAATGCATCATAAACCGCATCCCACATCGATTTTGATGTTCCAATCATGAAGATCTTATCAAACTTGATATGATTATACAGCGCCTTGGCGATAATACTTTCCTCATAGCATTTCCCTTCAATTTCATATGTTGCAACCTTATATCTACCTTCTTGTTTTGCGCCCGTACCAAGCGACGCTATAAGTATTTTAGCCATATTTTAATATTTTATATTAAGATTTGATTTTATTATCACTATTTATGCCACTAAGTATATTAATTAGCGGCTCTTTTTCCGCTGCGCCGAAACATTACTTTTATTGTCCGCACTGACTTCGTTTAAATATCCGTAGCCTACTGCGGTTTTAGCGCCTATGCCATGCTCACTTAAAGTTTTTTGCATATTTTCATAAGCTGCTTCCAGTAGATTCTTGCCTTCGAATTTACCATTTTTAATTATATCGTTATCTTTTTTCTTTGTACCTAACATGAACTCAAAAATAGTTTTTTCCACCGTCAAAAACTGAATTAGGTTGGGGTTCTGATAATCTGCCGGAGGCTTATCACCCCCGTAATAATTAGGATAATGAACATTAATAATATCAAGTTTAATACTGAATTCATAATGTCCATCGTCATGACCATTGCAAGGATAGGCATCAAAGAAGATGATCTTGCCAATCTTCTTTGGGGTACCGAAAATATTTTGAAAGTTAATAATATCAGTATTGTTACCACTAAAATATCTAAATAAAATTTCATCTCCGGCAAATTTTTTCTTGAAGGCTTCGTGATCCAAATTCCTATCCTCTGCGATATTGAAATCCTCAAGCACCCTTTCGATAATATCAACTTGTTTTCTATCTTTCAAACCAATATCCTCAAATATCTCATTGATATAATAATTCCTAATTGCCCCTTTGACAGCGCTACCAGGAATATACGGTATCCCATAAATATGATGTAATGCCATTGATGTTTCGTGTACTGATTCATTGCCGAGACCGACTATGAGGCGCCAATCCGATTTGAATCTTGCCGTTTTTATTGACATATTTAACTTCTTAATATTGCTTCTGTAGCGGTATAACGGTCCATTAACATATCTTGAATCATGACCCGAATTAGACATAAGCGTCCCTTTTTCACCTGATTTGAAAAAAATAAATCTGGACTTTGGAGGATCTTTGTCATTTTTTTCATATCGCACCGCTTTGTTCAATTTGAGGTTAACATTGTCTATATCTTCGTAATTTATTATCTCCATTGTATCCTTAGGTAGCCCCATTTTAAGAATCATTTTATTTATCCTCCGTTAACCCCTCGGCAAATCTCCTAAGCCAGTTAAAAAATGATAAAATTTCTATAGTTAAACCCCGATATTGCGCAGAATCTATTGTCATTATTGCCTCCGACAAACCCTGTAAATTATTCAATTCTTTAATCCCATAATCTTTATATTTGCCGTCCTTTTGTAATCAGCCGAAAATACTCTCTCCGACGTCTTTATACGCATTATCCTCTTTTTATCTCTCTTTGAGAACAAAAAGACAACTGAAGCGCCTAATCCGTTTGTTTTAACTAGCATAGGAAAACTTTGCACGTGCGATTTAAACTTTATTCTGCGTTTCTCATTAATTTTTTTGACATAATCAAAAGCAAATTTGGCTCTTTCCCGCTCAAGATTCTTTATTACAGTAATTGAATTACCCATTGTTATCCTCCAAAACTACTATTTGCACGATACCTTTGCCTATGGTTGCGTTACCGCCAATCTGCATTACTTTAGGGATGTGTTCACTAAATAATTTCATGACAAGACCCTCTTCCTTTTCTTCTATTTCTTCTATTTTTGTGGCACTAAGGATGTCTTTATCTTTATTAAAAATAGGCGTGGAGAGAGCAAGGGAATACATAATTGTCTCCGTTGGCAGGTATTCCTCCGTAAAAAGCGCTCCGGGCTCAACGGTACCCGTTTCATTGTTTATTTTGGTTCTTGTTGTTACCTCAGTAAAAAGATTTACAAAATCACGGAAATCATCATCCGACAATACCACGACATCTTTTTTAATCTTTTCATATTGATAGCCACGTTCGTCATCGTTTGGGAATAATTTTTCTGAAAGCCACTCGGTAAATTTCGAACAATCGCCGTTTTCATCCTTATCTGTAGTTATTGCAAATGTGTATTCCTCAAGGATTATCTTGTCGTCTTTAAAGAACAGCTTGCAACCATTCGGTGTATTTTTTTCTGCCGGCATCGTAGGGATCTTTTTGACTTTTGCAAGTTGGAGATCAAGATTAAATCTATCTAACACCTTAGGGCAGGTAATCCACGCAAAAATACCCTTCATAGATTTTACGGGAAACAGCAATAGACAGGCATCCGTAAAGCCAAAGGCGCCTGCATGCGCATCGCCTTCTTCGGGACCGAATGCCAAGGAGATTGCTTTTTTGAACGCGACATCATGTAATAATTCCTCAAAGGCTTTACGGATACTGCCTTTTAATCCCGAGCCTTCAATTTTAGGAAAATCAGTATGCCTTTCCCTTTGAATTGGCATATCAACCATGCCCAAATCCTGCCCACTTCCCGCATGAAACGGCGTTTCTGCAATAATAAAAAACGGCTTAGCTAATTTATACACCTTTTTTACCTCCTAATTTATTGTGTCTATACTGGTAATGTCTTTATTTTCCAATTTGCCCCTCATGAATTCCTGATAATTATTGCAATCTTGTTTTTTTAACGACCAATAAACTTCAAAACATTCAAATTTAATATTTGAAAACTCAACACTTAACTGAGAATATAATTTTTTTATATTTTGCTTTATTTCTACATCTTTACTTGTTATTTCTTTATACGATGTGTAGAGATAAAGTCGGTGTTCTTTGTACTTTTCTTGATATTGCTCTATTTGCCCTTTTGTCTGTTCTCGAATCTTCCTTGATGCCCTATCGTCTAAAAATGATGCCATCGGTTTAACTTCAACGATGATTTTATTATTGAGTACAAAATCAAGCTCTCTATGCCTTCCCTCACAATAACTATGTTTAATATCATTGTATTTTTTACTTTCGTGGAAATATTCATATAACTTGTATCCCACAAAATACCCTAAGATATTGCCGCTAATTTCTCTATTATAGCGAACATACTCATGAAAAAGTCCGCCCAACGCTGTTACCTTATTGTTATAAACGAAATTAGCAGATTCAAGTTCCTTCCTTATGTCTCGATCGACTTTCGCGTAATCTTTTTTTTGATGTTTCAACATGTCAATTGAAAAATAGAGTTTTTCAAGAAGAAAACCATCAAAACCTAACGGCATCAGCTCACTTTCAATTAAATCATGACTATTTTCAAAGATATAGAAAGATCTCATTTTATATATCTGAGATATAATGGTCATGGTAGGAATTATTATCTTGTATCCGCCCGAAATGTTAAGTACATAATTATCCTCAATGTTTTTAAATATGTTTTTAGCATTGTCTTTTTCTGGATCTAATCCCTCTTTTGCCAGTTTTTGTATCTCACGTATAAGATTATCTCTACCTTTTTTAAATTCATTGCAATCTTCTACTTGCAATGAATTTATACGGGTGATCTTATCACATATTGAAATATCATCATTATTTTCAAAATATTTCTTTATTATCTCAGCCGCTAGGTATGATAAAATTGTATCGGTAGTCAATAATATTGCATACAACTGCGGATCTTTATACTTATTCTTTATTTCAATCAGGCTTTTAATCTCGGCAGAAGACTTATTATTAGCCCATTTGATTATATCCCTTCGTATTGCGCTTATATCCTCCCTGTATTCATCCCATCTTGCAAAAGGCAAAAACTCCAGATCTGATATTGAATCACTATGGACCCCCGGACGCTCAGATTCGTAATTAGTAAATATAGATATTCCAACTATGGTTATAACGGTTTTCATACGTTATACCCCTCCTTACTAAAGTTTTCCTACAAACGCTATTCCGAATCCTTGCTCGGGATATACATCGGAAATGGCAGTTTCATTGAATGCTTTGAAGGCTTTTTTGATATCGCCCGCAATAATTTTAAAATAATATACACTTCCCGCCAGCGTGGCTTTGTACATAGGTTTAGGAATTCTCCTTTTCATATCAAAACCGCCAATGTTTATTGGTTTTCCTATGGATGCAGTCAGTAATTTTAATGTAAGTCCGTTATATTTACCCTCTAAGGTTTCTTCGTTTATCCATCCGGGCAACCAGCCATTTTTAAATATTGCCTTCGTAGTTATGATAAGCTTAAATAGCTTTTCATCTTGCTTAAATCCCGGAAAATCCATATTAAAATTATCTTCACATTCGCTATAACTTGCTGCTTTACCCTCTCCGCCAAGTTTCACAATCCCTTTTTCCGGGATATCTAAGCCATCTAAGTCAGCGGCTATAGTTAAACCTGAACCATTACTATTTTTAAATCTTCTCATATCTACCCGATAAAGTCTGCCCTCCTCACTCGTGTGGGTACCTTTATCTATTCCTATACCTATTTTTGGCTCAGATATGATAAAATCGCTCAATTTTATTATTGAAAATTGAGCAGTATTTTCTAATTTTAAATATTTTTTAAACATTGAACCTCTAATAAGCCTGTCAATCACATTTTCCACCTTTTTATTGCCTTTGCGGGATAGTATCCAATCGGTCGGGCAACTATTTATATTTTCATTTTCATTTTTAGACATAGATAGTATCGACACGACATTGTTATCCGGCTTATCTTTCTCCGTTACGCAGTCAATAGGAAGAGGGTAATAAATATCATCTCCCACAAAAAAATAAATTCCTTATATTCTTAATTTTTTAGTCGGGTCATCTTCCCTATTTGCCTTTCCGAGTTCATTAATATGATTTGCAAAATAGGTACTTCGCAAAGCGCCGTAAATTACAGACGGATATGGCGGAAAAACGGTATCCGGCCAGGTATTCTCACCCATACTAAACGGTTTGCCATCTCTAAAAAGCAGGGTATCAACCGGATTAATCTTTATTATCACAAGTCACCTCCTCTTTCAATAAATTCTGCCGAAGATAAAATATAAAGAAAATTGCTCAACGAATCACTGAACAAGGCGTACAGTTTATCGGTTAATTCCCTGATAGCTTCCTCCTTTCGTTCCTTAAATTTATCCGCACCTTCATTCTCGCGTTTTTTCATCATACACGATCGCTTGATCAATCGCCCTATCTCTGTTTTCACCAGAGGCCTATTGCCATAATTTCCTTTTTTGTCCATAAGTCTTGCAAATTCTAATTTCAAACCCGTGATAAATGTGTTTGAAAAATCCGTTTGCAAAGACTTAACAAGATATTGCAATATATCCGTAGTGGGCGAAGTTGCATATGCATATTGCCATTTAAACGTTGCCTTGCTTATATTGCCGGAACGCTTCAGGATTGCAATGGCGAAAGCATCTTTACCGTCCTTCTTCTTAGCTTCGCTCTCCATATTTCGCGCCCATTTCAAGACCTCCGGAAGAGGAGTCATATAATGCGCAATTGCAATACCTGCAGAGATAGAGGATTCTTCATCATGTTTAATTTTAAATCCAGACTTCCCAAACTTAGGGAAAGCGGCCCTTAAATCTCCTATAACGGAAAACAAGTAATTCAGATTCACAAATGCAAGCACATCGTCGCCGCCAGCATAAATAAGTTCACCTTTTGGTTCTTGGATTATGTCTGTTATCCTGGAGGCGTAATTATCGAGCTCTTCTGATATTTTTTTATGGAACCTCATTAAATCATCCTTTTACTTCGCCCTCTGGAAGATCACCGGACAGCCATTTACCCATATTATCACTATCAAACATTATGATGGCATAATATTTAGACGGTTTGCCTATCTCCACTTCCTCGCCATGTTCGTCCTTAACCTTTATCTTGTAAAATTCTTTTAATTGCACACTTGTATCCTTCAAGCACTTTTTCTTCTTGAAATGCCCATGTTCCTCAAGATATTTATTATGCAGATTTTCTGCATAATAAAGCTGTTCATCAAAATTCGTAAAAAGATTTTTATAAGCATCTTGTTTGTCTTCCGATATACTATTAATCCAGTCCATTGCGGCTATCCATGTAACGGACCGAAAACTGTTTGATTTATAAAATCGCTTGGTAGAACAGACCGCGCAGAGTCCTTCACCTTTCTGCATCCTTAACTCTCCGCCTTGTTTGTCAGATTCTAAAAACATAACCTTTTCTTTTTCGGTATACAGCTTCTCGAGTAGATTATCGTTTTTTCTTTTTGCCAATCCGCCATTTTCTCTCTCCTTATCCGTTAATTTATAAAACAAAACATTTCTTTCGCCGCATACTGAGCATTTCCGTCCTCTCTCTTTAAGTTGCCTAAAGTTCCGAACATTCTTTATTGCACCGAGATTAAATTCAATATCCTTATAAACCTGCGCATAATCACTTTTATCGCCCAACAATCGGAGGGCAACCCAATTCACTTGAAGATGATTTTTTATCTGCTTTAGAAAATTATTCATGAAGCCTTCGCTATATTTTTCATCCAACGAATTAAAGGATTTCAGTGCCATACCTTTAAATTTAGATTGCACATAATTGCTTAAATCTTCGCCTATTTTGCTTACATCATCCGATTTTATAATTAAGATAAACCGATTCGGCTTACTTTTTGCGTTTTTGTCCGGAAAGATGAATTCATCTACGCCCTTAATATCTTTCATGGCAAAATCGATTAAATCGGATAACAATAAACTGCCTGTATAAAGATCCTGCGTTTTCCTAGTCTGAACAATAAAAGATTGAACCGGACCTATGGTAAATAGAAATAGGTACTTCTTCATAGGATTTCCTCCTTGAAGTCATCTTGTCCTTTTAGTCCTTTTTTATCGATCTTTTTATCCTTAAAGGCAGTATTTAAACTGGAGAT
Organism: uncultured Actinomycetes bacterium; assembly: GCA_964631685.1. Classification (GTDB taxonomy): domain Bacteria; phylum SZUA-79; class SZUA-79; order Acidulodesulfobacterales; family Acidulodesulfobacteraceae; genus Acidulodesulfobacterium. The sequence goes on along the minus strand of CAZVZU010000005.1, from coordinate 131,446 downwards.
TATAGGCAAATATTTATTCTCATTTTTTAACACCGATACATAGATAGGGGACGCAAAGCGCGTCTTGCGTCCAATGAAACCTAGAGCGTCTATGTCATGTTCATGCGATGCTTTACCTATTGTTTTCACCAGCTCGTTCCATGAGCCATATTCTTTACCTAATACTATTTCTTTCAAAAAGGCGTATTGCGTGGTTAACTTACTATTTTTCAACTCTATTTCATTCCCACTGCTGTCAATATGGTATATATTACCGGCTATGCGATTAATCAGTTCCAAGATAGTTTCAAGTTTATAGTCTAAATTATCAGGCTGTTCATCAATCTTTAAAATTCCGGCACTTCCAAATCCTCTACGGGCCCTTTTGCCAAAACCTCCTAAAATCAAAGATGCCTTAAGGACATCAGCGCACTCGTCAATCCCATAATACCGGCTGGTCAATGTGATGAATATACTTTGGTCGGGTGAAATCCCCCTAAACTTGAGTGCTTTAGCAGATCTGTGCGGAAGTGAAAGATAGGATGCTACGCGCAAGCTACCACTATGCATTGCTCGTATGCTAAATTTACTCCTCCCTATATCTTCATCACTCGTTCCAAACATCTTACCTTCACGTTCTTTTAACTCTGCATTGTCCAAATATCCATGCATTGCCCGCCACCAGAACCGCATCATACCCTTAATGGAAGGCGGCCTAACTTCCGGTGTTTTATTATCCGCTCCGGTAAGAAACATTGGCGTAATGACTTCTCATTCAAATTTTATCCTATTCATTTACACTTCCCCTTTTCTCAGCTCCAACAAAACTCAAAATATGAGCATTTTTTACAGAATGGAATCTTTTCAGGAACAAGGGCGACTTCCGACTTCAAAATAGATTTAATGTTAATCAGATCATTTTCCAGTCTTTCCTCCGCGGCTTCATCCAACTCAATGCTTATTTTTTTCCTCTCCTTTGGAATAAGGAGTTCGCCCTTCGCAACAATTTCACGCTCCTTTAATTTGTAAAGATAAAACAAAAGCTGCATTTTTGCCGCATTAATGCCCTTTGACGATTTCTTGATCTCTGCAACAATTATGTTTCCGCCTTCCTTTTTGATCAAATCAATCTTAATATTTCCAAATAAAATTTCCTTCTTTTCCCTCTTGTAGGTTTCTTCGCCGATCAAAGAACCTATTTCAAGATATGGATTTTCCAGAGAAGGACTAATCTCATGAGCGAAAAGCCACAATTTACGGTGACAAATATAATAAGCATTTATAAGATTACCTGTAATGGGACGCTCTGTATCCATATAAAAATTATTCCTCGGTAACCTTTGAAAAAATGGTAAAGTCTTTGCTAGCCTTTTCCATCAATATAGGTAAAATATAAAATCTAGATCTTCTTTTGCCCTTTGCCTTGCTGAATGCATTTATATTGTCAAAGACGGAATCCTCATCGAAGTCATCCATCTCAATAATTGTGCCGGGTGCAAGATTACCAAATTTATCATTAAGAATCAGTGAATATTCATTATTCAATTCGGTTACTTCCGTAAATTTAATAAACTGAAAGAAACAGCCCTTCTTTCCAAAATAATTGATGTGCATAAACCATTTTTTTAGAAAATCAATGTGTTCTTTTGCCAATTCACTTAAGTTTATTGCAATCCTTATGTTGCCACTAAAATAGATATATTCCCTGAATGCTACAGTGGACATAAACGGATCGTTTTCATCACCGGCTCTGTTATGTTTACTAATCTTGATCATGCAATTGTTAACAATAAATTGCTCAGGTAGTCGAAATTGGATATCTAACCCCTTTATCAGGTCAAAATTATCTTTGGCAGTTTCTATGGAATCATAAGTGATAACGGCATTTAACATAGCCATTTTCGCGGCATAAGGGGAGGGAGAAAACAGTGTTTTGCCTGCCGAGCTTGTTGCCGAACTTGACTTGAGAGAAAATAACGAAGTTGGACTATATTCTATTTCTAACCACATATCTACTCCTTGTTTGTTGATTCCGCTACCTTTATTTTTCCGGGTTCTTTATTTATTAATTCGGAAAAAATATCTGTAAATTCCGAAAATGAATTAAATGTTTTTATTTTTATGTTACCTTCATCAATCTTATTCAGCATCTTGGTTATTTCTTCTATTTCTTCTACATATCCGTCTTTTAAGCCTGACACCGTTGGAGCCGGACACGAAGAGAATGAATATGAAATGGCGCCCTCAATATTTAAGATATGTGGATTCTGCGTATTTCTCATTGCGCCGTTTGGCTTAATAAAGGTATACAATACGGATTTCAAAAGGGCCTGGTACCTTTCCTTCCTTGCTTCATCAGAGATAGGATATGTTTTAAAAACATCATTGTATCCAAGCCTTGAAATCTCAAGATTTCCGACAAATGCATAAATCCCGGAATTTGCAGGGCGATGAAATATGTTCTGTCCCTCATTGGATTTCCCGGATTCATCGTCTGGATCACTCTCTTTTTTTGTAGCCTTGGCATCCGGTACTAATTTTACATGAAAATAATTATCCGTTTCGTTTGCCTCAGGAAGAGCAAGCATCCAGCCAAATTCCATAACCGACTTTCTTGCGAAATTACCCTTAGATGTAATCATGGCCCCTGCAATATCCGATAAGGCGCATGTTTTAATCAATGCGTCCATTATTGATCCCTGATTTTTTGAATCAATATCTTTTATGTCGCCCCTGGTTAGATCGCTCCAAATTATTCTGTTTGCATTGAAACTTTTAGAGGTTTCAGATAATACGATATTATTTTCTTTGGCGATTCTCCAAAAATGTTCCGTGGCAATGTGTTTCATCATATCACCACTCACAGCAGTCACAGTCTCCGGCTTTCCGTGCTGATCGATAATTGTAACTTGCCTTGTCAAAACTTGATTCCCCTCACTTCCTTCGTTATTAAGGGAATGCATATTCAAGGTAATCCTTCCGTTGATTGAAATTGATGTGATTCCTCTTGTTTTACTCATTGTTTCCCTCCGCTTTATTAGCCTTCCCGTCCTTTGCATAACCGAAAGCTACAAGCATTCCGGCTATTATTTTTGAAGAATGGTCAGAGTCTAAAAGTTTATAAAATTCTTCTAAATTTTCTTTTGTGATATATTTGTTATGTGGTTCATCGTGGTAATCTTCTAGCATCATGCGTTCATTATATTTCTGAATAAATTCTGAAATTTCTTCCACTAAAGAGTCCTTATTTCTTGAAGCAATCCTTAGTTTATTGCTTAGGCCGAAAACAACATTTTTTTTATCTTTGTGAATTATAGGAACGATTGTAGAGTTGCGAATTGCACCGGCAATCGCCTTAAATCCATCGTTTAAAAAGATATCTTCAAATCTTACATCACTTCTCATAAGTCCCTCCATATTAGTTATCGAAAACGGTTTTTTTGTCGAAAAAATTATATTTGCGTAACCATAGCTAAACTCAAAAAAATAATCAAAATCCCCGATGGAGATAAAATTTCTGTAATCTTGTAGGATTTTTACATGCGAAGAATTCTTTTTGCCAATATAATAGTGTATTATCTTTTGATGTTCCTCTATAATATTTTTCCATTTATCAGCATCAACCTTATCCTTGATAACGATAAAACTAGGTATACCAAGGAACCCGATATTTGTGACAGCCGGTTTTTGTCCTAACTTCTTATAATAGGCAAACTGTAATCCTGATATTACATGGCTTGGTTTAAATATATTCCACGATTCACGGTAATTTTCATGCTTTAATATTAATTCTTCCGTTAAATTTAGAAGCATTAAGATATCAACTTGTATCGAAGTTCCTCCGTATATCTTTTTTTTAAAAGAGGCAAAAACACCATTCATATATTGCAGACCAATTTTATGAGGCGCAATGACATAAGTCTTATAATCTTTGCCTACATATTTTGACGTCATGCCTTGCCAACCGCCTACAAACTTAATTAGCTCTCTATACCAAATCATTTTTTTATAGGAATCCGGCCTAACGGAATCCGGCTTTATTCTATTTATGCCCTTTCCTTTATCCGGATTAATATCTTGTAAAGCATTCTGTGTTAATTCACTCTGTTTAACGCCTTTAACTTCTTTTACAAAGCTTAAAATCTTTTCTTCTGCATCGTTTCTTTCACTTATTTTTGATGAATAGTATTTAAGCATATAACGTAGCAGTTCGGTAAAATTGCCATTATTAAATTTCCTTAGATTGTAAAAAACCTTTCTATAACCATCCATCCCTGCATATAGCCGAATGATGTCGTAATCTGGTCTCGGCCGTTCTGCAGATTTTTTAGATTTTCTAAGGTCATCATAAACTTTTTTTTCGTGATCATAATCAATATAAGGGAATGGTAAATTTTCAGTCTTATCTTTTTTGGTTACGTATTCCATGAAATAGAAAAATTCTATATCGCCTATCTCATCTTCTGGAATATCAACATCACTTGTTAATTTAAAATATGATCCTTTGTCTTCAATCAGGATATCATTATCCTGATTTCTAGAAATCTTTTCGGCGACACGTTTTAATATCTTGGCCAGTCCCAAGCACTCCAAGCTATCTGAAAACGTGTGAGATTCCTTAATTACATAAAATTGTTTCATTTATAATCACCTCTTAATTCTCGGATTGTGCTCAAAAGAATGCTGATCGCACAACCGCAAGATGCGGACTAAAATAAAATATAAAAATACCTCATAGTTTTTTTGAAAAGATAGGATGATATCTTCGGATTTTGTCCCTTTAAATCCTTTCAAAAGTTTCAACTCTTTATCAACTATGCCGGGGAAAATAGTGCGTATTCGCGAAAGACAAAGCTTAAAAGCTTCATTAGATATGTTAAATCTTGGTATTTCCTTAGCAAAGGAAGAATGATGCCTTAAAATTGAAGTTGCAACTGCCTTTATAAAAGATTCATCATCTTTATTTTCAGAAGATATTTCCAGTACAGACTGTAGTATGATAAAACTTGCGAAACCCCCGATCCCGGAATGGGGAGGTTTTTTACCAATTCTATATTCTTTTAAAACGCTACTCATTAAATTACAATCTTTTTGAGAAGATTGATCATAGTCAGAATGAGCTAGAAAGTCTGAAACGTCTTTACCGGAAATTCTTTCCTGATATGTTTTCATTATTTTTTGCCACATGACATCAAGCTTTCCATAGTCATGCATTTCGATAATAAATTTTATTATTTCTTCTATGTTAAATGTAGAATACTTTAATTTCTGGATCTTTTTTAATGCAAAGGGATAGTCTGTAATCTTACCTAAGTATTTAAGCATCCAAGAAATGTGCTCTTCATAGGTATCGCAATGATAAATATGATGCTTTCCGTCCTCTTTTATGCCCAATTTTTTCGATGTTCTTCCGAAATTTCCTTCAAAATCAAGCCCATATTCAGGTGCGTAACCAACCAGATTAGAATCTAATGCAACAATATTTTCTGAAAATATTTCGTCTAATCCTATCGTGGCCAGTTCTTTTTCGGCATCGTCAAAATCTTCATCGATAAAACCCGAATCCATTAATGTAAACAATATAGGTTCTGACTCTTGTTGCGCTTCAAGATAATCTTCAATCTTCTTTTTTAAAGAGTAAGGATTTATTGAAAAAGATTCAAAAGAATAAAGCGAACTTGTTTTATAATCTTTAGGTAGCAGAACTACTGAGATAGAACGAATATCTCTTATTAACCCTCTTGCGTAAGATCTGTTGCCTGTGCGCCATGACTCCCTTATTTGCTCCCGCGTGATACAATCGGAGCTCTCCACTTCCGCAAAAATGCCTGACTCTAATTCGGCAATAATGTCCTCTACTAATCTTTGAGAAGTAAAATAATCAAGTTGTTTGTCATGAATTTTTTCCAGGCTATCAAATGTTACTCGGCATAGCGATTCAGTATACGGCAAATATGTGTCTTCGCAATTGAAAACTTGGATATTTCCTTCTCCTCTCCATCTTGCGCAACGGCCGGCCCTTTGCAAAAAGGAATTTATAGGTGAGATTTCGGTAAGCATCGTTTCGCAAGAGATATCTAGCCCCACTTCTACAATTTGTGTTGCTATCAAAATAACGTTCCCTTCGGAAGAATCTTGACCAAAATATTTTATAATTGCATCTTCCTTATTTTTTCTGTCTTTTTGGAAAAATTGAGAATGTAAACATATTAACTTTATCGGATCACGGCTTTTTTGTTTTAATTCCTTATAAAGACTAATACACTTAGCAACGGTATTACAAATAACAATAGTTTTTGATTTATGAAACCTTAAAATATTTTCTGCATCTAATATTTCTTTATTTGTTTTCACAAACTTCTTTGCCTTATTTTGAATATAACTAAATGCCTCATAATCATTTCTTTCCACAGAGATCAATGAGGCATCCAAAAGTTTCGCTGATTTTTTCATAAAATCTTGAGATAAAGTCGCCGTCATTAGGCAAAAAGGCACTATTTCTTTCAAACTATCAAGCAGGATTAATGTTGTAGACAAGGACTTTTTAGGTTCTAACAAGTGGAGCTCGTCAAATACTAAATACGATGATAAAACCGCTCCGGCATTTATATTTGACAAACCTTTAGACAATGATAAAGGAATACTGAGCACATTGCTCAAGGTTTGATCTATTGTTGTAAAGATTATATCCCCTTCAAAATACGGATCCGAGCGATTTTCACCCGTTTGTAGCGTGACTTTGATGTCTAAATTTAAATTTTCTCTAATCATTTCTTCAACATCCTTATATAGTGAATTCGCCAAGGTTCTCAATGGAAGGGAATATATTAATTTTCTTGGATAATCTGAAACTTTCTGCTTTTCTTCTTTCCACTCATTCCAGCAATAGACAAAAGGCGCTATAGCCGCTAATGTTTTACCGCTACCCGTTGGAGCATTTAGAATAATTGACCTTGAATTAATAAATTTATCAGCAAACTCTTTCTGAAATGCATACGGTTCAAACTTAGTTAACTTTTTAAAAAATTTGTCATAATTTTCAGTAATCTTAATATCCATTTTTTAAATGTATAACTCTAATTATTTATTTTCTTTTTTAGCCATAAACCGCTTAGTTATGTGGCGATAAATGCCCTGCAATCTCTATCATTCCGAACCCTTGACTATTACGACTTCCAAGCCCCGCATTAAGCGCAAATCGCAGTAACTTTCTGTCTCCTGAAAGCTTATATCGGCCAACCCATCCCTTTATAACGGTTTTTCTGCCGCCACTGACAAAATACCTGACTCGCTCATTTTTTCTGTCGTTATAAAGAGGCTTTATAGATATACTTCCCGGAACCTCCACTTTGTAGAGCGCTTTCCATTTTCTGATCAAATTGTCGTTAACAAGCCTGCCAAAATCATCTTCAAACGCGCTGTAATAGTATGTCAGTTTTCTGCCGTCTGGTTTTATTAAGGTTGAATGCACTTCTATTGGAGTAATTGCTTGAACAGTTATAGAATTGTTTTCTATGGCGGGCTCCTTCATTACGCCAATAGATTCCACAGAAACCGTATTGCCACCTAAACTTAGATCTCTTACCCTGATAATATTGCTTGCGAACTGGGTCATGATCCAATCAACGGGAGAAGATAAGTAAAAACTTATTTTGTTGGAAAATTTGAAGATTCGTGCGCTTTGATCGACAGTCCCTCTCTCTCTTATTCCGGAGAAAACGAAAAGTTTAAACTTTCTGCTATCGGATTCAAAACCAGTGGCATGGAGCCATGCCGCATCCATTCTGTCTAAAAATTGATATATCAATCCTTGGAGAATGTTATTATAGCTTTGTCTTACGATTATATTATTATCTGAAACAAGATGAATAAGAACCCTCACGCACCCTCCTTATCTATGCGATCATTATATAACATCAAACTGCGACAGTCTCATTACACATCGTTCTTAACCATAACAATTAAATATTAAATTTGTCAACTATAACAATATTGTTTTTAGTAATTTTCCGCAATAATACCCCTTCCATATCTTCGCCCTATGAAATTGACTTTAAAGTCATCATACTATAGAATGAACCCTCATGGCATCAAATAACAACGGCATAGATGAAATAACGCCGACCTCCACAAAACGGCTTTTAATAGCGATTCTTTCTACTATTGCACTTGCGGACTTTGGACTAGGATTAAACACGGTTGTCCTTCCCCTCTACGCAAAACATTTGGGCGCAAGCATAATTACAATAGGGCTAATAATAGCATCATTCGGACTTGCGCGTATATTGGTAAATATACCGATAAGTATAATAAGCAGTAAGCTTAAAACTCAATATATCCACATAGGAATATTTTTTATTTTTATCGGCGCAGTAGGTTACTTTCTCTCAACGACATATTACCAACTATTTATATTTAGGTTTCTCGAAGGCTTCGGCTCGGGCATCATAAATACTTCCTCAATGCTAATCCTTACAAAACATCTCTATCAGAACAAAAAAAGAGGAAAGATATTAAGTGTATATATGATAGCAAGAAGACTTTCAATGGGCTCTGCACCTTTTCTTGGAGCAATTATAGCTTTTGAATTTAGTGACAAATCTACTTTCCTGCTTTATCTAATAATAATGTTTATAGCACTTATGATAGCCTTGTACCATAAGAAATTTTTAAACAATATTAAAACACTAGAAACTACGGTTCAATCTGCGGACAAACCTAATAAAAATAAAGGGCACTTAAGAAAATATTTAATGCTCTTATATAATCCCGGTTTTATGGTCCTTTGCATCCTGACCTTTTCATTTTTCTTTTCTAGAATAGGCTCAAGAAGGGAACTAGTACCGCTTGTAGGCGTTGATATCCTGAATTTAAACAAGGCAAATATAGGTCTGCTTATTTCTATATCCGCATTAATAGGAATAGTACTCACATATTATTCCGACAAGGTAATAAATATAATTGGGGTAAAAAAATCTATTATTGTATCCTTCATGATAAGCGCAGTCGGAATAATATATTTTATAATTTTCAAGAATTTGTTTGCATTTGGCGCATCCATTATACTCTTAAGCGCCGGGAGCGGTTTTTCCGGACCCGCAAGAAATCTATATCTCATGGACAATGTCGATAAAAATCATTATGACGAGGCCATAGGTGTTTACAGAACGTTTAGTGACTTAGGATTTATATTGGGACCGGTTGCAGTCGGCGCCATGCTATACTACAAAGGCTTTATCTTGGCTTACGGCCTAGTCGTCGCCATTATAATCGTAACAACCGTCATTTTCAGCATTTTTGCAAAATAAGAAGGCAACAAGTCGTCAGCTTCACCTATTCCGCATAATCTTTCTTAATTAGAGTTAGGCAACTCGCTTTCAACATAGATTCCGACGCATTTTTCTTTATTACTCCTTGCTCTTACGCCGACCTCTGCCGTGACCTCCCTTTTTGTGCCACCGGCAAAACCGTTGGAAGTAATGATGTAGTAAGTGCATTTGCCTGCACGTTTCAACTTACCCTCCACCGAACAAAATGTCGGAGTATAGTTAACGCTTCTTGACAAATTACCCTGTAAGTTACCGTAAATATATCGTAAATTAGACGACGGCCGCCCATTTACTCCCGGTGGAAGCACGAGCTTTACTGGGCAGCCGGGTAACCATGCGGATGAAAAGATGCCTGAACCGTTACTGTTCTTCACCTCATACAAGGTTATCCTAATTCCCGATTTTGACGCGTACTGAGCTTCTTCGCTCAGCAAATTAGATCTCGAAAGGATGCTCCCGCTTGCTATAAGGTAGGCAAAAATAGAGCCGGCAAGCCCTAGCATTATTATAATAATAATTGCCAGAATTATTGAAATACCTTTTTGGGAATTAATCATCTGGTCTCTAAAAAATTTTATCATATATATCAGTCTGTTATCACCGCTTTACATACTATGACATTACATAAATACACTAATCTATTATTTTGGCTTTGCAACAATAACCGAGACCCCGCCAATTTGACTATAACCCGCCGAATCGATTATCTTAAAATTTACATTACACGAATATGCATCGGTATGACTATTTAAGACACAAACAAAAATATGCGCAGTAGGTGGTGGTGGCGGCGGCGGTGGTGGTGGGTTCCCGCATCCACCTAAAATAACCCCCACACTAAAAATTAATACTGCTAATGTTATTCGCAATAGGGTCTGATATGGTCTTCCCATTACTATTCGTGACCTCTTTATATAATGCACTGTTTTTTTTATTATTTGCATGTACGCAAAAAACCACAAGCTGTTGATCCGTCGTTTTATTGACCGTAATATTTTGATAGAAAATTGTCTCATCACAAGCAGGCTGACCTGCGCCGTCACAAACAATAGATTGGTTCTTTAAATTGGCTATGACTACTGGATTGCTAGTATTATAAGGATTTATGGAACCGGATACTGGGCAGTATGCCGACCCTGATGGCGAAATTGATGCCACCGGCATAGCCGCATTTGTTAAATTTCTCCTAAGCACCAAGATTGCATAAGTCATGGCATTATTGGAATGGAGATAATGTTCATTTGTTATATAATCTTTTATTCCAAACATTACGACTGCATATAATCCAATAGACATTATGCCCATAAGAACAATGGTCATAACCAATTCTATTAGGGTAAATCCGCCACTATTTTTATGTTCCCTATTCATATAAAATAATTAATTTTGGTATAGTTAATGGTTATGGTATATTAAACCTCAGTAATCATTAATAGTTTGCATAAATATTAGAAATCGTAATAAAAGGGTAGGTTGGCGGGGGTGAAGAAGGACATTGCCCGCTCGCATCCGGTGCAAACCAGCCCGTCCTGACTACGGTTTGAATATAATGCCCGCAAGTCCCTGCCTTAATACTTCCTCCATTGTTACTATTAGAAAAAACAACACAACTTGAAACTATGTTAAGATAAATGCACCTACCGTTTATGATGGTCGGACCTTGCGGCGTAGTATAGTAATTAGAAGGATTATTCCAAAATCCTTTTTTGAATGCCACGCACACTCCGCCCACTGTTCCTCCATCTCTGCAGTAATCTAAGTCAGAGATCGTTTTCTTCGACGCATTCATCGCCGTTTCTTCACTTGCAATATTAACACTCTTCGCCGAACCCACAATAAAACTTTCCGTTATCGCGCTCAAGGCAAGCCCAATTATAATAATAGTAATAACCACTTCAAGAAGGCTGAATCCGCTTTCATCCTCGCCTAATCTTATAATGTGCTTAAACATTACTCACCATTTCAATTTTCATACACTCTGTGAAGCCTATAAGGGGATTATACTTTAATATAAAATCATTTTCAATTTACTAAAATAATAAAAATTGTTACAATCTAAGACATGTCTTATAAATCAATAACAGTCATACCCGATAAATAAAAAATGAACGATATACGGATAGGAAGCGGTTATGATATTCATAAGTTTTTAGAGATTACACTCTTCGAAAATGCAGTTAAAAGGCTTTATCTCGGCGGCATATTAATCGAAGGGCACATGGGCGTGGCCGCCCACTCCGACGGAGATGTTGTTCTTCATTCCTTTACGGATGCTTTACTCGGCGCTTTATGTCTCCCTGATATAGGTAGTCTTTATCCCAACAATCTTGAGTCGACAAAAGGAATCAGCAGCATTGACATTATTCAGTATGTTTACAATTTAGTGCAAGAAAAGGGGTATGCGTTGGTAAACGCAGACATAACCATTATAACCCAAACACCCAAGATATCCGCATACAAAGAACAAATGGTTGAATCGGTGTCCGCTGCGCTTAATGTTGATAAGCATTGCATTAATATTAAGGGGAAAACCAAAGAAGGGCTTGACTCCGTAGGAAAACAAAAAGCAATAGAATGTTTTAGCGTCTGCCTGCTATCTGCAGAATAACTTAAATTAGATGAATAAAAAATGAAAATATACGCAATATTGCTCGCTGCAGGTATAGGTTCGCGCATGGGCATCTCCATTCCTAAACAGCTTGTGAAAATTAAAGGCAAGGAAATCATACTGCGCAGCCTTGAAATATTCACAAGGTCAAGCATTGATTTCGAAGCCGTTATCATAACAACTCCCCCTCCATCCGTCTTTGAGTTTAACTGGGGTAATTTCTTCAAAAATAATATTACAGATGAAAATATAGACAAATTGCACATAATTACTGGGGGTGCAACAAGACAAGATTCCGTCAATCACTCTATAAAATATCTGGAAAGTATTTTGCCCGCATCCGAAGTAAAAGATACAATAGTCTTTATACATGACTCTGCAAGACCGTTTATAAAAGATAAAGAATTAAGCCTATTGCTAGATAAAACGGCTGCTCATGGCGTTGCATTTTTATGTTCGCTGGCAACCGACACCATTAAAGAGATAGATCTCAATAAATCAATATCATCAGAGCCTCTGAGGTTAAAGACACTTAGGAGAGATAGATTAATATCTGCAAAAACTCCTCAAGTATTTAGATTTGATATCATGAAAAATGCTCTCAAAGTAGCGCTAGAAACCAACTTTGTATCAACCGATGACATATCTCTAGTTGAAAATTTAGATATGCCGGTCGTGCCGATAATATCGACGGACTTCAATATAAAAATAACATCTGCCTTGGACATTGAAATTGCAGGTTTACTTTGCGATAAATTTAAATAAAATTTACATCCGTCATTTACTTTTTCAGGAAACAGTGTGATAATCATTAGAGTGACAAAATAATAAGGAGGTATACTGCTATGAAAAAATTATCGGCATTAGTTATTATAATCTTATTAGTCCCGCAAGTTGTTTACGGTTTTGGCTATTGCGGTAGCGCCCCCTCATCGGAACAACTTCTTACTAAGAAAGATAAACAAAAAGCCCATTCCATAATTAAAATCGTAAATAGGGACAGCATTAAAAATAACTGTATGGATTGTCACTATATGGTTGATCTTGTTTCCAAAATGAATAAAAAACAACGATTAAAATGGTTCAACGGAATAAAATATTTAAGAGAAGTCATTCATACACTCAACCTTAATCAACGAATAATAAATAATTCTTCGACACAACATGTGCACAAATAAACATTCTTTAAGTGATCCTATTGATGTTCGAGTCCGTTTTGCACCAAGTCCCACAGGTAATATTCACATAGGGGGAATTAGGACCGCCTTGTTTAATTATCTTTTTGCCCTAAAAAATAAGGGTAAATTTATCTTAAGGATAGATGATACTGACAAAGTTAGAAGCAGTAATAAATATGAAGATTCCATCATAAACGATCTAAAATGGACGGGCATTGAATGGAATGAATTTTATAGGCAATCGGAAAGAACAGCTATATATGAACATTATCTAAGCATTCTCAGAGAAAAAGGGCTTGTATATGAATGCTTCTGCACTGAAGAAGATATTTTGAAATCAAAAGCATTAGCAATTAGGTCTAAAAAACCGTATATCTATGACGCAAAATGCTTACACCTTTCGCCGCCTGAGATCGAAAAACTTCATGCTGAATTTAAGATCAAGGGTATTTCCCCTTCTATTCGCTTGAATATTGCTAAAATAGGACTAAATTCCGTTGTATTAGACGATATCGTACATGGTCCCATTGCTTTTAACTCTAAAATAATAGGGGACTTTATTATTAGAACTGAGAATGATAGATTTACATACAATTTTGCTTCTACTATTGACGACAGCGACTTAAATATAACACATATAATAAGGGGCGAGGACCATATCTCCAATACACCAAAACAGATTTTACTTCTTAATGCTCTGGGAAAAAATATACCCAATTTTGCACACATTTCATTATTATATGGAAAAAATGGTAAAATAATGTCGAAAAGGGATGCAGCATCCAATATGGATTATTACAGAAATGAGGGTTATCTGCCCAATGCTATACTAAATTGCCTCGCAATAACTGGAAATACATTTATTGCTCGTAAAAACACTGCTGAAAAAGAGTTGTTTTCAAGCATATTGGAAATGGCACTACACTTCGACATTACCAGGACAAAGGGTTCTAGCGCCATGTTTGACGAAAAAAAACTACAATTCATTAACGAAAAATGGCTCATTAATACCCCTGCAATCGAATTAATAGATATTATTACGAAAAAATTCAACGTCCTTAATAAAGGATATACTTCTAATAATAGCCTTTTGATAACTAAAATTAAGGAATCTTACCCTGAAGAGGTATTGCTGGCGATACTGGATTTTTTAAAGAAGGAATTTAAGACCCTAAAAGAAATACTACTGGAATTAAGGATATTCCTTGATGATTTTAAGGTAGATATGTATGCCGTTGAAGGTAACAGCGATAACAAATATAACATTGAAAAGCTAAAAATATTAAGAGAACTATTACTGGCAAATCTTGAAAAAACAGCAGATTTTAATGAAATGTCAATAAAAAATATAATAAAAGAAACTGCCAGAGAGAGCAACAAAACTGCTGGAGATTGCTATAAAGCACTAAGGCTATCCCTAACCGGCAAATTGGACGGACCTTCTATAATAAAAACAGCCGTCCTCCTGGGTAGACAAAGAAGCATCGCAAGATTAAAACTGAATTAGATTAGACTAATTTTGCTCTAAACCGCGATTGATTTTCGCAAATATCATCCTTCCACTAGATGTTTGAAGCACACTTGTAACCATAACTTTGAGCTCCGAACCAACTAATTTCATTGCATCTTCAACCACAACCATAGTTCCATCATCCATATATGCTATGCCCTGATTCCTCTCCCTTCCATCCTTGGCTATAAAAACGGTCATCGTTTCACCCGGAAGCAAGATCGGACGAAGGGCTTTGACAAGGTCATTAATATTTAAAACGCTTATATTTCTAACCTGAGCTACTTTATTTAAATTAAAATCGGTTGTAATAATTTTACCGTTTTTCTCCTTCGCAAATACAATTAATTTCGCATCAACCTCTTTTATATTTTGATAATCTATATCAGTAAATTCAATATTTATATTCTTATTTTCCCTTAGTTCCTTTAGAATATCAAGTCCCCTCCTCCCCTTCACTCTTTTGAGCGGGTCCTGCGAATCTGCAATATGCTGCAGTTCGTGGAGAATAAAAGTAGGTATCAGGAGGATTCCATCAATAAAACCTGTTTTCGCTACGTCAAGAATACGTCCGTCTATCAACGAACTTGTATCAATTATTTTATAATTTGGACATATATCGACCTCATCCTGTTTATCCAATGCATTATTAGAATTTACATTCGGCCTATTAGCAGTAAAACTCCCTACATCCGTCTCACTACTTACCCTTAATCCTATGATAAGCCCGAGGTAACCAGCGACAAAATTAACAAAAGCATAAGTTACATACCCCAAAACACTGCCGGTAAAAAATCCCTTAAACAGCTTATATGTTACATAGTTAATTATAAAAAGACCTACAAAAAGCCCTATTCCTCCCGTCAGTATCTTTTTTGTAGAAACGGACTCCATACTCCTCTCAACAATTATAACGATAAAGCCTATCGTAAAACCGAATAAAAGCCCTACATACGACAAGAGATCGTTTTGCCAATACTCTTTACCTATAAGATAACCCAGAATTGCTGAAATCAAAACAAGAAATAGCCTTATAAAAAATATGAGTTGTCTATTGAAAATTTTCATTAAGTTCACCGTATGTTGGAATAATTCTCTATTTTTTTATCACTGGATAAATATATTTCGTATTTTGTTCTCTATGAAGGTCTCAGGCCTATGCATTACAGTAGATAACTCTTTAATTATTAAATGTTTTGCCTTTTCAAACATTTTTTTTTCAGCAAAGGATAACTCTTTTTCTTTTTTTAATGTGTAAAGATCTCTTAAAACCTCGGCGACCTCAAAAAGACATGATGAACAGAGCTTTGTATTGTAACCGTTAAATCTCTTGTTCCATGATTCTTTTCTTGCAAGAGGATTTTTTATGCATTTTTCCTCTAATACTTCAAAAACCTTTTGTGTTTCATTTTCTCCAATCAATTGACGAAGCCCCACCTCGCGCGCATTTTTAATAGGAACCATAATTTTGATGTTGTTTTCTAAAATTTTAACATTGTAAAAAGAAATGTCCGCCGAACCGATCCTCTGAGCGGAAATAGATTCAATAACTCCGACCCCATAGCTGGGATAAAAAACAAATGAATTGACGCTGAACTTCATTTCGTTTAAGTTAAACATGAGCATAACCTCCTTAAACTTTTTTATTTTTTAATTTAATTGACGTTTCAGCTAAACACTGCATTATATATAGTATCTCTCTCGGTCGGAATCTTGCCAGTCTCTTTAATAATATTCCTTACCCTTTTAACGCTCAGCCCTGTGGGATTTACAGAACCAGCATCATGTGATATTTTTTCTTCTGTTAGTGTTCCGTCAAAGTCATCAGCACCAAAAGAAAGGGATACCTGCGCAAGATTGATACCCAAATTAACAAAAAAGGTTTTTATGTGCCTGAAATTATCAAGAAAAAGTCTGGATATAGCTATAACTTTTAAATCATCACATCCTGAGGTTAAATTTGAATTTTTAATTGCGGTATTTTTAGGTTGGAATGCAAATGGAATAAAAGATTTAAAACCATTAGACTCGTCCTGTGCATTTCTTATAGTTTCTAAATGGTTCACCCTGTCTTCGTAGGTTTCTTTCACTCCATAAAGCATTGAAGCATTGGAAGGTATACCAAGCTTATGCGCCATTTTGTGTATTTTAACCCATCGTGTTCCACTAATTTTTTGCGGACACAACCGTTTTCTGATAATAGGATTGAATATTTCGGCTCCGCCTCCAGGAATACTGTCTAAGCCACTATTTTTTAAATCCTGCAGAACTTTTTCTACAGATAACCCTGAAATTTTAGATAAATAATCTATCTCTACTACGGTAAAAGCCTGAATAAGGAGGGCAGGAAATTCGTCTTTAATTCTACGAATCATATCAATATAAAAATTGTACGGAAGCGAGGGGTGGAGGCCCCCGACGATATGAACTTCTTTAAAATTATTGGTCTGGTAATTTATTCTTATGTAGCGTATTATCTCTTCAATGTCCATAGTGTATGCATCTATCTCTTTTTCCTTCCTGTAAAAGGCACAAAAAACACACCCGTTCACACATATATTGGTATAATTTATATGAATATTCACTATGTAATATACTCTGTTCCCATTGATTTGATAGTTTCTAAAATTCGCCAGCTCACCAAGCGCAATCAAATCATGACTTCGAAATAGAAACAAAGCATCGTTAGCGGAAAGCCTTGTTCCATTATAAACTTTTTCTTTTATTAAATCAAAAGTTTTATTTTTGCCAATCATAGCCTTTCCACCTAATATATACATCGTTTTCGACGCTCAAGCTGTCTAGAATTTTGCCAATTATAAAGTCAATGATGTCACCCACACTCTGAGGTTTGCTATAAAATGCCGGAATTGGTGGAAGTATAATCGCCCCTGACCTTGCCAATGAAAGCATATTTTTCAAATGAATATCATTAAATGGTGTTTCTCTTGGACATACAATTAGTTTATTTCTTTCTTTAAGCATTACATCGCATGCCCGTTCAATTAAATTTCCGGAATTTCCGCATGCAATCCTTGACAAACTACCCATGGAACAAGGGATAACAATCATACCTTTGATATCTTTTGCTGACCCGCTTGCAATCCTTGCTTCTAAAAACATATCGTCTAAAAAAGCAAATTCGTCACTATGTATTCCAAATTTATCTTTAATTTCATCTTTAATTTTACTATTAAGGCTATTTAGGTCTTTGCTTGTATCTATATCGGCAAACATCCCTAACTCATCCTTAATCACCTTAAAACCGGGCTTAGAAATTATAAGGTAAATAAAGCGAGATCGGTCAGCTAAGGCCTTAAGTAAACTAAACCCGAATATTGCCCCCGACGCTCCCGTTATAGCAATAATGTAGGACGGCCTTTCGATTTCAGATTCAAACTTATCTTTCATTTATATATATTAATTATAAATTATAACGCAGGATAAAAATTAGCATAAATGACACTTATCAAAATAAAAAAGAAAAATGTAACAGAAATGTAACCATTCATTGTAAAAAATGCCATGTCTATGTTATCAAAACTTTTGTAAACAAGATAGTGTTCATAGATAAAAAATACAGTCACTAAAATTATACCGACTATGTATAAAAAATTAAGATTAAAAACAAAATATAAAGATAGCAAACACGCTATGGCTGATAAATGTAATATTCTCGAAATAATTACAGAATTTCGTTTTCCAAATTTTACGGGAATAGAAAACAGTCCGTTTGCAATATCAAAATCATAATCCATCACTGCATATAATATGTCAAATCCCGTTCCCCAAAGAACCACCGCAAGGCCCAATATTAAAATCTTGTAATCAAGATTTCCCGTAATTGCAAGCCATGTCCCTATGGGACCCAAAGCCATACTTATCCCTAATGCAAGATGAGAGAAGAAAGTGAATCTTTTGGTGTATGAGTATAGCGTGATGAAAGCGATTACAAGCGGGGATAACACAAAACATATAAAATTCAGCTCATACGCGGCAAAAACTAGTACTAAATAAGAGATGATACCAAAAATAATGCTGTATAAAACAGTAAGCTCTCCTTTCGGAATCGTCCTCTCCATAGTTCTTTTATTTTTTGAATCTATATTTCTGTCAATTACCCTATTAAATGCCATTGCGCCGCTTCTACCCGCAGCCATGGCAACTATAATCCATATCATTTTAGAGTAAAAAAAAGAGGTGCCGAAAGCTAAGGGGTATTTATCGTAAAAAGCAAGCAAAAAAGCGCTGAGGGCAAAAGGCAAAACAAATATTGTGTGAGAAAATTTGACTAATTCTAATGTGTTTTTTATCTTCTTAAACATTTTAATCCAAATTGTACTCTTTCCATTTGTCATCAACAAGCTTTTTAATATCGTCCGACATGACAATGTCATTTGGCCATTTTCTCTTGTAACCTTCAGATGCCCACTTTTTAGTAGCATCTATTCCCATTTTAGAGCCATAGTTTGGAATATCTGACGCATGTTCTAATACATCAATAGGCCCATCCACAAAGGATATGTCCCTTTTTGGATCAATGTTATTGCATATCCGCCAGATAACCTCATCCTTGTTTTGCACGTTGACATCCTCATCCAATATGACTATTATTTTTGTGAACATCATAAGCCCAAGCCCCCATATTCCGTGCATAATTTTTTTTGCATGACCGGGGTAACTCTTCTTAATGCTCACAAAGGCTAAATCATGAAATATTCCCTCAAAGGGTAAATTCATATCTATAATTTCGGGAAATATTTTTTTTATTGCGGGTAAAAAAAACCTCTCCGTCGCCTTACCGATATAGCAATCCTCCATCGGAGGTTTTCCGACTATCGTAGCGGGATATATAGCATCTTTTCTATGCGTTATAAGGGTTACATGAAATACGGGATACAAATCTTCGAGTGAATAATATCCCGTGTGATCGCCAAAGGGACCTTCAAGCCTAAAGTCTTCATTGGGATCAATATAACCTTCGAGCACAAATTCTGCATTTGCAGGAACATATAGATCATTGGTTTCGCATTTGACAAGATCAACAGCACTTTTCCTTAAAAATCCGGCAAACATCATTTCTTCTATATCTGGAGGGAGAGGCGCCGTAGCAGAATAAATGACCGCAGGGTCGGAGCCCAAAACGACAGAAACGGGTATCGTCTTACCAAGTTCCTTGTATTTCCTAAAATGCCTTGCCCCATCCTTATGTACATGCCAGTGCATGCCACAGGACGTATCGTCATAAACCTGCATCCTATACATGCCAACATTAGTAGCACCCCCATCTACATCTCTTGTAAAAACAAGTGGTAGGGTTATAAAAGGTCCGCCATCCTCCGGCCAAGTTTTTAAAACAGGTAAAATATCCAAAAATGGCGGCTTGTTGATAATAACTTCCTTGCATTTCCCGGTTTTAACGATTTTAGGGATATAATCAGCAAGTTTTTTGAGCTTCGAAAGTGATTTTATCTTTCCAAAAAAATTTGCCGGAATTTCTGGATCCATTATCTCCGACACCCTCTTTGCAACATCGTCAAGATTCTCAACCTCAAAGGCTTTCAGGATCCGACTACTTGAACCGAACATATTTATTAAAACCGGAAATTTAAAACCCTTAACGTTTTCAAATAAAAGCGCCGGACCCTCTTTTTTTACCATTCTGTCTGCTATTTCGGCTATTTCCAGAGAACTGTCAACAGGAATACTGACTCTACGCAGGTCTTTATTTTTTTCCAAAAAACGGACAAATGAGTGAAGGTCTCTATATGGCATATTCCAACTTATTTAACATTTCTTATTGTTTATCGTTCCTCGCATTATACCAAAATATTTGAAAAAATAAAATGATAAAGTTATTTTTTAATTCTATAATTACCTACTTTAATCGTATAACCAACATGATCGAAATATTCCAGGAGCGGTATGGCATATTTTCTTGACACAGCTGTAATATTTTTCATATCTATCGGCTCAAGCCTGTCCGAGGATGCAAAGAATAAATCAAGTCCCTTTTTTATATTATCTATTTGACCTTTTAAATAATAAATGTCGTATTTAATCTTGACTAATTTACCCTGCTTTACCATAATACTAATTGCATAATTCAACATCTTTTTGTTTATCTTGATTTTTTTTACAATTTCATCAAACGTAGGAACGCTATTACCGTTTAGGCTTAAGAAGGATTCTATTTTTTCAATAATTTTTATGTATTCCTCCGGAATATCTAAATCGGCCGGTTCCAAACCTGCCTGCTTGATAATTATATTACCGTTATCGTTTAAAATTTCTTTTTTTAACAGCAAATCATCTATAATAATCTCAAATAATATTTCAGAATGTCTGCAAAAATTATTCTCGAAAATGTTATATAGCTCTTGCTTGCCAATGCCTTTTTTTAGTGTATTTTTTTCATTGGTAGCGCGTTCTTTAATTATCTTGAGAATAACGGACTTGTTTGAATGAAAATCCTCTTTTAAAATTGCAAATATTTCTTTACTGTCCATTATAATCTTGCCATCTCTTGCTAGGTTATTTATATATAGCTTAAAGTTTGCACGATCATAATTTAATTTTTTATAAATTTTTTCTAAATCGGCATTAACCGCCAATTTAATAAAACTATAAACAATATTTTGCGGATCATCCGAAATCATTCCGCCATAAACATCATTCAATGATTCGTTATAACGATGATCCATATATGGGTCTACTATGATTCCGCCGCCAATAGTTCTTCCCTCACCAGTATCTCTCACTATAAACCTTTCCTTCGACATCGTAGATATTCGATCTTGCAGTTTGAACACTGCATACGCATAATCTCCCGGCTTTATTCTCTTGTTTTTATTTAAAATAATTATCTTTGAACCTACACTGACGCTACCAGTCATAAATGTCAATGAGAAATGACTTTCTAGCTCTCTTCTATTATCAAAATCATAATAAAATTTTGTGAAAATAGAATCAGTAGACAAAAGATTATTTTTTAAGCTTATTACGTTCCCGTATTTTACACTTTCCTTTTTTATAGAAGGGATATTTAGCGATATGCGCATAGATCTACTTGCCACTGTTACCGTTTTATTATGTGACTCTATATTTTTTATCTTTGCAGTCAAACCGGAAGGCATTATTTGCACTTCATGTCCAGCCGAGAAATTACCGTATCTCAAAGTACCTGCCAAAATAGTTCCAAAACCTTTTAGTGAAATAATCCTGTCGATCGGCAGAAAAACCTTTGTACGTAGAGAATTACTTTTTAGTTTTTCATCCTCATCTTTTATAGCCTTTTCTATTTTATTCTTTAATTCTAAAATGCCCTTGCCCGATTTAGCAGATACACGAATAATATTTTGAGATGCCTTATCATAACCGTAAGATTTCAGAAAATCTTTTATCTCTATCTCTCTTTTTGAGATAATTTCACTGTCAACAGCATCTATTTTTGTCAAAATGGGTATCACTAAACTGACGCCTAATAATTTTAAAATAAGAAGATGTTCCTTAGTTTGCGCCATTATACCGTCGTCTGCGGCAATTACCAATAATACTCCATTCATCCCTGACGAACCTGAAACCATAGTTTTTATAAATTTTGCATGTCCCGGAACATCAATTATTCCGATGGATATTCCGGAAGGAAGCACTATATCGGCATAACCAAGCACGATGCTAATGCCACGGTTTTTTTCTTCCTTAAGCCTATCTGTCTCAACCCCGGTTAGTGCCTTGATCAATGATGATTTTCCATGATCTATGTGGCCTGCCGTTCCAAGTATAAAATTTTCCATATGACTTAATATTATATAATAAAAAATTAGTTAAAAAATAGCCCGGTTCTTTCTACTGAACCGGGCCACCTTTAGGAGGAGTGATGAAAAGTTTACAGCTTTTGCAGTTTGTCTTGGTTTCGAGAAAAACTTTTTATTTTATTATTCTGAATATGCAAGATATAGCTTCATGTTGCCCCTTCTGACAAGCAAAAGGAACTGCTTGGATTTTTTTGCCTTTTTTATATCACTGATATATTGTTTTATATTATTAACCGGCTGATGATTTACATCTTGTATTACGTCACCGATCATTATGCCCGCTCTTTGACCTATTCCACCGGGCATAACCTTTGAAACTATCACGCCATGATGTACGTTATGTATTCTGTATCTGCGCATATTTGAACCTGTTAGCGGCACAACAATGACGCCTAATTCTTTAGCTGATACCTTTTGAACTTTACTATTAAATTTATTATTGTGACTCTTCCAATTTCCAACCTTAATCATAAGGGTCATTTCCTTATTATTCCTTATAATCTTCATTGGCACGATTTTTCCGGGTTCCGTATTACCCACTAACCATGGAAGCTGAGACATTTCTTTGACCTTTTTTCCATTAAACCTTATTATGACATCTCCACTTTTTAATCCGGCATTCTTCGCCGGACTGTGCGGGAGAATCGAAGCTACCAAGGCACCTCCGGAAGTCCTTAAATTAAACGCCTTCCTAAGCGCCGGTGTTACTTTTTGAATCTCTATCCCGAGCCATCCCCTCGTAATTTTACCGGTTTCAAGCTGCGGAAGAACCTGTTTGATAATATTTACAGGTATCGAAAATCCTATACCCTGCGCTCCCCTGATTATTGCAGTATTTATTCCTATAACCTGCCCCTTCATGTTAATAAGCGGTCCGCCACTATTTCCCGGATTAATAGCAGCATTGGTTTGTATAAAATCTTCATATGGTCCGCCTATAGCCCTGCCTTCTGCGCTTATAATACCATTAGTAACTGTCCATCCTAATCCAAAGGGATTTCCGATAGCTAAAACCCATTCCCCTATTTGAGATTTGGTAGAATCTCCTAAAACTGCGGCAGGAAGATTGTTGCCATCGCTAATCTTCAAAAGAGCTAGATCAACCTGAGGATCTTTACCGATAACCTTCGCCCTAAAGGTCTTACCACTATAAAGCTTTACGTATATCTTGGTTGCACCTCGTATAACATGATTATTTGTAATTATATAACCATTTTTACTAATAATTACGCCAGATCCGAGGCTTTCCTCAGTGTATGTATTTCTAGGAATATTATTGAAAAAATTATTGAAAAAATTACCAAAAGGATTTCGCTCATTACCAAAAGGATTCTGATACATGCGGAACGGCCCACCCGTTATCTTCTGCGTTGTCCTGATGTTTACAATAAATGGTTTATCCCGTTTTATCAATGCAACAAAATTATTTGGGCCATTTTGAGCCGGCATCCGTGAATTAGTCGTCGTATAAATTACCGGCGGAACCGATTCAGCAACAGATTTCTTAAACAAATGCAAACTTGATGTGATTATAACACCTGCAATTATGCCTATTAATACGGCAACGCCAGCGCCAATAATCTTAGAATCAGATTTAAAGCCCATAATTTTCAAAACCTCCAGTAAGTTAAAATCTTAATTGTTTTCATGTGATATAAAGAAGCAACAACTATGCCATAATATATTTTATTTTGGTAAATCTGCCGAACAGTGTACATTTGCTATATTAAAAAAAATTTAACGCTAAAAAACAGCTCATAGTTCTTAATCTATATTGTCATTGTGATAATAATAGTCAAAATTACAATATTGCTATTTGTCAAATTGACAAATCAAACCTGTCTTCCTTACACATCCTCACTTGAAACCGTCACAACCTTTTCTATTACGATGCCGCCTGATTCTTCTTTATAATCAATCATAATGGAATCTCCAGCAACAATGCCGCCTGAAAGTAAATCCATAGCTATTTTATCCTGCAAAAGGGTTTTTATTGTCCTTTTTAACGGTCTTGCGCCATACGCGGGATCAAAACCCTCTGCAGCTATAAATTTAATTACAGATTCTGTATAATCAACCTCGATATCCTTATCCTTAAGAATTTTTTTCAGTTTGTCAACTTGGATATCCACTATTTTTAAAATATCGGCTTCCGTTAAAGCGTGAAAGATAATTACATCGTCTAACCTATTGAGAAATTCAGGTCTAAAATAATTTTTCAAAAGCCCTATGACACTATTCTTCATCTCTTCATAGTTTTTCCCACTATAACCCTGTATAGCATCTGAACCGATATTTGATGTCATAATGACAATCGTATTTTTAAAATCTACCGTCTTTCCCTGCCCATCGGTCAGGCGACCTTCATCAAGAAGCTGCAATAATACATTAAATACATCCTTATGCGCCTTTTCTACCTCGTCAAACAACACAACACTATAAGGACGGCGTCTAACCGATTCGGTTAATTGTCCGCCCTCTTCGTAACCAACGTAGCCCGGAGGAGCGCCTATCAACCTTGAAACGGTATGTCTCTCCATATATTCCGACATATCTATTCTCACTATATTACTTTCATCGTCAAATAAAAATTCGGCAAGTGCCTTGGCGAGCTCTGTTTTTCCAACCCCCGTAGGACCTAAAAACATAAAAGAACCCATAGGCCTGTTTTGATCGGATAAACCTGCCCTAGAGCGCCTAATTGTATTAGCAATACTACTTATCGCCTCGTGCTGCGATATTACGCGATTATGCAAGTGATCCTCTATTAGTAAAAGCTTTTTTTTCTCGCCCTCCATAAGCTTTGTAACCGGTATACCTGTCCACTTCGCAACAACCCTTGCTATATCGTCAGAGTCGACCTCTTCCTTTAAAAATCCACCCTCTTCCTGCATCTCGGTTATAGTCTTATTCAAATCTTCTAGCGTTTTTTCTAACTCACTAAGTTTGCCATACCTGATCTCGGCAACCTTATCGTATTTCCCTTCTCTTTCAAACCTCTGTGCTTCAACTTTTAATGAATCTATCTCCTTTTTTGTTTCTCCTATCTTTGTAATCATATTTTTTTCATTTTGCCATTGTGCCTTTTTCTGATTAAAATCCTCCTCTAAATTGGCAAGCTCTTCGTCTATTTCCTTTAATCTTTTTTTGGATTCCGAATCCTTTTCTTTTTTTAACGCCTCTTGTTCTATTTTGATCTTAATAATTTTCCTTCGAACATCATCTAGAACCGCCGGTAATGAATCTATTTCTATTCTTAATCTTGCAGAAGCCTCATCTATTAAGTCTATAGCCTTATCCGGTAAAAACCTGTCCGTAATATAGCGGTGAGAAAGCATCGTTGCCGCAATCAGTGCCGCATCCTTTATTCTTATACCATGGTAAGCCTCATATCTTTCTTTGAGTCCCCGTAAAATAGATATTGTATCCTCAACGGATGGCTCATCTACGAATACCGGCTGAAATCTTCTCTCTAACGCAGCATCCTTTTCTATATATTTTCTGTACTCATCAATTGTGGTAGCACCTATAGCCTTTAGCTCACCCCTCGCTAAAGCCGGCTTTAATAAATTGGATGCATCCATCGCACCCTCTGACTTTCCTGCCCCAACAAGATTATGGAGCTCGTCTATGAATATTATAATTTTCCCTTCAGACGATTTTATTTCTTTTACTACTGCTTTGAGCCTATCTTCGAATTCACCCCTATATTTTGCTCCAGCAATAAGAGAGCCCAGATCAAGCGACAAAACAGATTTATTCTTTAATGTATCCGGAATATCTCCGTCTGCGATTCTCTTGGCTAATCCCTCTACTATAGCGGTTTTACCGACGCCCGGATCACCGATAAGAACAGGATTATTTTTGGTCCTTCTCGACAAAACCTCCATTATACGTCTAATTTCACTATCTCTGCCTATGACGGGATCAATTTTTCCTGATCTTGCAAGATTGGTTAAATTGACGGTATATTTTTCCAATGCCTGGTATTTATCTTCCGGATTTTGATCCGTAACCTTGATATTTCCTCTTATTTCTGTAAGAGCCTTTAATACAATCTCTTTGCTCAGTCCATATTTTGCAAAAATTACATAAGATTTAGTGCTACGAACATCTAAAAGCGCCAATATAAAGTGCTCCACTGAAACAAAATCATCCTTCATGGCCACCCTGTTTTTTTCGGCAGCATCAAGCACCCTTTTTAAGGATGGAGAAAAATCGGGATCGAGCCCCCCCTTTACCGTTACGAGCTGAGAAAGTGCATCTTTGACCTCGCCCAAAAAAGTATTTAAATCTACACCTATTCTTTTTAGCAGAGAAATAGCGATACTATTTTCGTCGTAAGTCAAAAGGGCATAAAGAAGGTGTAGATCCGTTACCTCAGAACTATCGTCCTCACGTGCTGCATTAACAGTTAACTCTATAACTTCCTGTGATTTTATGGTAAAATTATCAAGTTTCATAAGCACTCCATTATAGCTCTATCCTCATATAAGTTCAGGAAATCGTCCTCCAGGTGTCACAAAATAACAATAAAACGAGGATAGGTAAATAATTATTTATTTTCAGAAACAAACGCCATCCTTAAATCATAAAGAATATTTTCAATGAGCTTTTCTTCATTTTTATCAAGATTTCCCTTGGTTTTTTTAGAGAGCATATCTATCGTATCTATGAGATATTTTGCCATATTGATATCTTTTTCATATTTGCCAGTCATAGGATTTGGAATTTTCCCTAAAAAAAGTAGGACCTGTGTATTTAATGAATATACAAAAGTAGAAAAATCAGCTCCAAATTGGGACATATCCGATACCTTATCCGCAGTTGGCGCATTATCCTCGGTTTTATCAGCCAAGTTAGACTTGTCCGAATTTAAATCTTTCTCAGTAGAAGAAACATCTACTTCGACATCTTTTTGCTCAACCTTGCCCTCTTTATCATTAGAATCTACTGAATCTTCTGAATATTTCCTTTTATCAATAAACTTAAACGGTTTCTCACCTTTTTCATTTTTTACGGCATCCTTATCATCTTCAAACATAGCCAAGCTCCCCCTTGTATCTTTTCTTATTATTTTTATCGTTGTCCTCTACCGACGACTCACATTTACTGTCCACAATTACGCTCACCTTACCACTAACCAAATCTGCTATAAAGCTATCCCCTTCCTTCCATTTCAATGTCAACGGAACCTTAATAACATCATCAATCGTTCGTTTTAAAAACCTTGCACCAAATTTAGCACTATAACCCTGCAGAACAAGTTTATTTAATGCTTTATCCGTAATCTTTAGATTTTTACCCCGCTCTAACATGGCCCTATTAACTGAATCTATATGCATTTTAGCTATTTGTTTCACCTCTTTCTTTGTTAATGGCGAAAATATAACAATATCGTCAATTCTGTTTATAAACTCAGGCGAAAAAAAATTTTCTATTTCCTTGTTTATAATAGTTCTTATGGACTTAACAACGTCGTGTGACTCAATAAAGCCCAACGGCTTTGTAAATCTAGCAAACTCATGGGAACCCAAATTTGAAGTCATAATTATAATGGAATCAGAGAAATAAACCCTTTTTCCTCTGCCATCTGTAAGAAAGCCCTCATCAAAAACTTGGAGAAATAGATTAAAAACCTGATCACTTGCTTTTTCTATTTCATCTAGCAAGATAATAGAATAAGGATTATCTTTAACCTGATTGGTTAAAATTCCTCCTCTTGCGGAACCAACGATACCTCTCGGCATACCAATAAGCTTATCTACCGCGATAGATCCATCCTTATACTCGGACATATCAACCCTTATAATATTTCTGCCGGAACCGAACATATACTCTGCCATTACCTTTGCCGTCTCTGTTTTGCCCACCCCCGTAGGGCCAAGAAAAAGAAGTACTGCATCTGGTCTGTCAAAATTCCCTTTAAGCGGCCCCTTGTTCACCCTTATATGTTTTGCAAGAGAATCCACGGCCTCTTTTTGTCCGACAATCCGTTTCGAGAAAAACTCTTCCATATTTTGGAATCTTTCAAGTATATCTCGTTTAATTAAATCTATAGGAATATTCGCTTCTTGAGAGATAACTTGGTATATATTTTCCTTCTTAACAACCCTATCGTCATTGTAAATTTCCGCTTTAACACACCCGGAGTCTATCCACTCTATAACCTTATCCGGCAACCTTAACGATCTCGCATATCGATTGGATAACAACATGGATTCCTCTATTGCAGAATCTTCTATTTCAACATTATAGGTATTTTCAAATCTTCTTTTTAATCCGTAGAGAATCCTCTTAGTATCACTGATTGAGGGCTCCCTCACATTGACAAGCCGAAAACGACGAGCCAGTGCCTCATCTTCCGCTATAAACTCTTTGTATTCTGACAACGTGGTCGCCCCTATTATCTGCACTTCCCCTCTCGCTAGAGATGACTTTAATATATTAGCAGCATCACTTGGAACGGCAATAGCAGAACCGGCACCTATTATAGAATGGACCTCGTCAATAAAAACTATTATATTTTTCCTGGACTTCAATTCGTTTATAATTTTCTCCAGCCTATCCTCAAACATCCCCCTGAATACTGTACCCGCTACCAAAGAATTCATTTGAAGATTTATGATAATTTTGTTCCTGAGCCTCGGGGGTACGTTATAGGGCTCAAGTTCTATTTTTCTTGCAAGCCCTTCTACTATTGCGGTTTTACCCACACCCGGCTCGCCTACTATAATGGCTGAATTGGGCCTATCGATGTGACACAATATTTCCATAACCCTCGCGATCTCTTTTTCTCTACCAAAAACTAATGACAACTTATCCATAACGGCAAGTTTACTAAGATTTATGGCATGCTGACGCAACGTATAAGGCAAATCGTATTTTCTTTTGTTTTCGTCACTTCTATTTTTTCTTTCCCTAATTTTTTGAAAAATCTTGTCTGCAATTATCACAGAATCAATATTAAGACCCTTAAAAACTTTAACCGGAACAGAGTTTGACTCCCTGAACATAACCATAAGAAAATCGGTCGAATCTATCAAATTCCTACCAGAACTTTGGGCATAATCATAAGCGCTTTTAAATAAATTTCTTGTCTGAATGGGTATTTTTAGACCTTCACCGACGTATTGCTCCGATGACATCATAAAATCATTCAATAACTTTAAAACTTTTCCTTTATCTACCTTTAAATCTAAAAATATTTCATCCAAAAGTTCACTGTCGACTACCGTTAAAGCGTAGAGCATATGTTCAGGCCCGACATAGTAATGTTTTCTTCGTTTAGACTCTTCGATAGAGATGGTAAGAACTCTATATCCGCTTTCTGATAGCTTATCCTCATAATTATCTAAATTGAACATAATAAATTTTACCCTCAGTCAAATTATTGTATTCTCACCACTTTTATCACAACCCAAATCTAATACCATCAATATATTACAGTACAGCAAGGTTATCGGCTATAACTATTCAATATCAATACTTGATAAAGTAAAGCTATCCCTGATACTTCTTTTGAGCACAACTATCTCAAGTAGTCCGTCATTGAATGAGGCCGTAGTGGAATTGGCATTTATAGTATCAGGTAAATCAAAAACTCTTTTAAAAAAACCAAACGGTCTTTCCATTCGTTGAAAACTTTCGTTTCCTGTAATTCCTTTGCGTCTTTTTATACCGCTAACCTCAATGCGACTGTTTGTGAGCGTTATATTGATATCTTCCTTGCTGACCCCTACAAGCTCCACCTGTATAACGATAGATTCTGCAGTTTCAAACATATCTGAAATTGGAGCAAAACAATACATTTTTAACAATACCAAAATTATAAATTTTAGTTTATTTTACGCCTTATTAAATATATAATTTATAGTTATGATTATACCAAAAAAATACCGAAAACAAAATACGTTAGAAGGCAATCACACCTTCATCACATTAATATTATTTTAAAACTCATGTTACAATCAATTTTTTACAAATATCTTATATTGATCACAATCAATGTGGCTGTAGGAAAATATGTCTCTACTTTATATGCCGTATCCAATAAACTAAATCCTCTCCTTAGTATTTCGCTCATAATTGTGTCCGAAACACTTGTGTGTTCAATTTTATTCTTTATTGGGCTTAGATTAAAATCGTTAAAGTTATTCGGTAGATTATCTAATTTTAAAAGGACTAAAAAAGCTCAGGATTACGTTTTGAAATACGGGTCTGTTATAGGTCTTTTTGTGGGACAGATGTTTATCGGAACGCCAATGATCTCGCTTACACTCGGCTTAATATACAAAAAAGAAAGAAATATTTTTTTATTTTTCTTTATCCCACTTTTTGTCAGCATATTCATCTATGCGATTCTTAATTTTTATTTAAATGTTATGGCAGTCACCTCTTTTAAGAATATATTTCATATCTTTTAGATACAATGCTTGACCTTATACCGCAGTATAAGGTTTATAATAAGATTATTACGTTAAAAGTGCAGAATATGACAATCGGACAATTAGCCAAAGTGGTTGGTTTAAACACCCAGACCATCAGATATTATGAGCGCATAGGCCTAATCAACAAACCTTACGTCAATGAATCTGGCTATAGGATATATCCAGAAAAAGCTGTTAATATCTTACGCTTTATAAGACATGCAAAGAATATTGGTTTTTCTTTAAAACAGATTGCCAAACTTTTTTATTTAGACAACAATAAATACAACACATGTTTGAACGTAAAAAAATTAGCTGAGGAAAAAGTGTATGAAATGGATAAAAAGATTAATTCTTTAAACCTTATGCGCAAGGAACTTTTATCCCTTATATTATTGTGCGAAGAAGAAAATAATAATAATAGGAAGTGCCCTATTTTAGATATTTTAAAATTATAAATAATTTAGGGGGAGGTATTTATGAAAGGAATAGATATTGAAGTAAATGGTATGACGTGCGAACATTGCGTCGCAAAGATAAACAAATACATAGGCAGTGTCTCAGGTGTTCAAAGCATCGATACCGTTCTAACCGAGAATAAATCACACATAGTTACAGATAACAATCTTCATATCAAGACAATCATCTCATCTATCCTCAGCGCCGGTTACGCGCCGGGTGCATATGAGATCTCGGACATTGGAGATCCAGGTACAAATAACGATAAGATACCTCATAAGAACGCTTTGAGCGCGAGCAGCTACGATTTTGATCTTATTATTTTGGGAGGGGGTTCCGCCGCTTTTTCGTCTGCCATTTATGCCGCCGAAAAAAACCTTAGGGTATGCGTCATTGAAAACCGGGTTATAGGAGGTACATGCCTTAATAGGGGTTGTGTGCCGTCCAAACATTTAATAGAAGCCGCTAGGATATTCCACGAACCCTTGTGCAATAAATATAAAGGTATTGATGTGAAACAAAAATCTATAGATATAAAGTCACTCGTCAAAGAAAAGGATATTCTCTTAACGACCTTAAGGCAGATAAAATATTACAATGTACTAGAAGGATACCCTCAAATAAAATTCATAAATGGAACCGGTAAATTTATCTCAAAAAACAGGATCGAGATAATGCCGGTTAATACAACAGAACAGCCGTATACTGTTTCATCTGAAAAATTTATAATAGCTACTGGCTCTAAAAGTAGAATAATGAATATTTCCGGCCTTGAGGATACGGGTTATATAACAAATGACGAACTGTTAAATATCAAATATATTCCAAAAACTCTTTTGATACAAGGGACAAGAGCGCTTGCTCTCGAATTTGCACAAATGTTCAGCAGATTTGGTTCAAGGGTTGTTATGGTTGGCAGGGCGGACAGGGTAGCATTAAACGAAGAGCCTGAAATTTCTAAAGAGCTTGAAAATATCCTGCGTAAAGAAGGTATAGAAATATTATTGAATTCCAAAATTAAAAAACTGTATAAAAAGGATGATCGGAAATATGCCGAGTTAGAAACTAAAAATGGCGTAGAAATCATTGAATTTGACGAATTTTTGATGGCAACCGGGGTCATAGGTAATTCTGCCGAGCTTAATCTAACCGCAGCCGGAGTGAAATCGGACGAAAACGGTTTTATCGAAGTAAATAATGAATTAAAAACATCAGCAGATCATATCTATGCTGCAGGAGATATCGCGGGAAAATGGTTTTTTGTAACTACGGCAGCCTATGAAGGCAAGATTGCCGCGAATAATCTCTTGGACAACGCGCATACAAAAACTAATTATTTGACTATTGCACATGCAACCTTTACCGATCCCGAACTATCTTCCGTAGGATTCACAGAGGAACAAGCCGTAAAAGCCGGTTATAATATTAAAAAAGCCTTGTTCCCCATTAGTTATACACCCAAGGCACAAGCAATATTCAAAACTGAGGGGCTTGTTAAGATGATAGCAGAAAAAGAAACAGATAAGGTTTTAGGGATACATATACTTGCCCATAACTCTTCCGAAACTATCCAGCAAGCATCCGTATATATACAAAATAACTACACCGTTGAAAGAATTGGCAGAGAAATAGGGGTCTATCCAACTATGGCAGAGAGCCTAAAGCTTTGCGCACAGACGTTTACGAAGGATGTATCTAAGCTTTCTTGTTGTGCGTGATATTAATTAACATCAACGACTATCACGCCCCCTTTAACCGGATATACATCGGCGTCTAAGTATGTTTTTACTTTACTCTTCACACTTTTTAAGAGCCTTATAATACTTCCGTAATATAAAATCTTAATCTCCACAAAATTAACCGAAAAAGATGATACATAGAGGTTTTTTAAGTGCTTAGAGTACTTAATCATTAATTTTTGTAATTTATTGGAATCGGCATACTTGTATTTACCCATAAATTTAATGTAATAGGTATTATACTTGACAGCCTGATCTACTGAAATATTTTTGACAACATTAAATCCTAAATCTTCAAGCCGGCTCCTCAGCTCCTTCTCTCTAATTGAAACATTTATATTAATATAATAAAGATTGAGATAGCCTTTTGCTTTTATAATCTTAAACGAGTAAATATATTTCATCTTATTAGAAAAAATACTTTTATTTATTATTTCTATCATATCACTATTATCTTTATTTAAAGTCATTTGCTCACCTATTAATTTACTTACAGCTTTTTTTAGAGCTAACTTAAGCGCTTTACTTATAGCTACAGATTGTAATTCTCCGCCGCTATTATCCGGAGTCACGACATATGTTTCCACTTTTATATTTAAAGCGTAACCATTTTTCAAAAAAACACTTAAAAGTAGATATAAAAAAATAAATATAAATAAAATTGGCAAAAATTTATTAGATCTTGTTAATCGCATTTTTAGCATACCTCTTATAGCTTGAATTTAGTTTTACTACCGTTTTAAAGAATTTTAATGCACTTGAGAAATCGCCATGATAAAAAAACAATAAACCCTCATAGTAATTAAGCCGCCCTACATTAGCTCCGTTTTCTTTTAACTTGGAAATAATTTCCATTGATGAGTCAAAATAACCCTTCTGTCTATTTATTAAATTAATTTTTATTTTATAAAAAAGATATTCTAATTTGTCCTGCCTTGAATGAATATAGCTTTTAGACAGCGATAGATATTTAGTACATCTTTTTTTATCACCGAACATTGCACCAATTACCGCCAAATGCAGATAAGCATAAAAAAAATGGTCATTATTACTAATCATTTTATTAAGATAAATTGACGCCATTCTCAGATTACGATTCTTTATAAGTTTGTCTATTTCGACCTTTTTATATTTAAAACTTGTGAGCGGTTCATTAATGGTAATACTTGCCGGATTATAAGCGCAACCTACAATATAAACAGATAAGGTAAAAATCAAAAATATCATTATGGAAATACGATAAACTCCGTTTTTCATAGTATACCCTCCTAATTACCGCTCTGTATCTGAAGCTTGTTCATACCTAGAATATAGCCGGGATTTTCCGTACCTGCGCGGAGATGGCATCGCGTTAAATATTTTTTCCTTCAGCACACCAATGTTATCACCCGTTTTTGCAGAAATAGGTATCACGACATTACCCGTGAGCTGTTCCAGTTTGTTCTGCAAAAATTTCACGTGTTCAGGGGTTAACATATCTATCTTATTTAAAACTAATATCGTCTTTTTTTCATTCACACCAATAGAATCTAGTATCTTCACAACTTCTTCTAATTTATACAAAGCATCTTCTTGAATAGGATCCACGACATGTATCAGAACATCCGAACAAACCGCCTCTTCAAGGGTTGACTTAAATGATTTAACCAAGAATGGTGGTAAGTTTTGGATGAAACCAACCGTATCTGATATTATAACCTTCCT
Source organism: uncultured Actinomycetes bacterium (assembly GCA_964631685.1). Classification (GTDB taxonomy): domain Bacteria; phylum SZUA-79; class SZUA-79; order Acidulodesulfobacterales; family Acidulodesulfobacteraceae; genus Acidulodesulfobacterium. The sequence goes on along the minus strand of CAZVZU010000005.1, from coordinate 96,694 downwards.
TTTATCACGTACATCATAAATAGACGCCATTTTTGTTCCAAGCGTAGCAAAAAGCCTATTTTCTCCACCCTTACCTTTTCCGGTCAAAGCGGCTAGCAAGGTTGTTTTTCCTGAATTAGTATAGCCAACAAGTGTTGCTATCGGCAAAGCATGTTTTTTCCTTGTAGCCCTATGTAGAATTCTTGTTTTCTCAGCCAATTTAAGCTTATTTTTTATGTAGGATATTCTTTGCCTTATCTTTCTCCTATCTGTTTCTAATTTAGTTTCTCCCGGACCCCTTGTTCCTATACCGGCTCCTGTTCTCGAAAGCATAGTGCCGATCCCCTTAAGCCTAGGCAAAACATAATTTAGCATCGCAAGCTCTACCTGATACTTGCTCTCGGCTGTTCCCGCCCGCATGGCAAATATATCTAGAATTAACCTTGTCCTGTCTATCACATTCACGCCCATGTACTCCGACATATTCCTTTCTTGGGCTGGGCTCAAGTTAACATCTATAATCACTAAATCCGCCGTGTTTGTAATTGTCAGCTCTTTAATCTCTTCAATCATTCCCTTGGATAAATAATAAGCGGGATCAATCCTCTTAACCGTTTTTAAAACCTCGCCTGCACTAGTGGCACCGGCCGTTTCTGCCAATAAAGCAAGCTCTTTAAGCGAATCCTCGCTTTTCTCCCTGCCTTTACCTTCAAATGCTTTATTGATACCTATGAGTATGGCTTTTTGAATCATCTAGTGATTATTTTTAATATATATTCCTTGATTTTAGTATCTCAAATCCGGTATATTATTTAGCCTGTTTAACTCTGCCAATTCTTTAGACAGAGACTCATCCCTTCTGCCCATCAACAAGTAAGCAAATTTTTTTCCTTTTTCTACCCCAGGTTGATCAAAGGGATTAATTTTCAAAAGCATTCCTAAAACGGAAATTGTTTCCATACACATGAATGATAATTCTCCAAGCGTAAAATTGTCAATTTTGTCTAATATAACCCTAAACGAAGGTCTTCCGCCGATGGCAAGCGCAAGCTCAACACCGCTGAGCTCGTTAATGAGAAGTTCGGACATTTTTTTACCACTTAAATAATCATACTCTTTAAATCCCGCCGTATTTATAAGATAATCCTTATGAAAACTCTTTAAACAAAAAAAACCTATCAGTTTATCCTGAGGTCCCTGCATATAAAGTTGAAGTTGTGAATGTTGATCGGTAGCCCCTGTCGCGGGAACGGGGGTTGGTGATATCAGATCTTTTCCAAGACTTTCAGCAAAAAGTTGTCTGAACCATCTCGAAAACTCTCTTAAATAATCACTATACACATTCATTACAAATATATTTCTTTTTTTTCGACTATAGTAAAGATAAATTATAGCCGCCAAAGAATAAACGGGATTATTTTCAAAAACTCCCTTATTCAACATGTTATCTCTGTAAGAAATTGCCCCATGTAAGAACATATCAATATCTATGCCCATCACATATGCTGGAAAAAGGGTCCCTGCAGTCACGATGGAATATCTTCCTCCGACATTTTTCGCAATATCCAAGACATTTAAACCGTTTTCATCAGCATAATGCCTTAAAAATCCACTCTTTTTGTCAGTGATAAACAAAAGATTACCATTATAATCTTCCATTATATTTTTGAGCATTTCTTTAATGACAAAAAATTGGGATACAATTTCTATGGTATCAGCGGACTTTGTCACAAAGCAAAACAAGGTCTTTCTGATATTAATATTTTCAATATTTTTACGCAGATATACCGGATCTATATTTTCAGAAAAAATAACATTAACACTTTTATTAAAAATCCCGCTCCCCGTTTTTTGATCTTCATCACCGTTGTTGGGAGAGATACCTTGCAGGGCTTCCCTTAAAAATATTGCCCCAAGTGATGACCCGCCCATACCAAAAACATACAATGTATCTAAATCTTTTGAAAATAGTCTATCCGCGGTGTCTTTCACTGTCTTAACCATTTCTATATTACTTATCTCATCATAAAAGCCAATCTCTCTGTTTCGCCGTAACTCGTTAAGCCTTCTTCTTGCCTTAACGATATCCCCTTCCAATGAACGGATCTCTGCCTCCTCTATCCCATTTTCTCCTATTGCAGACTTTAAGGCATATTTGAAACTAAACTCAATCATCTTTTAACACCTCCATTTTTTTATTAAGGATGTATTTGTTTTTAATATAAAGAATCTCTGCTCTTCTAGATTTAAGCCTTCCATCTATCTTTAAAAGTTTAATTTCCTCCAATATAGCGCCGCATAACGGTCCCTCGCAAATACCGAGAGATTTAACTTCATTTCCATCAATTACAGGCTCTATAAATCTTATCTTATTTAAATATTTTATAACCCATTTTTTAAAATTTAAACTCCTCGCAGTTTTATTGTCATTTTCTAAAAGATAAAACAAAATCCCATTTTCACTAAAATTTCTAAACATGAGGTATATTTCACTATTTTTTAATTTTAAAAATCCGTCGCATTCATATGACGCCACTCCATTTTTTTTCTCAATATCGTATATATTATCCGCTTCCATATACGTAGACTCTATTATTTTTTTAATTTTTTTGTCCAACGACAATCTTTTAACCGCCACATCAAAATCAATTGAGCTTAGGTGGCGTAAAAGCGCTGCGATATAAAATATGAACAAGCGGTCTTTGTTCCTATTTTCCTTACCTATCGCAATTTGCCTTCCATATACCACAAAACGGTTAGTCAAACAATACATCATTTCTATACGGTGAATTTTTTTGAAAACCGATTTTGTATAATTATCAAATTTTAAATTTGAACAAATAGCCCTAAGTACACTTAGCTTATCAAGCCTTTCAAAATACATCCATGAACTTTTTTCATTCAATAAAAGTTTCAATTCGGCAACTATTCTCTTTCCCGAAACATTATCTATTGCCCCAAATTCTATCGCTTCCTTGATTAGATTTTTAGTATGTTTTTCAATATTAAATCCAAGTCTCTTCTCAAACTTAACGGCTCTAATTATTCTAGTAGGATCCTCTTTGAAACTTAAATCGTGCAATACTCTGATTTTTTTGTTTAATATGTCGGATAACCCACCCGCATAATCTTTTACTTCCAAAAATGAATGTTCGGCAAGGCTTAATGGGCACGTAGCATCTTTCAAAACACCCGTATTAATATTAAGAGAGAGCGTATTTATCGTAAAATCCCGCCTAATGACGTCTTTTGCAATACTTGCTCCATTTATATTGACTATAGGAAGCGCACCGTGATTTTGGTATTTTTCCGTTCTTGTCGAAGCCAAATCTATTTTTAAAAACTTTTTATTAATTAAAAACTTAACAGAAGCAGTTCTAAACTTTTTGTAAATTTTTATAGAATCGGGTATGTAACCAACATCACTTCTTTCCCTTAATAATTCGGCAAATCGTTCGGCATCACCCTCTAGTACAATATCTATATCAAGACAAGCATTTCTACAAATTACTTTATCGAATACGTTAAAGATATTCGCAGATTTAAAACGAGAGGACGTCTTAGGGTTAACTTTCATATTGTATATCAAAAGATCTCTCACTAATCCGCCTACTAAAAATGAATTATATCCGACATCCCTCGCAAATGAGCACAACCGCTCGATCGCATCCATTCCGTCATTGCTATACCCGTATTTATTAAAGATTTCAAGCAAATAATGTCTGATGGAATTTCCACTGATATCTATCATTAATTTCTTAATTTATATGCCTAACCGTAACCTTATAGTTTTCATTCTTTCTTTCGGATCGGTCGACATCATTATTATACCATTTTCTACCTTCTTAAAATAAGTTGCCTGCCTTTTTGCATATTGTCTGGTAGCAATAACAATACTATTAATCAACTCTTCGGTCGTTTTGAGCTCACCGTTTAAATACATAAGACCTTCCTTGTAGCCTATGCTTTTAAACGGCTTTAGATTACGAGAATAACCCCTATTGATTATACTATATATTTCATCCATCAGACCCTCTTTTAAAATATTATTCGTTCTTTTTAGTATACGCGATTCGAGAGAATCTCTAGGAGGAATTAAAATAAAATATATACAATCATAGACAGATTTTCCAAACGGATTTGCAGACAAATAAGAAGAAAAGGTCTTACCCGTTGCTTCATAAACTTCATATGCCCTTGCTACCCTTTGTTTATCGTTTTGAGATATTTTTTTTGCGTATAGCGGATCAATCTCCTTGAGCTTTTCGTAAACGGCCGTAACACCTATTTTCTCAATCAATTCAATTGTTTTATCTCTATATTTCACCTTGTCTATTTCAGGGATAGGAGACATACCGTAAAGCAGAGATTTCATGTAGAGGGCTGTACCACCGACAAAAAGAGGGACCCTGCCCCTTTTAAATATATCGCGGATAACACACTTTGCATCTCTGGCAAAATCGTGTGCATTATAGTTCTCATCTGGGTATTTTATGTCAAAAAGATGGTGTCTAAGACTCTTTTTATTGTCCCACGAAGGCTTTGCTGTTCCGATATTAAAATATCTATAAAAACAAAGCGAATCAAAATTGACAATCTCAAATTCGGAAGGAAATAATTCCGCCAGTTTAAGGGATACTTCTGTTTTTCCTGAACAAGTTACTCCCCCTATGACGACTATTTTTTGAAGGCTTAACATCTACGCAGTTAAATAGAGCTGGTTGTCGTAGCCTTGCCTCTTTCGCCCTTCAATCTTTTTTTAAGCATATATACGGCGTAAAAATGATATACAAGAGCAATTAGAATACCGATTACAATTGAGGAAAATACTATAACAGAGATGGGGAGTTTTATAGACTGCATACCAAAAAATACTATACTCACACGCTCAGGATTATCTGCAGTAAATACCAACACAACAACGACAAAAATAATCAATAGTACGAGATTTGTAAACTTAACCATTTGTTCCTCCTGCGTAGATAAATCTTAAACAACTTTGAATTTATAGCTTTATTTTCTTAAAATCACCTATTAACTTGTCATATGTATCGTCTAATATCTCAGAAACAACCCTCAATTCGGAGCAAACGGTATAGAAACTAACATCTCCATCCCACCTTGGAATTATATGAAAATGTAAATGCTGCTCAATGCCTGCCCCTGCAGCTTTGCCTAAATTCAATCCTACATTTATGGCATCGCAATGATAAACCTTTTTTAAAATATCGCAACTTATAGACAAAAGCTTCATGATCTCGGTACCTGCCTCCAGCGAAAGTCCATTAAGTTCTTTGGCATGTGTCATAGGAATAACGAGAATATGACCGCAATTATAGGGAAATGTATTAAGTTTTATGTACGAATGCTCCCCTTTAAAAAGGACATACCTATCTTCAAAACAGACATTACCCTCACAAAAAACACATTCATCTTTTGATTTATCTCTAACTAAATAATCCATACGCCACGGGGCATAAATAATTTCCATAAATTAAAAATTTAGTTCCATATTGTTATACGCCACAAGCCCTGAACCCTTCAAAAATGTTCTATCACCTACATAATCAACAAATGATTTTACCGCCTTTTTTATAATATATTGAAGAAAGCCACGTTGCCTAGTGGCAGGATAAACAAGGGTAGGTTTGCCTTTTATACCAGATAGTACCTTAGCCGCATGAATTGCATCTTCAAAATCGCCGAGCTTATCAACAAGATGATATGCGAGAGCCTGCTGTCCGGAATAAACCATTCCATTCGCAAGTTTCTTAACGTATTTAACCTTAAGATTTCTACCCTTTGCAACAGCTTCCACGAACTGTTCGTACACGTTCATTACAACGCCTTGAAGTTTCTCTCTTTGTTCTGGAGACATTTTTTTGAAAGGCGTTCCAATGTCTTTATATGGGCCACTCACAATGTAGTTGTAGGATATGCCGACCCTCTTCATTAGCTTATGTACATTAGGCATTTCCATGATAACACCGATCGAACCGGTTAATGTTCCGGGCTCTGCAACTATTTCATTAGCTGCAGATGAAATATAATAAGCCCCCGATGCAGCAACAGACCCCATCGAGACCACGACCTTTTTATATTTTTTAAACTTCGTTAACTGCTCATATATTGCCTGAGACGGAGCAACCTCTCCACCGGGCGAATTAACCCTAATAACAATGGCCTTAATATCACTTTCATGCCTATAATGATTAAGAATAGATATAAAACTCAATGAACTGTGTATTGTGCCAGTAAGATTTATTATCCCAATCGCATACGGGGAAGTACCCGAAACCACATCATAACCGGACTTCACCTGAAGTTTAATTAAAACAATATATATACCAAACACTACTACACAAACAAATAAAAATACAAAAAATAAACCAGCTAGAAAAGGATGTCTATCTGTTCTCATGCTTAATAATAGTTTTATTTATATTCGTTAACCCTGTCCATGATGCAGGAGTGATAGACCGATCTTTTGTTCATTCGAATCTACCATAATTATCTCGGCATCTATATCTGATCCCGCAGTAATACTAACTTTTTCAGCAAAGCTATCAGGAATCTTTGAATTATGAATTAAACCCTCAATACCGTCTTCAAGAAGAACGAATATTCCAAATTCTGTAATATTAGACACAACACCCGAAACATTCATTCCGACCGAATATTTATCCTTAACATTTTTCCATGGACTCTCTGTGAGTTGTTTTATACCTAAGAATATCCTTTGTCTGTCCTCATCGATGTTTAAAACAACACACTTGATACTTTCTCCCACTTTAAATAGTTCTTGGGGATGCTTCGTTCTTTTTGACCAAGAAAAATCACTTTGTTTGATATATGCATCAAAATTTTCATCTAATTCAACGGATATACCAAACTCATATATATTTTTAACTATCCCTTCTACAATGGTATCTACAGCGTACCTATCTTTCAACTTGTTCCACGGGCTTTCCGTAAGTCTCTTTATGCTCAATGAAAGCTTTTTGGTTTCAGGCTCAATATTTAAAATTAATACATCAATTCTCTGCCCTTTTGTCAGGAAGGTTTTCAAATCAACGGACCTTTTATCCCAACTCATTTCAGAAACATGTATGAGACCTTCAACATCGTCATCAAGCTCAATAAATGCGCCGTAATCCGTAATGTTAATCACGACACCGGAAACTATATCGCCCTGTTTATGCCTTTCAAGTATATCCTCCCACGGATCTTTGAAAAGCTGCTTATAACCAAGCGAGACCCTATGTTTTTCTTCGTCGTATTTAATAACCTTTACATTTATTTTTTGTCCGAGATTCAACACTTCCGAAGGGTGTGATATTCTTTTCCACGAAATATCCGTTATGTAAATAAGTCCATCCATGCCCCCTAAATCTACAAAGACTCCGTAATCTGTAATATTTTTAACTATGCCTTCAAGCACATCTCCTTCTTTTATCTCTGTTAAAACATTTTCCCTTAATTTTTTAATTGCATCTTCTATGACCTTACGCCTTGAAACTATAACGTTACAATTTCTCTTGTTCACGCTTATAACCTTTACTTCAAGACTTTTCCCAAGGAAAACATCAAAATCCTTCGTAAGTTTAACATCTATTTGAGAACCGGGTAAAAATGCGGTAACGCCGTTCAAATCGATGATTAATCCGCCTCTCGTCTTTGCTACAACAGTTCCGGTTATCACCTCATCGTCATTACAAACCCTCTCAATATCATCAAGTGCGTATACGCTTTTCGCTTTCTCCCTCGAACATATTAAATATCCGACCTTATCGTCATAATGCCCAACAAAGACCTCAATAGTATCGCCTGTGACCATAGCCGTAATATCTACACTGCCTCCGGACGAAACCTCCTCAACCGTGATAATCCCGTCAGATTTATCCCCTACATCGACATAAATATACTTTTCATCAATATTTAACACCTTTCCCTGCCTGATGAGTCCCTTGGTATTCATATTTTCGTAAGCACCAAGTAAAAGCTCAAACTCCGTTGGATCCTTTCCTGAAGACATGTCCTGATTAAAATTTTGCTTTGCCATAAATATCGATACTCCCTCCTAAAATTGATATGACCAATCTAACACATTTAAATAAATTAAGCAAATATTTTTGTTTGCTTAATTTAAGTTTTATTATTAATTGCCATTAACTATTTTTTAATATCACCTGCGCTTTGTACCATGTCAACAACCCTTTTTATTATCCAATCTGGAGTAGATGCGCCAGCTGTGATTCCAACCGTATTAGCATTTATGAACCATTTTGGGTCAACCTCTACTTCCGTTTCTATGTGATATGTATTTGTTTGGATAGACATACAGATATTCTTAAGTTTATTTGTGTTGGCACTATTATAGCCCCCGACAACTATCATTACGTCAACGCTGGAAGCAAGAACCTTAGACTCTTCCTGTTTTAATTTTGTCGCATCGCAGATAGTGTTAAAAACAACCACCTCATTTTTGGCAATCTTGGATATTTCATCTATTATGAAACTATAAAATTTTACATCTTGCGTAGTTTGGGATATTAATGCCAACTTTTCTGCAACGGGGATATCCTTGAAATCATTTATATCATTTATTATTAAATACTTGCCCTTATCGGCAAAACTTATTACGCTTTGAACCTCCGGATGGCTTTTATCTCCTACCATAATTATAAAATATCCATTTGATGTGGCCTTTGTTATATAATTTTGCGCCTGCTTTACAAATGGGCATGTAGCATCAACTATTTTTACTCCCTTATGTTTAAGTTTATCCATTATGTCTAATTTAACACCGTGAGACCTTATTATAATGGTATTGCAATCGTTATCTTCCACATTATCGATCGGATAAACCCCTTTAAGCTCAAGAGACTTAACCACTTGAGGATTATGAATAATAGGACCAAGAGTGTTTAATATTTCGGACGGCTTGCAAATCTCGGCTTCAAGTGATGCCATTTCAATAGCTCTTTTGACGCCGAAACAAAATCCGGCGGATGGTGCAACAAGAACATTCATATTTATTTTAATTCTACTCCGTTAATTTAATAACACTGTTAAAAAATTCAGGGAAAGAGGTGTTTATGCAGTCTATACCTTGTATCTCCGTCTCTATATTTTTGAGAAACAACCCCATAATTATCACTGACATAGCTATTCTATGGTCACCGTAGGAGTTAAGAGATACAAAACCCTTGCTCTTTGATTTTACATTATCCTCATCACAAGTTCTGCTTAAATCCCCTTCTATCTCAAATCCATCTTCCAATTCCTTAATCTTAACGCCAAAACTTCTCATACTAAGAACTATAGTTTTAATACGGTCACTTTCTTTCACCCTTAATTCTTTAGCTCCGATTACCTTAGTAATTCCCTCGGCAAATGATGCAATTACCGCAAAAATTGGAAATTCATCTATCATATCAGAAACTAATTCCGGCGGCACATGGATTCCATGAAGCTTTGAATATTTTGCCGTTATTGTTCCCACACTTTCTATTCCCTTGCCATCTTGTATTATTTCTATATCTGCGCCCATCATCTCTAAAACACGCAAGAGTCCTATTCTGTTTTTATTTAGCAAAACATTTTTTATTTTAATTTCCGAATTTTTTTGCAAAAGGGCAAGGGCTATAAAAAATGATGCACTACTAAAGTCGCCCGGAACGGTCATTTCAAAGGGTTGAAGCTCCCCGCCACCGGTTACGGATATAATATTTCCGACAACATTTACACTTTCAACAATAATAGGATAACCCTGAAGTTTTAGAAAATTTTCCGTGTGGTCTCTTGTAGATTTCTTTTCATATATTACGGTATTTCCTTCAGCAAAAAGTGCGGCAAGCAGTACGCAGGATTTAACCTGTGCACTTGGAACCGGCACTTCATAATAAATAGATTTTAATTTTGCTCCGGTAATGGCGAGTGGCAAAAAATTTCTATTTTCTCGCCCAACTATTTTTGCTCCCATGAGGCTTAGCGGCCTAATTATACGCTCCATAGGACGTGAGTTTAAATATTTGTCCCCGGATAATACCGAAAAGAACCCGCTTCCGGAAAGTATGCCGGCAATAAGCCTAGTAAGCGTCCCCGAATTAGCGGTATCAATAATGGTCTTTGGTTCTTTTAGTCCATGAAGTCCTACTCCATTGATGACAAATTTTTTTGAATTTTTACCGAAATTGATTTCATTTATTATTACGCCGAGATTCCTAAATGCGGACACGGTCGCCGCATTATCTAGGGAAAGCGATAAATTGTCAATTTTTGAAATTCCAACGGCGAGGCTCCCAAGCATGACTGCCCTATGGGATATAGATTTATCTCCGGGAACTTCCACTGTACCCTCAACTTCCTTCTCAATACCCGTAACCAAAGCTCTGTCAGGTCTTAATACAATCAAAAACATTTCCTCCAAAAATTCAGTCTATAGGATTTTTCTTTCATTAGATATAGATGAAATCAAATTCTTCAGCCCTTTTCGATCGCCCTTTTTTAATAAATCTTTAAATATATCCGTAATTGAAATAAAATTATCCAATGAATTAATTATATTTTCGCTATTCATTAAAAATATATCCGTCCAAATATCAGGGGACGACAAGGCGATTCTTGTCGAATCTTTGAAGCCGCTTGAAATAAAATTAAAGGCGCTTTTTTCTCCTTCTTTTTGCGCCATGCTCAAAACCGTTTTGCTTAAAGAAAAGGCTATTAAATGGGGCAAATGGCTCGCATATGCGGCCATGCTATCATGAAACTTTGATGTAGAATAAATAACAATCATCCCGAGAACATCCCAAAATAAGGCCACCTTCTGAATCTTTGCAAGCCGGTCTTTACTCGCATCTTCCTCATCCTTTATAACGATACAGTTCTTGCCTTTGAATAAATTAAAATCGGCATACTTAGGTCCATATTGTTCTGAACCGCACATTGGATGCGATGCCACAAACCCGCTTAAATTTAATTTATTACTTTTTACATCAAGGACTATAGAGCCTTTCACGCCTCCTATATCTGTTACTAAAGAAGCATTTTTGAGATAACTTTCATATTTATCTACTATTGAAAGGATGGTATTGGCGGGTGTACAAAGCAACACTATAGCAGGGGGTCTATGTCTACTGCCCCAACTATCACTGAAATCTATCTCGGAATCTACGATTCCTTTAGAAATACAGTATGTTAAATGTTTTCTATTTATATCATAGCCCCGTATCTTTGTTTCTCGGCTTAAATCCTTTAATGCACCTGCAATGGATGCGCCCATAAAGCCGAGTCCTATAATGGATATCTCTCTAAACATTTACGTAACTATACAAAACCTATATTAAAAATTTTAATCAAAAATACTTAAATAGTTCTTCCAACAGCACGAGCGACTAACCTTGCCTTTTTTGTCAATTCGTCAAATGTATCATATTTCAAAGACTGAGCGCCATCTGAATATGCCTTTTCCGGCGTAGGGTGAACCTCTATCATTAGCCCGTCCGCACCGACCGCAATAGCCGCAAGAGAAAGAGACTCCACATAATGCCAAATGCCTGCCGCGTGAGAAGGATCAACGATAACTGGCAAATGGGAAAGACGCTTTATAACAGGAACGGCACTTAAATCTAATGTATTTCTTGTCGATGTTTCATATGTCCTTATTCCTCTTTCACAAAGTATGACATCCTGGTTACCATTTGACATAATATATTCTGCAGACATCAAAAACTCTTGTATGGTCGAACAAAGCCCTCTTTTTAAAATGACAGGTTTTCTAACCTTTCCGACCTCCTGGAGAAGTCTGAAATTTTGCATATTCCTTGCTCCAATTTGTATGATATCCACATAAGAGCATATTATATCCAAATCTCTGGGATCCATTACCTCCGTCACTAGCAATAGTCCTGTCTTTTTCCTCGCTTCGCTTAAATATTTCAATCCTTCTTCGCCGAGACCTTGAAATGTATAAGGACTTGTTCTCGGTTTAAACGCTCCACCCCTTAGTATCTTTGCACCGGACTTTTTTATATTTTCCGCAATGTCCGTAACATTATCAAGCGTTTCTACAGCACAAGGCCCTGCAATTAGAACAATCGCGTCCCCTCCGAACTCCACATCTCCAATCTTAACAATAGACTTTTCTTTACCAATCTCTTTTGATGCCAATTTAAACGGCTTTGAAATTCTTATAGCCTTGTCAACGCCTGGAAGCGCTTCTGCTTCTTCGAAAAAGGCTTTAACGGCATCCTCATGCCCAATGCATCCGATAATAGTAACATCCGTCCCCTCGGATATATGAGGCTTAAGACCCACCTTCTCTATTTTACCCAATATATAATTAACCTGATCTGCAGCTACACCCTTTTTTAATACCATAATCATATGTTATCTCCTTTTATCAGATTTAAAAATTTTAAAATAATTTTTCTAAACCTCCGATTCTAGTTGAATTTCATAGGATTCATTTTACTCCAACGCATTAAATTAAGCAAAACCTTTTTAACGTTTATTGGGTAACAGCTACACAACCTTGCCCAATGCTCTGATTAATTTAACATTTTCAGCATGACTGCCTATAGTAATCCTGACCATATCGTCGTAACCGAATCTATCCATAGGTCTTATAATAATGCCCATGTTCAAAAGCTTTTCATATACACAAACGGCTTTTTGCCCCTTTAGTCTTGTTAATATAAAATTTGCACCAGTTTGAATAAACTCTATGTTTAAACCTCTAAAGGCTGAATACAAATAATTTTTTTCGGTGACATTAGTTTTAATCACCCTTTTAACATACTTTTGATCCCTTAATGCGGCCAGCGCACCGACCAACGACAACGAATTTACATTAAACGGCTCTCTAACTCTATCCATTAGCCCAATCAATTCGTTATGCCCTATTCCATATCCAACTCTAAGCCCTGCTAAACCATAAACCTTTGAAAAAGTCCTTAAAACAAGCACATTAGGAAAATCTGCTATATCTATTTCATCTACAAGAGATTCTCCTGAATATTCAGCATATGCCTCATCTACTATGATTAAAATATTATCCTTAACATTTTCTATAAAATTTCTTATCTTGCCTCTGGAAAAAAATGTTCCCGTCGGATTATTCGGATTAGAAATAAAAATAACCTTGGTCTTATCATCTATTAATCTAAGCATATCGTCTAAATCTAAAAAATAATCCTTCAATTTGCTCATCTTCAGTTTTAAACCTAACTGCTCTCCCGCAAGGTAATATGCTACAAATGAAGGAAAGGGTACGACTAAATTTTCATCTTTACAGCAAAATGTCCTTACAGCTATGTCTATTAACTCATTTGAACCATTTCCAAGGATCAAATTAGTAGAGTTTAGCGTGTTTTGTTTTTTATTACTGATTTTAAAAAAACGGATTAATTCTTGTTTTAAATAAAAACCCGAACCATCAGGATATCTATTTATATTTTTTAGGTGGGATCTGATAAATTTGAGCGCTTTCAGTGGAGGCCTTGACGGATTTTCATTGGATGCCAACTTCACTATGTTCTTGATTCCTCTTTCTCTTTCCACCTCTTCCAACGGTTTTCCCGGAATATAAGGTTGTATTTTATAAATGTAATCTGGGGCTTTTACGCTAAAAGGTTTCATATAAAATTAATAGGCACTATTAAGTTGAAGATTAACAAACAATTTATCTGTGCGAACCCGTAAATTTTACCGTTGCGCATCTTTTTTTTACCGAATAGTCCTTTGGTTTTGCTATATTGTCAACGTCGTCAACCGTATTTTGAATGATCGCTCTTTCATAAATCTTAACCCAGGCGCAATCCATATTTCCGTCAACCTCGCATTTGTAATTTTTCATTCCGCCACAAGGTCCGTTTAACAAACCCTTCGGACACAATGTCACCGGACAAATCCCAGCAGTCTCGTTTAAAACGCATTCTCCGCATAAAGAACACATTTCTTTAAGGGACGATAGATTTTCAATATTTCCCATAAACATAGTATCGACACCTGAAACTATTTTTTTGGAATCATCTATCGCTATAACGGCAGATTGAACCCCGCTTCCGCAGGATAGAACCAGAATGGAATCGGACTTTAAAACAGTATCTTTATTGTCTCTAACAGCTTTTCTTGTCTTTTGTATGTGACACATTGCATCTATCACATAAGTGCCAGTAACGAGAATATCTCTATCTTCTAAAATTTCTCTCATTGCAAGGACTTCTTTTGGTCCACCGGTCCTAGACGTATCGGAACATATCCCGCATCCGAATATAAAAACAGAGCCACGAATATTTCTTGCTATATCATCTAATTTTTTCTGTTTTGTGACTATCATATGGAATATATGTTATTTTAACAGCATTGCCGCATTAACGGTGTTTTCCATTAACACAGAAACAGTCACCGGTCCAACACCGCCCGGAACAGGGGTTATCTTAGAAACCTTATTGATAACCTTTTTAAAATTTACATCTCCACAAATCTTTCCGCCAAGCCTTGAAATACCCACATCTATCACGACCGATCCTTCTTTTAGATAGCTGTCATCAATGAGGTTAGCCCTTCCCGTGGCCGAAATTAGAATATCCGCCGTCTTCGTAAAAAATTTAATATCTTTTGTATGAATATTAAGCGAAATAACGGTGGCAAGCCTATTTATAAGCATTGTAACAAGCGGTTTTCCTACAATATTGCTCTGCCCTATTATAACACAATTTTTCCCTTTGATGGAAATATCGTAATAATCAAGCATCTTAATAATTCCATATGGGGTACATGGATGAAAAGATGAGCTTCCTGTGGAAACCTTTCCTATGTTTAAAGGATGAAAGCCATCAACGTCTTTATAAGGACTTATGGTATCCATTACGGTTTTCTCATTGATACACTCGGGAAGTGGCAGTTGCACAAGTATGCCGTGCACCAATGTATCATTGTTTAATTCTTCTATCTTATTTAAAAGTTCTTTTTCAGTTAAAGACTCCGAATAAATAAACTTTTGAGATAATATACCGCACCTTTCGGCGGCACGTTCTTTATTTTGGACGTAAACAACAGAAGCATGGTTATTTCCTACAAGAATAACCGCTATCAGCGGCACTATGCCGGACTTTTTTAATGCATCTATTGTCTTCGTTAATGACCGTTCTATACTTTTCGATACCAACCTTCCATCGATGATTTTTTCTTTAAACTCATCATAACGACTATTTTTTGTAGGATTATTCGGGGTCATTAATAAATTTCAATCAGATTAAACCATAGTAAGCAATATTATCGTCTGCTATTTTTTGAATTTTTTCTATCTCGGCTTTGCCTGCATCATCCTTAAACAAATGTTTGAATCTCCCCTGAAGTTTAAGATATTCTTCTACGGGAACCTTTTTACTTATCTTTCTAACAGAAACCACCTTACCGTATTCTGCTTCGAATAATGGATACAAGCCAGTCTTAACCGCAAGTTGGGCTATCTTAATAGAATACCTAGGCTCATACTTCCATCCGGGAACACATGGGACATCTATCTGTAAATATTTCGGTCCATTAATTGATTTAGTCTTTTTAACCTTCTTTTGAAGGTCAAGGGGATAACCTGCCGAAGCAACTGCTGTATAAGGAATTCTGTGCGCCATCGCAATCTCAGGCATATATTTTTTTGGTCTTGAATTACCAAAAGATTCTTTCCCTGAAGGACTTGTAGTAGTATAAGCATCAAAAGGGGTAAGACCGCTTCTCTGGTAGCCTGTATTCATGTACGCTCCATTATCATAGCAGATATAAAGAACATCATGCCCCCTTTCAAACATACCGCTAAGAGCCTGAAGCCCGATGTCAGCCGTACCGCCGTCACCGCCCTGTGATATAACGGTAATATCATCCTTTTTGCCCATAACCTTAAGTGCAGCCTCTACGCCTGATGCTACCGCCGCAGAATTTTCAAAAAGAGAGTGAATCCACGGGATTCTCCATGAGGACTCGGGATAACGGGTTGAAAAAACCTCTAAACATCCGGTTGCGGAAACCGCTATGGTATTCTTACCAAGAACCTCAAGTATTAGCTTGACAGCCATGGACTGAGCGCAACCCGAACAACCGGTATGCCCCATAGTAAAAAGCTCATTACGTGTTTCCTCTTTGGTTAGCATAACTTATCTTCCTATTTTTATTTATTTTATTTTAAATTTCCTAAAGAAGCTGTTGTTTTAAACCGATAAACACACCATCAACATTTTCTTCTTTTTCGGCTCTTAAAACTAAATCATGTATATTTTTGGGCGTAATATCTCTACCACCGAGCCCAAGCGTATACCCATTGATACTTGCAGATGTAATCTTATGCCTGTAAAACACATCCCTGATCTCCATAGAAAGAATACCACCCTTTCCCAGAGACACCGCTTTTTCTATCACTATAACATTTCGTACATTTTTGAGGGCATCAATAATTTCATCCTCCGGAAACGGCCTAAAAGAACGAATCTTTAATACACCAATCTTTTTACCGGACTCTCTCATTTCATCAACTGTATCCTTGATTGTGCCTAAAACGGAACCCATTGCGACAATTACGGTTTCAGAATCATCCATTTTGTAAGTATCTATAAGAGCTCCGTGAAATTTACCAAACATATCCTTATATTCATTTGCAGCCCGTGTTATAACCTTTTTTGAATAATTTATTGCATTAGAAAGACTATATCTTGTTTCCATATAGACAGACGGTTCAGCAAGTGTCCCAAAGGAATAAGGATTATTGACATCAAGTTTATATTTCATATTCAAGGGGGGCAGAAACTCCCTTATCTTACCGATATCATCTATTGTTTCAACAACCTCAAATGTATGGGTCAGAACAAAGCCATCTACATTTACCGCAACGGGAAGCATAACATCCGGATCTTCCGCAATCTTGAATGCCTGGATATGCATGTCATATGCCTCTTGATTATCCTCTGCAACGAGCATAATAGCGCCCGTATCCCTAATGGCCATCGCATCCTGCATATCATTCCAGATATTTATCGGGGCAGAGATAGCCCTATTAGCAACGGTCAACACGATAGGAAGACGCATACCTGCAATATTATATATTACCTCCTCCATATATAAAAGACCCTGAGACGCTGTTGCAGTATACGTTCTAACGCCGCAGGCACTAGCTCCCAAAACTACCGACGCAGCGGAATGTTCGCTTTCAACCATAACAAACTCAGATTTTAAATCGCCGTCCGCAACCATTTGAGAAAGGTGCTCCACTATGTGCGTCTGAGGCGTAATTGGATAAGCCGAAATAACCTGAGGCTCCGACATCCTTACCCCGTCCGAAATAGCCATTGAACCTTCTAGAACCTTTTTCATAAAATATTCACCGGATTAAAAATTTACTTAAAAATAACTACTTTTCTACTAAAATCATATCTATATCGTCAACGGGACATTCCTCGGCGCATATGCCACACCCCTTGCAATAATCTATATCGTAATCATAAATTTTTGTTTTTTTATCTCCATATACAATTCCCTCGGGACAAAAATATATACAGAGATTGCAACCGGTACATTTTTGATGTTTAAATATAGGATTTTCATTTGCAAAAGAACCCGTTTTATTTGCGAGCGCCGCTCCCGGAAGGGCAATGATTCCAGTTTTAAAATCCACTCTTGTCTCCTTTTATGTAATTATAGGCAATTTGAGCAGCTTCCGCATTAAGCCTACCTAGTTTAGAGCCAAACCTATTCTCTATTTCTTTTTTGATGGATTCTATACTGACATCTCCGCTTATTGCGGAAAAAGCACCTAGCAAAGTTGTATTAACAATTGGTCTGTTTAAAACCTTAAGCGCAATTTTTAGTGCAGGAAATAAAACAATGTTTTTTTCTTTTGCTCCGTTAAGGCCCTTAATGATCTCATTGATACCGGCTTCTGAGTTAATTAAAATCTTACCGGTATCTTTAAGCCCCTTATAAACCGGAACAGGCTTAAGAAGGGTGGTATCCTGAACAATAACATAGTCTGGATCGTATATTTGGTGCCTTGTCCTAATAGGTTTATCGGAAAATCGTGCAAAAGCCTGAACGGGAGCCCCTGTTCGTTCCGATCCGAAAGATGGAAATGCTTGGCAATAATTTCCATCGTCAAAAAAACTTAAGGCAAGAATAGACGCCATGGTCACCGACCCTTGTCCGCCTCGTCCGTGTATTCTAATCTCTTTCATCATAAAAAATATCCTATTTGGTCTTTTATAAGTTTGAACCCACCATATATTTATTAATTTTAATTAATAAATATATCTGACTAAATTTAATATTTCGACATGGAAATAAAAAAAATAATGTAATTTAAGACTCGACTTGAACCTAAATCCTATACTGGTGTTGTGGCTATTATAGCTTTTTATGCAGACAATGTCAACTGACATTCTGCCGAAAAGCAGCACTCTATCTCTCAAATTCATCTAAAAAATAGGGAATTTTATCTTCTATGCCGTAGGCCATTATGTGAATACCATGCACTAATGGCTTCAGCTCCCTCGCTATCCTTGCGGCAATTTCAATCCCTTTTTTTATCGGATCAAGGGCGCTATTAAGCTCTGTTATAATGGATTCCGGTATATAAATGCCGGGGATATTTTTATTCATAAAATTGGCTGTTTTGCCTGATTTTAATATGTATATCCCTGCAATAATCTTTATGTCTTTATAATTTTTATAAAAATCGTAAAAATTCTTAAACTTCTCAACGGAGAATATAGCCTGAGTTTGGAAAAAATTACAACCTGCAATAATCTTTTTTTTAAATTTTGCGAGTTGCGGCTCCAAAGGAACCGATTCTGGATTTACCGCCGCGCCGATGTAAAAATCGGTAGCGCCGTTAAGGTTACTACCATTCATATCCTTTCCAGCGTTTAGCCCCTTTACAATCCCTATTAGGTTAACGGAATCTATGTCATAAACAGCTTTTGCATGTTTATGATCGCCAAAAGATATATAATCACCAGTGAGGGTTAAAATATTCTCTATTTGAAAGGCAGCGGCAGACAAAAGATCAGATTCGAGCGCCATACGATTTCTATCCCTGCAAGTTTGCTGAAAAATAGGCTCTCCTCCCAGCTGTTTTATATATATTGCCCCGGCAAGCGAGGACATTTTCATATTTGCCCCTTGATTGTCCGTGATATTAAAAGCTGTGACGCGATCTTTTAAAAGATTATATATACCTTTCATTTTTAAAAGATCAGTCCCTCTCTCTGGGGATATTTCCGATGTATAAACAAATGCACCATCGTCTAGTTTTTCTTTTAATTTATTACTACCTCGAAAACTCATATTAAATTTCAGTTTTTATAAGATTAGTGAGAATTAAACGTTAATAGATGCAGACTCATAGGAGCCTAATATTTTTATAAAGATTGTGTACTCTTCTATGCATTTTAACGCTATTTTAAGATTTTCGTCAGACTCGTGAGAATTGACATCGATAAAAAATAGATAGTCCCAATTAAACCTCTTTGACGGCCTTGACTCTATTTTGGTTATGTTGATACCGTTTTCATAAAACGGTTTAAGAATCTTATACAATGTCCCAACCGAGTTTTTAATGGAAAGAAGGATAGATGTTTTATCATTTCCTGTTTTTGAAACCTTTTCCCTATTAGAAATAATTAAAAATCTGGTAAAATTGTTGCTATAGTCCTCAATATGGGAAAATAATGCAGACAAACCATAAATTCTTCCTGCAGCCTCTGATGCTATTGCGGCAGAACCAGCCTCTTTAGATGCAGTAATACAAGCGTCCGCAGTCGAAAAAGCATCAATTAGTTCCACGTCTTTAAAATTTTTCTCCAAAAAATTTCTGCATTGGCCGAAGGGATGTGGATGAGAATAAATTTTACGTATATTCTTAGCATCGCTTTCCATTGATAAGAGAATGTGGCTAATAGGAATTATTTCTTCTCCTATTATTGTAACATCGGAATTCACAAACATATCAAATGTAGCATTTACCATGCCCTCAATATTGTTTTCGACCGGTACTACGCCATAATCGGAAAATCCGTTGGAAACTGAATCAAAAACATCCCTTATGGTCGTAGCAGGCACTAACGTCCTCGACGAACCAAATCTTTTTATGGCGGCTATATGGGTATATGTCCCCTCCGGACCAAGATAACAGACCTTAATAGCAGATTGAAGATCGATACATGCAGATATGACCTCTCTAAATATATTTTGTAGATGCTCACCTTTTAACGGACCATTATTGTAATTTTTTATATTCTTAAAAACCTCGCTCTCTCTACCCGGACTATAATATGTTTTATTGGCGGAAGACTTTATCCGCCCGATATCTAATGCTATATTCCCTCTTTTGTTGAGAAGCTCGACAATCTCTTCGTCTATCTTATTTATTCCTTCCCTTAGTGTTTGAAGTTCTTTCATATTTTTGCACTTTAAGGCTATCTTATTGCTATAACCATAACTAACATCCTAATTATTATTATAAAACTATTAAATTTAAGGTATTTTACACAATTTTGAAAAAAAAGGCAAAATTATGTAAAAAAGCTATTTAAATCTTTTTTAGTCCTTTACGTAGGAAACTATCAATGAAATTATTTCATCTTTTGATTCAGTCGCAAAAATATTCTGAGCATGAGTATTGCCTTTGAAGAGATGAATAGTTTTAAGAGATTTGGTCTGAGCGTACATAGTTTTAATACCTTCTGCGAACTGTTCTCCTTCCGAACCTAAATAATGGACAGGGATATCAATAAAATCTGCACCCTCCACATAGACAGGGGATACGGCGATGACGGATTTTATCTCTGCGGAATTAAAAAGCTTTGACGCACTTAACACAGCGCCGGCGCCCATACTAGAACCTAATATTGTTATGTTTTTCACAAAATCCAAGCTTTTTGCAAAATTTACAGCTCCTATAATATCTTCCCCGTACGCATGGGCATCTCCTCTTCCATGTTTTGAATTCCCATAGCCTCTAAAATCAAAGGCTAATGATGATATTCTATTTTTTAGGAAAACATCACAGAGGTCGTAATAACTCTCTTTGTTGAATACTTTGCCATGTGCAAGTATAACAATGTCGGGATATGAACCGAATAAGGAAGCGTGAATAATCCCACCATCAGCGGCTTCGAAACTAATGTCTTTAAAACTCATAGCCATTCTTTACCTCATATTTTTTACAACTATAATGTGATTTGTTAATATTTAAACACAGGATGTCTATTTGCCAACACCTCATTAACCCTCTTAACCTTCGTTTTACAGGGAGTCTTGAGCGCAACATACTTTTCGGTCTTAGATCTTATTTCTTCTACCGCCTTTAAAAAACTATCCATAGTTTCTATTGATTCGGTCTCGGTCGGCTCAATCATAATAGCACCATGTATATTTTTTGGAAAATAAACCGTTGGGGGGTGAAATCCATGATCTATTAAAAGTTTTGCAAATTCAAGTGTGGATATCCCTATAGATTCTAATACGCTATCCGTAAAAACACATTCGTGCATACATAGCTTGTCATTAAAAGGATCTGCACCGTCAAATATCTTGCTAAGCCGTTTCTTAATATAGTTTGAATTGAGGATTGCAATCTCACTAACCGACGCAATATTATCATTTCCAAGAGAAAGAAGATAGGCATAAGCCTTGAGAATAACTCCAAAATTGCATAAAAATGGGGCTATTCTCCCGATAGTATGCTTTTTATCCTCACTTAAACTGTAAATTCTGTTGGCACAATTTACATAAGGCACGGGCATGTAATCGCTAAGAAAGCTTCTTATCCCTACGGCACCACTCCCCGGACCCCCACCCCCATGGGGGGTTGAAAACGTCTTATGTAAATTGAGATGAATCAAATCTATTCCCATGTCCGAAACTCTAATATTGCCTATAAATGCGTTAAAGTTCGCCCCATCCATATAAACTAAAGACCCGTTTTCATGCATAATCTTACTTATCTTTTTAATGTCTCTTTCAAAAAGACCGAGAGTATTAGGGTTCGTTATCATTATTGCAGCAACATTTTTAGAGAGGTGTTTTTCTACATCTTCTACCTCAATATACCCATTTACACCCGTTTTAATTTCCAGTGGAGTAAACCCAGCCAGTACAGAACTTGCAGGATTAGTTCCATGAGCGCTATCCGGTATTAGTATGATATCTCTTTTTTCACATTTTACATCAAAATATTTTTTTATAACCCTTAAACCGGTAAATTCACCTGCAGCGCCTGCCTGTGGGGCAAAACCGAATTCGTCCAAACCCGTAAGTTCACAAAGGATAAGATTAAAATCATCTATTATCTTCAACGCAGGCTGAACGAAACGGGCAGGCATTAAGGGATGCAGCCCCTTTATATTATCGAACGACGCAATCAGCTCATTCACCTTAGGATTATACTTCATAGTACAAGAACCTAAGGGGTAAAAGGTTGAATCTACAGACATATTCCAGCTAGAAAGCCTGACAAAATGCCTGACTACGGTGGGTTCTGCCACCTCTGGAAGTCTCGGCATATTTTTTCTTAAAAATTTCTTATTTATATAATCCGATGAAGTTTTCTTTAGTTCGCAATCCTCAAGCCCGCAATTAGGAATTCGCATACCACAAACTTCTTTGGAACCCTGTTTAATCAGTAAATCCTCGTCGAAAAAAAAACCTGATATTCCCGGAAAATTGACCATAATTATAAACCTATATTCCCTTACTTTATGTTTATTTTAAGATACCTTTAGCATTTTCTACATATCTTTTGATATCATCAATGTCGTTATTCTCCGTCACCGAAACTAAAATTTCATTTTCGGCAACTTTTATACCTGCCAAAATACCCCTATCGGTCATTTCATCAATAAATTGACAAGCATCAATCCTTTTACCCCTTATTCTCAATGTAAATTCATTGAAAAAGTCTCCTGAAAACCGTTCTTCAAAAAGTTCCGTTTCTATAAGCCTCTCGCGCAGTACATGTGCAAGCTTAAGATTTAACAGTGACAGCTCCTTAAATCCACGTTTTGAACACAAAGAAAGATAAATAGCCGCCCTAACAGCGTTCAGAGAGTTATTAGTGCAAATATTAGAAGTTGCAGCACCCCGCCTTATGTGTTGTTCCCTCGTAGCGAGAATAAAAGTGTAAGCGTCTTTCTTTTCGACATCTTCCGTCTTGCCGACAATTCTTCCCGGCATTTGCCTGATATACTCCTTTTTTGCGCCAAAAAGCCCCAGAAGCGGACCACCAAAATTCATATAGTTCCCGAAAGAATTTCCTTCCCCTGCAAATATATCGGCACCATAAAAACCAGGAGGATTTATAGTACCAAAGCTTAAAGGTTCGGTACCTGAAACCACAAAAAAGGGCCTAGGATTAAAACCATGAATCACTTGTTCTAACTCTTCCAAATCCTCTATCACGCCGAAGTAGTTAGGTTGCTGAATAACGACCGTCGAAACGCCCATTTTGAGCTTTAATTTTAAATCATTCAGGTCTGTTTGGCCCGTTTTCTTGTCAAGTTTAACCATCCCTATTTTTGCATTAATACCGCCAATAAAGGATTTAGCAACAGAAAGATAATTTGGATTAATACCCTCCGAAACCAAAATTAAATGATTGGAGTGAATGTCTGATTTATCATCCAAATGATTATTTTTAAAATCTCGTTCTGAATTAAGCAAATTAAGATGCGGGTTTGCGTTCAAATAAAGCCTTAAAGACATTAATATCGCCTCCGCAAGGCTTTCCGCTCCATCATACATAGATGCATTTAAAACATCCATCCCTAGAATCTCTGCTACCATAGATTGAAATTCAAACAAGGCAAAAAGTGTTCCCTGACTGACCTCGGGCTGATAAGGGGTATATGGAGTAGAAAATTCTGATCTGGAAATAAGTACATCTATCGCTGCTGGAACAAAATGATTATAAACACCACCACCTGCAAAAATAGAAAACCCATTCTTGTCGGGAAGGTGTGAAGAGATATTGGAAAAAAAACGAATTAAGGAAGCTTCATCCATTCCGTGAAGCAGAGTTTTCA
The DNA here is from genome assembly GCA_964631685.1 of uncultured Actinomycetes bacterium. Taxonomy (GTDB): domain Bacteria; phylum SZUA-79; class SZUA-79; order Acidulodesulfobacterales; family Acidulodesulfobacteraceae; genus Acidulodesulfobacterium. The sequence goes on along the minus strand of CAZVZU010000005.1, from coordinate 72,647 downwards.
TGTCATTGACATTTATTAAAGGAATGTCTCCGACAATTTTTTTAAATAATTCATCTTTATTTTTTATGTTAAGTATCGTATAAAGTCTTTTTATGTCGGTTTCAGAACTTGGAAAATAATGAAAATTATGCATGATTTGATGCCACAAAAGACTCGTAAGTATTTTTGTCCATTAGGCCTGAAAGATCAGAAATATTTAATACGTCAACCTGTGCAATGTAACCCGTATCATAGGGGTCTGTATTAATGATCTCGGATTTTTCATCTAACTGGGGATTAACGGAAATAACCTTAAAACTAACCGGAGCATAAATTTCCGAAACCGACTTGACAGACTCTATTTCGCCCATTTTTTCCCCTTTCTGATAAGTCTTACCAACCTCGGGTAGAGTTATATATACAATATCTCCTAGCTCTGACTGAGCAAAATCGGAGATCCCGATATAAAAAACATCAGCAGCTTTTTTTAAAATCCACTCATGCGATTTAGAAAAATAAAATTGACCACTAACTGTCATCATTAAACCCCTTATTTTTTATTATTTTAATTTTAAATACACAAATAGACATCGCACTACCGATCGCAATTATTCATTTTTTGCTCTTTCTGTGGAAAGGAGGGCTTACAATCTCCGCCTTTTCGAAATTTCCCCTTATATCTATAAAAAAACCGTCTAAGGATGAAAGATTAATATTTGCGTCTGAGATATATGCACTCCCTATAGGAAACTTGTTCGACGGACTATAGGTACCACTTGCAATGCACCCGATAGGCTTAAGATTTTCATCTAGAATCCTTTGCGAATGCCTCGGTATTTGTTTGCCTGAAAGTTTAAAAAATATAAGTCTTTTTTCTTTATTTTTTAAACTTTCTAATGCCTCTTTTCCGATAAAATCTTTTGTCTTTGAAAGATATTTTTCAAGGCCTGCATCATAAGGATTGAGAGTCTCGTCAAGCTCATGCCCGTAAAGGGGTAATGCAGCCTCAAATCTTAAAGTATCTCTCGCCCCTAAACCGACAGGAACAAGATTTGAGAGTTGCCTATGCTCTAAGAGGTAGTTCCACACAATTGCGCTCTTCTCAACCGGAAAAAATATCTCAAATCCAAACTCTCCCGTATATCCGCTTCTTGAAATCAAGACGTCCATATTGATCTCTTTAAACGATATACAACTAAATTCGAAATGTTTTAATTCATTAACAGATTTAGTGTTAGATTTAAAATCAAACAAATCGCACCCGCTTCTCTTAACAACATCGTAGGCATCTACCAACGGATATATTATATCTCTTGACTTAGGGCCCTGAACAGAAACTAATCCTATCTTTTCACTAATATTTTCTACGCTGACGTCGTATCCCTTTTTTGTAAATTCAGATTGCTGATAGTGTAACCATGAAAAATCTTTTTGGGTATTAGCGGCATTCACAACGGTCATATATTTATTTTCGGAAAATTTAAATACAGTCACATCATCTATGATTCCGCCCTTTTCGCTAAGTAACAACGAATAAACTATTTCACCAGGTTTAATCTTGGAAATATCTGCGGTAAAGACATTATCTGAAAATCTCCCTGCATCTTTTCCTTTTATAATCACCTCACCCATATGGCTAATATCAAATAAACCGGAATGATTTCTGACATTCAGATGTTCTTCAATGATACTTTTGTAGTAAAGCGGCATCAAAAATCCTGCAAAAGGAACAATTTTAGCCTTTAATTTTACATGCTCATCATAAAGCGGTATTTTTTTATTAATTTCGGTTCCCATGCAAAACAGTCCCCATCTTAAAAGATAAATTAATTTACTCCCTTGCCGTCCATTATTATAGATTTAGTGCAAAAAATCAAGGATATTTTAGAATTAAAAGGCTATTTTTTTAGCTTAGACTCATAAAGCAGTCTGCACATGTTGTTGAAATTTGCGACTCAGCAAACTTACGCCGGCTACCATAGCGAATATAGTAAACAACAAACTGAATAAGATTACATAAGTGTATCCAAAATGCGTTGCTATTATACCACCCATGAACCCGCCAATTACATTATCGAAACTTTGAAACATATTTGCAACACCCAATAGTTCTGATCTTTTTGTTTCATTTACCAGCTTAACTATGCCAATATTCATACCTACGGCAATAAATGACCATGCAATAATCATAACTACAAAACCAATCTCTCCTAATAAGTACAAGGACATATATATACCTAAAAGCATAAATATGAAACTTAATGCGTACAGAAAAATACCTATATTAAAAGAAATAAAAGGACTATGTTTCTCAGATATTTTTCCGGCCATCACAAAAAAAACTACGCCTAATCCGGTACTTAAGGCATAAATTAGAGAAGATAGTGATTCTTTGACAAAAAACACATGCTTCATTAAGAGAGGATACATTGCGTAAATAGGTGCAGCCGCTAATAAAGCAAAAATCCAGCCAAAATTAATCAATAATACCCGCTTATTTTTAAGATGAAGAATATGTTTTATCCTAAATCTGTGATAAAAATAGCCTGTAAAAATCTCAGAAAAATGCATTTTGGGCTTTATCAAAGAAGAATCAAGCCGCCGATGCTTAGTAATATGATTATGATATTGCGCCAAGGGAATATATGATAAAAAACCTATAATCAAAAAGGGAATAGCGGCTATAGCATTTGTGTAGATCGATACAACAAGCAATCCGACAACGGTCCCTATCGTCATAAATGCCTGCATTAGCGATATATATTTATCCCAATTAGATTTATCGTAAGTGTTTGTCACGATAACACTTGCAAGTGCAAATATACCAGCTGCAAAAAACCCAAAAACGAACACAAGTGGAATTAAAAATACACTGTGAAATAAAATGATTAACAGCCAGCCAACGCAAGACAAAAGACTGCTCGCAAATATAAGGTTTTTAATCTTTACTGTATGCGACAAGACGCTCCACATGATCGCACCTATGCCGATACCCAGGTTTAACATAGCAAATGCCAAGCCTGCCTTCATACTCGTTTGCGCTAGTAAGGGTATAACCATAATACCGATACCCCAAACTACTCCATTAACTATGGAAAAAGGGAGAGCTAAATGAAAAAAATTAGGCGTTTTTACCGACAATATGCATACCTCCAAATGTATTCCTATTTGCAATGCTTGTAACTAATAACAGGTAAACCCGTTGGAAATTATACTAAATTTCATCTTAAATATCTATCCAATCCACATATATATAAAAAAAATGTTTTTAAGTAAAAATTTAACCAAATTGAAACAATTTCGTCACAAATTTGCAATATAAAAATGATATAACCAAACTTTCCAGTAATAAACGAACCTAAATAATAAAACAATGGAGGTATCGACAATGAAAAACAATCTTAACCTCTTTGCTCTTTTCAAGGAAAGTAGAAATAAACTTAAAACAAAACAGATAGAAAGCAAAGATGTTATAAGAAAAATAGACAAAGCAATAAGAAAACAAAAGGATTTTGAAGATATCTATTTGCAATTGGCACAGATCAAAGCATATAGCTCGCTTGAAAAAACAGGGACAGACGTAAAAAAAATAGAACAGTCACGTGACATAGAACAAGACACGCTGAAAAACGACCAAACCGATCTATAAAAACGCCTATTAACTGATCGCTTTATTTTAGTTTTTTCGCAATTATTAAATTTATTCTCATCTGTATATTCTCACAAATAAATTTTTAAAGCAGTGTTTCTGGCTGGTAGGCGCGGGCGGCTTTGAACCGCCGACTTCTACCGTGTGAAGGTAGCACTCTACCCCTGAGTTACGCGCCCATTTTGGATTAATAACATCCGGCATATAAAGACAGACAACATAATTCCACCGAATATAACAACGATGATTGTAATACATTTTATGATAAAAAAGCAAATAATGAAACCACCATCAGAACAATATCCCGCACAAACTATGCTATAAACAAGCAAAGCCCATGCGGGATATTCAAGCTATCTCTTTTCTTTTTCAGCTCACGAATAAGACTAATCGTATTAATTACACAGCCTTAAAGCCTTTTTCCGCCCCAATACTGGAAATAAATATATCTCGTGCATGTGTTTCTATATCAACAGTCAAGTTTTTAGACAGCAACATCATAAACTTAAGCCCGTGCATAACTTCAGGGTCCTTTGTTAGTGACAATAGCGATAGAGCGCCACCTTTATGATATTTTTTATCTTTGGCCTCTTCAATCGTTTTCATTGCCGAACGATTCACCGACTTAATAACTTCTTTCACATCAAACTGAGTTATAAAAGCTTCTATCATTGATTGACCCGTATCCACGACTCTGCTTACCAGTTCATCGGTAAGCATTCTTCTTGCACCTGCCACCGCGTCTGCAAACTCAACCAAATTGTCTAATGTTCCGCTATTAATAAATGCCTCACTCGTGTCAAGAAGGGGCTTTAAATTGTAATTTAAAGCCAGCTCCGTTAACTCGGTCAATTTCTCCGCTGTTCCCGCCATACGCTCAATCATTGCGTCGGTAGTTCCCTTACTGAAACCTGCGACAAAATCTCCCATTTCCTTGAGTGTCTGCAACGTGCCGGTTTTTTCAAGCTCATCCAGCTTCTCAAGGGATGACTCAAGCGACTCTGACGCATGCTGCGTTTTTTTGATCAAACTAGCCATATTGTCATTGCTAAGAGTATCCGTTAACTCGGTCAATTTCTCCGCTGTTCCCGCCATACGCTCAATCATTGCGT
>CAZVZU010000005.1:0-67807 GCA_964631685.1 uncultured Actinomycetes bacterium | reverse complement strand
TCCGTTAACTCGGTCAATTTCTCCGCTGTTCCCGCCATACGCTCAATCATTGCGTCGGTAGTTCCCTTACTGAAACCTGCGACAAAATCTCCCATTTCCTTGAGTGTCTGCAACGTGCCGGTTTTTTCAAGCTCATCCAGCTTCTCAATACTTCTTTTTAAGCTTTCAGATTTGTCTCCAACCGCCTTGATCATCGACAGCTGCTCATCGCCTGAGAAACTATCTAACATGGAAAGTCCAGTAGTAACATTATCGGCCAATCTTTGAACCATTAAATCGGTCGCGCTTTCCTTTTGCGCTTGGACTATCGCACTAAACTCGTCAAGTGTATCCAGCCTATCGATAATATTTAATAAATGTTCTAAAGCTTGTGGCTTTTCCGTGAGTTTCTCTATTAGGGCGGCGCCAACATCTACTTTTGAGCTACGCTGAACACTATTTTCATTTTCAGCCATAATTTGCCTCCTATTTTATTTTGCTAAATTTTAAAGAATACCCATCGGTGTTAACCAGTAAACCTTATTGTATGTTAATTTAAACCAGTGTATCAAAGCCGACGGAGTAACAGGATTCGGCGGAGTATTATAATCAAACATGATGTATGTAGCCTTGGTTAGACCCGTTTCGATGAAGCAAAATACCTTTCCGTCATACCTAAATGGTGTTAAGCCGTCTCTTAATTCAGAAGCAATATTTTCGACTATAACGTCGGATTCAAAGTGTGCCGTCGAACCTGCTTTACTTATCGGAAGATTAGTAGTATCTCCTACTACATAAACATTATCCGACCCTTCCATTTTGAGTGTAAATTTATCCGTCGGTATGAACCCATTTTTTCCGAGACCGGAATCCTCTATCACCTGTGCGCCTTTATGCGGCGGAATGGTGATCATTAAATCATATTTTAAGGATACGCCTTCCAGACTAGTAACGGTTCTCTTATTAGGATCCACTTCTTTCATATTGAAGAATATTTCCGAATTGATTCCGCGCTTCGGAAATGTCTTGGCAGCAAAATGTGCAACCGACTCAAGCCCATGAAGCCTTGCAATAGGATATGTGTAAGTATAGTCTACTTTATCCCTTATTCCCTTCTGCCTAAACCATTCGTCAAGCATGTATGTAACCTCTAGCGGAGCAACAGGACACTTGTGCGGCATACCTATCGTCAATACAATCTTTCCGCCCTTAAAATTCATCAGTTCATGTCTAAGCTTCAAGCAAGCATCAACCTCATAAAACCAATGTCCGCCTTCTCTTAAACCAGGTATCATTTCAGGAGCCGGCCTGGACCCTGTCGCGATAACCAAAATGTCATACTTAATAACCACACCGTTTTTAAGATGCACTTCATTCTTATCCTTGTCTATTTTAGTGGCCGGATGAAGATGAAGTTCTACCATAGGATCAAGCAAAGTCCTTTCATCTCTGACAAGCTCTTCCTGATGTTTCAAACCAAAAAGCATGTACAGAAGACCCGGTTGGTAAAAATGCTCGGGCTTATCGGAAATCACGTCAATGACCAAATCTCCTTTTTTAAGCTCAGGCCTCATCTTCTTTGCCAATAAATTAGCAATAATTGTCCCGCCTACTCCCCCTCCAACAACAACAACTCTTTTCGACATAATTGCCTCCTTAATTACATTAAAAGTTAAATTAATTAAATCATTAACTCAAAATATTCAAAGCTTACATATCTTTAACCTTTTTTGAAAAAATCCTCCAATAGCCTGTTTCTTCAATAACACCTAGAAACTCCTGATTAACCTTCTTTAACCACTCAGGAACATCCTTTGCACTACCTGCATCACCCGAAATCAATTCTATTATTGCCCCTACAGGCTGTTGCCTTATTTCCTTAATTAATTCCATAAGCGGTCCGGGACAATATGTTCCCCTTGCATCCACGGTAACAGTGGCCTTAATATCCTTTAAGTTTTCCATAAACTGTCTTAAACCTCCTTAATATTTAATATTATAAAAATTAAAAAGTAATTGTTTCTGCACCTTCCATGATGCCGAGAAATGCTGCAAGTCCCAAATTATCATCAACAATGTCTATTAAATCATCTTTCCCTATTTCTAATATATCCATAACCATTGAACACACATAAACCTTGATTCCTCCAAGCATTTTAGCCTGTTCCAACATTTCATAAAACATGGCGGCTTTCTTTTCCTTAATCTTATCGTAGAGCTTGCCACCAGTAAAATTCTTTTTTTCTACATTTTTTCTTAAATAATTAAAAACCGCATTCATCGTTATAAACATAGAAACTTCAACGCCGGAAACTGCCGCAACAGACGCAATCATCGACGCAACATGTGATTTCTCGTACTCTTCGGAGGCAATTATTATTGCCAACTTTTGGGTTTCAGCCATAAAATAGTTCTCCTTTTACATTTATATTTTAATAATTCAAACAAATCGTCGACTCAACTCTCTAAAAAATATGAATCATCGTTGCAATACGAAACCCGCCGCATTACATTAGTATTACTTGCAATACATATGCCAAAGCTAATAATTATCTTAATATTGGATAACGCCTTTAGTAGCAAGAGTATCATATATTGAATTTTTATTATAAGAATTAATATATGACAATTTGTCATATAAGCCTGACAAATTGTCATATATTGACAGAATTTGCAAAAAAGTCATCGCTAGTTTATTGCAAGGGGAAGGATATTTATATTACAGTCGGATGTCGAAAATTTTTGTCGTCTTTCTGAGGATAATCTATCGTATAGTGCGTCCCCCTGGACTCTTTTCGTAAATCTGCAGATTTTATTATCAGGCTTGCAACCTCGGTTATATTCCTTAATTCCAATAAATCTGGAGTTATCTTGAAATTCCAATAATATTCCTTGATCTCGGATAAAAGGTTATCTACTCTTCTCCTGGCCCTTTGAAGCCGTTTATCCGACCTGACAATCCCGACATAGTTCCACATTGTTCGTCTTAATTCGTCCCAATTATGGCTTATAACTATTAACTCGTCATCACCCTCTAAACCAAAATCATTCCATTTCGGAAGAATATCACCTTCTTCATAAAAAGGGATTGAAAAAGGCTTTTTTCTGTGAACTTCATAAAATACACCATCTTTTTTAAACATTAATATAGTCTTTTCGTGGGTCTTTTTTGCAAACACGCATCCCTCTAAAAGTGAATTACTTGCGAGTCTGTTGGCTCCATGAAGACCGGTGCATGCTACTTCGCCTATTGCATAAAGGTTGTCGATCGATGTTAAACCGTTTCTCGAGGTTAAAATTCCCCCACAAAGGTAATGAGCGGCAGGAACAACAGGAATCCAGTCTTTTGACATATCTATATTGAAACTTAAAGTAGTTTTAAAAATATCGGGGAACCTTTTTTGTAAAAAATCCTTTGATTTATGCGTCATATCCAGATAAACACACTCATCCCCTGTTCTTTTCATTTCAAAATCGATAGTTCTCGCAACTATGTCCCGAGGAGCAAGGCTGCGTAAGGGATGAATCTCATCCATAAAAGGGGTTCCATCTTTAAGCCTTAATGTGCCACCCTCGCCCCTTAATGCCTCTGATATTAAGAAGGATTTAGTCTCCGGATGATACAATATTGTCGGATGGAACTGATAAAATTCCATATTGGCAATTTTCGCTCCCGCCCTATGCGCCATTGCAATACCATCCCCTGTGGAAATATCCGGATTAGATGTATAAAGAAAAACCTTTCCCGCACCACCAGTCGCAATAACCACGACATTTGCACTCACCGTTATTGACTTATTGATATTCTTGTTTAAAAAATATGCCCCTAAAATCCTATTTTTATTTTCTTTCTCTATTTTAAGCTTATGTGTGGTTATTAAATCAATCCCTATATGGTTTTCGAATATCTTTATATTAGGCTTCTTTCTTGATGTATCTATTAGTGCCCTTTCTATTTCTCTTCCTGTAATATCGCCCGCGTGTAAAACTCTTCTTTCAGAGTGTCCGCCTTCTCTTCCCAGATCAAATTCTTTGTCGTTATCTGAGTGTTTTGCAAATTTAACCCCCCAACTCAACAGGTCACGCACAACCTCCGGCCCCTCTTCGACTACCATTCTGACGACATCCTCATTACAGAGGCCGCTCCCTGCAACTAGCGTATCTTTAACATGCTTTTCGTAAGAGTCTTTGGTTAAGTTCGTAACGGCTGCAAGCCCACCCTGCGCATAATTGGTATTAGATTCCGCCTCTTCCTTCTTTGTAAATATGCCAACGGAAACACTCTCGTCATATCTATTAGCAAGAGACAAACCCGCTATGCCGGAACCTATGATTAGAATGTCAAAATGATTGATGTCGTCCATAAACTAATTAAGCAGATTAAGGAATACAGTTAATTGTTAAAATTCCACTTTAAGACAGCTCTGCCGCTCACGCCTGTAATAATTAATTTAATCCATTCGGTAGACGGATTTATCAGTAACTTTTTACTACTTTTGCTATAGTATCTTGGAAATTTAATAATGTACTGCTTTGACCAATCCGTCACATAGGGGAAAAAAGTTTTTAAAAACACCCTCTTCTGTGGTGCCGGCTTTATACTAATCGGCAAAAGGCTCTCACCCTTATCATTCATTAAGTAAACTAACCATATTGAATGAACCGAGTCTAAATCATTATAATCTTTTAAAGGGGTATAAACTGAGACAAAAAACTTAATATATTTATTGAGGCTGGAATATGACTTATCAAGCCTTTTCTTAAAACCCTTCTTTGTTAGCATGTAATATTTTGAATATTCCATCACATAGGCATACCTGAACGGGGCATTGAAGTATGTCGCTCTGAGAAGCATGACCGTATCAAACCTATTATAAATATTCACCTTTCTGGTCCAATTTTTTAAAGATGTATTGTAACTAAATTTTCCCGGAAGAAGACGACTATTGTACATATAGGGCTTAGATAACGGAGCAAAAGAACAACCGGAAAGATCAAACGATGAAGACACAAGCAAAATTAGAATTAAAACAAAAAAAACTGCCGATAAACTGTGTTTACTTTGCATTATTTTCACCATAACTTTTTAATAGATAAATATAAATACGTTAAATATTTTAACAACTTTGTTCTATATCGCTCTTAGAAAAGATAGAATGCAGAGTAACGCCGTTTTTCTGTAAATTCTCTTTGCCACCCTCATTTCTATCAACTACGCAAAGAGCATCCGTAATGTCATAGCCCTCCGCCCTTGCGCTTTTTACCGCTACTAATATAGAACCGCCCGTGGTAACAACATCTTCTACAATAAGAATTTTGCATCCTTTAGACAAAAATTGTGTCGGTTCAATAAGATTTCCTTTACCGTAACCCTTCTTTTCTTTTCGTATCACAACAGATTTTAATAAACCGAGCGAACGCCCCTGAGTAGAAGATACCCCGCCAAATTTCACCGTATCGGCAGAATTATCTAAGGAACAAACGATAGTCATCGAAGAAACAAGGGGTAACCCGCCGACGGGAATACCAGCTAAAACCGAGAAATTTAAATCCGGATGATTTTTAAGATCCTCATAGAGCATTTTTCCAATGTGGAACAGATAGTTGCCATCAAAAGAAATGGTTCTTAAATCAATATAAAAATCACTTTTCTTACCGGAAGCCAACGTAAACTCCCTTCTTTCGTAACAAAGAGATCTTATAGCGGACAGTACTACCTCTCTTGAATTTTTCATAAGTATAAAGATTAAGCTTATTAAAGTTAAGAGATTAAAACACCTCTCTGCTGAATAATTTAAGCTGAAAGCCACCAATGCTTTCGTCGTATATCGTCTCGGGGTATACCCCGGAAAAACATGCATCACAAAAATTTACTCCGTCCCCCACTGCCCTTTTTAATCCCTCCAGGGACAAAAAATTTGTCGAATCTGTGTTGAATTCGGCATTTATTTCATCTACGGTATATTTAGAAGCTATAAGTTCATCTTTGACGGGCGTATCTATGCCATAAAAACAAGGAGTAGTAACCATAGGGGAACTAAGACGGAGATGAATCTCTTTAGCTCCGGCAAGCTTCAACATATCTACTATCTTTTTTGATGTTGTACCCCTGACAATGGAATCATCCACAACGACAACCCTTTTACCCGCAATAACATCGGAAACAGGATTAAGCTTAACCTTTACGCCAAAATGCCTTATAGTTTTTTTAGGCTCTATAAATGTTCTGCCGACATAATGGTTCCTTGTAAAACCCATCTCAAAATCAATACCTGATTCTTTAGCAAATCCCAATGCGGCAGGGACTCCTGAATCAGGAACCGGTATTACGATATCGGCATTTACATACGATTCTTTTGCAAGCTCAACGCCCATTTGTATTCTATGTTTATAGATAGACTTGCCGTTGAACATACTATCTGGTCTCGAAAAATATATTAATTCAAAAACGCAACTTGATCTTTTTTGCTCTTCAAACGGAAATATACTACGAATACCTTCCTCATTTACCAATATCACTTCTCCGGGTTCTACATCTCTTATATATACAGCATTTATCAAATCTAATGCACAAGTTTCGGATGCGAAAATTATAGAATTGTTTATTTTTCCCATTACAAGGGGTCTGAAACCAAAGGGATCCCTCGCTGCTACCATTTCTTTTTCAGATAAAAACAGGAACGAGTACGCACCGGTTAGTTTCATTAGAGAGTTAATAATCCTATCGGTAAGGTCGTTATCAACGAGACCTCCGTTACTTAAAGATGCTATAAGGTGAATCACAACCTCGGTATCGGATGTGGAGGAAAATATCGAACCCCTTTCTTCGATATCTCTTTTAATTTTATGGGCATTTGTTAAATTACCGTTATGGGAAACAGCTATCGAACCATGGTAGTAATCAACAACCAAGGGCTGAGCATTTTTAATAAGTGCTTCTCCTGAAGTGGAATATCTAACATGTCCTATTGCATTCTTACCCTTTAATTGAGAAAGCGTATTTCCCTCAAAAACATCATTAACGAGCCCCAAACCCTTATGATAATAAATATGCTTATTATCAGACGAGGCTATCCCGCATGATTCCTGCCCTCTATGCTGAAGAGCATAGAGCCCAAGATACGTTATATTGGGCGCTTCGTCGTGACCATACACGCCAAATACACCACATTCTTCCCTAACCTCATCCATCCTGGAACACCCCTTACTTTATTTAGTATATAAGAAATTTCCGTATATATTCAGCACATCGCCAAAAATAGCATATATTCTTTTATTGCATGCACGCAGAAAAAATTGGTCGGCTAATTTTGTTTTTTTAGCAGCTAATGTCTTGTTATACGTGTGCCCTACTCATAATATCTCCTAAAGCTGAATCGTAGCCGTGCTTTATTTTATCACTTTTCAGATCTATTGTGTTATTAATTTTCATCACATGCTTACCAACGACACCTATCTTTAACAAGCTTATATCGGAATCTCTTGCCGCATTTAACAGGTTTTGTTCACTACTTCTTTTAGATGTTATAATGAAAGCCTGTTCAAATTCAGAAAACAAAGCAGCATCATCTCTTAGCCCTTCAATGTGTAAATTAACCGTAAACCCTAAGGATTTATTCGGATTTATAATGGAACTCTCCGCTAAAGCAACGAAGATGCCCCCTTCGCTTATATCTGTAGCACTTTCAATTATATTCATATTTATCAATGACCTGATACAACGTTGTAGTCCTATCTCATAGTCTAAATCTATTTCGGAAGGCTTCTGATGAAAATCCTTGTACATTAAATCCATATATAAACTGCCACCCAGATCCCCTCTAAGCCTGCCCAACAGAAAAATATCGTCACCTTCATCTTTAAAATACGGTGTTACTACTTTATTTACATCTTTTATAAAACCCACCATTCCAATAACAGGGGTAGGATTAATTTTAGAAACTACAATATTCTCGCCTTCTTTTTTTGCGGTTTCATTATAAAAACTAACATTTCCACCTATAACCGGCGTATTTAATTTTATAGTAGCATCCTTAATGCCCCTGACAACCTCACTAAATTGCCACATTATTTCCGGATCTTCAGGACTGGCAAAGTTAAGGCAGTCAGTAACCGCAATGGGATCGCCACCGCAGGCAACGATATTTCTAGCACATTCTACTACGGATAGCGCTCCGCCCATGTATGGATTCAAATAAGCGTATCTGGAATTACCGCTAACATTCAATAAAAATCCTTTGTTTATTTTGTCCTTTCCCTTAACCCTTAATGTTGCAGCAGAAAAACCAGGCGGCACCACTGTATTTGTACCGATAGTATAATCGTATTGTGTAAAAACTCGTCTTTTGGATGCTATATTTGGATGTGTTATTAACTTTTCTGCTATCTCATTGAAATTTTTTGAGATTTCGTAATTATTAATTTCTAATGGCAATATTTTATGCAAATACTCTGGTTTCTTCTTAGGCCTGTCATAAACAGGACCATTAACAACAATATCTACATCAAGAGATTTGTACGGTTTGGAATTATAATAAAATTTTATTATTTTTTCGTCTATAACCTCTCCCACTCTCACACAATTTAAACCCCACTTATCAAAAATATCGCTTAATTCGTCTAAATGCTCTTTTTCGCACGCAAGAAGCATTCGTTCCTGTGATTCAGAAAGCATAATATCAACCGGCGTCATATCGACCGCTCGTAACGGAAAAGCATTAAGGTCAATAATCATACCATGTCCACTTTTATCCGCCATTTCAAATGATGAGCTTGTAATACCTGCAGCTCCCATATCTTGGATAGAAACTATAAGTTTTTTATCCATTGCCTCCAAGCATGCCTCTAACAATAACTTTTCAGTAAAAGGATCTCCCACTTGCACAGTGCTTCTTTTTTTATTCTTTTTTGAGTCAAACTCTTCAGAAGCCATTGTTGCCCCGTGTATCCCATCCATCCCTGTCGCAGAACCGACATAAACAACGATATTCCCAACTTTACACTTTGAAGATAAAAATATCCCATCTTTTTTTGCTATTCCTATGGTGAATGCGTTCACTAATATATTATCGTCATAACATTTATCAAAAACAACCTCTCCACCAACAGTCGGAACGCCCATGCAATTCCCATAAAAACCAACCCCTTTAACAACCTCAGAAACATAATAAGGTGTTTTCGTGTTAAAACAGCTCCCAAATCGCAATGAATTAAGGTTCGCAATTGGACGAGCACCCATGGTAAAAATATCTCTCATAATACCGCCGACACCCGTAGCTGATCCTTGAAACGGTTCTATAAAGGATGGATGATTATGGCTTTCCATCTTAAAAACAAGAACATCTTCGTCGCCAAAATCTATAACCCCAGCATTTTCACCCGGCCCTATAACAATATTTTCTCCCGTTTGCGGCAGTGTCTTAAGATAAATCTTTGAGCTTTTGTATGAGCAATGCTCAGACCACATCGCAGAAAATATTCCAAGTTCAAAATCATCCGGGTCATGTTTTAATAGCTCGCCTATTTTCTTATACTCATCTGACGATAAACCAAATAATTTATAATTTTCCATTTGTTTTTTGCTTTTCGATTTTATTACCATCTCGCCTCTTCCTTAACTCTTCCCCTTAAGAAGGGGAAACATGATAAGAGTATCGCTCTTATTTATTTTTCTTTGACATATTTTATTATAGATTTAAAAATATACCCGCCATCTTCACTGCCGAGTAATTTTTCTGATGATCTCTCGGGATGAGGCATAAGCCCCATCACATTATACTTCTCATTTGAAATACCGGCTATATTATAGAGCGAACCGTTTGGGTTTGCATCTTCCGTTATATTCCCGTTTACATCGCAATATTTAAATATAATATTCTTATTCTTCTTTGGATCGTTAATGATATCGGATGTCGTGAAATAGTTTCCATCATGGTGGGCGATAGGCATCCTAAGCGCAATGTCATCGTTTTTTATTGCACAGGTAAAAGGCGTGTCCCTATTTAGCGGTTTCAGATAAACATCCTTGCATTCAAACTTCAAAGAGTTGTTCCTTAGCATGACCCCGTCTAGTAGTTTTGCCTCTAAAAGTATCTGAAAACCGTTGCAAATACCAAGTATTATGCCACCATTGTAGGCATAATCGGTTAATAATCCCATTATTTCACTTCTTGCGGCAAGGGCGCCCGATCTCAAATAATCACCGTAAGAAAATCCACCCGGAATAACTATAAAATCATACTCGCGACAACTTTTAAGTTTATCTTTATGCCAAATGTAAGAGGCATCTACATTAAAAATATCGGCTAAAACATGGTGAACATCAAAATCGCAGTTTGAACCGGGAAAAACGGTTATTCCCGCTTTTATATTGCCGTTATTCATTTATTCTTCCTTGTTATGTATCTTCATGCCCCGAAGGCAAAGACTATGGTTGACTATTAATTTTATTTAGTTGTAATACTAAATTCTTCTATTAGCGGATTAGACAAAATCTTCTCTGATATTTCATATATTTCTTTATCTAAAGTGTTTCCCTCATTTTTACTATCTTTTTTATCGTCGATAAAAATCTCAATATACTTTCCAATCCTAACATTTTTAATATTATCGTAGCCTGAAGATTTCAATATGGATAAAACCGCTTTTCCTTGTGGGTCAAGAACTTCATCCTTTAATGTTATTTTAATCATTGCTTTCTTGCTCATTACCCCCCCCTCATAACATGGCACAAATAAATTTAATACGGATGGTACGCAGGTATTAAATATTAGCATACTTATCAAAAATATAATCAATATACTTAAAATAGTAGTTCGTATCAAAAATGTCATCAATCTCTTTAACGGTTAAATGCTTTAAAACCGCAGCATCTTTTTTCAATAAATCTTTAAAATTTGTATGGATCTGAATGCTTTCATGCGCCAATTGCTGGACTATTTTATAAGCATCTTCCCTTAACATGCCTTTGTTCACTAACGATAGAAGAACTTTTTGTGAGAAAATAACCCCTTTTGTTAAATTCATGTTTTTAAGCATATTGTCCTCATTTACATTCATGTTATCAATCAGGTAGGTTAACTGACTAACAATATAATATGCTAAAATCGTAGAATCTGGTCCTATAATTCTCTCAACCGACGAGTGCGATATATCCCTCTCGTGCCAAAGTGGAACATTCTCCAGAGCGGAAATAAGATTGGACCTTAATATCCTTGAAAGACCGCAAATATTTTCAGATACGATGGGGTTTTTCTTGTGCGGCATAGCAGAAGAACCTTTTTGTCCTGCAGTAAAAGGCTCTTCTATTTCTGAAACCTCAGTCCTCATCAGGTGCCTAATATCAAGAGCAATTTTTTCACATGAAGCGCCAAGGACAGCAATGGCATAAAAGGCATCAGCATAAACATCCCTTTGGATAACCTGATTAGATAAAATAGATTTTAAACCAAGTATATTTAGGGCGTCATGCTCGACATCCGGGGGTATGTTGGCATAAGTTCCTACTGCCCCGGAAAGTTTACCGTAAGAAATAGATAAGATAGCATCTTTGATTCTTTTTTCAGCCCTCTTAATCTCTTCATAAAATATCAGCAATTTAAAACCAAACGTAACAGGTTCTGCATGAATTCCGTGCGTCCTACCCATCATAGGGGTAAATTTATGTCTTGCCGCCTGATTTTTTAATGAATCCCTGAGAGCTTCGACCTTTTTAAGAATTAGTTCTAGTGCCTGTTTTAAAATTAAAGAAAATGATGTGTCACCAACATCTGACGATGTTAATCCAAGATGAATAAATCTCGAATCTTCCCCGACATATTTTGCAACATTGGTCAAAAACGCAATTACATCATGTCTTGTAATACGTTCTACTTCCTCAATCTCAATAAGATTAAATCTTGCGTTTTTGATTATGTTATCAAACGAATCATTTGGAATTTTGCCAAACTTATTATAAGCAGAACACACAGCGAGCTCTACTTTGAGCCACATCTCATACTTGTTTTCCAAAGACCATATTTTTGAAATTTCCGGCAAAGAATACCTTTCTATCAAGTAAATGACCCTCCTTATTAATTGTTAATTTTAGTTTAACGCAATCTACTTTTGTGTTGCAATGGCTATCTTGTAAAGCCCATACTTCACGCTTAAGCTCATAACATTTACGATATTTGCCACCGTAGACTTCCTATCGGCCTTAATAATAACGGTCGGATGCCCACCATCATCTTTTATTTTTTTAAAAAATAAAGAAAGCCGGCTTAAAGACATTTGACTCTTCTTGTAAAAAATTGTACCGCCTTTCGTTATATAAATAGTAATAGGTTTACTGGACGAGGCGACGGATCTAACCCCGGATTTAGGCAAATGCACCTTTAAACCGTAATTGGAAGCTAACGTTGCCGTCATCATAAAAAATATGAGAAGAGTCAAGAAAACATCAACCATATTTATTACATTTATTATCGGATCAGGTTTTCTTCGTTGTGCAAACTTCATCTTGAACACTCTTGTTTCCCCTCTAAGAGAGGGGAAAATTAATCCTGCTTAATAAAAGTTATAACATTAGACGCAGTATCCTCCATTAGAGCACCAAAATTAAATGCTTTAGAGGCAAAATATTTATAAAACAAAAAGGAAATTATAGCAATTATAAGTCCAAGTGCGGTTGAATACAGCGCCTCCGAAATACCCAATGCCAATAAATGAGGATTCGCAATACCGCTCTTATAGGAAACCGCGCCAAGCGCCTTTATCATACCGATAACCGTGCCTAGTAGACCTAAAAGCGGGGAAACAGTAGTTATTGCACTTAAACCCTCTAAGTTTTTCTCTAGCTCAAGATAGGCCCTCTTCCCTGACTCTTCGACCTCAAGTTTTATTGTGTCAATAGAATTATCGCGATTTTCTATGATTGCAAGATATATTCTTGCAATAGGAGTCTTAGCAGACAGACAAGCACTTTTAGCACTTTCAATATCGCCTTTTCTTAATAATTCTTCTACGCTTGACAAAAATTCTTTTGGGAATACTTTAATTTTACGCAGATTATAAAATCTCTCTATTATGATTGCTAAGGCAATAACAGAGCAAAATAGTAGGGGATATAAGAAGAATTCAGTTAATAACTCACTTTGATTAAACATAGTACTTTACCCGCACCTTTTTGAATTCTTTAATGCTTTTCAGTGAATCGAAATCCTTTATTCCGGTAAGCTCAGACATATTTTTCATCACTTTAGATGCATCATTCTTAGACTTCGTATGTATCATGGTAAATATATTATACTCCCATCTGCCCTTATACACGGGTCTTTGATAGCAATGAGATACCTCTTTAGCAGAAGACATAAGCTTGCCGTTTTTATCAACATCTTCCGATTTAGATTTCCATATTCCCATTATATTATAGCTAAATCCTGCTTTCTGATGATATAACACACAAGCAAACCTTCTCATTTTCTTTTCGGCTATAAAATCCTTTATCTGTTTCAATAGTTCATCCTGAGAAACCCCTAAACGCTCGGAATATTTTTTAAAAGGCATAGAAGTAATCTCCAAATCCTTTTGTAGCTCCTTTATATATTCTTTTTCTAACTCAGATACGCCTACATCAATATCGCTTCTAAAATCATCATGAGAAAAAAACTTAAAAGACGAGTTATCCCCGCCGGTCATATCAAAGTTAACACCTATTTTAAAAAGCTTAAGGGTCGGAAGAATTAAATAATCCGAAGCATGCGCTTGCCTGCTCAAAACCCCTATTTCTTTTTCAAGATTAAATTCTGCCGGCAAGGTTATAGTAAACCAGATGTTGTATTTGTTATTTCTTAAATAATTATGGCTAACACCGCTGTGAGAACTAATAATATTTGCGGCAAAATCTACTGCATCATTATCAACCTTGAAAGCCGCCAACGTGCTTTTATAACCTATGTTATAAGAATCAAATATAGCGCTAATCTGCCTTATAACTCTAATTTTCTTTAAATTTAAAATCCTATCCATAACCTCTTGTTCGGTCATACCCACCATATTAGCAATATCAAGGAATGGTCTTGTAGAGATAGGAAAATCAGTTTGCAGTATATTTAATATCTTCTTATCGGTTAGTTCAAATTCCATAAATCCCACATTTGAGACACAAATTAATATACAACCTGATGCATGCAAGCTGTAATGAAACAAACTTTTTATATGCCCGCAATTATAACAATTTATTAGGATAGTCGTCAAGAATTTTAAAACAAAAAAACCCCCCGAATATTAATATTAACAATCGGGGGTATAATATGCATTACGATAAATTTTAATACTATCTTAAGGATTTAAGATACCCTGCCAATGCGTCAAGCTTTGATGTCGGCATGTGTTTGTGGCCGGGCATGATAGACATGTAAGATGCGCCGTTAATTGTAGCCATGCTACCCGCTGCAAAATGAGCTGACGGGTTTGTTATTTGTTGTTTAAGCCAAGAAAGACTTCTTCTGCTACCTACATGTGTTAAGTCAGGTCCAACAGAGCCGCCCTGTCCATTAATAGCATGACATGCAATACAACCTTCGGAGCTAAAAAGAGATGAGCCCGAAGCGGCAAAAACAGTAGAAGCGCCGAACATAAACATTACTGCAATAAAAAACAATACGATGAAATTTTTCATGATAAAATCCTTGCCCCCTTAAATAAGTTTGTTGTTTTAGCTATTTCGTTTAAAAAACCCACTAAACCATTTGTGTAATTTTTACATAATTCACGAATAAATGTCAAGATTTATTTACTTTTATCCCTATTAGTATTAAAATCAATTGTAGGATATTAAAATTTTTCTTGCATTTTTATCCATATAAAATATAATGAAAAGCCGTGTTTTTATTTTTAATATTTGAGAAGGAGGAAAAGTAAAATGAATTCTTTAGGAACACATTTACTTTTAGAGCTTAAAAATTGCAGGAAAAATATCCTTGGAGAGATTAATTTTGTAGAAAATGCACTAATGGACGCAGCTATAGAAGCAAAAGCTACCATCGTAGAGCATAAATTTCATGAATTCAGTCCATTCGGAATTAGCGGAATGATTATAATAGCAGAGTCTCATCTTTCAATACATACTTGGCCCGAATATGGTTACGCCGCCGTAGATATTTTTACATGCGGCAATTTAATAAAACCACAAGATGCAGCAAAATTCCTCATTGAAAGATTTGAATCCAAAGAACCACAAATTATGGAAATCAAACGGGGGCTTATATCTATATATGACGAAAATCTGCCGCACAAGGTTCTTTGCGAAGAAAAACTCGTAGCCCGTTAGCGTAAGATTTTTGTTTGATCGTCATTGAATCGACCATAAAAGGCTACTTTTTGATGGAACCCCGTGTTGATTCGGTCTATTTTTTTCAAGGATCTCTTTATACTTTTTATACTTTCCGCATCGCTACATAAATCTAAAAAAGGCAAAAGTACAAATTTACGGTTCCTGATTTCAGGATGAGGTATCTTAATTTCAGGCAGGTTTAATTTTACCACTTTTCTGTAATAGTAGTCATAAAGTAACAGTATATCTATATCAATAACCCTAGGCAAGTACCTGACGATCTCCTTTTTTCTACCCATATTTTTTTCGATGTTTTTTAATTTAAAAAGAAGTTCTTTGGCAAAATCTTTATAAATTTCACGAGTATTTTTCTCTGCTTTCGTCATTTTAAACAAAACAATGCAGTTTAAGAAATAGGGCTGGTTTTCGTTACCAACAGGCGAAGATATGTAAATACCGGACGTCTTAACGACACTTATTCCCGATATATCCTTCCTTATAAGACGAATCGCTTTAAGAAGATTTTCCTCAGGAATACCGATATTGCTACCAAATCCAAGATAAATATCGTAATGTGATATATTGTCCTTGTCTAAATTGAGATCACGATTCATTTGCAGTCTTAAATCTATAGGCCCATTCGAATCAACGCTTCTTTGATGCGGTCCTCATTAATCGTCAAAGAAAACCTGACATAGCCTTCACCATAATCGCCAAATCCCGAACCTGGGGTTATCATTATTCCCGTTTCGTTTAGCAACGATATCGCGAAATCCTTAGACGTCATATTCGCCTTCGGGACATGTGCCCAGACATAAAATGTAGCATCCGAATGATATACCTTATAGCCAAGTTTTTTTAATCCACCGACTAAGAGGTCTCTTCTCCTTTTATACAATATATTATTGGCTTTAATCGTGCCGGACTCGTTGTCTAGTGCGTAAGCACCGGCCAATTGTATCGCTTGAAAGATGCCGGAATCTATGTTTGTCTTGACTGCTCCGAGCCCGTTAATGATTTCCTCATTTCCAACTACAAATCCAATCCTGAAGCCTGTCATATTAAATGTCTTTGAAAGCGAATGAAACTCTATGCCTACTTCCTTGGCTCCGTCAACTGATAAAAAAGAATCATCCTTATTTTCTCCGGCATAAATTTCGGAATATGCAAAATCGTGAGCAACTATGATGTTATTTGCTTTTGCAAATTTCACAACCTCATCAAAAAAACGCTTATTGGCCCTCGCAGAAGTTGGATTATTAGGATAGTTTAGAAACATTAGCCTTGCCTTGCTCAAGATATCAGGTGGAATAATAGAAAAATCAGGTAAAAAATCATTGCTTTCTTCTAACGGCATTGAATAAGGAATGCCTTCCGCAAAAATCGTACCCGCCTTATACACGGGATAACCGGGGTCAGGTACTAAAACAATATCTCCGGGATTTATGAATGCCAAGGGAAGATGTCCTATGCCCTCTTTTGAACCAATCAATGACAAAACCTCAGTATGCGGATCCAGTGAAACATTAAATCTTTGATTATACCAATCAACAACAGATTTCCTGAACTTTAAAAGTCCCTCATAAGCAGGATATTTTTGATTAGCAACTACTTCGCTTTCCCCTTTTAAAATATCCACAATGGCCTTTGGGGTCGGAATATCCGGATCCCCGATACCGAAGCTTATTATATCAACTCCTCTCGACTTAACCTGCGCCTTTAATCTATCTATCTCCGCAAAAAGATATGCTGGAAGCTTATTTAATCTTTTAGAAAATTCAAATTTCATGCTGCCCTCCCTATGAATAGTAGTTTAACGCTTGCAATGCATTTGATATATTCTAACCTAAAATACTTCCTATGTCTATACATTTTAAAGCCAATTTTCTTAGAAAATCTATATCCTTCAAATTGTCTCTACTTTTCATATAAGAAATATCCCCTATGATCGGAATGTCTGTATATTTTGACAATATTTTTTTGTTAGATAAAACGCTTTCATCATGCTCATTTAATGCATTATTGATAATAATTCCAACTATTTTAATATCATGACTTTTCGCATATTCTATATTTAACAATGTTTGGTTTATCATACCTAATCCGGCTTTAGTAACCAAAATAACATCGGCATCAATATACCTTGCTATGTCTATAATGAAATGTTCTTTTTTTAAAGGAACAAGCATCCCACCCGCGCCTTCAACAATCATATAGTCATACATATCGTTTAATTCATAGAATTTCAAAAGTATTTCTTTAATACATATCGTCTTGTTTTCAAAATTTGATGCCGCATAAGGAGACAAGGGGAACTTAAACGTGTAGGGGGTAATAGACTCAAGGTCTACTGTCAATCCGCCATTTTTTTTCAAATAAGAGCCGTCAAGATAATCTATAAAACCGTATTTGTTAATTTTTACCCCGGTTTCAACGGGTTTCATATACCCTATATTTAAGCCTCTTTGTTGAAAAGCCAGTAGTAAAAGCAAACTAATAAAGGTTTTTCCTACATTGGTATCTATCCCTGTTACGAAAAATATTTTGTTAGACATAACGCTTAATTTGATTTTAGGTGAAAATAGGCTAACCTATCGCATTTTTTAATGTACCGATAAATTCTACAGGATCAAATTTTACGACATAAAAATCGGCTCCAGCGCTCATTCCTTTGACCGAATTTTCTGCACCACTCAAAGAGCTATGCATTATTATGGGAATATTTTTGTACTTATCCTCTGATTTCACAGTTTTTGTAAAGGTATAACCGTCCATCACCGGCATCTCGACATCACATATAACGGCGTCAAATTTATATTTATCCTCATGCAATATTTCAAGGGCTACCTTCCCATTTTCAGCGACAATCACATTAAACCCCTCTCCCTTTAACGCATGACTAATTATTTTTCTTGCCGATGATGAATCGTCGATAACCAATATACTTTTATCCTCGCTGTATTCCTTTTTTTCAAACTTTATCTCTTTTTTTTCTTTGTTATAAAA
Organism: uncultured Actinomycetes bacterium; assembly: GCA_964631685.1. GTDB lineage: Bacteria > SZUA-79 > SZUA-79 > Acidulodesulfobacterales > Acidulodesulfobacteraceae > Acidulodesulfobacterium. The sequence goes on along the minus strand of CAZVZU010000005.1, from coordinate 49,509 downwards.
ACCAAGTTCGTCAACAATAGATTCAAAATCAAGCAAAAGCAGTAATTCATCGTTTTCTATTTTTATAATTCCCGTGACCTTAGAATCAATAGAACTAACAGACGACAGTTCCGGGGCGCTTATTTCATTCCACGATATACGTCTTATCCTTGTTGTTTCGTGAACAATAAAACCAACTTTAACCCTATTAAATTCTGTTATAATAACCTTAAAGTTTTTCCTGTCCATATCCTCGGGCTCCGCTATCCCCATCCATTTCGGCAGGTTAACCAAAGGAACAACATACCCTCTAAGATTAAACATACCATCCACAAATTCAGAAGTATTGGGGGCACCAGATACGTCTTCGGGCATTTTGATAATCTCAATAACCTTAGCTACATTTATTCCGTAAACATTTTCTTTTTCCTCTTCATTTTCGTTTATGCTAAATAACCTAAAATCCACCAATTCCATTCTGTTTTGACCAACTTCAAGAATATCGTGACCCGGGTTTACCGAGCTTTGTTTAATTTCACTTTGTTTCGTCATAACTTCCTCCTGCAATTCGCAATGTCATCGTTGATATATTTTTTTAATTGATTAAAATGAAAACCGCACCATGCAAGTTTTTATGTGTCATCAGTTAGAATTGGTTGATAGTATTTATTCTACCTTATTGTTGTGTTTTAATGGAATTATGTGTTAACATTATGTCAAAATCAAACAAGGCTAATCTAAATTTTATATCCTTTTCAAATTTATTACAATTTATTTTTTTCTAATGCTATGATGAATATCGTTAATGGCAATAAAAATTCTGAGACCTCTTTTGAAAATATAATGGTATTAATCATGATTTTTATCTTGGTTACCATCTCGGTTCAGCAGTATTCAAAAATGATAAAATACGGCAAAATAGCCGTATACAAAGAAGATGTGCAAAGGCTGAATGTTGCCCTAATCTTATATCGGTTACAATACGGCAAATTTCCTAAAAATTTATCAATATTGGCAAACAGAAGGTATTTAAAAAAGGTAATCATAAACGGCAAAATAAGATATATAAAAAAGAATTTCCTTAATAATGTAAAAGTAGACAAAAAAGGCTATCCGATATCCTCTGCCGGCAAAAGATTTGTTTATGATAGTAAAAATGGAAGGATCGTTATATCTTTACCTTAGCCTTTATATCCGTCAAAATATCTATCCAGACAGCAATATTGGGTTTGAGTTCAAACTCTACAATATCGGTTAACAGTACGTAATCATTTTCTTTCTGGGTTGACATAATAGATGCAAGTATTTTCTCTGTATCACCGAAATAAGCCTGTACGCTTTTCTCCTTATATATATATTTAGTGTAATCCATGTTTGCAAATTGGGCAATTTTTTCCATAACCTGAACAAAAACGGATAAACCGGAAAGATAACCCGCAAAATTATTAAAACCCTCGACATAATTGCCTAATCTTATTTCATCTGTAGTGCTATCTATTCCTCTTTGAAACTCATTAAGGAAGTCGACCGCAGAAGCAATAGACTCTACTACAAGATTTTCAGGGCTCATAGTACTAATTTTTATATCGTCTATTTCCGACAATTTAAATGCGCGGGACTTTTCGCTGTCTAACATAAGTTCACCATAGTTCTTCTCGTTGATATCAATATCCTTAATTACTTTACCCTGTGGCATTATATCTTTAATGTTTTCATGCAAAATGTCATACACGCTACCCCAATCAGGGGAAACCGGAACCAGGTTATCATCAACAAACAGCCTCATATATTCACCTCTCTTTCGTATTATTTAAACGAACTTTAAAAACCATTTTTTACATTCCAATGACAAATACCAACCCTACTCTCTTGAATATCTATGAGTAAAGATTGCAATTAGAATTATTTTTTAACCTCATAGTTCACTTCAACCCTTTGAGTATATTAGGTCTAATTTGAACTGTCAAGAAAAACATTTATTTAAACGGACACCTATTTCTCTATTCACAACCTTGACAATGTATATTTTTAATTGTAGTATATATCAGTCATTAAGATATAGGCACGTAGCTCAGGGGTTAGAGCACTACCTCGACACGGTAGGGGTCGGCGGTTCGAGACCGCCCGTGCCTACCAATTGTAAGCACTGTGCATTTCGTTGGCAAAACCTGCACAGGAAAACACACAAGTGTTTCGAGCGGGGTAGCATTTCTAGTAGTCAAACGTTATCTTTAATTAGGTTCCGTGCTATTTTATCACACCTTTCGTTGTATAAATTATTCGCATGTCCTTTTACCCAAATACAGTCAACCTTTAAAAAATTATAAAGACTATAAATCTCTTGCCATGTATTTTTATGCTTAATTTCTTTTTTCCATAATTTTTTAGCCCAATTGTGCATCCAGCTAGTCATTCCATCAAGGGCATATTTAGAATCAGAATAGAGATTTATATTTATATCCTTATTATTAACAGCCCTTAGAGCGCTCAACACCGCTAATATTTCCATCTCCTGATTGGTAGTTCGTTCCTTGAAGCCGGATATTATCTTCTCTTTGTCCTTATATAATAATATAGCCGCATATGCCCCGGGGCCGGGATTACCGGAACATGCCCCATCGGTATAAATATCAATTTTAATTTTATCATTCATTAATATTCTAAAGCAAAAAATTAATTAATTTGCAGGGGTAAAACAAGCCCTATATGATTTACAGCCAATACGCCAGATTCACTTACCATTATCGCATCTAAAATTACAAGACTTAATGAATATTATATGAATGGAGCGGGCAACGGGGTTCGAACCCGCGACACCAAGCTTGGGAAGCTTGTACTCTACCAACTGAGCTATGCCCGCATATGCGTCGTCTGACGATCAATCTATCATAAAAACAAAATAATGTAAATAGAGCGAATAGTCGATGCTCCGCGCTATTACCATCACAACAACTGCGCAACACCTATCTCCCCTAACGAATTAGATATTTAATTCCCTCTATCTATATGCACAATCATTCAGACTCATTAAGTCACGTCTATTTCGCTTAATGATACGACTACAGGCTTAAGATCGTAAGCACCTTCAAAAGACTTTACAAGAATATTAGCAAGACTGCTAAAACTTAGATCAAAAGAGACACCCTCTTCATCTAATTTTTGTTTAATACCTGTTATTCCATTAAAATACCCAGAATCAAAAATACCATTTTCAAATAAATATATATGATCAAGGGGATGATAATCTACATAAATGGAACCATGTTGCAAAAAAGCCGTTTCATTTCGTCTTTGCGAATTGCCGCATATTTTTTTACCGCCGAATGTTATTTCATACGAATGAGTTTTTAGAAAACAGTTGAAACCGGCATCTTTCCTTTTCTTATATCTCTCGATCTTGTTGTCTTCTTTTTTGCTTTTGGAAGAAAAATGTCCGCCATCGGGGCTTAACCCTAAACTTGTGAAAAAAAGGTACAAAAACCTTCCTACTTTTCTATATGTTTCTAGGAGCTTTCCTGCAAAAACGCCATCTTTATAGGATGAGACTACGCTATAGGTTATCTCATCCTTATGCAACACTGCTCTGCCTCCCGTGGGTCTCTTGACAATATCGTAATGTTTGCCTCTGGCCCTTAAAATAGCACCCTCACTGATATTATCTTTATCTCTTTGGAAAAATCCCAGGGAAAGCGCCGGCGGAGAAAAATAGTATAGCCTTAAGGTAGGACGGCTCGAAAAAGTATCCCTTGTTTTATACTTATTTAACAAAAACGAATCGACAGCCATGTTGTCAGCTCCGGAACAACCTCCTGAAATCATGAGATTAAAACATCCGGTTGAATAATCATCCATTTATTTAGTCATGTTTGGTATTATTCTTATGCGTTGTTCTTTAAGTATTCCTCGTAAACATTGCTATCCATAAGATCGTTCAGTACATTTTCGTCAACAATTTTTATCTGAAGCAACCACCCTGCATCGTAAGGCTCTTCATTTACAAGCTCTGGTTCATCCTTTAAGGACTCATTCACCCCTATTACATGACCATTTAAAGGGGCATATAATTCAGACACAGATTTTGCCGATTCTATCGTCCCAAAAGATTCATTTTGCTCAAGTTCGTAACCGGGCTCGGGCAAGTCAACATAAATTATATCTCCAAGTTGATCCTGCGCATAGTCCGTAACCCCTAAAATAGCGCTGTCTCCATTAACTTTAATCCAAATATGTTCTGTATTGTATTTTAAATTTTTTGGAAAATCCATACCCTCCCCCTTTTTTTCTTTCATTTTATGATTTTTTACACACAAACATAAAGCTATCAATGATACTTATAATATAAACATTTCTAAAAAATACATGATCTATTTTTCAATAAACCTCTGTACATAACCTACGTCAATCTTACCCGATACATAATCTCCGTCGTTAAGTATTCGTTTAAGAAAGGGAATATTTGTTTCAATACCCTCTATTTGAAACTCGTTTAACGCATTTTTCGCTTTTTTAATTGCGCCCAGTCTTGTCGTATCGCGTACAATTAGTTTCGCAATAAGAGAATCATAGAACGGTTGAACGCGATAACCGCAGTATACAAAATCATCAACCCTAACATTTACCCCGCCTGGCTTATTGTAAGCAGTGATTAAACCCGGGGAAGGCTGAAAATTGATAGAATTCTCAGCATTTATCCTCAACTCAATACTATGACCCTTGATCTTTATGTCATCCTGCTTTATTTTAAGCTTATCGCCATTTGCAATCCTTATTTGTTCTTTAATGATATCTATATCCGTTACAAACTCGGTAACAGGATGCTCAACTTGAACCCTTGTGTTGACTTCCATAAAATAAAATTTACCGGATTTATCAAGAAGAAATTCGAATGTAGCTGCGCTAAGATAGTCTACCTCATTAACAACCCTTAACACAGACTCAGTCATTCTTTTTCTCATAATAGATTTTACGGCAACAGATGGTGCTTCTTCTATGATCTTTTGGTGCCTCCTCTGGATAGAACAGTCTCTTTCTCCTAGGCAAATAGCATTACCGTGTTTATCGGCAAGAACCTGAAACTCGACATGCCTGGGATCATCGCAATATTTTTCTAAATAAACATCTTTATTTCCAAAAAAGGATTGCGCTTCTTGCCTTGCCTGGTGATATGCCTGTGATAAATGCGCGGGTGATAAAACCATTTTAATGCCCCTGCCGCCGCCGCCCATAGATGCCTTAAGTATCAAAGGGTAACCTATCTCTTCTGCTGCTCTTTTAAGATCGTCTTCGTTGTCCCCTATATCATCACTTCCCGGAAGCACTCCGATGCCCAAGCTTTGCACAAGCTTTCTTGCGTTTCTTTTATTACCCAATAGATTCATATTCGCCGATGTTGGTCCTATAAACTTTATGCCGCAATTCTCACAAATTTCTGCAAAATTGGCGTTTTCAGACAAAAAACCGTAACCGGGGTGGATTGCTTCGCTATCCGTTATTTCTGCGGCAGAAATTATAGAAGAGATATTTAAATAGCTCTTTGCCGTCTGCGGGGGGCCGATACAAATGCCTTCATCCGCATATTTAACATGGAGACTATCTCTATCGGCAGTAGAATACACTGCAACAGTCTTTATATCTAACTCTTTGCATGCCCTTATAACTCTAATCGCTATTTCGCCTCTATTGGCTATTAAAATCTTCCTGAACATATGTTATAGGGGCTCCACGAGAAATAAGGGTTGTCCAAATTCCACTAATTGCCCATTCTCAACAAGAATAGAAACAATGCGGCATTTCATGTCCACCTCAATTTCATTCATTATTTTCATCGCTTCTATGATGCATACGGGGCTGTTCTTTTCCACAACCAAACCCAATTCGACGAAAGGCGATTTATCAGGTGCGGGAGACCCGTAAAAAGAACCTACAAATGGCGATACTATTTCCTTTAAATTTGTTTTTTTTGTAGATTCTGTCAACTCGGGCGCATCAATCCTAGCCCTTTGCATTGAAAGCTTATTTAACTCGGCCTGCTCTACATTCTCAATTTGCGCCATGTACTCCCTTTTTTCATGAATTCCATGGTTCAAATCATGCCCCGACTTTTCCTTATAGCCCGGCTTAATGGAAATCTCCTCATCACCCTTTTTGTAGTAAAATTCCTTGATCTTATTTAATTTGATAAACTTTATCAAATCCTTTACATCGTTAATATTCATTTGATTTATAACACCTATTATTTTTACTGTTATTTTCTTTATTTTGAACTTGTCCTTTCTATATATGCTTTTGTCCTTGTATCAACCTTAATCGTATCCCCTTCATTCAAAAACAGCGGAACATGTATTACCAGGCCAGTCATAAGAGTGGCCGACTTTGTAGCCCCCGAAACCGTATCACCTCTCAGCCCAGGCTCTGTCTCGGCTATTTCAATATCAATAAAGTTTGGTACCTTAATATTTATAGGAATGTCGTTATAATATAAAATATCAATCTTGATATTTTCTAATAAAAAACCGGCACTATCACCGACCGTTTTTTTATCCATGCGAACCTGATCGTAGGTCTTATTATCCATAAATATAAAATCATCGCCTTCATCATAGAGATACTGCATGTTCTTTTCATCTATGTTAGGTATTCCAATCTTCTCGCCCGACCTAAACGTCCTGTCTATCACCCTTCCGGATATTAAACTTTTCAGCTTTGTCCTTACGAAAGCGCCTCCCTTCCCAGGTTTAACATGCTGAAAATCAATAATTTCGAAGGGCTCCTTATCCATCTCTATCTTTAGCCCTTTTTTAAAATCCGTTGTAGAATACACTGGTAAATCTCCCCCCTTTACTTCAAAAAAAAATTAATGACGCTAACTCGCAGACGTATAAATTATAAATATCATACACACATGTTTTAGACAATGTAAAATAAAACTAAATAAAAATCAACTCTAAAATTTATTAATATATTTTTAATCGGTAATTACATGCGCTTTAATTTTACCACAATATTATATTTACAACACATCTTTAGCATAAAAGCTATGTTTATTTATATGAGTGATAACCTGCGCCCCATCCTTATCAACATAGCACATATCCTCAATCCTCACACCAAACTCTCCCTCAAGATAAACCCCCGGCTCCACTGTAAAAACCATACCTTCCTTGACAGTATCCATGTTTTTGCTATATACATACGGATATTCATGAATATCGAGCCCGACACCGTGCCCCAGGGAATGAGTAAAGTATTTACCGTAACCCCTTCTTTCTATGTATTCTCTTGCCATTCTATCAAGATCTCTAAATGTAATACCTGGCTTTATTCGTGAAATTACTAATTGTTGCGCAGAATAAACCGTATCGTAAACATCTAAAAATTTTTTGTCCGGTTTTCCGAAATGTAACGTTATAGTTTCATCACTCATATATTTATCCCATTCTGCCCCAAAATCCAACAGCAAAATATCATTCTCGTCTATTTTTTTGTCGGAAGGCGTCCCATGAGGCATGCTTGAATTTTTGCCTGATAACACTATAGTTTCAAAAGACTCCTTAGAGCTGTTATTTATTAAGCATTTTCGATATTCCAGAGCAATATCTCGCTCACTTAATTGTAAATTTAGCTCCAATGTCAGTCGTATTGAATTTAATAACGAATCCTCCGCCACTAAAATGGCTTTTTTTATGATGAGTAATTCATTTTCATCCTTCAAAGAACGGATTTTTGCTAGCATGTTATGCGACGGAATCAGTGTGACCGCACTTCCAAATGCCTTTTTGAAATCAATAAATTCTTCATAAGTAAAACAAGGCGACTCGAAGAGCAAAACAAGACGATATTCAGTATCGTTATCCGAATCCGCCTTCATTGATTTTGCTATTATATTATTCGCAATATCATTATATATTTCTTTAACACCTACTATGTCTATGTTTCCACATGCGCATTTATCTATCTCTGCCTTCGCACGTTCGGTATATCTGCTATCCACATAGATAATTATATCACCATTCTTTGTCAAGTAGATATAACCCTCTCCGGAATAGTGGGTCATGTAAAAAATATTACGGCTATTTTTTATTAAAAAACCGGCGGCATTTTTATTGCCTATGGAGGAAATTAAATCTTGTATTTTAAGCATAATATCGATAGGTTAACAATGAATAACGCAAGCATGCCTTCGATATAGACAGGGGCATATCATAAAAAATCTATCTATTAGCCGGTTTATGAGTTGGAAGCGCTTTTATAAGCATGGACCTTCTGCATAAAATCATCGAGTGCGGCTATTTGGATATCTGCCACCTTCTTCTTGATATCACCCTCTTCATTAATTAGTGCTTGTAGCCTTTTAATGTTGTCAATCGCAGTGCAATCAAGAGGATTATCCTTTAAAATGTCTATGTAGATAGAAATAGCATCCTTGTAATGTCCTTGTGATTCATAAATCTCGGCAAATGTCTTTGTTTTTGTCTCTAAACTCATGATATATAACTTTTAACATACAACCATAACACTGGTCAAGGAAAATAAAAAAATTATAATTTTTCAATTATATCATTCTTAATCTTTTCAAGTGCAGACGAACTTTCTATCTTTTTGCCCCCATTATCTTTCACATAAAACGTATCAAATGCTCTATTTCCCTGCGTAGTTATCTTTGAAACAAAAATATTTATATTGAGCACATTGAAAATTATTCCTATGTCGTACAGTAAACCCTTCCTATCTAACGCTTGAATCTCTATTACTGTAAATTCGTCGCTTAGATCATTATAAATCTCGACCAAATTTGAAACATGAGGGGCACTTTTCCTGAATAACTTTTCATTTAGTCTCTTTTTCTCAAACATACCCCGCAATAACACTTTGCCATTAAAAACATTAAAAAAAACATTTCTTAATCTATGCCAATCTATTTTTCCATCAACACTGTTATATATATGATTAATAAAGAGAGTATCTACAAATCTTCCGTCTTTTCTCGTATTAATATCAGCACTCATGATGTTAAAGTCGAAATAGGAAACTACCCCCGTTATATCCGAAAACATAGACTTCTTATCTTCTCCGCAAATAATAATTTCATAGTAATCTTCCTCAATATGGGTCTTCGCCAAAAAATTAAACGGATGCCTTGTGGAAATTTTGGAAAATAGCTTGAGGTGAAGTAGTATATTATCGGGACTTTCCCTCATTAAATATCTATTAGGAGAATAAAATTTACTAATATAATCGTCGATGAAATCTCTTAGATTATTTATAGTCTTTAGGAAATTATAACCCCTCTTTCCAATAAATTTTAATACATATTCGTAAACTCTGTCTATATAGTATAGTTCACTTTTAAAATATTCCCCTGAATTCTCTAAAAACATTAATGTCCTATCGTACAACTCCACTAACAACATCTTTCTCCATGAATTAAACCTTGTTTTGGAAACTGCCATGGAGTCGCAAATGCTGACTATAAACAATAATTTTAAATGTTTTATATCTTTTACTGTATATGAAATAGATTTAATCGTTGCCGGATCGTGCAAATCCCTTCTTTCAGATGTTAATGGAAGCAAGAAGTGATTTAGTATTAAAAAACCCACACAATGCTGTGCTTCCTCATTGAAACCCAACCTTTTAGCCACCTTCACGGCAAGCTTGGAACCTATCAATTCGTGGTGGGCAGAATATCCCTTACCGATATCGTGGAGAAGAAGGGAAAAGTTTAGAATAAGCAGACTTTCGTCACTTAATCCCTCGAATATCAGCTTTAAATCCTTATTAATTCTAAATCGCGCCATATCTTCAAGATAGCGGATTCCATTGAGTGAGTGTGCATCTACTGTATAGATATGGTAGACATCGTTTGTAGAAAGTGAATCAATCTTTTCAAACTCAGGTATTAATGCGCTTAAAATCTTTGCCTCATGCATAAGCAGTAGGGTTTGATATACTCTCTTTTTTCTTTTTAGGAGACTTATGAAAAAACTTTTTGCATAATTGTCCTTTTTTATTAAACTTTTATGGGCAGAACATGCTATTTTTAGCAGATTTATGGATTCAGCATCAAGTCTTTCACCCGTTATTTGATAGACATCAAGAAGTTTAAAAATATTATTGACATCAGCTAAAAATATTTCATTATCTTTGATGTAGATCGAGCCGTTTTCAAAGTAAAAATTATCTCCTATATTGGCACTCTTTTCAACATTTAAATTATATATTTGTCTTGATTTTTGAATTAAAAGTGTAGGTTTTATTAAAAAATTTATTATTAATTTTGAAATAGCATGCACATTTTTAGCATTGGCATAGTAGTCATGCATTAAATATTCAATTTTATTCAAAAATTTTCCGTCCTTGTAATGAAGCACCTCGGCAATTTTTTCCTGAATATCAAATGTGAGCCTGTCTAATTTCTTTTCGGCTATCAAATGCATCATAACCCTAATCTTTAGTATGAATTCCTTCCCATTATAAAGATTTATTATATCCTTGGCATTTAAGGAACTATTTAATTGCTCATGTCCGAACGACCTGTCTGCTACATATTTTTCTTTCCGATTATTATTCTTGCATGCTTTATCGTTTATACCAGCGCCGTTATCCCCTCTTTCGCTTAAAGAAGCAGTTTGCTTTAATATAGCATCTATTCCGTTATTATTTACGGTATTCATAATATTTGGATTATTGTGCAGAAAATCAAGCAGGGCAAACGGTTTCTTAGCGATATAATAAACCCATTCGCAAAAGGAGTAGTCTCTTAACCCTCCAATCCCTTCTTTGACATCTGACTCAAGAAGAAATATATCATTATCAACCATCACATTAATTAACCGTCTTCTTCGTAAATTCTTCATAAGCTCAACCAAGAAAATGGATTTCGCGTCTATCTTTTTAAACTCATTTTTAAACTTTATATATAACTCCCTATTGCCCATTATATATCGAGCATTTATAAACGATGTATATGTGTTAAAATCGGTCTGCATCAAGTTGGTGGCATCCTTGACCGTTCTGACGCTCTGGGCTAAATCCACGGAGGCATCCCAGAAGAGATAAAAAAAATCCTTAAGCCTGCCGGCAACATTGTTCCGATAGGGCTTATCTGTCGTAATTATCATAATGTCTATATCAGAATAGGGACATACTTCAAGGTTGGCATAGCTACCTCCAGCTATGATACAAAAGTCACTCGACACAGACGTACCAGAAAATGCGTCCGCGATAAGAGAATCAAAGAATAGTGCAATTCTCTTTGTCGCACTAAATGAGGAAAGACCAAACAAGTCAGCACCTATGGACTTATACTCTAATGTTATCTTTTCTCTTAAGCCTTTTGGCGTCAAGCGTGTACCCCTCCTCTCTACCTATTGTTTATTTCTCGGATGAAACATATCATGCTGGGTTTTTAAGTATGATATGTCCGTATGAGTATATATTTCTGTTGTGGATATGCTGGAATGTCCCAACATCTGCTGAATAGACCTTAAATCCGCACCTCCTTTCAGAAGATGTGTAGCAAAAGTATGCCTAAGCATATGCGGTGTAATATTTTTATCTATATGCGCTAGTAATGCCGCCTTTTTAATCACCTTCCAAAGCCCCTGTCTCGTCAACGGAAGCCCCTTTGCAGTAATGAAAAGATAGCCCCTGCCTAATTTTTCATATTTTTGTCTTAACGGCAGATAGCCTTTTAAAGCATCCTTAAAAGAAAGACTGAATGGAACTATCCGTTCTTTAGAGCCCTTACCCCTAATTCTCATGAAATTCATGTCAAAATTAAAGTTTTCAAGTTTTATCCCTGCCAATTCGGAAATTCTTAAGCCGCTTGAATATAAAAGCTCCAAAACAGACCTATTCCTGGCATTTTCAAAATAGGCCCTTTCCTGGCCATGCCCCTTTCTTTTCGTCTCTTTATAACCACTATCCTCGCTTTTAAATTTCACGGCCAAAATCTTTCTAATCTCGCTATCGGTGAGGAACTCAGGTAATTTTTTGGCAACAAAAGGATACTCTATATCCTTAAATGGAAATTCTAATATTTTCTTGTGTTTGAATAAATATTTATAAAATCCTTTAAGAGAAGAATAAAATCTTGCCCTTGTTTTTCCATTTAAATTATTTTCTGCAAGATATTGCAGAAAATCTTGCAGAAATAGAGGGGGCACATCTTTAAAGTTGATGTCTTTTTTTGCAACATACCCGCAAAACTTCATCAAATCTAGGTGATACGAGGAAACAGTATTAACACTTAACCCTCTTTCTATTTTAAGGTATGAAATATATAAATCTATTTCTTGCTCTAATTCTTTTGCATGCATCATTCAACCATTAGTGAGCAATTATTTTACAAAATTTTCATTAATCTCTTCAGTTTTTATTTTGTATTTTTTTTATAAATTTCCGAAGATATTCAAAATCTAATTCTTTAAAAACAAATTTGCCTATCTCTTTCACGAGGACAAACTTAATCAACCTATCGTTTACCTTTTTATCAAGCCTCATCGCGTTCGCATAATCTTCAGGAGAAAAGTCCGGAATTATAATAGGGAGCTCTGAATTTTCAAGCAGAGACTTAATCTTATTTACCGTTTCGGCTGTACATAAACCGAGGTCCTCAGAAACCATAGCGGAAAATACCATCCCTATTGCAATCGCCTCGCCGTGTTTAACGATCTTATAGTTGTATAATACCTCTATTGCGTGCCCTAAGCTATGTCCAAAATTCAATACGGCCCTGAGTCCCAATTCTTTTTCATCCTTCTTGACCACATCTGCCTTGATAGCGCAAGATTTGTGAATAACGTGCTTCAAGCTTTTAGTATCGCGAGAAAGAATTGCTTTATAATTGTTTTCCAAATACACAAAGAACTCTCTATCTAACACCGCCCCATATTTAATAATCTCGGCAAAACCGCTTTTTAATTCGCGGTATTCAAGGGTGCTAAGCAAGTCAACATCAATAATTACGCATTTAGGCTGATAAAACGCACCGATAAGATTTTTGCCACCCGGATGATCTATGCCTGTTTTTCCGCCAACGCTTGAATCCACATCTGCCAATAGGGTGGTCGGAATCTGGATAAAATTTACCCCCCTTAAATAGGTGGCCGCCGTAAATCCAACGATATCCCCAATAACACCTCCGCCAAAAGCGATAATAGACCATCCTCTTTCAAACCTATTCTCCACAAGCTTGTCATAAATATAGGAAAGATATTTCATACTTTTCGTTTCCTCACCATCGGGTAAAACGATGATAAAAGATTCGATACCTAACCGATTTAGAAAATTATTTAAGAGTCTCCCGTACAAACCATTGACTGTCTCCGTAGTCACAACGCATACCCGACCTTTGATATCAACTTCCTTAATGACCTTCATTGTTTCATCGTCAATATCTGATGTATCCGCGCATTCACTAATTATGCACGAGCCTATTGAGATATCGTAGCTATAATCATCTACGGAACCGCTTAAATCTACCCTTATTTTCATTGAACCTCATGCCCCTTTAAACCGTTTGGTTACTGCTTTGTTTAGCATTATATCATATTTGATATCCCAACTCTTAGTCTTTTCTTGAATATTGCTGGCGAATCTGCGATATCTAAGCCATTAGAATAAACAGATATGAGTAATATAAAAATTATATTGACAAAAAGATCGGCCTGCTTTATAAACGATAGGGTATTTGTCTGTAATTGAATGGGCTCAATCCGGAAATATCTCTTTTTTAATAAATATCTTGAAGGGTAAAAAATTATGCTACATCAAATATTATTTCAAATTTTAAATTATTCAGGTTTACTAACCACACTATTAGCCGTATGGTTTTTTTCCTCCCATAAATACAAAGTAGGGTTTGCAATATCTATGTTGAGTTGTATTTTGTGGATAGCAATAGCCTATATCGACAATGTGCTAAGCCTTCTGCTTTTAAATATAATATTGTTAATATTAGATATAAGGGGGTACTTTAAGAAGGACGATGACAATAAGATGATAAATTAAACTTCAAATTCTTTACCAATAAATTCCTCCTCTAATATCATTTTCATCTCCTCTTTTTTATAGGGGTGTTGATTGCTATGAAATAAAATAAAATGGCAACACAAATTACAACAACTAAGTCATAAGGGAATTTTAGGGTATTGTTTCCACCAAAACTTTTACTCCCAAAAAATGATACGGCCAAAATAGCAATTGCATAGAATATAAACCAAAGACCGGACGCGACGGTTTCTTTAAATTTATTTTTTATTTTTTCAAAATTTGTCAGAATGAAGATTAAAATACCCACCGATATTCCTATATCCAATTTTCATAAGACACCGGAACCCGACCAGTGAATTATGAGCGTTCCAACAATGAACGCTGCGAGAGATATGGTATTAGCAAATGGCAAGCGAAACGGCCTCTTTTTGTGCGGATCTAATTTTCTAAAAAATAAGCCCTACCGGACCCAATATATAGGTGAATACCATCCCTGACGTGATAATGCCCACCAAAGACTGCCAGCTTGAAAACGGAAGAAGGTACAGTACCGAGAGGAGAAAAGTAAAAATAAGCGAAATGTATGCCGTTCCATATCTGTTGACGTTTAAATGAAAACTTTTTGGCAAAGATACATTCTCTTTAAGATAGTCACTCTCCTTTACAAGTTTTACATCTCCCGCAGAGGCCCGTTCTACACCTTTTAGTATATAAATAAATCCACTTTTTCCATATATTTTCAGCTCTTACATTGCTGAACAGTTCTATTTTATTTTCTCCTATGTTGGTCATTTATAATCCAACTACTTCAATAATTCTTAATTTAATAAATTCATCTTCATTGATAATTTCTATGCAGTTGGAGGCTTTAAAATCTTCAGCAGTAATGCAAATCCCATCGTTATATATTGACACTGTCAAATCTTAACCCTCAGTTCCCCAGTTATAAAAAGTGCATCCCCCATATTCTCAAGGGCATCTATTTCTTCAAATTATACTTGATTGTATCACTAAATTGATTTATTAGCTTCTCAGTTGGTTTTATTATTTTTAGACTTTTAAGGATTATTTTGCTAATCTCCAAAAATATTAAACCATGTAAATATAAGATATTTCGGAAATTAAAATAAGGTAGCAACGGCGCAAGCAGAAAAATATTTTTTGTATATTAACGCAGACTTTAAAATGTGATTCAATTTTGCCTTTATAACCTACAGGCATTGATTTATGACGACAAACGCCGGCATATTAGACGCAAATATTTAAATAACCTTATTTCAACACCCTTAAATAAAAATCAATATCATTAAAACTGGTCGGGACGACTGGATTTGAACCAGCGACCCCTTGCTCCCGAAGCAAGTGCGCTACCGAGCTGCGCCACGTCCCGAAAATAAAATATTTAAATATTTTTCTAAATTCTTCTTCTCATGTCTGCAACTGCCTTAACAGGATCGCCCGTCTTGAATATCCCGGAACCACTGACGATAATATTTGCTCCTGAATTAGCAACATCGGCGATGTTTAGGATCTTTACGCCGCCATCAACCTCTATTAATGTTTTTAACTCACGTTGCGATATAATCCTGTGCATCTTTTCTATCTTAAACAAAGACGAATATATAAATTCTTGCCCGCTAAAACCCGGGTCGACAGACATAATTAAGACCAAATCTACATAATCTAAAATATCATCCAAGATCGATATTGGCGTTGCAGGATTTACGGCAACACCGGGGCTTGCGCCTAATTCCCTAATCCTTTCGGCCGTCCTGTGTAAATGCACGCATCCTTCCTGATGCACAGTCAGTATATCCGCGCCGCTTTTGACAAATTCTTCAATATATCTTTCCGGTTTATGGATCATTAAGTGGACATCAAGCGGAATATCCGTTTCCGATTTTATCGCGCTGACAATATCTATGCCCGCGGTGATGTTTGGAACAAATATGCCGTCCATGATATCAATATGTATTAGATCGGCACCTGCCTTGTTCATCAACTCAAGCTCCGCCGATAGATTTAGTAAATTGCCTGAAAGAATGGATGGAGATATCTTTTTCATTGTTTTATGCTGTATAAGTTTTATAAGCAAATTATAT
Source organism: uncultured Actinomycetes bacterium (assembly GCA_964631685.1). GTDB lineage: Bacteria > SZUA-79 > SZUA-79 > Acidulodesulfobacterales > Acidulodesulfobacteraceae > Acidulodesulfobacterium. The sequence continues at coordinate 33,433 of CAZVZU010000005.1, read as the reverse complement.
TGTTTTTTATTATTTTAAACCCTATGCGTCATCTTTCTGAGCCGCTCAATCCTATCTTTCGTAGCAGGGTGGGTACTAAATAGATTTTTAAATGTTCCCCTTCTAAGGGGGTTAACTATAAACATATGTGCTGTTGCATGGGTCATCTTATTTGCGGGCATAGGATCTTCTTCATTGCCAGCCTCCAACTTTTTTAATGCACTTGCCAAATACATAGGATTACCACTTAACCTTGCACCGCCTTTATCTGCAGCATATTCCCTCTGCCTTGAAATTGCAAGTTGAATCAGTGTTGCGATTAAAGGGGCTATTATTGCCATCGCAAGAAATCCGACTATATTACCCTCCCCGTCGCCATCTCCGCCTCCAAAACCGCTAAACATCGCGCCCCACTCGGCTATCCATGCAAGTATACTAATTCCACCCGCAATGGTAGCTGCAACAGAGCCGATTAATATATCTCTATTTTTTACATGGGTGAGTTCATGCCCTATAACGCCGGATAGCTCGTTGTCATCTAATATCTCCAGAATACCGGTCGTAACGCAAACAACGGCATGCTGCGGATTCCTGCCCGTGGCAAATGCATTCGGGGTACTCTCGTTCACTATATAAACCCTCGGCATAGGAATTTTTCCCCTCATAGCAAGATTTCTAACTATAGAATAAAGATTGGGCCGTTCCGCCTCTGTCACTGGCGTAGCATGATACATGGACAAAACCATCTTATCGCTAAACCAATACGCACCGATATTCATTACCGCGGCAAAAATCAAAGCTATTATCATGCCCGATGTTCCGCCAAGCACGCCACCAGCAACAATAAGAATACCCGTGAGCAACAACATTAATATAAAAGTCTTGAAATAATTCATATATACAACCTCTTCATTTTTATAATTTGTAAACTATTAAATACAACCCACTACTTTGTAGTATACCTTAAAATTTTACTTATTTGCTAAAAAAATCAACCACCTTAGACGGTAAACATAAAAAACTATTCGTCAAATAAGAGTTCTTTTTGTTCCCCTTCATCTAATGCCTTTTTTTCTTTTTTTATAACTTCCTCAATTTCCTTAACGGACGGTAAATCGCCTAAATCTTTGAGATTAAAAACATCCATAAAGTGATTGGTCGTTTTATAAATTAGCGGCCTTCCTATAATATCCTTTCTGCCGGCTACCCTGATAAGATTTTTTTCTAACAAAAATCTTACTACTCCGCCTGAGTCTACCCCCCTGATTAAATCAACTTCACTCTTAATGACCGGTTGCTTATATGCTATTATTGACAACGTTTCCAACTGCGGCTTTGTAAATTTTTGAGGCTTTACCTTTAAAAATTCGGAAATTACTCCGTAGTATTCGGGCTTTGTCTTAAAACTATAATTGCCATTGTTAACCGATAAATATATTCCATGCCCTATATCTTCGTTAAACCTACTTTTTATAAACTCCATTGCCTTTGATACCATTTCCTTCTTTTGCTTGTGAACATTCAGTTCAATAGAACCCGTTTTACATTTCGCACTACTATATCCTTTGTCTCTTTTTCTATTCCTTTTCTTAGGGGTTACACTAAAAATTTCACAAATCTCTTCCATTGAAATAGGTTCATCCGACGCGAATATAACGGCCTCGATCGCTGGAGCAAGACCGTCAATATCTTCAAAATAATCGCATAAAGAGTTTAATAAAACCATAGTAAAAATGCGCGAAGAACACAAGAAAACCGTGCGGAACAGCTATTATGAGTCAAACTGATTAATTAACCGAATCTACGACGGTTATTTATAATTATTTAGAATAAAGCCCAACGTTTAATGCATCAAACCAATTCAAAAATCTATTCACCATATCTTTGCCCTTAAAAATAAGACCATGTTGCGGCGCTATAATCTCAATATCAAGCTTAGAGACCCTGTCAATCCAAACCCTCTTAGGCTCATTTGACGGCATCCACCTCTTGTGAAAATACTCCATATATTTAGTATGAGCATCGAAGTCTCTAACGAATACATCGGGCTTTTTCTTGCCTTTCTGGTCTTCCCTTGGAACAAGTGCGGCTCCGATATCGCCAGAAAAAAGTATTTTAGAAACTGGGTCGTACAAGTTTAAGTTTCCAGGGGAATGCAAATAATGCGCAGGAATTATATCGAAGGTATAATCATCTACCATATTCAACTTCATGCCCGCATCTTCTACCATTATCATGTTCTCGGGTCTTGCTCCGTAGTGAGATATGAATGTGCTCCAAATTCTATTGATTAAAACCTTAGCATCTGTAATGGAGAGCCATAGCGCTAACGCTGAAACCGTATCAGGGTCCTGATGGGAAGAAAATATATATTTCACTTCGGACATCCTAACCTTGCCCGCTAACGCTGATGAAACAGATGAAAACATCTCAATGCCACCGGGGTCTATGATCGTCGCCACATTATTATGTACAAGCAAATACTGATTTGTATCTATTACGTAATCGGGTCTATCGCTGTCTTTACCAAAATAAATAAACTTATGATTGGATGATTCAAATAGGGTTTCGGAAACCATGTATATATTTACCTCCTTTTCAAGGACTAAAACTCACGATCTAAAAATAAATTTCAGATTAAATTAAATTATTAAATCATACGCAGATTTCTAAAACCTTATTATCAATATTCTTAATAGTCTTCATGAGCCCTTCATTTAATTTACTGTCTATCCTGAGAGTATCATTTAACTTTGCGCTAACCTTTCTTATGCCAAAAAGAACATTAGATATCTCTTTAGTGGAAGCAGATGATTTTTCGGAAAGCTTCCTTACCTCGTCTGCAACAACAGCAAACCCCCTACCTGCCTCACCAGCCCTCGCCGCCTCTATCGCGGCATTCAAAGCCAATAAGTTGATTTGATCAGTTATTGAAACAATAGAACCAAGTATTTCATCTGTAAAAAGGGTCAACTTGTAAAGCTCAACCGAGTCATTGTAGGTTTTCTCAAGCGTCGAAAACGAACTTGAATACATGTGTGATAATGAATCAATAAAATTTTTAATACTATTCTTAGACTCCCTGCAGTTTTTAATAAATTGATTCAATTTTTCATTAAGTATAGGAAGCTCCTCAGAATCTTTTGCATAAGACGTCAGAAGACTATCCTTGTTTGCAATATCCTCTTGCATTGACGAAATCTTTAATTCTAACTCTTCTATTTCTCTTTTGTGCCCATCCTTAATCGCAACAATTTCGCTATTTTTTCTATCTAAAGATACGCCAAGCTCGTCGTTCTTACTCTGAAGCTCGCTAATTTCATTGAGCATCCTTCGGTATCCGCTGCTTGAGATAAATTTCATAATGCTTCCTTAGTTTTGGGTATTATTAAATTATAAAAACTAATTCCTATTTGCATGATTTTATCGCCAACGGATGCCGCCTACATGTTTAATTTGCTTAAAACACAAGCATTGGCATGTTGATACGTGACGACTGTATCCGTATGTATACCTATTATATCTATATTTATATTTAATGCAATATATTTTTATATTTTCAACAACGACACTGCAGATTCTTCTGCGGACTCTTCTTCTTCGCTTAATTTAGCTAAATTTTTAAGCGGAATTAAAAGCACGGGACAAATAGAATTTTTTGCAACCGATGATGAAATAGAACCTGATACAAATTCCTTAAAACCGGTCTTTTGATGCGTCCCCACAGCAATCATGTTTATATCATTTTTTATAGAAAAATTAAGGATTTCGACCGTTGGAAACCCATGAGATATAAATATTTCATAGTTCAAGTAGCGTAAACCAGACTTTGTTAATTCGTCCTCCACATTCTTATAACTCGCTTCCATTTCAACATGAAGGCTATTTTTTTTATTTATTGAGGAAAACGGGGGAGCGGATATCACATGCAAGATGTAAAATTTTGACAAACTCTCCCTGAAAAAAGAGACTGTCTGCGTTAATATAGAAGATGTTTCAAAATTTATTTCTACGGCTATAAGAATTTTTTTTTCCATTTCCATACTATTGATATTATCCGATTAAAGCAATTTTTTCAAGAATTTACGTATATTAAACAAGATAAACTAAGGCTATATCCTTAATACATAGCCATCTGACTCGCTTGATTTTAGATCCAAAGTAGATTATACTACTACGGAGTAGAGGCATAAAATTAAGCATTAACAATAAAAATAAGGAGGATGTATGTGTGAAGATTATCATGACCCAAATTTAACTGAAGAAACAATAAATTTGGAGATGGCAAGACAGTCCTTGATTGAGGAATTTCAGGCTATCAATCTATATCAAGAGCGCTTTGAACTTACCGATGATGATGAGTTAAAAAAAATTTTAGCGCACAATAGGGATGAAGAAAAAGAACATTCGGCAATGCTTATGGAATATATAAGAAAACATGATGCCGTTCAGGACGACAAGTTCATACACCACGACTAAAATTTTGATATACTACAATCGTATCCGTTGCTTATTCTTCATGTACATGTAGGACAAGGCAACGAGTACGCTGCGGTATGACGCTTTTCCCGCCCTGACCAATTTTGACATTGCTTCGTTATATTTCGTCTCAACATTAGTAAATTCAAGCTGATACGTATCAGTAAAAATAATGCTTTTCAAAAAGTTTTAATATATGTTATCCTATTCGTGGGTAATCCGACAACATGGCAGGACGATTGAGAACCCCGCCAGGTTCGAAAGAAAGCAACGGTATCGATTCTAAATGTGCATGTTTCTTCGGGTTGCCCTTCTCTGTCATATCATATACATACGTTGCGGTTCAAATAGTTTGCATGGGTGCAATAAATAAAATTAAAAAAATGACCGCTGCCCTTCTCACGGGCAATGAAGCGATAGCTGTTGGCGCCCACAAGGCTGGCGTGGATGTCGCTACCGGTTATCCCGGCACCCCCAGCTCAGAAATTCTTCCATATCTTGCAAGATTTAAAAATGTCGTCGTAAATTGGTCTATAAACGAAAAAACAGCGCTCGAAATAGCAATTGGTGCGTCTATAGGCTACAAACGATCTATGTTCACCACTAAACACGTCGGTCTCAATGTGGCATCCGACCCCTTAATGACCCTCGGAATAACGGGGGTTCGCGGCGGCCTGGTTATTGTCACCACCGACGATCCGAATATGCACAGTTCTCAAAATGAACAAGATAATAGATTTTACGCCAAATTTGCCAAAATACCAATGCTTGAGCCGTCAGATAGTAGTGAATGTATCGAATTCACAAATATAGCCTTTGAAATGAGCGAAAAATTCGATACGCCCGTCGTGATCAGGACTACAACAAGGGTATCGCATTCCAAAAGTATCACACATATTGAACAACCTATTCATCTATCCAACTCAACCTGTTTGACTCATATTGATAATCCTACTTTGAAAGAAAAAAATTATACAAAGGATATCGAAAAGTTTGTCATGGTACCAGTATATGCCAGAAAAAGACACAGGATGGCCGTAAAAAGATTGGAATATTTACAAGAATTTTCAAATAATTCCGGTATTAATAAGATCGAATATAACAGCCTTGATGTCGGCATAATAACGAGCGGGATCTCATATCAATATGTCAAAGAGATCGCCCCTTTCGCCTCTGTTTTGAAATTATCATTGTCCTATCCTATTCCTGATTCGCTTATCAAAGAATTTTCAAAAAAAGTAAAAAATATCGTTATAGTCGAAGAGTTGGAGCCATTTGTACAAAATGAAATATCGTCTACGGGTATAAGCCTAAAAGGCAAGGAATTTTTCGACAGATGCGGAGAACTTACGCCTGATTCGGTAAAAGACGGTCTTGCAAGGGCAGGTGTTATCGAAAAGCAGGTCGATAAGATCTCGCACAAACATGGTTACGACGGAGAATGTCTAACTGAACTAAACAACCTTCCCAAGAGACTACCCGCAAGGCTCCCAGCCCTCTGTAGCGGATGTCCGCATACATCTATATTTTATGCCCTGAAGAAACTCAGGGTCCCGGTTATGGGCGATATCGGTTGCTATACACTTGGCGCTTTACCACCTTTAAATGCAATGGATAGCTGTATATCTATGGGGCTTGCTTTTGGTGCGGCGCAAGGTCTATCATTGTCAAATTCTTCTCCTAAAAAAATTGTCGGCATAATGGGAGATTCCACATTTTTCCATTCGGGTATAACATCGTTAATTGATGCAAAATATAACAATGCTTGCTTTACGGCAATTATTTTAGACAACTCTACTACTGCAATGACCGGTGGACAAAATCATCCCGGAACCGGTAAGAATATATCATCTGAGCAACAACCTCAAGGTTGTGACATATCTTGCAAAATAGATATAAAAAAGGTGGTAGAGGCTATCGGCATAGATGAAATATATGAGGTAGATCCGTATAAATACAACGATGTCTATAAAACTTTAAAAAAGGCTCTCGGCTCTAAAAAATTAAATGTTATCATAACGAAAAGACCCTGCGTTTTGTATCCTGCTAAACTTGACTTCGGTAAGAAGTTTGAGGTACTAGATAGTTGTAACGGGTGCGGCCTATGTATGCAAACCGGATGCCCGTCCATACTTAATTCAAATAAATTTTCGGACAATAACCAGCCCATACCCTTTATTGATAATTCATGCATCGGCTGTTCTGTTTGTAAAGATGTATGTACATTTGGTTGTATAAAAATAATAGATTTATGAATATACAAAATATATTAGTATGCGGAATTGGCGGACAAGGTGTGGTTCTTGCGGGAAAAATTATAAGCCTTGCCGCATTTGAGAAGGGACTTGATGTTAAAACATCGGAGGTTCACGGTATGTCTCAAAGAGGGGGTTCTGTGTCAACCCATATAAGATCTGGCACAAAGATATTTTCTCCTCTTATACCAAAACAAAGTGCAGATATAATTCTTTCTTTCGATATATACGAAACACTCAGGTATATCAAAGACTTCTCAAATAAAAACACATTAATAATTTCATCAAATTACGGTAAAATTCCGCTATGGACAACTGCATCTGAGCATGATAGGATTTCCGTTGATGAAATCATTAATGCTATGAAAATTAGTTTTAATAAACTATTCATGATTGACAATAAAAAAATAGCAACGGACTTGGGTAACCCTAAGGTTTCTAATATTATATCAATTGGACTTTTATCAAAATTTACCGATATAGAAAAAAAATTTTGGCTCAAGATAATTGAGTATAATGTTCCCCCAAAAACCAAAAAGATAAATATAGAGGCATTTTTAACGGGCAGAAATATGGAAGGGTCCATTTAAATATGAACATACGAAAATCAAAAAATGACAGCATTCCAATTAATTACTTTGAAAAAAAGTATGAAACAATGGAGCCTCTGGAATTAAGAGCCCTCCAAATAACAAGACTTCGAGAAACCCTAAAGACCGTTTTTATAAAAAATAATTTTTATAAAAAAAGATTCAATGACGCAGGTATTACTGATATAAGCGATATTGATAATATCAAAAATATAGACGATATTAAAAACTTGCCATTTACATCAAAAAAAGACCTCGTTGATAACTATCCGATAGGTCTTTTTTCCTGCTCATTAAAAGATACGGTTAGAGTTCATGCCTCCTCTGGCACAACCGGAAAGCCTATCATAGCAGGATATACAATGCAGGATATCAAAATTTGGTCGCAACTCATGGCGAGAGTTTTATATGCATGCGGGATAGACAAGAATGACATAGGACAAAATGCTTACGGTTATGGGCTATTTACCGGCGGACTCGGTGTTCATTATGGTGCGGAAGCCGTAGGAATGACAATTATTCCGATGTCCACAGGATTTACCGAAAGACAGTTTACCATGATGGAAGATTTAGGTACTACCGTTCTTTTCTGCACCCCCTCTTACGCCATTTTTTTAGCAGAAGAAATACATAAATTCATAAAGGATACATCGAAAATTAAATTAAGAAAGGGTGTATTCGGAGCAGAACCATGGTCTAACGAATTTAGACAAAATATCGAAGATAGTCTTAATATAGATGCATATGACATTTACGGACTTAGTGAGATTATCGGTCCGGGCGTTGCTTTCGAATGTGTCTATAAAAATGGACTGCATATAAACGAAGATAACTTTCTTCCGGAGATAATAAACCCAAAAACAGGCGATGTTCTCAGGGAAGGGGAAACCGGTGAATTAGTTTTGACGAGTCTAAATAGGCAAGCTATGCCACTTATAAGATTTAGAACTAAAGATATAACAAGCTTTTATACGGGTAAATGTAAATGCGGAAGATCTTTCGTTAGAATGCATAAGATAAAAGGAAGAACCGATGATATGATTATTTTAAAGGGGGTCAACATATTTCCATCTCAAATTGAATCAATAATATTTAAAAATAATTATCTTGAACCAGTTTACCTTATCGAGCTATACACAGATAATCTTCTTGATAAAATGAACATTATCATAGAACCTAAGCAAAATATTTTTAATATGGGTGAGAACAAGATAGATGAAATAATAAAAGAAGTTTCTCATAAAATATATGAGTTAGTAGGCGTTCGGTCCAAGGTAACTGCCCTTCCGCCAAAGACTTTAGAAAGAAGTCAGGGCAAATCTAAGAGAATTAGAGATTTAAGGAAAAAGTTGTAACCGTCTTATTTCTGTATCCAGCCTATGTTACTATTTTTCGTATTAGTGCGCGCAACATACTCACGTCCACAAGCGTATCCCTGCACGGACCATTAGGTCTTATATTGGGTAATCCATAAACAGGCATAGGGAAACTGTCTATAATGCCCGAACTTAAATCTCTTTCACACGCTACCGCTATCACGGCTTTGGGTTTTTTTTCCTCTAACACCCTTCTTGCCAGTGTTCCGCCCGTTGCTACAGCAATAAAAATATCTCTCTCATCACTCAAAAAAGCAAGTTCTTTTATGTTGCACTTTCCGCAATTAAGGCAATTATGGACATCTTCAATGATCTTAGCCTTACAGCTGTGCAACTGCAAACAATGCGGAAGCAAAATAAGTATTCTATCCTTAACTATTCTTTGATTTAAAGAGAAAAGCAAAAAATTATTTATTTCTACAAAAGACCCCTGCATCTTATCCCTATTAATCCTAAAAACGGATGTTATAATGACGGCAATGGGGTACAAAAATCTGATCAAAATATACCTTGCGGGATAAACCAATATCGTTTGATTCTTATCCTTTTTTCGGGATAAGCTTACAAAGAAAATTAGTAATAATACAAAAACTGTTGCCGCAAAAAATAAAAATATATACAGTGGCAAACTTGGGCTTAGCTTTTCAATACCACCCGATATCACCCAAAATAAAAACAAGGCTATCAGTAACAACACAAAGATTGATGCTGATATTATTTTTAAGAAATAAACATGTTCTTTTTTTATTAACATAAAAAAATTCCTAAATTATTTTAATATAACTCCTGGTTTTATCCTATACCCATTGATAAAATCAATATGTTTCATGGGCCTTTTTCCTTCAGGTTTAAGCCTTAAGAGATTTAAGTAGACCCCTCTTTTCGCTGTTTTTATAACCAAACCAAATTTACTCGCTAAAATAACCATGCATGGAACGCGGGATGCAACCAACAAAGAAGATATATTTTTAATAAGTTCCAGGGCTTCATTGCGATTATTTTCTATATAGTCATTATAGCCGTAATACCCATCGCAACCGCCATATATATCTAAATTGCCTATTTTATCTGTGCTGTCGATACTATCGCGGTTAAAATTTTTCACTGCAGTAGGGGTTTTTTTGCCAGTCTCGTTATTATCTTTAAACCGATCTGTGATAAATTCTTGTTCGTCAATAATCAATTTTGCATCAAGGAGTTTGATATTTTTACCGTTAAACATAAAAAAAGCCCCTCCCGATTGATTGAAAGCCCTCACTTTTGAATATATTTCAAGCGGTTCATCGCGAAAAAAATCTATTCTTTGCATATCTAAATTGATAAGTTTTGATTCAGTCCTATTGCTTATTTTCATCGAAGACTGCGGATGTGCATATTCAAAAACATGCAATCTTATCTTGAAAACATTTTTAATAACATCCGACAATAAATCCCCTCCTAATTTTGAAAGATTTTCATAGAGGGTTTCATAGTATTCATCCTTACCTATATGCATTATATTTTGAGCTACAACGGGACCTGAATCTACTCCGCTATCAAGTGCCATTATAGACACGCCGCTATATTTAACCTTCTTTAATATTGCATAATGAATAGGACTTGGCCCTCTTAGATCGGGAAGCAAAGACGGATGTAGATTTAAAACCCCGTACCTTGGAATATCTAGTACGTCGTCAGGAAGGATAACCCCAAATGCCGTAACAATTATTAAATCTATGGATAGTGATTTTAAAAATTCTATTTCTTCAATATTGTTTCTTAGTGTCTTGGGAGTTTTAACCTTTATATTAAACTTGTCTGCAACTAAATGCACGGAGGATTTAACAACGCACATCTTCTTGACGCTTCTGGTAGGCGGCTTAGTATAAACACATTTCAAATCTAGAACACCGGACTCAGCAAGAAGCAGTACACTTCGCAAGGATTCCGAAGCAATCTCAGGCGTCCCCATAAAAACTACATTCAAGGGCATATTTGGGTTATCACAATATGACATAACACATAATAAAATACACAAAAACGCTTATAAAACAAAGAATAGCAATTATTCTTCGGCATTCAAATTAGGAATTAAGAGGTATAATTGATATCTTTTTCTCGCTTCTTACCCTTATTTTTTTTAAGTGTAGCATTGTATAAAGAACGCTTCAACGGCGAAGCTTTATCAATAAATAAAATTCCATTGAGGTGGTCTATCTCGTGTTGAAATGCTATAGACAGTAAGCCCTGCGCACCCATAACAACCTCTTTACCCAATAAATCCAAAAATTTAACCTTAATGTTACTTGCTCGTTCGATATCGGCATTAAATTTAGGGATAGAAAGGCACCCCTCCTCATGAACAACCTTGCCCTCTTTAAAAACTACCTCTGGATTAATCGCTACAATAAGACTTCCGCTTGCGTCAAGAACATTCCCTTCTTTCAGGTTATTTTGCACAGAAAAAAATTTATCCCTATCTTCTTTTTTGTGCACATCCATCACGATGACACGCTTGTTGATACCAACCTGCGTGGCGGCAAGCCCAATGCCCTCGGCGCCATACATTGTGTAAACAATATCTTTAATTAAAGATACACTCTCTGCAATTTCACCTAGGTTTAAAGACCTTGCTTTTACCCGTAATTTTATATCCGGATACTTTAATATATTCAACAACCTCATGCCTAACTCAACGAATTCATTATTACAGATGTAAATTTATATTTTTTATCATTACCACAAAAAACCGTAACCCAGATAGCTACTTTGCCATAGCATTAAAATTAAACTTTTTTTGATAGATAACCAAACCATGCAAGGTCAACGGTAGGTTATACAAATGCTCGGCAACAGACCTAGGCAACCTATGCTTAACAGGCTTCGATGGAACTTTTAATATTGCAAGACCAACAGGATTTTTTTTCCTTTTCACCCGCAAAAGAGGACCGCCCCTTAGTTGTTCAGGAATATCCTTTTGTGGCGTTATTTTAAACATCCCTGTTATCTTTTCTGAATTAAACCATATACCTTTATTCCATAAATAATACAATCTATCGTAACGATAATAAACCTTATTATTCTTTTTATTGATATAGGCTTCAATGCTGTTAGGCATTTTTAGTATTATATATTTATTACTTTCGGAATAATACACTTGCCTGCCTTTCTTAACCGTAACGGTAGCAGAATAAGCATAATTGGACAGCCGCGGAACAAGACCTGCGATCAGCAAAAGAAACATAATTAATAATGCTCCGTATATCTTGCCACTTTTCAATTTTATTAGTAAATATGACATGACAATCTCCAGATTAAGGTTTCTTAAATATACCATTATAATCACTAAAAATCAAATCAGGGGCATTGGATTTATTGATTACTCGTTCCACACGTAAAATTAAGAAGGTCTTACTATTGATTTTGTGAAAAAAATGTTTTACAATATAGGAAAATGGGTTGGCTACAAATAACCGCATAAGCATGTCTATAATTTAGGGAGATAAAATGCCACTTCTTAGCGAACAGGATTCTAAGTTCCTAACTAAAGATTTTAAAACCAAACTTAACAATGATATTAAGATATTATTCTTTAAATCCGAAAACAACTGTTTATACTGCAACGAGGCGAAAAACATCTTGCTTGAAGTATCAAATCTCAGCGACAAGATAGTCATTGAAGAATTTGATTTTGATAAAGACAAGGAAAAGGTTGCACAATATTCCGTTAAAAGAGCACCTTGTATTGTCATAGAGGGGGATAAGGACTATGGCGTTCGTTTTTATGGCAGTCCTGCAGGCCAGGAGTTTATGACATTAATCCACGGAATAATGAATGTGTCCGCTAAGGATACTGGTCTTTCTGAAAAGACAGTGGAGAAACTTAAGGAAATCAAAAGGCCTTATGATATCCAAGTGTTTGTCACCCCTACCTGACCTCATTGTCCGCCGGCGGCGGTTCTAGCGTACAATTTTGCTATCGAAAACGATAATGTAACAGCAGATGTAGTGGAGATTCAGGAATTTAAAAATCTTGCCGATGAGTACGAGGTCTTTAGCGTACCCAAGACGGTCATGAACAATAATGAAGAAGTTGTTGGCGCCGTTTCAGAATCCGTTTTCCTGCAAAAGGTTATGGAAGGATATGCCAAATCCTGATACTTATTACTCTCATTAGGCTGTCCTCCCATTGTAATGCCATAAGAAAACCATGGAAATTTATTGGGAGTTTTTAGCCGTCAAACAAAACGGCATTTTTATCACTCACCCCCAGCGACTCATTGCTTTGTCTCACAAATCAAAAATAAGTATTGAATTATTTTTAAAATATGATATAAGTTGTTAATGGGAATTCAAAATAATATGGGAATACAAATATATGCAACCAAAATTACACAGTTATTGTATAGAGAAAACCTTTGAGCTTCTTTATAATGATTCGAAACACGATGTTGTAAATACCATTTTTAGTCGTAGTATTTCAGGCTTAAAACCTGACGAACGCATTAAACTAATGCAACATGGTTCTTACATAATAGATAGGCTTGCCATTAAAAGATTAAGGGTTCACTGGTTTGGCGGGCACTATTTATATCCTCATTCACACGCAGGCTATATCAGGGGATTCTCCGATGCGGGTACCAAGTGCGCTCAATTATTTAATGTCGCTGTAAAAGATTGGGAACATGGTAGATTTAAAAGAGCATTTATAGCACTAGGCGGCGCAACGCATTTGGTCCAAGACTTGTGCATACCATTTCACACTACCAATTTGGCATTGAGAAGGCATGTTGTTTTTGAGAGGTGGATGTCGTCGCGTTATTTAGATCTAAATTTATCCTTAGAGGGCGGCACTTATAAATTTAAGCCTCTAAGTGGACATTACGACGATAAGCGCCCTTTTGGCTGGGTTGATTACAACGCACACAATTCTTCCAAATTTTTACCTGAGTTATTGTATGCCAGGACAAAAATGGAATATTTTAATTCACTTAGTATAATTGTACCTGAAGCGATAAGGACATCGGCCGGTTTTATAGAATTATTCACTAAAAGTATTACGGTCGGACACAAGCTTGCTCTCTCTCGCAAGGGTTATGAAGTGAAAAATAACAGCTCTGCAAAACGATAATTTGGCAAAAAATCTCTCTTCCAATCATGGCGGAAATATATTATTCTACGAAAAAGATTTATATGCCCGCACGGTCGATACTTGTGATTCTAAAGGTGTAGTTTTTCCAAAGCCTAAAATAATAGACTTCTCTGCCAGCATCAATCCATTCGGGCTAAATAGAAATGCTGTCAAAATTTTAAAGAATCGCAGATTGATAAAATTTTTTATTGAGAACTATCCAGATACCTACCCCGATGCACTGGTAGACGCCATATCCATCTATCACAATGTTAATAAAGAATCTATATTTTTAGGTGCCGGTGCTACGGATCTTATCTTCAATACTGCGCGGATCGTGAAACCGAATAATGTTCTTATCATTGAACCTTCTTTTATGGAATATGAAAGAGCAGCAATGGCCGTTAAATCATCCCTTGTTCATGTAAAAACATATCCTTTTAATAATTTTAAAGTTTCGGGAACTAGCTATGTGAATCTTTTAAAAAATATAGAGGAGATGAATGAAAATAGTTTTATTTTTCTTGCAAGCCCCTCCAACCCGGCAGGTACCATTACCTCTTTGCATAATATTGAAGCAATATTAAATAAATCGAAAAAAAGGGGTGTATTCTTGATTTTAGACGAATCATTTATGGACTTTTGTGAAGAATTTTCAGCTAAACACTTGATTGGCAAATATGATAATTTGATCATAATTAGGTCGCTAACAAAATTTTTTGCTATGCCGGGGCAAAGGATAGGTTACGTCATTGCGAATAACAAAATCATTAGAATGTTCTCTGAGTATATCATTCCATGGAAGATTACCAATATCGGCATGGCCATTGCTATCACATCTTTAAATGACAAAGGAGGCATGGCCGTCACATTGCAAAAATTAAAAAAGTTAAAATCAAATTTCTACAACAAACTAAAAACTATAGATGAATTAACAGTAATACCGAGTGCGGCTAATTACTTCTTAATTAAAATTAAATCTAAAAATTTTACGGGAACAGACCTAAAAAACTATCTCTTAAAAGTAGGTATTCTAATTAGATGTTGCAAAAATTATCGCGGCTTAAACAATCAATATTTTAGAGTGGCTGTTAAAAAACAATTAGAAAATAAATATCTAATCGAAAAAATAAAAGAATTTATAAGTAAGTAAACCGTAAGAAGGAAAATTTAATTTCGCTTATGAAAATAATTAAATATATTTTTTGCAACGGTTTTATTTACGCCCTTAACGCTTGCCAGTTCAATAATTGATGTATTTTTAATATAATCTACGCTACCCATATTTACTATCAAACTCTTGTAAGTCTTTTCCCCTACGCCACTGATATTTAATAATTCCGATGCAACCAGAGACTTCCTCTTAAGCTTTGAATAATATGCCACCGCAAATCTATGTGCTTCATCCCTCAACTGCATCAGCAAAAAAATCACTTCTTTGTTCTTTTCGAAATTAACCTCATTTTTCCTATTTGGCAAATAAATACTATCCGTTTCAATATTTTTATTCATATTTTTTGCCTTTGCTATAGCCAATAATACAGGTATGCGGTCAGGGGCTATCAGGCCTTTTTCCTCAAACTCGTTAGCCACTTTAATCAAAACATTTAGCTGACCCTTCCCTCCGTCCACAACGATAATATTAGGCAAAGGATCTTTACCTTGAACCGCATTGTTAAATCGCCTATATAAAACCTCATACATCATTGCATAATCGTCGGGAGTGTTCTTTGACCTAATCTTATATTTTCTATATAGCGAAACGTCTTTCTTTCCGTTATTAAAAACCGACTTGGAAGCAACGGCATAGGTCCCGGATATGTTTGAGATATCAAAGCATTCTATTATTTCAGGATATTTATTTAAATTCAAAACTGCCTTTAAAATTCCAAGTGCTTTTACCCTTTTACTGTAATCCCTGTCTATACCATTCCCTCGTTTTTCCCCTTCATGCTCTTCCGTTTCATATTGATAAGTCTTTTCCATAAAGTTTTTTCTTGCATTATTGAGGGACATCTCCATAATATCACTATATTTAGCATTTAATCCGGCGACACCGACTACTTTTATCTTTATCGATTTAGTGGTAAAACACCGAATATAGTTCATGATACTATTTTTATCATCAATATCTATCCCTATGGGGATCAAAATCTCATTCGCTATATCTCCCTTAATTTCTAAAATCCTTGAATAGTATCTATTTAGGAATGCGGCGAGCATCTCGTTGTCATTTAAATACATATTTTTAAAGAAATAGTTTCTTGAATCTATTACCTTTCCGCTTCTCACAATAATAACCGTTATATCTATTTTATCCTCTTCGCCATAAAATCCTATAACATCAATATCTTTTTCATTTTCCAAGACAGTAACCTGTTTTTCATTGATTACCACTATGGCATTAATTTTATCCCTAACCTTTATAGCCGCTTCGAAATTTTGTTCCTTGACAAATTGGTTCATTGATTTTTTTAAATCATTCAGTAACGACTTATTTTTTCCTTTTAGCATCAGCCTCACATTGTCCACGAGCCTTTTATAGTCTTGCATGCTTATATAATTACAACATGGAGCCACGCACCTATTTATTTGATAATAAAGGCATGGCCTTTTCCTTGCCGCATAAGAGTTAAATTTACTATCACTACAAATTCTTAATTTAAAAATCTTATTTATAGTTTTAATAGTTTGACTGACGGCAAACGAATTGGAATATGGGCCAAAATATTCTCCCTCGCCCTTCTTAAAACTCCTCGTCTTTATTATAAAAGGGTAATCTAATACAGATTTTGCTATCTTTATATAGGGGTAAGATTTGTCATCCTTAAGGCTAATATTATATTTGGGTTTATACTGCTTAATTAAATTGTTTTCCAACAGAAAAGCATCCAATTCATTTCTCGCTATTATCGTTTCAATATTATGAATTTTTGAGACTAGATACCCTGTCTTAATGCTTGTTTTTTTATTGGAAAAATATTGCGAAACCCTCTTTTTTAAGTTTTTTGCTTTCCCAATATATATAACGTCCCCTGCTATGTTTTTCATTAGATAAACACCAGGGGATTGAGAAATATTTTTAATGCTGATAGCTAAATCTCTATTCATAAAAAATCAAACGGCATCCATTGATAACATCTGTTTTTTAATTGCATTTATTGCATCCCTTATAGTGGATGCTTCCTCGAAATTGAGTTCCTTAACGGCCTTTTTCATTTTTCTCGAAAGATTCCTGATTCTTTTTTCGGCCTCTTTGGGACTAATCATTAGAGGTTCTTCCGCATTTAATCCGCCGGATAAATCTATGTAATCCTGTTCGAATATAGTAGTTAAAAGCTCGGATATATTTTTCTGTATCGATTTAGGGGTTATATTATTTTCTTTATTATATTTTTTTTGAATTTCCCTTCTTCTCTCCGTTTCCGATATAGCGTATCGCATTGATTCCGTTATTTTATTGCCGTATAATACAACCCTACCCTTTATATTTCTCGCCGCTCTTCCTATCGTCTGAACCAGTGACGTTTTGGAACGCAGAAATCCCTCTTTGTCAGCATCCAAAATACCTATGAACTCAACCTCCGGAAGATCTAATCCCTCTCTTAGCAGATTTATGCCGACTAAGACATCGAACTCGCCTAACCTTAAATCCCTTATAATATTAAATCTTTCCAGTGAATCTATATCAGAATGTAAATATTTAGCTTTAATCCCGCTATCATTCAAGAAATCAGTTAAATCTTCAGACATTCTTTTTGTCAGGGTCGTTACTAAAATCCTGCCACCCTCCTTAATCGTTTTTTTAATCTCTGAAATTACGTCATCCACTTGGTTGGTTTCCGGCCTTACTTCAATGTGCGGATCAATTAATCCCGTCGGACGAATTATTTGTTCTACAATTTGCGAACTGATATTTAATTCATATTCCGCCGGCGTTGCCGAAACGCAGATAAGATTGTTTATATGCGATGAAAACTCATCAAAATTCAAAGGGCGGTTATCGAGTGCGCAAGGAAGTCTAAATCCATATTCAACGAGGTTGGATTTTCTAGAAATATCTCCGTTATACATAGCCCTAATTTGCGGAATACCAACATGGGATTCATCAATCATAATAATAAAATCCTTTGGGAAATAATCGAGCAGCGTTGGAGGAGGTTCGCCCTTTTTCCTTCCGGTTAAATGTCTTGAATAGTTTTCAATACCGGAACAATAGCCCATCTCTTGTATCATTTCTAAATCGTACATCGTCCGTTGTTCAAGCCTCTGCGCCTCGACAAGTTTACCGAAAGATTTAAGCTCCGACACCCTACCTTTTAGCTCTTTCTTGATGGAGTTAACGGCACTTTTTAAAACAACCTCATCGGCAACATAATGAGACGCAGGATAAATTGCAACCCTTGAAAGCTTTCTTGTAACAATGCCCCTCAGCGGGTCAATCTCGGCTATTAGAGAGATTTCGTTCTCAAAAAACTCTATCCTTACCGCAATTTCTTCTTCATAGGCCGGAAATACATCAACGGTACCACCCCTTACCCTAAATGTCCCTCTATGAAAATCTATATCATTTCTCTCATATCTGATATCGGTTAGCTTGTTTAAAACATAGCTTAAATCCAGTTCGTCACCCTTCTTCACGTCTAAAAGCATGTTGGCATAGCTTTGTGGAGAACCGAGCCCGTATATGCATGAAACAGACGCAATTACTACAACATCTCTCCTCGAAAGAATTGAGCGGGTCGCCGAATGTTTCATCTTATCAATCTGGTCGTTTATGGCAGAATCTTTTTCTATGTAGAGATCTTTAGAAGGAACATATGCCTCCGGCTGGTAATAATCGTAATAGCTTATAAAAAATTCCACCGCATTTTCTGGAAATAGCGATTTAAATTCTGAATAAAGCTGCCCGGCAAGTGTTTTATTAGGCGCAATTATTAGAGCCGGCCTTTCAAGCTCCTTAATGACATGCGCCATCGTAAATGTCTTTCCGGAACCCGTAACCCCCAAAAGCGTCTGGTATTTATAATTCTTACGAATTCCATCTATCAGTGAATTTATTGCCTTCGGCTGGTCTCCGGTCGGACTGTTTTCAGAAACAAGATTAAAAAGCCCCATGCGTACTATTATACATCAATAAAGCACAACACTCTACTACATTAATGTTTGAATTTGAATTTGTACACTTCGGACTAAAATTAGACTCAGGATATTTTCATCTTTCGAAACAGCCGCACTTGTAATTTTATTAAACGGCTATTCATATTCGCTAACGGTTTTCTTGCCATATATATAATTATAATTGAGAACAAGGAAACAGCAAAGGAACCGAATATATCGAAGGGAAAATGAACCCCCGTATAAACTCGGGCAAAGCCCACGGCAACCGCAAAAAAGAGATAAATTATTCCGAAAAATTTTTTATTAAATAACAAAAATCCAAAGGCCACGGAAAATGCAAGCGTGGCATGATCGCTTGGAAAAGACGAATCGCTCGCATGGCGAATCAATAGATGCCCTAATCCGACTACGAATGGTCTCGGGTGATAATAAAATAATCCGATTACAAAATTTATAAAAAGTCCGAAAATAACGGTATATAAAGAATATAGAGATTCACTTTTAGCCCTTGAAAAATAAACAATTACAAGCGATATCAATATGATAAGGGGAGAATATAACGCTATAAAAACATTGGCATGGTTAAACTGACCGCCTTGCACAGCCAAGCCATTTATCCGTAGAAACAGTGCACTATTTAGTGGATTTATGTGATAAATAGCCATAAGTTGTAATGGTACCATACCCAATACTCATGTGTCAAAATAATTGCATAAAAATAATAGATATTTTTTTACCACTTGCTTTTTCTCCTCAGACTTCCGGCCCTATTTTTGAAGTAAAGATAATTTCTATCCGTTCTGTTAACAATAATCCATAGTTTTCACATTGACCTACTTTATTGCGACAACCACTAAAGTATTTTCATTTTTTTATTGACGGAAACAGCAAAATGCTTTAGGCTGTACGTATGCGAATGAGACTTAAATTTATATATCTAATCATTGCATTAGCTATATTTTGTACGCCGCTCGTTACAGGAACGGCTTTTGCCAGAGAAAATTTGCCCCTTAATAATAGGATTAATATAAGTTCTGCTTACTATTTTCTCGAACCCCATAGCATTTATGGTTCATGGTATATAGGTTCAGTGAAATATTACAATAATTCAGATAAAAAATTTAATTATTTTATTGAGGGAGATGAATTTTCAAGAACAATAGAGGGCAGTGGTTTTCTTGGAACATTTGGAGCTTACACAATCTGGTTACCTTGGTTATACACCTACTCTGATATTTCTATGGGCTCTAACTATCTCTTTTTACCCAAATTCAGAATAGACAACAATTTTAATTTTAAATTAGGTAAACATAAAAATATTGTATGGGAGATTGGCGGATCCTACATAAAATACAATAGTAATAATGTAAACATAATATATTCCACCGGCATCACTTACTACTACAAGTTATGGATAGCAAGTTATCGGCTGTTCATGTCCATCAGCGATCCTGGCAATGCTGTGTCATGGTCGCATCTGTACTCTATAGGCTACGGAAAGCGTTATAAAGAAAAAACATATCTTAATATAACCACCGGAAATGAGGCATATCTGACTACCTATCTGCCGCTACAAGATCAATCTCAAGTAAACTATAATTCCTTGGGCATAGAGGTTCGCCAGAGGATATGGTTAAGAAGAGATTTTGGAATCATAGGGAACTTGGAATATTTTATTCTCCAAGATAACTATAGAGCTTTTGGTATAAACATCGGGATTTTTAAAGATTTCTAATAGATCTAAATGATAAAAGAAACTATATTCTATCACCGTGCTTATAGGAAGCGGCTATTTTCCAAAAAAAAAGTTTTTTTTGAAAGTGTGGTTCTTTTATCCCCCGTCTTACTTGTGTTGCTTCTTTATCCGGTGATAACTCTCTACATTAGTAAATTTTCCGCGCTGATTCTTTCAAGATATTTCATTAAGGAAAAAATAAGCATATTACAAAGAGACTATATTCTTTCACACTTATACATAGTATCGACGCACACATTATTGCATTCACCGTTATTTTATCTCTTATTTTTTTTACTTTCTTTTCTTGCCCTTATTGTTGCATTAGCGCTTTCAAAAAAACATATTTTTAAACCTATTTTTTTATATTTAATATACATATTATTGATAAACGTAATATCGTCGATATTCTTTGTTTTAATCCCGTTTCAATTTCCGTACGATATCACAATTTTTTCAGATTTATATATGAAAACGGAAGTAGCTATATGGTTTTTTATACCACTCATCCTCGCAATGGCATTGATTTCTGTTCCATCTAATATTTTGTCAAAATTTTTAGTATCCATTGCCACAATAATTTATTCAATCATGTTTGCCGTTGTCAGGTATATTTTATTCTTGTATATATTGCAAAAATTTTCTTTCGTATTTATGTCCACACTATTTTTTGCATTAGGACCCTTGGTTGATTTTATATACATAGTCGGCATTTATTCTTATTATCTAAGCTTGATATCGGAAAAAAATAAAAATAGCGTGGGAGAAGGACAGTGGCTATATTGATTGTCATAACTATTTTGAAGATTTATATGTTACTTGTGATATTGGTTATGGTAATTTATGCATTTAGACATAATCTTTTCACATTTAATCGCATATTTGGCGAACAAAAATTATACTATAGGGATATACTAGACTCCACATTTACCATGGTATCAATTATTATTCCAATGTACAATGAGGAGAGAACCGCGCCCCACATACTAGATTTATTAACAAAATCAGATTATCCAAGGTCTAAGATGGAGATAATACCTGTAAATGATAGCTCAACAGACAAAACAAGGGCAATACTTGATTCTTACGCCTTAAGGTATCCCTTTATAAACCCTATTCATAGGGAAAGCGAAAATAGGGGCAAGGTGCCTGCTCTAAATGAAGCATTAACAATCGCAAGGGGGAATATAATACTGGTCTTTGATGCGGATTATCTTCCTTCAAAGGGTATGGTGAGGGATTTAGTTGTTGCCTTTGAAGATCCCAAGGTTGCTAGTGTAATGGGAAGAGTAATGCTTATCAATACCGGAAAGAATTTACTAACCCGGCTACTAGATTTGGAAAGAACAGGCGGCTACCAAGTTGACCAACAAGCAAGGTATAATCTCGGGCTTATCCCTCAATATGGTGGAACGGTCGGCGGTTTCCGAAAAGAATTAGTACTTGCCTTAGGCGGATTCGATGAAAAAATTCTTGCCGAAGATACCGAACTAACATTTCGTTTATTCATCAATGGATGGGATGTAGCTTACGCCAATCGTTTAGAATGCTACGAAGAGGCGCCGGAAGAATGGAAAGTAAGAGCAAATCAAATTAAAAGGTGGTCAAGAGGGCACAACGGGGTCTTGTTTAAATATCTTTGTCCGGTTATAAAATCAAAACATTTAAATTTTTATCAGAAATTAGATGGAACTCTTTTACTTTTTATGTATTTAATTCCATTTATTTTCTTATTGGGTATATTAGATTCTATCGTATTGTTTTTTTTAGGCGAGATGAATCTATTAAATTATGTCATTATATACTTATTAATAGGAATGTATGTAACTTTCGGAAGCTTCGCCCCATTTTATCAAATAGGAGTTGGAGCCTTTTTAGACAGAACTTCCTATAGAATACGCTTGTTGCCATTTTTCTTCTTCATTTTTATATTTAATTTATGGTTTATTTCTCAGGGTTTTATAGAATCAGTCATTGATGCGATAAGTAATAGAAAAGTCACATGGCATAAGACAAAACGGTACAGAGACTATAAGGCTACTGGAAAATGAATTTTGTTATATTAATTCTGATATTTGCAATTTTCATAACCATGCCTTTTATTCCTGGCATAATAGAACTTTTAAGGCCAACTGACGACAAGCCGATGTTTATAAAAATGGGGTATTCTAAGGATGCTCGGTATTTTGGTAAGTCATTCAGGAAAATATTAAGGAATTCTCTCAAGAAAGCGAAATTTAAAAAAAATATAGCTGAAGTAAAATTATCATCTGGTTTAGAAAAAATAGAGGTTATACGTTTTAATTTTAATCCTGATAAAAAAATTTTTGAACATATCCTGCTTATTTCTGGCGATTTGATTGCAAAAAACAATAATATTTTTAACAAAGAAATTTATGTTACTGGCAATGCATCGTTTGGACGCAATAATTTGATTCGTGCGGCGTTAGTTGATAAAGATGTAGAGCTAACAGGAAACACAAAAATAATAAGATGGCTTGATGTAGATGGCAATATTAAGACAGAAGAAGGAATTAATCTCGGGATAAGCGTCTCTTGCGGGAAAGAGCTGCAATTGTCTAAGGACTGTGAGTTTAGGCGCCTTTTTGGTAATCCTATTTCAACTTTCAACAACATATTTTCTACAGATTACGACATATCAAGAGACGAAAAAAAACACACTGACAACCACATTGTTCTAACATATTTTAACAAAATAATGAATGAGGATATAGTACACGATAAACCCACCACCGTAAAAGGCAACCTAATAACAAACGGGAATATAGAAATTAGAGACGAATTCACTATAAATGGCAACATAAAGGCAAGTGGAAACGTAATAATAAAAACGGAAAAAAAAGTTAACATTACAGGGAATGTGATATCTGACAATACTATAATCATGAACGGGAATATAGAAATAACCGGCAATATATTTTCACAAGAAGAGATTGAGATTGAGGGTGTCCGCGTGGGACACGTCGGCGAGGTCAAGTCCGTGATAGCAAAAAAGAAATTGACGATTGGTAATAATGTTACCATTTACGGTTTTGCTTTAACGGAGGGAATAGGCATCGTTCGGTAGTTGTTTAATTTCAGAAAAATCATTATCACGACTAAAACTATTTATTTTTGCTTAAAATAGATAAAATTACGGTATAATCAATTAAGATCTATTTAGAAAATGGAGGCAACCTGAAAAGATAGACACTTCTGTTTTTTAAGGGAAATATAAATGAAAAAAAATAAAACTATAAAGGCTATATTTATTACTCTTTTAATTGTATTGATTATTGTGCCTATTACTTATTACAGCTATAACCGCGTCTTAAAATACGAGAAATTTCATAAGATTAAAAATATAAGGGTTCTTTTGGTATATGGCACATCAATGACTCCAGATGATAAGTCTATTTTATCCGTTTACGCGAGCGTCTTGCAAGAAAAAGGAGTCGCCTTTAAAATAATAAGTTGTTCCGACCTTATATCTTTCGATCCTCTTTCCAGTAGTAAAAATGTGCCTGCAGTTATATTTCCGGATATGTCAGATCAGGAACTCCCTTCCTCTATAGAATTTTGGGCAAAAAACTATTTGCGAAACGGTGGGAATATTGCCGTGATTTATAACGCCGGAACAAAAAACAAAGAGGGTCTCTATAAAAAAAGAGGTGTATTTTCGAGTATCATCGGCTTGAATTACATCTTGTATAATAAAATAACCAAGCGATCCTATGTATCCGCCAATTTAATGTTTGCAAGCAAGAACAGTGCTAATTTTTTTCAAATACCGGAAGGAAGTATGATTGATAAATTTTTAAGCGGATACCAATATGGGCCACTTAATTTTTCAATGGCATACACTGCTACATTAAACCCTAATGCTCAAACAATATATGCCTACGGCGTAACAAAAAACGGCAAAAAATTCCCCGCCATCGTACTAAAATCATATGGCAAGGGACAAATATTGTACGTCGATTTGCAACTAGGACATCTTAAGGGATATGCCTCAAACGGGCTTTTAATTAAGGCATTTATCGGGACATTCCTATATAAGATCGTAAAAATACCGCATTTGCTTTATACGCCTTACGGAAAGGGCGGATTAGTTGTAAACTGGCATATAGAAAACTATTTAGCGGGCAAGAGTATTCTTTATATGATAAAGAATCGTATTCTTAGAAAAAATTTGAAATTTTCATTCGATATATCAGCAGGGGATTTCGAAGACCATCCCGGAGATGGAAGGGGCGTAGGTGCGTGCGGAAAAAACAGAATTTATATTAAGATGTTGCTTCCATACGGGATTATAGGCACAGATGGTGGTTGGACTCATAACTATTGGTTCAGGAATGTTTTAAATGGAAAATTTAATGAAAAAAAAATGTATGAACTCATCAAAAAAAATAATCAGTGCCTGCAAAGCATAACCGGTTACAAGATACTGGAATATATGCCTGCGGAGGGTGTTTTTCCTCAGCCAGTATCAACTGAAATCCTCGCAAAATTAGGGATGATAGCAACCTACTATACCGGAAGTATAAATTCAGGACCCACTAGGATGTTCTGGAACGGTAAAATGATATCTCGTAAGGTTATAGCATTTCCGGTCTTAATAGACGGGGACATTGCTTCTCTTTACGAATTAAGAGAGGCCGGTAAATCGGATGCAGAGGTATTTAGCTGGCAAAAAAAAGTTGTAGATTATTGTATTAGAAACAGGGTTGTCAGGTTATGGTACTCGCATCCTTATGACATATGGATGTACCACTATACGAAAGCAATGAAACTTTTCGTTGATTATATGGAAAAAAAACAAAAACAGGGGAAATTGATTGTCGAACCGATGGCTTATTTTGCCAAATTTATATTGAGATTCTTGAAAACTAAATTTTCTTTCGTGTCTTTAAAAAATGGTTCTATTAGGTTATTTATAAAAAATAAGGACGGACTCAAAGGAATTACCGTTGCATTGCCCAAAAATCGTATCATAAAACCGGATATAAATAGCAAATATACGGTTGACGAGGGTAAAAATTATTACTATATATCTTTTTATGGGGATTTACATGAAGACACTATTGATTTTAAGGGCATTGATAATACTGATAATCCTTAATTTTATATTTATTCCCGTATATGCCGCCACCCAACGTAGCAACCCTGCATTAACATTATGGAGCAGGTTTTATGGCATAAGAATAAAGTATAACAAAAAATATTATATTGTTCCGTACACCGACAACATAATAGCGTTGTATTTTTTAAAAAAAAATAAAAATATTGAAATCGTAAGGCATTATATACTTTGGTACTATAGGCATCTCAATTATCCGGATAAATTTGGTCTTACCGGAACAATGTACGATTACGTGATATCTAAATCGGGACACAGCGAAAGATCTGCTAAAACTTATGATTCGGCTGATAGCTATGCAGCAACATATCTCACTATGATTTACGAGTACTATAAAAAAACAAAGGATATAAAGACAATTAACTATATATTTCCAAGATTAAAAGATGTCGCATATATTATTCCATATTTGCAGGATTCTAACAACGGACTCATAAAAGCATTACCTAACAAAGATGAGGAATACCTGATGGACAACTGTGAAGATTATGAAGGTATCAAATCATATCTTGCTATACTTAAAATAACTGGAAATAAATTTGGCAAAGAATATAACCGTTACAGAGATATAAAAAAATCAATAAAAAATGCCATCATAAAGAACCTTTTTAACCATCGACGACATAATTTTGACTGGGCAATTATTCGCGGTAAGAAACGCTATTCAAAGTGGTCCGTTTATTACCCCGACGCTTTTGCGCAATTATTTCCAATTTTATATGATATCGCGAATGATCATTCTTCTGTATCCCCAATATATCTGTGGGATAAGTTTGAATCTATCTACAAAGACAAAACGGATATATTCGCACCTGAGCAAAAGATAATGTACATTTTAACTGAGGGAAAGATAAATAAATTCATAAATAAAATAGGAGGCTAATTGAGTAAGAGAATATTGTTTATTTTGGGCACTCGTCCTGAAGCTATTAAACTCGCACCACTTATACTAAAATCAAAAATGTCCGATCTTTTTGATGTAAGGGTATGCGTAACAGGGCAACATAGACAAATGCTTAAGCAGGTCGTAAATTTCTTTAACTTGACAATAGATTACGACCTAAATTTAATGAAACAAGATCAATCCCTATTTGATATCACGGCAGATGCGCTTAAAGCGCTTAAACCGTTAATTGAAAAGGAACCACCTGATATTATAGTAGTTCAGGGAGACACAACAACGGCATTTGCCGGAGCTCTATCCGGATTCTATAAAAAAATAAGTGTAGTTCATGTAGAAGCTGGATTGAGAAGTCATCGTAAATATTCTCCGTTTCCTGAAGAGATCAATAGAATATTAATTAGTCGCATTGCAAATTATCATTTTGCACCCAGCGAAAGAGCAAAAAACAATCTCTTTAATGAGGGTATAAAAAATAATGTTTATGTCGTCGGCAACACTGCTATTGATGCATTGTTATCAGGTATTAATATCATAAAAGCAACTGGGGATAAGATATATAAGGAATTTTTTAATTTTTTGGATTTTTCTAAAAAAATTATTTTAGTAACAGGTCATAGGCGGGAAAATTTTGGAAATAGATTTGAGCATATTTGCGAAGCATTGAAAGAAATCGCAAGTTCGCATGAAGATATTCAGATTATCTATCCAGTTCATCTTAATCCCAATGTAAGAAAGACCGTGCATAGAATGCTTGGAAATATTCCGCGCATATTTCTTATTGAGCCTCTCGAGTATCAATATATGATATGGCTCATGCACAAATCGTTTTTAGTGCTAACGGATAGTGGCGGCATACAAGAAGAAGCACCTTTCCTAGGAAAACCGGTTATTGTCATGCGTAATTCAACGGAGCGCACCGAAGCTGTAGAAGCTGGCGCGTCTATCCTCGTCGGCGCCGATAAAAATAAAATCGTAAAAGAGACAATTGATCTGATTACGAATAAATTTAGGTACAAAAATATGAGCAAACGCTTTAATGCGTACGGGGACGGTAACTCTTCCGAAAAAATAATCAACATCTTATCGGAAAATATAGTTACAACTGGCAATCAGGTTACATAATATACGAAAAATGGTGGCGGTGAGAGGAATTGAACCTCTGACACTACGGATATGAGCCGTATGCTCTAACCGACTGAGCTACACCGCCTTGAGATATCAGACCGAATGATGTAGTAGTATATCAAATTAAATTTTAATTTTCAATCTTATAAATGACTATACAACTCTTCGGTTTTGTGAATACAGAACCCGGATTCTTCACTATTCCGTCCGCCAGATAGACACTTTTATTTATCCTGAATATTGAAAAACCCGCACTGTATCCCGCTATAGGTTTTATTTCCCATACAGGATAAAAGCCGATATTATTCCATGCAATGCTATATATTGAACTTTTAGTATAATAATTAAGATTGCGCATAAATCTAATCTGTCCATAATTCTTTAAAACAACAACTTGCAACTTTTCATTGCCTGTTTTATAAAATTTTGTAAGCCGAGTAGGAATGTTGTATATCAGACTATCCGCATATGTTGCGCTATTTGCACCGTTAGAGGATGAAACGCTGACCTGTAAGGGTGAACCTCCATATGTTTTTGAACCCATATATATAGTCTTTCCTTTACTATTTATTAGCATTAAATTACCGGAGTTAGATAGTGCTAATAAGTAATCTTCTCCGCTACCCTTAATATTTCCATAAACAGTACCGTATAATGTTATGTCGTTATAAATCGGCAATTTTTGCGTTCTTATTAGCGCATTTGTGTCTTTATTGAATTTATATATATAGGTGCTCCCCCCAAATTGCCCTATAGGATAAGAGTTTTGACCTACGGCTCCAAAATATCTTCCTGAAGCAGTAACCGCAATTGGCTCTTGTCCGACCAAAATATTTCTTGCATTACCTATGCTCATAACCCTTAAAAAAAGATTATAATCGCCGGTAAGTTTTAATAGTTTTCCATTCCTATAGACTAACAAGTAAGATGTTATTGTGCCTAATTTCGCCTTAGTTAAGACTATTGCGTTACTATTGGCAGAAATTTTTAAAAAACCAAGATATATGACATTAGACCTTAACGACAAATTATACTGACCGATCTTGGTTAACTTACCATCCATTGAAAGATTGTATAAAATAACCCTATTATTTGTAGCCACCACAGTCTGGATACCCTTAGATAAAAATCTTCCCGTAACCAAAGTATGCATTAAGAAATCCATTGTTCTGGTCGTTACAAGACCCTTGCTGTTTTGACTAAAACTCTTCATAAAAACACTATTTTGAACCCTTGACACATGTGGCGATTTGGCTGTATTTGTATTATTTTTGACTGTGGCTACCCTTGATAAAGATAAGATTCTTTTTTTAAGAATAAAAGATAGGTTGTTCATATCCTTTATTATAAATTTAGTTCCGAGCACTTGAACTGTTTTTCTGTAAACAATGCTCCTCTTATGGATGTTAAATATATTGGTCTGTATAACGAAGGTATCTCCTATCTTAACTATTCTGCCATAAATTAAATAATCTATATTAAAATGATCCGATAGTTTAATGAGACTTTTTGTTGAAAAATCTATATGATTTTTTTTTATATAGGGAATTATATCGGAATTTCTCGCGATAAAAATATTATCAGAAGCTAGGTTTGATCCTATAATTATAGGAATACTATTTTTAATGTAGGAATACGCATGATAATGAGGTGCAATAATTTTATATGGCAAAATACCAATTCTAACCGACGCCGACGCAACCTTCCATGACATAAATATTAAAGCTAGGAATATAATGGCAAAAATAAACCCTACGTTTATTGAAGTTTTTAACGATTCATTATTTGCACTGTCAGGCATTGGGATTCCTCCATATATCACATATATTAAATTAAAACCTATTTTAATTTACATCAGATCATCTGCATTTTCACATAATAAAACAAATTTGTCAATCTGTATTCTATTGCCGTATCCATATTTATTACATTTTATAAAATGACAAATAGATTGTTACCAATGTACTACCATAGAATAAATAGGTTATGGCTGCAAGTGAAAGAAACGGACCAAAGGGTATTTTGGAATGGACTCCGTCAAGCCTAGTTTTAGATAACAAAAATAAAATAAATCCTATCAAAGCAAAAATAGAGCCGCCAAATATAGTAAACACTGCGCCCTTTAAGCCGATATAAGAACCAATCCCTGCTATTAATTTAACATCGCCTCCGCCTAAGCCTTCTATTTTTTTAATTCGTTCATAAAAGAATGCTATAAAATAAAAGAACAGTCCAGCTCCAAGAAAACCGTACAGCGGAAATAAAAAAGATTTATGAAGCAATATTACATTAAAAACAAAACCTAAAATAATCAGAAAAATATTTAAAATATCCGGTATTATTTGATGAAATAAATCTATGAAAGCTATAACAATTAATAGAAATACGAAAATACTGTCCACAAAAAAATAAGAGAGTTGCATCCAAAGATAATCCTTAAAGTTGCCAATAGTTTGGATGTTTATATGGTAAAAAAAATACGCATCATAAAAATATTTTAAAAACAATAAATAAAAAATTATAGCGGTTAGTAACTCTACTATAGGGTATATGATTGAAATTTTATTGCCACATCCTCTGCATTTACCCGATAAAAGGATGTAACTCAAAATTGGAATATTGTCATAAAACTTGATTCTTGAACCGCATTTAGGACACGATGAAGGAGGGAATATAACAGATGATTTATTTGGAACCCTAAATATGACAACATTTAAAAAACTTCCTATGGACAGCCCGAATAAAAATACAAAAATAGAAATAAAAGGAAAATACCACTGCGAAAATAAATAGTAGTCAGTAAAATATGCAACGAAACTCATTTCATTTGGCTTAGTTTAAATTTAAAACAATCAATTAAAATCAAACTAACATAATAAAAAACCTCGAATAATGCAAAAAAATATCAACTCATTATTCGAGGTAAATAAATCCGGTAACGACCTACTCTCTCATGCAGCTTCCCGCATAATACCATCGGCGCTATAAGGCTTAACTTCCGTGTTCGAGATGGGAACGGGTGTATCCCTTATGCTATAGTTACCGAAAACTGTCTATTAAATAATCAAATGAAAAATTAAGCAAATTAGTAAATGAATCAAAGACAATAAATAAATGATTAAGCCTCACGATCTATTAGTATCAGTTAGCTAAACATATTACTACGCTTACACACCTGACCTATCAACCTCATAGTCTATAAGGGATCTTTAGCTGTGTTGCCACAGGGGATATCTTATCTTAGGGGAGGCTTCCCACTTAGATGCTTTCAGCGGTTATCCTTTCCGAACATAGCTACCCAGCCATTACCACTGGCGTGATAACTGGAACACCAGAGGTTCGTCCATCCCGGTCCTCTCGTACTAGGGACAGCTCCCTTCAAATATCCTACGCCCACAACAGATAGGGACCGAACTGTCTCACGACGTTCTAAACCCAGCTCGCGTACCACTTTAAATGGCGAACAGCCATACCCTTGGGACCTGCTACAGCCCCAGGATGTGATGAGCCGACATCGAGGTGCCAAACCTCCTCGTCGATATGAGCTCTTGGAGGAGATCAGCCTGTTATCCCCAGCGTACCTTTTATCCGTTGAGCGATGGCCCTCCCATGAGGGACCACCGGATCACTAAGACCTACTTTCGTACCTGCTCGACCCGTCAGTCTCGCAGTCAAGCTCCCTTATGCCTTTGCACTCTACAGCTGGTTTCCAATCAGCTTGAGGGAACCTTAGCGCGCCTCCGTTACTCTTTAGGAGGCGACCGCCCCAGTCAAACTACCCACCAGGCATTGTCCTAAATCCGGATTACGGATTATAGTTAGAAACACAGAAAGATAAGGGTGGTATTTCAAGGTTGACTCCACCGAAGCTAGCGCCACGGTTTCTTAGTCTCCCACCTATCCTACACATATCGCCCCGAATTTCAATGCCAAGCTATAGTAAAGGTGCATGGGGTCTTTCCGTCTAGTTGCGGGTAACCGGCATCTTCACCGGTATTTCAATTTCGCTGAGCCTCTGGTTGAGACAGCGCGGAAGTCGTTACGCCATTCGTGCAGGTCGGAACTTACCCGACAAGGAATTTCGCTACCTTAGGACCGTTATAGTTACGGCCGCCGTTTACCGGGGCTTCAGTTCAAAGCTTCATGCCAAAGCATTAACCTCTCCCTTTAACCTTCCGGCACCGGGCAGGCGTCAGTCCCTATACTTCGTCTTGCGACTTTGCAGAGACCTGTGTTTTTAGTAAACAGTCGCTACCGCCATTTTATTGAAGCCTATAAAAGCTTACTGAGTAAATCATTCACTAATATAGGCACACCTTATCCCTAAGTTACGGTGTCAATTTGCCGAGTTCCTTAACCAGAGTTATCTCAAGCGCCTTAGGATACTCTCCTAGTCTACCTGTGTTGGTTTGCGGTACGATTACAATATTAACTCGCTACGAGGCTTTTCTTGGCGGTGTGGAGTCAGTTGGTTTGTAAGACTTTCGCCTTTCCTATTCGCACCTCGAACTTCGCGACGCCCGGATTTTCCAAAGCGTCATTCTACATGCTTAAACCTGCTATTCCGTCAGCAGGACAACCTATCCTTCCGCGTCCCCCCTTCACTGGTAACGCTAATATTGCAGTACAGGAATATTAACCTGTTTCCCATTATCTACGCTTTTCAGCCTCGACTTAGGGATCGACTAACCCTGAGAGGATTAACCTTGCTCAGGAAACCTTAGACTTACGGCGAATATGTTTTTCACATATTTTCTCGCTACTTATGTCAGCATACGCACTTCCGATTCCTCCAGCAGTCCTTCCGGTCTACCTTCAGCGGTTGTCGGAACGCTCCTCTACCCCATGTATTTTTACATACACAGTCGCAGCTTCGGTACCATGCTTAGCCCCGTTACATTTTCGGCGCAGATTCACTTGACCAGTGAGCTATTACGCTTTCTTTTAAGGATGGCTGCTTCTAAGCCAACCTCCTGGTTGTCAATGCGCTTCCACATCCTTTTCCACTTAGCATGAATTTGGGGACCTTAGCTGGCGATCTGGGTTGTTTCCCTTTCGACCACAGAAGTTATCTCCTGCAGTCTGACTCCCGTAATTCCATAATTGGTATTCGGAGTTTGATTGAGTTTGGTAGTCCGGTAAGACCCCTAGCTCATCCAGTGCTCTACCCCCAATTATTACCTTACGAGGCTATACCTAAATATATTTCGAGGAGAACCAGCTATCTCCAGGTTTGATTGGCCTTTCACCCCCATCCACAGTTCATCACCTAACTTTTCAACGTTAGTGTGTTCGGACCTTCACAGGATCTTACTCCTGCTTCATCCTGACCATGGATAGATCACCTGGCTTCGGGTCTATTACATATAACTAAACGCCCTATTAAGACTCGCTTTCGCTACGGCTCCACCATTAACGGCTTAACCTTGCTATACAGAATAACTCGCTGACTCATTATACAAAAGGCACGCAGTCGCTCTGTCTATTATTACTAACAAACATAGAGCTCCTACTGATTGTAGACATACGGTTTCAGATACTATTTCATTCCCCTCTCGGGGTGCTTTTCACCTTTCCCTCACGGTACTAGTTCACTATCGGTCATCCGGTAATATTTAG
>CAZVZU010000004.1:33248-145402 GCA_964631685.1 uncultured Actinomycetes bacterium | reverse complement strand
GGGCATAAGAATGGGGAGTAAGTCATAAACCATGAATTGAACCTGCACACCGTGACGGCGCAAATGCTGATAAAAATCCAGATGCATACTCAATATGATATGAGTAAGGTCCAATCCTAGAAATATATCGCCGGGTCGGTATTCGATTGGGTTATCATTTGATAATCCGCCATAATCATTTATATGCCCTGAAAAAAAATGGCGTGCATAACGATATCCTTGTTCCGGGGTTGCGTAGACAGGCTCAACTCGCAAATCTTCATTTGAACCGCCAAGCCATTCTTTCATAATGCTACGAACAACGCGATGAATGCCTGTTTTAGCATCACAGCGGACCAGTTCAGATACATCAACAAGCAGTTGCCTGTAACGGCGGGGAGCTGCAGACATAAGATTTAAATCGATTGATTTGGCCATCCTGATCATCTCGTCATCGCCTATAGCACCTAACTTAACAATTGAAGAGATAAGTTTGTTGACTATTTCATCCGAACCCTTTGATGGCTTCCGTATGACCGGTTTACGGGCAAATACCCGCATGGCTTTAAGCGCGCGTTTGGCGCTCTCATCCCATGAAAATTTTTCAACTTGGGCCAGACCAGATGTAATAAGCTTAACCCTAAATGCCTCATCAGAAAGCACTTGTTCTATCTTGTTACAGATGGATATAGCAGAGTAGGGGTCAAACAGCGCGTCACCGCAACCTACAATCTTCGGCAAACTTCTTGCATTTGCGGCTATAGCAGGGGCGCCGCACGACATTGCTTCCAGAGCAGGCAAACTAAAACCTTCATCCCATGCTGGAAATATATATAGTTTGCAAGAGTTATATAGTTTTATCAATTCATCATCAGCGGTATAGCCGGCGAAAATCAACTCGCCTGTACGTAACCCGGCAGATTCCGCCGTTCGTTGAAGCCGATAACGCGTATCATTAGCTATCTTTCCCGCAAATACTAACTGATGAGTATCTCGCATCTTATGCGGGAGGCGGGAATAAGCCTGAATCAGGCGCGAAAGGTTCTTGCGCTCACCGGTACCGCCGGCATAAAATAAGAATGGGCGGGTAATGCCAAATTTGTCCCACAGGGCTTCTGTTTGTGATTGACTTAGCGTCAATGGGCGAAAGTTCGCGTCTGCCGCTACAGAGACATTAACGATCGATTCAGGATGCCGGGCAAGGCGCTCTATTCCTTCCTGTCGCGAATATTCCGAAATGGCCAGTAATAACGATGAGCGCTTTAGATAGTTGATTTTTTTAAGGTAATATCTACTATAGTTCAGATCCGCGAGATAGCGATCCGGGTTTGACAGAGGAATGAGATCGTAGAGAGAGACGCTGACAGGCACCCTTTGATCAAAGACTCCTATGCTGGATACTGCATCGTCAGTATAACCTTCAAACAGACTTGCGATATGCACGATATCCGGCCGCAGGCTGGCAAGAAAAGCCTCTCTGATAATCTCGGCTGTTTCTCTGCGCCTCTCACGGACCGGACCGGGTGCTTGCCAAACTAAGATATTTTCTTGCGGCAAAAGTTCATTAAATTCATCTCGAATTGACTCAATACTGTCGGTAAAAAGACCATTTAGCGCGATAATTATCTCATCTTCGCCGCGGTTGCGAACGATAGCCTTGGCAAGAGAGAGACTATAATGACCGATACCGCGGAAACGACATTCGGTTTGCGCTCCTTGTAAATCAATTACGATACGCATCAGTTCTTTTCCTTTCGTTGTTCTTGCGCAGCAGACTTAAGTTTCATGTAGATGAGGTGTGCGTTGTGCGTAATGGGCAGGCGATCTAAAGCCGAAGCGGCATCTTCGCTGCGCGTCTGCGCCAGTCGTTGCAGTTTTGTTTTAAATCCCGAATGCTTACGTAAGAACATTGCGGCCATTGCTTTCAGATGGTGATGCTTAAAAACATAAAACATAGACTTAAGCAGTATCCTGTGAATTATTCTTTTAGGCAGGCGTATTAGACTAGTTGTCAAAAGCTTGAATGATTGCATTAATACTGCGTAGAGGCTGGGCGATTTACTCTTGGTTCCAGTCCCCTCTATCTCCCGATTTAGTTGCCTTATGTTGCTATTTTTACGGCAAATTTCCAACACGGCTTATTAATTTTTCTGTTTGGCGCTCATTTTACTACAGTTGCAAGATTCTTGTCAAACATGCCTAAAACAGACACTGCAAAAGTCATGGCCGCTATACATCATTAAACTTAACACTTTTTGTCAAGTAGTGACATTTTTTGTCATGCTTATATAATATAATAAAATCAAACCGCTATAGATCATAAGCCTATGATCTAATTTACATGTTGACAATTTTTGTCAAATAACATACGTTTATATATAATATAATTTTAGTGAAATTTGTCAAAAGAGGCGTAAAGTCTGCGATTGAGATTAATTTGGTGTTTTTTGTGTTTTGGCATAAAGTATGCTTCTTATTACATGTGTCATATGTATAAGTATAAAGATACATACAGTAATTTGAATTAACTGAAATTAACATATTAACCTCAAGGAGGCAACAAAATGAACATTAACAGACTTAAAAAAGGTAAGAAAGGTTTTACCCTTATTGAGCTCTTGATCGTCATTGCCATTATCGGTATCTTGGCGGCAATAGCGATCCCGACCTATTTAAGCTATGTCAACAGGGCAAAGGACAGTGAGGCCAAAACGAACCTGGGTGCGATATTTACGGATGAGATAGCATTCAATGCGACGAACTCATTCTATATCAGTGCGGGAGCGAATTCAAACACAGCAAATGGAACACCGCCTGCTGCAAAAACGCTTACTTCTACGCATCCTTTTTATCCATCTGGCACGGTGGCCGTGGTTGATACGCCGCCGTTTACTTGTGACACGCTTGTATTTAATTCCAGTAGTACCTCGCCAGCAATGGGCGGTTTCGGTGATTTAGGTTTTCTGCCGAGAGGAACGCTATATTTCTACTATGGAGTTGGTAGTTTAACAGCGGCCGCTAGTACTACAACGCCGGCGTTAGTATCGTCATGGACCGCCCCTGCTAACGGAGCATGCGGAGCTAGCTTCGTAGCTTCAGCGGGAACTAATTTTACCGGTACCAATATGCAGATATATGCCGTAAACGATTACACCAGTACGCCTTCGCTTGTAGCTGGGAAACCGTACTAATATAAAGTTCGCAGCATTATCCACTATCTTACCCCCGATATTTTATTGTATCGGGGGGTTTTTATTTTTAAAACGCGCAGTTTATCTGTCCTTTCGCCTCCCGTTTCTGTTTACATCCAAAGTACTATTGACAGGGTTAAATATTTACGATACAATACGTACATATAAATATATATATAAACGAATATTTATGTAGCATTAATATAACAAACAGAGGGAGGTAATACCTATGAAAGTCAATGAAGGAACGACCGATAGGCTCGTACGTATCATTTTGGGAATAATCCTTTTAGTAGTGGGATTTATTTTGCTCAGTTCCATGAAGGTTATTGCCATAATACTATTGATAGTGGGTTTTGTGGCTCTATTTACCGGCATTACCGGGTTTTGCGCTTTGTACGGTATATTTAAAATTTCGACTTGTTCCAAATGCAACAATAAGTCATAAGGTTAGTTTAGTAAAAATTGATTTATTAGTGGCGCTACATGCCGCCGAGAAAAAGAAAGAGAGGATTATTAGTATAATCCTCTCTTTCTTTTGTTTACGGCATCAGATTTGCGACCGCATGTGCAATTTGCCTCTTAAGCAGTGGCTCTGCTGTGTTAAACTGCAAATTCACAGCCTCTGCCTGAGACACTATCCTGTCTCTATATATCGCCCAATTTTTTACGCCTGCACTATATGTTGTGGTAGAATTTCCCAAGCCTTCACTTGTAGATGTACCGTTTGTAGTGTATGAGCCTTTTTGTCTTTCCTGAATCTGGATATCAACCACCATAACATATGATTTTTTCTGAAATGCCGAGGCAATCGCAGCGCCTAGTAGTGCGCCGATCACCCCTCCGGCAACCACGCCGGTTGTAGATTTATATCTTGAACCGATTAACGCTCCACCAAAACCGCCCGCAAGCGCACCCGCCATAGTGTAGGATTTTGTTTTTTTGCCAATGTAAAGGATATTGGACATAAGCATGAAATAAGCCTTTGCGGGATCATTCGTAATTGCATAACCCTCGCCGATCAGTCCCGAAACGAGCTCTTGTCTAAAGTTTAATCCCATCGCGGTAGATGTATTTCTTACGCTTACATAGATTATTTTGTTCTGCGGGGCGACAGGTTGCAGAAATACACTGGCGCTCATTTTTGTGCTTAGATTGACGCCGTTGGAAGATAACCCGCTCGCACTGGTGCTAGGTCCGGCAGTAGTGGCGCATCCCGAAAAAACGAGCGTCGGCAATAGAATAAATACGGCCATGGCAATAAGTTTCAATTTTAGATTATTTAAATGCATCAACAAGCCCTCCTTTTATATTTTTTTGATGTTAACTAATGATGATCATGCGCGTTATAATTACCGTCTTAACTTTCAATAAAGACCACCAAATGCAATTGAATTTAAAAGCATAATTCAAAAAGCTTAAATTAGCTCTGCGCGCGTCCAAGCCAATAAAGAATATAAATGAATTCATGTAAACTTTACAGGTAAGGCAGAATCTATTGTCAATGAGTGAAAATAGC
The DNA here is from genome assembly GCA_964631685.1 of uncultured Actinomycetes bacterium. Taxonomy (GTDB): domain Bacteria; phylum SZUA-79; class SZUA-79; order Acidulodesulfobacterales; family Acidulodesulfobacteraceae; genus Acidulodesulfobacterium. The sequence continues at coordinate 140,713 of CAZVZU010000004.1, read as the reverse complement.
TCATATATTGCGGTTTTCAAATGGTCGGGATGACAGGATTTGAACCTGCGACCCCCTGCTCCCAAAGCAGGTGCGCTACCAACTGCGCCACATCCCGAAAAATGTACTAAATCCTTATCGGTATATTTATATGTAAAAAGAACCCGGCTGCCAGAAAGATTGACCTGCTATTGTAATGAGTATAACCTCTCGTCAAAGCCGATATTTTAACCTTTTAAAAATATACCGTACTTCATACTAACAAATATGAACTAAATTAGCAATATATCCTCCGTGAGGCGCCACTAAAAGTACGGACCGCCTGTTTATGATTGTGGATTTTTATTCATAAGCCAATAAACTATACCGAGAACCAAAACGAGAAATCCCAGAACGGCAACTTCCGTGGATTTACTGGGCGACAAAGTAAAAATTAAAATCTTTCGCAACAAGGCGGCCATTGCGAGCCCAATAAAGGCACTCAATGCGAACTTATGCCCCCTAAGTTTTCTCACCTCTTCCTCTAAAAGTTCCCTTATTGCCCAAATAATTAGCATTGCGCCCAAAATATCAATGACCGTGGCCTCAAATTTTCCACTACCAATCGCAAGGTCATAAATTTCGGATGCAAATAATACAATAACCATGACCGTGGCGATTATAAGCGATATTATCAGAGATAAATCTAGCAGGTAGGAGAATTTGGAGCTAAACTTGATAATTTTGGTTTCAAATTTTGTTGTAGCTATATAAAAATTACCCTCATCAATGTAAGAACTAATGATGATATCTAAATTTATATCAAGAATTTTATTTGCAGATACAATAAATTTGTCCTTTTTTTGCAAATTTTCAATATTATTAATGATGATATCATGTATATAGTTTCTTATATAATTTAATGTTGCGCTGACATAATGGGAGGGTAATTTTATGTCTGCATGCACCTCTCCGATCCTTTTAAGTTTTCTCAAATATTCATTATTGTATGTGCCGGAAAAAAGGCCCATGAACCATATTTTAAGTTTTGCTTGGTGCCTATCCCTTACTTCTTCATTAGGTAAAAATTTACTGAAATCGTCAAAATTAGCAATAAACGAATAAACTTGAGCAATGAGATCGTCGGCACTTGACATCATTATTTCGCGCAGGTAATTCAAATTTGATACGTCGTCATTTGTGAAAGAGTATATTAATTTAATCCTTTCAAGTGTCTCCATACAAGAAATCTTCCTTATTAACGCTGATTAATTTTTTACCTGTGATAAATATTTTAACAAATATTTATTGACAATAGGGACATTCAAGTATTATTATTAATTCTTGTTTTGTATTCTTAATTTTGCTCTAATTATACCTTAAAAATAGAGAGGAATAAACATAAAAAATGTATCATGGCAATGATAACGAGGCTTTAAAGCCTGAATTGATGCCTGCCACTTCGTCTTTACCCAGTCCAAGTCATGCGGAGCCGGCTAAAATGAGAGCACATTACCCGTTTAAGTTTTGTACGAGATTGACATTGCCTCAGCTTACTGGAATATATGCCGTTAATTTGGAGAATCTTTTGGATGGCATAAAAAATGCTGATGACACCATCATTTACTACCACACTCACCATTACCTTATTCAGCACCACTATATCATACCTTCCTCGCCTAATGATTTTGCCCACTGGATTACCAATAGGCTCGGTGAAAATTTGCTGGGGGAGGAAATAGCGAGCATAGACATTTTCGACTACAACACAATCGGCGAATACAAGGATCGAATTATAAATAGGATAAGCACATTTATATCCAAAAATGGAAAGACCAGATATGTTGATATGGATGAAAGATTTAATTTTATGAAGGCAATAACATTTGTGATGAATACAGGTAAAGAGGCATATACATTATCTGAGTTCCATGAAATTTTGAATAGTATCACGATTTTTTCTATTTATTATCATTTTTTTGAGGCACACTTTAGATTGAATTCCAAATTGAATGATTTTTCTACATGGATTAAAGATGAGATGAACATCCCCGATTTAGCTGATAAAATTGCAAACCTAGATCCTTATACCCTCACTATGGATGGGCTCAAGGAGTCCATTATAAAGTTAACGGAAAATTATCTATAAACAAGGGCGTAAGCTATAAAACTTTTAAAATGTTAAAATAATAATGAATTCAATAAATGATTATGCCGATATTGTCGGAGTAGAAACAATTGAGGAAATCCAGAAATTAGCTTCGTATTTACACGGTAAAATAATTCAAAATATTAATTCAACCCCGGTCGGTGGCGGTGTAGCCGAAATTCTTAGCAGGATGATCCCCCTTTTAAATGAATTAGGCGTTGATGCCAGATGGGATTTTATAAAAGGCGGGGAGAAATTTTTTGAGGTAACTAAAAAAATACACAATTCACTGCATGGCATAGATGAGGATATAACAGAGAGTGATTTTAAACATTTTATGGATGTTACTGATGAAAATTTAAAGGGGATGAATTTAAACGGAGACATTATCTTTATACATGATCCCCAGCCGATAGGATTGATCGAGATAAAAAAGAGGAGCGATTATAAAGATAAAAAGTTTATTTGGAGATGCCACATAGACTTAAGTTCAGCTCAAACTAAGACATTTGATTTTTTGAAAAAATTTATAGAAAATTATGATTGCTCTGTCTTTTCATCACCCCTTTTCGCCAAGCAACTTACCGTACCTCAAATATTAATTTCACCGTCAATAGACCCATTGTCGGATAAAAACAAAGAAATACCGCAAAAAACGATAGATGATGTTTTGGAAAGATTTAATATAGATCCCGAAAAAAAGATATTAACTCAGGTGTCAAGGTTCGACAGGCTCAAGGATCCGCTTGGAGTAATAGATGTGTATAGGCTTGTGAAGAAATATGTGGATTGTCAGCTTATTTTAGCCGGTGGGGGTGCGACGGATGATCCGGAGGGTATGGAGGTTTACAACGAGGTCATTGAGAAGGCAGGAAATGATAAGGATATTCATGTTTTAAATCTTCCTACTGCCAGTGATATTGAGATTAATGCGCTACAGAGGGCATCGACTGTCATACTGCAAAAATCTATAAAAGAGGGTTTTGGACTAACGGTGTCGGAAGGCTTATGGAAATCAAAACCGGTTGTGGCGTCTGCGGTGGGCGGAATACCTCTTCAAATCACAAACAGACACTCCGGTCTTTTATCGAGGACAATCGAAGGGACGGCTTTATATGTTAAGCAGTTGCTCCAAAATCCTGAATATGCGGAACAGCTCGGTAAAAATGGGCATGAACATGTTAAACATAATTTTTTGATTACCCGCCATTTAAGGGATTATATCCTCCTTTTTATAAAAACGGGATTTAAGGAAGACACCGTATTTTTGTAGTAGATAAACCCAAAAATCTATGGCAGTACCTGGGCAGTACTTGAAAAACAATCTTTTTGATGTTATAATGTGCACGTGCGCATTTAGTAAATTCCGTGTCGTTAATTATTAACGGAGAGATGGCCGAGCTGGTCGAAGGCGTTCGCCTGCTAAGCGAATGTATGTCCTAAAAGATGTACCGAGGGTTCGAATCCCTCTCTCTCCGCCATTTAACAATCTAATATGCGTAAGTAGCATATTGTAATACAGTAGGGTTTTGGTAATGTTTAAAATTTTCTGCAATAAAGTTAGCCCCTCTATATTTTGCTCCTCATGAGTCAAACTCCCTAGCGCAACATTACGAAAGACGCTTTATATTTTTTGCAAAATAGGTTAGAATTAGAGAATTAAGAGTGTGTGAAAAATCCAACCAAATGCCATGCTGAATATATTAAATAATATGTTTTTTGGAATAAATAAGTAGATGTACGAGAATCACTACATAATTATCACTGCCATTACATTGCTTTCCATTGCTTCCATAGGGGGTATCTTAACTAGATATCTTAAAATTCCCTACACATCTATGCTCGTTATAATCGGGTTTGTTGTCGGCGTGTTTCATATTTTCCCTAATTTAAAGATTACACCTTCCCTGATTTATTATATTTTTCTTCCGATTATTATATTTGAGGGAGCGGTTAATATTAAGGTTAAACCCTTGATAGCCAATATCCTTCCCATAAGCGTGCTTTCGATATTTGGAACGATTATTTCAACTATTTTTATAGGCGCCGTCTTCCATTTTGTTTTAAGATTTCCATTAAAACAATCTTTAATTTTCGGAGCCATTATAACCCCTACCGACCCTATATCCGTACTGGCCTTGCTGAAAAATAAGATGACAAAAAATAGCGATACGGGTGACAATGAAGACGGCATAACGACTATATTGTCGGGCGAAAGCCTATTTAACGATGGCATAAGCCTTGTTTTGTTTGAAGTTTTTCTAGGTTTAAATTTGCACGATTCAGGATTAATCTTTCTGAAGGGAAATATAATAAATGCATTCGGGAATGTTCTAAGCGTGATAGGGTCATCCTCATTCAAATTTTTATATGAATCTATAGGCGGTTCCATATTAGGAATTTTGCTTGGCTATTTAATCTCTTTTATATTGACCCTTGCTACCGATTATTTGACCGAGATAATGATATCTTTGCTCTTGGCTTATGCATCCTTAATAATCGCATATTATCTCAATGTATCCTTTATTATGGCGATTATATTTAGCGGCATAGTACTTGCAAATTACGGATTCAAAAAAAAGGTTACGAACCAGACATTGGAAATTTTTCCAATTGTTATTGAGTATTTTGCTTTTATAATAAATTCTATTTTGTTTTTAATAATAGGCATAGAGATAAATTTATTCAGAATATTTAATTTATGGACTACATCTTTGTTTATAATAATTATAGTAACATTATCTCGTTTTACCGTCATATATTCGCTTGCCCCGGTTGTTAACAAGATTAGCAATAAGTTTAGATTGTTTTCGAAAAGCATAATCCTAAAGAAAAAATACAAACAGTTTCTTGTTTTTGGCGGACTCAGAGGGGCACTGCCGATAGCTATGGCACTATCTTTGCCTTTAAATTTGGATATGCGGTATGAAATAATCACATATGTTTTTATTGTGGTTTTATTTTCATTAACGATTCAGGCGATAGTTTTTGATATCTTTTCTAAAAAGCATTATAACGACGACCCTGATTGATATGTTTTTTAGTTGATGTCATCTTATTTCAAACGGAAATTTTCTAAAAATAAAAAAATGCTTGACTTAAAATTGCGTTTTATATTAAAATGAACTCCCGTTAGGTTTATTGTTGTATTTTAAAAAAAATTGTCAAACATAATTTTATGTCCGGTTTTGTCTTAAGAAAATGGATGTGTAAAAAATAGAACAGAGATTTATTACCGGTTTTGCACTGTCAAAAAATATAAATGGGTAAAAAAATTACATATTTTCCGGGATGCATAGAGTCTCGCAATAAAAATTCAGAAATAGTATTTAAATCATTAGGCATTGAGGTTGAGTTAGTTCCTGAGTGGAATTGTTGCGGAGCGCCTCCGGCTTGCTATAAGCCTAGTTTCTTCAATAATGTGGTAATGCCCCTCAGAAATTTAGGCATTGCCCAGCAAAAAGGTGAGGATTTTTTATATTCGGGATGCCAGGTTTGTGTTGGCCAGATAAATGACGCACTTAAGATAGTAAATTCAAATCCCATGTTCAAAAGACAGGCAGATTACAGCCTTAAACCTTTTAACGCAAGTCTGAAAAAAATCTCAAACGATTTAACGGGCGCTTATCATCTTCTTGATATCATTACCAGCGTTGACATATCTAAAAATTTGACGGATAATATCGCGAGGAACATCAACGGTCATTCGATATTGCTCTATACCGGTTGCTATAAGGACGGTCAAAAAATTAATATCTTAAAGAATATCCTGAATTCGTTAGGTGCCGATGTTAACCTATACGGGGAATGTTGCGGCGGAGAAATATTGCAGAGCGCAACCCCTGTTCATTCAAAAAGGGTTGAAAATGCCAGTGCTATCGATGTGTTTTTCAAGTCTATCAACAAAAAAGCTGATGAAACAGGTTCCGATTACATTTTAGCAATATGTTCTATGTGTGAAAAAAATATTGAGGCAGGCATCGAAATATCAGATATAGATGTTTTTGCCCCTATAATCGGGCTTATAGAATATATAGGGTTCCTGTTAGGCTTACCGGATTGTGGCGATTTAATAATTTATGATAGCAGTAAAGAGACAAAGTTTTGCTTATAAAAATTATAAATAGAAAAACCTAAAAAGTGGAGGTAAAAAATGGATCATGATGGATTAAAGGGAGAGAAATTTTTGCGAGTGAAAGATAACAGGCTAATGAGAATAAAGCCTGACCATCGTCCGCAGGAATCGACCAAAGATTATGATACCGTTCGTTATTCTACTTGCACGAATATGTGTGAGAGCGGTTGCGGACTCAAAATATTTTTAAAAGATGGCAAAATTGTTGATGTAATGGGCGATGCCGAGCATCCTCAGAATAGAGGCGGACTCTGTTCGAAAGGCACGGGGCAGATTCAGTGGTGGTATGATCCTCTTAGGGTCCATCATCCTATGATGAGAAAGTCTTTATCTGATGATTTCAAGAGAGTTTCATGGGATGAAGCGCTTGATTTTACTGCAGAGAGATTGATTAAATTAGCTAATGAATATGGGCCTGAGGCATTAACTGTTTTTAGGACAGGAAGATCATCGTTTGGAAACAAAGAGGGGGCTGCAAGATTTGGGAAGATATTTGGAACGCCTAATGTTTACGGTCAGGGACCTATCTGTTGCGAGAGTCCCGGTGTTGCCATGAACTATGTTTTTGGCGCAAAGGGCTTGGGCAGGCTTATGAATCCGTCTCAGGATTGGAAGAATTCCAAATGCATTCTTGTTGTCGGAACAAACATGGCGGCGCAGGAAACGATTACTATGACACATCTTTTAGATGCCAGAGATAACGGTGCGTTTTTAATAGGGGTTGACCCACGCTTCAATGCAACATTGTCTAAGTGTGATATTGGAATGAGAATCCGTTCGGGTTCCGATGCTATTTTATTCTTGGCAATGGGAAATATTATTATCAAAGAGAAGCTTTATGATAAAGAATTTGTTGACAAGTGGGTTACCGGCTTTGGAGACTACGCTAAGGAATGCGCTCAATGGACACCGGAGAGGGCAGAAAAGCTTACATATGTGCCGAAAGAGACAATAGTGGAGGCAGCAAGAAGGTTCGGTTCCGCAAGGCCCGCATCTGTTACTGGTAATCTTGGTACTGCGCAGGTTTACAATTCAAACAATGTCAATAGGGCTATTGCCGCTCTTTTAGCACTTACTGGCTCCATCGGCGTTAAGGGTGGAGGTTGGAATTGGCTCCATAACTGCCGTCCCCCACTGAATTACGGAGATGACTTAAAGGTTCTACCGGGAACTAAAAGACCTCAAATAACCGACAAATTGATATCATGGGGAGATAGTTCGGTTCCAGCGGTAATCAATGCTATGATGTATGAGAAGCCGTATCCTGTTAAGGGCATTATGTGGAACGGAGATCATCTACCTCAGTTTCCAAATTCTTGGAAGATGGAAGAGGCAATGAAGAAAAATATTATCAATATCCATCTGTCTATATATCCGAATCATACTTACATGTTTAGTCACGTTGCATTTCCGATTGCAATTTCGGTAGAAACCGATAGCATTTGCCATCACGGAAACAATAGGCTTATTCAGTGGCACAATAAGATTATTCCTTATCAGCATGAACATAGGGCAGACATTGATGTTTTTGACGGCCTATCAAAAAGGCTTAAGGGGCAAGTAGGATCTTTCGATAAGGTAGAGTTTAATCCTTGGGGATACTACAAAGACGGTCCTGACAAAGGAAGGGTTGATGAGATTAAAATGACCGACTTTTTTAATGGGCAGGAATATCTCACGAAGGGTATTACATATGATCTCTTGAATCCAGAAAAAAATCCTAAGGGTGGCATCATGTGGCCTGCTTTGTCAAAAGAAGACGTTGTATACCAAGATGATGAAGCTGTCTTGAGAGGAAAGTGGATAATGTACAAAGAGGGTGAGAGTTACCCTGAAACAGATAAAAGATTTCCTACGCCATCCGGCAAAATAGAGCTTGCATCTGAGGCATTGGAAAAGATCGGCTGGTATAGCGTTCCTACGCAGGTTGAGGGTTCGGAATCCCCACTTGGAAATATCGAGAGGGCTAAAAAGTTTCCATTAGTATTAAATACGACCCGTATTGCGCAGTCCTTCCACGAAGGCGGGCATTGGTGGCCTTGGAACGATGAGCTTGAACCGGACAGAAATATAGAGATAAACCCTGAAACCGCTGCTATTATGGGCGTTGAAGACGGGGATATGGTTATCGTAGAAAATGATAGGGGCTGGGTCGAGGGTCCTGCATGGGTTACGGAAATGGTTCCTGAAGACGGCATATGGGCAAACTTTGGCTTCGATAGGTATCAGCCGTTCCATCCGTATGAGTCCATTAATACGGTCATAGACGATATAATAAAGGATCCGATTTATGGACAAATACAGTTTAAGGCAATCCTTTGCAGGGTTTATAGGAAAGGAGATCCTAATCCTGAATCCACTGCCAAAGCAGTTACTGAATTCTTACAGAAGAAATTTCCGGAGGTTTGGGATCCTGAACATCAAGACAAGGATATTATTATCGGAAAATGGAAGAAACACTGGAAGGAATACCACGAGCTTAGCATAGGATGGAAGAAACTTGTAAACTTTAAAGAACCGGTCGAATGCACGCCGGATTCCTGCGATATTCGTAAATATTAAGTTTATCAGGTTAATAAAATAATCAAATAATAAAAAATTAAGGAGCATAAATATGTCATCAGAATATGGATTTGATAGGTTTCATCTTGGAGAGGATAGGGCGTCCAGGATTACGCTTCAGTCAACCACTCCAAAATATTCAATGAAGGTAAATGTGGATAGGTGTATAGGCTGCATGGGTTGTGAGATATCCTGCAAGAAAGAACACAACCTTCCAGTTGGTCCTCGCAGGATGAGAGTTATTCAAGTTGGACCTTATTTTATCAAAAAAGGGCAGTTGAAAACTGTTTATTTGCCGATGAACTGTTTTCATTGTGACGATGCAGCTTGCGTAAGGGCTTGTCCGACCGGTTCCATGCAAAAACGTTCTGACGGTATCGTATTTAATGACCCTAATACATGCATAGGTTGCAAATCCTGCATCCACGCTTGTCCCTTCGGTTCTCCGCAGTTTAATGATGCGACGGGAAAGGTTACAAAATGCGATTATTGCAAGGATAGGGTTGACAAGGGTCTTTTACCTGCTTGTGTCACACTTTGTTCGACGGATGCATTATGGTTCGGTAATATAAATAGAATATCGACGATAGATAGAGAAAAAACTGCAAGGAAACTGACCGAGCATTTTTTTGGGTTTGTTACCCCTAATGCAACGATGGGTACATCGAAGGTTCAAGATACAGATAATCCTGTAAAGGTAGGTTAGTTCGGGCAACGTTGATTTATCTATTAAATGTTTTTAAAATTTGAAATAAGGAGGATTTTAATATGGCAGGTAGCGGCGGAGTAGGAACCATCTATAACGCACCGATAAGAGTTGAATATATTAATGGAGATTTCGATAAGGCAGAAGCAGTCATAAAGAAAGCCAGCATTGCTATTGTGGGAAGAAACGTGGCAAGCGTGACGCCTTATCATGCAACTATATTCGTGAGTTTAGAAGATGAAAAAAAGGCAGTTGAAGTGGTTCAGGAAGCCGGCATTAAGACTTATGTCGTGGAGCCGTACTTTTAATGAATATTTATCACTCCCTTCACCCTCATACTAGAGGGAGGGAGTGATTTTATAATATATAACGCCGGTGAGTTACCCCTTCCGGCTTCATACAAATAAAAATTATGCATGGTAAAACAACGCAAGATTTACTAGACTTGTCCTTTGAAAATGTCAGAAAGATAGGTTTATCAGAAAAAATATTGGTTGAGGATAGTTTAGACAGGGTAATATCGGAAGACATTGTTCCTGTGAACAATGTCCCTCCGTTTATCAGGTCTGCAGTAGACGGTTTTGCTTTAATACATTCCGATATTTCGGAAAAAAAGTTGGATAGGTTTAAAGTTGTAAATCAAATTACCGCGGGTTATTCAGATGAACTGAGACCATTACTTACCGGCGAATCCGTTTTTGTATCAACAGGGGCACCCGTTCCGCCAAATGCAGACACCGTGGTTCTCATCGAAGATGTGGACGAATATTCTGACGGACAAATGAGATATAGCAAGAAGATTGAAAGGGGTTCTTACATATCCCTCATTGGTGACGACATAAAAGCGGGAGAACTACTTTTTCAAAAAGGACATAAGATAAGAATCTGCGATATTGCAGCATTGTCCGGTATTGGATTAAAATATATTCAAGTTTATAAAAAACCCTTAATAGGCATATTATCCGGCGGCAATGAGTTGGTATCACCGGGAAATGATGTTCACGGGGGCAAAATTTATGATATAAATACCACGGTTCTTAAATCCCTTATCAAGGATGCAGGCGGCATTCCTGATGTTATAGGGGTGATTGAGGACGAACTGAATAAGCTTGTTGATGTTCTTGTTAAATCTGATAAATCAAAAAAATACGATCTAATAATTTCCACTGGTGGTACAGGAGCCAGCTTTTTGGTTTTGGAAAATAAAGAGATTACCAACTTTTACGACCTAATACCGTCTGCTATTGAAAAAACAGGAAAACTTTTATTTCACGGGGTCAGGCTTGTACCCGGAAAACCAACATCTTTTGGAATTTTAAATTATGGGACGCCAATATTTGCTCTTGCCGGTTGGCCTTATTCCGCGATAATAACATTCGATCTTTTTGTAAGGCAATATATGCAAAAGATGACGAACATTAACGTTACGTATCAAAAATATGCGTCTGTTGTTGCTAAACTTACAGAAGATGCATTATCCGAAAAGGGCGTCAGAAAATATTTTCAGGTTAAACTCGTAAATAAAGACGATACATTGTTTGCATCTGTTATGCCGGCTCCAAAGCCACCTTCTGCGGCGAGGTCATTAAGTCCCATGATTAAGGCATCCGGTAGTTTTGTTATGGACGAGGATACGACGGAGATTAAGGCGGGAAGTACTGTAAAAGTTACCTTAAACGATTATGAAGTTATTGAGCAAAAATGAGGCGATTCTTATTTGACACACTTGACAACAGAGAGCATTTTCAAAAGAGGAGATTTGAATTTACAGTAAACTCTTTAAGGATATCTCTTCAGGTTGACTGCAATGAAAACTGTCTTTATTGCCATAATGAGGGAATTTCATCTAAAATGCCTTCGGTTATAAGGACAGGGGACATAATAAATGCCATATACTCGATAAGGAACTACGGGTTAAGGAAGGTAAAATTTACAGGCGGAGAACCTCTCTTATTTAAAGATTTGAAAAATCTTTTGTATAGCGTCAAACATGTTGGTGATATAGACATATTTATTACGACTAATGGAACGCTTATCAAAAAAAGAATAAAAGATCTTAGCCCTAATATAATAAACAAGATTTCAGTGAGTCTCGATACACTGAATGAAGAAAAGTATAAATTTATTTCGGGCAAGGATTTACTGAAAGATGTTTTGGCGGGGCTTGACCTATTGAAAAAAAATAACTATAAGGTTGAGATAGATAATTTACTTTTAAAAGGTCTGAATACAGACAAAAAAAGCTTAAAGAGTATAATAAATTATTGCGCTAAAAATAAATTTGACTTGCAGTTTATTGAGCTATCGGATAAAACGACGGATGATATGTATAAGAAATATTACATCGATCCAATTAAGGTGCTGAACAGGATTGATTTGGATTTTACTGCAGAAAAATCCAATGATAGGAAGTTTTTTAAAATAAACGGCGCTAAAATAACCCTTTGCAGGTATGTGAAAGATTTGAGCGAATCTTCCAATGGAAGATGCTCAGGCCTAAGACTTCTTCCAAATGGTTATCTGAAAGATTTTTCTTATAGCTAAACCGGCTGGTAATTAATTTAGTGAGGTATAATAGTAATGATAGTAGAATTAATCGGGAAGGAAGCGGATTTGACATTCGAGTGTATGCATATAGTTCCCGGTAGAGGGGATTGTTCCAGGATTCATCCGCATTTCCATTATATAGACGTGTTGGTTGACGGTGAGTTTGACGATAAGAGAAGGGTTGTTCACTTATATAAACTGAAAGCGATAATAAAAAGAATATGCTCTACATTTGAAGATAAGATTTTGGTGGCTGACTATCCGGAAACCGTACAGCGCATCGGCGACGAAGGACAGCATTATAGGATAGAAATAAATAATAAGTTTTACCTTATTCCCAAAACCGATATTTTTAAGATGGAGATTCCGTCATTGAATATCGAAGACCTAACTGTTTATTTTGCTATAGAGATTGTCAAGGATTTAAAAGAAGATGAATCGTTTAAAACGCTTGAATATGTCGAGGTTGTGCTTAGTGAGGGTCACGGTCAACGAGGGAAAGTGCGTTTAAATTTAGAATGAATAACAAGTATGAAGACGTAAGCTGTCTTATCCTTGCCGGTGGCGAGTCTAAAAGGTTTGGGGAAAACAAGGCTTTATTTGACTATGAGGGTTTTACATTTATAGAAAGAGCGCTTAGTGTTGCACTAGATGTCAGTAACGATGTAGCTATCTCCATCAGAGATGAGGCGCAGAGAGTAGAGTATGGCATCGCAGTGGAAAAAATAGTTAAAAGAATACATGAAAAAGATAAGAGAAAAGAGTTAAATATCAAACTGATTCCCGATGATGCAGCTTGCGGACTTAAGGGTCCGATAAGGGGTATTTTTAGCTCAATTAATAGCCTGGTAGGTGAGTTTGTTTTTGTAATGGAGTGTGACGCCCCGTTTTTTGATGCAGGGGTTGTGAAGGCGTTAATAGATAAAGCTAAGTCGGAAAATGTTATGGTCGTAGCGCCTTTATGGCCTAATTCCGTCGTTGAGCCCTTACTTGCGTATTATTCAAGAAAAGATGTTGCCTATATCCTGATGATGCTTAATGATTATTCGCTCAGCCTGAAAGAAGACTTTTTATTTAATGATGCAATGAATATATTAAGACTTTTACCGTCCGTATATTATTATTCTATTTTAGATATACTCAGGGATCGCCCGGATCTGTCACCGCGTGCATTTATGAATGTAAACGGCAAAAAAGAATTAAAGAAGATAACATCAAAAGGGTCGTTTCCGGAGTATTCGATGAAGGGAAATGTCAGGAGCATAAAAATTAAAAAAATGAATAAATTTTATAATATTAAAAATCCAAAAGATGCGCCCTCGGGTGTATTGGCGCAGGCATTTTATTTCTGGTGGATTTATGCTAATACAAAAAATTATATATACCTTAAAAGGTCTTTTGATTTTTTCAAAAAGGATAGCTCATTATACTTTGCCAATGGATTAAATTTTATGGCGGATAAAATAGTAAAATTGCTTCCTAATCCTTATAATATCTCTTTGTGATATTAAGGTTACGGTTAATCGCAAATAAATAAAGAGGTTTTTATGAATAAAAATAAGCTTACTAATCTTAAAGACGATCTCAAGAAAAATCAGATAGAAATAATGCTTTATCCTTCAAAATGCGATGGTTGTGAGGGAGAAGAGTTTATGGCTTGCGTTAAGGCATGCGAAACGCAGATGAAGAAAAAATACGGGTCTAAATATGGAGCGCCGAGGATTAGCATAAAGAAAAAGGCGGGTAAATTTTTTCCCACGATGTGCCACAATTGCGATGAAGCGCCGTGCGCGGACGCATGCATGCCGGGTGCGAGGTATAGGGATATTGAGACGGGCTGGACCGTCACTAATTATAAAAAATGTGTTGGTTGCTGGATGTGCGTGATGTCCTGTCCATTTGGAGCGATAGAAAGAATAGAGAAAGATCATTATGCTTCAAAGTGTGACGGATGCGTGGATGAAAAAATACCCAAATGCGTAGAGGCGTGCAAGAAAGGGGCGCTAAAGCGAATTGGAATTAAAAACTATTCATATGAAAGAAGGCTTATGGTCGCAAAAAAAGTATACGGTCCATATATAAAATCCAACATAAAAGGATAAAAAGGGGATTAGATGATGAAATATGTTATTATTGGAAATTCATACGCAGGATTATCATGCGCTGATGCTATAAGAAGGTTCGATAAAGCGGGAGATGTTACGATTATATCCGATGAGAACTATAAGGCATATGCAAGGCCGTTAATTTCTTATTACTTGGAAGGAAAGACGACTGATGAAACTATTTGGTATAAAGATGACGACTATTATGAAAAGAACAATTTTAAGCTGATACTGGGCAAAACCGTGGTTTCTGTGGATACAGCTACAAAGCGGGTTATCATTGAAGACGGAACCAAGATCGATTATGATAAGCTGTTCGTGGGTCCGGGTGGAACCCCATTTATTCCGCCGACTGAGGGGTTTAATCCTCAATCTTCGATGATGGGAACATTTACAAGGTTCGATGATGCGAAAAAGATTGAACAGGCGGCTAAAAATGCAAAGCATAAGGAAGCTATTGTAGTTGGCGGTGGACTTATAGGGCTAAAGGCATCTGAGGGCTTAAGGGCGCTCGGTCTTCATGTTACTATAGTCGAGCTTTTACCGCGTGTTTTAGGTTTGGCGTTAGATGAAATATCCGGAGACATAACGGCAAAAAAATTAAAAGAGAATGGAATAGATACCGCAACCGGTGAAACAGTAACGAAAATTAATCTGGATGAGTCAGGAAACCCCACAAGCGTAATTTTAAAAAGCGGAAGAGAGCTTGTTGCCGATATAATTATAGTTGGGGTGGGTGTTAGACCGAATGTAGGTTTTCTTGAGGGGAGCGGCGTAAAAATAGACAGGGGTATTATCGTAGATAAAACAATGATGACAAGTGTGCAAGATATTTATGCCGGCGGGGATGCAGCCGTTATTTATGATATCATCAATAAGCGCCCTAATATTATTGCTATCGTTCCGCTTGCATGTGAGGAAGGAAGGGTTGCAGGTACAAACATGGCGGGGGTTCATAGGGAATATCCTGGCGGAATGGGGCTGAACTCGGTTGAGATTTATGGATTACCCATTGTAACGATAGGGCTCACGAATCCTGCCCGCGATAAGGATGGCAAACAGAGTCCGACTCAGAAGGTTTATGTTTTTCAAGACGGAGAAAATATATACAGAAAGTTCGTTTATGATGGCGATGTTTTAGTTGGGGCAATTTTACTCGGAGATATTTCCGGAAGCGGGATATTGTCAGGCATAATAAGGCAAGGGCTAAAATGCATGGAATACAAAGATGAATTTTTAAATGGAGATATATATTCTTTTGTCACAGATAATGAATTCAAAATATATAACATGAACGATGGTTATACTGCAAAGAGTGACCCTGAAGATATACCGGAGTTTTCAAGAACAAATTGGAGATAATAGATCTAATGGCTGAGGGTAATAATATAGAAGGTTTGGACATATTGGAAAAATTGCTTACGGAAGCTGGTGGAATAAAGGAAGAAGAGTTTAGTAAATGGTATGAGAAAAAGAGGAATATTTTCAATATAGGGGTTAAGAAATTACCCACTAAAGAAGAGTTCATGAAGTATCTTAATTATGCTCTTAATCTAAACAGATAGTAATATAATACGGAACATGCGTGATTTATCTTGTCGTCATTAGACGATTGCGTTAGTTCTGTTTGTCTAACACAAGTTTTGCGGCATTGACTTTTTTATGGCAGTGCCGCATGATTTCATTGTTCTTCTCTTTTATTTGCATTTCTTTCAGCACATCTTCCGCTTTTAGTATTACGACGCGATTAAGCAGATCTTCGATATCCCTTTTTTCTTTTAGGCTTCCGTTAATTTCATCGATAAATTCTTGGTACCTCTTATGCCTCTTCTTTATTTTACTGTTCTTGGTCGAGTTTCTTTTCATAGTCATTACCGCCCTTAATAATAGGTTATATTGAATTAATCTTTTTAATTTAAAAGACGTGAAGTCTCTACATGTATCATATTTGTATTGCAGTTTTATGACGAATTTGTTTCAATTTGATGAAATTTTAAAAATTAAAAATTTGTTATAATAAAGGGGATGACCAAATTCAATATATGTGATATAGGTGAATCTATTCTTGCCCCTATGGCGGGTATAACAGGGTTTCCATTCAGAAAGATAGCGTTAAAATATGGCGCGGATTTTTGTTTTACCGAAATGATTAGTTCAATAGGTTTTTTGAGAGGAGAACGGGCTACGCTGGAATTAGCTCAATCTGGTGAAGATGTAGAAAAAACAGGGATACAGCTTTTTGGCAACAGTCCGGATATTCTGTCTCAAGCCGCTAAAAAGGCGGCCGATATAGGTTTCAGGGTAATCGATTTAAATATGGGTTGTCCCGTCAAAAAGGTTATTAAAACAGGATCGGGCAGCGCGCTTTTAAGGGACATAGACAAATTATCCCTTATTCTTAAAGCTATAAGACATACAATCAAAGACTCTATTTTTACGATTAAAATCAGAAGCGGATTTAATGAGGGTTCAATAAACTTCATGGAAGTAGGTAAAATTGCCGAGTCTATGGGTGTTGATGCTATATTTTTTCATCCTAGAACAAGATTATTAATGTTTAAAGGGCAAGCGGATCACTCGCTAACAAAAAGGCTTAAGCACGCGATATCGGTGCCTATATATGCAAGCGGAGATATTCTGGATGCGCGTGATGCCACAAGAATAACAGACTATACCGATGCGGACGGTGTTATATTTGCGAGAGGCGCAATCGGTAGTCCTTGGATATTTAAAGAATATAAAAATTTATTAAGGAAGGACGGTATAATAAATATCAATATCAAGCTAAAAACGGATATAATTGCGGAGCTCATGTATGAAATGGGTATATTTTACGGTAAGGAAAGGGGGGCAAGGCTCATAAGGCCGCATCTATACAACTTCTTAAAGGGTTTTAGAGGTTCTAAAGAGTTAAGGTGCAGGGTTAATAATGCCCAAAATGAAAAGGAATTGATAGGAATTTTAAAATTGGTAACAGAAGAGGAATATTATGTATAATTATACAAAGAAGAAAACCCCTAAAGTTATTTCATTTATCGCAAAATCAGGTACTGGTAAAACCACATTAATTGTTAAAATCATAAAAATATTGACGGCAAAGGGTTATAGGGTGTCATCGATAAAGCATACCGACCATGATTTTAAGGCCGATATACAAGGAAAAGATTCATGGAGACACAAAAATGCCGGCGCATTTTCAACTATGCTTCTTTCAGAAAAAAAAATGGCATTTTTTAGTGATGTAGAAACGCAACAAGATATTAGGGATATGGCGGTAAAATTTTTTAGTGGTTCAGATTTACTAATAGTAGAAGGATTTAAAGACTTAAATACACCCAAAATAGGGCTTTTTAGAAAAGATGTCAGTTCGGAAATGGAGCCAAGATATAAAAACGATCCAAACCTAATTCTTATTTGCGGGGATAGTTTTATCGAAAATCTGAAAGTACCACAAATAGACATAAACTATGCAGAAAATATTGCAGATTTTATCGAAGAAACAATAATAAATACTTAATCGAATATAAGCATTATGAATCCTCTGAGCATCTTTAATATATTAGAAAAATTCTTAAATAATGACGGCAGTGAAATATCTACTAATCAAGACTATTGCGTAAGACTGAAAAGTCCTATGGCGAGCTGTTATGAGTGCATAGAGAGATGCCCTGAATTGGCAATAAACATTTCGGATAACGGGGTGGAAATTTTAAAAACATGCACGCATTGCAAGGCCTGTCTTTATATATGTCCCAATTATGTGTTTGACATAAAGCATAAAAATGATAAAGAGCCAAAAAAGCAACTGACGGTTGATAACAGCGTATATTATTTTTGTTCTAAAACGAACTCGGAAACAATCGACGATAAAAATAAAATTGCATGTATCTATGAGGCGGACATGCTAGATATAATTACCCATTTAAAAGAGGGAAACAATTTATTTTTTATAACGGAGGATTGTAAATCGTGTCAATATAAATATTTTCATAGTAAAACCATAAAAAAGGTTAGAGAAACAGCTAAATTTTTGAATATGGAAGAAAATTTTAAAGAGATAAATATCAATGAGTTTGACGTAAGTCCACTTATGGAAGCTTTAAAAGACAACTATAATGAAAAGGATGATAGCTTAAAAACAGATGATTTTGATGATAACTGTGACGATGAAAGTGAAACATTAGGGAGAAGGGATTTTTTTAAAAATTATTTTAAGGGTATTAAAAATGGCGCCAAAACGATTGCACGGGATATATCTATAGAAGATTTACCATTTGCGGAAATTTATTCAAACTATATAGATTTAGGCAATAAGGGTGATAAAAAACACAATAGACTTCTCATTGAGAAACGAAAAGATATCTTTCTTTTTCTGAAAAAAAATAAAGATTTGGTCTCATTGTTAAACATAAGGCTCCCAAAACTAAATAAAAATTGTGTTTTTTGTGGAAATTGCTGGGAATTATGTCCAACCGGTGCCTTAAGTTATAAAAAAGATAAAATATTACTGGAACCATTTTTATGCACAGGATGTTATTTATGCAAGGACATATGTAGCTTTGGAGCCATTAGAATGTATAAAGCAAAACATTTAAATGAGATATCAAAAGCAAGGATCTTGTTAGATGATAATTCTTAGCAGTAAATATATGCGATATTTTGCATGTTTTGGCCATAAATAATTAACGATAATTAAAAAAGGATTGTCACTCATGAAAAAAGAGATTAAATTGACCCACATTGACGAAAAGGGAATGCCTAAAATGGTTGATGTGTCCGAGAAAATAAAAACGGTTAGAATAGCTTTTGCACATGCAAAGGTGACAATGTCCAAGGTTGCATTTGACTTGGCAGTGAGCAAAGGCGGTAAGAAGGGAGATGTATTCGGGACGGCTAAAATTGCCGGTATTATGGCGGCAAAACAGACATCATCACTTATTCCGCTATGCCATCCGCTCAACATAGAAAATTGCGACATTAATTTTGAACCGAATGAAGAAGAAAATTCTATAACCATAATATCAACCGTTAAAATATCCGGAAGAACAGGAGTTGAGATGGAGGGGCTAACGGCTTGCTCTATCGCTGCTTTGACTATCTATGATATGCTGAAAGCCGTTGATAAGTCCATTGAAATATCTGAAATATATCTCATCCAGAAAGAAGGAGGCAAAAGCGGACTATATAGAAGATCAACTGGGGTAAAGTGCTGAATATAGCAAGTCTGCATTACGGAAATGGCGAATAGGGACTGATTCCGAAATCTGACTCGAGCCCGAACATAAGATTCATATTTTGAAGCGCTTGCAATGATGCACCTTTGCCTAGGTTGTCTATGGCGCTGAAAATTTTTATAAGTCCATCATCCCCTTTTTCGAAAGCGATATGGCAATTATTGGAATAAATTACATTTTTAATATTACAGTTTTGAACGCTTTCCATTATTGAGACAAACGGGCTGTCCTTGTAAAAATTAGTGTATAAGCCGAGGATATCCTTATTTGATATATTGTTTTTTAATCTCAAATATATTGTGGTCAGTATGCCCCTTTCAATAGGGATAATGTGGGGGGTGAATAAAATTGCCGGTTTATCCTTATTAGGATTTTTATTATCGCGTAAAAAAGCAGATATTATTTTTTCCCTGATTTCCGGCATATGCCTATGTGACCACACATTGTAGGCCTTAACTGAATTTTCTACCTCACAGAATATATTTGACAAACTTGCTATCCTGCCCGCGCCTGAGATTCCTGACAGTGCATCAATTATAATGAGCATGCTTGAATCTACGATATCTAAAATGGGAAGCAGTGGTAAAAGAGCTCCCGTTGGGTAGCATCCGGGGTTTGCAACGAACTGCGAGTTTTTTATTTTATCATAAAAAACATCCCCCAGGCCGTAAACAAACATAGAGTTTAACTCGTCATCATGTAAACTACGCTTGCCATAAAACTCTTCGTACATATCCAGGTCGTCAAATCTGTAATCAGCCCCGATATCTATAATTTTGATTTTATTATTCTTCTTAAGGATGTGCGAAATAAGCTTTGAACTTTCACCGTGAGGCAGGCAAAAAAAGACAACATCCGACGACGAAGCAATAGAGTCAACATCGTAAGACGTGAATAATAAATCGGAAATACTGTTTTGTTTAGTTTTGAATTTTGTAAATACCGGAAAAACATCAGAAATCTTCCTATTGGAAAAACTTCTTGATGTTATTTTAGAAAGCGTAACATCCTGCCTTAAAGATAGAGCATGAATCAAGTAAATACCGCTATAACCGGATGCGCCTACAACAGATACATTTATCATTAAATATTTGAATTACCGCGAGTCCAATTAAAAATATTGATACATGGGCGTCCAATAGAACGTCCATGTATATAAAATTATCTTTTTGAAAACTGGAATCTTGCTCTTGCACCCTTTTGACCATATTTCTTTCTTTCTTTCATCCTAGGGTCACTTGTGAGCAGAGAGGCTTTTGCAAGAGATTCCTTCATATCAGGGCTGATCGACAAGATAGCCTTTGCGAGAGCAAGCCTAATCGCACCAGCCTGTCCGCTAGCCCCGCCCCCCTTGACATTAACATAGATATCAAATTTATCTTCTATTGGATAAAATGTTAACGCCTTAGTAGCGTTCACTCTTGAACGTTCAATGGGAAAATATTCGTTAAAATCTCTCCCATTAACGATAATCTTTCCTAATCCCTTTTTGAAATATACCCTTGCTACTCCTGTTTTTCTTTTTCCGACCGAATGTATAATGTTCTTTTTTGTCATAATCAAAATACCTATTGTTTATATTTAATTAACCATTTCAATTTTTTCAGGCTGTTGTGCAATATGAGGATGATTCTCACCCGGATAAACCTTAATTTTTCTAAGAAGAGCGCTTGAAAGCTTATTTTTAGGAAGCATACCCTTTACGGCTTGCATAACAGGAAATGTAGGGTTTTTCTTGAGCATATCCTTGTAGTTGAAAGTCTTAAGCCCCCCTGGATACTCACTATGAAAATTATATTCCTTTTTATCCATCTTTTTGCCGGTTAATTTGACCTTAGCACTGTTAACAACAACAACGAAATCACCATTGTCGGCATAAGGCGTCCAGTCAGGCTTATCCTTCCCCATTAGCTTGTTGGCGATAAAGCTAGCAACCCTTCCCAAGCTAACGCCCTTTGCATCTACTAACACCCATTTACTTTCCGACATATACGCCACCCCTCCTGAGATTCTATACAATACAATTATGGTTCAACCAACATTTTATATAATCTAAAGATACCATTATTTAACAAGTTTACTTTTTTGTCAAGATATTTTTTCAATAGGCTTGATTTGCCATACAAAATTGTCCATCATTATCGGTGCGTTTTAACAAGTGCACCGATAATGATGGACAATTTTGTATGGCAAATCAATTTAAGGCGTTAAAGCCAGTATTCAGGATATTTTCTATTTTCAGATAGGTTATTTACTAAAAGAGCTATTATTAATAAAACTACCGCTCCGAGACCGGCAGGTATTAATGCATATAGAAATCCTAACCTATGTATGGGGGCGCCACCGATTACGGCGATAAGTGCTGTTGCTCCACCGGGGGGATGCAAAGTCTTGGTTGCAAGCATTACCATTATGGCAACCGACACGGCAAGTGCCGCAGCTAAGGCCAAATTGGAACTAAACAACTGATAACTTGCTACGCCAACTAATCCTGATAGAATATGCCCGCCCACAAGGTTTCTCGGTTGCGCAAGCGGACTTTTTATTGCTGCGTATACGAGAACGGCGGAAGCTCCAAATGAACCTATTAGTAAGGTTAAGTCAAGTAGGGTAAAATAGCCTAACGAAAGGTATCCGCATGCAAAAATACCAAGAAAAGAACCAACCCCAGACCAAAAAACTTCTGGAACATTAGTGCCCGAGGGGTGCGTTCCCCCGCCTTTCATTTTCTGCAAATATTCATTCATAATTTTATCCCTCCTGTATTATTGACAATATCCCCGGTAGATATGACACCTACTAGTTTATTGTCTTCATCCACAACCGGCAGATTGTTTATTCTCATATCAATTAACTTATTTGCTGCATCCTTTATATCTGCGCCGGAATTAATGATTATGGCAGGAGATGACATTATGTCATTGACTGTCTTAGTATAAACAGTATTTTGATGAGGAGTAGGCACGCCGGTAATATGTCTCATTATATCCTTTAAAGTGTGATTTTCTACAATACCCGTTGCTGCTATAACATCCTTGCGAGTTACAATGCCTAACACTGTATTGTCTTTATCCACAACCGGCAGGCAAGATATCTTATCCGTAGACAATAGGTGGATTGCCTCATTAATGCTGGACTCTTTAGGTATGGTGATAACATTTTTCACCATTACATTGTTTACTTTAACGCTAAACAATCGACTTTTTGCGTGTTTTAGCGCGTGGACATATATTGTTTTGAAGTCCTCCGGTGAGATATCAATATAGGCCTTTATCTCTTTAAATGCCGCACTGATATCATCATCGGATATTTCTAAAAATTTAGAACTATCGCTCATAAAACTCCCCCCTCCTTGGTAATAAATGATTATATTTGGTTTTAAATCAGAGTGTTTATTGTATCGGTTTTTAAAAATTTAAAGTATGATAAAAGTCACGTTTATGATTTTTAATGTTAATTTAGCTTGCAAAATCGGCATAGTACCATTTTCTTATATCGTAGCCTATGCCTGCCGGTGCCGGTACTATACCTTTAATACTGCGTTTTACCACGGGCATTGAGAAGGGTATATATAAAAAGGTATAGGGAGATTCTTTTGCAAGAAGTTGTTGAATTGCAAAGTAATACACCTTCTGTTTTTTAAGGTCAAATGTTGAGCGTACATGCTTAAATAGGCTATCTATCTTGCTATTGCTAAAGGATGTAAAATTTAGGCCTTTCGGGACGATATTAGAGCTCGTAAATATAGATGCGTTGTCGTATGGATTAGGGGTTATAGTAAAGCCCAGCAAGACGCTTTGGAACCTTTTTTTTAAAATAAATTCAGAGATTAAGGATGTCCATTCCATTACCCTTATGTCCACCTTGATACCTATTTTTTTAAGGTTTTGCTGGATTATTTCTGCTGCTGCTAATCGCCCGGGATTTCCCTGCGGCGTTAGTATTGTAAATTTAAACGGAACCCTTTTTTTTTCTAAAATTCGGTTGTTATTGAGGTGCCAACCTTTTTCGCCTAAAAGAATAAGTGCCTTTTGTGGATTATATATATATTTTTTTACATCTTTGTTGTAAAAAAATGTTCCGGGCATAAACGGTCCGTAGCATTTTATGCCCAATCCCAGGAGTGCTCCGCTTATTATTTCTTTTTTGTTTATTGCATAATTTAAGGCTTGCCTGACCCTGACGCTTTTAAAAAGAGGGTCTAGGAGGTTGTATCCTAAAAATGTAAAGCTCAATGATGGATGAATATATTTTTTATAGCGGGAATTAAATTTTTCGTTTTCCGTTTCATATTTAAATTGAATCGGTGTTAATCCCATATAATCAATGCCATTTGATTTGAGCATTAAAAACATTGCCTGTGGGTCGGGAACTATTCTATAAATAAGTTGTTTTATTTTGGGAGCCCCCATAAAATAACGAGGATTTGCTTTTAATATTATTTCATATCCGTGAATCCATGTGGAAAATTCATAAGGACCCGTACCGATGGGATGGCTTCTTAATCTTGTGGTCAGTAAATTTCTGCCTTTCAACAGGTGTTTAGGTAATATACTTAATCCCCATGAAGACAATGCGGGAGCATACGGTTTTTTATATGTGACCCTGAAAATATATTTTCCAATGACACTCGCTTTGTAAACTCTAAGATATTCAGTAGCATATGCTGTCGGAGTTTTCGGGTTTATCATCAAAAGATATGTAAAGAGAACATCCTGGGCACTAAATTTACGACCGTCCTGCCAATAAATGTTATGATAAAGATAGAATGTTATTGTTTTCCCGCCGTTGCTGATCTTCCATGATTTAGCGAGATCGGGAACTATTTTAAAATTTCTGTTATATTTTACAAGTCCATCGTAAATTTGAGAGGTAACCTCGGCCGAAGGAGCGTCTGCAGCCATATTGCCAATCAGGTTTGTGGCATCCGCCGGCAGGCCGATAATCAAACTATTCTTCCTCTCATTATGAGGACTATTTTTTTTTATGGACGAAGTATCTTGTCGGTTAAAAAATATCCCCATTAAAATGGCAACAGAAAAAATGCCGATTAGCAATAAAATAGAAAATTGAATATATTTAAGCTTCATTACATTGGTAACAGCCATGACGTTGGTAGGTTATAATTAACACCCTATTTATGTATAAACAGATATAGAGTCTATCAAAAATTTAGGTTTTATTCAATCGGGGAATACACTACTGAAAAAATTTATTGCAATATTACCAAAGTTATTCTATAATAGCTTAATCGTATTGACTTAAAAAATTGATACTGATCAACTTATAAATCTAAAAAGATAAAAAAATAGGGGTTGTTTATGCTGAAACATGATGTGGTTATTGTGGGCGCAGGGCTTGCAGGACTTAGAGCCTGTGTTGAGCTCAGGAAAAAAGGGGTGGATGCTGTAATAGTTAGTAAGGTTTATCCTACAAGGTCCCATTCCGGCGCAGCTCAGGGTGGGGTTAATGCCGCCTTGGATAAAAACGACTCATGGGAATCCCATTTTTTTGATACGGTTAAGGGTAGCGATTACCTTGGAGATCAAGAAGCTATTGAGATTTTAACGAGTGAAGCACCTGCAAATATACTGGAGCTTCAAAAGATGGGTGTTGTTTTTAACAGAACAGACTCGGGCGGTATCGCCCAGAGACCATTCGGTGGTCAAAGTTATCCCCGTTCTTGTTACTATGCGGATGCCGTTGGGCACATGATGCTCCATGGGCTTTTTGATAATATTATTAAATACGATACAAAAATACTTTATGAATATTTTGTTACGAGTCTGGTTACCAATAACGGAAAGATTGCCGGTGTTGTTGCCTATGATATAAAAAATGGAAAATTCGAGGGTATTGCGGCAAAGGTTGTCTTATTTGCCACGGGTGGCTACGGGCAGGTTTATTCCGCCAACACAAATGCGCTTATCAATACCGGAGACGGGATGGTTATTTCCATCAAGGCGGGCGTTCCGCTTATGGATATGGAGTTTGTCCAGTTTCATCCTACAACCCTTAAAAGTACAGGGATATTAGTTACGGAAGGTGCAAGAGGCGAGGGCGCTTACCTTCTCAATTCGGCGGGTGAAAGATTTATGTCTAAATATGCCCCTAAGGCAATGGAGCTTGCTCCAAGAGATGTGGTAGCAAGAGCCGAGCAGACGGAGATAAATAATGGAAGAGGGGTAGACGGGGCTATTTTATTGGATGTTCGTCATCTTGGGAAGAAAAGGATAATGGAAAAATTGCCTCAAATAATGCAGTTGTCAATAGATTTTGAGGGTGTTAACCCTATTGATGATCCTATTCCGATTAGGCCCGGCGCTCATTATTCTATGGGCGGCATTAAGACCGATAGTAATGGCAGGACCGCTATTGATGGATATTATTCAGCTGGAGAATCCGCATGTGTCAGTGTCCATGGTGCAAATAGGCTTGGCGGCAACTCTTTACTAGACACTATAGTTTTTGGCAGAAGGGCGGGTATTGATATTGCAGAATATTTAAAAAATGCAACTTATACCGATTTTGACGAATCGCTTGTAAAAAGAGACGAAGAAACATTTGATAAACTGAAAAAATCAGACGGAAAAGAAAGATACGGCCTGCTAAAGCAAGAGCTTCAAGAGACCATGAGGGCTAATGTCGGTGTTTTCAGGGAAGAAGGTATCATGAAAAAAGCTGTTGAAAAAATTGACGAGCTTAAAGAACGCGCTGAGAGCATTGGGATTGATGATAAGTCTAAGTCATTTAATACGGATATTGTCGAAGCTTTCGAATTTAAGAATATCTTGCTGATTGCAGAAATAATCGCCAAGGGAGCAATATTGAGAAAAGAATCCAGAGGTGCTCATTATAGGAATGATTATCCGGAAAGAGACGATGCAAACTGGCTTAAACATACATTGGTCACCCTGGGTGACAACGGAAATATAAAATTCGATTTTTCCAAGGTTTCTATTACAAAGTTTAAGCCTAAACCTAGGACATATTAAATGCAAATTGGTTTATGCGGATATGTACGGGTAGGTTTAAAATAACGGCAAATTATAGCAAGAGGTAATATTAATGGAATTTAAGGTTAGGAGTTATAGGTTTAATCCGGAAACTGACGACAAACCGTACTATAAAGACTATATTGTCCAAGATTTTCCAGGCATGACGGTTTTAAATGCCTTAATTAAAATAAAGGCGGAGATGGATGGGACTTTAAGCTTTAGAAGGTCATGTAGAAGTGCAATATGCGGTTCTTGCGCTATGAAGGTAAACGGCATTTCAAAGCTTGCTTGTAAGACCCAGGTCAGTTTTGAAATTGATAAATTTGGCATGATCAATGTTGAACCTCTCGCTAATATGCCGGTGGTTCGCGACCTTATAGTCGATCAGGAAAGTTTTTTTGATAAGGTCAAGGAGATCAGGCCGTATCTCTTAGGACAAAGAAACGAGGATGCCGGTGAACATAATAAATTCCATGCTCTTAAAGAAGGGGAAAAAATAAGCCAGCCTATTTATTATAAATCTGAATTTGGTAATTTGACGGGGAATAATGATACACCTAATTGTATCCTATGTGAATGTTGCTATTCTGAGTGTGGGGGTGTTACAGGGAATAAAAATTATCTGGGACCCGCCGCTTTGGCAAAACTTTACAGGTACAGTGAGGATCCGCGGGATAACGATAGAAACGGTTCCCGCTTGGTTAACGGCTCGAAGCCTAACGGCATGTGGGATTGCGTTCATTGCCAAGCGTGTGAGGAATTTTGTCCGAAGGGAATTTCGCCCATAAAGGGAATAGTTAAATTACATGAAAAAGCTATTAAAAATTCTATAGTCTTTTCTAATGGCGCCAAGCACACCATTTCGATAGCCAAGTCCGTTGAAGAGACGGGAATGTTGGACGAAATCAAGGTTGCTTTGGATACGGGGGGAATTACCGGCATTATAAACGATTTGCCGGTCATATTCGGGGCAGGTCTCAAGGGTAAGATACCGCCCATTAGGCTCAAATTAATCAAAGATGTAGATGATATCAGACTTGCGTTTAAGGACTTAGATTTGGAGGGAAAATGATAAGTTATGCTTATTACCCAGGTTGCGTGGCACAAGAAAGTGCCAAGGAGCTTGACAATGCGACCAGATATGTGGCAGAAAAACTTGGGATTACTTTAGTCTCTATGCCGGAAGCGTCATGTTGTGGTGGTGGCGTTATTGACGGATTTGATAAAAATTTAAAGCTCTATATAAACGGCAGAACATTGGCTTTGGCTGAAAAGGATGGGCTTGACATATTGACCATTTGCAATACTTGCACCCTAACGCTTAGCGAGGTTAATGAAGAACTTATAAATAATAAGGAGTCGTTGGATAAGACAAATGAGTATCTTTCTAAGATTGGGCTTAAATACGAGGGCAAGGTTAAGGTTAAACACATTTTGTATGCTATCAGGGACGACATAGGGTTTGATAATCTCAAGGAGAAGGTTGTAAATAGTTTCAAAGGGGTTAATATAGCTCCATTTTACGGATGTCATATATTAAGGCCTTCTAGTGTTGTGAAGTTTGAAGACCCGGAGAATCCTCAGGGGTTTGAAGATCTAATTAAGGCGTTGGGAGGCGAGCCTGTATCTTATGCGCGCAGGACAAAGTGTTGCGGTTTTCAGACTATACTGGTCAATGAAAATACCTCGACTTCTTTAGCCGGAAATGCTATTTTTGATGCACAAGAAAAAAACGCCGATGTTATGGTAACTCCTTGTCCGCTTTGCCATTTGAGCCTTGATACATACCAAACTGTTGCCGCAAAGAGCATTAATAAAAAGTTGTCTTTGCCAATAATGCATTTTCCCCAGTTAGTGGGTATTGCATTGGGCGCGGATTACGCCGAGATGGGTTTTTCTAGGCACAATATTTCCCTTAGGCCGGTTATGGCAAAGGTAAAACAAAACGGTATTTGATTTTATTGATATAAAATGTAACTAAATAAAATAATTTAAAAGGAAGGTTCAGATGTCAGACAATATAAATTTGATTCTCAAAGCCCTTAAGGGTCTTTCTATCACGGCGCAGGAAAAATTAGATGATTATGTAGATATATCCGATGAGGAAAGCAAAGAAGCGGCGGATCAGATTATAGAAACCGTGAAGTATGAATCGGGTGTTATATTTAGGGCTATCAAGGAAAAGTTAGCCGACATCTTACTCGACGAAATGCACTTTGCTTCGACCTACGACATTGAGGAGTTAGCACGTAAGATTGATAAGATAGAAAATAGGTTGGATGAATTGTCTGATAAAATTAAGTAGAGTACTTTTTATACTCTATTAGAACTTCGACATTTGTTTTTATTTTAAAATAGTTTTTTATATTGGTTCGCAGGTATTTTATATCCTCCATTCCGAATATTCTCCGTTTGTTGTTTGTAAAAAATATAAATGTAGGAATGTTCGCGTCGGTTTTTTGCGCTCCGTAAGCTATGTATTTAAAGAGCCTAACTGTTTTTGCATTGTTTTTAGAAGCCACTATGAATTTATTGATATCTTTTGTCCGGATTTTTATTTTCTTTGCATTATTCAGCGATATAGATATATCTATGAGTTTATTCAGGTTTTTATTTATCTTGGAAGAGATAAAAATATAGGGTGTATGGGAAAATTCCTTTAGTGCACATTTGATATCTTTTTTGAGCTCCGTTACATTAAACTCCTCATTCTTTAAGTCCCACTTGGTAAAGGCTATTATGAACGGTTTTTTCTCTAAACTTATCATTTTTAATAACGACAAATCATCGTGGGTTATCTCTGTAGTTATATCTATAAAGACTACTACGACATCCGCTCTTTTTACTTGGGCCAGGCTCTGTTTTTGAAAGCCGATTGAATTAATATCCAGCCTTGATTTTTTTCTTATTCCGCAGGTATCTATTAATGATATTGCTTGTTTCTTGTACCTAAGGTAAGTATCAATTGAATCTCTTGTCGTACCCGGTTTTTCATCGGTAAACAAAATATCTTCTTTTGTTATAGAGTTTATAAATGTAGATTTGCCGCTGTTGGATCTGCCGACTATCGCAATTTTTAAGCTATTTTCATAAAAGTCCATAGATGCTTTGCCCGGGGCTTTTATTTCTTTAACAATTTGCTCTAAGAGGTCGTCTATGCCCATACCGTTTTCGGCGCTCATCTCAATAATTTTTTTAATCCCGAGGGATGAAAATTCCACAATAGCATTTTTAATATTTTCTACGGAATCAACCTTGTTGATTACAAGAATAATCGTACCCCCAATGCCCCCTTTTGAAACAGGGATAATATTTTTAACAAGATGCATATATATTTCTTTATCTTCAGGTATCATTCCGCTTTTAAAATCAACAACAAGAAGAATAATATGTGCCTTTTTAGTGAAATCAAAAACACGTTCCCTTATCTGTTTTTCCAATAATTTTTCTTGCGCGGAAGCTTCGTCGGAAGATGAAATATTAAAACCGCCGCTATCGGAAATTAGAAAATTAACATTACGGTATGATGTAGGTTTCATATTTAAATCCAATGTTGTGCCGGAGATCTTTGAAGTTAATGCATGCGAGCTGCCGAGCATCTTATTGAAAATGGTGGATTTGCCTACATTTGGCCGGCCTATGAGGATTACTAAAGAGTTATTATGTTTTGTCATATGGTTTTATTGTTGAATGATTTTAATGCT
Source organism: uncultured Actinomycetes bacterium (assembly GCA_964631685.1). Lineage (GTDB taxonomy): Bacteria > SZUA-79 > SZUA-79 > Acidulodesulfobacterales > Acidulodesulfobacteraceae > Acidulodesulfobacterium. The sequence goes on along the minus strand of CAZVZU010000004.1, from coordinate 110,615 downwards.
TCTGATGCAGCAATTTGTTCTGCAATTTTTTTTGATAAACCGCGCCCATATCCTAGAATTTCATTATCTATGTCAACGCACACTGTGAAAATTACGCGATGATCAGGTCCATCTCTTCTTATTGTATAATATTTTGGCACAATATTATACTGTTTTTGCACAAGCTCCTGTAATATTGTTTTGAAGTCTTTGTTTTCAAAAATTTCTTCATTTATTTCCGGCATTAATCTTGATAAATGTTCCAAGAATACATTCTTGGCCTTATCGTAAGATGAATCTAGGAATATTGCACCTATTATAGCCTCGTAAACATTTCCGATAATTCTTTTATTCTTTTGTTTTTTCAAATTCTCTTCATGTTTCCCATTGATATAAGCAATAAATTCAGCAATGTTTAAATGTTCTGCAATTTTGTACAGATTTTCAAGACTGACTATCACAGCGCGTCTCCGTGAGAGTTCGCCCTCGAATAAACCCTTAAAATTTAGATAAAGATATTCCGAGACAATTAGCTCTATAATTGCGTCTCCAAGAAACTCAAGCCTTTCATAGTTTAATGTGCAATCATAGGATTTATGGGTGAAGGCAAGTCTAATTAGTTCTTTATTCTTAAAATTGTAGCCTAATCTTTCATAGATTGTCTTAAAATTCATTTAGCTTATTGTGTTTTAAATAAAATTTCCGAAAGTGATTAACACTTCATCTTTGGTATCTAAATTATCGGTTTCTACTATATTACCCTTAAATAGTCTGCCTTTAGGTAGCGTAGGGTTATTTTCTATTAGTTTTGCTTTTATGTAATTTGAGCTTATCGCCTTATCGGCGGGAAGACTCAAGAATTCTAATGATCTATTTTTAAATCTGAGATGAAAGTCTATTTTCTTCTGCAATGAAATTTTTATAATTTCATTGGTTCTTTGCTTGATAATCTGATTATGTACCTTCGGTTTCATAAGTGACGCCTCAGTGCCGGACCTATCCGAGTATGAAAATGCATGAATATAATAAATAGGCAATTTAGCCAAGTTGTTGACAGTTTCAGAAAAATCATGTTTCGTTTCAGACGGGAAACCACTTATAATATCAGTACCTATCGCAACATCTTTTATCTTATCGGTCAGTTTACAGACAATATCCATGTAATACTCAAAATTATAATGCCTATTCATTAGCGAAAGTATCCTATTTGAGGCACTCTGTAATGGAATATGAAAATGGTTTTGTATTTTTTTGCTGTTGGCTAGAATCTCAATTAGTTCGTCGTCAAAATAAAGTGGGTCTATAGAACTTATTCTTATTTTTATAGATGTGTTCAATCCCTCAATTCTTTTTAATAATTCTTTTAGACCTCGACTTTGCTCATCTTTATGTATCTTATTAGGTATTTCATAGGAACCGATATTTACGCCCGTAAGTATAACCTCTTTATATCCCAAGTTATCGAGTCCTTCAATGGAATTTAGGACATCTTTAATCTCTAAGGACCATTTGGCAGGTCTTGCCTTGGGTATGATACAAAATGAACATTTTGTATCGCATCCCTCTTGTATCTTAAGATATGGTCTTGTTCTATTTTGATTCAATATGGTATTGGGTAAGATTTTCGAAGCGGTTTTCAATAATCTTGCCTTTTTGGTATTATCGATTAATTTTACGTTAGGAATAGACGATAAACCCTCTTTATTAAGCTCTACCGAACATCCCGTCAATATCAGTCGGCATTTAGGGTAATTTCTCCTAATTTTTCGTATAATCTTGTTTGTGTGGACATCAGCCCTTTCGGTAACCGAACATGTATTTAATAAAAATAGCCGAATGTTTTTAGATTTAATATTTATATTTTTGTCCGAGTCTGCGTTTCGAGCTGTCAAATCCGGTTTAACAATGTTTATATTTAACTGCTTGAGTATTTCTTCAAATTGAGATGACTCAAACTGGTTCAGTTTGCAACCCGAAGAGATAATAGCGCAATCAAAGGTATCGCTCTCACGCCTAATGGCATTAATTTCGTTTATATCTAAATTTAATGCATCAATTATGCTATCTCTTATAGTTTCCATGAGATTCATTGCGATATAATCCCCCCCCCTATAACCTTAAGACCGGAATACAAAACTGCGGACTGTCCCGGGGCTACAAACTTGACCGGATCGTCAAATAGCACCTTAACGATATTATTCTCTAAAGCAAAGGCTTGACAGTTATGGTTTGGCGATGAATACCTTATTTTGACGGTTAAATGCATTTTGTTTAATCTCTCTTTGCTTTCTGTGTTAATAAAATTAAAGTCTTGTATGTACAGCTTGTTTTTATAGCAATTATCTAATGTCCCGACGAATATTTCGTTGGTGTCAGCCGATATTTTTGTAACATATACAGGAGCTTTCATCGATAAACCGAGCCCTTTCCGTTGTCCGATCGTATAATTAAAAATACCGCTGTGCTTACCCAATACCTCGCCCTTTAGGTTCTTTATAAGACCTTCATTGCCGGTAATAGAAGGAGTAACCCGTTTTTTTATAAATTTGGCGTAATTTTTATTAGAGATGAAACATATCTCCATACTCTCTTTTTTGTCTGATATTTGCTTGAAGCCGGATTCCAATGCTATTTTTCTCGTGTATTCTTTATTCAAACCGCCGAGGGGGAAAATAATGCTTTTAAGGCTGTCTTGCGTTAAATTATAAAGAACGTAAGACTGGTCTTTAAAGATATCGTTTGACTTTAAAAGAAAGTATTCGCCGGTTTTATTTTTTATTATTCTGGCATAATGACCCGTTGCGATAAATTGAGCATCTAGCTCCCTAACCCTTTTTAGTAGAATATCGAATTTTAAGATATGGTTACATAATATGCATGGGTTAGGCGTTCTGCCGTTAACATATTCATCAACAAAGGGTTCTATAACCGATGACTTAAAGTTTTCTTCAAGATTTATGACAAAATGAGGTATGCCTAACTTGACGCATACCTTCTTGGCATCAAGAATATCATTTGTACTGCAACACGTTTTTGTTTCGCTAGCGTTATCCGCACTAAACAGATGCATTGAGACGCCAATGACATTGTATCCTCTTTTTTTAAGCATTATCGCGCTGACGGAGCTGTCAACGCCGCCAGACATTGCGACCGCGATGGTCTTTTTCGCTTTTATAAACATTAATACGCTATTGATATGATTAAATTTGATAATTTTTACGCGGAGATTGCCCGAAGTTTTAAAACCCCTTTTTTTATAGCGCTTACCGCATAATCTAAGTCACCCAATGTTGTAAATCTTCCGATGCTAAATCTAATTGCTGATTCAATCCTTTTTATGTCGTAACCGTGAGCCCGTAAAACATGAGACAAGGATATTGCTCCGGCATTACAAGCAGAACCGGCCGATGCGCTTATTCCGTAAAGGTCGAGATTAAACAATAATGACTCTGCTTTCACCCCGTCAAAAGAGACATTTGCAGTGTTCTTAAGCCTATTAACCGGATGACCGTTAAGCTTTATACCCTCGATGGTAGAAAAAAGTTTATCTAAGAAAATATTACCCAAAGCACTTATAGTTTTAATTTCATTATCCATATTGTCTTTAAAGACGCCGAGCCCTTTGGCGATGGAGACAATCCCTGCCGTGTTTTCTGTTCCTGCCCTTAGCCCTCTTTCTTGATGTCCGCCGTATATTATCGGGTCTATTTTTACTCCCTTTTTCATGTATAAAACGCCACATCCCTTGAGGGCATAAAACTTGTGACCGGAAAAACTACATAAGTCTAGAGGGACATCCTTGAGATTAAAACTGTTTTTTCCTATAATTTGAACCAGATCGCTGTGACATAAAATGTCGTCCCTTGTATTTTTCACGGCTTTAAATATCTGTTTTATAGGAAATATTGTACCTGTCTCATTGTTTGCCCCCATGATTGAAACCAATATAGTGTTTTCCTTGATACTTGAAATAAGGTCATCAATGATTAATTCTCCGAATTCATTGATATCAATATAGGTTGTCTCCACCCCTTGCGATTCCAGGAATTTAAATGCGCTTTGAACTGCTTGATGTTCCACCTTGGATGTTATTATATGAGGTATTGAATTTTTATTGAGCCTTTTATATGCGTACGCGGTACCGATAATAGCAAGATTAAGTGACTCTGAACCGGAAGAGGTAAAAATCACCTCATCACTGCTATTTGCGTCCAGAAACGATTTAACGAAATCTCTTGAGTCTTCTATTAAAATTCTTGCCGCTCTTCCCTCTTCGTACACGCTGGAGGGGTTTCCCTGAAAATTTTTCAGGGTGTTGATTACCTCTTTCAAAACTATAGGGTCCAACGGTGTTGTTGCGTTATAATCTAAATAAATTCTTGGCATTTAGTAAAATTTAAGGTTACATTAATTGTAAGATTGCGACTAATCTTTGCAAGTTTTCTTAATAATTCCGCTGTTTGATTTTTGTTTATGCTCATATTCACTTATAACATCTTCGATAGTGATAGAGTTCAAAAATTCTGTTATTTTTGTTGAGATCGAATTCCACATATCGAAAGCGAGGCAAACGGATTTTCTTTCACACCCCTTTTTGTTTTTAGCCTTGCTTATACAGCTGATGATTTCAATGGGTTCCACGGAGGCTATTATTTCGCCTATCAGAATCTCTGACGGTTTCTTATTGAGCACGTATCCGCCATTTGGCCCTCTTAAGCTTCGCACTATATTCGCTTTTTTCAGTGTAAAAAATATCTGTTCCAAATAGTGAATTGATATAGATTCTCTTTTAGCTATATCTTTTAAGCTGATTGGTGCGAGGCTGTTTCTGGAATAATACGACAAGTCTATTATAGCCCTGACGGCATATTGCCCTTTCGATGAAAGTCTCATTTATTTTAACACTCCAATTGTCGATGTTTTTAAACTATATAGGTTTATTTCCGATTTATCGTTCTTTAATGTCTCGAATCTTTTCTTCAAGTTCCGATATTTTGGATTTTAGAATAGAAATTTCATAAAAAGCGGGGTCAAACAACCTATCGTGTTCGAGATCGACATTCCTATGTACCTCTGACTCATCCCTTTTTGTAGATTTTGCAGGTATTCCCACAACCGTCGAATGGGGCATAACAGCGCTCACTACAACAGAATTTGCGCCAATTTTAGAATCGTGCCCAACAACAAGCGGTCCTAATATCTTTGCCCCTGTGCCTATTATGACCCTATCTTCTATTGTTGGATGCCTTTTTTCCTTTTTCCAGCTTGTCCCGCCAAGCGTAACACCATGATACATAGTAACGTCATCGCCTATCTCGGCTGTTTCCCCGATAACTATCCCCATCCCGTGGTCAATAAAAAATCTCCTGCCAATCTTGGCCCCGGGATGAATCTCTATGGCAGTAATAAACCTTCCAAGCTGAGATATTAATCTTGCCAAAAGTCGTAGCTGATGTTTCCATAAAAAATGTGCAATTTTATGGAAACATATCGCATGAAGCCCCGGATAGCACAATAATACTTCCAATATATTCCTTGCTGCAGGGTCTCTTTCATAAACCGAATTTATATTTTCTTTTAATGCCTTGAACATATGGCTGACAAAACCTTAGATATTCATATTTTTTGTGTTATGTTATAATGCAACTAAATAATTATATATGTTACTAATATAACAGAAATACAAATAATTTGGAAGCGGACAGCGTAATTGTATATTATCACTTAAATGCGGTTTAAGATATGTTTAATTAAAATGCAAAACAAGAGGGGATGATTAAGTATGGAGAGCGAACCTGTCGAAGTAAAAATTATCACCAAATGCCCTCCGCACGGGAGATGCAAGATGTATTCTTCTGTTGCATGGCTCATTATTTCGACATTTAGAAATGTTAAGATCTCGATAATTCCGTCAGACTTTAGGGATAAAAACGATCCTGATGGTCCTTGTGTTATGATTGAAGGAAAACTTATTGAGCCTTCTAACGATATATATATATCGGGCGAGGATTTTGTAGAGGGATTAAAAGCGGCGGGCGCATGTCTTTATGAAGGCGTAAATCCGGATATTACTGCGTTCAATCAGACAATAGAAAAATGCATAGACTAAGTAGTTGTGAGTGTCTATTCGTATCTCAGTGCCTCTACCGGATTCATTTTGGATGCCTTGTATGCAGGATAGAATCCGAAAAAGATACCTACTGCTAATGAGAATATTAATGAGATCACGATAGGCTCAATAGTGACTATGGTTTTAAATGGTGAAAAAACAGATATAACATCTGAAAGGCCAATACCGCAGGCGATGCCTAGTATTCCACCAAAAAGACTTAACATTGCAGATTCGATCAAAAATTGTTTTAAAATATCTTTTCTTTTGGCCCCTATAGCCATTCTGATTCCTATCTCCTTAGTCCTTTCAGTGACGGAAACAAGCATTATATTCATTATTCCTATGCCCCCGACAAGTAGAGATACCGTAGCTATACTTCCCAAAAGGATAGTAAAGATATTTGCGCTGGAGCTTACGGTTTTTGCAATTTGGGCAAGATTTCTTACAAAAAAATCGTTTGGTTTGTGTGGGGGGATATGATGTCTTTGCCTTAAAAGTATCGTGATTTCCGATTGAGCTATGGATGTGTCTTTTTTTGATCTTGCGGATACAGTTATAGCGTGTACCCATGTAGTTCCCGCAATCTTTTTCAACATCGTAGTTATCGGTATTATTACCGTATCATCCTGATCTCGGCCGAATGCATTAAAGCCCTTGACGGATAAAAGTCCAATTATTGTAAAAGGAATGTTCTTTATGAGTATTATGCGTCCTAGCGGATTCATTAGTCCAAAAAGCTCAGTTGCTGCCGTATTGCCTATAACAGCTACATTTGATGCCGATAAGACCTGTTGCCGGTCAAAAAATACACCTCTTGCTGATGGCCAGTCTCTAATTAATGGAAATGTTGAGTTTGCGCCCATGATAAAGGTCGACCAGTTGTTTCCGCGCCATATTATTTGCCGAACCGTGCCGAAATTTCCCGAAGCTGCTTTAACGGCGCGTAGTTTTTTTATTGCATAAACATCGCCTAATGTCAATGTTGGTAATGCTCCAAGCCCGCCTCTGATGCCCCCTGTAGAGGATGAACCCGGAAGAATTATGAGCAGATTGGATCCCATGGACTTGATGGAATTTTGTATGGCTTCCGAGGCTCCTTGTCCAATACTTACCGTTGCGATAACGGAGCCTACGCCAATAATTATTCCGAGTATTGTTAAAAGAGACCTTATTTTATTTCTAAGAAGTGTTTTATACGCCGATTTTATGTCCAAAAAAAATGCAAATTTTACTTTTTTCATTGGGTTGATTAATAGGTTAGTTGATAAATTGTTGTATATTGGAAATGGGTGGCATAATCCTCCCGTCTTTAACGGTTATAAGCCTTTTTCCGTAACCGGCTATGTCTTTATCGTGTGACACTAGAATGATTGTAGATTTTCTTTCCTCGTTAATCTTTTGAAAAAAATTCATCACATCTGCGCCTCTATGGGAATCAAGGTTGCCGGTAGGTTCATCGGCCATAATTATCGGCGCATTGTTTATAATTGCCCTTGCTATTGCGACCCTTTGCTGCTCCCCGCCTGATATCTGATTAGGAAATTTATTCCCCGTGTCCGGCATATCTACAAGTTTTAATGCTTCCATTGCCATCTCGGTGGCTACAGATGATGGTAGTCCGGAGTAATATAGGGGGAGTTCTACGTTTTCAACTATTGAAAGTCTCTGGATAAGATTGAAGCCTTGGAAAACAAAGCCTATTTTTGTGTTTCTTACTCCGGCAAGTTCATCAGGGGTTAAGCTTGATATATCCCTGCCTTCAAGAAAATATCTTCCAGATGTGGGCCTATCAAGGCACCCTAATATATTCAGTAGAGTGGATTTACCAGAGCCTGACGCCCCCATTATAGAAACAAACTCTCCTTTATCGATATTCAAATTTATCTCCATCAAAACTTCATAGGAAACATCGCCTATTTTATATATCATCCCGATATTTTCAAGCTCTATCAGGTGGGTTTTAATGTTTTTATGTTCCATAAAGTAATATAAAAAATCTATAAAAATGATCTTTTGTTAGTGGACGAGGCAGTCTGGAAATTAGTCTTTAAACCGATTATTACCCTCGTTCCGGTTTTAACATATTTAGAGATAATCTGCGTGTAGTTATCGTTGTTTATCCCCAGTTTAACTATGACGGGTTTGGGTTTTTCTTTATTTTTTAATATCCATACAACCCCGTAGCCGACCCTGAGGTTTTTAGATAAATTATATAAAACTGTTTTGTTTTCGTTTTTTGGAATGAACCTCAATGCAGAATTTGGGACGCCGAGAATATTCTTTCTTTTCAATGTATATATTTTTGCAATTGCGGTCATCCCAGGAAGAACCAGCCCGTGTTTATTATTGAAATATATTGTGACATTATAGTTTACGACACCTGAAACGGTCGTAGGGTTTATTCTAATATTATGTACATATCCCCATATTGTCTTATTGGGATGAGCGTAGACGGTGAATGATGCGGCATCACCCTTTTTTATGCCGGCGAGATCAGATTCATTTGTGGCAGTATCTATCTCCATTCGAGAGATATTCTCTCCTATAGTAAATAGACTTGGGGTTTGAAAGCTTGAAGCGACCGTTTGCCCTACAACTACATTGATATTTATGATTATGCCGTTGACCGGTGAGTATATTTTTGTATATGAAAGATTTGTTTTATCTATTGCAAGTTGGGCATTAACGGCATTAACCATACCTTCGGCATATTTAAGCTGGGCAGCACTCTGAAGATATATACTGAAAGTACCCTGCTCTTTCGCGTGGGCTATCAAATTTTCTTTCCATAGCACTTTGTTTCTATAGTATGTAAGCTTGTTGAACGACAAAATCGCCTTTTGTTTTGCTACATTAGCCTCTGCGGATTCAAGATTTGCCTTGTCCTGATCTATTTTTTGGATAAAAGCCGTAGGATCAATCTCGGCGAGAAGTTGCCCTTTTTTTACCACGGAATTGTACCATACATGAAGTTTTGTGAATCTTCCTGATACTTGAGTGCCCACATTTATCGTATGCATAGGGTTCGCTATCCCGGATGTTGTTATATATTTTTGTATTGTTATCGGATTTATTATGTAAAGCTTGTATCTGGGTCTTTTATGTCCGGATTTCATTATAAAAGGATAAGAAACGGATAATAAAACCAGAATTATTATTATTGAGATTATTATTGTACTTTTTTTCATTTTTTCACCGTATACTCTGCATGTTTTTTCATTTGATATAATGTTCCCGCATTAAACCCAGATCGGAATAAAGTTTTGCTTTTTGATAAAAATAGGTAAATTTTGCATTTATGTAATTTGTTTCGGCTGATATATATCGCGTATTTGCAATTGTAAGTTCAAGCATTGAACCTATGCCTATTTTATAACTTTTTAACGCAAGTTTATATGCGAGCATCGCCGCATCTTCCGATGACTTTAGCATTTTTGCGGTTAAATATTGGTTAAGAATAGCATAATAATCGATAGATATGCTATAGACAAGATTATCGCGGATAAGTCGCCTGCTCCATATATTACTGTTTAACATTGCCTTGGAATATTCTATTTTATTTTGGGTCAGAAATCCGTTAAAAATAGGTATTGAAACAGATACGCCAACCGAATAATTTCTATTTAACGGAAATGATGAATTCTGTCCTGTATATGAAAAATCTGCGCTTAGTTCAGGAAAATATCCACTTGCTGCTTCATCTATAGCGGCTCTTGACGATTTAACAGCATATATTGATTCCTTAAGTTCGGGGTTCAATTTCACAGCCGTCTTTATAAGACTGTCAAGTTTTTGTACTAAAGGCTTAAATTTAAGCGTATTGACAAATCGATATTTTTTTGACGGGGAAAGTCCGATTGAATTAAATAGCGCCAGTCTTGCAATCCTTAGATTATAAATTGAGTTTGTGTATACAGCTTTTGCATTTTCCATATTGGCTTTTGCCGTTTCGGCATCCAAGAGATTACCCGTTCCTATTTTATAGAATTCAAAAGCGGCCTTATATTGCATCTCGTAGCTTTTCATATTTTCTCTATCGGCCTTCATTAACTCTATGTCTGCAAAGTATGTAGCAAAATTAATCACCACACTGTAAAGATTTTTATTTATCGATAGGTTATAACCCGCATTGGCCCTTTTCATTTGATAAACCGATCCGAGGTAGCCGTAGTAGCGGGAACCGAAAGAGTAGAGCATATAAGTGGCATTGATGCTTCCGGAGTAGTTGTTAACAGAATAATTCATTCCGCCTACGCTATTGCTCATAGCTGAATTTTTAGAAAAAACAGCAGTGCCGGAAATCTGTGGATAATATAGGTGAAGTGACTGGTTTTTGGCATATATGGAGGATATATAGTCATATTTAGATAACAATATGCCGGGATAATGCTTAAGGGATAGCTTGAGTGCTGCCGTCAGCCCTATAGTATGCGGCGCATCTCTGTCAATTGAGGATTTTCCGATATAAGAGGGAATAAAGAGTAGAATATTTTTGGTGGTGGCCGGCTTGTATCCGCGGGCTTGTTTGTGTCCATTTAATGCATAAGAATTATAGGAAAAACAAACTACAATTACAATAATACAAAGCAAGGAGAAAATGGCATATTTAGGTGATTTGGATATCATTGCAATTCTAATGATTTTTGAATTTTTTAAGTAAACGTATGTTCAGATTGTCTTATCCCGAACATACAACCACTATTATAATGACTGTAGAGTCACAAGTCAATAATTCAATTTAGTTTGAAAAACTTTAAAAATCGCTTGACTAAAAGGCTGATATAAATTAGAATAACAAGACTACATTTTTGCGAGTCGTTCTAATATTTCTTAATGTGATATTCACGAATAATCTTAATGATTAAAATATACAAAGGATATTTACGATGAAAATAGTTATAAACGAACAAAATAGACGAAATTTTGCATCAAAAGTGGAGTCGATGCTTCACGATAAACTCTCCAGATGCTATCAGTGCGGAAAGTGTTCTGCCGGCTGTCCTGTTAACTTCGAAATGGATTATACTCCAAACCAAATTATAAAAATGACGGAACTGGGAATGGATAATACCGTTCTAAACTCTAAGACCATATGGCTTTGCGTTTCGTGTAATACATGTTCCACACGCTGCCCTAAAGGGTTTGAGGTTGCCGGAATTATGGATGTTTTAAGAGAAATAGCCAAAGGACGAGGAATCTTGTCAAAGGTAGAAAAAGAGGTGCAGATGTTCCATGAGGTTTTCTTGGATAATGTTAAATCTAATGGCAGAATATTCGAGCTTGAGCTTGTAGGCAAATACAAGTTTAAAACAAGGCATTTGTTCAGGGATATGTTTTTAGCTCCAAAGATGATTGAAAAGGGCAAACTTAAGATGCACGGGGAAAAGATTTCTGGTTTAAATCAAATTGCCAAGATTTTTAAGGATTTTGAGTAAATATTAACACTATTGGGGAGAAATTATATACATGAAATTAGCATATTACCCGGGATGTTCACTTAAAGGAACATCATTTGAATATGAAGTGTCTCTGCTAAGAATACTTAAGGCGTTAAATATAGAGGTTAAAGAAATACCAGATTGGAACTGTTGCGGCGCTTCCGCGGCTCACAGTATAAACCATAATATTTCCGTGGCTCTTCCCGCAAGAAATCTTGCGATAGCAGAAAAAGAAGGATTTGAATCGGTTCTTGCTCCATGCGCTGCATGTTCTAATAGGCTCAAAACTGCCGACTATGAACTTCAAGCCGACGATATCCTTAAAAAAAGGATAACCGACTCCATAGAAATGCCTTACAACGCCAAAATAGGTATAAGCAATATGCTTGAATTTCTCAATGATGTTGTAGGTAAGGATAAGATAAAATCTATGGTTAAAAAGCGTTTAACCGGTTTAAAAGTTGCCTCTTACTATGGTTGCTTGTTAGTGAGACCGCCCAAGATTATGCAGTTTGACGATCCTGAAAATCCTATGTCTATGGACGAATTAGTCGGGCTTACAGGGGCTGAACCAGTGAATTATTCCTTTAAGACCGAGTGTTGCGGAGCTATTAATTCGCTTTCTAAACCCGATGTGGTTATGGCTTTGACGGGTAATATTTTATATGATATCAAAAAACACGGAGCAGACCTTGTAGTTGTTGCCTGTCCCTTGTGTCACTCTAATTTAGATGTTAGGCAAAGAGAGATAGAAAGGAAATATGCTGAAAAGTTGGGGTTGCCGGTGTTTTTTATAACCGAGCTCTTGGGGCTTTCCTTTGGAATAAGCTATAAAGATCTTGCGATAGAGGGGCATATGGTTGCGGCGGATAAGGTTTTAAAGAAGATCGAGGGATTGCCTGAGTAGGTATCATCGGTCTATATATTTTTAGTAATAGAATGCAAGTTTAGTTAAGTGAAAATTGAGCAATATATGGGGTATATATTATGGCAAGAGTAGGAGTTTTTGTTTGTTGGTGCGGTTCAAATATTGCGGGGACGGTTGATGTTGTTAAGGTTGCCGAGGAGGCCAGGAATATTCCTGGTGTCGTAACTGCAATCGACTATAAATATATGTGTTCCGATCCTGGGCAGAACAGTTTAAGGAATATGATTAAGAAAGAAAATCTGACGGGAGTTGTTCTTGCGGCTTGTTCCCCACATATGCATGAAAAGACATTCAGGAAAGCCGCCATTCAAGAGGGCTTAAACCCGTATTTTGTCGAGATCGCCAATATTAGAGAGCAGGTTTCTTGGGTTCACGATGATAAAGAAAGGGCTACCAATAAAGCGATAGATTTGATGAAGATGATGGTCGAAAAGGTTAAGAGAGATAAACCTATCGAAGATGTTAGGGTGCCCTTGAACAAAAAGGCGCTTGTTATAGGAGGGGGCATATCCGGCATTCAGGCGGCATTAGATATTGCAAGCGGAGGAATTGAGGTTCTGCTCGTAGAGAAGGAGCCGTCCATAGGCGGAAGAATGATCCAGCTTGATGAAACTTTTCCGACCCTTGATTGTTCCAGTTGCATCATGACTCCGAAAATGGTCGAAGTGAATCAGAGTCCAAATATTAAGCTATATACATATTCAGAGGTCGAAGACGTATCAGGATATATAGGAAACTTTAAGATTAAAATAAGAAAAAAGGCAAGAAGCGTTGTCGAGAAGGATTGCACCGGTTGCGGCGAATGCTGGAATGCCTGTCCTATGCATAAAAATGTCAAGAGTGAATTTAATGTAAATTTATCTGAAAGAACGGCTATATACGTTCCTTTTCCTCAAGCCGTTCCTCTTATCCCTGTATTAGACAGATCGGTTTGTCTTCATTTCAGAAAAGGCGGAAAATGCGTTAAATGTTATGAGGCTTGTGGTCCTAAATGTATTGATTTTGACATAAAGGATGAAATTATAGAAGAGACCGTTGGCGCAATTGTAGCCGCAACCGGTTATGATTTAATGGAAAATTCTATGTATGGTGAATATGGTTACGGCAAATTTAAAGATGTCATATCGGGTTTGCAATTTGAAAGACTTTTATCTGCATCCGGCCCAACCGAGGGTGTAATTAAGAGACCGTCTGACGGCAAAATCCCGCAAACAATCGTGTTTATTCAATGCGTAGGCTCAAGGGACCCCGAAAAAGGCGTGCCTTATTGCTCAAAAGTTTGTTGTATGTATACTGCGAAGCACACAAAATTGTTTGCACATAAGGTTCACGGTTCTCAAAGTTATGTCTTTTACATAGATATAAGGGCGACGAGTAAGGGGTATGAAGAATTTGTCAGGGGTGCCATGGAACAAGATGGTGCAATTTATCTTAGGGGCAGGGTGTCGAAGATTTATGAAAATGACGGCAAACTTATCGTTAAGGGGGCTGATACGCTTTCCGGCAATCAGGTAGAAATTGCGGCGGATATGGTGGTTTTGGCAACCGGTGTTATACCTAAAAAGGGTTCCGACAAGATTGCTCAAATGCTAGGCATATCATATGATAAATATGGGTTTTATACGGAATCCCACCCTAAGCTTCGTCCTGCCGAGTCTTCCACTGCTGGCATTTTTCTTGCGGGTATGGCGCAGGGGCCAAGGGATATTCCGGAGTCGGTTGTTTCCGGTTCTGCAGTCGCAGCCAAAATATTAGGGTTGTTTTCGAAAGATGAGTATGAGGTTGAGGGAACTATCGCCAGCGTTAATGAAGCTACTTGCGTTGCATGTTTTTACTGCCAAAGGGTTTGTGGTTATAGTGCGATTAGCAAAAAAGAGATTAAGGATAGAAGTGGCAAGCTTATAAAGGTTGTTGCCAATGTTAATCCCGGACTTTGCACCGGTTGCGGTGCATGTGTTAATGCATGTTTTTCTAAATCGATAGATGTCAAAGGATTTATGGATGATCAGATATATGCAGAGATTAAGTCGTTAGCTATTTAAATTTGATACAATAATACAAGCTGTTGCATTAAACGGTAGGAAATAAATATGAAAATAGGTAAAAAGGAGTTCGCCATAAATGGAAGATAAAAAAGAAGAGCTTGCGAAAACAAGCGATGATAGCGACCCTCGGATTATTGCATTCGTTTGTAATTGGTGCACGTACAGTGGGGCGGATCTTGCGGGAACGAGCAGGATGAAGTATTCCGATAATGTGAGGGTGATAAAGCTTCCTTGTTCGGGAAGGATAGATCCTCTATTTATCGTGGAGGCATTTAAGAAAGGCGCCAAGGGTGTGTTGATTTCCGGTTGTCATCCCGGCGATTGCCATTACATAAGCGGGAATTATCATTCAAGGAGAAAATATGCTATCTTCAGGAATTTATTGGGTTTTCTCGGGGTTGATTTGAATAGGATGGAGTTTTCATGGATTAGTGCTTCCGAGGGCAATAAGTGGGTTTCTATAATTAATGAGTTTACCGACAAGATTAAGTCATTAAAAGGTAATTCTAGCGATATATTTAAAAAATAATATAAATTAAATGTGGGTCTCTGCCCATTTCTTTTTTCATATATAAGATTGAAAAAAGAGAACATGGGCAGGTTTAAATTTAACTTTTAGGATATCATATGGCAAATATAGACGAAAAGTTGCAAAAGATAGCAAAAGACCTCTTGGAAAGTAAAGAGGTTAGCCTGATAATCGGCTATACCGAGGGTTCACACCCTAAAAGAATGCGTCCGGTGTTTATTACCAAGCCGGAGGATACGAGTAAGCTATTGTTTAACCGTCATTCTGTTCAGGATCTAGCTGTATTTTTAAAGAAACAAGAGGTTAAAAAATTTGGCAGAATAGGCATAGTGGTTAAGGGTTGCGATGAAAAAGCACTTAACGCATTGATACAAGAGTACCAAGTTGCGAGAGAAAATATAAAGATAATCGGCGTTGAATGTAACGGCGTGATAAGGCAAAGTCTTGCCGACAAAGGCGAGTCCGATCTTTCAGAAAATACTGTTTACGATAAGTGCCTTATTTGTAGTGAGCATGAGCCTATCTTGCATGATTATCTTATCGAGTGCGCAGATCCTAAGCTCGTTATATCGGGCAATATCAAGCCTTATGCGAAAATAGAAGAGTTGGACGCTATGGGTTCCGAAGAAAAGGATGCCTTCTGGGAGAAAGAGTTTGATAAGTGCATTAAGTGCTATGCTTGCAGGCAGGCATGTCCTTTATGTTATTGTTCCAGATGTATTGTCGAAAAGAATGTGCCGCAATGGATAGATACCAACCTTGAGGAGACAGGCAATGCCCAGTGGAATTTGATCAGGGCTTATCATTTATCAGGACGTTGCATAGGCTGCGGTGAGTGTGAGCGCGCTTGTCCTGTGAATATTCCCCTAATGCTTATTAACGAAAAAATGGCAAGGGATACATACGACCTATTTGGGTATAAATCCGGGCTTGATATTGATGCCAAACCGGTATTCGGAGTATTTAGCGAAAGTGATTTTAACGAGTTTATAAAGTAAGATGCGGGAGAGTTTGTATAATGGAAGAAAAATATTTTGAGATCGGAATAGAAAATCTGGAAAAGCTTGTCGATTCTTTAGTGTCGGATGCGTTTGAAGTTATAGCCCCGATGGATAAGGACGGAGACACTTTTTATGGAAAAATAGATAGATTTGCAGATGCAAACCTTGATGTGCTTTTACCTAAGGTATCGTATAAAGAGTATCTTCTTCCAAAGACGGAAACACTGTTTGAGTATTCCTTTTCGGGTGTGGATATAGATCTCAAAGACGGTCTTGACATGTGCAGCGGCGAGAACAAGAAGAGAGTAATTTTTGGTTCAAGACCCTGTGATGCTGCGGCTGGCCCTATAATGGAAAAGGTTTTTAACTGGGGTTATAAGGATGGATTTTTCAATGAGCGGTTTAATAATTTAACCATTATTTCTATAGCATGTGAAAAACCCGATAATTACTGTTTTTGCACGGAGATGCAGCTTTCGCCTGAAAGCTCACACGGTTCGGATATACTGCTCAAAAAGGGTGACGGCAAATATTTTGTTACCATTGTAAGTGAAAAAGGGCTCGATCTTCTCAAGCCTTATATGAGCCTTTTAAGCGATATTTCTAAGGATAAAATGCCGTCAGAGCAAGACTGGAAGAAGACATTTGAAGTCGAAAAAGCGAAGAGTTTTTTGGATAATAATTTCGATCACGACTATTTTCAGAATAGGTTTTTGTCCTGCATAGGTTGCGGGATTTGCACATATACGTGTCCTACCTGCCACTGTTTCGATATTCAAGATGAAGGAAATATGAAAGAGGGCAAGAGGATTAAGAATTGGGATTCCTGTCAGTTTGCGTTATTTACGCTTCATACATCGGGGCATAATCCAAGAAATACACAGGGAGATAGATATAGGCAGAGGCTTATGCATAAGTTCAAAATATATAGTGAGAAATTTGATAAATATTTATGTGTTGGGTGCGGCAGATGCTCAAGGAATTGCCCAGAAGATATAGATCTTAAGGAAGTTGTAAGAGATTTAACGTTGCTGTAGAACTATTTTTACCTTAATTTACAAATATTAAACTGGAGTGATAGTTGATGGAAAATATTTATTTACCTAAGATGGCAGAAATAAAGGAGATAATTCAGGAGACGAATGATACTAAAACTATTCGTCTAACCATAGATGGCGCGAGCACATTTTTTTTGCCGGGTCAGTTTGGAGAATTCTCGGTTATAGGTGAGGGCGAATCGACCTTTGGATTTTCATCGTCTCCATTGAGAAAGGATTTTTTTGAATTTAGCTTTAGGACTTCCGGTAGAGCAACTACCGGTATGAACGGATTAAATCCCGGCGATAAACTGTCCTTCAGGGGACCATACGGCAACCATTTTGATACATCAAAGATGAAGGGTAAGAATCTTGTCTTTATTGGCGGCGGAATAGGTATGGCGCCGGTGAAATCTATTCTTGAATATTGTTTTGACAAACGGGATGATTACGGTAAGATAACCGTTCTATATGGGGCGAGAACCGTGGCCGATCTTTTATATAAAGATATATTCGATGATTGGAGAAAGCATAAGAACACAGATGTAGTCATTACCGTTGATCCGGGCGGAGAGACCCCCAATTGGGTAGGGAAAGTAGGTTTTGTTCCTACCATTTTAGAAGAGCTTCCCTTAAAAGGGGAAAACAGCGTTGCTATTGTTTGCGGACCCCCAATTATGATAAAGTTTTCATTGAAATCGCTAGAAGAAAAGATGGGTTTTGATAAAGAAAATATTATTACAACACTTGAAAATAGAATGAAATGCGGATTGGGCAAATGCGGAAGATGTAATGTAGGAAGTGTTTATGTATGTAAGGACGGACCCGTTTTTACAGCAAAAGAACTTGAGAATCTTCCTAATGACTTTTAATTGATATGCAACTATTAATTATACATGCCGATTTCTTTAGCTATTCTTTGACAGGGAAGACGCCAGTTGCCGAAGAGATGGATTTTAATCCTGTTGGAGAATCGGAGTTGTCGTTTGATGAGCCGTTGGTCGTTTTCTGCACCGTAGAAAAGAGTGATAAGGCAGATGCTAGCTTAGTTATAAGTAAGGCTTTTCACGAAATAAAAAGTATTGCCGAAAAGCTGAAACCTCAGGTTATAGTCTTGTATCCTTATGCTCACTTGTCAAGCAGTCTTGCAGAGCCTTCTTTTGCTGTTGAAATACTCAATGCTTTAAAAAAGAAACTGGAATCTATCGAATCGGTTCACAGGTCTCCCTTTGGATGGTATAAAAGTTTCAAAATATCTTGCAAGGGCCACCCTTTAAGCGAGTCATCTCGGCATATCTCAGTTGAAAAGCCCTTAAAACGAAAAACAAGAGAAGAATCTGTAAAAGATGTAGAAAGCAAATTTTTTATATTGGGTTACAACGGTTTTGAGACCAAGCTAGATTTAAAAGACAAAAAAGTATTAAACAGTGAAATTTTAAAAGATTATCCATCCCTGAAGAAGGTTATAGCGTTTGAGGAATTTAAAATAAAAGACGGTGTGACCCCGCCTTCAGTGTCAGCTATGAAGCGATTGGAAATAGCCGATTACGAGGAAAATTCAGATTCCGGCCATTTGAGGCTTTATCCTAAGGGAACATTATTATATAAACTTATCTCCGATTGGGCAGAAGATATTGCACTAAATCAATTAAGGTGTATGGAGATTGAAACTCCCTTGATATACAACTGGAATAAGCCTGAGATTAGAGGGCAGGGCGAGTCTTTCCATGAGCGGCATTATTCTATTTTTGTTCCGGATGAAAAATCAGAGGTTGGCAGATTTGCGCAGGATAAGGAGTTTGTTTTAAGGTTTGCCGGGGATTTTGGGCTTTTTTCAATGCTCAAGGATACTAAAATTAGCTACAAGCAGTTGCCGCTGAGATTCTATGAGTTCTCAAAGAGTTTTAGGTATGAAAAGAGCGGGGAGTTATCCGGACTAAGAAGATTAAGGGGCTTTACAATGCCTGATATACATAGTTTTTGTCTTAATTTAGAAGAGGGATTTAATGAGTATGCGGAGCTTTATAAGAAATATGCGGATTTAGCCGAGGCTGCAAAAATTGAATATGCAGTTGTTTTTAGAATAGTTGAAGAGTACTATCACAAGTACAAGGATAAAATCGTAGAACTTTTGAAATATTCAAAGAAGCCTGCCCTTATAGAAACATTATCTAAAATGAAACATTATTGGGCACTTAAGCATGAATTTCAAGGGGTTGATTCTGTTAACGGTTCGTGCCAACTTTCCACTGTTCAGCTTGATGTTGAAGATGCCGGGAGATACGGTATAAATTTTGTAAACGAAAAAGGAGAAAAGGAAGGATGCATAATATGCCATTCTTCTATTGGTGCAATAGAAAGATGGATGTATCTTGTGCTTGAGGAAGCACTTAAAAAAGATATTCCGGTTTTGCCTTTATGGCTCAGCCCTACGCAGGTAAGGATAGTGCCGGTATCTGATAAATTCTTGGATTTTGCCGTTAAGATTAAGGAAAAAATTTTTAGTTCAGGTGTGAGGGTTGATATAGACGATAGGGATTTTAGTCTTGGCAAAAAGGTTATGTTTGCCGAAGAAGATTGGGTTCCATATATCGTAGTAGTCGGGCGTAAAGAGGCAGATAATGGCGTATTGTCAGTCAGGGATAGGTATAAAGAAAGAAAAAATTTTAGCCTTAGCCCTGAAGAGTTGGTAAAAGAAATTAAAGACGAGACTAAAAATATGCCATATAGAAACTTGGTTCTTCCTGATATGCTTTCAAAGAGACCTATATTTGTCGGCTAATTAATCATATAATATAATAAAAATTAATTATAAATTAAATTAATAAACTAAGGGGATTTTAATGGATAATGCGGTTGCCGATGTCACTATAGAGGATGAGACCTCAATAAAAAAAAGGGTTAGTTTAAAATTAGATAGTACAAGGGTTGACGAGCTCTTGAAAAAGAAGTTGGAAAATGCGGCTAAAAAGTCCAGTATAAAGGGTTTTAGGCCGGGAAAGGCTCCGCTGTCCATTATCAAAAAGTTTTATGAGGCAGAACTTCTCGAAGAGGCTACGGCTGAGATTTTAAATGAGGATTTCAGGAAAATATTAGCCGAAAAAAAGATTATTGTTGTAGGAACCCCAAATATTGAGGAAAAGGACGATAATGAATATTCTATACATTTTGAGGTTATGCCTTCCGTGCAAAATCTAAATTTAGATATGAAGATTAAGGCTATAGACAAACGAGAAATAACCGAAGATATTATTAAGGAAGAAATAGATTTTTTGCTTGAGCGAACCGCAGATAGTGAGGAACAAGATGAATCTATTGCCATAAACACTACCGATAGATATTTTATTAAAATAGATTACATTACATTAGATGAAACGGGCAAAGAGGTGGATAATGCCAAGAATTATTTAATAAGCCTTAATTCTAATATTATAGACAAGTTATTCGAATCTGTTTTTGTGGGTAAAAAGAAGGGTGATACTTTTGAATATAACGACAAAGAGAGAAATGTCACGGTAAAAGGCGTTATCAAGGAGATAAATAAAAAAATAATGCCCGAACTTAATGTTGCTACGATTAAAAATTTTGGTGATTTTAAGGATATTGATGGATTCAAGGAATATGTCAAAAAGAATCTTATAGGCTACGAGAATAAGAGGTATAAGGAATCTATTAGGATTGCCGTATCTGATGAGCTTGTCAGGCTTAATCCGGTAGAGTTACCGGAAAGCATAGTTGAGGAAGATGCGTTAACGAGGTTAGAGGAACTAAAGAAACAGGGTAAATATAAGGATGCGGACGGTAAACAAAAAGATAATTTAATGAATGTACTAAGAATTATGGCAAAACGTGATTTGGCATTATATTTATTATTTGCCAAGATTTCCGAAGTAGAAAGTATTAAAGTGGAAGAAAGTGATTTTGAAGAATTTTATAAGAGAACAGTCGCCGAGTCCGGTTTAAAAGAAGACGAGGTAAGAGGGTTTTACACATCTGATGAAGCCAATAATAACTTAAGGCATGCGTTGCTTGATGATAAAATATTTGATTTTATTCTTGAAAATAAGGTATCATACGTATAGATATATGCATATCATTGCATAGTAAAAATAAATTATAAGGAGAACAAAGGACATGTCGCTTATTCCAATGGTCATAGAACAAACACATCGAGGGGAGAGGGCATACGATATTTATTCTCGTCTTCTAAAGGATAGGATTGTATTTATAGGCGAGGCAATAGACGATAGTTTTGCAAATGTAATCATAGCACAATTGTTATTTCTTGAGTCGGAGGACCCTGAAAAGGATATTAGTATTTATATAAATTCCCCCGGTGGTGTTATAACCTCCGGTCTTGCTATTTATGATACTATGCAATATATAAAACCGGATGTTTCTACGCTTTGTATGGGGCAGGCGGCGAGTATGGGTGCTGTGCTTTTAGCCGCAGGCGCAAAGGGGAAAAGGTTCACTCTTCCCCATTCCAGGATTATGATACATCAGCCGGCCGGTGGCTTTCAAGGACAGGCCACCGATATTGACATACAAGCGAGGGAGATCCTTAGGATGAGAGAGGAGTTAAATCTCATCCTTGCAACACATACTGCCCAGCCGATAGATAAGATTCAAATTGATACTGAGAGGGATTTTTATATGAGTGGCGAACAATCGGTCGAGTATGGTATTGTAGACAAAGTTGTAGAGAAAAAAAATATTAAAAGCGTGAAATAATTTTTTAGTTAGTTTAGAATATTTAGTGTGATATCAGAGCAAAAGAGGTAATAAAAAATATGGCAAGAAAAAGTAATAATAACAGTAATGGTAACGGTGATAACACCGAGAGGGAGCTTTATTGCTCTTTTTGCGGTAAGTCGCAGGATGAGGTCAGGAAACTCATAGCAGGTCCTTCCGTTTACATTTGCGATGAATGCATTAGCCTTTGTAACGATATAATATCAGAGGAAAGTAAGCCTCTCAGTACAGATATTAAGGTTAAAAACCCTTTATATAAGCCTGTAGAGATTAAAACTTTTTTAGATCAATATGTAGTAGGCCAAGAAAAAGCAAAGAAGGTTCTTGCTGTTGCAGTTTATAATCATTACAAGAGGATAGAGCATAATCTTGCTGTTAAAAGTTCGGATAATGATACGGTACACAACGAAAAAGATAAAAAATATCCGGATGTTGAGATGCAAAAAAGTAATATTTTAGTAATTGGACCTACGGGTAGCGGTAAAACGCTTTTGGCGCAAACGCTTGCTCGTATGCTTGATTTGCCCTTTGTTATAGCCGATGCCACGACACTTACGGAAGCAGGGTATGTCGGCGAAGATGTTGAAAGTATTCTTCTATCTCTTTTGCAGAATGCGGATTATGACATAGAAAGGGCTCAGAAAGGAATTATATATGTGGATGAAATTGACAAGATAACAAAAAAATCGAATAATGTTTCTATAACGAGAGATGTTTCAGGAGAGGGCGTTCAGCAGGCGCTTTTAAAAATAATCGAAGGTACTATAGCAAATGTTCCCCCAAAGGGCGGCAGGAAGCATCCGCACCAAGAATTTCTCAGAATAGATACAAGCAATATTCTATTTATTTGTGGTGGTGCATTTAACGGTTTAGACAAAGTTATCGAGAGGCGAATTCATTCCCAACCGATAGGTTTCAACACAATTTCAAAGTCTGGTAAATCAGTCGATCCTTACGAAGTGATCAAGCAGGTTGAGACTAGAGATTTATTAGACTATGGACTTATTCCAGAATTCATCGGCAGACTACCGGTTATAGCCACACTTGGAGAGTTGGATAAGGATGCTCTTATCGAAATTCTGACGAAGCCTAAAAATGCCTTGGTAAAACAGTATCAAAAATTATTTGAGTTGGAAAATGTTAATTTGAGATTTACCGATTCTGCAATTAAGGAAATTACAAAAAAGGCGGTAGCGCATGGTTCTGGGGCAAGAGGGTTAAGGACTATTTTAGAATCTGTGATGTTGGATGTCATGTACGACATACCGACGGACCTGACGATTAAGGAATGTATTATCAACGACGATGTAATTAAAAATAATGGACTTCCTATCCTTCTCTACGAAAAGGATAGCCAGGCTAAGTACGGCCGATAGCCAGTCTTGCGGCGTTGAGTCGCTCCCGTAACATCGGCGTAAAGTAGTTAACGCGATGTGTTAGTTTGCAAACCCAGGGGCAGAGTAGTTTTTTTATTGACATACATAATGGAAATGTATATATATTAAGTATGTTTATATGAGCCCTTGCGGACATTGAGTATTGAGTAGTAATTATTAAAAAGTTAACTATTAAACCCTTAAAACGTAAAGGAGGAAGTCAGGTATGACAAAAGCAGAATTGGTAGATGCAATTGCAAAACTCTCCAAGCTTACTAAGACTGATAGTGAAAAAGCGCTTAGTGCGACGATTGGCGCCATCATTAACGCTCTTAAAAAGAATGATGTTGTTCGGCTTGTCGGTTTTGGCACATTTGAAGTTACTAAAAGGGCGGCAAGAAAAGGAAGGAATCCTCAGACAGGTGAAGAGATTCAAATTAAGGCATCTAAGTCTCCAAAGTTTAAGCCCGGAAAATCTTTTAAAGAAGCAGTTAATTCTGGAAAGTAGGTAATTTTATACTGTGATTTAATTTTTCGCTCTCGTTTTTTAGATATATAAAAACGGGGGCGGTCTGTGTCCGTTGGCATTCATAAATGGACGCGCGAGTATAAAATGAAGTTTTAGTGAAAACAGGAAGCCCGAAAAGGATCCGTAAGGTTGAAAACCGGGGTAATTCTGTTTTTTGTAGTCATTGGTTCACGGGCGGGTAGCTCAGTTGGTTAGAGCATCGGCTTTACACGCCGGGGGTCACAGGTTCGAGCCCTGTTCCGCCTACCAAGTAAAGTTTAGTAAGTTTCATTAATTCCTTGACTTTTTCTCTTAAATTATTATAATTGAGACTGTATAAAAAGGTTTTATATCTTAAACGGGGCTGTAGTTCAGACGGTTAGAACGCCGGCCTGTCACGCCGGAGGTCGCGGGTTCGATCCCCGTCGGCCCCGCCATTAAAAACTTCGATAAGCGAACGCGCTTAATACCTTTCTTTAATTTTTGATATAGCTTATCTGATTCAAAAGTTTATCTTTGCGAGAGTGGCGAAACTGGTATACGCACTGGACTTAGAATCCAGCGGGGAAACCCATGGGGGTTCGACTCCCCCCTTTCGCACCATATAATAAGCAAAGTATTTTTAGGCGATTATAGACACACCCCGGTACTTTAAAAATATACGGATATTTACCGTGGCCTAATTTAATGTAACTATTCCTGGCAACATTCCTATGCTAATTAATTTGACTTTAATATAAATAAATAATAACATTGACCTGTTACGTATACGATAGAAGTCATTCCCATAACATATGGTCAATAAAAATATTGGATTCGGTAAGTCGGTAAAAGAAGACATCCTTATAACGTTACGGAGGTTTTATGTCGGGTCACAGTAAGTGGAGTACGATCAAAAGAAAAAAAGGAGCATTAGATATAAAGAAGGGTAAAATATTTACCAACATTATTCATGAGATCATTACAAGCACAAAAATAGGCGGTAAAGATATATCGTCAAATCCAAGATTAAGACTTGCTGTTGATGAAGCTAAGGCTGCAAATATGCCCAAGGATAACATCGAGCGAGCCATCAAAAAAGGGGCGGGAGAGCTTGAAGGGGAAACTTACGAGGAAATAATATACGAAGGATATGGTCCCGCCGGTGTAGCATTGCTTATAGATACGCTAACAGATAATAAAAACAGGACTGTTTCAGAGGTTAGGCACGCATTGTCCCGCCATGGGGGTAGTCTTGGAGAGCCCGGATGTGTTCTGTGGATGTTTAACAAGAAAGGCGTGATTGGATTCGATGCGAATATACACTCTGAAGATAAGGTTATGGAGATTGCACTCGATGCCGGAGCGGAAGATATAAAAACCGAAGAAGACGAGGTTCTTGTTTATACCGATGTAAAAGATTTAGAGAGTGTAAAATCTGCATTTGAATCTAACGGCTTAAAGGAAAAGTTTTACGAGCTTTCCTATTTGCCCCAGACAAATATAGAAGTTAAAGGAAAAGAAGCAGAGCAAATGATTAAGCTAATGGATGCGTTAGAAGAGATAGACGGTATTCAAAACATTTATGCAAATTTTGATATGCCGGATGCGGAGGATTAAGATATTTCCTCATGAGTTACAGAATAATAGGGGTTGATCCCGGTTCAAGATTGACTGGCTGGGCGGTTTTGGATTTACCATTCTTCGGAGGGGTTTTTGATCTTATATCATGCGGGTCAATTGATTCGAGAAATATTAAATTTCCCAATAATTTAAATAAAATTTACGAAGAGCTAAAAGAGATTATAGACGAGTATTTGCCGACCATGATGTCTCTGGAATCTGTGTTTTCAGGGGTAAATCCAGCATCCTTGATTAAATTGTCGCAGGCAAGGGGGGTCATATGCCTCTTATCATCGGTTTTCAATATAAAATTAAGGGAATATTCGCCTAGGTTTGTAAAAAAGAGTATTGCAGGTTACGGTAATGCGAATAAGCAGCAAATGAAAGAGGCTTTAAACATGATATATGCTCCTAAGAGCTCTGGCATTAGAGCCTTTTTAAGTGATAATATGGATGACAACATATCGGATGCGGTTGCAATTGCAGTTTGTTGCGCTACTGATATGTCAAACTTTATCTACTCATTAAAATAACCATATGATTGCCTATTTAAAGGGAAGGGTAATTTATAGAGATAATGAAAAATTCTCTATAATACTGGAAACAAATGGGGTCGGATACGAGGTTTTTCTTCCTGCATCGGAGCAGTTGAAAATCTTAGACGTTCTTAGCCTTTTTATTTATACCCACGTCAGAGAAGATAAAATCACCCTTTACGGCTTCTATACATCTATTCAGAGGGAAGTTTTTAATCTCCTTCTGGAGGTCAAAAATGTCGGACCTAAGCTCGCTTTAACGGTTATTTCAAGCATAGATGCCAATAATTTTTTAAATATATTGACCATGCAAGACGTGTCTGCCCTATCTCAAATTAAGGGCATAGGGAGAACTAAGGCTGAGCGCATAATTATGGAACTTAAAAATAAAATTTTCAAGAAACCTGCTTTAATTAACGATATAAAGGCAGAAGATCTTTGTAATAATCATTGCGATGACATCAGTGAAAACAAAACGTCACTTACGTTGCAGGGATGCGTTGACGTAAGGCCGATTGACGGATCTGATGATGATCATAATCAATCGGCCTCAGTTATTTTTGACTCATCCGGCGCATTAGAGGCGTTGGGATATTCAAGATTAGAATCGTTTAATCTTGCAAGTAAGGTTTATAAAAATGTGATAGATGGCGGGGTGCCAAGTATCACCGTCGAAGATTTGACCAAAGAGTGTTTAAGGTATATATACTCATTAAAGAATTAATAAAATGAAAAAATAGCATATATGAGTTCTTTTAAAAAAGATTTTACTACAGAAGGCGGTAACAATATTAAAGGTGACAAGAAATCTTCCTCATCTTCCCGCGTTGCCGGTGTCAATAAGGATAGTGAAGAGATTAATAACCCTGGGGGCAACGACTTCGATAATCCGGTAAGGCCTACCTGTTTTGATGAATATATCGGGCAGACAAAGCTTAAAAAAAATCTTTTAATATTCATAAATGCATCCAAGAAAAGGAGCATAACACTTGGTCATCACGACTTAGATCACCTTTTGTTTTTCGGACCACCCGGACTTGGCAAGACAACGCTTGCAAATATTATATCTCACGAACTCGGAGTTAACATAAAAATAACATCAGGGCCATCTATTGAGAAAGCGGGAGATATTGCGGCGCTTTTATCCTCAGTTTCTAACGGGGATATCATATTCATAGACGAGATACATAGACTTCCTAAGCCGGCTGCTGAAATGTTGTATCCTGCAATGGAGGATTTTAAGCTTGATATAATAATAGGCGAGGGTGCGACTGCTAAGTCTATACGTATCAGTCTGCCGCGATTTACTCTCATAGGTGCAACCACAAGGGCAGGGCTTATCCCATCCCCACTTCGCGACAGATTCGGTTTTTCTTCTAGGCTTGAGTATTATGAGCCTGATGAACTTGCGGTAATTATTACGAGAAGTGCATTTCTTTACGGTATCAAGATAGAGAATAATGCTGCTTTTGAAATTGCGCGTCGTTCAAGGGGCACTCCAAGGATTGCAAATAGATTATTAAGACGATTAAGAGATTATATGTTTTATTTAAAAAAAGATACAGTTGACGCAGATGTTGCTAGGTTTGGCATTGAAAGTCTCGGTATTGACGAGCTTGGCCTTGACGATAACGATAAGTTTTTTTTAAGAACGATAATAGATAAATTCGGAGGTGGGCCCGTAGGAATAGAGACGGTTGCGCAAGCAATGAACGATGAAAAGGGTACCCTTGAAGACGTTGTCGAGCCATATTTAGTTTCCTGCGGTTTCATACTGAGAACCAAAAAAGGCAGGATTGCCACTGAATCGGCTTATAGTCACTTTGGACTTATTAAAGAAAAAGAAGTTGGCAATTAGTATTATATATACTCAATTATGAAAGACGGAAATAAACTTTTATTACATACCTGCTGTTCCCCCTGCTTAATGTATCCTTACACCGTTGTAACTAAAAAGTTTGACATTGTTATCGGGTATTTTTATAACCCCAATATTCATCCTTACAGCGAGTACCTAAAAAGGAAGGAATCACTTGAAAAATTTAGTAAATCGGTCAATTTCAAGGTTATATATGAAAAGAACTACGATATGGAGGAATTCCTCAGGAATGTTGTATTCAGAGAAGAAAACCGTTGTTATTACTGTATTGGCAGCCGGCTTGAAAAAACAGTGAAGCTTGCTTTATCCTCAAAATTTAGTCATTTTTCAACAACGCTTTTATATAGCAAACATCAAAAACATGATTATATCAAGGATGTAGGTTTTAATCTGGAAACAAAATATGGAGTTAAATTTTACTATGAGGATTTTCGATTAGGCTATAAGGAAGGTATAAAATTATCTCATGACTACAACCTTTACAGGCAAAACTATTGCGGCTGTATTTATAGTGAAAAAGAGAGATTTTATAAAAAAATTTAAAATAAATAAATCTGCTTTATTGCACACTGCACGGTTGTCTTAATGCGAATTTTAGTTCGCATTAAGACATATGAAAAAAAATTCATGTTGAATAAGCGAATTGCATTGTTGTATCTATTTTTCATATAACTTACTAATTTTGTTAACTTTATTTATTATGTATTTTATGCAAAAAATGGCATGTTTTTTGCATAAACATAATATAGCTTTGTCTTATGGGGTTCTTGCTTGATCGTTGATATTTAATTCTATGGAAGTTACTAAGAGGGGTCGAATTATTATGGGAAGCTATGCGATATTAAAGGAAGACAAGGATGAACGTCAATGTACCGTGTCAGATGTACTCTTTTTTAAGGGAATTGGGTTGCATACAGGGAAAGAAACATCTATTACGATAAAACCGGCAAAAGCCAATTCCGGCATTCTGTTTATAAGGAAGGATGTAAAGCCGAATGCCGTAATTAGAGCCGATGTCAGTAATATTTGCTCTACGACACTAAGAACCAGCATAGGGAGCGTAAAAAAGGTCAACGGCGGCATTTTGCCCGGAAGGTGCATATCCACAGTTGAGCACTTAATGTCGGCACTATGGGGCGCAGGTATTGACAATGTCCTGATTGAGGTTTATGGTGGCGAGATCCCGGCTATGGACGGAAGCGCAGGGTGTTTTTACGATGCTTTTTACGAAAGTGGAATCAAAAAATTAGGTGAACGTAGGAAATATATAGAGATACTTAAACCGATAGTCGTAAGTAACGATAGCGTTGTATCGGATGCGGGTAGACCTATTACTAATAAAAGCAATATGGTTGAAGAAATGAGCATTGCCGTATATCCGTCTAACGATTTCGAGATATCCTATAGTATGGATTTTGATCATCCCTTAGTGCATTCAGATTCTTTTGATATGAAAATTGATGCCTGCAATTTTCATAAGGAGATTTCTAAGGCTAGGACATTCGGTTTTTTAAAAGATGTTGAATATATGAAAAAGAGCGGGCTTGCACTCGGAGGCAGCTTAGATAATGCCCTAGTATTGGACGAAACATCTGTTCTTAATAAAGGCGGGCTTAGATATAAAGACGAGTTTATTAGGCATAAAGTATTAGACTTAATAGGCGATATTTACTTGTCTGGTTATAGAATTAAGGGTAGGGTGTTGGCAAAAAGAACAGGACACGAGATGAATTCAAAATTAGTAATGAAGATAGGGGAACACTTGGTGGCAGACATCAGGAAAGATGAAATGTCAATTAGGCAAAGCGCCCTTCACTCCTCACTATCCCATAAAGAAAATGCGAGATTGGTAGCCGTCGTTAATGCAAAGACCACTTAATTTGTATAATTAATGTATAGATAGAAATATATATAAGAATATTAGTATATTATAATAAATGAATGGTTTATCGTAAGTTAATAATTTAAATAAATGTTTATTTTTTTCTTGACAATGCTTTGTGACATATGTTAATTAATAATGCTACGGGAAAGGGTAGCGTGCCCGTGTGGATTTAGATTTTAAAAATACGATTATCTTGTTGCATGCTATATGGTTAAATAATTAAATAATGGAGGTAAAGATGAAGAAGAAAATTTCATTACCGGCGTTGCTTGCTGCGGTTGCAATTGTCGGTTTTTTAACATTAATGATGGCTGTGCCATCATTTGCCGCTTCGCAATCGGCAAAAAAGGGCGTTTCGTTTAGTTTGAGCGGACAATATGCCGTAAAGGCACTTTGGGCACAGAACCAGGCGCAGGTATTTTCTACTAGTTCGCAATATGCAAGCAGGAATACCTTTCAGACATTTCTTCAGAGGGTAAGATTAAATTCTACAATAAGCTATGATGAACTTGCTCACGGCATGCCGCTTGCCGAGCTTTTTGTTCAATTGGATTTGACAAATTCTTACAACGGTGTTACGAACGGTTATGGAACTAACGGTTGGACCGCACTAGGCGGAACCCCGGCACCTATCGGATTTAACCACGATTTTAACACATTTGGCCTAAGACAAGCGTACCTTAGGGTTATAACGCCTATAGGTGCCATTATGGTTGGTCGTATGCCCGTTAAATTTGGTCTTGGTATTGCCGTTAACACAAATGCCGACGGACTGGGAGATTTTCTTCCGTTAGGTAATATCGGCGTATTCGCAGGAACATTGTTCGGTTCAGAGGTTAGTGCTTATAACAATGGTAATAACGTTTATAACGCAGGCATACATCCTCCTACCGGCATTGGGTATACCCATATGCAAGTAGGTACGATACCGACCATCGAGGTCATGACATTGAGACCTATTAATGATATTAGTTACAGCGCATGGCTGACCGAGGCGCATCTAAATCAGTTTGGTACTTCTCTTCACGAGGTAGTAACATTAGCTGGAGGTGGTACCGCTTACAGCCCTGCAACTACTGTAACATCATTGGAACCAACCGCAAATATTACATTTGGCGGTTTATCCGTAAAGTATTCTAAGGCAGGAACGAAGTTAGCGGGTGAATTCGATTACTTCAGGGGCAGAATTATCGCGTCCAGTACTGCAATTAATAACTATCCTAGTAATCTCGTACCGTATTCCAATCCTATAGGATCAGGAACCATAAACGCAGGTTATTATGTGCCGGTTCAGCCGACTGGAACCAATACGTACAATGACATCAGTTCCTATGATCTGTATTTGACCGGTTCTACAATGTTACCAACATCTACTCCCGTGTCTGTGGGATTAAAGTTCGGCGCAGGTGCGCCTATATCTGCGGGTCACTATAATTTTACTTATTATTCGCAGGTACAAAGCACCAGAACTCTGTTCGGTAACGTAATAGATTCTAACTGGCAGGCGATTCAAATGAATGCTCCAGGTAATGCTTTCATATATGGTCCTCCGCTTGGTACAAACTTGGCAAATAAATACGGGGTTATGGTGTATGCGAAGGAATTTCTTGCTTCCGGCAACACCCTTCAGGAGTCATTTGTTCATGCGGCATGGTTAAAGGATAGCATAAACGGGTCGCCGATGTTCGGTGGTTCAAATATAGGAACCGAATTTGACCTTAACTTTACGCATCATTTTACTAAAACCTTAATGTTTCAGGCATGGGGTGGTTATGTATGGACAGGAAGAGGCGTAGAATCAGCATCTACACCTGCTCCTACATATTGCGGCACTGCGCCCACAGGCCCATCATGTATTATTGATATAACATCACCTAAAGGAACTTATGCGGCAGGGTACTATTCTCCGACACCTAGGTCGTTTGCAAAGGCTACGCATAAAGATATAATAGCACTAGGCTCAGCTATTGTTTGGAATTTCTAAGACAATAGGTATCTTAGTTGGTTTATTTATTTCCTCAATCACCGTAAATTCAACGGTGATTGAGGTTTTTTAGTTTTTACTTATTGCGTTTGATAGCTTTTCTCAAGTAGCATGAGTGCTGTTTGTTCGCTGGCGGGCGCGGGATTGTTCTGGACGGCAAAACCCATTGTTGTAAATGCCCCTTCGGCAACCTTCGGTAGCGCGCTTTTTTCCACGCCTAAATCCTTTAGGCTGATATTTAGATTGAGGGATGTTAGTAGTTCCCGTGTTTTTTCAATCAAGGAATAGGCGTATTCATCATCATTTCTTCCGGCTCTTTTTATGCCAAAATGATGAGCTATAAGCATAAAATCTCTTTTACATGCTTCAAGATTAAATTTCATAGACTCTACCGTTAAAGCGGCAAGTCCGGCACCATGGGCTATATTCGTGTAATGGCCGGATAAGGGATGCTCAAGGGCATGCATAATACCAACCCCCGACAGGTCTATGGCAAGTCCGGCAAGAGCGGAGGCTAATGCCATATTGCCCCGTGCGTCTAAATTATGGGGTTCATTATAAGCCTTAATAATATTGTCCCTTAACAGATAAAATGCTTGCATGCAATAGGCGGAAGAAAAAGCATTTCTTGTCTTGCCAGTGAACGCTTCCAGTATATGAATAAATACATCAAAGCCGGTGGTAGCTGTGACATAGGCGGGCATTGACGTCATGATTTCAGGATCTATGATTGCTTCCTTAGGATACATGCATTCATAGCCAAATCCGGGTTTTTCTTCGGTTCTAGGATTCGTCATAACGGCGTATCTGTTTACCTCGCTACCCGTACCGGATGTAGAAACAATAGTTATCACCGGTAGGGCATCCGAAGTGTGCACATTAAGGTATTCCCAAACGGGGATATTTCCTTTTGCGGCAACGGCAACGGCTTTAGCGGAATCTAGCGAACTGCCTCCTCCTAATCCGATTATTAAGCCGACTGCTTTTTCTTTTGCGATATCGGCGGCATTGTCTATCTCATCAATCGTGGGATTTGGCGTGATTTTATCGAATATAATAGGATTAACCCCCGCATTTCTCATAATTTTTACTAACCTATCTAACGTCCCGGACTTTCGCATAGAGGACTTGCCTGTTATAATCAAAGCGTTATCCGAGTATTTTATAGCTATTTTTCCGGCATCGTTTATGCATCCGTTCCCAAAGTGTATTTTTGTCGGATTAAAAACATTAATATTCATAGACTCCATAATGTACCCCCTCGTTATTTTAATTTATATTGTTTATATTTATTAAATTATGGCAGGTGTAAAACCGTACTTATATCAAGAAGTATATAGCAAGGTATGAATAATATCAAGTATATATTACATTAAATAGAAACATAGGAGTAGTATGTAATGTAATAAAAATTTAACAAAATTGTAATAAAGTCGTAACATTAATCTGTTATTATCTACACATAACAAGACGATTTAATAAAAGCAGCATAATTAGCAAAAAAGTAAATTTAACTGGTTAAAAACCTATTTATGGAGGGAATTTATGAAACGAAGTATTTTTAAAAAAATTATGGGAAGCTTGGCGGTAATCGGGTCTGTCTTTATCGTATCCGTTTTTGTTGCCGGCTGCGCAAAGTCGAAGACTCCCACTGTCGGTTCGCAATCTGCGCTTCCCGCTGGAACGGTTACGGTTTCCGGTTCTAGTATGCTTTATCCGTTAAACAGCGTTTGGGCTGTTGCATACCAAAAAATTCATCCACATATCACCGTCTCCGTTGCGAGTACGGGTTCTGGTTTCGGTATCACCAATGCTGCCGCAGGTAACGTTACCATAGGTGCTTCAGATGCTTATCTTACAACGGCATTTAAGAAAAGGTATCCTAATTTAATAAACATTCCGGTAGCCCTTGATGATGCTGAGGTTATTTATAATATTCCGGGGATACCAAATAATGTTAATTTAAAGATGACGCCGCAATTGGTCGCCAATATTTATCTGGGGAAGGTAAAAAACTGGAATAATCCAATATTTAAAAAATTAAACCCGCAATACAAATTTCCTGATATGCATATATTTGTAATTCACAGGGCCGACGCAAGCGGAACAACCTTTGGTTTTACGAGTTTCTTAACTGATACGTCAAAAACATGGGCGAATAAAATAGGAACAAGCTTGTCTCCCGCGTGGCCGGTTGGAAGCGGATACTTAGGAAACGATGCTGTTGTTTCTGCCGTTAAAAAAACTCCGGGAGCAATCGGTTATGCCGGTTTCGGATGGGTATTGGAATATCATGTTTCAAATGCCGCACTGCTAAATAAGGCTGGTTACTATGTCGTTGGTTCCGTTAAAACTATTGCTGCAGCCGCCCATTCAGCCCTTAAAAAAGGCGACTTTCCAGCGGATTTTGCTAAATCCATTGTATGGAACATTCCGGGAAAGGATGCTTATCCAATCTCTAATTTTGAATTCTGGATGGTAAGAAGGAAGCAACCTAATACCGCCACGAAGAAAATAATCAAGAATTTGACAAACTGGGTGCTTGGCCCGGGTCAGGCACATAAATACACCTCGTCAACGGGCTTTGCTCCTCTTCCAAAATCAGTTATAGGAAATGTTAGAAGGCTTTTGGCTCAAGTAAAATAAGCATTACCATTAATACCTATTGATGTAATATATCAACCCCTTAATTTGTTATATGAATTGAGGGGTTGATATATGGGTAAAAAAGAGTTTTTAGTTGACAATTAGCAAATTTGTCTATATACTGATCGAATTGATTATTTTAAAAATAAAAAAGAGTGCATAATTAAATAAAAATACCATAGAAACAGATATATAAAGGGGTTTACAATATGTCAAGAGTTTGCAGTATATGCGGTAAGGGTATTCAATACGGTAATAATGTTTCACACGCCAACAATAAGACTAAGAAGGTGTCTTATCCAAATTTACACGAGGTTAAAGCCGTTATTAACGGTTCCGGTAAGAAAATTAAGGTTTGTACGAAATGCCTTAAGGCGGGCAAGGTTATAAAGGCCGTATAATTCGCGTTAGATTTAATTCATAACTGTTACGCATGTCCTCTCTGAGACTGCGGGTTTGTACGTTTTATGCTTCCTTGCGTAAAAATGCTATGTGCTCCATGTGGTACGTCCTTGGGAACATATCTATCAGGTTAATTTTATCTATCGAGTATCCTGTCTCTGTAAACTTTTTTATATCTCTTAAAAGTGTCATTAAGTCGCATGATATATATATTATAAACGAGGGCTTCAAACTTGTTATTTTTGACACCAATCCTTTTATGCCCATCCTTGGAGGGTCTATTATGATTAGGTCGTAATGTAATCCGCGTTGTCCCGTTTTGTTCAAAAAATCTTTTACTCCGGACATTATAAAGCTAATATTTTTGATATCGTTAAGTTT
Source organism: uncultured Actinomycetes bacterium (assembly GCA_964631685.1). Classification (GTDB taxonomy): domain Bacteria; phylum SZUA-79; class SZUA-79; order Acidulodesulfobacterales; family Acidulodesulfobacteraceae; genus Acidulodesulfobacterium. The sequence continues at coordinate 75,592 of CAZVZU010000004.1, read as the reverse complement.
AATATTTTTTTCTCCAAGTTTAATCGAAAAATAATTTTCTTCGACCCCTGTAACCATTTTTGCATAATGAGCCAGAAAAAGGGTGATATTACCGTATCCGCAAAACAAATCAAGGGCATTTTTAAAATTTATACCCCTTTTTTCTTTGAGGTTTTTAAGATGTAACGATATTTTGCTTATCATATTTTCGTTTTGTTCTTTGTTGACCTGTATAAAAGACGGGAGATCATACGTGAATTTTTTGTCTTTTAATGTAAAATAGTTCGATAGAGGCTTATCAATTTTATCTTTGCTGTACTTGAATATATTTTTACCCTTTCTTATTTTGAACTTAACAAAGATATTATCCGCTCCTGTTTTTTTTATGATATCGTTAAATATTAAATCATAATTTCGGATACGCTTTGGAGCATAATTATTTAATTCAAATGTTATGTTTTTTAGTCCGGTATCCGTTAATGTTATGGTTGATATTTCATTTAATAAATTGTTTCCGTAATCTTCGCCAAGAAGTGCGTTTCTTACGTTTTTTAATAATTCATTTATACTTTCCTTTGCTATATAACAATATTTAATGTCAACAATATTGTGGGATGATTTTTCATAAAATCCGATAAAGGGTGGGACGACCTTTAACTCAATTTTTTGTCTATAGTTAAGATAGCATCTCTTTTTAAGATTATCTGTTAAATCAAATAAGTCAAAATCTTTTATATCTTTGAAAACTTTATTGAATTCTGAGTTGAAAATTTCTAATTTCCGATAAACTTCTTCTGCATAAGATATATGAAGATAATTACATCCCCCGCAAATCCCAAAGTATTTGCAAATAGGTGTGATTCTTTTTTGTGACGGGCTAACAATCTCAATGATTTTGCCAAATGCATAGTTTTTATGTTCATTGTAAAGTTCTATCTTTAAAATATCTCCCGGACAGGCGTAATCTACAAATACAACCTTGGATATAATTCTGCCTACGCCGTAACCCTTATATGCTAACGAATCTATTTTTATTGTTTCCATATTCCCTGATACGCGTTAAAGAAATAGAGTTATTTGATCCCTTGTTTTTTATATTGATGTGTAATAACATATTGCATTATATTGTATAAAGTCAAATAAAAACAGAAATTGCAATAAAAATAGGAGGTGGTTTGCCTAATGAAGGGTATTATCCTTGCCGGCGGTAGCGGGACTAGATTGCAACCGATAACTCTTAGCGTCTGTAAACAACTCTTGCCTGTTTATGACAAGCCTATGATCTATTATCCCCTGTCAACCTTAATGCTTGCCGGTATTGTTGATATATTAATAATTACGACCCCCTCCGATATGTCTAAGTTTAAAGCAATATTTGGTGATGGACGCACTTTGGGATTAAATATAAAATACAAAGAGCAGATCTCACCCGGCGGGCTTGCGGAAGCATTTGTAATTGGCGAAGACTTTATCGGTTCGGATGATGTCTGTTTAATTTTAGGAGATAATATATTCTATGGACACGGCATTACGAGTAAATTTAATTATGCAAGGGAAATTATCAGCAAGAACCGCGGCGGAGTTATATTTACATATTACGTAGAAGACCCGCAAAGATATGGAGTTGCCGAGATTGATGAGGAAGAAAATGTTTTATGCATTGAGGAAAAGCCTCTAAAGCCTAAGTCTAATTGCGCGGTTACGGGGGTCTATTTTTACGATAACAATGTCGTTGGCATAGCTAAAGGATTAAAACCCTCGCCGAGGGGAGAGCTTGAAATAACAGATGTAAACAATGAATATCTACGGATAGGGAAGCTTAGTGCTATCGCGCTTGGTAGGGGTTATGCGTGGCTTGATACCGGAACGCCTGAGAGCCTACTTGATGCCTCAAAATTTATTGAGATGATGGAAAAAAGGCAGGGGTTGAAGATTGGATGTATAGAAGAAATTGCCTATAGAATGAACTATATATCGCTCAAAGGGTTAGAGACATTATACGAAAAGTATATTAAAAATAGTTATGGTGAATATATACTAAAAATAATACAAGGTGAGAAAAATAAAATTAAGAATAAATTAGGTACACATAAAGGATGAAGGGAAAATGATTTTTTTTAAAAAGTTAATCGAAATATGTCGTATCGGCAGGCTTAAAAATGCGATTGTTGTTATTTTCTTTGCGGGAATGGGTGCGGTTTTACTATCAGGGTGCGCAAATATAAACAGCTCTCTTGAGAGAGAACATATCATGAATAATGGATGTTTTATAACATGCGGTAACAATAAAATTAACAATAATGTGAATATTGCCTATAACGGCTATATTCAAAATAGAAGCAATCATATTGGATATAAATAAAATAGAATGGTATAAAAAATCAATAGGCGAAGTAATATCAATTCTTACGTCCGGTCTCTCTGGGCTTTCCGAGAATGAGGCGAAAGAAAGGCTTAAGCTGTATGGTTATAATGAATTAATATTTAAGCAACGATCGGCCATCATTCGTTTCCTCAATCAATTCCGCGGCCCTTTAGTATATGTCCTGCTGATTACATCTATAGCCACAGCCGTCTTGAGAGAGTGGCCGGAAACGATTATTATTCTATTATGTGTTGCAGTTAATACCGTAATCGGATTTATTCAAGAAGGCAAGGCAGAGTCATCCATAAATGCACTAAAAAAAATGATGGTTCCTGAATGTTTATGCATGAGAAATGGTCACAAGAGAACCGTTTTGACGCGGGAATTAGTGCCAGGGGATGTAGTAGTACTTGAATCCGGTAATAAAATCCCGGCCGATTTACGCTTGCTTTATACGAGAAATTTTGTAGTGGATGAATCGCTGCTTACCGGAGAATCGGTTCCCGTAAACAAGGACATTGAACCAATAGCGTTGGATAATCTATCTACTGCCGATCAGCGATGTATGATTTTCAGCGGTACTTTTGTTAGCAGGGGGTACGGAGAAGGGATAGTAACAGCTACCGGAGAGCATACGGAATTTGGCAAGATTGCCAAATTCATGAAGGATACTACCAAGATTACAACACCTCTGATGCGTAAAATTACGGAGTTTACCAGATTCTGGATGATTGCCGTTGCCATACTCGCTATCCTGAATTTTTTATTGGCCGTATTGCTCAAATATACCCTTGTATATGCCGTTCTTGCTTCTATTTCACTTGCCGTAGCGGCTATTCCTGAGATGTTGCCTGCCGTGATAATTACCATTTTAGCTTTTGCATCTATCGCAATGGCGAAGAGAAATGCATTGATAAGAAGGCTACCCGCTGTGGAGACGCTAGGTTGTACTACGGTTATATGCTCAGATAAAACAGGAACGCTTACCAGGAATGCTATGACGGTTGTGCGGATATATAGCGGAAGGCGAGTATACGGCGTAACGGGGGCGGGATACGGCATTGATGGAAAATTCATGCTAAGCGGAGAGATAATTGATCCGTTAGATGAGCCGATAGAATTAATCAAAACCTTAAATGCGGGTTATTTCTGCAGTAATGCCGTTTTGTCTGAAGAAAAGGGTACTCTTGATATAATTGGCGATTCAACGGAAAAAGCATTGGTCGTGTCAGCGCTAAAGGGTAGCGTCGAAGAGAAGCCAGTGGTATTGGATGAAATACCATTTGAATCGGAACACCAATATATGGCTACGCTACATGCGTCTGAAAATGAGAATATCATCTATATCAAAGGGTCACCGGAAAAAGTATTGGGGCAATGCCAGAATCAGTTGATTAACGGAGAAATAGTTTCCGTGGAATCGGGCAGTGTGTTATCTGCAGTCAAAGATATGGCTTCTGATGCGCTTAGAGTTATTGGCATGGCATATAAAACAGTACCTAAAAGCAAGACTCTAATTACAGTGGAAGATATGTACGGCTTCACGTTTTTGGGGATTCAAGGTATGATTGATCCGCCAAGAGAAGAGGTCGTCGGAGCGGTTGAGAAGTGCAAAATTGCAGGTATAAGGGTGATCATGATGACAGGCGATCACATTGAGACGGCAAGGGCTATCGCCAAACAATTGGGCATTATCAAAGAAGACGGCATGGCTATAACGGGTAGGGAGCTGTCGGAGATGAGTGACGAAGATTTATACATGGCCGTCCAGAAAGTTTCTGTGTTTGCGCGTATTGCACCCGAACATAAATTGAGAATTACCGTTCAAATGCAGAGAAGGGGTAATGTTGTTGCTGTTACGGGTGACGGGGTAAATGATGCCCCTGCTTTAAAGGCCGCAGATATTGGAATAGCAATGGGCATGACCGGCACAGAGGTAAGCAAGGAAGCGGCAGACATGATTTTAACCGATGATAATTTTACTACTATTGTTGCTGCGGTTGAGGAAGGAAGGCATGCTTGGAATAATTTTCAAAAAGCCATTATTTATACATTGCCGACAAATGTAGGCCAGGCATTACTGATAATGGGCGCAATATCGCTTGCCCCCCTTATTCCATTATTCACTTTTCGCCTGCCTTTGGAGCCTATACATATTTTATGGATAAATCTTGCGGATTCCATTTTTTTTACAATACCACTTATGATGGAGCCGAAAGAAAGAGATTTATTAAAAGGACCTCCGCGTGATATAAAGGAAAAGATAGCTAACCATCTGTTTATGATAAGAGTTGGCTTAGTATCTATATTTATGGCAGCTACCGGATTTTTACTATACTACTACTTTGCGTCTCAGGCTGTTTTATCCGATCCTAATTATTTATCCATGTTGACGCAGGCGCAAACTGCAGCGTTTGTGGGCGTTCAGTTGATAGAGATAGGGTACCTGGCTACCGCGAGGTCAATTTACGATTCGGCGTTCACTTTCAACCCATTTTCCAATAAATGGTTGCTTACAGGGGTAGGGATGGCATTAACATCCATTTTTTTAATAATTTATACCCCATTTGGAAATGCTCTATTCAGAACGCACCCTTTTCCTAATGGATGGTGGTTGATTATATCACTATCCTTATTGCCCGGATTTGCGGTAACTGAGATAGAAAAGCTCATCAGGCGAGTAAAAATATCAATTAAGTAGTTACGTATCATTGCGCATTGTTTTGAGAAATCCCCCCTTGCAAACATTTTTATTTTACTTTATCTTAAATATGTTATATAATCGGCGGATAATTATTTTAGTCTTTAAATGGCCCCATAGTCTAGCGGTTAGGACGTTGCCCTCTCACGGCAGTAACACGGGTTCGAATCCCGTTGGGGCTACCATTGTCATATACTGGACAAAGTTTTAATAATTTACATAAGCTTACAAATTTCATTTATATTATCGTTTTATAAACTTAATTTCATTACAGCCACTATGAATTATTTAAAAAAAATGTTTACGCGAAGCAGGACGAATCTTAAAAGAAAAATAATAAAATGGCAAGATAGATCTGTCTTATATTTTTCAAAATGGATTTTTTTTGGGGTATTAGTCGGAATTGTTGCCGGAGTTGGCGCGATAATCTTTACCTGGCTTATTGATCTTTTTAAATTTATATTCAGGGAAAGCCTCGCCCATTATTATTCTCCCGTACCTGGATTAATGGGAAAAACCGGCGCTCCTCACGGAATGACACCTATACATTGGGTAATTCCATTAGTTATAATCGCGGGAGGACTTATATCCGGTTTATTAGTTTATACATTTGCACCAGAGGCGGAAGGACATGGCACGGATGCGGCGATTGATGCATTTCACAACAAAGAAGGGGTGATAAGGGCCAGGGTGCCGATAATTAAAACTATTGCATCTGCAGTTACTCTTGGTTCCGGAGGTTCCGGTGGTAGGGAAGGTCCGGTTGCGCAAATAGGTGCCGGTTTTGGATCCGTACTTGCAACGTACCTGGGGTTACCTATTCCGGAGAGAAGAACTCTTCTTGTTGCAGGGATCGGTGCAGGAATCGGAGCTATTTTTAAGGCTCCCCTTGCAGGCGCTATCTTTGGCGTAGAGGTCTTATATTCCAGCGTTGATTTCGAGGGGGGTTCGTTAATGCTCTCCATTATAGCCTCTATCGTAGGATATTCTTTATATGCATATTTTTATGCAGGTTTCAAACCTGAATTAATGACCCAAGCGTTTACCTACTCCAAGCCAATACTCCTTGTTTTGTATGCTGTTTTTGGTGTGTTTTTAGCATTTATGGGTAATTTTTACGTAAGATTTTTTTATGCGGTGCAAGATTTATTCACTAAAATAAATATTAAGCCGCATTTTAAGCCAATGCTCGGCGGCGCCGTGGTTGGCATTATAGCATATTTTTTCCCTGAAATAATGGGAGTAGGATATGGCTGGCTTCAACTTGCGGTAATGGGTAAATTGGCATTAATGACGCTTATTTTATTAGGGGTCCTTAAGATAGTTGCAACTTCCTTTACAATAGGATCCGGTGGTTCGGCCGGTGTCTACTCGCCATCCCTTGTTATAGGGGGTGCATTCGGCGGAGCGGCGGGATTGATTTTCCATATGATATTACCACAGCTGGTAAGCGCAACGGATATATCTACTTTTGTTTTAATAGGCATGGGAGGGTTCTTTGCCGGCGTCGCAAAGGTTCCATTAACATCGTTTATCATGGTTTCGGAATTGACGGGGAGTTACGCGCTTTTGCCACCCTTAATGCTTGTTTCTGCTATAACCTTTGTTGCAAGCGGTAAAAAAAGCATCTATTCCAAGCAAAAAAATAATAGATTGGAGTCGCCTGCACACTTTAAAGACTATTTAATTAAACCGCTTCAACGATACTCTGTTAAAGATATTTTAGAAAAAGATAATGTTGCTAGGCCTATGAATCCGGATATGCCTTTGTATGAAATGATTAATATTTTTTTTAGTTCCAATTTTTTCATGCATCCGGTTATAGATAAAACCGGCAGAATAGTCGGTACGGTAAAATATGATGTTATAAAAAATATCATGTTGACATCACCCGAAGATTCAAGGCTTGCAAGGGATATAATGGATGCATCAAGGGTACCTAAGATCAAAATAAATGATACATTAGATATTGCAGTACATAGCTTTTTTAGAAAAAATTCCGATGAATTGGTTGTCATAGATAGAAGTGGTGCCTATAAAGGGATTTTAAGAAAGAGGGATGTCTTGCTTGCGATAGAAGAAGGCAGGCCTTAATATGCGTTGTGCATTGTACTATAGTAATAAAGATATACGAATAATCGATAAAGACATTCCAGAAATAGATAACGACGAGGTCCTAATAAAGGTTGAAGCAAGCGGGATCTGTGGGAGCGATGTCATAGAATGGTATAGAAGGGACAAGATTCCTCTTGTTTTAGGGCATGAGGTTACGGGTGTAATAACGAATATCGGAAAGAATGTTGGTAAATATAAGAAAGGCGATAGAGTTTGTGTCGCTCACCATGTTCCGTGTAATACTTGTAAATATTGCCTAAGCGGGCATCAGACCGTCTGTGATACGTTGCGTTCTACAAGCTTTGACCCTGGTGGTTTTTCCGAGTTTTTGAGATTACCCGAGATTAATGTTAAGAACGGTATGTATGTTTTGCCGGATTCTGTCAGCTTTGAGGATGGAACATTTATTGAGCCACTTGCCTGCGTTCTCAGGGGGCAAAGATTGGCAGGTGTGAGACCCGCAGATACTGTTTTAGTCATTGGAAGCGGACTTACAGGCCTTCTCCATATTAATCTTTTGAAAATAACAGGTGCAACCAAGATTATAGCGACGGATATAAACGATAGAAGGCTTGAATATGCTAAACAATTTGGAGCTGATTACGCATTTAATGCTACGGACAAAAGCGTAAATTTATCGGATGCGATTAGGAAAATAAATGATGGTTTTTTAGCGGACACGGTAATTTTATCTACAGGAGCGACTAGCGCCGTCAAACAAGGGCTTAAGTCTGTCCGTAGGGGAGGAACAGTCTTATTTTTTGGCGCAGCAGACGAGGGAGCAAATTTACCCCTGTCTATGAATGAAATATTCTGGAGAACCGAGGTAACGCTTTTGAGCTCTTATGCAGGGTCCATATTTGATCATGAGGCAGCGCTTGAGCTTATTAGGTCGAAAAGGGTTAAAGTGGGTGACATGATAACGAATCGGTTCCCTTTAAAGGATATCGCGAAAGGATTTGAACTCACGGTCGAAGCGCAAGAATCTCTCAAGGTTATAATAAATCCAAATACATAAAGCAGCCTGCTCACATATCACAGATACCGTTTTGCTCTCTCTCCAGATAGCACATAACTATGCCCGTAAGGTATAAATTTGTAACGTACTCTGAAACCATCCTATTAGTGTTAAAATGGGGAGCTATAGTGGAGACCGCCATTTTCATGATCTTAAGGTAGAATGAAAAATTTTTATAGTATAAATCGAGTATGATAAACTCAAGTTTTCCGTAAATATCGTTTAGATCCTGCATGTCAATTGAGTGGCTAAGATCTGTCCATGCAGACTTAGGTCCTATCCCCCAGCCATTAATTCCCTCTATACAAGCTTCGAGCCACCAGCCGTCAAGCACGCTAAAATTTGGAACACCATTAAGAGATGCCTTTATGCCGCTTGTTCCGGATGCCTCCAGCGGCCTTGTGGGATTATTAAGCCATAAATCTACCCCTGTCAATATGATATTTGCCATGTGAATATTATAATTTTCTAGGAAGACTATTTTGACTTTTTTGGTTTTTGATGAGATATATTTAGCGGAATCGTGGATGGACTTAATCATGAGTTTACCGTCCGTATCTGCAGGATGCGCTTTGCCGGCGAACACAATCTGAATACATCCTTTCTTTTCCGCAATTTCTATTAGCTTATCCGGCTCCGAAAGTATCAGGTTATTTCTTTTGTAACGTGTTACCCTCTTTGCCATAGCTATTGTAAAATTTTCTACAGTAAATGACGCATCCGTTTCGGAGTTTATTGTCTCTATCAGGGCTTCTTTTGATAATATATGCGCTTGAGCAAACTCGCTATCTGGTATGCATGCGGCCCCTCTGAGTAAATTTGGGTCATCTTCCCATCCTTTAATATACTTTGAATACAACATTTTGTGATGAGAAGAAGTCCATTTTACATGATGTACCCCATTGGTTACATATTTTAGCTTATGCCCTTGGAATATAGATTCAGATACAAACTTGTGTTTCCTTGAAACAGCCACTACATTTTTGGCATTTCTTATGGCAAGCCATGAGAGATTGATCTCGTCATTATCGTTCAACTTTTCCCTATATACATCGTAAAGTACTTGTTTATTGCAATACCTGTTCAGCATATCCGAGATATCTTTCATTTTAAATTTATCGAAGGCTGCGGGTATAGGTGTATGCGTTGTAAAAACAACCCTTGATTTAACCTTATTTAAATCTTTCATATCCTTCATTAGTCCCGCTATCAAAAAGGCGGAGTGGCTTTCGTTTATGTGATATAAAAACGGTTTGTATTTTATCTCCTTCAACATCTCGTATCCGCCTATGCCGAGTATGATTTCTTGTTTAAGGCGGGTCAAACCCCCTCCAATGTATAATCTGTCGCATATTTTTCTTGTTTCTGCGTCATTTTCAGGAACATCGGGGGTTAAAAAATAGACATCGATTTCATTGTTGCCTTTTATAGATTCTACCGTATATTTATAGGCGGTAACCACAATATCTTTGTCGCCTAGTGGTATTGTGATTTTCATATTCGTCGGCTGCATATATTTTTCAATATCCCATTCCTGGATAGAATCGAATTGGGTTCCGTTACCGGACAGGCTTTGATTGGAGAACCCTTTTTTCCACAGCAAGGTTATGCAGACGGCAGGAACCTCAAGATCGGCAAAGCTTTGCAATGTGTCTCCTGCAAGAATGCCAAGCCCTCCGCTGTATGTTGGTATTTTACTGTCAACGGCACATTCCATGACAAAATAGGCTATCATAAAATTTAAAATCCTCCTTGTAACGGTGAATATTAATAAGCCCTACATATGCATTCTCATTCTACTATGGATAAAAAAGTAAATCAAGAAAATGTGATAAAATGTCGATAAGTAGAAAAATAGCTACTGATTAAAATTATGTTTAATTTATATTTTTATTTGTGATACAATGTGAAATCTGGGCTATATAGTTTTTAATAGTTGAGACTAAATACGAATGGTTAAATGGAACATTTTTTAAAAGAATTTGCTACTAACCTTAAGTTCGAGAAAAATTGTTCTCCAAATACGGTTTTGGCTTATATTGCGGATGTTAAAGGGTTGTTGCGCTATCTAAAAAAAAGCGGGCATCCGGACCGTCCTGACAAAATAACAGAGTTCGAGATAAGGGGTTATTTAAGCAGTATTTATGAGACAGTAAAAAAAACCAGCTTGGCAAGAAAAATTGAATCGATAAGATCATTTTTCAACTTTCTAGAGAAGCAGCATCTAATCCTTAATAACCCAACTTTCTTATTGGAGCTTCCGAAAGTCGAAAAAAAATTACCTTTTTTCTTAACATCTAAGGAAGCTGATTTTTTGCTAAATAATTATTTTGGTTCTGCCTTAAAAAAACATAAGTTAAGCTCGATCAACATCCTTTCAAAAGGGGTTGGGACCGGACAGCTAGGACATACGGCAAATGGCGGCAGATATTTTGCAATATATAGGAACGACCTGATTTTGGAATTTTTATATGGGAGTGGACTAAGGGTTAGCGAGCTAGTTGCCGTGAGAAAAAACGATTTAGAATTAAACGGTGGCTATGTTAGAATTTTAGGGAAGGGATCTAAACAAAGGATTGTTCCGCTTACTCAAATAACGGTTGAAAAGATCAAGAAATGGTTAAATTATTTATCTTTAATTAACACAACCCCTAAAGAAGGGTATCTAATTATCAATAAAAAAGGTTCTCATCTTACGAGAAGGACTGTTCATAGGGTAGTGAAAGAGTCTATGATAATCACGGGTCAGTTTAAGAATATATCACCTCATAGCTTAAGACATTCTTTCGCCACAAATCTCTTGGATAATGGTGCCGATTTACGATCTATACAGGATATGCTGGGGCATTCAAGCTTATCGACAACTGAAAAATATACACATTTAAGCATTAAAAAGCTTTTAGACGTTTACAATAAGTCTCATCCGCTTTCAGGGCAAAAATAGTCTTATTCTTTTTCGGTTATTAATATTATTATAAATTATCGCGTATCTCCGGAATGCTGAATCTGTTTTCGGATTATGCGGTTATAATCGAACTTAAATTTAAAAAGGAGCAATAAATTAATGGATGGCATTAGGGAGAATGAGACGATAAAACTTATCGGGACTACTATAATAGGGGTTAGGCGCAATGGTCATGTTGTTTTGGCCGGAGATGGGCAGGTTACGCTTGGAAATACCATAATGAAACACAAGGCAAGGAAGGTAAGGCGACTGTTTAATGATAAAGTTATTGCCGGATTTGCAGGCGCAACGGCGGATGCGTTTACGCTTTTTGAAAGAATGGAGGAAAAACTTTCAAAATATAACGGAAGCGTTAAAAGGGCAAGCGTCGAACTTGCAAAAGATTGGAGAACAGACAAAATGCTTAGGCGATTGGAGGCAATGATGATTGTGGTCGATAAAACAGATTCCTTTATAATATCGGGAGCTGGCGATGTCATAGAGCCCGACGAGGATATTTTATCTATCGGTTCCGGCGCTCCTTATGCGCTAGCATGCGCATTAGGCTTAATAGCAAAGACCGATTTAAGTGCTAAAGAAATTGCCGAATATGCAATGCAAACTGCTTCCCGAATCTGTATTTATACAAATGATAACATTATTTTAGAGGAGATATAAAATAGCATGGCAAAGAAAATCAATTTTTTAACACCTAAGGCAATCGTAAAAGAGCTTGAGAAATATGTTATAGGACAGGATAGGGCCAAAAAATCGGTGGCTATAGCGCTAAGGACACGTTTTAGGAGAAATAGCGTGTCGGCGGAAATAAGGGATGATATTGTTCCTAAGAATATTCTTTTAATCGGACCGACGGGGGTTGGTAAAACTGAGATAGCTAGGCGTATCGCAAAATTATCCGATTCTCCATTTGTAAAGGTTGAAGCGTCAAAATTTACAGAGGTAGGCTACATGGGAAGGGATGTCGAATCTATGATAAGGGATATTGTGGAAACGGCATACATAAGTGAAAAAATTAAGGAGACCGAGCAGGTTATCGAAAAAGCAAAACAAAATGCCGAAGAACTGCTCTTGGATTTATTGGTTCCACCCCCCCCGAGGGTGCCCAAAAAAAGTAGCACAAACAGCGGGGCAAGCGGGAAAAGTAGTTATGCAAATACTAGAGAAAAATTCAGGACCATGCTCAGGGACGGCAAATTGGACGATAGATTCGTGGAGATGGAGGTTAAATCCTCAAGCAGACCGCCCGCTCCCGTGATTGAGATATTTTCACAATCGGGAATGGATGATATGGGGCAAGATTTTAAAGATATGTTTTCTAATATGTTTCCTAAACAAAAAAAATTGGAAAAAATAAGGGTTTCCGAGGCGTATGATATTTTGGTCAGGGAAGAAAGTGAAAGGCTCGTGGATGTCGATAAGGTTATAAAGAACGCAATTCAAAAGGTAGAAAATTCAGGATTGGTATTTATCGATGAAATCGATAAAATTGCTTCAAGAGAAAAAGCTTATGGTCCGGATGTGTCACGGGAAGGCGTTCAAAGGGATTTACTTCCTATAATTGAAGGTTCAAATGTTATGACGAAATATGGCGCTGTCAGAACGGATCACATCTTATTTATTGCTGCAGGGGCATTTCATGTCTCCAAGCCTTCCGATTTAATTCCGGAGTTGCAAGGTAGGTTCCCGATAAGGGTCGAAATGGATTCGCTGTCCAAGGGCGATTTTGTTAAAATATTAACGAAACCCAAGGGCGCTTTGATAAAGCAGTACATTGCCCTCCTTAAAACCGAGAACGTGACGCTTAACTTTACGGAAGACGGGATAGAAAGGATCGCTGAGATTGCCGAGGAGGTTAATCTTAAAACGGAAAATATCGGTGCGAGACGGCTTCATACGATGTTGGAAAAGGTTATGGAGAGTGTATCTTTCGACGCTCCCTTTAGGACATCCAAAAAAATTGTCGTGGATAAGGTTTATGTTGATGATAAATTGGTAGATATAGTTAAAGACGAGGATCTTTCGAGATATATACTGTAAGCGCAAAATAAATAGCGGAAATGATGGGCAGGGATTATTTTATATGGAAGAATATATTAAGAAAGCAGGGATTTTACTTGAAGCATTGCCATATATCCAGCAATTTGCTTCAAAAACATTCGTGATTAAATTTGGCGGTTCCATTGCTTCAAATAATGACTTAAAAGAGGGTTTTATTAAGGACATTATACTGTTAAAACTTATTGGCATTAACATAGTAATAGTTCATGGCGGCGGTAAGGACATTGACAATCTTTTAAGAAAACTCGGCATAAAAATTGATTTTCATGAAGGTTATCGCCTAACCGATAAGGTCACAATGGAAGCTGTAGAAATGGTCTTATCGGGTAAGGTTAATAAAGATCTTGTCGCTCTAATCAATAAGTTTGGCGGGAAGGCTTGCGGCTTATCGGGCAAAGACGGCAATCTTATTGTTGCCGAAAAAACGAAAAAGGGAAACGTTGACCTTGGAAACGTGGGAATTGTGCGAAGGATTAATAAAGAGGTCTTATTGGCGCTTGATGCGACTTTTATTCCAGTAATCGCCCCTGTCAGTATGGATGAGGAGGGAAATACCCTTAATATTAATGCTGATTTAGCGGCATCGGCTATCGCGGCAGAACTTGCAGCAGAAAAGTTTATCATTTTATCCGACCAAGATGGTCTTTTAGATTCAGGAAATAGATTAATATCATCGGCAAAGGAAAAGGAAATTGAGAAAATGATAAGGGATGACGTCATACGTGGCGGTATGATACCTAAAGCAAATTCTTGCATAAGCGCTCTAAATTCCGGCGTCAAGAAGATCCATATAATCAACGGAAATATTCCTCATGCCGTTTTATTAGAAATATTTACGCAAAAAGGCATAGGAACGCAGATAACACATTAATTATTGGAAATAAATATGAAAGTAGGCATAAAAGAACTTACGAATCAATATGTCATGAATACGTACGGCAGGTTTGATTTGGTCTTGGTGAAGGGTGACGGGGTAACCCTTACTGACGAAAATGGTAAAAGCTATATTGATTTTGCATCAGGAATAGCGGTAAATAACCTTGGATATAACAACAAAGCCGTTAATTCCGCTATAACAACGCAACTTGGAAAGCTAATTCATGTGTCCAACTATTTTTACACAGAACCGCAGGCGGTACTTGCAGAAAAACTTTGCAGGCATTCATTTGCGGATAAGGTTTTTTTCTGTAACAGTGGGACAGAAAGTATCGAGGGCGCAATTAAACTTGCAAGAATGTTTTCCAAGAAATTTTCGAAGAAAGGACATAATATAATAACCATGCGAAATTCTTTCCACGGAAGGACTTTCGGCGCCCTTTCGGCAACGGGGCAGAAAAGATATCACGACGGATTCGAGCCGCTTCTTGACGGTTTTGCCTATGCTAAATTTAATGATATAAAAGACATTGAAAGTTTGCTTGCAAGTGGGCAATATTGCGCCGTTTTAGTAGAGCCTATCCAGGGAGAAGGCGGGGTCAATATAGCTGATAAAAACTATATAAAGCAATTAAGAGAACTTACTCTTGAAAACAATATTCTTTTAATTTTAGATGAAGTCCAGGTAGGGCTTGGAAGAACCGGAAAACTTTTTGCTTACATGAATTTTGATATAGAACCGGACATCATGACCCTCGCCAAGCCATTGGCTGGTGGTCTTCCTATAGGTGCGGTGTTAGCCAAAGAATCGGTTGCAAGGGCTTTTGAGCCCGGCAGTCATGCGTCTACTTTTGGAGGTGGTCCCCTTGTTTTATCGGCATCCAACGCTTTTTTTGACGAAATTGTTAAAAATGGATTTCTGGATGATGTTTTGGAGAAGGGGCGATATATTGCCACAAAATTACGCGGACTAAAAGAAAGATTTCCAAAATTAATCAAGGATGTGAGGACTATAGGTCTCATTAGTGCGATAGAGTTTTATGATTTGAGGGCAAAAGATATTGCGGTTAAACTTATAGAGAACGGTTTTTTGACTACGACCGTTCAAGATAAGGTTATTAGGCTTACGCCGCCGTTAATTATCTCAAAAAGTGAGATAGATTCCATTATAAAATCAATTTCTTTAATTCTAAAAAATGATAGAATAAAACTATGAAGACTTGCAGAAGTTTTTTATCAGTATATGATTTGAAAGAAGATGATATATATGATCTTTTTGAACGCTCCATTTTTTTAAAGGGCGGTAATCTTTCCTCGAGGGACGACAATAAATGTTTATCAAGGAAAAAGATAGGGCTTATATTTGAAAAATCATCCACTAGGACAAGGGTCTCTTTTGAGGTAGGTGTGGTTGAATTAGGCGGCTATCCAATTTTTATGTCCTCTCGAGATCTTCAGTTAGGCAGGGGGGAACCGATAAAGGACACGGCGCGGGTTTTGTCGAGATATATAGACGGCGTAATCATAAGAACCTTTGGACAGGATAGAATTGAGGAATTTGCTAAATATTTTGGTAAGCCGGTAATCAACGGTCTTACCGATTTGTACCATCCGGCCCAGATACTGGCGGATATATTTACCGCTTACGAGATTAAGGCAGGAGATGGGCCTAAGGCTTTTAACAGTAGTTATGCCCGCGATGTAGTCAAAAATCTTAAAATATCCTATTTTGGCGATATCAATAACATAGCAAATTCGTGGATTAGCCTGCAGGCTTTGCTTGGTTTTGAGCTTGTCATAGCCGCTCCGGAGGGGTTTGATATTGACGATAAGGTTTTAAGCGATTCCAAAAAAAAAGGCGGAATTTTTGTTATTTCTCATGATAAAATTGCTGCCGCAAGCAATTCTGATGTTATCGCTACCGATGTTTTTGTCAGTATGGGACAAGAGGACAATAAAGAGAAAGCGAATAAGCTTAAACCATTTATGATTAACGATGATGTGATCGACAGTGCTAAGGACGATGTGATATTTCTCCATTGTCTGCCCGTTCACAGAAATGAAGAGGTTTCTGAGTCCGTGTTTGAAAGATTTTCATCAGATGTCTTTATGGAGGCGGAAAACCGGCTCTATATGCAGAAGGCAATAATGGAAATGTTTTTTAATTAATTTCAATATTTGATGATAGGAGAAATTATTGATTATGACTGCACAAGCAGGTAGGAAAAATAAGATTGTTTTGGCGTATTCCGGCGGACTTGATACGTCTGTGATATTAAAATGGCTTATTAATACATATAAAGCCGATGTAATCGCTTATTGTTGCGATGTTGGTCAAAAAGAAGATTTAGACTTCGTGAGAGAAAAGGCCCTAAAGACAGGTGCAATCGAGGCGATAGTGGAGGATGCAAGGGAGGAATTTGCAGAAGGATATATTTTTCCGGCGTTAAGGGGTAACGCTCTTTATGAAGGAGAGTACTTATTGGGGACGGCTATCGCAAGACCATTGATAGCAAAAAGACAGATAGAAGTGGCTATTGAAAAGAATGCAAATTTTGTGGCACATGGGGCTACGGGCAAAGGAAATGATCAGGTTAGATTTGAGCTTGCCTATAGCGCGGTAGATCCCGACATAGATGTTATTGCTCCATGGAGAACATGGCGAATATCGTCTCGCGCAGAACTGATTAAGTATGCGGAAGATAACGGCATCGCTGTGCCCGTTACTAAAGAAAAGCCTTATTCAAGCGATAGAAATCTCTTTCATATAAGTTATGAGGGTGGTATTTTGGAGGATTTAGGAAATACCCCTGATGAGTCCATGTTTGAAATAACTGTTTCTCCGCAGGATGCTCCCGATAAGCCGGAAGTAATTGATATTGCTTATGAGAATGGCAATCCAGTTTCTTTAAACGGAAAAAATATGACCCCCGCCGGTATTGTAGAGCAAATTAACATAATTGCAGGCAGGAACTCTATAGGGAGAGCTGATATAGTGGAAACGCGGATTACAGGGATGAAATCAAGGGGTGTTTATGAAACTCCCGCCGGAACGGTTTTAAGTTTTACCCATAGACTTCTAGAGTCCATTACCCTAACAGGTGAGGAGATAGAACTCAAGGACAGTCTTATTCCGAAGTATTCACATCTGATATACGAGGGCAGTTGGTTTAGTCCTGAATTCAAGGCTATTCAGTCTTTGATTGATTCTACGCAAAATTCTGTTGTTGGGCATATCGGCATAGAATTGTACAAAGGAAACATGAAGGTTTTATATAGAAAATCTGACAAAAGTCTTTATTCAAAAAATTTAGTTACATTCGAAGATGACAAAGGGGCTTATTCCCAAGATGATGCAACAGGGTTTATCCACCTAAAGTCGTTACGATATAAACTCGGATTAAAGTTTTAAAATGAAAGAAAAACCAAAAGCGGACGGTAATTTTGTCAGGGGACGTTTTAAAGACGATATTTCGGAGATCACGGCGGATTTTACCTCCTCTATAGACATAGATAAGAGGCTTGCCGATTTTGATATTGCGGGGAGCATAGCCCACATCTGCGCGTTAAGGAAGGCGGGTGTTGTCAATGAGAAAGAAAAACAGGAGATAGAAAAATCTTTAAAGAGTATACAGTCCGATATTAAGAGCGGCGTCTTTGAATACGACAAGAGATATGAAGATATCCATATGAACATAGAAAAAAGGTTGACCATGCTCGCCCCCGTCTCCGGGGCCAAGATTCATACTGCAAGGTCGAGAAATGATCAGGTTTCTGTTGATTTTAGGCTGTACGTAAAGAATGAAATAAAAAAAGTTGCAGACATATTGATAGATTTAAGGATGGAACTTATTGATATTGCCAAATGTCAGATAGATACCATTTTTTCCGGATATACACATCTTCAACATGCCCAGCCTGTTTCATTGGCGCACCATATTTTGGCTTATTACGAAATGTTCACTAGGGATTTCGGAAGGTTGATAAACTGTTACGATTCGGTTGATGTTCTCACACTCGGAAGCGGTGCCTTAGCCGGTGTGGATTTTGATATAGATAGAGAGTTGGAGGCAAAAATACTTGGATTCGCAAGAATATCTAGAAATAGCATGGATAGTGTTTCGGATAGGGATTTTGCGCTTGAGTTTAATTTTGCATTAGGTATTATTGCCATGCATCTTTCAAGGTTTTGCGAAGAATTAATAATGTGGAATAGTGAAGAATTTGGATTTGTGGAGTTAAAAGATGAATTTACGACCGGCTCAAGTATTATGCCACAGAAAAAAAATCCAGATGTTTTGGAGCTTATAAGGGGAAAAACGGGGGGCGTAGTATCGAATCTCATGTCTTTGTTTATAATGATGAAATCCTTGCCGTTAGCCTATAACAGAGATATGCAGGAGGATAAAAAACCTGTCATGGAGAGTGCGGATACTGTTTACGACTCACTTGTAATTTTTAGGGAGATTATAAAAACAGTCAAGTTTAATACAAAAAATATGTCCGCAAAATTAGAAGACGACTCTATTTATGCGACGGATATTGCGACATA
Source organism: uncultured Actinomycetes bacterium (assembly GCA_964631685.1). Taxonomy (GTDB): domain Bacteria; phylum SZUA-79; class SZUA-79; order Acidulodesulfobacterales; family Acidulodesulfobacteraceae; genus Acidulodesulfobacterium. The sequence continues at coordinate 56,963 of CAZVZU010000004.1, read as the reverse complement.
TTTAGTTAAAAAGCATGTTCCATTCAGAAAATCCCACGAAATAGTCGGAAATATCGTGAATTATGCAGAAGAAAATAAAAGGAAGCTATCAAAACTCTCTATTAAGGAATATAAGGATATATGCGATCTAATTGAGGATGATATATTTGATCTGTTTAATCCCTTGACGTCGATAAATTTAAAGAAATCTTACGGCGGAACCGCTCCGAATAGGATCAAAGCCGTTATAAACGATTATGAAGAAGAAATTAAAAGAAATAGGAAATCATTGGATAGACTTAAATAGCAAGGAAAATTCACTTTTCGCATTGTTTATTTTAATTTTTGCCACAGTTTTACCAGTCCTTTTTTTGTCTGGATGTGCGAAAACTGCCTATCCTACCACTCCGATTACAGCACTGCCTCCCGCTCCCAAAATTTTATCGATAACAAGGGTAAAGGGTAATATCGGCATTATTTACGAGTATAATCATACTTTAAGCGGAATAAGGGGATTTTTTATTTATGAAAAATGGTATAAAAATAAGGAGAACGTAAAATTTTCTTGTGACTCATCAAGGCCTGTTGCATTTCAAGATTTGCTCTTTAGAAAAAAATTTAGCTTGCAATATAATAAGTTTTTTAATAATGTAAATAAAAAAAATTGGAAAAGCGGTTATTATATTTTTTGCGTTCGTAGCGAGGACAATTTCGGAGTTAAATCTAGGTTTTCAAACTATGTGGCTGTTCACATAACAATGTAAGAGATATAGTAAATTGATTAATACTAAACAATAATTATTCTGGAGGCGTTCGCATGGCCTTATCATCCAAGGAAAAACTAAATAAGGTTTTTTTTCTATTAAGTATAATAATAATTACGGTGCTTGTAGCATTACTGTTTCTAAAAAGATTTAAACCCTCTTTCGGAAAAGTGCCTTATTCCATCAAATTGATTCGCATCATAGGGATAAATTCTAATCTCAAGGGTCCGGCGGATGTTTTCTTTGGAGTAAAAAATAATATATATGTTGTTGATTCCGGTAATTCCAGGATAATTAAATTTGATATAAACGGTAAGTATTTGCGTCAGTGGGGTATTGAAGGCAAGGCGACTGGGGAGTTTATGGTTCCACTATATGGCGCCGCTTATGGGGATCCCGAAAGGATATTTATAGTTGATTCAGGAAATGAAAGAATTCAGGTCTTTAAACCGGATGGAAGCTTTGTTTCAGAATTTGGAAAAACATCTAACCCTAAAAGGTTGCTGACGGAGCCCACGTTTTTAGGTTTTGCGTACGGTAAATTTTATATTGCCAATTCAGGGGCCGATAATATACAAATTTATTTTAAGGATGGTCAATTTTACGAAAAGGAAGGTCCGAAATTAAACAACAATAGCAATCCTGCGGGCAAAAATCAGAATAACGGGAAGGGCAATGTAAGTTCCGGTGCAGCGATGTTTAAAAAACCTGTAAGCATGGCTTTTTCTGGTAAATATATATATGTGTCGGATTACGGTCTGTCTCGCATTTTTGTTTTTAATAGACAGTTTAATTATATAGGTTCTATTGGTGTTCCTGGGGATAATGGTTATAAGCTTTTCCACCCAGTCGGCATAGTATATAAAAATGGGTATCTTTATGTCGCAAATTACGGAAGAAGCATCTTGACGGTTTTTAAACTCAGTAATGGTTATAATGTTGTAAAAACTTACAATTTCGGTATGCCCGGGATAGGTAATAAAAATTTCAACCATGAATCAAATATTTCTATATCCAAAAACGGTAAGTATTTAGCGGTCGCTGATACCAACAACGACAGTATATCGCTCTATAGAATATTTGGGGCTGATTGATATCGTATATGCGAACGGAAGTCGTAATAATAGGTGCTGGTCCTGCGGGGGCATCGGTAGCGCGTTCTCTATCCGCTAAGGGAATCGAAAATATCTTAGTGGATAGGAGGAATACTGCCGGCATCCCAGTACAGTGCGCGGAATTTGTCGGGCTTAACATAAATCAATATTTAAATCTTACCCTTATACCATCTGTTGTAAATCAAAGAATCAGCTTTATGGATGTAGATACCGACAAACATGTTTATAGGTTCGAAGGTAAGGGGTATATGATAAATAGAGATATTTTCGATGATTATATTGTTAAATCTGCTGTCAAATTAGGGACTGGTTTACTCGGACGAACCCACGTCCTAAAAGTTTATCCGGTAGAAAACACAGTAATGGCATTAGATACCTTTAATAATCAATCAATTGAGATCCATTATGATTACTTAGTTGTTGCAACCGGTCCTAAGAATAATTTGAATCTGGACGGCGATTTCAGATTGGGATTGAAAAATAAATCTTATATTTTTGCAACACAGGTAAAAACAGACCTTCTAAAAGATATGCCTGATTCTGTTCTTTGTTGCTTTAGGCCGTATATTCCTTACGGTTATGGCTGGATCTTTCCGAAAGGTAAATTTGCAAATGTCGGTATAGGTATCGAGAAATCAGAGATTAATATGCCCATTTTGGATTCTCTTGATAGTTTTCTTAAGGAAATGAGAGACAAGGGGTTCATTGGCGCTAATATATATGGAAAGACATCGGGGCTTGTGCCCGTATCCGGTTTAAATAATCTATGTTCCGGTAATATTGCATTATGCGGCGATGCCGGCGGTTTAACCCATCCCATTACCGGGGCAGGCATATTGAATTCTGTAATGTCGGGCGGTCTTTTAGGGGATTATATAGCCGAAAGTATAAAAAGTTCCACTAATTTTTTGGAAGAGTACAGAGAAGAGATGGAATTTATTTTTAGCAGATCTCTATCAAATGCCTCGAAAAAACGATATAAATTATACCCTTTGATGACCAATAAAAATGCAATAGATGAATGCATCAAATCTTTATGGCCGTCGTTTGAAGGATACTACGAATAAAGAATAATCTTGTTGCAATCGTCAATCCGGATTCATGGCCAGGCTATGTAAAAGACTTGTTTTATTTACGGTAAAAAGATAGAATGACCCCCTGTACAGGCAGGTTTTGCCATGGGCAAGTAGGTTAAAAGAATCAAGCTGTGTTAATTCCATTGTTAGAGCGTAAATATCAATGTATAAGTGTAAAGAGTGTGGTGCCACTTCAATAAAATGGGTCGGAAAGTGCTCTGAGTGTCAAGGTTATAGCACGATGGAGCTTGTTGAACCCAAGGCGAAATCAACTGCAAGCGTTAAGTTTCGCGAAAGTGTTCCTGACAGTCCCCCTGTTGCCCTGAAAGATATCAAGAGTTTGAACGCTCTGTCTAGGATTAAAACCGGGATAAAAGAGTTTGATGTTTCAGTAGGCTCAGGTTTGGTTCGTGGCCAGAGTTTATTGATAGGTGGCAATCCCGGAATAGGCAAATCTACGCTCATGCTTCAGATTGCAAACAGGCTTGCTTCGCCTGATTTAAAGGTACTGTATGTTTCAACAGAAGAATCTTTAAGTCAGTTAATTCTGAGGGCTAAGAGGCTTAAGCTTGGATCCGATGATCTATATTTAATGTCACTTAACGATATAAGCGAGATATTGTACATTATTAACAATGAAGATTACGGTTTTATAATTATAGATTCTATCCAGAGGGTAACGATACCAAATTCCGAATCGGCTTACGGAAGTAGCGCTTCCTTAAGAGAGGTTGCCCATGAAATAACATCCGCCTGCTTAAAAAAAGATTGCGGCCTATTTTTAGTGGGACATGTTACTAAAGAGGGTAATTTCGCAGGACCAAAAACACTAGAGCATATTGTGGATACCGTGCTGTATTTCGATTCGAGCAAACGGGATTCCTATCGTATTCTAAGATGTTACAAAAATAGGTTCGGTTCTACCGATGAGATCGGCGTTTATGAAATGTCCGAAAATGGTTTGGTGGGTGTAAAAAATCCTTCGGCATATTTTATAGAGGAGAGACAGGCAGGTTATTCCGGTTCTGTCGTAACAGCATGCATAGAGGGAACAAGGTCTTTGCTCGTGGAGGTTCAAGCACTTGTCGTGCAATCCTATATGCCTGTCCCGAAGAGGGTTTGTCTGGGCATAGATAGTGGAAGGGTGTCTATTATAGCGGCTGTTTTAGAAAAAAGAGAGGGAATTAAGCTTTCATCAAGAGAGATTTATGTTAAGATATTCGGAGGGGTGAGTATTCAGGAGCCGTCTATAGATTTACCTATTGCGATTTCCATTATTTCAAGCTATTTTGAAAAACCTATAGCTTCTAATTTTTTAGCATTTGGAGAGATCGGGCTCACAGGAGAGGTAAGAGGGGTAGTAAATCCCGTTGCACGTGTTAAAGAAGCGGCTAGCTTAGGGTTTTCCGATATTATACTTCCGAGCTCTAATCTAAAGGACGTAAAAGGTATTAAGGGATTAAATTTTCACCCTGTCTTAAAACTAAAAAAAATTATTGAATATTTAGTTCAACTAACATAGAATAATATAATTAGAATACATAATAAAAAAAGAGATTATAAATTGCAAAATATTTCCTTTGATTATATAGCAGATGAATTAAAAATGGTTGAAAACCAGTTTGAAACTCATCTTGCCGCTGGAAAAACACCGTTAATTTATAAGGTTGCGAAATATGTTATTTCAAGCGGTGGTAAGCGAATCCGGCCCATACTTCTCATTGTTTCCTCAAAAATTTGTGGATATCATGGTAGTGATCATATTCCCCTAGCTGCCGTTATCGAGTTTATCCATACGGCTACGCTACTTCACGACGATGTTGTCGACAACGCCCCCCTGAGACGGGGAAAGTCGTCTGCGAATATAATTTTTGGCAATGAGGCGTCAGTGCTTGTGGGCGATTATTTATTTGCCAAGTCTTTTAAAATACTTTCTGGTTTCGATAATACCAAGATTGTCAAGGCATATTCTGATGCGACGACCCTTATGGCGGAGGGAGAAGTAAGGGAACTAATCAAGACTGCCGATATCAAAACGACAGAGGACGAATATCTTGACATAATTATAAAGAAAACAGCAGTGCTTTTTGCTTGTGCATCGCAGATAGGTGCGATAATATCCTCAAAAGACGAAGAGTGCGGTAAAAGTCTTTCTGATTACGGTTTAAATATAGGTATTGCATTCCAGCTTATGGACGATGCCCTTGATTATACTTCAAATGAAGAGTTCGGTAAATTTATAGGCAACGACTTGAAAGAGGGCAAGCTTACACTTCCGCTAATTCACACGATAGAAATGTGTTCTAAGGATGAGAAGGATATTCTTTCTGAGATTATCTATAAGAAAAAACATACCAAGTCTAATCTGCAGACCGTTTTGAAACTTATAAAAAGTTATGATTCGGTAGATTACACTATCTCAAAGGCAAAGGATGCCATCTCAAAGGCAAAAGAAAATCTGGATATTTTTCCGAATTCCGAATATAAGAAAAATCTAATGGATATGGCAAATTATATAGTAGAGAGAAAGTTATAACATATATGCCTCCATGTCTATCTAAAAATAAGGGTTTTTAATTATGAACGATTTTATTTTTAAGGGAAACGAGTTATATTGCGAAAATGTTCCTATTAAATATGTTGCAGCCGATATAGGAACTCCTTTTTATTTGTACTCACTTGCAACACTAAAAAGGCATTTTAATGCATTTGATGAAAGCTCAAGGGTGTTGGATTCCATTATCTGCTACAGCGTGAAGGCAAATTCAAATGCTGCCATTCTCAATTTTTTCTTTAAAAAGGGTTGGGGTGCCGATATCGTTTCCGGAGGAGAGCTTTTTAGGGCGATTCAAGCAGGGGTTGATACTCAAAAGGTTGTATATTCCGGTGTCGGCAAGACGGAGAGCGAGATCGAGTTTGCTCTCAAGAATGATATATTTATGTTTAATGTTGAGTCTTTGCCGGAGCTGTTCTTGATAGATAAAATTGCCGGAAAATTACAAAAGACGGCGCGTATTGCCTTTAGGATTAATCCAAATGTTGATCCCAAGACTCATCCTTATATTTCTACCGGGCTTAAAAAAAATAAATTCGGAATAGGCATAAAACATGCCCTTTCTGCTTATGAAACATCCAAGGATTTAAAGAATATCGAAGTAATTGGTCTTGACTGCCACATAGGTTCTCAGTTAACGGAAATTTCCCCGTTTAATGATGCCGTTGCAATAATCAGAGATCTGCTGTTAAAACTCAAGTCAAACGGTTTTGATATAAAATATCTTGATTTAGGTGGAGGACTCGGCATCACATATGAGAACGAGATGCCACCGCATCCTTCTACGTATATTAATTCCATAAAGAATGTTTTGGAAAATTATAAGGGAAAGGTTATATTTGAACCGGGCAGGGTGATTGTCGGTAATAGCGGCATATTTGTGACAAAGGTAATATATAATAAGGGTATGGGCAGTAAAAATTTTCTTGTGGTTGACGGTGGTATGAATGACCTATTAAGACCAGCATTATATGATGCTTACCATGAGATTGTTCCTGTAAACAAAAGAAGTGGCCCAAGAGTAAGGGCGGATGTGGTTGGTCCCATCTGTGAGTCTGCTGATTTTCTCGGTAAAGATAGGCTTTTAAGTAATATAGAGGAAGGAGATTTACTAGCGGTATACAGCGCGGGTGCTTATGGGTTTTCTATGGCCTCCAACTATAATTCAAGGCCCAGGGTACCGGAAATTTTAGTTGATAATGATAAATACTGCGTTATAAGGCAAAGGGAAGCGTACAGCGATTTAGTTGCAGGGGAATTTATACCCGAATAAATATAATATATGTTTCGTAGGAGATGAAAATGTTTAAAGGTGTGTTTACTGCTATTGTTACGCCTTTTAAGGATGGCAATATCGATGAAAAAGCACTTGAGATATTGGTGGATTTTCAAATAAAAAACGGCGTTGCAGGTATTGTTGCCTGCGGAAGTACCGGTGAATCTGCGACCCTTTCTTTTGAGGAACATATAAGGGTTATAAGGTTGATTTCCGAAATATCTAATGGAAGAGTCAAGGTCATTGCAGGAACAGGGTCAAACAGTACGACGGAGGCGGTTCATCTTGCCAAGGAAGCCGAGAAATGTAAAATAGACGGGCATTTGCAAATTACCCCTTACTATAATAAACCGACGCAAGAAGGATTATATCTTCATTTTAAAACTGTTGCACAAAGCTGCTCACTGCCGGTGATACTCTATAATGTTCCGTCAAGAACTGCAGTCAATATGCTACCCGAAACAGTAATACGGCTTTCTGCAATTAACAACATAAATGGTATCAAAGAGGCAAGCGGCTCCTTGGACCAAGTTGTTGCTATTTTAAGAAGCGCACCTGATGGTTTTAGCGTGTTGTCGGGGGATGATGCGCTTACGTTGCCGATGATTGCCGTCGGTGGTTGCGGCGTTATTTCTACGGTTTCCAATGTTGTGCCAGCTGATACGGTTTTGATGGTCAAGCACTCATTGGATGGAGATTATAAATCGGCGAGGGAGATCAATTTTAGGCTTCTTCCGCTTATTCATGCCATATTTATTGAAACAAATCCTATCCCTGTTAAAAAGGCCTTGAATATTATGGGCTTTATCGGAGATGAAATAAGGCTTCCCTTGTCGGAGGTCTCAGAGATTAATGCCGAGAAGATTAACGAGGCTTTAAAAAATTACGGTATTTTAAAATAATAATAAAATAATTGGATTTTAAAAAATGGAAAAAATAGGCATAATAGTTTGCGGCGGTAATGGCAGAATGGGGCATTCGATAATCAATCTCTTAAGCGATTATGATGAATTGATATTTATAGGGGGGGTGGATCCGAGTTATCCCGACAATGGCGAGATCACTCATTCTTCCCTTTCGTGCATGAATGATATAGAATCCAATAAAATGCCATCAGGAAGATTTTTGACATTAAAGGATACGCTTCGTCTCACTGCAAATATAAAAAATAAGGTTATAATTGATTTTACATCCAAAGCGGCTTCCTTAGTCCATGTCGAAGAGGCAATGCATTACAGTATTCCGATAGTAATAGGTTCAACTGGTTTTTCGAATGCGGATATAAGTACCATAAAGGGTTGTAGCCAACATATGCCTGTGGTTTTATCCGGAAATATGAGCCTTGGGATCAATGTTTTGTTGAACATAGTTCATGATGCATCAAAATATCTAGGTGAGGGTTACGATTGCGAGGTAGTAGAAATGCATCATAGAAAGAAAAAGGATGCCCCCAGTGGTACGGCTAAAATGCTTGCGGACTCTGTTGCTAAACAAAGACATATAGATTTGAACGAAAAGGCGGTTTACGGTAGGCATGGGGTGATAGGAGAAAGAACAAAGGATGAAATAGGTATTCTATCTGTTAGAGCAGGGGATATAATAGGAGAACACAAGGTTATATTTGCAGGAAATGAAGAGATTATAGAGATTACGCACAAGGCTGTTTCAAGGGATAATTTTGCAAGAGGGGCTATTAAAGCGGCCGGCTGGCTTAGTAATAAAAAAAATGGTTTTTTTGATATGAGAGATGTACTGGGGTTAAATAAAAATGAATAAAACAAAGTACATTTTTATCACAGGGGGCGTTGTTTCAAGTTTAGGCAAGGGTATTGCCGCGGCTTCGATAGGAGCACTTCTTGAAGCGAGAGGTCTTAATGTTACAATGCAAAAGCTTGATCCTTATATAAATGTTGACCCTGGGACTATGAATCCTTTCCAGCACGGAGAGGTTTTTGTTACGGATGACGGCGCAGAAACAGACCTTGATCTTGGGCATTATGAAAGGTTTACATCCCTATCCCTAACAAAAAAGAACAACCTTACGAGCGGTCAAGTTTACGATACTGTTATCGGGAATGAAAGAAAAGGGGTGTATTTAGGAAAAACGGTTCAAGTTATACCTCACATAACAAATGAAATAAAAAAGAGAATAATGGAAGCCTCGGACGGTAAAGATGTAGCTATCATAGAGATTGGCGGGACCGTCGGCGATATCGAGAGCCTCCCGTTCTTGGAAGCGATAAGACAATTTAAGCTTGATAGGGGCAGGGATAATGTTTTGTATGTCCATCTGACGCTTGTGCCGTATATCAAGACCGCCGATGAACTAAAAACCAAGCCCACTCAACATTCCGTGAAGGAGCTTAGGTCTATCGGCATAGAACCTTCTATTATAATTTGTCGGGCAGATAGGGTTTTGCCTCAGAATATTAGGGCGAAGATTGCTTTGTTTTGCAATGTTGAGGTTGATGCGGTTATCACTGCTAAGGATGAGGACAGTATCTATGATGTCCCCGTATCTCTTTATAACGAAGGACTTGACTCAAAAATTATAGAATATCTTAATATTTGGGCCAAATCCCCCGATTTAAGCGAGTGGAACAAGATATCCAAAATATCTAAAAGATTGAAAAATTCCGTAACTATTGGGATAGTCGGAAAATACGTGAACTTAAAAGAGTCTTATAAAAGTTTAAACGAAAGTCTTGTACACGGCGGATTATCAAATAATGTAAGGGTCAATATAAAATATATAAATTCCGAAGATTTTGAAACGGATAATTATTCTGAAAAGTTCAAGGATTTATCAGATTGTTCCGGTATATTGGTTCCGGGTGGTTTTGGTGCGCGCGGAATTAAAGGGATGATCGCGGTGATAAACCATGCAAGGGTTGGCAAAATTCCTTATTTCGGAATATGTTTAGGCATGCAGCTGTTGACGGTTGAATATGCTAGGAATGTCTTGAAGCTTGACGATGCCAATTCAATTGAATTTGATAATGCTACATCTAATCCGGTTATCCACCTCATGGAAGGCCAAAAGGGTATTGGAAAAATGGGCGGGACAATGAGGCTCGGAGCATATCCATGTGTAACATCCAAGGATACCCTTGTTTACCGTATTTATGCTAAAAATAATAAAAAAAAGATATCGGGCAGAAAAAACTATATTGATTCGCACAAAAACGGCGACCTATTGATAAGCGAAAGGCATAGGCACAGATTTGAATTTAACAATGATTACAGAAAAATATTTGAGTCTTCAGGATTTGTTTTTTCGGGTGTTTCGCCGGACAATGAGCTTGTAGAGATTTGTGAATTAAAAGATCATCCATGGTTTTTAGGTTGTCAATTCCATCCTGAATTTAAATCATCTCCTTTATCCCCACATCCTTTATTTAGAGACTTTATTTTGGCGTCGGTTAAGTATTCAAATATTATTAATAAATCTAAGGTTAGATCAGATTCCAAAACGAAGCGTATTTCTGCCGTTAAAAAAAGTAAGAGAAAAAAATATGTATCCGAGTCCAAAATTGTTCCGATGACCAAAAAGAAGGTTGCGGACTAAATTTTGGGGATGTTTCGTCCAATAGGAGATACCTAAAGTATATGGAAAAGTTAAATATTTTCACTAAAAGCGATTTAGGGTCATTATTAAAATTTAATTTTAGTAATGATTATCCATTTATTATAGCAGGGCCGTGTGTCATAGAGACTTTTGAAATGCTCAAGGATATTGCGTCAAGATTAAAAGAGTATTCTGAAGAGCTCAAATTTAATTTAATATTTAAAGCATCTTACGACAAGGCCAATAGGACGTCTGTCCATTCCTTTCGCGGTCCAGGTATAGACAAAGGGCTTGAAATGCTTTTTGAGATTAAAGAAAAGTATGATATTCCGATTTTAAGCGATGTCCATGACGTTGGCGACATTGAAAAGGCAAAGGATGTTCTTGATGTAATACAGATACCTGCTTTTTTGTCAAGGCAGACAGATATATTGCTTGAGGCGGCAAAAACAAATAAGGTTATAAATGTTAAAAAGGGACAGTTTTTGGCTCCGCGGGACACAAAGCATATTGTAGAAAAAATAAGATCTGCAGGGAACAACAAGATTATTATAACCGAAAGGGGTGTTAGTTTCGGTTATAATAATCTTGTTGTGGATTTCAGGGCACTGCCGATAATGAAAGAATTTGGGGCGCTTGTTGTTTTTGATGCGACCCATAGCGTACAGTTTCCCGGCGGTTCAGGCTCAAGCTCTTCCGGTGAAAGAAAGCATGTTATGACACTTGCCAGAGCGGCTTCCGCTGTGGGTGTTGACGGTATTTTTTTTGAGGTGCACCCCGATCCGCCACAGGCTTTGAGTGATTCGGCAAACTCCGTCTATTTATCATCCTTCAAAAATGATTTAAAAAATATTCTTGAGATATCAAAGTATGTTTCCTCTATCTATGAATGCAAAAATACTGTTTCGAAGGGATAACCCCTCGTTTTTGCATATAAAAAGGGTAAGTGATTATATTAAATAAAAACAGAAAAATGAAAGAAATAGATATATTGGAAGTAGCTCGTAATGTTTTGAATATAGAGGCAGATTCTGTCAGGGCGTTGATAGGCAGACTTGACGATAATTTTACGAAAATGGTGAATTTGCTAATTGGCATACGCGGGAAGGTAGTTCTCACAGGAATGGGTAAATCAGGGATTATTGCAAGAAAAATATCTTCAACATTGGCAAGTACGGGTACCCCATCTTTTTTCATGCACCCTGCGGAGGCTTCTCATGGAGATTTAGGAATGATTGCCCAAGACGATGCTATCATTGTTTTATCCAATAGTGGTAATACAGAGGAGGTTGTATCCATATTGCCGAGCGTCAAACTTATTGGTGCCAAGATCATTGGTTTTTCGGGGAATAAAAATTCACAGCTATATGAACTATCGGACTATTTTTTTGATGTATCTGTCTATAAAGAGGCTTGTCCGTTCAATATCGCCCCGACTGCGAGTACGACGGCGCAACTTGCTATAGGCGATGCCCTTGCCGTTGCTCTGCTAAAAAAGAGACATTTTCTTGAGGAGGATTTTGCGAGGCTTCATCCCGGAGGTTCAATAGGGAAAAAATTCTTAAAGATCTCTGATATAATGCATAAAGAGAGAGAAATTCCACTTGTGAAAGAATCGGCTTTGCTAAATGAGGCCATTGTGGAGATGAATTCTAAAAGATTAGGGCTGACAGGTGTTGTAAATAACGATAAATGCCTTTGCGGAATTATAGTGGACGGAGACTTAAGAAGAGCGTTGCTTAATTCCTCGAATAACATATTTAATAAACAGGTCAGGGATATCATGACGATGAATCCCAAAACCGTAGTTAAAGACTCCCTTGCCGTGGGCGCATTAAAAAAAATGGAGGATTTAAGGATTACATCACTTTTCGTTGTAGAATCCTTAGGCAATCAGGTACCGGTGGGAGTTATACATATACATGATATAGTAAAGGCGGGCATAACAAGCTATGAATGACAATATAGATTATGGTTTTGCTAATTTAGATGAAAAATTAAATTTTAATGATATCAAGATCCTTGTTTTTGATGTTGACGGGGTATTGACCGATGGAAGAATACAAATATCTGAATCCGGGGTTGAAACCAAAACATTTTTTGCCAATGATGGCGCAGGAATAAGGATTGCAAAGAGTATGGGTCTTAAGGTAGGTTTTATATCCGCAAGGACAAGCAATGCTACGGATATAAGATTAAAGGAGCTTGGCGTGGACTTCTATATAGAGGGGTGTAAAGATAAATTTGCTTCCCTGAAGACTGTTTTGGAAGAATATGGTTTTGGTTTTAAAAACTTATTTTATATGGGTGACGATATAGTAGATATTAAACCTTTGATGCGGGCGGGTATTTCGGCATCCGTCCCCGATGCTCCAAAATATGTGAGGGATTGTGCAAATTTTATTACAGATAAACATGGAGGACGCGGCGCGGTAAGGGAGGTTTGCGATATCATTCTCAATAAAAAAGGGCTTTTACTTAACTTTTTAAGTAGTCTAAAATAGAGATGAATTTTAAGTCGCCCAATCGTCAAGTTTTAAGAAATATAGCCCTTATTTTCGGTGTAGCGTTTTTTTTAATGCTTGGCTTTTTCTTAATTCTCCACTACGTAAATATTAAAAAGGGATTTTTAAACATAGGTATTTCGAAAGGATATATAAGTTTAAATAAGGTAGATTATAAATTTTTTAAAAATGGGTCGCTTGCTTATGAAGTATTTTCGAAAAGTTTAAGCTATCTATCCCCAGTAAAAGATACGATTAAACTAAAGGATGTAAAGGTCTACATTTACGGGAAAAATAAAAAATATATGTACATTATAGCAGGAAAGTACGGGCGTTTGAGTGCCGATTCCAAGGATATCATGATCTCGGGTGATGTTCTGATAAAAGGTTCTAATGGGTCGCGCATGCAGGCAAAAACAATATACTATTTTGCAAAGGATGATAAAATTATTGCACCGGGTTATGTTAAAATTAATACTAAGGGCTATAGTATTTCAGGTAGCGCATTATCGTTTTATATTAAACAACGGATTTTTACTTTACGCAAAAATGTTCAATTTATAACTAAACGGAGAAGTTGATAATGCAGCTAAATATGAGAAATGGAAAATGGCGCTTGTTTTTTTTCGCGACATTTATTCTATTTTGTTTTGTTTCAATTGTGCCCAATGTGCTTGCGGCACCAGATGCATCAATCAGATTTTCTAAGATCAAGATAACATCCGATTCTCTCATTGTTAATAATAAGCGGCGGTCGGCTATTTTCTACGGCCATGTTATAGTCATTAAAGGCGCTCTTAAAATCTTATCTGATACATTGCATGTTGTCTATACGAAAAACAATAAGATAAATACGCTGATTGCAACGGGTAATGTGCATATTATTAAAGGGAAAAGCAATATTACGGGAGGTAAGGCTATTTATTACAATAAGGCCAAGATAGCCGTAATTACAAAGCATCCCATAGCATACGAAAATAACAATAAAATAATAGGGAAAAAGATAGTTATTAATTTTACGACGGGTGTCTCTACGATTTTTGGAGGGCTTGAAAATAGGGTGCATGCCACTGTGTATTCAGGTAAACGGTTGATCGTTAAGCCGTCTAATAAAATATTAAAAAATAAGAACGATAAACAATGATTAAAGCGATAAATTTAATAAAAAAATTCAAAAAAAGGACCGTTGTAAATGGCGTTAATCTAGAGATAAAATCTGGAAAAATTACGGGTCTTTTGGGTCCGAACGGTGCCGGTAAGACCACGACATTCAATATGATTTCAGGATCACTAAAACCGGACGGCGGGTCTATATTTTTGGAAGATGTAAATATTACAAAGATGCCCATGTATAAGAGGGCTAGAATGGGCATAGGATATTTGGCGCAGGAATCATCCGTTTTTAGAAAGCTTACGGCCGAACAAAATTTGTTGGCTATTTTTGAACTTTTAAAAATATCCGATAAGGAAAAAGAAAAAAGACTTGATGAATTGATAGAAAAATTTGGTCTTGAAAAAGTTAGAAAATTACCGGTTATGAGCTTGTCCGGTGGAGAGAGAAGGAGGGTCGAGGTTGCTCGTTCTCTGATTTCTTCTCCTAAATTTATTCTTCTCGACGAACCGTTTTCAGGAATAGATCCGATTGCAGTCGAGGATATGCAGGACATACTTATCGATTTAAAAAATGATTCTATAGGCATACTTATAACCGACCATAACGTTAGAGAAGCTCTCAGAATATGCAACAGTGCATATATAATTAATGATGGTAAAATTATAGAGCATGGTGAACCCTCACATATTATTTCAAGCAGTATAGTAAAGAGATTTTTTCTTGGAGAGAAGTTTAATATAGGCATATAAATCTTCAATGTTGTGATTATGCCTCAATTCGCGAAAATAAATCCGGCATCCATTTCATAATGATATATAATATATACAAAGGATGGATTTATAGCCGGTCGTTTTATCGGTGTTTATTTTTATGTTCATTTTAAGGATGGTTCAGATTTAGCATGGGCAATATTGAATTAAGGCAAAATTTAAAATTGACGCAGCAATTAGTTATGACCCCGCGTTTGCAGCTTGCGATAAAAATGTTGGCGCTAAACAACATTGAGCTGTCCGATATGATAAAGCAAGAGATATCCGAGAATCCTATTCTTGATATAGATTCCGGTGTTTTAACCGGGGAAATCAAAAAAGAGGCCTTGCTTGAAAATGTTCAGGATTCGTCGAAAGATAATAATCCGAAACAGGAAAGTGACGTGGGTTTGGGCGATTTACCGCCAGAAGGTGAAGATGTTTGGCGAAACCCGTCAGTGGTCAAGGAAATGACGCAGTATTTAGTAAATTATAATGAGCAACTTCCCGATTTATCAAAGGATGGCAGTAATTATAAATCAAATAGCAATAAGGATTATGTAATTGAGAATAGTTTTTATAGCGTAGAAACGTTATTCGATTCCATTATGGAACAGGTGCGAACGGGTAATTTTTCGCCCCAGGAGATTGAGCTCTCCGAATACATTGCCGGCAACTTGAATTCAAACGGTTTCTTGGCCGTTTCAGTTGAAGAGCTTGAAAATTTTGTGGCGCAAAATATATCTGTTCAAAATGCCGGTGAGTTTACAATTGCCGTATTGGATAAGGTAGGCAGGCTTGAACCTGTTGGTATTGCCGCTCTTAATACTGTATCAAGTTTATTGGTGCAGGCCGATTATTATTTTAAAGGCGATGATTTACTTAGGATTATAATCAAAGATTATCTCAAAGATGTCGCAAATAAAAATTATCGTAAAATTTCTAAGGGAATTGGCAGGGACGTTAAATCCATAACGGACTGCATTGAAAGGCTTAAAAGCTTAAATCCCAGACCGGCGGCCAATTTCGGCAGGTCAGAGACGAGATTCATAGTACCCGACATGTATCTGAAAAATGATAAAGGAAAATATACTGTTTATATGGATGACCACTATGTTCCGCAGATTAAGATTAATTCTTATTATAAAAAAGTGCTAAGCGGGGAAGTAGTTTCGAGCCCTAGTATGAAAAATTATATAGAAGACAGATTTAAGTCAGCTTTATGGCTGGTCAACAGTATAAATACGAGAAAAGAGACCATACTTAAGATAGCCGGATTAATAGTAGATAGGCAGTCTGATTATTTTGATAACGGGGCGGGAAATTTAAAACCCTTAATTTTAAAAGATATTGCCTTGGAATTGGATATTCATGAATCTACAGTATCCAGGGCAACATCAAATAAGTATTTAAGCACGCACCTAGGTGTCTTTGAGCTTAAAAGTTTTTTTTCTGGAGCATCTTACGGGGATGTATCTTCGGAGAATGTTATGGCAAGAATAAAAAAGATTATAGCAAGGGAAAAGATTATAGCAAGGGTTTATTCTGACAACGAGATAGCAGAGTTGTTAAAGAGCGATCAAATCTTTATTGCCCGAAGGACGATAGCAAAGTATAGGGACATTATGAATATACCCCCGTCAAGCCAAAGGAACAGGTTGATTAGGGGAGATTAATATTGAATAAATACAATAATCAATTAATTAAGGAGATGACGCAGATGAACGTATCGGTTACATTCAGGCATATCGGTTCAAGTGATGCAATCAAGAAGTATGTTGAATCCAAAACAGCGAAGCTTCAAAAGTACTTAAATAACATCATAGAGGCACATATAACGCTTAGTATGGAACGGGTTGAACATAAGGAGTCGGGTGTTGCCCAGATTAAATTAACAGCAAAAAATTTAGTTATCAATGGTGAAGAAAAATCGTCAGATATTTATAGCGCCATAGACCTATTAATGGAAAAGGTGGAGTCGCAGATTAAAAAGCATAAAGAAAAAAGCAGAAGAAAGGATTACGAAGGCGAAAACATTGCAGCGTTGCAGGAGGATAACGGCCTTTCAAATATAGAAATAAAAGAAGACTACGAAAAACATCCCCTCGACATTAAAGAGGCGGTGCAGAAACTTAAAAGAAAAAATAAGGATTTTATAATTTTCAAGGATAAAGCATCCTCTAAGATATCTTTTATTTTTAAAGGCGAGGATGAAAATGTTTATTTAATTGCACCAGATTTATAATTAACGATATGAAGAAGGCTGGAAATTGGCGAAATGATGACTTTGTTCCGCTCGCCCCCGGCAAGGAAAAGCCGAATATTCTTTTGCTTAGCGGGATCTCAGGTTCAGGAAAGTCATCCGCATTAAAAATACTTGAGGACATAGGGTTTTTTTGTGTTGACAATATGCCGATGATGCTTTTGCCGAAATTTTTTGAATTGGGTTTATCGGCAAAGCTGAAAAAGATACTATTTGTTGTAGATATAAGAGAAAAAAGCTTTTTAAACGAGTTCGATAATTATGTCAAATTCTTAAAATTAAAGTCGTCACTTTTCAAATACATTTTTTTTGAAGCAGGCGATAGTGTTGTTGTAAAAAGGTATTCAGAGACAAGAAGAAAACATCCGCTACATCCATGCGATATTAATATTGCAATTAAGAAAGAGCGGCAATTACTCAAAAACATAAAGCTTAATGCCGATATTGTTCTAGATACATCGGATGTTAAAATTCATGATTTGGAAAGTCTTTTAATGCCTCACATAGGGGGTATGGCAATATGCAGTCAGATATTTTCGACAAAAATATTGTCTTTTGGCTTTAAATATGGGTTGCCGTTGGAAGCTGATACTGTTTTTGACGCAAGATTTCTTCCGAACCCCTTTTTCATTCCGGCATTAAAAGCTCTTACCGGTTTTAATGATGAAGTAAAGAAATACATGCTGTCTTTCAGTGAGTCGAATGAACTGATAATGCATATACTGAATTTTTTAAAATTTAGCCTCCCTTTTTATAAAAAGGAAAACAAATCATACTTTACAGTAGGTATAGGATGCACCGGCGGTGTCCATAGATCTGTATTTATAGTCGAGGAACTTAGAAATAGACTTTGCGGTGACATAAATAATAAATATGACATATCATATTTTCACAGAGATATTAATAAATAAACTGCAACTAAAAATGCCTGCATGAATTTTTGATTTATTATTTATACTTGAGTCTGAAGCAAAATTTTAAATTGACATTACCGTTTATTTGTTATAATATGATAGTGTCTTTTTTAAAAAAATTAAAAGAATTAGTTGTTCAAAATGAAGGTGGGCGAAATGAGCGGAAAAAAAGAAGATTTTATTTTTACATCCGAGTCTGTTACGGAAGGACATCCGGACAAGATTTGTGATAAAATATCCGATTCCATACTTGATGCTTTCATAGCGCAGGATAAATATTCAAAGGTTGCGTTGGAAACAATGGTTACGACTGGCCTTGTCGTAGTTGCCGGAGAAATTACTTCGAGTGGCGTTGTGAATTATCAGGATTTAGTTAGAGGCGTAATAAAAGAGATAGGATATAATGACTCCTCGATGGGGTTTGATTATAAAAGTTGCGGCATTATTACAGCTGTGGGTAAACAATCTCCTGATATAAAGATGGGTGTTGAAAGAGATAAAGAGGAAGATCAGGGCGCAGGTGACCAAGGGCTCATGTTTGGTTATGCGACGTCTGAAACTGACGATTTTATGCCTGCTCCTATCTATTACGCACACAAGCTTTCAAAAAGGCTTGCCGATGTAAGAAAAAATAACATTTTAGATTTTATCGGACCTGACGGTAAAACTCAGGTTTCGGTTAAATATGAAAACGGTGAGCCATCTAAGATTACATCCGTTGTACTTTCAACCCAGCATGCCGAATCGGTGTCCCAAGAAAAGATTAAAGACGCCATTATTTCAGAGGTTGTCAAGAAGGTGATTCCATCAGACCTCATGGATAATGATACTAAATTTTTTATAAACCCCACAGGGCGGTTCGTTATCGGCGGTCCTCACGGCGATACGGGGCTTACCGGAAGGAAGATTATTGTCGATACATACGGAGGAATGGGGAGGCACGGTGGCGGAGCTTTTTCGGGGAAAGATCCTTCTAAGGTTGATAGAAGCGGTTCATATATGGCAAGATTTATTGCAAAAAACGTTGTCGCCAGTGGGCTTGCAAAGAAATGTGAGGTTCAAGTTGCATATGCTATTGGCGTAGCAGAGCCTGTTTCGGTTATGGCGAACACCTTTGGTACGGGTACGCATAGTGATGAAATTATTTCTAATGCTATAATAAATGTATTCGATTTAAGACCTTATAGCGCGGTTAAGATGCTTGATCTTTTGAGGCCTATTTTTGCCAAAACTTCTAATTACGGGCATTTTGGCAGACCCGATGCTGATTTTATGTGGGAGAAACCTGTCAAGGTCGACGAGCTTAAAAAAGAGGTGCTTAGCTTGAGTAAGACTGAGGTTTTTGTTTAAGGATATTTTTTAAAAAAATTTAATAAATAGGAGACAGTATGGCGGATATTAAAGATATTAAACTTGCGAATCATGGTAAAGAGAGGGTCTTGTGGGCTGAGCAGGATATGCCGGTTTTATCCTTAATAAAGGAACAATTTACTGAAAAGAAACCGTTTAAAGGTTTAAATATGGGCTTGTGCCTTCATGTTACTGCAGAAACGGCTAATCTAGCCAGAACATTGAAAGCTGGCGGCGCGGATGTTTACTTATGTGCGTCAAATCCCCTTTCAACACAAGACGATGTAGCAGCATCTTTAGTGAAAGATTTCGGTATAGATGTGTATGCCATTAGAGGAGAAGATTCAAAAACTTACTATAAACACTTAGATACCATTTTGGCTGCCAAGCCGAACGTTACCCTTGATGATGGGGCAGATCTTATATCTGTGATACATAAAAAATATAAAAAATTGATTGATAATATAAAGGCATCGATGGAGGAGACGACTACGGGAGTAATAAGGCTCCGCTCTATGGAAGCCGCTGGGGCATTAAAGATACCCGTGATAGCCGTCAATGATGCTGATGCCAAGCATCTTTTTGATAATAGATATGGAACTGGACAATCAACGATAGATGGTATTATCAGGGCGACAGACCTATTGCTTGCTGGTAAGAATTTTGTTGTAATGGGTTATGGTTGGTGCGGCAAAGGGCTTGCTTTGCGGGCTAGGGGTATAGGTTCCAATGTTATTGTTACAGAGGTTGATCCTATAAAGGCATTAGAGGCTATGATGGATGGATTTAGAGTAATGAAGGGAACAGATGCTGCCAAGATAGGTGATATTTTTTGTACCGTTACTGGCGATATCAATGTTATAAGCACGGAACACTTTAGTAATATGAAAGATGGTGCCGTAGTGTCAAATTCCGGTCATTTTGATGTCGAGGTAAATACAAAGGGACTAAAAAAGATGGCTAAATCCGTGAAAAAGGTCAAAGATTTTGTAGAGGCATACGTGATGGAAGATGGCAGAAGGATATATTTATTAGCGGAAGGCAGACTCATTAACCTTGCGAGTGCACATGGACATCCGGCAAGCGTTATGGACATGAGTTTTTCCGTTCAAGCTCTTTCGGCTGAATTTGCTGTTCTCGGAGAAGTTATGCCGCCGAGAGTTTACGATGTCCCAAAAGAGATAGATGAAAGGATCGCATCTCTCAAGTTGAAGTCTATGGATATTGAAATAGATACGCTTACGGATGAGCAGGTAAAATACTTAAAGTCGTGGCAGGAAGGTACATAATCTTATACTTTCTTGGGAAGTAAGAAGATAAATACTCTTCTTACTTTTGGCCGTGATGTGTACACCTACTGATTGGTATTTAAATTATAAAGGTATCTTATGCCTTTCAGCGTAAAAAGTTTATCTATGGTTTTATTGCCTTTCACATTGATGTTTTCAAAAAGCAGGCTGGATTGTCCCCCCGTAAAAATAATGTTTGGTTCATTGTCCTCAGTGGAATAATATCTGCAGATATTATTTATGAATCCCTCTATTAGGAATACAGTTCCGTTATATATTCCTGACATAATGGATGTTTTAGTATTTATCCCCACAAGTTTTGGCGGTTTTTTTATTTTGCTTGCAATGTTTATTACCGGTAACTTTTCGGTTGATGAGTGAAGACATGTGGCAAGCGAGGAGAGACCGGGATAAATGATACCACCGAGAAAATCTCCCTTACTATTAATCGCATCAATAGTTAAGGCCGTTCCTAAATCTACTATAATTTGAAATTTTTGATTTAAAAAATGCGCATAACTTGCGTTAACAATCCTATCTGAGCCTAAATTTTTAATATTTTCTGAGCAAATGCGAATATTTAGTTTTATTTTTGATGAGATAAAAATAGGATTAATGCGAACTTCATTGAAAAAAAGTTTATAAACAGACTCCACCGATGGTACAACAGATGATATGGAAACGCCGCTTATATTCTTTATATTAAAACTTTTATTAAAAAAACTACCTAAACTACTTAAAGATGATAGGGCAGACGTATCCGCCGAATATGTTTTGGTTATATCACCCTTTTCATTGAACGTTCCAAAAACGGAGGATGAATTTCCAATATCGCACACTAATAGCATATAAAAGATATCTTAAAGGTATATCTCGCCCGAAACAACCCTTTCAAGCTCATTTTCACCCGTTTTTAAAAGAAGAGCCCCTTTAGAGTCTATTCCGACTACCCGACCCTTGACCCGTTTATTGTCAATATTGATTTCTATTTCCTTTCCTATCAAGATGAAGTACTTTTGATAATATTGAAGAACAGATGATAATCCGGTAGATAAAAACATTTCATAATATTTATCAAATTTTTTGATAATAGCAGTAATAAGCCTATTTCTATTTATTGGACCATTTGAACTGCTCATATTTTTAGATTCGATCAGGAGGGATGTTGCAATAGCCTTGATGTTGTTTTCCATATCTTTTTCTTCGAGATTAACATTTATCCCTATGCCGACAATGATATGCTCTATCGTCATATTTTGAGTACTCATTTCGGTTAATATTCCAGAGACCTTTTTTGAATTTACAAGTATGTCGTTTGGCCATTTAATTTGAGGCTTAAGTGCTGTAGTTTCAGCGATTGCGTCTGCAACCGAAACAGCGGCTAAAATAGTCATACCTTGTGCTACTTCGGGACTGAATTTGGGTTTTAAAAGTATAGACATATATACGTTGCATCCGCATGGAGATGTCCAAATTTTTCCGTTTCTACCTTTTCCTTTCTTTTGGTAGTTCGATATAATGACGCTACCGTTTTTCATCCCTTTAGCTGAAAGTTCCTTTGCCGATGTATTGGTGGAATCTACCTCCTCCTTGTAGTATATGTTTCTGCCTATGAAAGATCCCGTCAAATTTTTTTTAATTTCAAAAATGTCAATATAGGGAGGCGGATTCTGCGGAACCTTGGTCTCCCCCGTTTTCAATTTTATCGAGGAGGACTCGGGTAAACCTAAACCTCCTCGATTTTCAATTCTACTCATTTTTTTCTCAACTCCTTAAAATTTTCATAAGTTTTTTAGTGAATAAAATAGTAACTACTCATTTATCTTCTAAACTATATTTTACACCATTTTATTACATAATTTAAGAGAAATAATAAAATTTAAATTTTATTATTAATATTTATGTTCATTTCAATGATAATCCGATAAAAGAAAGGATAGTTTTGTCCTAGTTTTCAATTGGCATCAGTCATAAAATTTAGAGAAAAATCTGCCGGCAAAATAGAATTTGTCAATGAACCCATAGAGACATAATCTACTTTTGTTTCCTCTGCTATTTTTCTTAGATTCTCAATAGTTATATTACCTGAGGCTTCCGTGAGTGCTCTTCCGTTTATAAGCTTAACGGCGTTTTTCATCGTAGGTATATCCATATTATCAAGCATAATAATTTCTGCCCCAGCCGCAAGTGATTCTTCTACTTCATCTAAAGTGGTTGTTTCAACTTCTATTTTAAAATTAAATCCTGAATGATAATCCTTTACCATTTTTAAAGCATTTTTTATTCCGCCGGCTAATTTAATATGATTATCCTTTATCAATATCCCCGATGATAGATCAAATCTATGGTTTTCAGCGCCTCCAATTTTAACGGCATATTTTTGCAACAGCCTTAAGCCGGGAATAGTCTTTCTTGTGTCCAAAACTTTTGTTTTAAGCCCTTCAAGCTTTCTTTTTGCTAATCTTGCTATTGTTGCTATGCCAGATAAGTGTTGGATAAAATTAAGGGCTGTTCTTTCGGCATAGAGTATTTTACTTGCCTTTGATTTAAGTAGGATTATTTTTTGAGATTCCAAGGCCGTATCACCCTCTTGAATCAAAAAATCTATTTCGTGAGCATTTTTAGCGATAATATTAAAAACCATGGAAAATATTTGCAGGCCGCATACAATAGATTCCCTCTTTGCGACAACATTACAGAATACAATAGGGTCATTCTTAATGGCGATAGCGTCAGTAGTGATATCGCCACCCTTTATATCCTCGTTTAGAGCGGCGTATATAAGAGATTTTACCTGAGATTCTAATAAATACATATTCTTAAAATATTGCGTTTACGTATATTAATTGCTTTTAGCTATTGATTTAATTTTCTCTATTTCTTCCTTGACAAGCTTTTCTACAATTTCCGGTAAAGTAACCTTTATATTTTCAATTATTTCAGGTTTGATCTCTTCCATAATTTTTTGTATTGCATTTCTCAGAGATTCGTCAAGTTTTACTAGGTTTTGCTCGTCTAAAATTTCCAATTTGAATCCTCCTTTTATTAAAGCTGCATCCTTGTTTGTTTCATCAAGATATTGTGGTCCTCCTAGTAGTATCGTATTGTCAGTATATTCCTGGATATTTTGAACCGGCACCTCTTCTTGAACCGGCACCTCTTCTTGAACCGGCACCTCTTCTTGAACCGGCACCTCTTCT
>CAZVZU010000004.1:0-33148 GCA_964631685.1 uncultured Actinomycetes bacterium | reverse complement strand
TGATTTATTTCTTTATCGGTGGTCTCATCAGTTTCTTTGGCGATTTCTGTAAGGTTTTGTGGTAAAGCTTCGGGTATTGCATCAGTGGTTTCTGGTTCAGAGATAATTGGTTGTATAGAAGGTGTCCCATCTTGGGGTTTGTCATCAATATCAAAACCTTCCGTAATTTCAGGTTTATTAACATTAAATGTCGAATCTTTATTTTCGTTGAGGTCTTGAAATTCCTTGAAGATGGCATCATCTTTGAAAAGATTTTCGAACGCCTGACTCAGTTCTTCGGAATTGATATTTTCTGTATTACTGTGGCCAGGGGTATCTTTATTTGCCTTTACCGCATCATCTATATTTTCGATATCCTTAACACTATCATCATCTTTATCAACGTTGATTATACTTTCTATCGAAGAAGGCTGAGGGGCGGTTGCGTCCGGCATAATTTTTTGGTTTTCTATGCTGTCTTTATCATCCTCTTTAGCTTCAAACGATGAAATGTCGTATATTTTAGGGCTGGGTTCCTCCGGTAATACCTCGCTCTCGTCAATTTTTGCGGTGTCTACGATTATTCTATTGCGCTCGTCTGTGATACCGAGTGCTCTTTTTATTTTTGAAAGAAAAATATCTTTTTCAAACGGCCTATATATAAAACCGCTAATTCCCTGCTTTATAAAAAGCTCTCTTTCGTTGTCAGACAAATCTGAGGGAACTAATAGAATAAGGGGTACTCCCGATAAACTTTCGCTATTTTTTATCTCGGAAATATTTTGCTTGATTTCCGTGTTGATTGAATTATAGCTCAATATAATGATATCCGGACGAAAATTTTTGGCTGTTTCAAGTAAGGAAGAAGGATCATGAACTGAATTTAAATTGAAATCCAGATTATCCAAGAATATCGTTGAAACAGCCTTTTGCATTGATTCGCTATCATCGATAAAAATAACATTATGTGCCATAATAATCCTCCCGTATATTAATTTTTAGTAAACACCAATGTGGCGATTCCCCAAAAGGACAATAAAAATTAAATACTTTAAAATATATATCGTTTTTGTTATACTACTTCATATTGTGGCCTTAATTCATTCAGTTCAATTTTAATATCATTGGACAATATAGTCAATAACTTATTATATTTGTGCAAGTTAAATTTCAAATTTTTTGTTAAAAGCCAATCGTTTTTTATTTTTCATTAGCTTATGTCAATAATCGACAAGTATATATTTAAACAGTTTATCCCTCCATTTATATTTGGACTTTTGATTTTTACCTTTAGCGTTACGATAAATCGCATATTACTGCTTACTGAACTAGTATTAAATAAAGGCGTCGGCATAATGGCCGTACTAAAGCTTGCTAGTTTAACCATACCGGATTTTATGATAATAACCCTTCCTATATCTTTTCTTCTTGCAATATTGACAGTTTTCGGAAAAATGACGCAAGACAATGAGATTATGGCATTAAAGGCTTCAGGTGTCTCTGCGTTTAGACTCACAAAACCCACGCTCCTTTTTGCACTGATACCGATGGCTTTTTCGATATTGTTTGCCTTTTACATGGCTCCAAGGTTTAATTTCTTTTTCAGGGTGTTGGCGGTAAAAGAATTTAAAAAAGCAGCGCTCTCGGCATTGAAAAAAAATAATTTTACTAATAAATTTGGTAAATTGAAAATTTTTGTAAAGGATGTTAATGCCGGCAAATCTACATTAAGGGGCATTTTTATGATAAATAATCTGCACAACAGGCCGGAAACACTGATTGCTAAAACAGGGTCCATTATTTATAACCAAGGTCAAAACATGCTATATTTTAATTTAAAAAATGGCACGATTCAAAATCAAAATCCAAATTCTAAAAATTTTTGGATACTGCATTTTAAGTCTTATAAGATAAATATCAAATTAAAAGGAATGCCATTCCCGAGCAAAAACGGCTCGGTTCATTTTATGACATTCTCAAGGATAGTAAGAAGGTATTTATCTGAAAAAAATGTTAAACGCAAGAATATGTACCTTATATACATATATAAAAAGGTCGCTATACCCCTTGCCACTATACTATTTGTGTTCATTGGCATGCCACTAGGGATGTTTTTAGAGAAAAGAAGTTTGTTTATGGCAATTTTTTATACGATAATCATTGTAGTGGCTTACTATATTTTATTCACGACTGGTTTTTATATATCGCTGAGAGACCAAATAAATCCGATCATAGGTGTTTGGGGAGCAGATTTCTTACTTTTGGTTCTAGGATGTGTATTGTATTTCAAGGCGCTGTTAATATGATACAGCTATAACGTTGATATGAAAATAAAAATTTTACAGAAATATTTATTAGGGGAATTTTTCAAATATTTAATAGCCACCCTTTTAAGTTTAGTCGCATTTTATATCGTAGTGGACTTTATTTCCAATATTGGTGCATTTACAAGGCATTCTCCGTCTATCGGTTATGTCGCCTTATATTTTTTGTATAAAGTTCCGGAAATAGTTTATAGGGTCTTGCCATTATCTGTTTTGTTATCTACACTGCTTACCATAACATTCCTTAATAAAAACAATGAGCTAGATGCTATTAAATCTTCAGGCCTAAGTATGTTAAGGTTTTTCAAGCCACTGATATTAGCCGGTATCATAATAACGGTATTGGCGTTTTTGCTGTCCAATTTCGTTGCTGTTAATACCAATATAGCAAGAAGGTTAGTGATGCAGAGATATATTAATAAAAATATATCTTACAACATAGGTTCGGTTTATCAGTACAAGACGAAAGATATTATGATTCATTACGGGAAATATATTATTACGGCGCAATCCTTTGATCCGTTAAGGAGGGTGATTAAGGGTGTCAGTGTTTATGTATTTGGTAAGGGTTTTGTTTTGCAAAAGAGGTATATTGCAAAAGAGGGATATTTTAAACAAAAAAATCTTAAGCTGGTTAATGGTCGATTAGACGTATTTAAATTTAATAATAAGACTGAATTTTCTGAAAAATTCTTTAGAGTTATGGAAACACCTATTAATCTAAACCTAAATTTTTTTAAGTCTTACACGCTAAAACCTGAATTTCTTTCTATTGGTAGCTTGTCGAAAATGCTTGCGGTCGCTAAAAAAACAGGGTCAGGGTTCAGTTATCTCCTTACCGGTTTTTACTCAAAGTTATCATATCCCGTAATAAATCTAATACTTGTGCTTATAGGTATTTCAAGTGGATTACTAGTAGAAAAAAGGGGTGGTACTCCCATAGCTATAGGGATAAGTATAATGGTTGCCTTCACATGGTGGATTATTAATTCTATAGGGTTATCGCTTGGAGAGGCCTCTCAGTTAAACCCCCTTCTGGCCGCATTTATGGCAGATATTATATTTTTATCATTTGGTGTTTATCTAATAATGGATATTGATTAACGCAGATAAACCTATAGTTCGACTATTATTAATATTCTTGTTTATCATGTTCGCTATATATTAAAGGATAATCCGTCATATGCAGGTATAATATTGTATTCTGCGTACAACTTAACTATTGCCTCATAATCTATATCGTGTCCCATATGCGTAAGGTATGTCTTAACAGGCTTTATTTTTCTAGAAATGATTATTGCTTCGTTGACGGTTAAATGGGTTTTATGGGGTTTATATCGCAGGGCATCAATCATTAACACCTTTAAATTATGCAACATATGGAAAGACGCCTCCGGTATTTCAGAGACATCCGTGATATATGCAAAATCATTTATTCTGTAACCGTTTATCATATTATCGCCATGATAAACAGGAATAGCCGTTACATCTATCCCGTTAATTTTAACACTACCTTCCAATATGTTTGTTGAGATATTAGGTTTACTCGAAAGTGTCTTTTTCTCAAATATATAATCAAATTTATTTTTTATAAAATTTATCGCCCTTTCCGATGCATATATAGGTATAGGGTTTTTTTTAGAGAAATTAAACATTCTTAAGTCGTCTATGCCGAATAGATGGTCGGCATGAGTATGGGTATATAGGACTATGTCAATGTTTTTTACGCCAAATCTGAGCGATTGGGTACGCAAGTCGGGAGGGGTATCGATTAAAATATCTAAATTATTCTCGGATATAAGAACGGACGGCCTTAATCTGCTATTTCTCGGATTAGTTGATGAACAAATATTACAATTACAGTTGATTAGCGGAACGCCCGTAGATGTGCCACAACCCAACACTAATACTTTCATATTCTTTTATGATACAATAAAACCTGCATTAAGTAAATGATTTGGGTGATTAAATATGATAAAAAGGCTCGCGCCGTTTTTTGTTAAATTAACAGTTATTTTTGTTGTGATCTTGTGTTTTTCTGCGAGCGCATCAGGATCGCCAAAAATCTCAAGTGTGATACTTACGTCTTATAGCAATAAAAGCCTTATTTTGTATTTTAAGGTCCGCAATGCCTTTAATGAAGATTTAAAAAGGGCTATTCTAAGCGGTTTTCCTATAAAATTCAGATTTTATGTTAAGATAATAAGCGAACCGGATAGAAATGTTCTGTACGATCGTGTTCTGATAAACTCTATAACATATGACGAATTAAATAACAATTTTATTTTAAATTATAATTATAATAGTACAAAGCTAATATTAAGCTCATTTAATAATGCACTGATGCATGCTGCAAGGGTGCAAAATTTATCAATACATATAAAGAAAAACTTTATGCTCAACCATAGGTATCTAATAACTATAAAGGGGATTTTAGGTGCATCCCATATCCCCTTTCCCTTAAATTATATTCCGTTTATCGGCGGTTATTTTTTAACAACGACCAACGTGTATAGTCTGAAATTTATTTATTAATCGTATAAAGAATGCGATATGAATATGAAAAATAAGAATAAAGCAAAATCAATCGAAGGAACTAGGATAAAACGAGATATTATATTTATTATAATTGCAATATTTTTAATAATAGTCTCTACCTTCACGGAAGTCAGGATGATTTCTTTCACAAATACGTCTTTGACATCCAAGATTATTGTTTATGCTTACATAAATATAACTATCATCCTGTTTTTGTTCATGTTTTTTCTAGTTATAAGGAATACAATAAAACTGCTGATAGAAAGAAAGAAAGAGGTAGTCGGGGCAAAACTGAGAACCAAGTTGGTTTCTTTATTCGTGATAGTAAGTCTTGTACCATCTCTCTTTATGTTTATGGTCATCATATCTACCGGTTTTGCCGGAAATGTGATTAATAAATGGTACGCGCCGAGAATTGAAAAGGCATTGTATTATGTGATGGATATAACTAGATTTTATCACAAAAATAATAAGAAGGGCGAATCAAAGATGATCGTCCGTAAGATGCATTGGCTCTCCAACTTTTATAAGGAGTATTCCCAGATAAGATTTATAAAAAACCCCATAGAAATAACATATCTTATATTTTTTTCTATATTTACCCTTGTCATTTTGTTTATTTCTTTATGGGTTGGGTTTTATTTATCAAAAAAATTGACAAAACCTATAATAGACCTGGTAGAAGGGACTAAAAAGGTAGCTTCCGGAGATATAAATGTCGATATTCCTGTCATTCGCACCGGTTCAAATGATGAAATAGGTATGCTTATAGATTCCTTTAACGCCATGGCAAAAGATCTGAGTAAAAATAAGCAGGAGATAGAAAGGGCAAACGACGATCTAAGAAGGGTTAATGAAGAAATAGACAGAAGAAGGAATTATATGGAGATAATTCTTAAAAATATTCATGCTGGGGTTATTGGTATAGATATGTCCGGTAAGATCAGGAGTATAAATAATGCTGCTGGGCATACTTTTTACATAAATTATAAGAAGGCTATAAACCGTCATTATAAGGAAGTTTTCGACAAAACCTCGTTTTCAGGAGTAAGGGCGATGATTAAGAGTCTTGCGAAGGAAAATAAAGAGAGCATGACGCGAGAGGTAAAGATTAATGCCAAGGATGGGGCTAAGGTATATATAGTGAATCTCACGGTTTTAAAAGATGAATTAGATAATTATATAGGTTTTATCATTGTTTTGAACGATACTACGGATGTAATGAAGGCGCAAAGAATTGCGGCGTGGGAAGAGGTTGCCAAACGAATTGCCCACGAGATAAAAAATCCCTTAACCCCGATTAGGCTCTCAGCCGAGAGGCTAAAAAGAAAATTCGGTGGGAGGTTTAATGAAGAAGAGCCCATCTTTAATGAAATGATTGATACAATTATTAAAGAGGTTGGCGATTTAAAAAACCTTGTTGATGAATTTTCTTTGTACGCTCGGCTCCCCAAGGCCAATTTTAAATATACAAATGTAAATGATTTGGCGAACGACATTGTTTCGCTTTACAAAAATGCCCATAAGAATATAAAATTTATTACAAATCTAGATACTGATTTACCCGAAGTTTTTATAGACAAATTGCAGATTAAGCGGTCTTTTATGAATGTGATGGATAACGGTGTATTCAGTGTCCTATCGAAGCGTATCGGCGAAAAGGATTCTGAATGCAGTGGCAGGATCATCGTCTCAACAAGAAAAAGGGCGAGTAGCGATATTGTCCAAATAGTTTTTTCGGACAATGGGATAGGTATAGATGATGAAGTTATGCAAAACATGTATGAGCCTTATTTTTCTACAAAACAGGGCGGAACAGGCCTGGGTCTCGCCATAACAAATAACATAATGGTAGAGAATAATGCGCGTATAATTGCGGTAAACAACAAAGAAGGCGGAGCAAGTTTTACTATAGAGTTAAGAACGGACAGGGTTTAATTTATAGGTTGCTGGACCAAACATAATATGAGTAGCATTAATAACTATTGAGAGGGGGGGGCAAAAAATTGAAGCTTATTTTAGTCATAGATGATGAGGAAAGCATAAGGAGATCTTTAAGCGGTATCCTGACAGACGAGGGCTACGAGGTCATATCGGAGGGAATCGGCGAAGCAGGGCTTAAGGTTTTTAAAGAGATGTCCCCGGACTCGGTTTTATTAGACATATGGCTTCCCGACAGGAATGGCATTAGTATATTGAGCGACATGATTAAGGCAGATAAAAATATTCCAGTTATCATGATTTCTGGTCATTCCGATATTGAAACAGCCATAAAAACGATTAAAATAGGTGCGTACGATTTTATAGAAAAACCTTTGTCGCTTGACAGGATTCTTATTACTGTCGAAAATGCCGTTAGATATAATAGTATGAGTAAAAAGAAGGCTATAATGGCAAGCAGTTTTTCTGACGATTTTGAGTTTATCGGGGAGTCTCAAAGCATAAAATCTTTAAAAGAAAAAATACTAAAGGCAGCAGATGCGAATGCTTCCGTTCTTATTGTTGGGGAAAACGGTACCGGAAAAGAGATGGTGGCACGGGCGCTTCATCTAAGCGGTCCCAGAAAAGATGAGCCTTTTATTGCGATTAATTGTGCCGCTATCCCTGAAGAACTCATAGAAAGCGAGATTTTCGGTTATGAGAGAGGAGCCTTTACAGGTGCCAATGGCAGGAAGAGGGGTAAATTTGAACTTGCCGACGGCGGAACTCTATTCCTAGACGAGATAGGGGATATGAGCCTAAGGATGCAATCCAAGATTCTAAGGGTTTTGCAAGATAATAAATTTCATAGGGTAGGTGGGGAAGCAGAGGTTGAGGTTAGTGTGAGGGTCATAGCTGCAACAAATAAGGATCTTGCAAAAGAGATGGCAAGGGGTGGGTTTAGAAGCGATTTATTTTATAGGCTAAATGTCATTCCGTTTTTTATCCCACCATTAAGAGAAAGGCGAGAGGATATCCCTTTATTGATTAATTATTTTCTTAATAGATTTAATAATGCGCATAAATTAGAAATAGATAAAAGCGCAGTAATTGCCTTACAAAGGTATAGTTGGCCAGGAAATGTAAGGGAATTAAAAAATATAATAGAGAGATTTTCTATTTTTAATTCACACGGCAAGATAGCAGAAGAAAATGTATTGGAAGAATTAAAGATTAAAAATTATTGTAAGGCTGGTAGCAACGACAGCTATAACGACTATAATTACCATGGCATAAACTCTTTTAAGGAAGCAAAAGAGGTTTTTGAAAAAGCATATTTAACAAATAGGCTCAAAGAAAACGATAATAACATTACAAGAACCGCGGAAAATATTGGCATGAGCACAAGGAACCTCCAAAAAAAGGTGGTGCTACTCGGTATTAAAAGAATATCCGAACGGCTGTCTTAATAGCCACTATTTCTCGCAAATGTTCATTGCAATACCCCCAGCATTTATTTTTTGCCTAACAATTAGTCAATAAAAGAGTAATTTATTAAAATGGCTACTTTTATAGCATATTCTAATTACACCTTGTCTCATAAAGCCACGAAAGCTCTGTAAAAATGTAGTTTTATAATATGGCATAAATATTGCTTTTTCATATAACATATATGGTCATTTAATTTTCTTTACATTTTTTACTGACATTAAATATTAATTTAACCTAATTAAATGGAGACTTATTTTATGAAACTTAGATTTAAGCTGGTAACATTATTAAGCCTATTGTTTTTAGGCATCTTTTTAACTACAACGGCAGTTAAAAATTCCTATGCGGATAATTCGGGGGCACCTAAAGGCAATTCTTATCTTGCAAATATTCAACTTCTCGGAACGATTGTGACTTCTTATACTTACAATCTTGCCAAGCCCGATGGTTATAATGGAAATTATGGCGATAATTGGCAGTCAAGCGGATTTACCGTCAACAATGCCGATATAACGATCAGGCGTTCGCCCGGAACCCCTTCTAATCCTTACGGGATTGGTTTCCATATATCGCTGGATTTTGGTCAAAATATTCAGTTTTATAAGGCTTATTATGGGGGTTCATCTTACTTTGATTCCTTTCAACAAAGGACACCATACGATGTGAGGAAGGCGTACATCAATATAAATCTGCCGATCGGAAGCGGGTTGGATATCCACATTGGTAAGGAAAGTGAACTTTTGGGATTTGAAAGTTTCAATCCTATAAGAAGCTGGAATAATACCTATTCGTTATTAACCGCGGCTGAGCCTGCAACCCTAACGGGCATTTTTTTAACATATAACTTTATCCCGAGTTTAACTTCAACGCTTGGATTGGCGAACACCATAAATTCTGTAAATCCAATAGACAGTTTGCCGGTTATTGAGTTAAACGAAAGTTATGCTCCGGTAAGTTCATTGACATTTAACGGGGGATTTATCTATGGAGCCAATAGTTACATAGTAGATAACGGTACATTATACAAGGACGATTTAAATAAAAGTCTATATAGCTATATTGATGCGCAATATAGCCCAACGAACAACTGGTCTTTTGTTTTGGATTATGAGCTTGGCCTTGGCGGGGGCATAAACAGATCCATCTATACTAAAAATAATTTGACACCTCCGACCCCTGTGCAATCTACATATGACAAATCTCGTTTCGACGGCGTCGCAGCATATGTTCACCATCAGCGCGATTATGCTTTCGGACAGGTTGCCGAGACGGTAAGAGAGGTTTGGGCGCACGATCATAATGGTTTATGGGAAGGAATAAGCACTCCAGGAACAGGCTATACTTATATAGGTTCAACATTCACATTAGCTTACACGCCATCCCTTAAAGAATTCGAAAATATACAGTTAAGACTCGAGTTAGAACATCAGATGGCAAATCATAATGTTTATAACGATTCAAATGGCTTACAGACTCATTCACAGCAAAACACGATAAATTTAATGGTCTTATATAAATTTTAAAAAGAGGGGGTGCGTGAACAATGAAAAAGATTGAAGCTATAATCAAACCTTTTAAATTAGATGATGTGAAGGACGCATTAGGTAAACTTGGGATACACGGTATAACGGTTACAGAGGTCAAGGGCTTTGGTAGGCAGAAAGGACATACCGAGATGTATAGAGGAGCAGAGTACAGAGTGGATTTTGTTCCGAAAGCTAAGCTTGAGATAATATGTACCGACGAGATAGCAGGAAGTATAACCGAGGCTATTGAAAAAAGCGCTAAAACTGGCAATATAGGTGACGGAAAAATATTTATATCGCCTGTGGAAGAGGCCGTGAGGATTAGAACGGGCGAGAAAGGAGAAACCGCTATTTAGTTTATAGGAAAATAAATTATAAATTCGTAGGAGGGAAAGGAAAATTATGAATCTAAATCTGTTCAAGTATTTTAAAGATTTTAAAATACCGTTAACATTTATGTGGTCATTGATAGGTGGTTTGGCATTAGTTTTGTTTTCGTGGGTAAGCCCCGTCTTTGCCGCTTCTAAGGTTCCTGCATTTAGCGCGGGAAACACGGCATGGATCCTGGCTTCGTCTGCTCTTGTATTACTCATGACACCCGGACTTGGTTTTTATTACGGCGGTATGGTAAGAAGGAAAAACGTTTTAAATACTATATCTCTTAGTTTTATTACAATTTGTACGGTTAGTGTTATATGGATTTTATGGGGTTACACGTTGGCCTTTGGGCCGGATGCTATAGGCGGTGTCATTGGAAATTTTAAATATATTGGTTTATTTGCAATGAGCGTGTCTAAGCATTCAAGTTATGACGGCACGATACCATCATTTGTTTTTGTTATGTTCCAGCTTATGTTTGCGATTATAACGGTTGCGTTGATAAGTGGCTCATTGGCCGAAAGAATAAAATTTTCCGCGTGGATTGTGTTTACAATAGTATGGCTTACAGTGGTATATGCTCCGGTAGCACAGGCAGTATGGGGGCTAAGCGGGATCTTTCATCAAATGGGCGCTCTAGATTTTGCAGGTGGTACCGTTGTTCATATTAATTCTGGTGTTGCAGGACTTGCAGGAGCTTTTGTCCTAGGGAGAAGAAAGGGATATATGAAAGAGAACATTATTCAGCCAAACCAGTTGGGTTACACAATATTAGGCGCATCACTTTTGTGGTTCGGCTGGTTCGGTTTCAATGCAGGAAGCGCATTAGAAGCTAACGCACTTGCGGCGTCAGCATTTTTAGTAACCAATACTGCCGCTGCTGCTGCTGCTATCGGTTGGATGATTGCAGAGTGGATTCGCAACGGAAAACCAACTACATTGGGTATGGTTTCAGGAGCGGTTGCGGGTCTTGTTGCTATAACCCCTGCGTCGGGTTTTGTTAATCCGATAGACTCGATATTTATTGGTTTCGTTGCCGGTATCATATGCTATTCGATGGTTGTTTTCGTAAAGCCGAGGCTTGGTTACGATGATGCACTTGATGCTTTTAACGTCCACGCGATAGGCGGGGCATGGGGAGCGTTGGCGACCGGTTTATTTGCTGATCCGCTTATTAACTCTGCGGGAAAAGGTTTGTTTTATGGAAATCCGGGACAATTAGGCATTCAGGTGCTGACCATTGCTGCCGTAGCTACTTATTCGTTTGTAGTAAGCTATATAATATTCAAGGTAATAGACAAGGTTATAGGCTTAAGGGTTGATAAAGAAACCGAGGCAATAGGTCTCGATATAACGCAGCACGATGAGGCTGGATACAACTTTTAATCTATAATTTTATATTTAATAATCGTGACTATAGGGGGTCGGGTAGGAATCATAATAACCGGGCTCCCTATTTTCATTTAAAATTGATATAAATAAATGATATGATTGTATTAAAAGGGGGAGGAAGGTAGCCATACCATCTTTGCATTATGGATATAAATAATTTGATTCTTAATAACTTGAACGATTCTTTAATCTTGTTCGATGAACATCTCGTTTTAAAGTTCCTAAATCTACCTGCACGTGAGTTCACGGAGTATTCTGATAAGTTTTTAAACGGCGTAGACCTTAGTCGCTTTTTTTATAATAACAAGTACATCGTAGAAAAGGTCCATGAAGTTATAAAAACGGGCGAAGGCTTTATAGATTTTGAATACAAATTTATAAATAAAAATAAGAGCAAGCGGGTTGTTATCTTGGAAATATCTAAAATAACGAGTGAAGACGAATTTTACGTTATTATTTCCTTGAAAGACATAACAAGATTCAAGGAAATGGATGACAACATCAAAAATGAGGAAAAACTCAAAGAGTTGTCTGGGTTTATAGCGGAGATGTCTCACGAAATAAGGAATCCCCTTAGCGGCATTAAAGCATCGGCGTCCTTCTTGAAGAGAAAATTCAGTGAAATAGCATTAGATTTACCTATAAAAATTGGGGAACTGAATAATTTTCTAGATATAATAATAAAAGAAATAAGCAGAATAAACAAGTTGATAGAAGATCTGCTATCTTTATCCAAAAAGCATAAGACAAAGATTGAGAAGGTTAATATTAATAAGGCGGTTAACGAGGTAATATTAATGGAAAATAAGGCATTAGGGGATATGAATGTAGAGATTATTAAGGAATTCGATCCCAGTCTGCCTAAAGTTTACGCATCTGAAAGCGCTTTAAAGCAGATTTTTCTGAACACATTAAAAAATTCTATAGAAGCGATAAAGCCACAGGCTAAAGGTTTAATAAAGGTTATAACAAAGCTTGACTATACGAGGCATAGCCCGAAGTTCTTAAAGATAGAATTTATAGACAACGGATGCGGAATCAGTAAAAAGGATATAAAGAACCTATTTGTGCCGTTTTTTACGACTAAAGAAAAGGGAAGCGGGCTTGGTCTTGCGATAAGCCAAAAAATAATCTATGAACACAACGGATTCATAACGGTCGACTCAATTAAAAACCGTGGTACCACTGTAACTGTTTATCTTCCTACTGAAAAAAGAAAGTCTTAGCGAAATCTAAATTGAGACAGCCACTTTGAAATGATCGGTAAATTTATAATCTTATAATAATCAAGAGCGGAAATGATAGCCAAGATAAGTATTAATATTAATAGCATCAGCGTTACAATTTGCATAATATTCATTTTCTTTTTACCGGTATTGTCTTTTTCCTCACTTTCCTGCGGAGTCTGTGAATCACTAGTATCCCCTAACATTGATTGCGCAGAATCCTTACTCTCATCATCTTCATTTTTTGCAGGTTTTTCTTCTGCTTCTAATCTTTTTTCGGCCTGGGATGCGCTTTCAATTTCATGTTCCCGCTTGCTCTCATTATTCTTGATTGCGCCGGTTTCTTTGTCTAATATAAAGACATTCGCGCAAGATCTGCATCTGACTTTTACATCATCTTCCGGTATTAGTGATTTATCAATGTCGTAAGACATTCCACAGTAAGGACAATAGACACGCGACATAGGACACCTTTATTTAATAAATGAAATCAGAGATATTTAATATCATTGAAAATTTTTATATTATAAGCAATAATAATACAGTTATGAATGTAAATCAACAATTAAATTTAAAAGATATTATTTTTAAGGCATTAAAAAGTAAACTTAACTCTTCTGATTATATTACATTAATATTATATGAAAACTGGAAAATTATTTGCGGTACATCTATATGGAAAAAAACAAAACCAAGGTCATTTAAAAAAAATATCCTTACCGTTGGCGTGGATAATCCCGTTATTTTATTTGAGCTCAGATTCAGCAAAGAAGAGTTGATAAATAAAATAAACAACTATTTTTCTTCCACAGAAAAAGGGAGAACACCAACGGAAAAACAGATAGTTTTAGAAGATATTAGGCTTGTTAACGATTAATATAAACCTATAACAGCTTATATAGGCATCCCTTATTTTTTTATCGAAAGAATCTTATTTAGAAATGATTTTTTCAAGGGATGAGTCTCTTCGCCACTTTCTAATGCGAACTCCTCAATTAATTGCCTTTGTTTTGGCGTCAGATTAATAGGTGTTTCAACGACTATATCAATGTATTCGTTACCCCTTAAAGAGCTGCTTAATCTGGGTGCGCCCTTGCCTTTTAACGTGAATCTCGTTCCATTTTGTGTCCCTGCCGGGATTTTTATCGTTATCTTTCCCTCAATAATGGGCGCCGTTATTTCGCAACCTATTGCTGCCTGTGGAAAACTTATCGGTACGGTCACAAAAATGTCATTGCCATCTCTTTTAAATACACGATGTGGTTTCACGGTGATATCAACATACAGGTCTCCGTTTGGCCCCCCGAAAAGTCCGGATGCACCTTCTCCTGAAACCTTTAACCTATTGCCGTCATCAATACCGGCGGGTATTTTTATATCTAGCTTACGTTCCCTTATAACCCTGCCTTCTCCTTTACAAGTCGGACAAGGATTTTCCGTTATCTCACCCTCTCCCTTGCATTTATAACAAGGTCTGGATATCGTAAAAAACCCTTGTTGCTGCCTGATTTCTCCAGTTCCTTTACATATAGGGCATACAATAGGCCTGGTTCCGTTTTTTGCCCCTGTTCCTTCACAAGTATCGCATTTATAATACCTATGAAATTTTATCTCTTTCGATACGCCTAGTAACGCCTCTTCAAATTTTATTTTAATGGAGTACCTAAGGTCTTCACCTCTTCTGCGTCTAGTTTTTTTGTTAGAATGAGAAAATATATCTCCGAAAAAATCGCTAAATATATCTCCGAATCCAAAACCGCCGCCCTGAGCGCCGGCCCCAATTCCTTCACTACCGAATCTATCGTAAGCCGCCCGTTTTTCTTCATTATGTAAAACTTCATAGGCCTCGTTTATCTCCTTAAACGACTCTTCAGATGCAGTATCACCCTGATTTTTATCAGGGTGATACCTTAACGCTAATTTTCTATAAGCCTTTTTTAACTCGTCCGCCGTTGCATTCTCATCGACGCCGAGAATTTCGTAATAACTTCTTTTAGTTGCCATGATTTCCTTAATTTCAATAAATTCCGGTCATTATTTTTATTTTTTATCCTTATCTTTTACCTCTTCATATTCTGCTTCAACGACATTTTCGTCTTTAGGTGCTTCTTCTGCTGGTTGTTCCTGTCCATTTTCGGGGGCGCCGGCGGTTGAAGCTTCTGCCGTTTTTTTGTAAATCGCTTCCGCAATCGAATGAGATAATTTTTCCAATTCTTCTGTAATTGCTTTTATTTTGTCGACATCATCTGCTTCAAGGGCTTTTTTTGCTTCTGAAATCTTTTCTTCAGCAGCCATTTTGTCGGAAGACTCAACCTTATCCCCAGAATCTTTTAAGGTTTTTTCGATTGAGTAAACTAACCCATCCAAGCGGTTCCTTACTTCAATAAGCTCCTTTCTTTTTAAATCTTCTTCTTTGTGTAATTCAGCCTCTTTTACCATTTTATCTATTTCTTCCTTTGAGAGTCCGCTGGATGCGGTAATCTTGATAGATTGTTCTTTGCCTGTCCCGAGGTCCTTTGCGGAGACATGAACTATTCCGTTTGCGTCAATATCGAAAGTAACTTCTATCTGCGGGATGCCCCTTGGAGAGGGGGGTATCCCCGTCAACTCAAATCTGCCAAGGCCCTTGTTGTCGGAAGCCATTTCTCTTTCGCCCTGAAGAACATTTATGGTAACGGCAGGTTGATTATCAGCCGCCGTGGAAAATACCTGACTTTTTCTTGTAGGAACTGTAGTATTTTTTTCTATAAGTTTTGTAATTACTCCACCGAGCGTCTCAATCCCGAGTGATAAAGGTGTTACGTCAAGTAAAAGGACATCTTTAACATCCCCTTTCAAAACAGCACCTTGTATCGCCGCGCCTACTGCAACAACCTCGTCCGGATTAACGCCTTTATGAGGCTCTTTCCCAAAAAATTCTTTAACCCTCTGTTGGACCTTAGGCATTCTTGTTTGTCCGCCTACGAGCACAATCTCATCTATTTGCGACGCATTTAAGTTTGCATCTTTTAGCGCTATTCCGACTGGAACAATAGATCTTTCAACTAAATCGCTTGTGAGCTGTTCCAACTTAGCCCTTGAAAGTTTCATATTTAAGTGCTTAGGTCCACTTGCGTCTGCAGTAACAAAAGGGAGATTTATGTCTGTTTCTAAGGATGAAGATAACTCTATTTTTGCCTTTTCGGCCGCTTCTTTCAGTCTTTGGAGCGCCATTTTATCATTTTTTAAATCAATACCGTGATCTTTTTTGAATTCTGAGGCAATATATTCTATTGTTTTTTGATCAAAATCTTCGCCCCCGAGAAATGTATCACCGTTTGTAGATTTAACCTCAAAAACTCCTTCTCCGAGTTCCAATATGGATATGTCGAATGTTCCGCCGCCAAGATCATATACTGCAATCTTTTCTTCCTTTTGTTTGTCAAGTCCGTAAGAAAGGGAAGATGCGGTTGGCTCGTTGATAATTCTTAAAACATCAAGCCCTGCGATTTTACCGGCATCCTTCGTTGCCTGTCTTTGCGAATCATTGAAATATGCGGGGACGGTGATGACCGCTTCCGTTACTGTTTCGCCGAGATAGTCTTCGGCGCTCTTTTTCATTTTAGTCAAAATCATTGATGAGATTTCGGCGGGAGAATATTTTCTGCCCCTTACCTCAACCCATGCATCTCCATTCTCATTTTCTACTATTTCGTATGGGCACACCTTTTTAAAAGCCTGTACCTCCGTAGAGTTATATTTCCTTCCTATTAGCCTTTTAACTGCATAAATGGTATTTTCCGGATTGGTGACGGCCTGCCTTTTTGCGGCTTGCCCGACAAGTCTTTCTCCATTATCAGCTATTGATACTACAGACGGAGTCGTTCTTGCCCCCTCTGAGTTTGCTATTACAGTAGGTTCTTTTCCCTCCATAACCGCAACACAAGAATTTGTGGTTCCTAAATCAATTCCAATTACTTTTCCCATGGTTAATCTCTCCTTAAAAATATATAAATTTACTTTTTTAAAACGTTAAATAATTTATTACTTTTGCTCTTTCGCAGTTTTAGAAATAGAAACAAGAGAAGGTCTAAGCAGTCTCTCCTTGTAGGTGTAACCACTTCTTTTTTCCTCTAAAATTTTGCCGTCCGGCTGATCTGAATCTTCAACCATTTCAACTACCTGGTGAAAATTAGGGTCGAAGGTTTTGCCGGTGGTTTCTATAATATCAACACCGTAACTTTTTAATACCTTGATAAATTCATTGTACGATAATTTTACCCCTTCTACAAAAGATTTTAAGTTTCCCGTTTTATCTTGCTCAATATATGTCTCAGAATGTCCTATAGCAAGGTCTAAAAAATCCAAAACAGGTATTAGATCCCCTATAAGTTTTTCATTAGAGTACTTTAACGATTCTTCCTTTTCCCTATAAATTCTCTTCCTAAAATTTTCTGCCTCGGCCAGGCTCTTAAGATAATTTTCATTAAGTTCGTCACGCTCTTCCTTTATATTTTTAAATGCATTGACCATATATTTAAGCTCATCCTCGGCTTCGGTAAGGTTAGTAGGTCCCGGAAGTTCATCCACATCTAAATCTACAGTGTTTGCTACAGCCTCTGCATTCTGCTCTTTTTCAGGCATCTCTTTTTCAGGCGCATTGTTAATAACATCTTCTTCATGTTTCTTTTCGTCCATTGTTTAAATCTCCCGGCTTAAATATTTAATATTTTAATCACAGTCGTTCGTCATGACGTTATATAATTTCACCCAATAGTTTGGCCATAAAATCTATTATCGGAATAACCTGCGAA
Source organism: uncultured Actinomycetes bacterium (assembly GCA_964631685.1). Taxonomy (GTDB): domain Bacteria; phylum SZUA-79; class SZUA-79; order Acidulodesulfobacterales; family Acidulodesulfobacteraceae; genus Acidulodesulfobacterium. Next base: position 15,581 of record CAZVZU010000004.1, on the reverse strand, counting down.
TAGTTCATGCGAGAAGGACCTATTATCCCTATTGAACCGCTTAATGCTTTATTTTTGCTTAAATAAGGTGCCGTAATTAAAGACAGCCCGCTGATCTCCGACCATTCAGCATTAGAGCCGATGAATATCCGGTTGGTGTTGCAATTTTTGGTGAGCCCCAATAATTTCATTATAGTTTTCTTATCGTTAATAGTTTTGATAAGTAGTTTTATTCGCTCGTTGTCTGAAAATTCGGGTTCATCAAGCAAAACTGTTTCCGGTCCGATGTATAAGCAGTCATCTATATTTTGTTCGGCACTATTTGTAAAATTAAATATCATATCGTTTAATATCGAATAAAAATTTTCCTTGTCATTATACATTTCATTGGTGATAATATCTTTAAGGACATCAATATCACAATCCTTTCTCTCTAAAAGCCTATTTAATTTTCCCGAGTATCCGTTGAGTTCTTTTTGTTTGATATCCTTGTAAACATAGATTAGCCTATTTTCTACTATGGCATTTTTAAACACCATAACTACAAGAATATTATTAGACTTAACCCGCACGAACTCAATATGTAAAAGACTTATTTGTGATGTCTCGGGGGCAAGAACAACCCCGGTGTAATGTGACAAGTCGGATAGCGACCGTGATGTCCGTTGCAGTATGTTGTTGATGTTGCTATTTTCTAAATAAAATGTCTTTTTTATTATCTCCTTCTTTTTTTTAGATATACGTTCCGTTTTCATTAAGCTTTTTATGTAAAGCTTATAGCCCTTTGCAGTTGGAACTCTGCCTGCGGAGAAATGAGGCTGATAAATATACTCATTTTCTTCCAGCGTTGCCATGATGTTTCTAATTGATGCAGAGCTTAGATCCAGGTAATAATTTTCGGCGACAAACCGCGATCCTACGGGGCTCGCCGTTGCAAAATAGCTCTCGATTATTGCCAATAAAACATCCCTACACCTTTCGTTTATGGCAGCATCCTTGTGCATGTCTTTATACTTCATGCCACAATTTATTTTTCAATCTATTCGCCATGGTGTTTCTTTCAATATATGTTCTTTTTTCTTCTTATTGATACGCGACGTACTTTAGCTGTTGATTATAACCCATTACAACAGAGTCTTATGAGTATATCGGACAGCTAACTCAGCGTAATTATTAATATTTTTTATTAGCACTTAATGATTATGAGTGCTAATAAACATTTAAGCAATATTTTTATAATTTGTCAAGATTTAATTAGCTCGTTTAATTAACAGCGAATGATTCATAAACCGCTTTTTTGAACATTGCGATACTGCGTATCTTTGTTAATTTTTTACTTTACAATTTTTACAGAATTAAATACAATACAAAAATGTTTTCAAAATTAAATAAATTTTTCTCTTCAATTAAATTAGCTATATTCCTATTTATATCAATTGCCGTTATCTCAATGGCAGGGACATTTATAAGCCAGAGCGGCACTATGGCGCAATATAAGGTCGTATATGGGGCGAAAGCCTTTGCGGTTTTGTATTGGCTCGGATTTTTAAACGTATACGACTCGTGGTATTTTGTAGGGCTTACCATTTTATTGCTAATAAACCTTTCTGTTGCTTCGATAAACGCGTTTCCCCGAACCGCCAAGGCAGTTTTCGGGCCGTTTCCGTCCTTTAATAAAATAATGGACAAGAAGGGTGATAAGTTTGCTTATAAGAGTTTTGAGTCAAAAAAGAAAGAGTCCGATATCATAAGTGTTTTAAAGGGTAAATTTGGAACTCTTTTAAATGAATCTAGTGTACATGAATCAAATGCTAAGGAATTATACTACTCAAGAAATTCAATATTTAGATTTTCCCCTTACATCGCTCATCTCAGTATTATAGTTATTATTATAGGGGTCTTGCTAACGGTAAAATATGGATTCAGATCGTATACCAATATAAAAGTAGGGGAGAAGACAAACATCTCGTACTTACTGAAAAGCAACAAAGCTATCAAGTTGCCATTTACCATACGGCTTGATAAATATGAAACTAAATATTATAAGGACGGTAGGCCAAAGGCTTACATAAGTAAGGTCACTATTATAAATAAGGCTCATGTAGCCGTGTTCACCAAGGATATAATGGTAAACCATCCTTTGACATACGATGGTTTAACTATATATCAAACGAGTTATGGGCATTATAAACCTAATGCGCTTAAGTTTCTTATTCTTAATTTAAAAAATAAGGGACACAAAAAAGCCGTCGCTGTTCAACGCGGAAAATTTTATAATCTAAAGAGTTACAACATAAGCTTTAAGCTTTTCTCCGTGCGGAATCCAAAAAAGCATGAAATACCGTTTTATATTGTTGTTTATAACGGTACAAATAATAAATATTTACAGAAATTGAAGTTTAATTTTCTGGTTGTAAAACACAGTAACCACGCCGTGCCCTTGGTATTTGCAAAATATAAGAATGTAGTTTTCTTCTACGACGGGATGAAGACCTATTACTACAGCGGCGTCGAGATAACTAAAAATTCTTATACTTCGGTTGTATGGGTCGGCTCTATCATGCTGATTATAGCCCTGTTTTTTTCATTTTTCTTTAACCATGAAGAGACATGGGTAAGATTGACACCCAGAAAAGACGAAAGCGGGACAGATGTGGCTATAATATCCGCTCCGCGAAAAAGGTTTTCTTCTTTTTACGCAAAGTTTGACAGAAAAATGTCAAGTATAAAAAATAGTCTTAAATAAAAGTTTTCAGATTGTATTTATTTAACGATTTTTAAACGGAGAATGCATTATGGGTTCCTTACATATATCAATATTAGACGGTTCCTTATTGTTTACAGTTTCTTTAATTTTTGTTATAGCTTCTTTTCTGGGCTATTTTTCATATATATTCACAAGTAATAAATTGGCTTCCAAGCTGTCTTTTATCGCACTAATCATAGCATTAGCGATACAAACGTTTGCCTTCATCGAAAGATGGGTCTATTCATACCAAATAGGGATAGATACACCCCCGTTGGTAGACCTTTATGATTCATTAGTGTTCTTCGCGTATGTGGTGATTCTTGGTTTTATCCTTGTAAAAATTTTCTACGATTTTGATGTGCTTGGGTTTATTATAAGCATCGTAGCGGGACTGGCACTGGCTTTTGCGTCATTTTCGCCACTCGCAAAAAGCACTATAGAGCCTACCATTCCGGCGCTTCAAAGCTCGTGGCTGATTTATCATATTGTAACGCTTTTTATAGCATATGGAGCTTTTGGGGCATCTTTCGGTCTGGGTATCCTTTATCTGCTTAAACATAAAATGGAGAGCAATTCCTCAAAGAAGAGAAAGGGATTTTTGAGTCTCTTACCCCCCTCGGTAATTATAGATGAAGCCGTCTATAAGGTTGTAGTATTTGGACTCGTATTTTTAACAGTAGGTGTTGTTATCGGCGCTGCGTGGGCTGATAGCGCTTGGGGAGGCTTCTGGAGCTGGGATCCAAAGGAAACATGGTCCTTAATAACATGGATTACGTATGTTTTATTTGTTCATGCCAGGATTACAAAAGGGTGGGCAGGAAAGAAAATGGCATGGATTGCCATTATTGGATTTGCCGTGGTGATATTCTGTTACCTTGGTGTTGATATAATAATTCCAGGTCTTCATTCATATGCTACCTCAGGATCGACTTCAGTACTGTAGCTCTGTGATTCGAATGCAATCTCTGCCTGAATTATTCAAGGCGATTGACTTTAAAGATAAAATTAAGAGTTAGATAAAAATTGAAAAAGATTGGCGCAAGGGTTCTGCCTTTTAAATCATATAGTTACGACGATGAATTTGTCGATATCCAAGATGTTGTTTCTCCACCCTACGACGTAATAGATGCTGCCTTGCAGGATGTTTTGTATAAAAAATCAGATTTCAATGTTGTACGATTGGAATTAGGGAAAGAGTTTAGTGATGATGATGAAGGTGACAATAGATATTCTAGGGCCGGCATATTTTTTAAAGATTGGATTCAAAAAGGGATCCTTAAACCGGATAAAATGCATTCTATTTACATCTATGTTCAAAAATTTCACATAGATAATATTGAATATGAGAGATTTGGATTCATTTCTCTTTTTTCGTTAGATGCGCTGGACAAGAAAGATGGTGGTGGTATTTATGGGCATGAATCAACCCTATCAATGCCCAAAGAGGACAGATTTAAACTTATAGATGCTACAAAAGCTAATTTTAGTCCTATTTTTTCTATTTTTGAGGACGATGATTTAAGTGTTTTGACTGCATTGAGTGATTCCATAAAAAGTGGTGTTGCAGCAAAGATTTTTGATTTTAAAGACGAAAATAATATATCCAATACGCTGTATAGAGTTTGTGATATCAACACTATAAAATATATTCAAAACGAGATGGAGCAAAAATATTTTTATATAGCAGACGGTCACCATAGGTTTGAAACATGTGTTAACTATAGAAATTATGTAAAAAAACATCAAATAAAGAATGTTAATGCAGATGCCTGCATGATGTATTTTGCTCCTGCCAATCAAAATGGTCTTATTATACTACCCACACATCGTTGTATTATAAACAAGGCAATAGATGTGGATACTTTTGTAAATGAAATCAAGAAAGACTTTGATATACACAGCGTTAGCCGAAACGATTTAATAGAGGGAACTAAAAAAACAGGGGAGGGTGTTTGTTCATTTGGGTTTGCACATAAATCAGGAAGGAACTATATTTTATCCTTCAAAAATGTTACGGGTAATGTTGATGCCACCGGAAAAAAACCTCTTCAATCTTTAGATGTTTCTATTTTAGAGAGTTATGTACTTAAAAAGGTTTTGAATATTTCTAAAGACGATATTAAAAATCAAAGATATCTGATATACAAAAAGGATGCCGGTGATGCCTTAGGAAAACTCAATGATGGACTTATAGAGGCCGTATTTTTCATGAACCCTACGAAGGTAGAAGATGTAATTAAGACAGCATCTATGAATCTTAGGATGCCTCAAAAATCTACTTTTTTTTATCCTAAAATCATCACAGGACTGACTATTAATTCATTATCAACTGATATTTCTATTGAATAGGCTTTCTGTTATCCTCATTCGCATACTGTTTTCGTTAAATAAAATTGTATTGTTTATATTTTATAAATTAATTATAATAAAAGGCCGGGTATTCACAAAAAAACATTTGTAAAATTAAAAGGAACGATGGAAGATTGTATTTTTTGTAAGATTATAAATAAGCAAATGAATGTCGGCATAGTCAAGGAAACCGATAATTTTATAGTCATTAACGATATAAATCCTGTTTCGCCTGTTCATTTATTAATAATACCTAAAAAACACTACGCGAGCATTCTTGATATAGATATTAACAATGGATTTAACGGGAACGAGGTTTTCCTTTTAATGAACGATCTTGCTCGTGAGTTTCATGTGTCCGGCAGTGGGTTCAGGATTGCTATAAATACCAAGGATGACGGGGGACAAACTGTAAACCACATGCATATTCATCTTATGGCGGGTCGCAGTTTTGGCTGGCCGCCGGGTTAGTATGTAAAGTTTTTGTCGATAACATGGCATCTAAAAAATTACGCCTCGCAATAAACTTGCAATGGGGGGTTAAATATTATTTATCAGGCAAGGAGGACATAACATCAATGGAAACATGGTTCTTTGAAAACCAGACTGGCAATTTTGGAATAAAAATTCGTATAAAAAGTATACTACATCATGAATACTCCGCTTTTCAGGAGATTGCCGTTTATGACACATATGAATTTGGCAGGATGCTTGTTCTTGATCAAGCGATTATGTTTACAGACATAAATGAATTTGTCTACCACGAAATGCTGGGGCTTGTCCCTCTTTTTTCTCACAAGGCTCCTAAAAGGATACTTATCATTGGCGGGGGTGATGGTGGCATTATAAGAGAATGTCTTAAAAATCCCTTCGTTGAACATATTGACCTTGTCGAGATAGATAAACTGGTCATAGATGTGTCTAAGGAGTTTTTTCCTGAAATCTCTTCTAAACTAGATGACGAAAAAGTAAATATTATTACTGAAGACGGTATAGAATTTTTAAAGAATGTCGGTGATAACGATAAATACGATGTTATTTTGGTAGATTCAACCGATCCCGTCGGTCCTGCAGAGGGTTTATTTAAAAGAGATTTTTACGAGTCTACGGAAAGAGCGTTGAAGGATAACGGTATCTTTGCGGCGCAGACAGAATCCCCGTTTTTTAATAAAAATCTAATAAGAGATATTAGTAAGATCGTTAAAGACGTGTACATTGAATCGGCTCTTTATTGCGCCATGATCCCTGTTTATCCGAGTGGTTCATGGAGCTTTACGATAGGTTCAAAAAATTATAGACCCAAAGATATAAACGAGAGCTATAAAGAATTTAATTTTAGCAATCTCAATCTTAAGTATTATTCGCCTGCAGTTCATTCGGCGTCATTTGTTTTACCAAACTTTATTAAGGATATATGCAAATAGTTTCATTAAATAACTTCATGAAAATAAAAAAAGATAATTTAATATCAAAGACTACCTCTTTTTTAAATTCATCTGATTCGTATGAAGATTCAAAAGTAGTCTTATTGGGAGTTCCTATGGATTATTCGGCGAGTAATATTCCGGGTTCCAGATTTGCTCCCCAAAAAATAAGGGAGCTATCTGTTACGCTTGAGGAATATAGCCCTATTTTTGATGAAGTAATAGATGATAAATTTTACGATATCGGTGATGTTGTTATGCCATGGGGTAATGTCGATAAAAGCATTAAATTTATAGATAGAATAGCAGGGGCTTTGATTAATGACGGTAAAAAAATGGTGAGTATCGGTGGTGATCATCTGATAACATATCCAATTGTAAAGCAGTATGCGTCAAAATTTAAAGATTTAACCGTGTTGCAGTTGGATGCACATACCGATTTAAGGGATGAATGGAGTAATGAAAAATTTTCCCATGCCACCGTACTAAGGCGTGTTTGCGAGGTTCTTAAGGAAGGAAGGTTGTATCAGTTTGGTATTCGTTCTGGTTTAAAGGAAGAGTTTGAGTTTGCGAATAAATTTACACATCTTTATAAATACGAGGTTATCGAGCCGTTAAAAAGGGTAGTCGGACAGCTGTCCGGCAGAAATATTTATCTGACGATAGATATAGACGTGCTTGACCCCGCTTTTGCCCCGGGAACGGGCTATATTGAAGCGGGCGGGATTACGTCTAAAGAGCTTTTCGATGCCGTATCGTTAATCTTAACCGAACTTAATGTTGTGGGCGTAGATGTTGTTGAGGTATGTCCCCCGGCGGATAATTCCGACAGAACTTCGGCTACGTCTGCAAAATTAATCAGGGATATTATTATAGGTTTAAGCAAAAAAAACTATGACATGAAGATGAAATGTTTATGAAATAATATTATAATGAGTCAAATTAAATTATCGTAAAATCTAAAGAAATTATAGATACCGGAGGAACAGAGTAGTGTTTGAAACACCTGATATATATACCTTGGTTAGTGGGTCTGCAGAGGGGACATCTAGGTTGGGAGCATTTGACAACGCTATTTTGAAGGCGGGGATTGGGAATACCAATTTGATTAAGTTGAGCTCTATCCTTCCGCCGGATTCATCTTTTCAAAATAAAATAATTTATCCAAAAGGGGTGCTTGTACCAATTGCATACGGCTGCGTAGTCAGCGGTAAGCAGGGTGAAACTATCGCCGCATCTGTTGCCATTGCAATATCCGCTTCCGACGGCTTTGGCGTCATTATGGAATACTCGGGGGTTGCATCTGCAAAAGACGCAGAAGAAAGAGTTATAAAGATGGCGAGAGATGCTATGGAGCACAGGAACATGGAAATTAGGGAGATAAAATCAATCTCCATTGAGCATATTGTGTCAGCGAGGTATTCTTGCTCTTTTGCCGCTGTTCCAATGTGGTATTCCAAACTTTTGTAGCTGGCATTTGAATATTTTTTTTACGAAAGAGAAAAAAAAGGGGGGGGTAATTTTTATTGAATAAGGCATTTGTGGTTTCGGTATCCATCGGGCTGTCGTTTGTCATTGCCTTAATATTCATAGTGGGACCTAACAGTATATTGCATATGATAGGTCATTTAAATTTATTGGACCTCATAACATTATTCGGACTTTCGTATTTGGCATTATTTTTTTCTGCACTTTCTTTTAATAATGCGTTAAATGTCTATGATGCCAAAATAGACTTGAAAAATCTTTTAAATATTAAGTTGATAGGTTACAGCGCAAACTACATTGCTCCGTCTGGTATATTCGCAGGGTTTATTGGCGGGGATGCTATTATGGCGCTGATATTGAAAAAAAAGGATGGACTTGAATTCAAAAGAGGTTTTTCGGCGGGACTAGCGGCTAAGGTGATCGAGTTCGCTACATTCTTGGTCTTTATTTATCTCGGACTCATATTGGGTTTTAGGTTTTTCTATATGCCACCTGAGATATGGTTTTTCTTGTTTGTTTCAGGGATATTTGTTGGTATAATAACCCTTGCTTTTTTAATTAATCCGATTATAGATAATCGGTTTTTTACAAAGGTATTAAAGCATCTTTTAAGATTCAAGATATTAAGGAAGTTAATAAATAAAATTATACAGCACATAAATGATTTTGAAAAAGAGCTTCACCTGTTTTATGTCAAAGGGGTAAAATACCTGCTTTTGAGCCTTTTGCTAAGTTTTGTAGAAACCATAGTACTTATTTTTCAAATGTGGCTAATTGTTCATTATCTTGGCATTAACATGGGATTTTCTGAAACGATGCTTATATTTGCCGTTTCGATGCTTGTATTTGCCTTGCCGTTGGCTCCAGGTTCTGCAGGAACTTATGAGTTGTCGCAGGTAGGTCTTTTTGATGTTCTTGGTTTAGGGTCAGATGTGGGGTTAACTTTTAGTTTAGTGATGAGGGCGGTAAATCTTATGCTTGTAGCAATTTCTTTTTTTCTTGTGCCATATTACGGAATCAATCTTTTCAAGAAGAAGGATGAAAATGCGAAGGATTATAGCGCATGAAAATACTATTTTCATTGTGCAGTTGGGGACTAGGGCACGCCACGAGGTCTCTCCCTATTATAAGGCGACTTGTCAAGGACTCACACGAGGTGACGATATATACCTCGGGAAGAGGGTTGGCACTGCTTAAATCTGAGCTTAAGGATAGTTGTAGGTTTATAACATCAACGCCTTACCCGTCGCCCTATTCGGATAAAGTAGGATTTGCTTTAAGGTTTCTAGTGACAGCCCCGAAGATATTAAACATCATAAAGGAAGAGCACAATGATGTTTCAAAAATAGTAAAAGAAAACAAGATTGATTTAATAATTTCGGATTCAAGGTTTGGTTCTTATTCGAGTTCAGTTCCGTCATATCTTATTTTTCATCAATTAAGATTCATAGCGCCGTTAAGGCTGTTGCCTGCAGAGATGGTAACCGAGCTATACAATTGCAAGTTGCAAGATAGATTTGAAAAAATTGTGGTTCCCGATTATATTGAGAATTCACTTTCTGGAGATTTGTCACATAACCTCAGGTATTATAAACCTGAAAAGGTTGAATATATCGGTATTTTATCCGATTTTGAACATATAGATGTAAAGCCAGATATCGATTATTTGTTTTCTATCTCCGGTCCGGAGCCTACCCGGACAATATTAGAAAAAAAGATTTTTTCAGAATTACATCTATTAAAAGGGAACATAGCTGTTGCGCTCGGTAAACCCGGTAAATTTACAAAAGAGGTTACCGGTAATACTGTCATATATTCGTATCTTGAAAAGGCAAGAAGGGATGAGCTTATGAACAGGGCCAAGATCGTCGTTTCAAGGTCGGGGTATACTACGATAATGGATGTTGCAGAGATTAATAAAAAAGCCCTTTTTATACCGACCCCCGGACAAACGGAGCAAGTGTATCTCGGAAACTACCTAGAAAAGGTCGATTTTTTTCACTCGGTTAAACAGAGAAAATTAAGGCTTGATAAGGATGTGCAAGATGCTTTTAAATATAAGGGGTTTAATCCGCCGTGGAAAACAAAAGACAGCGTGGAACGATTTCTTAAGATCACGGGTTTACTAAAATGATACTTTTGCCTTGTTCTTCTCGAATAATAGGAAAAGTTTAAGGAAGGGGATATGCATGTTTGCTGATATAATGCTTGGGCTTTATTTTGTATTTGAGGGGGAAGATTAATGGTTTCTATAATTATACCTGCCCGTGAGGAGGCAAAATACATAGGGTCGTCGATTGAAGGATTATTAAGCCAGAGTGGAGTTATTTTTATAGGAAAGGATGAAAAGGCAGAAGACTTTTCCGATGATGGCAAGACAATTTGCGAGCTTACGGTGGTTGTCACGATAGGAGAGGATAATACAGAGGATGTTGTTGCTAAGTATCCGAAAGTAAACCTTATCTCCGATAATTTTAGCGGGGTCTCAGATGCAAGAAATATAGGCGCCGATGTTTCTCGGGGCGATATTTTCTTGTTTTTAGATGCAGATACGCTCTTAAATGATGGTTTTATCAAGCGATTAGATGATTTTAAACAGAAGAAAGATTTTATCGGCACATCAAAGCTTCTACCTGATCTTAATACATTAAAAGCTAAGTTTTTTATGTTTTGCAACAATGTAGCGCACATGATTTTTAAAACATCTATGGCTTTAATATTTTGCCATAAGGATGTTTATGCGGATGCAGGCGGGTTTGATGAAAGAATGCCTTCCGGAGAAGATTTAAAATTTATAAGTATCGCTTTGAAGAATAAAGCGAAGTTTAAATATCTGTATGATATCAATGCGGTCACATCAATGAGAAGGTTTGAAACAAACGGTTATATCAGGACCGCTATTGAGTGGATGGGAGGATATTTTTTTAAACCGTCCGAGCGTTACGATGTTGTGAGATAATGATCTTGTTTGACTATTATCCTATTTGACGTTATAATCAAGACAATAAGAGGGGGCGTAAAGGTTTCGACGGGGATATTGGGGTTTTAGGTTGCATGCCGAGGACGCTTTGTAGGCTCGTTAATCATTCGAAGCACACATATAATCGCAGACAATTACGATTACGCATTAGCCGCTTGATCGGCTAACGTCTTTGGGTTTTCTGTCTACTAGATCCAAAAGGCGAAAAAAAGTAGGCTGTGGTGCTTTGATTTCCTTTTTCAAAGCATCGAGACTCTTAAAAGGACGGTTGATAAAAGGTTTTGTTTGTTCTTTGCTTTTTGAGACCGTATTCTAAAGAATAAACTAAGCATGTAGATGCCTTTAGTTTTAAATCTTCGGACGCGGGTTCGATTCCCGCCGCCTCCACCAATTTGAAAAAAACAACCCGTCTCTCCGGGACGACGGGTTTTATATTTCCCCTTATTTTCAAAGGGTTTCGGCCGTTTTGGCATCTTTCCGGAACTACTCTCCAGCCATCTGATTCTCTCTATTCTCCGAGTATTCATTCTCTGTTTTTTCAGACTTAGTCCTAAACAAGTCCGGTTGCAGATATCCTTTGATAATAAGCATTTAGCCAAATAGTTGAATTCGGAATACAGGGATTGCCGGAGGATGGATCGGAAGAAGAAAGAAACCGCCAGCTTGAGCCGGTTCTGGCCGAAATTGCGGCCCATTCACCTTTTGAGCAGAGTCGCCTTCTTAAACTGGTTCAGGAACGCCTTGGAAAGACCGTTCCAATGGCCACATCATCGATACCATCCGCTGCGCCCTGCTAACCAGGGAACAGGCAAGCTTGATCGGAGGGAGGAGGCTGTTTCGCTCAAACCGGTGCTTATCGATCCGGTGTTCATTTAAAGCGCTCCGGAACCGCACAGTGGTATTCATACGATGAAGCCTTCGGGGACTGATGGACACCAGATTTGAAGCTGCTTTCCTAAAGTCCGTTAAAAAACACGCCTCGATAAAGAAATTGGTCAAGAAAAAGGTTGATATGATCATTAAAAATCCTATTGCCATTGGCAAACCGTTGAAGGGTAATCGGCAGGGGTTTTATTTATGTCCGGTGAAGCGCAATTTTATTATCATCTATATTGTATTGTGAAGCGTGCCGGAAAAAAGGCGACAGTGCCGTCGTGGCCTGCTCGGATTTCCGGGAAACATCGGATAAGACCATCAAGTTCGTTCTACTCGGGCCTCATAATGATGCCTACGGAATATAACAGAACGAAAATTGCGGGTTCCGGGCGTAATTATCAGATGCCGATGATTATCTCCCCGTTCAATAACTACATCATTAACCTGGCCAGCTCCTTCTTGCCGTTCCGAATTTTTGATCTGCTTCTTCCCTGTCAAAGCGTCATTGGTAGAAAAAAAGAAAGCTCTCTATTCTGAAACGCTTTTAAACATTTTACTTCATACATAAAAGAAGTAATTTGGTGAACAAATTTAATACTTGAACAAGATACTGAAAATATAAGTAATTAATATTTTATTTACCTATATTCTTACCAGTTCCATACTGTTCTCAATCGCCTGATCTATCTGTTCCATGGTTTCTGGTTTTAAGACGCCAAGACGTTTAATAAACCTTCTTTTGTCAATAGAGCGGAGCTGGTTCAAAAGAGCTACGGAGTCCGAGGTCAAATCACCTTCAGGAAAACTTATCAGCACTTCTGCCGGGTAAAGTAGCTCGTTAAATTGTGAGATGATTACCATGACGATAGTTATAGTGCTGTACCGATTTGCCACGTCGTTTTGCACGATCAGCGCCGGACGGGTTTTTTGATTTCGGCCCCAATGGTCGGATCGAAATTTACAAGGTAAACTTCGATCCGACGCGGGTAGTTTGCTTTTATTTTTTTTCCTGATCTGCTTCTTCCTCTATCGGAAAACACTCCTCTGTCAGACGAAGATCCCGCTCAGCGCGGTTGGTTTTCCCCTCCTTGAGGCGCTTTTGTAGATTACCTTTCACCGTTTCCTTAACATAGTACTTAAGCGCCTCATCAATAAAACTACTTCTATTGCCTTTATTTGCAATTTTATCAGTCAAACTGAGCGTTTGTTCTGGAAGAGTAATATTTATTCTTTTGTACATAACTTCATACCTCCATTTAACTTCATCATACACATCTTAAGTGTGTATGATGAAGTTATTTTACGTATTAAGCCCTAACCACTTCCTCTGCTTGTTCAGGGCAAACGGCACATTAGATCCGTTGGAAGGATTTAATCTAGACGATCACAGCATGTACCGGTGTGTGCTGGTAGCAGTCACCTTGGGAAACCAGATCCTGCTGGTTTGGCTGTATTATCACGATCTCGTCCATAATAGAGAGCGGGTCGCCTCAGATCACTTGATGCATAAAATGCAGAAATGATATTGTTGCAAAACGGGTTTGACAAACATCTCTAATATTAATACATTATTTACCAACAGATCGTATCCGCCAATTGATTCGTGATGATTTTATTTCTGATGCCACCGTTACACTTGTGCTTGTCGGACAAGGAACTTGGCGCAGAAAGCATGTGGACTGGGAAATAGCCTCAGGTATTCATGATACAAAAAACAATTCAAGAACCGGGTTGCTCGGATTATTACTTCCCAGCTATTCAGCGCAGTCGTCAGGCGTCTTGGAATCGTTAATTTTGAAACATACAGATAATAATAGCAGTGCCTACTACAACCCATATACAATTCCTCCACGGCTGAATGACAACATCAAATGCGGATTCGCCAAAATATATTCCTGGCCGACTTCGCCAAATGATTTGCGCCAATGGATTCACGAAGCATTTCAGCGGCGCAAATCATGTCAGCCAACAAACGGTCGAGACAGTTTTTCAAATAATAGAACCGAAGCTCAAACACATTGGAGGGACTAATAATAATATCAAGTACAAATAGAAGGAAGGTTTTTATTTCTCATTACAAAGGAGATCAGAACGAAGTCGATGCTTTCATTGAGGAGTTCTATGCAGTTTTCATCCCCAAAGTACTGGGTTGCCAACGACAATTACGATTTTATCAACAGCACGGACACTGACTATGTAATGAAGTGTATAAGAGAAAACTATCTCAGCGACAGTACCGTAACGATTGTTTTGATAGGCAGCTGCACACATAGTCGACGATACGTTGACTGGGAGATAAAGAGCTCTCTGCGTCAGGGGCAATACACAACACCAAATGGGTTGATTGGAATCCTTCTGCCAAGTTAAGGTAATGCAGCTATGCCCCCACGCATGAAAGCGAACTGGGCAAAAGGCGAGTCTGATTGTTATGCGCAATACAGGTTTTATCCGTGTTTAAAAGAGGAACTGTCTATTTGGATTGAAGATGCATATCAGGCCCGAACTTCCCGGGCGCATCTCATCCAGAACTCTCAGGATATGATGAAATACAATGGCGTATGTAAAATCTGCGGGGTGACACATTGATGATAAAAGAATACAAACCACCTTTAGCCATACATTTCATTTGGAACCCGGCAGATGAAGGGTTTGTGAGTACGATCCTTGATGCTGTCAGGTCCAGCTTTGCGCGTGATGTAGACCGCCCATTTTCTCGTGGCTTAAATATACCGCTATTTTTCTATACGAGTTGCATTATATTTTATCCGTTTTTTGATTTTAGGGTACTGAAGGACCCGCCGGACTTCTTCTAAAATAGGCCGTGAAACAACAAGTCCGACCTTGTCGTTTCTAACTAAGACAAGGATCCCGGCGGGTTTACTTTTCGGGAGCATAATCGCGCTGATAAACTGGTTGGCGTCCAGGACGATTTTAATCATATCTATGATTTAAACTTACTATCTTTTTTCTAATCGCCTGCACCGCTTCATCGATTTCCTGCCCAATAATTTCAGTCGTGACATCTTTATTTTGTTCTCTTACCTCATCAACAAACTGGAAAAATCTGTTTTTGGCCTCGGTAACTTCTTTTTTATATTTTGTATAAGCACTTATCGGGATAACAGCGACTAAAGGTTTACCAGCGCGTTCAATAATATACTCATCCTCTTTTATTGAGACTTCGTTCATAAGCTGACCAAGGTTTTGCCTTGCTTTTAAAAATGTCAAGCATTTTGGTAAACCGGCAACATAAGATCTTTAAGAACGCTTTCATTTTCTGCTTTGCAGATATACACCTAAAAAAAGCTTCCCCACTGTTTATTGAAACTGTGATCGGTTGGTATACGCAGTATTTAATAATATATTTTACATCAGAGAGTGTGCCGTTAACCTCTTCGTTTCCTCCGCCATTGAATACAAGACGAGCCGGTTCGGAGTGTCAGGTTTGCAGAATCATTTTTAATATGTTTTCGTCGGGGCTTTGATAAGTGCCTATAAAAACAAACAACCCTGTAAAACCCTTGAAGATAAAAGAGAAAGTTTTGCCAATGGCATAGACATTGTCAATCAGGTCAATTGTACCTATCTCTCACAGCTTGCTCCATAGCCACGAGTTCCTCGTCGGTAAGGAAATCAAAGCGAGTCGACCTTTTTCTGTCTGATAGTTTCCCATTGTTCCGGAGGCACAGCTGGATGAACAAATCAATCAGTCGGTCAGGCATGTCGATGATATCCT
>CAZVZU010000003.1:118505-222126 GCA_964631685.1 uncultured Actinomycetes bacterium | reverse complement strand
AGGCACGCCGCCAGCGTTTGTTCTGAGCCAGAATCAAACTCTCTATAACAATAAATTATATCGAAATTAACTTGTTTTTTTTTAATGCGTGCTGTTTAGTTCTCAAAGACCAATCTTCTTTGGCGGGCTTTTTAAATGCCCCTTCTCGAAGTGTTTAATCAGTATACAGAATTAGAAAAGTGATGTCAAGCTTTTTCTGAAGAATTTAATTTTATTTTGTATATATTTTTTTTACCAACTTTTATAACAAATTCTTCAGTATTTATAGGCACTAAAACGCTATTAGAATCCGGCCTAATCTCTTTAGTGTTATCTATATTTTTTAAATAGATTTTAACGGCCCCGTGTTTTATTAGTCTTTTTGCCTCGCTGTTGGATTTAACTGCCCCAATATATGTTAGTAAAGACATAATATTCATATTGATAGCTTCCGGCAGAATATCTATGTTCTCTTCGGTGTATTCACTACTGAGTTTAACTGTTTTGATATCATCCGAATTGATTCTTCTTTGGAATATATCTTCGAAATATTTCAAAGCCTTTTCTGCTGCGGACCTGCCATAATATGTTTCAACTATTTCTATTGCAAGCTTCTTCTTGGCATGTATGGGATTAGCCCCTTTATCTATCTCATCTTTTATGATGTTTAGTTCCGAATTCTCTATAACGCTCAGCAATTCATAATATTTAATCATCATTACATCCGATATAGACATAATCTTGCCGAACATATCATTTGGTTCGTCTATCACGCCTATTGAATTTCCGAGCGATTTGCTCATCTTGTTTTTGCCGTCTAGCCCTTCAAGAAGGGGCATGGTCATAACAACCTGCGGAGCAATATTAAAGCTCTTCATAAGCTCCCTGCCGACTATAAGATTAAACTTCTGATCGTTGCCTCCTATCTCAATATCTGATTTTATAAAAACAGAATCCATCCCCTGCAAAAGCGGATAGATAAACTCATGTATAGCTATCGGACGGCTATCGTTAAATCTTTTTTCAAAATCATCCTTTTCAAGCATTCTTTTAACAGTATAATTAGACAATATTTTAACAAGTTCATCTAATTTCAATCGAGATAACCACCAGCTATTAAAAACTATTTTTGTTTTCTCAGGTTTTAATATTTTAAATGCTTGGATTCTATAATTTTTGTAATTATTCAAGACATCTTCCTTTGATAATGGTTTCCTTGTTTCCGATTTACCCGTTGGATCGCCAATCATAGCCGTAAAATCGCCTATAACAAAAAATACCTGATGCCCGTATTCCTGAAAAGTTTTCAGCTTATTTAGTAAGACCGTATGCCCCAAATGTATATCTGGAGAAGTGGGATCAAATCCTGCTTTAATTTTTAACGGTAAATTGTACTTTATAGAGTGCAATAATTTATTGTAAAGTTCGTCTTCCTTGATGAGCTCGGTACAACCCCTTTGCACCGCATCCATTTGCACTTTGATCTTGTTTTCTATTTCCGATTTCTTGTTGTTAGCATTCATAAACAAATCACCCTTAAAAAAAACCCTATTCTTTTGAAAATTAATACGCATCAATACAAATACTTTGAATATTTTTGCTTAGTTTTGTTTTTTTATCAATAACTACCAGGACCCCGTTTAAAATAATATCTTTCTCTTCAGGAACAAATCTACCGGGCATTCCTGTTAAATATCTTTTAATTGCAATATCTTTATCTGTTCCGACAACCGAATATTTAGAACCTACCATGCCGGCATCTGTAATGTATGCCGTACCCATAGGTAAAATAATGGCATCGTTTGTCTGAACGTGTGTATGTGTCCCAATTAAAACCGATATCTCACCATCTAAATACAATGCCAACGCCTGCTTTTCAGATGTCGCCTCCGCATGAAAATCTATCATTACGGCACTTACGGAATCATAAATTTTATTAATAATATTTTTTGCCACAACAAACGGAGATTCCGTTAATCCCTTCATAAAGACCCTTCCTTCTAGATTAATAACCCCTATTTTTCTACCTAATTTGGAAGAAAATACTCCGTAACCAACACCGGGAGACAGAGGTGAGTAATTTGCCGGTCTTAAAAGCTTGTGTTGCTCTGTAATGTAAGGAATAATAGATCTCTGGTCCCAGATATGATTTCCAGAGGTTATAACATCAATACCTAATCCTAATATAAACTCTGCTATATCGGGAGTTATCCCCATTCCGTGTGCAGCATTTTCCCCATTTGCCACAATAAACTCAGGATTATATTTATCAATGATACCGCCGATAAGCCCTTCAAGCGCCGACCTTCCCGGTTTTCCTATTATGTCTCCTATAAAAAGAATTTTTATATCTTCATCATCTAGCAAATTCCGTTGCCCTCGTTTCTCTGATAACAGTTACTTTAATCTGTCCCGGATATTGAAGCGACGATTCTATTTTTTTAGCAATATCCTTTGATAACATTATCGAATCATCATCTGATATTTTTTGACTCTTAACGATGGCTCTAACCTCTCTTCCTGCCTGAATAACATAGCTCTTAGCAACACCGTTGAATGAATTAGCTATAATCTCAAGATCCTCCAGCCTCTTCACGTAAGTTTCAAGCACTTCTTTCCTAGCACCAGGTCTTGCAGCGCTTAAAGCGTCTGCAGCAGATACCAAAACATCCAAAATACTATTTGGCTCTTCATCATAGTGGTGAGCAGCTATAGCATGGACTACTTTAGGCGATTCGCCAAATTTTTTGACAATATCGGCACCTATGACAGCATGAGAACCTTCAATCTCATGATCAACGGCTTTTCCTATGTCATGTAATAATCCTGCTCTTTTTGCCTGTTTTACGTTAACACCAAGCTCAGATGCCATTATCCCGCATAAGAAAGCAACCTCTACCGAATGATTGTATACATTTTGAGAAAAACTTGTCCTATATTTTAATCTTCCTAAAAATTTGAGGATTTCAGGATGGATCCCGTGCACCCCAACATCGAAAGTAGCCTGCTCTCCAGCTTCTTTCATTGCAAGATCAAGCTCTTCTTCTACTTTCCTAACTACATCTTCTATCCTGGCAGGATGAATCCTTCCGTCAACTATTAATTTTTCCAAGGAAAGCCTGGCAATCTCTCTTTTAATAGGGCTAAAAGATGATAGGATAACGGCCTCAGGGGTTTCATCAATTATAAAATCAACGCCTGTTGCGGCTTCCAACGCCCTTATATTCCTACCTTCTCTCCCAATTATCCTACCCTTCATATCGTTATTGGGAAGCTGAACCGATGATATGGATTTTTCGGACACATAATCACCGGCATATCTCTGAATCGCCAGTGCTATGATATCTTTAGATTTTTTATCGGCAATTTCTTTTGCCTCGTCTTCTATTTTCCTTATAGACTTTGCCGCTTCGTGCTTAGCCTCCTCCACAATTGAATTTATAAGAGAATTTTTGGCATCCGCAACTGTCATACCTGATATCTTTTCTAATTCCAATATCTTATCTTTTAATGCCTCCTCTATTCTTTTTTCTTTATCAGCTATCGCTTTTTCAGATTGGATTAATCCCCTTTCTCTTCTAAGAGAATCGAATTCTTTTTTCTCAATTGTTGCTATTTTTTTTTCAAGGTTATCTTCCTTAAACGATAACCTTTTTTCTAGTTGACTCAATTCTCTCTTTTGGAATCCGATCGCTTCATCAGTAATTTCCTTTAATCTAATAGCTTCGGTTTTAGCAGTCAAAAGTGAATCTTTTTTAATGTCCTCAGCATTTTTTTTGGCCTCTTTGATAATCAAATCAGCCTTAGATTTAGCATTACTTAATAAAATCCTATCAATAATGTATTTAACAATATATCCTGCAATAAAAAACAAGAAGGAAAGCCCAATCATCATACCTACCAAAACACCATTTAACATTATTTTATCTCCCTATGATTATCAATTTTTTACCTTAATAAAACCGTTCTCCGTGAGCAGGTAATGCATTCTTACATCATTGTCGTTGCAATCCAATTCATCATCAAACATTAATTGAAAATTGTAACAAACGCCGATAAATAAAGAATTTAGCGCTTGGTTAAGCGCTAAATCATAACACCCCTTTCCGTAACCTACTCTGTTTCCGAGCATATCAAATGCAACCCCCGGTACAAAAAAAACATCAACTGCATCTATGTCTATAGAACGACCGTCTTTTTGACACGGTATACCATAGTCATCTTTTTTCATTGTACCAATACTTTCGAATTTATTGAAACAAATATATTTTCCTTTAGAATATTGAGGAAGATAAAAGTCAATATCTTTATTCGTATCTAATCTAATGATATATTCCATTTTTACTTCATTTTTTATGCTCATATAAATCGCCACACTCTTAAAAGAATTATTTTGCACGAAAGAGTAAGCACTAGCGGTAATATTTAAGCTTAGGCGGTGAACATCGTCTGGGCTTAAATTAATGCGTTTTTCAATAACTTTTTCTCTTGCAATACTTTTTCTAATCATATTTTATTCTTATAGAAATAATATTTATGAATCAATAAATTTAAATAAATTATAAAAGGATATTCATAAAGAGGATGATATAAAAAAACCCCGCATGTGCCGAAGCGGTCCCAAAATTAGACCTATTTTAAAATAGGTGGTAATCGTATACCTAATGAATCAAGAATCAAAGTTACCTAAGTTTCTGTATCAAAAAAGCAGTGACAATCCCATTCTATCCAACTGTTGGGTCAATTTCAAAAACCTAACATCAAACACCGCAGGGCATCTCATAACACAGAATTACAACCTAGTCTAAAGAGAACTGGTTATATAGTTATGTATATTGCTAACTTTATCTAAAACTCTTTTACTTTCGCTACTAATCCTAGTCTCACTGGACATAAAATCGTCGGCTATGTTAAGCGCGGTCAAAACTGCAACATTAAACGAGTCAACCGATTTAGTCCGCCTCACAACCTGGTCTGCCTTTGCATTCACGTAGGCAGCCAACTGCTCTAAATACTTTCTGTCTTTATCGCTATTTATAACAAACTTATGGTTCATTATAGAAAGTTCTACCAATGAATTGCACTGCGATTCATCTTCACTCATAGCTCTATTGATTCCAAATTTGTCATTATGTCATCGACCTTTTTCACTATTGTATCATTTTCTGTTTCATCTCGGACAATCTTATTTTTTAGTTCATTAATCTCGTCATCTTTAGCCTTAAGCTCTACTAAAAGCCTGTCCCGTTCAATTTTTATTTTTTCAAATGATTCCTTAATTAAAATAACTTTTTCTTCAATTGCATTAAGATTATTAATATCCATTTTTCTGAATCCTATAAATAATTCGTTCATAAGTTTAAATAACTATTTAAAATACACAACGGACTATGCCGATGTGTAAAGATGAGCATACGGCCGAGCGCTTGAGGGGACAACCTTATAAAAGGGCTCACTCGTGATATCGTCATAAGAAATATTAAAATCATCCGTATACTCCAATAAATACCGTTTTAAAAAAGCCATATCGTTGTCGTCTGCTTCACACAACTCCACCTCTTTTGAATATTTTGAGAAATCTATTTTTTTACGCAGATATATAACCCCTCCATGCATACCCGTAGCAAAATAATCACCATATGCACACGCATCGTCTGTATTATTTAATCCTAACAAAACGATTACGCCTCCTGCCATGTATTCAGCAAAAAAACTACCTACCTTTCCGCCGATAATTATAATTGGCAACTGCTCGTCATATCCCTTCATATGTATTCCAATCCTATATCCCGCATTTCCCAAGATATAAATCCTACCGCCTCTCATGCCGTACCCAACTACATCCCCTGCATCGCCTTTTATTAAAATTTTACCGGCATTCATCGTATTGCCAATATTATCTTGCACATTACCATTCACTATTATAGTCGGACCATCCATAAAGACACCGAGATCATTGCCCGGAACGCCGTTTATATTAATAATTATATCGTCACCTTTAATGCCGTCCCCTATATAATATTGCCCGTTTACATTCTCAAGAAAAAACTTTTTGACCCCTTTCGCCACGCTTTCTCTGATCAGTTTATTAAGATCCCTATAATGCATTCCGTTCGCATCTATCGTTATCATATTTCTATCTAACTCTCCTTTTATCTTTTGTTTAAATCTCTTTTTAGCCATTCGTCGCGACCTAATGCCGTCACATGTCTATAACCCTGCATGTTTTATTCCCAACACTTTTAACTCCACATCTGTTAATTCAACACCTCTCAACCTTTCCCTTGAACCCCTTAGGCTTTCTATGGAATTGACACCCATTGCCCCTAAAACCTCTTGAATTTCATGGCTCCATGCAGAGATAAGATTATACAATCTTTCACCATAAACCTCAGGGTCTAAGCGCCTGACAAGCTCCGGTCTTTGTGTGGTTATCCCCCAACTACAGTTACCCGTATTACATTTTCCGCATACGTGACAACCCATTGCAATAAGGACTGCCGTTCCAATCGCAACGGCATCAGCGCCAAGAGCAATTGCCTTCACGGCGTCTGCGCTTGATCGTATGCTGCCGGCGGCAATAATAGAGGCTTCATTTCTGATTCCTTCTTCCCTGAGCCTTTCGTCAACCTGGGCAAGCGCAAGCTCTATAGGAATTCCTACATTATCTCTAATTATATTCGGGGCCGCTCCAGTACCACCTGAATATCCATCGATGTATACTATATCCGCTCCTGCCCTAACTACCCCGCTAACTATAGCGGCAATATTATGAACGGCGGCTACCTTAACAGAAATCGGTTTCTTATAATCTACAGCTTCTTTTATCGCAAAAATAAGTTGCCTTAAATCTTCAATGGAATAAATATCATGATGAGGAGCAGGTGAAATAGCATCTGTCCCTACTGGAATCATTCTTGTTCTTGATATCTCTAATCCTATTTTTTCACCAGGCAAATGCCCCCCTATCCCGGGCTTGGCACCCTGTCCTATTTTTATTTCAACAGCCACACCGCTATTTAAATAATCTCTGTGAACACCGAACCTTCCGGAGGCTACTTGAACAATAATATTTTTGCCAAATGGAACTAAATCGTCATGTAAGCCACCCTCACCAGTATTCATAACTATCCCTAGTGCCCTAGCCGCTAAAGCCATAGCCTTTTGTGCATTTAATGAAATAGAACCATACGACATTGCACCGAAAACAAATGGGGTTTGCAACTCAATTTGCGGAGGCATCACTGTTTTTAAGATAGGTTCGCCATCCTCATTGAAATCAATATCTATTTTAGATGGTTTTTTGCCAAGATAAGTTTTGAGTTCCATCGGTTCGCGTAACGGATCTATTGACGGATTAGTAACCTGACACGCATCCAGAAGTATATGATCAAAATATTTTTTATGCTTAAAGGTTGTACCCATTCCGGAAATGACAATGCCGCCAGTTTCAGACTGTCTCCATATATTTTTAATATTACTCTCTTTCCAATTATTGTTTTCTCTAATAACCGTAGGATTTTTAATAACGGAAATAGCACCCTCTGGACAATATACGTAACATCTGCCACAGGCTACACATTTGGAGTGATCGGCAATAATCTTATCACCACCAAAACTATATGTTCCCCACCCGCAATTCTGAATACATCTTTTACACCTTACGCACTTTGTATGGTCTATCAGCGCAAGATACTCTGATTGCATATTTGAAAAAGAGGACTTTATCATAAGCCAATGACCCCCTTTTCCTGAGGCGTTTCTGTTTCAAACTTGACTATAATGGCCCCCCCTGCGTCAGGAGACCAGACCCTATCAGGATTAGGACAAACCACCCTTATAGCTGCCTCCTCTGATGCTACATAGGTAAAATCCCCCATTACAGCAGATACTAGCGGTCTTAACTTGATCCTATCATTCATTGCAACCATGCCGCCGGAATGACCGAACACGATAGCAAATGGACCGTTTAATAAGGCACTGCCATATATCTGCCTGAGAGCAGTCAATAATTCTTTTCTTTCACTACTCATTTCGTCAATATCGCGGTAAAAAGGCGCCGCCAACACTAGAGTTGCAAGCTCGATTGAAAGACCATGTTTTCTGATTAGAAGGTCCAAAATATAGGCTATAACCTCCGTGTCCGTCCTCAACGAAAGTTTATATTTATACATCTCGAGATATCTCTTGTTAATACCATAAGACGATATTTCACCATTATGCACAATAGACCAGTCAAGCAAGGTAAACGGGTGCGCTCCACCCCACCAACCTGGTGTGTTAGTAGGAAAGCGGTTATGTGCCGTCCACATATAACCCTCTACTTCATCTAACTTGTAAAAATCGGCTATGTCCTCGGGATATCCGACACCTTTGAACGCTCCCATATTTTTCCCACTTGAAAAAACATAAGCGCCGTCATAATCTTCATTAATTAGCATAACTGTCCTAACGACAAAATCATCGTCGCCAAGGTCGTGAAATAATTTATCTTGCCTGTCTGTTCTCGGTTTTATAAAATAACGGTATAGATAAGGATGATCATTAATTTTAGAGGTTTTCGACGTCGGTATAGGCTCTTCCTTCTCTATTATAAAATTACTCTTGAGGTATTCTTCGACGCTACTTTTTGCGGATAAATTATCATACATTATATGAAATGCGTACAGCTCTGCATAATCAGGATAATTACCATAAACAGCAAAACCACCGCCCAACCCGTTGCCTCTATCATGTTCAATAGCTATAGCCTTTTTAATGTCGCTACCTGTAGTTCTGACCTTTTTAGCATTGATTATGCCGCATAAACCGCACCCGGAAATATCCCTTTCAACGCTAAATGTATTTTTTACCTTTAACACTCTTGTATCCCTCAGTCTTTTCTTGTTATAGGCTTGCCCCCTTCGAATTAGCTCACGCTACCCGCAACAAACCAATTAAATAGTAACATATAGAAATTTTTTTAACAAATATTTATTTTTACAATATATCTTCATCTATCAACTTCTTGAAATCAGCAGCCACGACCTTTTTTACCGGAGGAAGGCCTAATTTTTTTCTCATCCCTTCCCTAGGGTCTCCTAATCTTAACGTTTTGAAAAAAAGATCCTCCGCCTTTTTGACGGTCTGAGGACCAACTTCGTTCTTTATGGCAAGATTTTTCAGCACGGTAAGAACTGTCTCCCAACTGTAATTTTGAGGGCACAGCTCTGAACATGTGTGACACTCAAGGCACTCCCATACTATCTTAGATGACATCGCCCTTTGGACGTCGTTGTCTAGAATCATTTTAATAATCAGTGACGGATCGTAAGATTCGAAAGAAAGGCTCATAGGGCAATCGTTTCTGCACGCTTGGCAATTATAACATCTAACCAGAGATTCATTATCGAACATAATAGAATGATCAATAAAAACCTTTGCCTTATTGAACTTCTCAAGAAATTTCTTAGATTTGATTTTGTGCTGCCCTATAAGTCCCTCTGTTCCCTCTATGCCGAAAGCTAGACACATAAGCTCTTCTAGCGTAACAACCGGCGTTTGATGTACCAATCCCTTTTTGGAGAGCATAAATTGATTCGTGTCAAATTGCGTAAAGCAAGAAGGACACGTTGTGGTAACCAAATCAGCATTACTTTCCTTAACCGAATCCAACTTTATCTTTGACATAACAAGCGCCTTATCGTGTTCATCAACTCTATCTAGCGCTTGCCCGCAACACATCATTTTATTCTTATAATTTACAACATTGGCTCCAAGTGCTTTAATTATAGCGTCGTATTTGAAAGGGTCAAAGGGAGAATCAAATCCGATTGCATGTGACGGCCTCACCAAATGACAACCGTAATGTATCGCAACATTAATGCCCCTTAACGGATATTTCACATTAATCTTGATTTTATCTAACCCAACCTCGTCATAGAGATATTCAATAAAATGGTAAATAGAAGAACTTCCCGAGAAACTAAGCCCGACGCGTTCGAGAATCTTATTTATTTTTTTTTGATATTGAAGATCGGAAACAACCTTTGCTCTAATTTGCTTGAGATTTGAATAGCAACCCGTACAAACAGACATTATATCCACATTTTCACGCTCAGCAAGAGCAATGTTTCTAATGCCCGTTAAATCAAAAAGCGCTTCATCTATATTTTTTACCAAAGATTTTTCAGGACAACATGTAAAAGAATCAATATCTCTATATTTTATATTTAATTTATCCAATACCAAACGGGTCGCCTTTTCCATAAAAGGAAACTTTGCTTGTATTGTGCAGCCCCAAAAGAATGCATTCTCTTTATTCATATATTTTTTTTATTTTTTGTTTTGATTATAACCTGCGTGTAGTATAGAATATATTAAGAAAAAATTCAATTTTAAAATGGGTGGTTTTAACTTACACACAAATATTAATAAAACTAACCATGGAAATAAATTCGTTAAGCGATATAGATTGCCTAAGAACCTTTTCATCTTACAATCGGCCTGTCGCAATCAAAGGGGTAAAGGGAAATATATTGTTCATGAACGATGCGGCAAAAACTCTCTCAAGGCTGTCCGAATCTGAGATACTTGATTCATATAGCGATAAATTACCCGCAGACATAGTTAAAATAAACGAACTCGGGTTAATTTCTATTGAAAAAAAAATAAACGAAAAATTTTACCATGTTGAAAGTGAAACGCTTTTGGATAAATTTGGGCTATTTTACGGCACCATTTTTATTTTTCACGATTTCACCCTGCTCGCCAAATATTTACTCAATAATAAAATTGATTCAAAAAATAAGGCCTATGACGAAATAACCGGCTTTTTTTTAAAAAATCAGCTTAATGATATATTGGCGAAAGAATCTGACATTGCCATGAGACATGCTTCTCCCCTTGCTATTGCAACATTTTACTTTGAAGATCTGGCCTTTTTCGGACAATCACTCGGTGAAGATAAATTAAATCAACTGCTCAAATTTTATGGTATTTATTTCAAGCAAAAATTTAGAAAAACAGATATCTTTTTCAGAAACGATTTTAACAATTTTGTATGCATTATGCCTTATACAAATTATAAAAACGCAAACAGTAAATTTGACAAATTACAGAAGGGGGTTGAGTCGGTTATAAAATTCCCGAGTAATGCAAAACCTATTTTAATGTTTGGAATTTCGGAATTTAATATAAAAAACCATTACAAAAATTATAACCTATTATTAGATGAATCCAAAACAAATCTGGAAAATAAAAAATTTTATAAGTAACCATGATTTCCTAAAAAAATATGTTCGACACACTTTTGAAATATTCATAAGAAGATATGATGGAAAATACGATACTGATATAAATAAGCACAAGCCCTATGATCCCGAAATTTATATGAAAATGCTCATAATAAACCAATAAGAAAAATATACCGAACATTTGAAATGCAGTTTTCCATTTTCCAGCATTTCCGGCAGAAATAACAATCCCCTTTTCACTTGCAACCAGTCTTAATCCCATAACAAAAATTTCTCTAAATATAATTATTGCAACTATCCAAGCCGGAATTCTGTTTAAAGGAATAAGCATTACAAGGATTGTTATAACAAGTAGTTTATCCGCAAGAGGATCTAAAAAAATACCCAAATTTGTCACTAATTTTTTCTTCCTTGCGATGTACCCATCTATAAAATCCGTGAACGTAGCCAACACAAAAAAAACTGAGGCATATACACCGTATATTTCTTTTTTAAAAAGCAACAATGCGAATATTACAGGTATAATCAAAATCCTCGACATTGTAAGGATATTCGGTACATTGTATATTTGTTTTTTATTTTGCATTTTTACTATTTTCCTCGTAAGAGTTCATTATTTCGTTAACATAATTACCGGTTTCCTTGTAAGGGGGTATGCCACCGTATTTTTTAACAGCTTGGGTCCCCGCATTATACGCGGCGAGAGCCAAGGGTATATCGCCATCGTACTTAGTGATAAGGCTTTTTAAGTATCTTGTTCCACCGTAGATATTTTGAACGGGATTAAATGGTCTGGAAATATCAAGTTGCCTTTGAGTTTGCGGCATTAACTGCATTAATCCCTGGGCGCCCTTATTGGACACTGCATCTTTATTAAACCCCGATTCCTCTTTTATAACGGCTTCTATTAATTTAGGATTGACCCCGTATTTATTAGATGCTCTTAGTATTATCTTTTTGTATAAAACACCACTTGGCAACTTTGAGCTATTCGGGTGGTGATTAGTCCTCATGTATAGCCTATAATTACCTGAAGCCGGAACATTGGAAAAATAGATTGTTCCATTTTTGCCGACACGCATATATATATCGGCTCTTACAAACTTAATACCGGCAAAATTAATTAAACAAACTATAAATAAAATTGCCAGCAGATAAATATTTTTTTTCATAGACTCTCTAACAAAAGAGCATTTAGTGCGGAAGCAGAAGAAGAACTTCCTCCAAAATTACCGAAATTGCCAATTGCAGAATAAAAATCATCATCGTAAAGCAGTTTTTTAGACTCTGAAGCACCTATAAAACCCACGGGCATGGCGACTATCACGGGGGGGGCGTAATTGATAAAACTTTGAAGATATTTGCACATACTCATAGCCTCAGTAAGTGCCGTCGGAGCATTTCCTATCGCAATTATATCAGGCAATTTTTCTATAATTGCTAACCTTATGGAAAAAGCAGACTTCGTTATCCTAAAATTATTAGTATTTTCTTCCAAGCCACTTAAAAAGTCATACTTATGTATTAAGCCTTCCCATTTTTTCAACAAAATATCGTAGCCTAAACCTATATAGCAATGCACGTCAAGTATGACTTTTTTATTAACATTCTTGCTCACACCAGCCTTCGTCATCCCGGAGTCGCACACAATTTTTAACAGTTCTCCTTTTTTTATTTTTCCCTTAATGAGACTTACGGTTTTTTGAACCGAGTTATTTGTGAAATAGATGGACTCCGCATAACCGACATCACTTGTAGCATGAACAACCCTTTTAATAACCGTCTTTTCGGCTTCGGAATAAACATTATTAAAATGAATATTTTCTTTTAATAATGAATCTATCACGAGCATACTTTTTTCGTAAATTTCTTTGCCTGCCTTATGTATCATAGCGCAATATTTAAATAATCCTTAAAAAATGTTATAGTACCATCAAGTGTATACATTAAAAATTACCATATTTTGCGATTTAAGACAAGCCGAGAATTTATTTAAAAATGATCACAAAAAATAAAAACAGGTTATCTATATTTGACAAATCACTGCAAGAATTGGAAACATTTTGCGTCAAAAATGGATTCAAAAAATACAATGCGCATCAAATAATGAGGTGGGTCTATTTTTATAGAATTTTTGATTTTAACAAAATGACCAACATTTCAAAACCGCTCAGAAACACACTAACGGACTGTTTTCAGACCGACCTTCCTGAAATAATAAAAACGGTACATGAAGAGGATGGAGCCGGTCACTCAAGAAAATATTTAATAAGATTTCGCGATAATAGGACCATAGAATCGGTACTAATAGAGTATCGCGATAGAAGGACTTTATGTGTTTCATCTCAAATCGGTTGCAAAATGGGTTGCCTGTTTTGTGAAACGGCGGGACTCGGCTTTAGCAGAAACCTCTCATCCGGTGAAATATTATCGCAGATATTGTTAGTAAACGAGGATATAAAAGGGGGGATTACAAATGTTGTTTTTATGGGTATGGGCGAACCGTTAGACAATATAACAAATGTGGAAAAATCGGTAGATATTATGTCAGACAATAACTTTCTTTCCATAGCGCCGCGTAAAATCACTATCTCTACCTGCGGCATTATGGACAAGGTCAAGATTGCCGAAAAATTCAACTGCAAAATAGCTATATCCCTGAACGCTTCAAATGATACCACGAGAAATAAGTTAATGCCCATCAATAAAAAATTTCCGTTGAAAAATATCGTCGATCTGATAAATGATAGAAAACCATCTATTCATAACAAAATAACCCTAGAATATGTATTGATTAAAGATATAAATGACAACATTTCCAATGCAAAAGAGCTTGAAAAAATATTTTCCCCCTCAAAGGTAAAGTTTAACTTAATACCACTGAACAAAGGGGAAGATTCCATATTTCTAAGGAACTTCGAAAGGGCAGATGATAATGCTTTGAGCAATTTCAAGACCAAATTACTCAAAGCAGGGTTTACCGTAACAACAAGATTTTCCAAGGCGCAATCTATAAACGGCGGTTGCGGACAGCTCACGGCAAAAACGATATATTCTTCATAAAATGTTTTTCAAAAAGCTTGCTTCCTGAAAGAGGAAAATTTTTGGATATCATAATTATGTCACTTATATCTTTTTTTCTTTCAGCCGGTTGCGACGTTATATATTTTTGACAGCCCAAGAGGGAAGAATCGCTTATAAAATTTATTTTTTTATCCTTAAATGGGAAAATATCTATTAAATCGACGAGCTCAGGCTTAATATGGCTACCAAACGCCCCTGAAAGATAAATATCCAAGTCATCACCGCTAGAAATTTTAAATTTTTCCAGAAGGATTTCGGAAACCGATTTGACTGCCGATTTGGCAAGTTGAAACTGCCTAACATCCTCTTGAGAAAATTTTATACTAATTTCACCGTCAAGATATACAATGACCTCTTTTTCATCGCTGCTTACATTGACTACAGAGTAACTTTCGGAATCTATTAAATCTGGCGGAAGTATTCTTCCGGTTCTATCTATAATATTTTCACTTAAAAGTTCATACATAAGGCTCATTATTCCGCTTCCGCAAATTCCCTTCGGCTTAACACCGTTTATTGTTTTAAATTCAAATACGCCATTTTTAAGATGGATATCGGCGATAGCGCCCTCGGATGCCGTCATGCCAAATTTAATATTCCCGCCCTCGAATGCCGGACCAGCAGGGGCCGAAGCGGTAAATATTTTATGCTTATTCCCTATAACTATTTCAACATTTGTTCCGAAATCGGCAATAAAAATGGGTTTATCTCTTTTTGCTATATCTAAATAATAAATGGATGCCACGGTGTCTCCCCCGACAAACCCATCTAATATGGGAAACACAAACAATTCCCCTTTTTTTAAATGAAAACCTGGCAAAGAATAGGTATTACTCGGGAAGCTAACATTGGCCGAAGGTCTGTAGGGAGGGCTTGCAAGCGAAATAAGAGGATAGCCCGACAGGGCCATCTCCATAGCCGTATTACCAGCTATAGCAACAATTTCAATATCACCGTAATCAAATTTAAATTCCTTTTTAAAATCATCTAACAAGGCATTTATGGTTAAAATAGCCCTTCTCTGTAATTTTTTTACAGAATCTAGATCTAATCCATTTTGTATTCTTTTGACAGAATCAAGACCAAACTCGGGATATTGTAAATTAAGTATGCTTTTGGTTGAAATAA
The DNA here is from genome assembly GCA_964631685.1 of uncultured Actinomycetes bacterium. Lineage (GTDB taxonomy): Bacteria > SZUA-79 > SZUA-79 > Acidulodesulfobacterales > Acidulodesulfobacteraceae > Acidulodesulfobacterium. The sequence goes on along the minus strand of CAZVZU010000003.1, from coordinate 206,701 downwards.
CGGATTTATCGTGACTCAACAAGACTGCAACCACTGCAGTAGTCCCAAGATCTACTCCAAGTAAATATCTATTTCGCATCGTATTAAAATATAATAAGGCCAATGCCGTGATACAGCCGTTATCTTATAACAATCAAAGCAAATGAATAAGGGCAGTATCTCTCAATTTATTTTTTGTTACAACCCCAATCCTGAATAACAATTCTCCTGCATCCTTAAAGGCAGCCTCTATTTTTTCTGATTTTAACTCAGGCACCGAAATCACAAGTCCACCCGACGTTTCCGCTCCATAGGCAAGCAGGATTAAGCTATTTACAACACTCTTTTCAATACTTACATATTTTGAAAAATATTTTTTGTTCCTTTTGGTCCCCGCAGGGTTTACACCTTTCATTATAAGCCTTTCGGCACCTTTAATCTTAGGCAGCAAGCTCATGTTTATGTCGCATGCGACATTACTCGCAATCATCATTTCAACTAAGTGCCCGATAAGTCCAAACCCCGTAATATCTGTTAAAGCGTTTGGTAATTTCAAGGAGACAGAAATCTCCGAAGCCCGCTTATTAAGTTTTAACATTGAAAAAGATGCTTCACTTAACGAATCCTCTTCTAAAAAATCCGTACAGATAGCGCTGACAATAAACCCCGTTCCAAGACTTTTAGTCAGATATAAAATATCTCCTGGCAGTGCCCCCTTATTAGAGTAAATTCCATTTATATCACAGACTCCCGTAACGCTAAGCCCATATTTAAGCTCTTTATCGTCAACAGAATGTCCACCCAGAAGCGCGGCACCAGACTCATTGATTTTATCAAGACCACCGAGAAGTATCTTGTTAAAAGCATCCTTATCAATTTTATCTATAGGAAAACATGTGATATTTAAAGCCGTTATCGGCCTTCCGCCCATTGCATAAATATCTGAAAGAGCATTTGCAGCCGCAATCTGTCCGAAGATATAAGGATCGTCCACTACTGGCGTAAAAAAATCTACAGTCTGTATAAGACACGTATCATCGGTTATTTTATAAACACCAGCGTCATCCTTATATCCAAACCCGACAAGAACATTATCGTTTTTGGGCACAGGTAACTCATTAAGGATCGCGGAAAGGTCCTCCGGACCTATCTTACACCCTCAGCCATGTGCATTTGTTAAACTTGTGAGTTTATATTTCTTTGAAGTCATGTTTTATTATTGATTTACGGCATTTTACCACTAAGCATTAGATATCTAAGATCTTTATCGGTGAATTTAATGCCACCACCTAAATAAACAGACCTATTTGCGTTAAAGATGTCGTCGTACCCGATATTCAAAAAGAGATGCTTGTAGAATGAATAAGATAAACCGGCATTAACATACTCACTAGCACCGTTACTATTGGTATTAAAACCAAACACCCTCGCATCCAGCATAAGATTTTTATTTGTATTTGGAACATAATAATTAACCCCTACTCCGCCCGTGGAATATAATAAACCAGCAAGAAAAGTAAAGTTATAGAAATTCTTAGCTATCAAAGCATTTATTTTAATACCATTAGAATAAGTATATCTGGTTGTATGCGTAATCACACTTGATGGATAAAACTGCCCTGAAGGTGGGCTATTAGTGGTGTATGTAGTAGTTTTGGTCTCACCATAGGTTGTGCCGTAATCCATTGGTACCGATGCTACTCCAAGCTCGTAATAATGACCGGGAGACGGTTGTAATTCAACGTTTACCTGGGAAATAGAACCATTACTCTTAAAAAGATATCTGGAATTCATATTAACCCTGATCTTAAATTGATTGTAGCCTCCGACCAACTCATTAATGCCTTTAAGAGAGCCGTTCAAATTATTATATACCGAATCGTTGTTTACAAGTTTTCCGATTGTCCCCTGTCCATTGTTGATTTTTGAAGATATGCCGTATAATTCGTTTAAAGATAGCTGTAGTTTTTTTGTGTCAACATTAATGTTTCTAAGACTTTCATTAATATTATCCTTATTTTTGGCTACTATATAGTTTAAATTCTTAGATAGTCCCTTTATATTTTTCGTGATAGAGGGAAGTTCCACCCTTAAATTATCCGATATTATATTAAAATTACGAATTGTCCTTGTTATGGCCGCATCATTTTGAACGGTCAGGCTATTTATATGCCTTGAAATAGACGCAAAATTAGACATGATTGTATTAACATTTCTTTGGTTGATATAGACGAGTCTGTTTAAATTGTTAGAAAGTGTCGCAATATTATGCAGAATAGCCTTTATGTTTTTTTCTCCGGTTTTTGTTCCGATAGAATTCTTAAGTGATCTTGAAACCTTCTCTAAATTATCAGCGGTGTCGGCAAACTTTAAAATAAGCGCAGACATGTTTTGGGGTGACACAACGCTTTTTATGGTTTCCTTATTCAAAGACACTCCCGACACGGAAGAATAATCACCGGTGATAGGTGTGATCGATATATAACTTTCCCCTAGCAGGCTTTTCGACCTTATAGATGCAACATATTGCGGATAAACTTTATACCTTGAAAAAATAGCCATATATACCCTAGCCTTGCCGCGTTCTAAATTAATCTTTTCGACCGAACCTATTCTTATTCCCGCCATGGTAACCTCAACCCCCTTGCCTATGCCGTTTGCGGACTCAAAATAAGCCGATATAATGTAAGTAGGCCGTTTAAAAACATGAATTCTGCCGACCTTAAAGGAAAAATAAGCAAGAATCAACAAAACGAATACGGTAAAAATACCTACCTTAGTTTCTTTATTTAATTTCATAATCAAGTTATATTAAGATTTATAGGGCCGTTCATACTCCCCGTAACGAATTGGTTAACAATAGGATTATTTGAATTTTTAATCTCCGCAACGGTTCCCCTCTGAATAATATGACCATCGTGAAGCATCGCTATAACATCACCGGTTTTGTATGCGCCCTCCATATTATGACTAATCACTATTCCCGTAAATTTAAACTTATCGCGCATTGATAAAATTAAATTATTTATTACATCAGACATTATAGGATCAAGTCCCGTGGTTGGTTCGTCAAAAAGAACTATTTCAGGGTTAAGTATCAGGGCTCTCGCAACACCCACCCTCTTTCTCATGCCACCAGAAATTTCTGATGGCATCTTTAATTCTTGCCCGCTCAACCCTACATCTCCAAGCATAGCAAATACCATATCTCTAATCTTATTTTCATTGAACTCGGTGTGCTGTCTTACCGGAAACGCTATATTTTCAAACACATTTATGGAATCAAAGAGCGCCCCATCTTGAAAAACCATTCCGAACCGTTTCCTGATTTCATTAAGTTCTTTTCTTTTTAGTGCATTAATATCTATGCCGTTAACTAAAACTTCACCTGAATCCGGACTTAGTAAGCCTATTATATGCTTAAGCATAACACTTTTACCGCCACCGCTCCTACCTATTACAACAGTGATCTTTTGGTCGTCAAACTTTATATTTAAATTATCCAGCACCTTAATGCCGTTAAATGTTTTTGTCAACTGCTTAAGAATAATCATTTCAACTCAATATGTATTAAATTATATACCTTAATATTCAATTAATCAATTAACTCTATATACTATTACCTATTGCGACTATGCTCTATAAATTAACCCAACCGGTTTCGTATATTAAAAAAAGATAGCTGTAAGGACATAGTCCGCAAGAAGAATATATATGGAGCTTAATACTACGGCTTGGGTAGTAAAACGACCAACACCCTTTGAACCGCCGGTGGTCTCAAAACCCTTAAATGTACTTATGGTCGCAAGTATTATACCGAAGAAAACTGCTTTCAAAAGGCCGTTGTATATGTCGCTCAGTTTTATGTACTGATATATTCTTTCCATAAAAACAACATGATTAAGCCCTAAAAAATAGGCGTAAACAATATAACCACCCATTATACCGATAAGGGAACATAATATAGTCATCACGGGAAGCATAATCATGGAAGCCATAATCCGCGGGACAGAAAGATAATAGTAAGGGTCAACAGCCATAACTTCAAGTGCATCCACCTGTTCCGTTACCTTCATTGTTCCAATTTCTGAAGCCATGGACGAGCCACATCTTGCAGTTATCATGAGGGCAGTCAAAACCGGACCAAGTTCTCTTGTCATGGATAAGGCTATTGTTGGGCCTATCATATAAGTCACACCGACGATTTTAGCTGCGTAATAAGCTTGAAGCGACAAGACCATGCCAGTAAAAAGACCTGTTAAAGCAACAACATAGAATGAATCCATGCCGATAAACATCATTTGATCAATTAGATTGTCTAAATTTACAGAGTACCTAAATATGGAAAGAATGGATTCCCAAAGGTAAATAACAAGGGAACCCAATTCATCTATTGTTTTTAATACGAACCTGCCGATACCTTCGAAAGGGCTAAATATGTCATTTATCAAATTTGTATACATTGATGCTTGTAACCTTGCGTATGTTTTTGAATATACCACGCGGTGTTTTATTTATGATTCCTCTAACTCTAAATGCCAATAGGCACTATCTACAAGTCCCAGAAACGGCATCCACTCTTTATACATGATATTTGTGAGGGATATGTGGTAATAAGGAGACCATGCTGGCTTTCTCGGTTTTCTAATAAGCTTCACCCCCGCCCCTTCAGGCGTTCTGCCACCCTTATTTCTATTACAAGAAATACAACTGCACACTACATTTTCCCATGATGAAACACCGCCGTGTGTTCTTGGAACAACATGATCCAGATTTAACTCACTTTTCCTAAATTCTTTGCCACAATACTGACATTTATTTTTATCCCTCAAAAATATATTCGCCCTAGAAAATTTTATATATCTTTTGGGCAATTTATTGTAATTAACAAGGATTACTACCCTCGGTGCCCTAATAATTCTATCTATGAGTCCGATTGATTTAGACTTTTCGATAACAGCAAGGCTTCGCCATGAATCAAAACTAAATGTCCTATAGTTCACATCCACAGCATTAGCAACGCCTTGATAAAGAAGAACCAAAGCCCTCTTTAATGATGTAACATGAACGGGCAGAAAAGATTTGTTTAAAACAAGAACGCTTGACGAGAGCATATTTTTACCCGAATAATATTTATAAACGCATTACAATACCATTATCGTCATTATATCAGTAAATCAATAAAATAAACACCGAAACTCTCATTCATCTATATTTGCTACAAACTCCAATGCTTGAATTATATCTCCAAAATCAGACTCTAGAACCGTTCTGACATCGATTAGAAATTCATCATTTTTTATTTTTCCTATAACGGGAATACGGACGTTGCGAAGTATTCTGCTTAACTTACCGGCACTCATCACGGTACAAGTAATACTTAACGAATATGTTTTGAGTTCGTAATCAGGCAGCGCCCCGCCCCCCACAATACTTAAATCTTCTACCATTTTAAGATTGTATATATTTCTCTTTATAGATTCAAGTTTTTTAATTTTATTTAAAAGCTTTAATGCCCTTTTTTTAATATCTTTGCTGCGTTGCGAAAGAAAAAAAAGCGTGGGTATCCTTTTTACAGCACTTTCTATGTCTAAATATTCGAATAGAACGGATTCAAGTGCCGCAAGGGTCATTTTATCTATCCTGAACGCTCTATTTAAAGGATTTGATGCAATTAGATCTACGTATTCTTTTTTTCCGGCTATTATTCCCCCCTGAGGTCCGCCTAAAAGCTTATCTCCGCTAAATGTAATAATGTCCACTCCGGCATCTACGACCTCTTGCACGGTGGGTTCATGCGGCAAACCAAACCTTTCTATGTCTATAAAGCTACCTGATCCAAGATCCTCCATAACAGGTACATGGTATTTTTTGCCTATGGCAACAATGTCCCCGCTAGATAATTCACCAACAAAACCTCTCATCTTAAAATTGCTGTGATGTACCTTTAATAGGAGGCCGGTGTTTTCATTGATATTATTCTCGTAATCTATCGGCTTTGTCTTGTTTGTTGTTCCAACTTCAATTAATGTAGCGCCAGAAGCCTTCATTATGTCTGGTATTCTGAACGAACCGCCGATTTCTATTAATTCCCCCCTAGAGACTATAACCTCTTTTTTTTGTCCCGCGCAAAATGATGAAAGCGACATGAAAACGGCTGCCGCATTATTATTCACAACAATGGCGCTCTCACATCCTAAAATTTTTTGAAGTAAATAATCTACATGCACATACCTCTTGCCCCTTTTGCCCTCCGTTAAATTAAATTCTAAGTTGGAATAGGACGATGATATTTTTGCTACATTTTTAATGGCGCTATCGGGCAAAATGGAACGACCCAGATTCGTATGGATAACGACACCGGTTCCATTCACGACCTTTTTTAAACTGAAGGAGAAATTATTTAAATCATTTTGAAGCTTAGTCGCTAAATACGCAATCTTAAATCTTTCTTCATCGATATCCTCGGGGCTTGTACTTAAAAGATTTAAAATATGATTCTTTTCTTGCTTCATTAAAATATTAAGCCTTTCTTTTACAAAGTTATAAGGGAATCCTCTTGTCATTAACTTTACATCCTTATGTTCAAGAATCTCCTGTACGCTAGGAAATTTCCTCAATATTTTGTTCTTATCATATTTCATATCTTTCTTATTTATGTTATTGTTAAAATTTTTTAAAGGATTTCAGCCTTCTTCCCGTGTGAAATTCCAAAAAATCCGTGAGAAAAACGGAACACTCTCGCAACAATTCTGCTTTGACAACTAACTTGTTTATGATCGATAAGTCCGATTCTATCATTAATTTAGATAGATTTATGAAATTAACAGGTATTTTCTTTATTTCGAATCTATTTTCAGAATCAATGCAAGATTTACAAACCACGCCGCCTCTTTTCAAACTAAAGGAAAAATTATTATAAGAATTACTCTCCGAACAAATAGTACATGTGACAAAATTAGGGAATATCCCCTCATAATTTAACAAATTGGATATAAAATAAATCTCATATTTGCACAATTCGGCACTCATGGAATAATCAGGGGCAAAGCTCTTTGAATCAATCTTATTGAGACCGGAATACAACGCCTTAATAAGATAAAAAATATCTTTATTATCGTCTCTTTCCTGGCATAAAATCCTTGAAACCTCCGTAATTTTGGTCAAGAAAAGGTATGTATCTATATTCTTCCTCACATTTGAGTAATCTTCGATTATATCTGCTTCATACAAAATGTCTATAGTCATGCCGGGCTTATTGTAAAACTTTATAGTCGTGAGCATAGCAGGCTCTAATTTACCTAGAAATCTCTTTCTGCTTTTTCTTGCATTATTAGCAAAACAGGTAATCTTTCCATAATTCTCGGTAACGTAGCCTAAAAGCATATCGGCATCGTTTAATTTTTTAGTATATATTATAAATGCCTTAGTAGAAAATAATTTCATAAAAAACCAGAATTGTTTACTTCCCAGAATTAAATATAATAAATATCCCCACAATTATAACAAAAACCCCGAACCATCTCCTAAGACTAACATCTTCTTTTAAAAATATTTTCGACAATAGAACCACAATAACATAACCACTAGAAAGCATCGGGTATGCAATGGATAAAGGAAGAATAGACAGGGCAAGGAGATAAAATAGCATTGCGAAGAAAAGCGCTATCAAGGCAATAAATATAAAGGGGTTAAAAAAAACAAGGACAGACCTTATGCCTATTTTTAAATGTTCACTTTTTACCCTACCGGAACCAATTTTTTGCAAAACCTGACCGATAGATGTAAACATAACGGCAATACCTATGGAAATATAAGAACTTGTAAGCATATTTTTATATTATATATCTTTTAAGCTTTAAAAGCTCAGTATAAGTGGGTAAAACAAAAATTTTTTTATTCTTAACACTTCCATTTTTACAAATCTCAGCAATCCTCTTAAAAGAACTCCTCAGATTATGGTCCACCGTTATATTTTCTTCTTTAATACCCGCAGTTCTGAGCCTTATCGCCATATCAAACGGACGGGTACCTGTAATTACGATATTACCGAATTTACCAACATACGACTCAAAATCAACATCCCAAATCCATGAAACATCCCTGCCGTCAGCATCTCTATCCGAAAAAGCAAATAAAATATTCAGCGGATAATCTTCACTGCAAATCTTTTCAAGCACCCTATTGAATCCGGTAGGATTTTTAACAAGATCTATGTTGAACTCAATTTCCCTCAGAAATATTTTGTATGACCTGCCAAATTTTGTCCTAAAATTCTCAAATGCATGCCTTATTTTATCATCATTAAGTTTGTAATTTTTTAAAACGGAATAGGCTGCCATGTAATTAGCCATGTTATAATCACCTGGTAGCGACGGTTTAAAGTAAAATACCCTTCCGGTATTTTTATTATATAAGCCGTTTAACGATTTATTATTGGATTCTTGCGATTCATGTGCGTAAACTGCCGGTTCCATGCTTTCGAATCCGCAATGTTGACAACTAAATTTTAATAGGAACATACTCTTACTTGAAGTATTTTCGTAAAAAAGAATATGCCCACAATTTGGACAAGTCAGGGCATCGGATGAATCGGAATGGGCTGTTTTAATTATATTTTTACGGCCATTAAAGAAATTTTTCCCAAAACCGTAAAAACGCACATTGCCAAACTTGTAGCCGATAAATGCAGCCAAGGGCTCGTAAGACGGCAAAACAAGAAGGGGTAAGCAAGGCAAACCTTTTACGGCATTATTTATTGTGTCAACCGTCAAGTTTATCTCACCATACCTATCAAGCTGATCTCTGTAAAAATTAACAACGACAACAACATCTGGCTTTAACCTTGAAACAATAAACGGAAAGACCTTTTCATCTACCTCCAAGACAATGAAATCAGCATCAAATTTTAGTGTTAATTTATACGAGCTAAAGATAGAGCCAAAAATTCCGTTAGGCATATTGGCGCCGTTAGAATTAGTACACACTTTTTTGCCGCTATCTTTGAGTGCGCAGGAAATTAAATTTGATGTTGTGGTTTTGCCATTAGTTCCCGTAATAATAATTATGGGGATATCGCAAGAAGCAATATCTTTGGAAAAATCATCGAAAATATTTTTGTCTAATTTTCTTAGAACATGGGCAGGCAAAACATCACCTTCCCTTTTAAAAATAGTCCTTAAGGTAATTTTTAAGAATTTATAAAAAAAAATTTCCAGTATATTTTTGAATCTCAAAATCATAATAAATTAAATAAGTTACAACACTTTATGATAAATATTAATAACTTAATATTGATTAAAAATTAAGCAATATGATTAACTGCTTAATTTGTTTAATAAATCTACTTTATAAGTACTACACTTTTAAAAAAATTTTACAACCATTGTTAAATTGTTACGAACATGCCATGAAATCTTCATGGCATTGTAACGAATTGTTTAATTTTTTCAACAGCTTCCATTGCGTTTTTGGCATAAATATCAGCATTTATCGACTTCGCGTAATCCTCTGTCACAACCGCTCCACCCACCATAGAAAATACCTTTATATCGTGTTTTTTAAGTTCTATTATGACACGTTCCATTTCAGTGACGGTCGTCGTCATTAATGCAGAGAGTCCGACAAAATCCACATTGAGCCTTGCCGCCTCATCTATAATTTTCTTTGTTTTTACATTTCTGCCAAGGTCTATAACATCATAACCGCTATTTTCAAGAAGCATGGATACGATATTCTTGCCTATGTCATGAACATCACCCTCCACCGTAGCCATTAATATTTTTGGACCCTTGAAAAAAGCATTTTTGGGAAATTCCCGTTTAATTCTAGTAAAGGCTATTTTCATAGCATCGGCACTTTCCATAACCTGAGGAAGAAAATAAATATTTTTATCAAAAAGTCTTCCGACCTCTTCCAATGCAGGTATTAAAAATTTATTACCAATATCCAAAGGGAGCACTCCATCGTTCAGCAAATTTTCTACATAAGACTCGATATATTCTTTTTCGCCATGAAGAACAGCATTATGCAGTTTTTCACCGGCTGTTTTTTTAACATTTAATGCCTGTTTTTTATCCTTATCATCGGCATATCCCTTAGCCTTTTCGGAAAATTTATTTATGTATTTCTTGAATAAAAAATCCTTACCTAATAGGACACTCGTAGCATAAAAATTTGCCGTCAGTATGTCGTCTTCAGGATTTATTATTGCAGCACTGAGCCCCTCCTTGAGACAGAGGCACAGAAAGGATGAATTTATATATGTCCGTTTTGGTAGCCCAAAAGATATGTTGCTCACGCCCAAAACAACAGGAAGGTTTAGGGATGCCCTGTTTTTTGCAAGCGCTTCCAATGTTACCATTGCCTTTTCCTGTCCGGCGCTGATAGGCAATGTTAAAAAATCCACAATAATATCGTAAGGTTTAATACCGTAATCAACAAGCGTTCTATATGTATCATACGCCACTTTAAGCCTTTTTTCGGCCGTTTCAGGGATCCCCTCATCATCAAGGGCAAGCACCAATACACCCGCGCCGTATTTCTTGATAAGTGGCATAATCTTTTCTAATTTCTTTTTTTCACCGCTTATTGAATTTACCAAGGGCTTGCCTGGATATAACATCAGGGCTTCCTCTATAACATTCGGATCTGAAGAATCGATAGATATAGGGACATGCGATACATTTGTTACCGCAATTATCCCTTTCTTTATAAGCTCAACCTCGTCAGTTCCGGGCACCCCGACGTTTAAATCTAAAATCATAGCCCCTGCATCTGTCTGCTTCACCGCAGCCTTCCTGATGTAATTGGTTTTCCCGTTTTTAAGTTCTTCAATAAATGCCGTCTTGCCTGTCGGGTTTATCCTCTCACCAATCACAACCGCAGGACGATTATACCCCAATGACACAAAATCCGTCCTTGATGTCAGATATAATCTCTGTTCTTTTTTAATACCCTTTTGATGCATACCCGCGCTGTTTACGCGAGATGCTTCAGTGACAAGCGCCCTTATAAATGATTCATCGCTACCACAACAGGCTGAAATAACCCTAACGCCTATTAATGCAAGCTCCTCAACCAAAGAAGTAAAATCTTCCGGCTTACCCTGATACATCGTCTTTCCGTTCACTAATTTTGGGATTCCAGCATTTGGTTTTGATATAAGTGGTACATCGGTAACCGCAGACATTTTTTTTAAAATTTCATATATATCCTGCGGACCTACAGAGCAATTTGCTCCAATAACATCAACCCCCAAGCTATCCGCCGTGATTGCAAAAACCTCAGGAGTCGTCCCTAGAATGGTTCTATATGTCTTATCGAATGTCATCATAGCGATAATGGGCTTATTGCACATCTCTTTAACGGCAATAACCGCACTTCTAACCTCCTGTAAGTCGATCATTGTCTCAAGTTGAAACAAATCTACGCCCGCTTCGAGTCCCGCAATAATCTGTTCCTTGTATATTTTTACACTTTCTTTAAAATTCAAATCTCCAACGGGATAAATAAACCTGCCAGTAGGGGCAAGTGACATTGCGACAAGAGCGCTGTCACCGACTGTATCTTTTGCAGCTTTAACAGCATTAAAATTAACATCATAAACCCTATCGCCAAGTCCATATTCCGTTAATTTCACCCTATTTGCGCCAAAGGTATTAGCGACTATTATCTCGCTTCCGGACAACAAGTAACTTTTATGAACATCCTTGATATAGTCTATTTTCTCGGAAATATTAAAGCTCTCAGGGAGTAAACCCTTAGGAAGAAGCCCTTTTGACTGAAGCACCGTTCCCGCAGCTCCATCTGAAACAACAAGCCTATGTTTTAATTCGCTCCTTAAATTTTTTATCATATTTATACAATTCCTCCGTTACAATTTATACGATAACAACCAATCTTTTATAGGAAACATGTGATAACATTTATAGTTTTTATACCAAAACCTAGAAATTTTTCGCCTAATGTTTTGAACCTGCCAGGGTCGTCACTGACAAAAAAACGCTCGTCCCCCCTAACCGAACTATCCCTTAGCATATTGTTGTCATTCAGAAAACATTTTACAGCCCTTGCGGCTTCAATTCCGGAATCTATCATCTGAATATCCGAACCTATCACCTCTGATATCAAATTTTTAAGTATAGGGTAATGCGTACAACCAAGGACAAGGCATGAGGGTCTTTCTTTGATTATCGATTCTAAATAGCCCTCTGTCACCCTTTTTGTTATTTCATTGTTATTTAAAAAACCCTCTTCAACTAAGGGCACTAAAAGCGGACATGATTCCTCAGTAACCTTAAAATAATTTTTAAATCTGCCTCTCTCAATCGTACCTAATTTTTTTATTTCTTCACGTATGGCAATTGAATACGCCCTACTCTTGATTGTAGCGTGTGTTCCTATTACAGCAATGTTGCCCCCGGAAGAAATGGCAACGGCTCTTTTTGCACCCGGTTTAATAACACCAAATATGGGTACTTTTGCCTTTTTTTGCAAATATTCCAAGGCTAAACTAGAAGATGTATTGCACGCAACAACAATAATTTTAACCCCCTTGTTTATCAAGAACTCGGAGATTTCCATCGAATACCTTAGGACTGTCTCTTTTGACTTATTACCGTAAGGAACTCTTGCAGTATCTCCAAAATATATTAAGTCTTCACCAGGCAAAATATTCCTTATTTCCCTAAAAACCGTTAAACCTCCAAGCCCAGAGTCAAATATTCCTATAGGAGAATTATTGCATTTCATATATAGTAATAGTAATTGTAATTGATTATACGGTTATGGTAAAATAACAAAGGAAACAAGTAGTACCGTCCAAGTCATTATAAAATATAGGGATACATTATATCAAATAAAAAACAATACTCAAAATTGCCGGCGGAGATTTATGTAACGCGCACTGTCCGTCCCTGTCGAAATTCAACAAGGCACACCGACACAAAATTTGTAACGGGCATTCAATAATGAAAGACAAATATTCAAATAAGAGATTCGACGTATTATCTGAAGAAAATGTAGATTTTGATGTTCTGGAAACTATGGATTTTAATTATCATGCTTCTGTCAACGATACTACTATAACCATTAAGACCCAAGAATTTACATCTGTTTGCCCGTGGACAGGGCTTCCCGACACTGCAGAACTTCTAATTACATACATTCCATCTAAGAAGTTAGTAGAGATGAAATCCCTTAAATACTATATTTTATCCTTCAGAAATGTAGGAATACTACAAGAACATGCAGTAAACAAAATTTTAGACGACCTAAGCAATCTCTTGCAACCTAAATCAATGGAGGTCGAAGCAAGGTTTGAATCAAGGGGAGGGCTAAGTACGATCGTTAAAACAGTGTATCGCAAAAACAAAAAAAAATAATTTAGTTAGCATCTCTCGTAGTTTTATCACGCATATTTAAATAATTCCTCTCAATTCTCTTATATCCCGTCTCGCATTTGTTTCGAAAACATTATCTATAGGCTTAATGCCGTTTATTTCTATAATCTCATCTAGCGCCATATCGTATCTGTTTTTTAACGCAATGTCGATTAGATAATCGCAAAACATAAAATTTTTAGGCAAAAAACTGCCGTGCAGGTATGTGCCAAAGAAATTATTAGTCCTTGCGCCCTCTGTTTTATCATCTCCGTTATTGCCAGATCCATATAATACAGTGCCAAAAGACTCTTGCTTTTTTTCTAAATACGTCCTGCCGCCATGGTTTTCAAAGCCAACAGCAATCACATCGTTAAATTTTATAGCAATATTCCCCGTCAGCCTCGGACGCTTAGATTCCGTATAAGCATTAAACAAAGAAATGCCCTTAACAATTTTGTTATCCGAAGATTTGTAATAATCACACAGAAGCTGGTAGCTACCGCATACGGCAAGCATTACTTTATTGGCATTCAGCGCTTTTTTTAACATATCTTTACAATTTTTTATAAAATATTCATAAATTAAAGCCTGCTCTGCATCCTGTCCGCCGCCCATAAAAATAATATCCGTACAATCTGGATTAAAGCTGTTTTTTAATGAAATATTTTCAATTTTAAGCTCTATTCCATACATGGACGCCCTATACTTAAAGTAAAGAATATTACCTCTATCTCCATATATATTCATAATTTCCGGGTATAAATCCACCGCTGTCAGCTCAAAAATATTTTGCATAGATAAAAACAGCCTTATTTAACAATTTAGTTTATATGTGTTATTATAATAGGTAGCCATGCCGATATTAGATCTAATCTCCAAAAAGCTTGAAGAAAATAAAAACAAAGGGCTCTATAGAGAGATACCTGATTTTGATTTTACTTGTAATAACGCAATCTCAAACCGTGTCGTAGATTATACCATTAATTTAGGTGAAAATAAAAAAGGGAAACAATTTATTAACCTTGCAACAAATGATTATCTTGGGCTTTCTCTAAACAAAAAAATAAAAAAGTCCGCCAAACAGGCCATTGATGCATATGGAACCTCAAGTTCATCTTCTTTTTTGATATACGGACACGCCTCGCCACACAGAAAACTTGAAGAGTTGCTTTGTAAGTTTAAGGGGAATTACGAAAGATGCATACTGTATCCTTCAGGTTATCAGGCAAATATAGGGATTGTAAAGGCATTATCCGGCATATCTCCGCTACAAACATTTATAACATTCGATGAGCTTTCCCATGCATCTATAATTGACGGAATTATGGCAACGGGTGTCAAATTTAAAAGTTTTAGACATAATGATTTATGTCATCTGAAAAATATACTAAAAAAACAAAAGGAATATCGGGTAAAACTTGTCATAACAGAGGGCGTGTTTAGTATGAATGGCGATATCCCCGATTTACGACATATTTTAGACATAGCCAAAGAATACGACGCAGTTAGCATTATAGATGATGCGCACGCGACAGGAACAATAGGGCACAAGGGGGGCGGTAGCGTTGATTTGCATGGGGTAAAACCGGATATAATTATAGGGACGCTCGGCAAAACACTAGCATCTAATGGAGCATTTGTTCTTGCGAATAATTTGATTATCGAATACCTAATAAACTTTAGTAGATCTTTTATATTTTCCACCGGATTATCGCCATCGGCGGCGGCGGCAAGCCTTGAAGCTGTAAATATTATAATAAAAAAACCAGAACTTGTCGTAACCCTACAAAACCATTCGGAATTCACAAGAAACTTTTTAACATCCTCCGGATTAAATATATTAAATTCTACCACGCATATCATTCCCATAATAATAGGAGATGAAAAAAAAGCTGTAGAAATAGAAAAAATATTACTGAAAGACGGTATATATCTGAAAGCGGTAAGATATCCGACTGTTCCAAAGAAAAGCGCTCGGTTGCGATTAAGTATAAATACGGGCATTGACTTTGGAAGCCTTAAGAATGCGTTAAGGGATATCGTAACAGCCGTCAGGCAGACACTCTAACTAAATAACGGGAAAACAACAAATATGGAGAAACCTATCGATATATATAAAATTCATAAAAACAAAGTAAAAAAAAATTTTTCTGCCGCCATACATTACGATAATTTTACGTCTTATCATAATATGACCCTCAGCATGACGTCTCAAACTATAAAAAAATATTGCACGGATAATAAAATTAATACTCTTAGTACACCAAAAAACGTATTAGATATAGGATGCGGGACAGGACAAGGCTATTTTATTCTGCATCGATCTATGTCAAACTGTAAATTTAACTATTTTGGACTTGATTTTGCACTTGGACTGCTAAATAAGGCTAAGCAAAAATTTTCTACTTTTACTGGCACGGATAATGCCTCATTAATCTGCTCTGATGCGGAATTATTACCGCTAAAACATAAAAAATTCGACATAGTATTTTCTAATATGGCGCTCCACTGGTTAAATAATGTTGAATATTTTTTAGACTCTGTAAGATCGATCTTAAAAGATGATGGTATTATTATATTATCCTTTTTGATATTTGGTACGCTAAGGGAACTGGCCGTATGCACAGAGATAGTTTTAAACAAAAAACAAGGGAATAATCCAAATAAATATTTTGGGCGAGCGACAAAATATTTTAAACTTCACAAGTTTAATAAGTTGGAATATATAGAAAAAAAAATAAATAAATCTGGACTCAAAATAGTGAGCTCTAAGATATTTAAATATACCGAAACTGCCGATTCATCCATCGAATTATTAAAAGGGATAAACAAGCTCGGCGCTAAGAATACACTCAATACCGAACAAATGCCACCCGGTTTAATGAGGCAAATCCTGAGTGCCTACGATAAAGGCTATCATAATGCCAATAACAAAGTTTATGCCACTTATAAAATAGCATATCTGGTACTAAAAAAATAAATAAAGCCTTGAATACAACGTATTCAAGGCTTTATTTATTTTAAACATCTAAATTTTATAGTAAACCTTATTGCGAAATAATAGAAAAATGATCTCTTCTGTTGACCGCATAACATGCCGATGTGTGCACTCCGCATAACGGTTTTTCTTTGCCGTAACTTATAGTCTGCAATCTATTCGCATTTATACCGAGATTTTCCAAATATGACTTCGCGGCATTTGCCCTTCTCCAACCAAGTGCAAGATTATAAGCCTCCGAACCCCTTCTGTCGCAATTACCCTGTATCTGAATAACTGATTTCGGATCATGCCTCAGGTATATAGCATCCTTTTTGAGTAACATTTTGCTAAGTGGCGTAAGTGCGGACTTATTGAAAGCAAAATGAATGTTGTTGGAATTTGACTGAATATTGTAATTTGCAAGCCAAGGATACCTTTCTATATATGTCGAAACATTTGGGGTAACTTGCGGCGCGTACGTGCGCGATGGGCTAACTGCAACGACCGGCCTTTCTGCCGGAGGCAAAGCATTTGAAGTGGTTTTGGTAATTCTAGGAGCACATCCGGAAAGAAGGGTGGAGATGCCAAAAACCAAACCAAAAATCGACAATCCAATCTTTGTTTTTTTGTTCATTTCAAATTTTCTCCTCTAAAAAATTAATTTTTAAATTAAAACTCTTAAGGCATAATGCATAGACTCTCTAACAAATGAGATATTCGGCAAAATTTAAATAAACACACCGTTAGCCGACACTTACATCATACTTATATTATTATTTAAAAAAAATCAATACTTTTTTAAATAAATTGAAAAATTTTAATTTTGTGGTAGAATCTAGGAAAAGCAGGATAAGTAATTACTATAACAAAAATCAAGGAGGCGAAACTATGAAAAAGGTCTATGCAGCACCACTGTTTCAGGATATTTCTGCCGAAGAATTTTACGGTCTAATCATGAAAGGTTACGGAATTAAAGGTTCGTGTTATTCCTGAAAATCCTGCAAATAAGCGCAGTTGGCGCTATTCAGCCTTTCCCTCCCTTGTGCTCTACAATAAAGATGCTTGGGGAGGGTTAGTTTAAGTATTCTATTAGTTCTATTGTTATTCCGTTAGGATCCACAAGAAAGACTAGCTTCATGCTCCTGTCCATCGAGAAAAATGGCTCCCTTGAAAAAGTCGTTCCTTTCCTCTTTATTTTTTCGACATCTCCGTCAATATCGTCCGTTTGAAATGCAAGATGTGCAAAGGAATTTTCGCATTGGCTTACTTGGCTCTGACTGTCTGTGGCAATGAGTTCTATCTCAAAATTAGAGCCAGGCGCATTCAAAAAAACCAACGTTGTTTTATGCGCTTCTATATATCTTTTCTCTCTCAAAGCAAAACCAAAAACATCAATATAAAAATCAACGGATTCGTTTAAACAATTGGTCCTGATTGCGCAATGAATAAATTTCATTTTAAAACAAAACCTCTTTTTCATTGATTAAAATAAAAACAGCACCCCCCATTATTGTCATACCTAAACTCGTCTATCTGCCCTTTTTTTATTATTCCGACATAGAGTTTAGCTACAATTTAAACGATAATGCTATGAATAATTATACGTTATTAAATTATCAATTTCAACCGACTACTCAAAACCTAAAATATGCCGTCACTGCTATAGCATTAAATTTGCATTGAAATTTTTCATCATTTTTGATATAAATGTACTATATGGAATATAAAGATTATTATAAAATACTTAGGGTAAATAAAAACTCTTCCGCGGACAACATTAAAAAAGCATACAGGAGGTTAGCAAGAAAATATCATCCAGATGTTAACCCTAATGATAAGGCTGCGGAATCAAAATTTAAAGAGCTACAAGAAGCATACGATGTCCTGAAGGACGAGAAAAAACGCAAAGAATATGACGAATTAGGGACTAATTATTTTAATTTTAAAAATGCCGGAGCAAACGAGGGGCATTCTCAGGGTGGGTATTATCGTAACTATTCCGGCGGCGGGGCTTATGGTCCTGATTTTAACGGCAGTAACGACTTTAATTTCGAAGATGTGTTTTCCGATCTTTTTAGCCGATCCGGAAGAAAGCACAGCCCTGTCAGAGGAAGTGACTTGAGTGCTACAATTGAAATATCCGTTCTTGAGAGCGTCAAGGGAACTGAAAGAATTTTAAATGTCAACGGTCATAAAATAAAGATTAAAATACCTGCGGGTATTCCGAATGACGGAAAAATAAAGGTTTCAGGCAAGGGTTCTCCGAGTCCTAACAACGGTCCAAACGGAAATCTTTATATAAAAATAAGTATTTTAAATGATAAGGTATTTGAAAGAAAAGGAAATGATATTTATGTTACTAAAGAGATAAAATTAACCGAAGCCGTCCTTGGAACAAAGACTGCAATTCCGACTATTAACGGAAAGATACTATTGACCATACCTAAAGAGACCCAGAATGGAGCAAAGTTTCGTATCACGGGAAAGGGTTCTCCAGATGTTTCTACAAAAAAAGCCGGCGATTTAATTGTTACGATTCAGGTAAAAATTCCTTCTAACATTTCCGAAAAAGTAAAAAAAATATTTACAGAACTTTCAAAAGAGGAAATATAAAATAGGGGTTCAACCATTGGTTATGGATTGTCTTATTAATCTGATAAGTTTTTGCAACGAGATCGACTTAAATAAAGAGTCTGCTATGTTTTTTGTCTATGAGGGTTTGATTACCGTCAAAAAACAGGAGGATGAATTTTTCATAGACAACGAAACAGCTGGTACGCTTAAGCTTATTTCTGAGATTCAGAACGAACTTGAGGTTAATGACGAGGGTATATCTGTGATACTAAATTTAAGAAGAAAGATAATAGGCTACCAGAATAAAATAAAAATTATTTCGGAATCGATAGATAAATCAAAAAGTATCGACGAACTTATATTTATGCTTAAAAAAAGTGGCATCTTTGGTGCAAACAATAACAATGAAGATATTTAATTAATGATAAAAAATAATTTGTCACTACTCTTACCAAAAATAAAAAATTTGATTGATAACGGCGCGGAATTGCCGGATGATCTTCTTTTGTCTGCTTACGAGGTATCGGGCTCGGCACTGATGGAACTTCTCTCTCTCGCGCTTAGACTGAGAGAAAAATGGACGGGTAAAGGGGTTAATTTTTGTTCCATAGTCAGCGCCAAAACAGGGATATGCTCGGAAGATTGCGCATTTTGTGGTCAATCTTCGATGGTCGCAAAAAAAAATAAAGGGGGGCGAATAAATAACCTTATAACCGAAACCGAGATAGTAGAAGCGGCAAGAGTAGCCAAAGATAATGGTGCAAATGAGTTTTCTATCGTAACAAGCGGAACTTGCATAAGCAACAAAGACGAACTCAATGTAATTGCAAATGCCGTTAAAAGGATAAAAAATGAGGTCGGAATCACACCATGCGCATCCTTAGGGCTTATGCAATATGAACATTTATTGTTCCTAAAGAACTGCGGGCTTGAGGTATTTCACCATAATATTGAGACAAGCAGTGATTTTTTTCCAAAAATATGCTCCACGCACTCATTTAAGGATAATATAGAAACTGTCAAATCCGCAAAAAAAGCTGGGCTCAGGGTATGCTCAGGGGTCATTGTAGGAATGGGAGAGTCAAGGCTTGACCGAATTAGAATGGCAAAAGAGATAAAAAATCTGGATGTTGATAATATTCCGGTTAATTTTTTCAATCCTATCCCCGGTACACCGCTCGAAAAGCTGGAGAGACTTACCCCTATGGAGTGTCTTAAAACTTTGGCGATATTTAGGCTTGTAAACCCGACAAAAAACATACTAGCACAAGGGGGTAGAGAGAGCAATCTTCGCCAACTGCAGCCCCTTGCCCTTATGGCAGGGGCAAATGGATTACTACTAGGAAATTATCTGCTCACTACCGGAAGAAGCCCATCTCTAGATATAGAGCTAATAAACGATTTAGAATTTGAACAAACGAGATATGCCGAATAAAAAAGCGCTTGGCATCGACTATGGGTCAAAACGAATTGGGCTTTCAATGAGTGATGATACTCAAACTATTGCATTTCCATTTAAATACATACCTAATAATACATCTAAGAAAGTCATTGTCGAGATAGAAAATATTATTGCTAACGAAAATATAGGTTTAATAGTTATCGGGATGCCAATTGGCCTTAAGGGAAAACAAACCGACTTATCATTAAAGATAGAGAAGTTTGTTCGCGAATTCAATGCTGCCATAAATAATACGGATCAGGTCTCTATTGTAACTTATGACGAAAGATTTTCCACAATTCAGGCTCAAAAAAGCCTTATTAGTCAAGATGTCAAAAGAAAGAAACGGAAGGAGATTGTGGATTCAGTAGCATCTGCTTTCATACTACAATCTTATCTCGATAAAAAGAAAATGCAAATATAGACTTTTACATAAATTTTTCAAATATGTTAAATGTGTTACTTTAACTACAAAACATACAAACACCTCCAAAGGTTCTTCTTTGTCGTAAAATTAATAATACCATTATCTATTATCGCAGTCGTTGTATTATACGCTTTTCTGCCTCAATCCTATCAATACAAAAAACCAGAACTTATGAAAATTGCGCGGGGAAATTCCTTAAAAGAGATAACATTTAAACTTTATGACAAAAATCTGATAAAAAATCCCTATTTATTTTATTTTATAGGTTTCATTACGGGATACTCAAGATATATAGAGACAGGAACATACTATGTGTCTATTGATGAATCACCTGCATCTATTTACCGTAAATTTGTAAACGGCAGAGTGGCAACGGCCAAGATAGTTATTCCGCCGGGGTTAAGTATATTTCGGATAGCAGAAATACTTGCAAAAAATAAAATTACAAGCGAGAGACAATTTTTAGCGGAGTGTTTTGACCAAAAGTTCCTTTTGAGTATAAAAATAGATAAAAAAAGTGTTGAGGGGTTTTTATATCCGGACACATATATGTTTAAGGTTGATTCAAACCCAAAAAATATCATAGAGGAAATGGTAAATGAATTTGATTTAAAAACTAAAAACTTAAAACTTACGTATAATAACTTAGTAATAGCATCTATGATTATTAAAGAGGCAAACGGAAATTATAAAGACGGTATGAAATTAATTTCATCAGTTATTCATAATAGGCTTAGAATAAATATGCCCCTAGATATTGACTCTACATCTATTTATGCCCGAAACTTATTGGTTTATAAAAAATACCTACCGATGATGTACAAGTCTCGCTATAAATTTAAGTTTGCCATGAATCCGGCTTATTTAAAGTCAAAATCACCGTATAACACTTATTTAAACTATGGACTTCCGCTCACTCCCATTGCAAATCCCAATATTGTCGCAATCAAAGCAGCAATACATCCTGCCAAAACAAGATATTTCTATTACATTGCCACAAAATCTGGCAGAACAATATTTGCTCAAACATTACGAGAACAAAATAAGAATATCAGTAAATATCTTAAATAAGAATAAGAAATGGCGACATTTACTTGTCAAGCTATCAAGAACAATAAAACGTGATACTTAATACATATTGACTATTTTAGGTATTCAACATTCTGTCCATTTATTTTTGTAAAAAATATGATACAATGGGTAAGATATGCTAGGGATAAGGAGAATTAAAAAAGGAGATGACGCGTGAGGAAAATTGAATTTTTATTGATTTTTACTATTTTTATTGTAAGTGTAGTAATATTCAGTAATACCAAAGCAAGCGCCGTAACCTTAAGGATAATGGCAGCAGATGCTCTCGTAAAACCTATTTCGGCAATAGGCAATATTTTCGAGAAAGAGCATGCGGGGGTTAAGATCAATTATGATTTTCTTGGCACCGGCGTTCTTAAGGGTGATATTGAGGAAGGGGCACCTGGTGACATCTTTTTATCAGCAAATGAGAAATTTCAAAAGCAACTCAAGAAAAAAGATTTTCTAAATTCTTATAGGATTTTTGCATATGATTATTTAGCAGCAGCCACACCTTACAACAACCCTGCGCAAATAACAAGATTTAATTTAATAGAAAAACTAATGGATCCTAACGTCTCAATTACAACATCCAGCCCGCATTCCGACCCCGCAGGAGACTATACATGGAAAATGTTTAGAATAATTAATAAGCAATTTCCGGGTGCATTCAAAAAGATTACAATGCATGACAATCATCTGCTTGACGGCGCTATGGTTATGCCTGTGATAGAGAGCGGAAACACTGATTTAGGAATACTTTATAAGTCACAACTCCAGGAACTTAAAAGGAGCGGTGCTAAAATCAATATAATACCCATTCCAAAACAATACAACACGCGTGCAAAATTTACGTCTTCAGTTTTAAATCAGTCAGAACATAAAATTCTTGATGAAGACTTCGTAAAACTTCTTTTTTCGAAGAGAGGAAGGGGGATATTAAAATATTGGGGTTTTTATCCGGTAAATGCCGCAAAGTAAAATAGTTCTTTTTTGTGCCCCCTTAAAAAATAAAAAATTAAACCCTGAAGTAACCTATGGCTTTAAATAAAAATAAACTATTCAACATACTTATCTATATCATTTCATTCTTATTTTTTACGGCATTAGTACTATTACTCTCAGGCATATTTTTTCAAACCTCATTGGATATTTTTGTAAAAGAATTAGGGGATACTCGTCTTTGGGATTCAATATTCTTAAGTTTCAAGATATCCTTCATAGTTATCTTGATAAATCTCATAATAGGCATTCCTATTGCATACATATTATCGTTTAACGAGAGTAAGATATCTTTTGCTCTCGACTTAATCTCAACCCTTCCGCTTACCATATCGCCTCTTGTAATAGGTTTTGCCGTATTAATTACTTTGGGGCCGCTTAATCCGATAGGAAGCTTATTTATACAAAATGGGATAAAATTCGTATTTACACCGCAGGGTATTGTTTTGGTTCAGTTGATTATTTCATTTCCTTTCTTTGTGAATATCGCCAAAACATCATTTGACTCAATAAATAGAAAAATGATAAATTTAAGTAAAACACTGGGAGCATCGTCATTCGACATTCTTTTTAAGGTTATACTTCCGCTTTCATATAACGGCATATTAGCTGGACTTGCAATGAGCTGGTCAAGATCCATGGGCGAATATGCCGCCACGCAGATGGTTTCCGGCGTTATCCCGAATGTTACCGAAACTGCCCCAATAGAGATATTTGTTAAAACGAGTTATGGCAACTACCCTGCTGCCATTGCTATTGCCAGTATCTTGATGCTCATATCCCTATTTTCACTCGGAATTTTTAAATATTTTAACCACAAAATGAAGGTAAAAAATTAATTTTTGCCACAAAAAAAATGAAACTATTAGAAATTAAAAATATTTATAAAAACTTTTCCGGCAAAAAGGTATTACACGGCATAAATTTAGATATAGAAAGCGCAGAAATTTCCTCTATTTTCGGCTATTCCGGCGAGGGTAAAAGTACACTCCTGCGAATAATATGCGGCATTATAAAACAAGATAACGGCGATATCATGCTCAACGGAAACAATATAAATAATTTGGAACCGTATGAAAGACACTGCGCCCTGGTGATGGAAGAGCCTCTCTTGTTCCCGCACATGAATGTATTGGAAAACATATCCTTTGGTTCAAAATTAAGCCTGAATAAAAAAAGATATATAGCCGGTGATAAGAAAATATCCAAATCAAGCAGGGAGATAATGGAATTGCTTGGGATTATTGGCTTGGAAAAAAGATATCCATATGAGATAAGCATGGGACAAGCTCAAAGAGTATCACTGGCACGGGCACTAATAGTAAATCCTGAAGTCATACTTATGGATGAACCGTTTTCAAATCTTGATATTATTTCAAAAATTAAGGTAAGAAAACTAATCAAAGAAATAAATAATGAACTTAAGATTTCCATGCTACTTGTAACCCATGATATAGAAGATATCTTAAATCTTTCAAATAAAATGTTTATTTTGAATAACGGTAAGATCCAAGATTTCGGACGCCCCAAGGATGTTTTAAAAAAACCGTCTTCTATGGATACTGCTTCTCTTCTTGGAACCGAAAACATATTTGATGGCATTATTTCTGAGATAAATGAAAAAAATAACTTAATTAAAATTACGCTACCATACATAAAACACGGACAAAGCTATATCGAAGCTGATTTTCAAGGAAATTTTGAGATAAACGAGCATGTTTTTTTTGTGATAAGACCGGAAGAGATAATCATACTAAGAGAGGATAAACAAGCTTCAAAATCAGTAAGAGAAAATCACTTTTCCGGTACGATTGAATCTGCCATTTT
Organism: uncultured Actinomycetes bacterium; assembly: GCA_964631685.1. Lineage (GTDB taxonomy): Bacteria > SZUA-79 > SZUA-79 > Acidulodesulfobacterales > Acidulodesulfobacteraceae > Acidulodesulfobacterium. The sequence goes on along the minus strand of CAZVZU010000003.1, from coordinate 182,015 downwards.
CACCTCTCGTATGATGGAAATATCTATTATACCTGAAGATGATTTAGAATTTAAGGTTTTAATACCATTTCATGCCTATGAGGTCATGAACCTCCATGAAGGAAAAACAGTTTTCATATCCCTAAAGAAGTCTGCAATACATATAATAAAGAAGAGGTCTAAGCCTCTGCCTCGTCGCCCTTAACCGTCGCCCTTAACGTCCCGTCGTATAGTTTTATTCTTATATTATCATCTTCCTCAACACCCAAAACGGAGGATATGACATCATTTTTATCCGTAAAAATTATACCGTATCCCCTCTTTAGCACATCAAAAGGGCTAAGTGAATTCAATGCTTTGCTTTCTGTTTTTAACCTATCTATATGTCTTGATATCGTTATATCTATACCTTTTTTAAGTCTTTTTGATAAATCTTGTATATGAGCCTTGTTCTCATTAAAAATAGACGAAGGATTTTTCAATAAAAGTCTTTTGCCAAGATGAACAACATTTGTTTTTGATAAATGGATACGCGAATCAATATTTGTTTGTAGTTTGTCTGTTATATCATGAATTCTGAACATCTTATCTTGGATTATTCTTTTAGGAGAAACCATTTCCATATTTTTAATCAAATTCAGCATGTAATCCTTTTTGCCCAAAACAACATTAAAAACACCCTGCTCTATTCTGCTTCTAAATGCTCTAACCTGCCTTACAAGATCGAACTTGACGGGAACAGCCATTTCCGCAGCATTAGACGGAGTCGAAGCGCGCATGTCCGCAACAAAATCGGCGATGGTAAAGTCGGTTTCATGACCGATCGCGCTTATCACGGGAACTGTCGAATTAAAAATAGCCCGTGCCGTAATCTCCTCGTTAAATGCCCATAAATCCTCAATGCTTCCGCCACCCCTGCCCACTATTATCACATCTATCTTTTTTCTTGTTCGACTGTAAATATTTAATAATTCTATTGCAGCGGCCAATTCTGCAGAGCTGTTTTTGCCCTGAACCCTTGCATTCACAAATATTATGGAAACATTCTCAAATCTAGATTTTATAATTTTTACCATATCATGTAAAACGGCACCGCTTCGCGATGTCACTATTCCTATATTCTTCGGTAAAAAAGGTATATCTTTCTTGGAAACATCATCGAACAATCCCTCATTTTTAAGTTTTTCTTTCAACTGCTCGAACAATAGATAAAGTTCGCCATATCCTGCAGGCTCAACACTTGATACTATAAGACTATACTCACCTCTTGGTTCGTATAATCCTATACGACCATAAGCAGTGATAGATAACCCTTCTTTGATATCAAACTGTATTTTTTTAGCATCATTTCTAAAAATTATACATTTTAATTTTGCATATTCGTCTTTTAAGTCGAAATAAATACCGGATGAATAGTTGGTTTTTAAACCCGAAATCTCCCCCCTCACCCTTATACTATAAAAACTTCCTTCTATGGTTTTCTTTAGAAGACGGGACAACTCAGATACGGTAAGAACCAAATTACCACTTATCATATTCTCGTTCATGCCTTAATACTACCACATTTGTGCGATACGATAAATACCTATTATTTATTTATCGGCATTTTATTTTTGATAAACAATGCGGCAACGGAAGCAACTAAGGTTATGTATCCCAAAATTGCAAATAAATCACCGTAAGAGGCAACGGAAGAAAGCATTCGTATGATATAATCGAAAAAGCTTAGGGACGGATTAGGATATATCGTTCCCGGTCTAAAATATGCAGGGGCTTTGTGTATTAAATTCCCATTTATATAATTTATTATATTGTGATAAGTATAAAAATTATATCGGATATTTCTCGCATATTGATTTAGATGATAAGCCTGTCTAACAACAAGTTCGCTACCTACATAGGCTATGCCAAAAGATGCCCCTATTTGGAGGGCCACAGGTATTAAACCGGAAGCCTCTGGGATCAACTCCTTTTTTACGGAATTCAACGCAGTACTTATAATAGGTGGGTTTAATAAACCTATGCCAACTCCCCTTATCAGTTGATTCACCACTATATAGTAAACGCTAGTCCTTAGTGAAAGATTGTCAAACATAAACATAGACGCCGCAGTGATTAGTAACCCTAAAAACATCGGATACCTCGGACCTATCTTATCGGATATTTTGCCGGAAAATGGAGAAACAACAGCCACTGCAAGAGCAGCGGGAGCCATTAAGATCCCGGAATACATTGCATTGTAACCAAGCACATTCTCTAAGAAAAGTGGCAACAAAAACATAGCGCTAAAAATTCCTACGGCCTTTATCATATTAACTACGATAGATATAACAAAATTGTAATTTTTAAATATCGCCAAATTAAGGAGTGGCACATCTGTAAACAATTCGGTAACGATAAAAAAAACAAATGAAAACCCACTTATAACCTCTGATTGGATTATAATAGGTGCATGCCATCCAATAGCCTGTCCTTTATTCAGAGCATATAATAGAAAGCCTAAAGATAAGGCCATGAATAAAAAACCTAGTGCATCGAATTTCTTTAAATACTTTTTTATCGGAATATCGTGCGGTAAAATCAAAATTGAACCTACTATGGAAATAATTCCTATTGGAACATTTATGTAAAATATCCATCTCCAATTTACATAATCTATAAGGTAACCCCCAAGAGTGGGACCTAGTGCGGGAGCCATCATTGCACCTATAGACCAAATACCCATTGCCCCGCCCCTTTCATTCGGCGGAAAAACCTCCGCAAGCAAAGTTAAGCCTATAGGAGTGAGTCCTGCGCCACCGATAGCTTGTAAAATACGGAACATGATAAGGTCGGGGTAAGATGGTGCAAGTCCGCATAAAATGGATCCTATTACAAAAATAATGATAGATATTATAAAGGGATATTTTATTCCATATTTTTTTCTAAAATAAGCTACCGGAAGTATAACTATGGAATAAGCTATGGTATAGGCAATCATTACCCATTCAATATCCGTAACGTTAACGCTGAAATAGGACATCATCTTGGGAAGTCCCACCGTTACGACATTAACATCGAGTATTGCCATAAAAGTAGATAAGACTACAAGCGCAAGAATTATCCACTTATAGTATTTATGCGATATTTCTAACATTTCTCATTATTTATTAAAAAGATTAGGAAAAATTTTATCCTTTTAGAAATATCCTTCTTGAAAATCCCTTAAGATTATCAACGTATGAATATAAAACGGGAATCACAAGTAAAGTAAGAAACATGGAGGTTAAAAGTCCGCCTATAACATCTATTGCCATAGGCGCTCTGGAGGAAGACCCGATACCAAGACCGGTAGCTATGGGAAGCATGCCAAAAATCATCGCAAGCGTAGTCATTAAGATGGGCCTAAGTCTTATGCTTCCCGCCTCAATAATAGAGTCATGTTCGCTCAGACCCTTTTCTCTCGATAATATTATAAAATCTACTAACAGTATGGCATTTTTTATAACAAGACCTATTAGCAAGATAACGCCTATGAGCGCAATCACGCTCAGCGCCTTATGCGTTAACAGTAGTGCTCCTATCGCACCAATCAGCGCAAACGGAACAGAAACCATGATAACCAATGGATCTATAAAGCTATCATATAAAGAAGCAAGGATCATATATATTATAATTAATGCTAGTAGCAATGTCGAACCCATAGCGCTAAACGATTGATTCATTTTCGAAGCTAACCCACTAAATTGGTATGAATATAACGATTTTTTCGGTATAATACGGGACATATATGCTCTGACCCTTTTAACCCCATAACTCAACGGAACATGATTAGACATGTTGGCATAAATCGTAACCGAATTACCAAGATCTCTTCTGTTGATAACCTGAGGTCCGATCGTCTTTTTGACGGTTACTAAATCGGATAATGGAATTAGAACACCCCTGTCATTGGAAACATAAAGATTTTTTATATCCCCTATATGGTTCCTTTCATTTTTAAAAAGTCTTAATTGTTGATTATAGATATGTCCTTTATATAAAAAATTATAATTTTTAAATATGTTTATATTGCCACCTATAAGCACGCCCAAAGTTTGCGCAATAGAAGAGACGCTTACCCCGAGACTCCCTGCAATATTCCTATTCACATGAATTAAAAGCTCGGGCTGACGAAACTGCATATTAGATGTCACGTCAACAAGTCCGGACGTATGCTTCATATCGCTTAAAAGCTTATTAGCATAGGCTACGGTTTTCTCAATACTTGGACCCATTATAATAACCTGAAGAGGAGAAACATTAGAAGATGCCCCGCCGACTATCGGCATGTCCATAACTTGCGTAGTAACACCCGGAACAATGGATATTCTTCTTCTAACAATATCCATTACCCTTTGCTGGCTCAAGTTTCTGTTGTTTTTCAAAGAGATAAAAAATAATCCTTTATGCCTTGAAGCATCGACACCTGCCCCCGTAGCCATAAAAATAGACTTTTCAAACGGGATATTTTTGACTATTTTATATAAATTATTTGAATATTTCTTCATAACACTTACACTTGTACCCTCCGGAGCCTGAAAATAAACAAGAAAATTCCCCGAATTTGACGGCGGCATCATCTCTTTTCCAACATACTGTGCTAAATATAACGAAAAAATAAATACAAACAACGCCGACAAAATAACTATCAATCTATGCTTCAAGCTCCAGTCGATCATTATTCTGTAGATATCAGTTATTTTCTTCATGAAATTTTCAAGAAGCATAAATAAATAACCGTGTTCTTTTTTATGAATAATAAACCGAGACGACAACATTGGCGTAAGCGTAAAAGAAACAAACAATGAAACCAAAACTGCAAAAGCAACAGTCAAACCGAATTCATAAAAAAATCTTCCTATCATGCCCGGCATAAACGCAACCGGAACAAAAACTGCGACTATGGAAAACGTAGTTGCCATTACTGCAATGCCTATCTCATTCATAGAATTAGACGAAGCGGACAGCCTATCCTCTCCACCTTCGACATGCCTATATATGTTTTCGAGAACAACAATGGCATCATCTATTAAAAGACCTACCGACAAAGATAGGGCCAGCATGGTCATATTGTTAAGAGAAAAATTCATGAGATGCAAGAAACCGAAAGATGAAATGATTGCAGCAGGCAAAGCGGTTGCGGCTATAATAGTAGTTCTCGTATCTTTCAAAAAGAAAAATATTACAAGCACGGTCAAGAAAGCTCCCCAAATTATATCAAACTCAACATTAGATATAGATTTTTTTATATAGGTAGCGCTATTATATGCCACATGCGCCTTAATTCCCTGCGGCAAAGACGGTCTTATTAGATTCAAAAGATCTATTGCCTCGGCAGCAACCTTTACGGCATTAGCGTGAGTTTTTATTGTAAGTCCCAACCCAACGGTCGGCTTACCGTCAAAGGTCGTAATTGAGGTTTCTGGAGCTTCGGAATTTACGGCATGCCCTATCTGTGAAAATCTAATGGGCGCTCCCTGATAATTACTAATTATCATCCGGTTGAATGCCTTCGCAGTATGAAGTCTACCCTTAAGATACATAAAATATGTCTTAGTATCCGTTTTTAAATTCCCTGTAGGCAGCGAAACGCTTTGAGACTTAATTGCGTTAATAATCTGATTAACACCAAGACCGTGGGATATCATCTCGTTATTATTTACATAAAAGATCATTCTTCTGCTTCTGGCTCCACTGACAATAATCTGGCCAACGCCCGGAAGCCTTTCGAATTTTCTTTTAAGAACCTTTTGAGCATAAAACGACAAAAATCTCTTAGACCTATTACCCGATAAAGCTATCCACATAATAGGAGAAGAATTAATATTTAGCTTTTTGATGACGGGCGTATTGATATTCTTAGGAAGTTTGTCTAATATAGCATCCACATCCGCAATAACGGTTTGATAACGATGGGCAATATTCTGATTAAGGTGAAACTCCACAATTACGACACTTGTTCCAACGCTACTAGTGGACATTATATGCTTTATACCAGAGGCTGAATTCACAGCATCTTCTATCTTTTTAGTAACATCGAGCTCCATTTCTTTCGGACTTGCGCCGGGTAAGGTCGTTGTGATGGTTATTATTGGAAACTGAATATTTGGATAAAGATTTACGGCAAGAGCAAAATACCCGAACATACCCAAAACAACAAAAATTCCAACCATCATTACCGCAAAAACAGGCCGTTTAATGGAAATATCAGATATTTTCATATAGCCCTCTTTACTATAACAACATGTTCGTTGTCGTGCACTAAGTTTGAACCCCTGACCACAACAATATCATTCTTGCTTATACCCTTTGTAATTTGCAAATACCCGTCCTTATTAATACCCACGGATACAGCCCTTCGTTTTACGACTCCGTTTTTATAAACAAATAGATAGTCTCCTTTCAGCGTAATTACGACGGATGGCTCCGGCACAAAAAACCCATTCCGTACAAATCCTATTGAAAATTTAACCCGACCAAAATACTGTGGCCTTATCCGTTCCCTGCTATTTAGAAAAAGGGCTTTGATCTCTACCATCCTTGTTTGAGGATTTAATGAAGGGCTTATAAAATAAATATTTCCGGAAAAGACTTTACGGGGATAACCCTTTATAGTTACAAAACAAGCTTCACCTTTGTTTATAAACGGAATATAACTTTGCGGGATATAAAATTTAAATTCTAATGGCCTCAGTGCAACTATGTTGTACGACAATTCGCCCGGGACGACATAATCTCCAAGATTAATACGTCTTTTGTATACTATGCCGCTAATTAAGGTAGTTATTAGCGTGTCCTCGTAATTCTTTCGATCTATATTTAGAAGCGACAACGCCGCATTATAAGATCCCTTAGCCTGCCTGACAATAGAAACAGCCCTGTCGTAATTAAGGGCAGTCAATAGCCGCTTTTTAAATAATATTGCATCTCTTTTTAGCGTCGATTTAGTAAGGGCATAAGCAGCTTTATCTCTTGCTAATATATCTTTTTGGAGCTCCATTGCAAAATAGGCTTTTTTTCTATCTATGACTGCCAGTACCTGTCCGGCCTTCACAAAATCACCATCGCGAGCAATAATTTCAACAATCTGTCCTGCCGATCTTGATGCAATACTTGCAGTCTTATAAGGCAAAAAATAACCCGGTTCTTTCAAATAAATCGTCGCACTTATAATTTTAACCTTACTAATGGTCACGCGTACATTCACTACAGGATTAACCGTCTTTTCCCCGCAAGCGCTGAGAGATAAAACAGAGATCAAAACAATCACAAATAGAATAGGTAATAATATTTTAGCGCTACCTGAAATCTTAAATCCAATAAATTGATCTTTTTTTGTTTGATTTGCCTGCATTCTATCCTCCGGATGTATTAATGCTTATTTATCCCGTATATTGACATATTAAATATTTCTTCAGCATCGGCCCTAATTATTTCTTCTGTAAATTCATGCTTATTATTAATAAAATTATATATAGCATTTGTTTTAATTAAAGCAATAATCATATATCCAACCTTTGCTGGATTTAAATCATGTCTAAACTCGCCAGATTCAATCCCCGATTTAATAATTTCGCCGATGAAATGTGCATATCTTTTTTTTCTTAAATTAAACGATTCCTGTGATTTCTTGTTTAAAAAAACAATATTAATCTCGTCCAAAAAAACAGTCTTAAAAAAATACCTATTTTCATAAATATGATTAATATTTTCTAAGATTAAAATCCTCAATTTTTCCATGCGATCTTTCTGTACATCAACTTTTGTCCTAACCCTATTAAACATTTTTTCAAACCCGCGCTCTAGTACTTTCTCTAGAAGTTCATTTTTATTCTTAAAGTAGATATAGACCGTTCCTTTAGCGATACCCGCTTTTTGCGCGACCTTTTCCATCGTTAAAGCCGAAAACCCGATTTCCTCTATTAATTTTCTAGAAGACAATAAAATAAGTTCATATTTATCAATATTTTCTATCATGTCTACTATTATAATGACTTTAAAGTCATTATTCAATAAAAAAATTTATTCTTCTTAATTTTGACAAAATTGCATAAGAGGCTGTCTTAATTTCTTTATTAAAAAAGATAATGCCAAGAGCATAATGATAATATATATTATAAACAAGGTAGTATGCGCAGAATTGTTATTTTGCAATCCTAAGCCATAAATTAATAAATTCACAAAAATTAACAGCGGGAACGACCACATCAGGATCCACCCTTCTATAAAATGAAAGCAATGCGCCTCTTTGCCGTAAAGACCGGCCATTCCAACAAGAACAAACCCTGCAGATATAACAGCAATCTCTGGATTTTTAAAAAACAAAAGATAACTTATGCCGAAAATAACTCCTAAAATCATGCAGGATAATATAAATATTTTTATTTCTCTTTTCCACACTAAGAGGAATGCTCCTGATATCAACGACCCTAAATAAAAGATAGATGTACCCAAATCAAGACCTTGCCAATTTGAAACTCGGTAAGAAAAAACAAACAAAACAATACCCAATAAACCGATAATATAACCTGATCGGTAAATTACATCGTAAGTTTTTGGATAATAAATCTTTGTCTCCATAAGTTACGCAACCCTGCCTAGAACTGAAATATTTCTATTTTCTTTATTCGAAAATAGTCTCTTTGAAACCCTTTTTATAGCCAACCCGTCAACGGAATCTATATTTTTTAATATCTGCGCCTTGGAAACATATTTATTTCTATATATTTCACTTATAGCATTACCGTTCATCGTATAGCTTACGGATTCCGTTCCTAGTAGAAAACTATCCGAAACGTGCCTTTTTGCATTAATAATCTCTTCATCACCGATATTGCCTAGGGCTAACCCATCCATTATATTAAAAATTAGTTCCTTAGAGAGTTTAAACTTCTCAGGAGAAACGCCTTCATATATATAAATATATCCATCGAATTTATGGAAAGAAGCATTTGAGTAAATGGAATAGGCAAGGCCTCTATTTTCCCTTACCTCCTGGAAAAGCATAGAACTTACAGACCCCCCTATCAGAGTATTTAAAACCTCTAGTGCATAATAATCTTCGTCGGTTTTTTTTATTCCATCAAAGCCTATAAAAACATGGGTCTGTTCTAGGTCTTTTTCCTTAATAAATTCACCATAATTTTTAGCTGTATCGGTTTCTATGGCAGACATCCTATTCACAAACCTTTTCGAAATCTTATCCATACAACCGCATATAGACTTCACTACTTTATCGCGGTCAAAATTACCAGCAATCGATATAACCATATTTTGAGGGGCATAGTTTGAATAAAAATAATCTAATATTTTTTTTCTATCGAAGGACGCAACCGTTTCTTTGGTTCCAAGGATTGGATAAGCAAACGGGGAACTTCCATAAAAATTTTTATGGAAGAGTTCCGAGGAATAATCTAATGGGTCGTCTAATGCACCTGAAATTTCTTGTAAAATAACACCTTTTTCTTTTTCTATCTCACCTTCCAAAAAAGTAGAATTAAACATGATATCAATCAGGAGATCAATCGCATTAGCATAGTTCTCCGAAAGGACGCGGGTATACAGGCAAGTTAACTCAGTTCCGGTGAATGCATTTAAAGCACCTCCCATCAAATCAATCTCTTTATTTATATCTCTGTATGTTCGTTTCTTAGTCCCCTTAAAGAGTAGATGTTCTATGAAATGAGACATTCCGCTCAAAGCTACCGGCTCATAAGCGCTGCCCGTTTTAATCCATAATCCTATGCTTACGGAATTAAAGTAAGATTTCTTTTCCGTAAGCAGTATAAGTCCTGATTCTAACTTTTCTTTTTTAAAATTCCTCATAGGATTTCTTTTCTGGAAAGTTTTATTTTCCCAAATCTATCGACGTCTATAACCTTAACCTTCACATCATCGCCCTCTTTTAAGATGTCAGAAACCTTCTCAACCCTTTTATTGTCAAGTTGCGATATATGGACAAGCCCATCAGTTCCGGGGAATATTTCTACAAAGGCTCCAAAATCCATTATTTTCCTAACCTTGCCGTTATAAATCTTACCAATCTCCGCTTCCTGAACTATATCACTTATCATAGCGGCAGCAAGAGTCAGGGCACTCTTATTTATTGATGAAATAACAACCTTTCCGGTATCGTCTATATCAACCTTGGCTCCTGTTTTTTCGATAATCCCCCTGATAACCTTTCCACCCTGACCTATTACTTCTCTTACTTTCTCTGGTTTAACCATTATAGTAACAATTCTAGGAGCGTTCTGGGCCAAGTCCTTGTTCGGTTCAGATATCGTTTTAAGCATGATATTAAGTATGTGTAAACGGCCATCTTTAGCCTGCATAAGCGCACGTCTTAAAACATCCCCTGTAACACCGTCAATTTTGATATCCATTTGGAGAGCTGTAACCCCTTTTTCCGTTCCCGCCACTTTAAAATCCATATCCCCGAGGTGATCCTCGTCACCCAAAATATCTGAAAGGATTGCAACTTTATCCCCTTCCTTTATAAGACCCATAGCAATTCCAGCCACAGGAGCTTTTATTGGGACACCGGCATCCATGAGAGCTAAAGTACCCCCGCATATTGTCGCCTGAGAGGAAGAACCATTAGACTCAAGTATCTCAGATACAACCCTAATTGTATAAGGAAAATCTTCAAAATCAGGCAGAATATACTTTAATGCCTTTTCACCAAGTGAGCCGTGACCTATTTCTCTTCTACCCGGAGATCTTAACGGATAAACCTCTCCAACCGAGAATGGGGGAAAATTATAATGAAGCATGAATCTCTTAGAAGATTCTTTTTCAGGCGCATCTACAATCTGTTCGTCAAATTTTGTGCCAAGTGTAATGGCCACAAGCGCCTGCGTTTCTCCTCTTGTAAAAATGGCACTACCGTGAGCCATAGGAAGTTCACTTACAGAGCAGCTAATCGGCCTGATATCGGATAATCCTCTCCCGTCAACCCTTAGCCCTTCATCAAGAACTCTCTTCCTTAATAAATCTTTTTGCATGGATTCGAATATATGATTAATTAACGTTTCTTGCTCAGGATGCGATTCTTGAAGCAATTCAATAACCTTTACATTGAGATCGGCTATGGCATCATTTCTTTCCTGTTTTGCAGATATCTGGAGGGCTTTAGATAAATCACTATAGACAATTTCCTTGACTTTTTCACGTAGTCCGTCTGGGATTACTAACGGCTGCAGTTCAATCTTATTGATGTCAATCTCGGAAAGAATGGAATTTTGAAATTCTATTAATTCCTTTATTTTATTGTGTCCAAATTCCATAGCAGACAAAAGTTCTTCTTCGTCAAGCTCGTTAAAGCTTCCTTCAACCATCGTTACCGCATCCTTTGAACCTGCTATAATAAGAGAGATATCGCTTCCCTCAATTTCTTTATAAGTCGGATCTGCTATAAAATTGCCATCTATTCTTGCAACTCTAACGCCTGCGGTAGGACCGTTAAACGGCGCCTCGGAAAGTGCTAATGAAAACGAAACACCCAACATTGCCGCCATATCGGGATCATTTTCCTGATCCATAGAAATCACCGTGGCAATTACCTGAGTGCCAAAAAAATAGTTTTCGGGAAAAAGTGGCCGTATTGGCCTATCTAAGAACCTGGATGTCAAAACCTCTTTCTCAGATGGCCTTGCTTCTCTTTTAAAGAAACCCCCGGGAATTCTTCCTGCGGCATAAAATTTTTCCACATAATTAACCGTAAGAGGCAGAAAATCAATCCCCTCTTTTATATTTTTATCAATACACGTCGTAACAAGAACCTTGGTATCTCCAATGGTAACCAAAGCGCTACCGGACGCTTGCTTTGCAAGCCTTCCTGTCTCAACAGTTATTTTTTTATCATCAAGCGTAAAACTCCTCGTTACATCATAAGTCACCATCATGTCTCCTTTGTAAATCTAAAATTATTAAAATAAAACCTATTTTTCTATTTTCGAAGCTCAAGTGAACCTATAATGGTCTTATACCTGTCTTCATCCTTTCTTTTTAAATAATCAAGTAAGTGCCTTCTTCTTGAGACCATTTTTAAGAGCCCCCTTCTGGAATGGTGGTCCTTGGCAAATTTTTTAAAATGCTCAGACAATAAATTAATGCGATAGGTGAGTAATGCAACTTGTACCTCTACCGAACCAGAATCCCCTTCATGTGTTTTAAACTTTTCAATTATTGTTTGTTTTTCGTCTTTTGAAATTGGCATTGAATTGATACCTCCGGATATTAATTATATATATTAGACTTTATCATCTATTTGCTATTATCAACACTGCTATCACTCATAGGAATAATATGTTCTATTAAAAAATCTGCACCTTTTTTAATTGATTCAAAGGGCAAGGCATTGCAGATATCAAATCCACCCGCACTCGTCCTTCTAAGACTGTATAAATGGGCAGGTATATTAAATTTATCCATTATATCCTGAGCTATAGCCCGTGCGTACGTACCTTTAGAAACTGTACACTTAAAATATATCAAAGAGTCATCATAAGATTTTACATCAAATTCATAAATATTTACAACACTTGTCTTTTTGCTATCGTCCATATCCACTGCTATGTTCTTCCTTGCATATTTATATAACGGAACACCCTTAAATTTTTTTGCACTGAACATTGGAATCTTTTGAACAAAATCCCCTTTTAGTTTACTTAAATAGTTGGCTATATCCGCAACCTCGGTTTGTGAAACCGGCTTAATATCTACATTCACTCCTGAAACATCAAGGGTATTCGTACTTATACCTATTTTAAAAACACCCTCATAAGATTTTGGAATATTTATGAACTTATCCTGAAGTTTTGTCGCTTTATTGATAAGAAGAGGAAGTACCCCCGTCGCAAAAGGATCCAACGTCCCTGCATGACCAACCTTTAAACAGTCAAGCTCTTTTTTCACAACAGAATCCACACCAAAGGAAGTCATGCCCTCCGGTTTATCCATAACAAGAATGCCACTAATATTACTATTTTTAACTACTTTCATGCTTTTTTAAGCTTTATTTAAATTGCCACTTCTACACCAAAAATACAAATATTACCCGGTATACGGAACCATTTTAACATTTACCCGCCTAAGTGGATAAAGACAATCACACTCTACTTATATAACCTCTTTGCAATATTGATACACTTCTTTTTTAATTTCGCTCAATTCACCACTGACACTGCATCCTGCAGCAAACTTATGCCCGCCGCCGCCAAACTTCTCAGCAATCTTCGCGACATTCGCATAACTCTTGGACCTAAAATTTAACCGATATTCATTAAAGGATACCTCCCTGAAAAATATCGCTATCTCCACACCTTGAACCGATCTTGGATAATTTACGAAATTTTCATATAATCCGTTAATCCTTTTTCCATCCATCCTTTCTATAATATCGTTAACCATTTTTTTCGTTCCAACCATTGAAGATACTTTGCCGCCTAAAGTGAATTCAAGGGTACTCAGGCTCTTTCCAAGCAAAGTGTACATCTCTGCAGGTTTCGTTTCAAAAAGTTCTGTTGCAATACTCGCCGGATCTATATTGTATTCATTTAATACGGAACATATATAAAAAGACCTTTTATTTGCCGAAGAATAATGAAATGAACCAGTATCGGTCAAGATAGATGTATATAGCGCTAATGCAATTTTGTCATCTATCTTTGACAAAATTTTCTTCCTTGTGTCTAAATCGCAAGACAACGGTTCGCCAAACTTTCTGGTTAAAAAACCATCATAGGGTGAATAAGAAACTTTGTTTTCATGAGCCCCTGAAGATAAAAATAAGTAAAAAAGAACCTCTCCTGTAGAACTCGCATCGGGCAATACAAGATTTAAATGTCCGAAATGGGCATTGGTAAAATGATGGTCTATATTTATTATCTTGTCTATGTCTGAAAGATATTCAAAATTTGCACCAACCCTGGAAAACTCTCCGCAATCTACCACAACCAGTAAATCAATGGACTCCTTAGGAAATTCATTTAATATTTTTCCTGTCCACGGCAAAAATTTCAAGTTATTAGGGATAGTATCTTTGTCGTAAATGTATACATTTTTTCCTAATGAGCTCAAAAATAAAGCTGAAGCAACGGCAGAACCTATAGCATCACCTTCAGGATTTTCATGAGTTACTATAAGGACATTCTTGGACGACTCCATCGCATGAAGTATATCGCTCGTTGAATTTCTTAAATCTATTAAATCAACATCGGAGTACTCTTTCATTTTATTAACCATATTTTTCTATATAACATATATGTTTATTATTATTGTATTTAATCTTTGAGCCGATGCGAAACATTGTTGAGCGCACCATATTCGTTTATTATCCTATTAATTTTGGAAGACCTCTGTAATCCGTCATAATATTCAAATGCAATCTCAGGAACGGCTCTTAAGAGTATCTTAGAAAATACCTCTTTTTTTATAAAATTTTTAGAACTTTTGAATCCGCTTATGGCTTTTTTGATTTCTTTTTCCGGACCGATAACGCTAAAAAATATCTTACAAAACTTTAGGTCCCTAGTAGACTCCGCGCCTATTATCGTAACATTTTTCAATCTGTTATCATTTACTTTAAATTGAAGTGTTAACGACACCTCTCTAGCAATAAGTTCGCCTACCCGTCTATTTCTCTCTATCAATTTATTTGTCCGCCCCCCCGTCCTCTACGCTTCGTCAGTAGAAGAATTAAGGATTTGCTTGATATACTCAATTTCATAAGTCTCAATTATGTCTCCAACCTTTATGTCATTAAAATTTTCCAAAAGTATTCCGCACTCGTAATTGGTCTGAACCTCTTTGGCGTCTTCCTTAAATCGCCTAAGCGAATCTACATGCCCACTGTAAATTATAACATTATCTCTTAGAAGCCTAGCGCTTGAAGCCCTTTTAATTGTTCCGCTTAATACAAAAGCGCCGGCTATCGCCCCTGATTTTGGAACATTAAATACATCCCTAACCTCCGCCTTTCCGGTTATATTCTCTTTTTCAATAGGCGCAAGAAGTCCTTCCATGGCATCCTTAACATCCTTAACTGCATCATAAATTACATTATAGTATCTTATTTCTACACCCTCATGTTCGCTTAGAGTCAATGCCTTAGACTCTGGGCGAACATTAAATGCTATTATTATGGAGTTCGTAGCCTTCGCAAGCATAACATCACTTTCGGTAATTGCCGCCGCACCGTTGTGAATAATATTAACCTTAACCTTGGAAGTTGAAAGTTTATTAAAAGATTGGATTAACGCCTCCATGGAACCATAGACATCTGTCTTGACAATTAGTTTTAACTCTTCTATACCGCCTGATTTTATCTTTAAATATAGCCCCTCCAGCGTAACTTTTGCGTTAGAACTTAACTCGGACTCTCTATGTTTTAATTGCCTTTCCACACTAATCCTTTTCGCTTCTTTTTCATCTTTTAAAACAATAAAATTATCCCCTGCCGACGGGACGCCCCCAAGACCGAATATTTCGATGGGGGTAGAAGGTCCTGCTTTTAGAATCTTATTTCCCATATAATCCACCATAGCCCTAACTTTAACGTTATATAAACCGCATACAGCGCTATCATTTATATTTATAGTGCCACTTTGCACTAAAACGGTGACGACCGGACCTCTTCCTTTATCTAGTTTTGCCTCAACGACGGTTCCTCTCGCCAGTTTATTGGGATTTGCCTTTAACTCCAAAATTTCTGACTGAAGTATTATAAGCTCAAGAAGCTCTTTTAATCCTTGCCCTGTTTTGGCGGAAACATTCGCATAAAGAGTTGTTCCTCCTAAATCTTCAGGAACAAGACCGAATTCCATTAGGTTACTTTTTATTTTAGCAGGATTTGCGCCCGGTTTATCTATTTTATTAATTGCCACTATCACGGGAACATTAGCGGCCTTGGCATGATTTATGGCTTCAATGGTTTGCGGCATAACGCCATCGTCAGCAGCGACAACGAGAACGACAATATCGGTCATACCCGCACCTCTTGCCCTCATCTCGGTAAATGCCTCATGGCCGGGAGTATCTAGAAATGTTACGGTAGAATCATTAACTTTAACGCTATATGCACCGATATGCTGAGTTATTCCTCCCGCTTCGTTTGATGTTACACTTGTCTTCCTGACGGCATCCAATAAAGATGTTTTGCCATGATCGACATGCCCCATAACAGTAACGACAGGGGCTCTATGTACAAGTGATTCTTGGGAATCGGGCAATTCTACAAGCTTTAATGTCTCATTAAAGCTAACATTTTCAACGAGATAATTATATTCCGTTGCGATAAGTGATGCTGTATCTATATCTACGACCTGGTTCATTGTCGCTATAATACCAATATCCATCAGTTTCAAAATAACCTCTGACGCTTTGACACCCAACGCCTGCGACAAATTATTAACAGTTATACCACTATTTATCCTTATAACCCTTTTGGAAGCCTTTTTCTCAGGTACAACAAGCTGAGGGCGTGAAGTACGCTTGGCAATTTTACCTGACCTAAATTTCCTCTTATGCCTTCTATACGCAGAATTTTCGTTATCCCCCGATGTATTTATGAACTTGCCCGTTTTATTGTGTTTGGCAGATGAAGTTTTTTTAAATTCATTCTTCTTGCCTGCGGGTTTAGGGAAAGTTTTATTTTTTGAATCTTCTTCATTTATCTTTGATAATTTATTTTTATTAATGGTGCTTACAACACTTAACACGTCACCTGTGCCATCCTGCTTCTTTTTACCTTCCTTATTTTCTATGTTGTTCTTAGAAATCGCTACATTTTCATCAGCAAGCTTCTTCGTCTTTATGCTTTGCTCCGAAATATTATTTTTATCAAGCCCACCTACGGTAGCGGACTCCTCTGTAGACTTAAGTTTAATGATATTTTCAACTTGAGACTGGGATTCTTGCACGCCTGCTTCGGTTTTTTTAGGTTCCGCCGAAACTGCAGACGAAATAGATGTAGACGTATTGTCCGTCTTTTCTATTTTAGACGCTCTTCTTCTTATAACACCTTTCGATATCCTTTTCTCTTCCATCATGGCAGAATCCCTTGTATCCATAATATTTTTAATTAATTTCTTTGTCTATCTTTTCTTTAAGTTCCATATCTGATTTTACTCTACTAAGAAACTCGCTTGCCGAACTTATAATGTTTTCAGCCTTCTTTGCATCCACAGAAATATCCTTGGATAATTCTTCAGCGGAAGCGTTCGATATATCCTCAACAGAGGTATAACCGTTCTGATACAAAAGTTTTGCAATAATATCTCCCACTCCCGGTATATCCATAAAAGTATTATACGCCACTTGGTCTTTTTTATCGGCCTTAGATTCGCTACTGATATCTATCTTGTAATCCATAATTTTTGTTGCAAGCCTAACGTTTTGCCCCTGCTTTCCAATTGACATTGCAAGCTGGTCGTCAGGCACTATAACCGTTATCGTTTTTGTATCCTCATTAATAGCAACCCTAGATACTTCCGCAGGGCTTAGTGCATTTACAACTAATTTTGCAGGACTATCGGAATAAGGTATAATATCAATCTTTTCCCCTCTAAGTTCGCTTATTATGCTCTGTATCCTAAATCCCTTTACTCCGACGCACGCACCAACCGGATCAACATCCCTATCTGAAGAATAAACAGCGATTTTAGATCTAAATCCCGGTGCCCTGGCAACCCTAGCAATTTTAACGATGCCATCATATATCTCCGGCACTTCCAACTCGAAAAGTTTAATTAAAAAATCATCGGAAGTACGGGAAAGAATAAGCTTAGGGCCTCCTTTTTCCATCTTTATATTTGATAATACAGCCCTTATTCTGTCATTAGGTTTATATATTTCGTTATGTATTTGCTCCTGTTTTGTTAAAATGGCCTCTGTCTTTCCTAGATCAATTACTATCACCGATCTTTCAATCTTTCTAACAAGACCGCTAACAATTTCACCTTTTCGTTCATTGAACTCATCGAAAATATTTTTATGTTCTATCTCCTTTATTTTTTGAAAGATAACCTGTTTTGCGACCTGCGCCTCTATTCTGCCATAAATATTTTTTTCCACCTTTAGACCAAGGCTGTCTCCGACGATAGCATCCGAATCATCTGCAATCGCATCTTCAATAGATATCTCCGTTTTAGAGTTCTGAACATCTTCCACGACCTGCTTAAACATAAATATCTCAATCTCACCTGTTTCTTCATTGTAATGCGCCTCTAGGTCATATCCTATGCCCAAATTTTTTCTGGCAATAGTTAACACCGCCTGTTCTAACGCATCTATAACCAAAGAGCGTTCAATATTTTTATCTTTAGAGACCTGGTTTATCACCATACTAAGGTCTTTTATAACAAGTTGGGACACTTCTATACTCCTTAAATATTTTAAATATTAAAATAATTAAATTTATATAACCAACAAATTCCCTTTTTTAATTTGAAAAAAAGAAATAACCCTGATTCTATGCTCTATTTCGTCAAATATTTTTATACCGGGGCTATTATTTCCACTATCGTCTTCCGTATCGAGTATCTCCCCGATTAAGTTAATCCTTCCGTTAATCTTTTTTCGTAGGGATACTTTCACCCTTTTTCCTTTATATTTCTTATAATCGTTAAACTTTAAAATAATCCTATTGATACCCGGGGACGAAACCTCAAGAGTATATTTAAATTTTATTAACTCTTTAACGTCCAGTATCATATTTAATTCTCTGGATATATTGGACAACTGAGATATATTAATACCACCCTCCGCATCAATATAAACCCTTAAAGCCACTCCGCCGCCCGCAGCTGCAGAAGAAAATATAGCGCCGACAAGATAACACCCGTAGCACTGTGCAATATCTTCCGTAACCTTCTCTATGTCTTTTATCAAACTATCGTGCATAAAATAAAAAAAGCGGGCAAAACCCACTTTTATATAAAAAAAATAGTAAAATATACAAACAAAACAAATTACAAAAATTCTTATATACCTATCTCCGCAATTATAAATAAAATTTAATAAAATATCAAGAATAATTTTTATGTCTATACTTTACCGAATATAAAAAAAGTCCATTGGGCGGAGCGCAGAGTAAATTAAAGTGACCTGCACTGGGCTGTTTGTTCGCTGAGCTTATGTTTGACGTCAAATTTATTTCATCAAGCATACTCATTATGTATTCAACGCGTATCTTTCCACTTCCGCATGAGACAATGGCCCCCACAATTCTTCTAACCATGTGCCTTAAAAAACCCTCACCCTCAACAAAAATATCAAATCCATAGCTTTTTTTATATATACCTATATCCTTAATTGTCCTGTAATAGTTAGCCGAATATTTTTCTTTCTCCTTCTTGGTAAAATTAATAAAGTTATGTTTGCCGACAAAAACATTTGCGGCTTCATCCATTAGTTTTAAATTTAATTTTTCCTTTACGAACCAAGTATAGCCTAATAACAATGAGCTCTTAAACCCCGAGTTGATTTTGTATAGATATATTTTGGAAATAGTATCATAGGTCGCATGAAATAAATCGTGTATAATCTCTATATTTTTTATGGATATCTCAAGCGGAAGAATACCATTTAACGATGCCTTTAATTTGAGCGTGTCGTAATAAAAAGGAAGACTACAATTTGCGACTTGGTTCACGGCATGGACACCGGCATCGGTCCTTCCCGAAACAAAAAACCTTGTATTAAATTTTGTCACGATACTAATAGCCCTTAAGAGCTCATTTTCTATAGTCTTAACTCTCCTTGATTTTTCAGGATTATTTTGACTTTGCCAACCGTTATAATTTAACCCGTTGTATTCAATAACAAACAGATAGTTCATCTCTGATCCTCTTTTGACAATATGTATCTTAAAGACCTCAGGGATAAACCTAGACTTTTCGCAGCATCCAATTTAGAATTGTTTTCTTTTATCCGGTTTTCTACGATAATTTTTTCGATAATCCTAATAAAATCCTGCAGCGATATTTTTTTTTCGCTATTAAGTCGGTTAAATATTTCTATTATTTTTTCATAATAATCTCCTTCAAAACTGATATCTGCTTTTTTATTGTCGTCCTTCTTGAAAATATAGCCAGGAAGGCAATTTTCATTTATTTCCTTTAATAAACCGGTTTTATCATAGCCTTCGCAATAAATACATGCCCTTTCTATAATATTTTCAAGTTCTCTCACATTGCCTCGATAATCATAATTCACAAGTAACGACATTGCCATCGGAGAGATTGATTTTATTGATTTTGAAAACTTTTTTATAAAATATGATGTTAAAATAGGAATATCTTCCTTGTGTTCCCTTAACGGTGGCATTGTTATATTGACCCTATTTAGCCTAAAATATAAGTCTCCTCTAAATTTACCTGAGGCAACCAATGACTCTAAATCTTTATTTGTGGCAGCAATTATTTTTGCATTCATAAATTCTTCCTTGTTGGATCCCAATTTTCTGTAGGACTTCTCTTGCAAAACCCTTAATAGTTTTATCTGCAACGACAACGATAAATCTCCTATTTCATCAAGAAAAAGGATGCCTCCATCAGCATATTGTATGAGCCCCATTTTATTCGTCTCTGCACCCGTGAATGCACCTTTGGCATAGCCAAATAATTCGCTTTCCAAGAGATTTTCTGGAATAGCCGATAAATTTACAGGAACAAATGGCATATCCCTTTTAGCAAGCGAGGTTCTCGCTACAACTTTTTGATTATCAGAACCCCTGGAATAAATATCGTAAATCAACCTTGCGGCTAATTCTTTTCCTGTACCGGATTCTCCGGTAATGAGAATAGTATTAAAATTCAAAGAAACACTAGCTATATCATTTAAGATATTTTTTATAATTCTAGACTCCCCTTTTATGCCCCCTTTTATTATTTCAGCACTTTTTATAGCATTTAAATCCTCAAAAACCCTAAAATAGTCTATAGCCCTTCTAATCGTAATTTTAAATTCTTCATTATCAAATGGCTTGGTTATGTAATCAAAAACTCCTTGCTTGATAGCCTCTACCCCTGCTTTAACATCAGAGTAAGCCGTCATTAATATGATAGGTAACAGTTTTGAATTTAAACCTCTCCTCTCTTTTTTAAAAAATTCGACAAACTCAAATCCCGACATCTCTGGCATTCTTATATCGGAAACGATGAGATTAAAATTTGTTGCATCCATGAGTTTTATGGCATTATTAACACTCTTGGAAATGGTAACATCGTATCCTTCAATGGTAAGTAATATCTTAAGAGAATCCAGTATAGACATTTCATCGTCTATGAGGAGTATCTTTTTCTTTAAATCGTGAGTATCTATAATATACTTATTCATATCTCCTAATAATTTTTAGATAGGTAAGCTTATCTTGATTAATGTTCCCGTATTAATCCTACTCTGCACCCTTATCTCCCCACCGAGATTTTCCAATATTGAATAAACGATAGGCAATCCAAGTCCGATCCCATTTTCTTTCGTGGTAAAAAGAGGCTTGAATATATTTTTTAGGGTAAATTCGTCCATCCCTTCCCCATTGTCGAAAATAGATACTAAGAGCCATTCTTTTCCGCTCCCATCTTTCATTATTTTTGAGGCAATTCTTATAATACCGGCATGACTTTTAATATTTCTACCTCGTAACGACTGTACGGAATTTTGTAAAATATTAAGAAGAACCTGGTGAATCCTATATTTTTCTGAAAAGATATTCCTATTAGGGTCTAGTCTATTACATATATTTATTTTTATTGTATCACTCGAACCGTCTTTTGACTGCTCTGGAAAACTTAATATTATGTCATCGACCATCTCAAAAAGATTAAAACTTTCATAATTATTTTTATTATAATTGATGCTAGTTGATTTTATCTTTGCAAAACTCAAAAAATCGTTAACCAAATTGTCTAATCTTAGTGATTCCGTTCTTATGATACCGGTTAATTTCTTATAATCATCGCTATCATAATCTAAATTTTGTGAATTTAAAATATCTGCCGATGTATTTATTGCTAAAAGGGGATTCCTGACCTCATGGGCCAACCATCCCGCAAACTTGCCTGCTGTCATTAAACCTTCATTAATCTTTGATTCAATCTCCATTTGCTTGATAAAGGTTATATCTCTAAAAAAGAGCATAAATTTTCCAGGAAAACCTTTGTAATAAATAAATTCGGCATGAGAAAAACCTAAAATCATGCCTTGATGCTTTATCTCGAACCTTTTTAGTCCATTATGTTTATTTTCATATTGAACATCATGTTTTTTATTGACTCCGCCAAGAATATTAATTGGAAAATTATTCAAAATATCCCTTATGTCAAGATTAAAATTAAATAAAACACCAGCTTTATTGATAAATGCTCTATTAAAACGTTGTAAATCTAAGATATTGACAGCCTCTTTATTTATAAATACAACATTGTAATTACCGTCAAGAACAATAACCCCTTGCGAAAAACTGTTCATTAACTCCTTGTTGAAATTTTGTGAATTTTTCATTAATTTATCCATCTCAACCATCTTCTCGCTTAAAACCCTCATGCCCCCCGAAAAGTGATACAAGAGTGAACCGAATATCAGAACGCCCAGTATATTAATGCTTGCCAAAAAGAGCAATTTATCTGGATTGGACAAGAAAAAGGGATGATAACCAAAATTAAAATAATACTGCAAATCTGCCAATAAACCGATGGCCACGGACGATGCTACAGAAAAAACCAATGCACCTGTCCTTAGAAAAACAAATCCGCCTATTAATATTAGTGGGTAATATAAAAAAATTAATTTACTGCCCAATCCTCCGTTGAATAATATTACTACTGATATGAGAGTAAAATCGATGAAAAGCTGGATGAAACCGAAATATTTTAAAACTCGATTGTCTCGGCTTTCATTTGTGACCTCTCTTGTTTTTATATATTGGAGTATGACAATGTACAAAAAAGATATAAATATCAGAAAAGCCAACAAAAAGTAGACAAAATTTTCATAACCATATATCTCGTTAAGGCGGGTTAAAATATATACGAGTATTATAACGGAAAAAATAAGCGGTCTAAAGATTATTATGAACCTAAGTTTTCCATAAATATTCTCATAATCATCTATGGTTGAACTAAAACTAAATTCAGTGAAACGTAAGTTCAGAGAAGCTCACCTCGATATAAAATATCATTTAATACGTAGCACCGTTACCGTCGGTAACTATCCGAAAACCCAATAAGGTGTCGTATGTTAATGCTAAAATCATTAGTTACCCCTTAATAGCTTGCCCCAAGTTAAATATAGGCAGATACATAGCAACAACTAATGTTCCCACAACTACGCCTAGAAATATTATCAGCGCCGGCTCTAACATTTGGGTTAAATTATTGACAGCGTTATCAACATCTTCATCATAATAATCGGCAACCTTAGTAAGCATTGCATCAAGATTACCGGTCTTTTCGCCAACCATAACCATTTGTATTACCAGCGGAGGAAATAAATCGGTTTTACTTAATGAAACGGAAAGGGTAGCGCCGGCGGAAACATCTTGTTTCGCCTGCATAATAGTATCTTCTATTACCTTATTGCCACTCGTTCTGGAGACAATATCCAATCCCGCCAATATCGGTACCCCACTTTCGATCATCGTGGAGAAAGTTCTTGCGAATCTCGCTATTGCTACCTTTTTCAGTAAAACACCTATGAGTGGTATCTTGAGAATAAGGCGATCTATATTCCTCCTCCCACTCTCTCTTTTACGATAAGCCTTTAGTGCAAATATAATCAACGCCCCGGCTATTATTATATATAAGATGTATGACTTCATGAAGTCGCTAAATGCTATCACATCCATTGTAAGGGCCGGAAGCTTGGCACCGACGCTGGCAAAAAGACTGGCAAATATAGGAATAACAAACGTCATAAGTATAATAATAACGGCAATAGCAACACTTAAAACGACAATAGGATAAATCATCGCCCCCTTTATTTTTCTTTTTAGCTTAAGCATCTTTTCAAAATAGACAGACAATCTTCTAAAAACTCTATCTAAAACTCCACCTTTTTCACCTGCCTCAACAAGGTTCACATATAAGTCATTAAAAACCATAGGAAATTTTTTAAGGCTGTCAGACAAAGATGCTCCGCCTTCAATATTTCCTTTTATCTTAGTCAGCATACCTTTTAGATCTTTATTCTTCTGTTGTTCAATCATTATCACCAAACCTTGAAGAATCGGAACGCCGGAATCGATCAATGAGGAAAACTGCCTAGTAAATAATATTAAGTTATTGTCGTTTATTTTTGTATTTGGACCTACTTCTTTGTTACCTTTTAGACTTAATGTGAAAAACTCATTCTTCTTCCCTATTTTTATGGGATAAATATCCTTCCTTCTTAGCTCAGCCGCAACAAAGTTGGGACCTGAAGCGGTAATTTCTCCCTTGAGATACTCCCCTGAACGACGTCTACCTTTCCATTGATATACGGCCATAATTGAATTTACCCCTCTATTACTCTCAACGCAATAAACACATGCGGTATAAATCATTATACACGTCTATTGCCTTATATAGCTAATTCTATAGTTTAGTGAAATCTATACCTTCGAATGGCTCATCATCGTCTTTTTTTCTTCCCTGCGATGGGAAGGATGACGATCTACTGGGCATACCTTGTACACCCATATTGCTACCGATACCTCCAATATCCTTTACATTAGAACCCTCTAAAAAAGATTCGCCCTTAGCTGTAATGACCCCCGGTCCATCAATACCTGTTTTTGACGTAAGCCCCGAAGACATAGTCTGCCGCAACTCTTCTATATCAGACGATCTACTATACGCATCCTCCTCGCTTATAATTCTTTTATTGGCTAGGGAAGCTAATGCCTGATTCAATGTCTGCATTCCATATTTTTCTTGACCAAGTTGAAGCTGAGAATATATTTGATGAATTTTATTCTCTCTAATTAAATTTTTGATAGCTGCATTCGGTATCATTAGCTCTGCAGCTAAAACCCTTCCTGCACCATTAATTCTCGGAATGAGGGTTTGAGATAAGACCGCCACTAGCGAAAGAGAAAGAGATGACCTAACCGCTGGTTGTTGATTTGAAGGAAATATATCTATAATTCTACTTATTGTTTGAACTGCAGAGTTCGTGTGCAATGTTCCGAATGTAAGATGCCCCGTTTCTGCAATCGTAAGCGCCGCCTCCATTGTTTCCATGTCTCTAATTTCACCAACAAGAACAACATCCGGATCTTCTCTTAATATATGCCTTAATGCCTCGGCAAAGCTGAATGAATCCTGTCCTATTTCCCGTTGATTAACAAGACAGCCTTTATGGGCAAATACATACTCTATGGGATCCTCTACGGTTATTATATGTTCATGCCTAGTTGTATTTATAGCATCCACCATGGCCGCAAGGGTAGTAGTCTTACCAGACCCGGTAGGCCCTGTAACCAACACAAGCCCCCTCGGCGATTTAATAATGTCTTTAACACTGGCAGGAAGCCCTAACGTATCAACAGAAGGAATATTGTGCGGTATAACCCTAAATGCCCCTGCCACTGACCCTCTGTCGTAATAAAGGTTGCCTCTAAATCTAGAAATACCCTTTTGGCTAAACGAAAAGTCAAGCTCATGAGTCTCTTCGAACTTCTTTTTTTGTAAATCGGTTATTACACTATAACAAAGACCTTGGGTATCTGACGGGGTAAGCAGGGGAAAGCTCAATGGAACCAGCGTACCCCTCATTCTAATTTGAGGAGCTGTCCCCACGGCTATATGGAGATCAGAAGCACCCTGGTCAACGGTTGTCTTTAATAAATCAGCGATAGACGGCATTAAGAACCCCTCCATATTATATCAATAATATATAATATATAATCAATATCATGGTTTATGTCAAGCTATTTAATTTATAGAATCCACTGCGTATACCGCCCTTATTCAGACACAAAATCCTTTGCGCCAACATACTGAATTATCTCTGCGAGAGAAGTAACACCTTCCAGAAATTTCTCTCGTGCTGATCGGCTCAATGTCTTCATTCCATTTTTTACGGCAACTTTTTCAATTTCAAATTCATTTACATCATCGTATATCAAAGCCTTAATATCATCTTGTATATCAATAACCTCATAAATAGCTATTCTTCCCTTATAACCGGTTTTATTGCAGGCAGGACAGCCTTTTGCCTTGTAAAAACGTTTGCCCGAGATTTCCTCGGGGGTAAACTCCAATCCTTTTAAAATATTATTATCAATATAATAGGCTTCTTTACACTCAGTACACAATTTTCTTATAAGCCTCTGAGCTATAATAAGATTTAAACTAGATGCAACCAAAAATGGCTCAATCTTCATATTGATAAGTCTTGATATTGTGGAAGAAGCATTATTGGTATGTATCGTAGAAAGAACTAAGTGTCCTGTTAAAGCAGCCTTAATGGCAATTTCAGCTGTTTCCATATCTCTAATTTCCCCGACCATGATAACGTCAGGATCTTGCCTTAAAAATGACCTTAATGCCAGTGCAAAGGTCAATCCTATGTCCTCATTCACCTGAACCTGATTGATTCCTTGAATATCATATTCTATAGGATCTTCCACTGTAGAAATATTGACATCAATCTTATTCACATCAGACAATGCGCTGTATAGAGTAGTTGTTTTACCGGAACCGGTAGGTCCGGTAACCAAAATCATGCCGTGAGGCTTATGGATTGCAGTTTTAAAAACATCTAATTGGGCATCTAAGAAACCCAATTTCCTCATATCAAGCTGGAGGTTAGATTTATCTAATATTCTTATAACAATTTTTTCTCCGAATAATGTGGGAAGGCACGACACTCTCATATCAACCTCTCTACCATCTACCTTAGCTTTTATTCGTCCATCTTGAGGCAGTCTTCTATCCGAAATATCCATCTGGGACATAATTTTTAATCTGGAAACAATCGGATTTTTAAGATGTCCTGGAATCTTCATCTGCTCAACTAACTTACCGTCTATCCTGAATCTAAATCTTACAATAGTCTCATAAGGCTCCACATGAACATCGCTCGCCCCCATTTTTACGGCATCGGAAAGCACCTTATTAACAAAATTAATAATTGGCTTATCCGATGATGACTTTTGTAGCTCAGATATATCCGGCTCCTCACTGCCTTCTTCTATAGCAACCGAATTCAAATAATCTTTATTTTCCGTCAGTATAGTTGATGCATTATAGTATTTCGACAATGCATGGATTATATCGTTTTCAGATGTAACAACAACTTCAACATTAAGACCCGTATAAAACTTTATATCGTCAAGAACTCCCACCTTAGTGGGATCAGATACGGCCAGATACATAGTATTTCCTTGCCGTTTAACAGGAATTACTTGATACTTAACAGCTAAGTCGGGCGGGATAAGTTTTATAACGCTTTCGGAGATTTCTCCATCATTGAGATTAACCGTTGCGGCGCCAAACTCTTTGGATAAAAATGAAACTAACTCGGAATCCTTAAGAAAGCCCAACTTTGTAAGTTGTCCACCTATGCTGCCTCCGACACGCTTCTGTTCATTAAGCGCTCTGCCTAATTCTTTTACAGTGACGACACCATCTCTTACGAGAATTTCGCCAAGCTTCAAGTCTTGAAGCTTCTCGCCCTTTGCAAGACCGGAACGTATTCGTTCTTGAATTAGTAATGCATTTGAAACATCGCTTTTTCTTGCGATACCGCGTTTTACTAAAATATCGCCAATTTTACCACCGGAATACTTGTCTGGCAACACAAAGCTATCATCCACACTTAAACCTCCTGAATAACAGACTTACTTCCCCTCTTCTAAAGACCTATTTTATCATATAAAAGAAGAACCTTCTAACATACTTTTAAGTGTGACTATATCAACCCTTTTACCCGTCCATATATAAAAACTTTCTATTGCTTGAAAAAGCAACATAGACAAGCCATTAGCACATGTTGACACATGTCCGCCTACAAACTCAAGGAACGGTGTTAACGGCGGATTATAAGAAATATCCATAGCAAAACAACTAACACTCAGATTATTTAACGGCAGGGATTTAATAAATCCAAGACTGTTTTCCGATGGAGTTATTGTATTGATAATAATATCACACTCTTCGAACCATTTTTTATCAGAAACATCCAATGGAAAGGTATCTGAATAAAGGATTTCCGGATTTACTCTTAGCGCTCCCATCCATACCTTTGCCGCTTCAAACAATATTTTTGCATTAACCATATTACGATTTATTATCAAAACGCTCTTGGCACCCTCTTTTATCAACGAATATAAAATAGCCCTGGACGCACCGCCTGCACCTAAAATCACCGTATTCTTATTTTTCAATTCGATTCCGAATTCGTACTTGACACTTTTTATGAAGCCGGCTATATCAGTATTGTAACCCTTATAGAAACCGTCATCCTCAAGATTGACCGTATTCACTGCGCCAATCATTTCAGCCTCACCGCTTAAATATTTCAGGTGGCTTAATACATCTATTTTGTACGGTTGAGTTATATTGGCGCCCTTTAGTCTAAGGCTTTTGAACCCATTAAACGCGTCACCGAAACCATGAGGCGGAACATCGAAGCTGCCGTAACAAAGGTGCGAACCTGAAAACTCCGACATTTTATTATGCATCACAGGTGACAGGGAATACTTTATATTGTAGCCGAAGATACCGGCAAAAAGCTTAGGAGAATCCACGTTATCTTTACGGATTACCCGCGGACTGAAAGATGAGGAAAGATGAGCACCTTTTTGACTTTGCATATCAAAGACCTATTAATAGCTGTTTTATGAGATAATCAATCTTTGTAGCTTTTTTATCATCAACAAACATATAAACATATCTCTCCACATCGTGCGCCACTTTCATCAGAGAATGCTTATCTACTTTTACATCATCAAAATTTATAGGTATCCTATCAGCTTTGCTGCCTAACTGTTCCCTTAGGATTTTTTTTATGGAGTCGACAAGGTTTACACTCTTATTTCCTTCATTTTTAGGCTGTTCAAGATTTATATAACCACTCTGCAATAAATTATAAAGCGTTTTTAAAACAAAAAAATCATTTTCTATAGATAATGAAATAATATTATTTATATTCCTTTTTCCATTGACAAGGGATAGGACATTCCAAATGGCAGGGGTAAGCGAGAGCGGCCTTGAACTATCTTTCCTGTTAGTAACTACGACAGGTATGTGTCGTTTGGAAGGGATAACCTTCGTCATTACCGCAAGTTCATCTCTTCTCTTTTTGCACTCAGCAAGAATGGGTAAAAAATTCAACGGGACAGTAAAGTTTATAACATCGGGTAACTGCTTTTCGTCGAAAACAAACTCTCCATTAGACAATAATAATATATAATTCAGGGTTTCCGATATGTAATTGGATATAAAATCACGCTCTTTTTCTTTAGGGATAATATTAGATTTAAAAAAATATACATCAAAACCAGCAGTTGTCCTATAATGTGCCCTAAATTTTTCAATCATTTGCGAATAACCACTCTTATCAATGTCTGGCGATTTCATAACCAATTTTTCTAGGATGGCGTCGTCAGATATAGAAAGAAAATACAGCATTCCGTCTTTTACAAAAAGCTTGGTGGCAAAATTTTCAAAACGAAGATTCAGCACTCCCGTCTTTTTAGAAATCTGTAAAAATCTTAGAACATCAAAAAGCTCAAGATTAGTTATATTTCCTTTTAGATCCACAGTGAATAGCCCTTAATAATTAAAAAAATTCGTAAATTTTAGAAATGCACCTACTTACTGAATTCATTAATCAAGTGAAATATAAACCTATTAACAACAGCCACGAAGACAGAGCCAAAAAACAACGTTAAGCCAATAAGAAAATATGACATATATACATTACGCAAGGATGCAATGAAAAAGAAAGCGCCTGCTTCGGACAAAAAGAAGAAGAACATAAAGAGCCACATTAATGTCAGCCACCTTCCGACAAAGCCTCCGGGTATTTTATTTTTCAGAGAAGCCGCAACAATCATATTTAGAAGCATTAACAGCGCTCCAAACAAGACCAAAATATAAAAGAGATTTTTAAAGGTTACAAAAGACCCAAGCATTAGCATTTTATTGCTCCTCCCCTGCTAATTTAATTTTACTACTCAATTGTTTATGTATATTTTTTATTTAAACAATTTATACTAGTTTAAATAATACAGAATAGATTTATTTTTTTCAACACTTATTTTATTAAAAAAGTTATTTATTGATAATTTTTGGCTTTTATTCTATAATCGCTGTAATGAAAGAAAAATATCCGGACAATTTAGATGGTAATATGACCTTCGAGGATGCTCTCAAGAAATTAGAGGGGGATGTTTTAAGTCTGGAAGGCGGCGGCGTAGGTCTCGAAGAAGCGATTAAAATATACGAAGATGGTATTAAATACTCTAATTATTTAATGAAAAAACTTGAATCGGCAGAAAAAAGAGTTGAAGAGCTAACCATAAAAAGCGAGAAAGCATCCAACCGACAAGACGATGAGCAGGCAAAATCTGTTCCTCAATTTTCGGTAAAACCACTCGGGGTTGACTAAAAAAGTCGGTAATAGTTAGAATTTACTACACGAATATGGCTAACATAGAAGAATATATTGAGAAAAACAAAATCCTAATTAACGATTTTTTGAAAGAGCATTTTAGTAAAAAAACATGTAACAAAAAATTTCCTCAAAATAATTTTTCTCTCAACGATGCCATGTTATACACTTTGGTCACACCCGGGAAAAGAATTAGGCCTATAATCCTTTTAATTACGGCAGAAAGCCTTGGTTTTCTGGATAAAAAAAAGCTCATTCCGTTTGCATCATCTCTCGAATTAATACATTCATATTCCTTAATACATGACGATCTTCCTGCAATGGATAACGACGATTCAAGAAGGGGCAAGCCTGCAAATCATATAGTCTTCGGGGATGCAACAGCCATACTCGCGGGGGATGCTCTTCTTACAGAATCATTCGTCGTTCTTTCGGATAAAGAATATATTGAGGGATTCGAACCAAACAAAATTATTGATATAATACGGGAACTTTCTTATGCATCAGGCTCCGATGGCCTTGTTGGGGGGCAATTCTTAGATGTAAATTCGTTTGGAACCGCCATTAGTCCGGAAGATATTGAATGTATAAATAAAAATAAAACAGCGAAGCTTATAGGTACGGCTTGCGCTATGGGTGCTATTTTGGCAGGGGGAGATGACTCGGTCATTAATAATTTTAAAAAATTCGGCATCTGCATCGGCCTCGCATTTCAGACAATAGACGATATGCTCGGTATTTACGGAAATAAAGAAATTACAGGCAAAACAACGGGCATAGACAAGATTAATAAGAAATCTACTGTTACATCCACTATCGGGCTTGAAAAATCTCGTGAATTAGTTGACGAATATAATAGAAAAGCATTGTTTTATCTCGACAAAACATGCGCTGAACAAGATATGTTAATTGAATTCGTACGTTATCTATCAAATAGGATAAATTGATCGCTATGTTTTTAGACAAAATAAAAAATCCGAATGATGTAAATACTCTATGTCAAGAAGATCTGCAAATCCTCGCGTCAGAACTTAGAGAGGAAATAATATCGACCTGCTCAAAAAACGGGGGGCATCTTGCATCAAGCCTTGGAGTCATTGAGCTTACGTTATGCCTTTTAAAATCATTTGACATAGAAAAATCCGATAAGATAATATGGGACGTAGGGCACCAGTCATACGCATATAAAATTCTTACGGGTAGAAGGGAAAGTTTTAAAACCATTAGAAAGTTGGGCGGCATTTCTGGATTTCCGTCTTTAAGCGAAAGTAAATATGACTTTTTTGGAACAGGTCACGCCGGAACATCTATATCGGCGGCCCTCGGCGCAAGTGTTGCAAGAGAATTACTGCATAAAAATGACGATGGCAGGGTTATAGCGGTGATAGGCGATGCATCAATATCCAACGGCATTGCACTTGAGGGCCTCAATTATACGGGAGCACTAAAGAAAGACACCATAATAATTTTAAACGACAACGAAATGTCTATTTCAAAAAATGTCGGGGCTATTTCAAACTACCTTAATAAGATAATGAGCGGTGGTTTTTATCAAAGCTTTAGAAATGATACCGAAAAATTACTAAAATCAATTCCGCTGTTTGGAGGCCAAGTCGCAAAATTTGTGACAAAATTTGAAGAATCCTTTAAAAACATGATCGTTCCAGGTATTATCTTTGAAGAATTGGGATTCACATACATAGGTCCAATAAATGGACATAATATGACCCATCTTTTAGACTCTTTCGAGAATATAAAAAAAATAAAAAAACCGGTCCTGCTACATATAATCACGCAGAAAGGTAAGGGTTACGGGCCTTCCGAAAAAAACCCGTCGTTGTTTCACGGAATATCGGCTTTCGATAAAAAAACCGGTTTAACCCTTAAAAAAACAGGCAATATGACCTACGGAGAAATTGCATCAAACTTTTTAATGAATATTGCACAAACAAACGATAAAATAATAGCTATAACTGCAGCTATGACCGACGGTACAGGGCTTTCAAAATTTGCCAAAACATTTCCTGACAGGTTTTTCGATGTTGGAATTGCAGAAGAGCATGCATCAACCTTTGCCGCAGGCGCAGCCTCATCCGGATTAAGACCCTTTGTATTTATTTATTCAACCTTTCTTCAACGCTCTTTGGACCAAATTATACACGATATATGCCTTCAAAATCTTCCTGTTGTATTCTGCATTGACAGGGCGGGTATCGCAGGGGAAGATGGGGCGACCCACCAAGGATTATTTGATATCTCTTTTCTGAACTATATTCCAAACCTTGTGCTAATGTCTCCAAAAGACGATCGCGAACTTATGCAAATGCTTAAGAGCGCTCTTTTGTATAATAAGCCCGTCGCAATAAGATACCCTAAAATATCAATACCATACTTTAATGCACCTGAAATGGATGAAGTAGAAGTCATAGCCGAAGGCGATTTTGAGGTCATACATGATTACGAAGAAAATATTATAGTCAGTCTCGGCGCTCCGCATACCGATATCATAAAAGATATATTACGCGAAATAAATTCGGATATCACTAGTAAAACTGTAAACATAGGACTTATTAATGCAAGATTCGTATCACCTATCTCCGATAAATTAATAGATAAATTAAAAAAATCTAAGAAAATTATGACGGTGGAAGAAAACGTAGAATATTCCGGGTTTGGTTCAAAACTTTTAACCGCCATAAGTCAAAACTCCGGATCGCTACATGCAGAATATAAAATATTATCCCTTGGCAACGATTATATTGAACACGGTTCAAGAAAGGAGTTGCTTGCCACTGCTGGTTTCTCTGCAGAAGGGCTTAGGAACTCTATAAACCTCTTTTTTAATTTAAACAGTAATAGTGAAAAAATTAAGATTAGACGTTCTTCTTTCTAGTAGTCCATCTTCATCCTCCTTGACCAGAACTCGCGCATCATCTTTGATAATGGAAGGTAGGGTGTCAGTAAACGGTAATGTTTGTACAAAACCAGGCACGCTAGTAAAGCCAGAGAGCAACATAAGCATAAAAGAAACAAATCCCTATGTCTCAAGGGGTGGTTTGAAATTAAAAGGCGCTTTGACAGATTTAGGACTTGACGTAAGCGGCAAAAGGGTGATGGACGTAGGTGCTTCAACTGGAGGTTTCACGGACTGTCTATTGCAAGAAGGTGCGGATTTTGTTTATTGCATTGATGTCGGATACGGACAGCTCTACTATTCTATAAGAAATAATAAGAAAATTAAAAATTTTGAAAATACAAACATAAAATACCTTTCATTAGACGAGATAGGAGAGAAACTTGACTTAGCAGTGTGCGACGTATCTTTTATATCACTAAAAAAAGTACTTATTCATATCTCAAAATTTATCAAGGATGATGGCTCAATACTTGCGTTAATAAAGCCACAGTTTGAAACCGAAAATAAATCAATCCTTAAAAAGGGTGTTATAAAAGATGAGAGTGTGCATAATTCCATTGTAAATGGCATAATAGAATTTTCAGCAAACTTAAATCTCACAACCATAGGAGTAAAAAAATCATGCATAAAGGGGAAAAAAGGAAATGTGGAATTTTTCATTCTCCTCTCAAAAAAATTCATGAAGTAAAAACAGTTTTTTCGATTGTCCTTGCTATATTTTTGCTCTCGTCTTTCTCAGTGGGTATATTTAATTATTTATCCTCAAATTCTTTTGGTACAACCGGTACGCCGATGTACACATCTGTGTACTCACCCATAACATTTAAATATAAAGAGTCTAATGCAAAAAATATTGACAACCTGATTAAAGGTTTTATTTACTACGATAATGGTGATTATACACGAGCAATAAAATATCTTAAAAAAGAAACGAAAAAAACAGATAATGCCTACCTATACTACGTTCTGTCAAAACTTTACCTTAAAAATAGGGAGTACAAAAAATCTTTATCCCTTATTAATCTTGCCATAAAATTGGAGCGGGTTAAATCCAAAAAGTACTTAATTCTTAAGGCTACAATATTAGCCGGAAATAATAATATTAATAGTTCCATCGCGATTGTAAAAAACATTCTAAAAAAGGACCCAGCCGATTTAAAAGCGCTTCTGTTTCTTTCCAAACTTTATATTTTTAAAAAAGATTTTAAAACTGCAGTATTATATCTAAACATAGCAAAACTAAATCATCCCCTTAACATCAATGCCTATTATATATTGTCTGGGCTCTATATTATTGGAAATGAGACGCAAAAAGCTGAAGAAAATCTATTAAAACTGATACAAATAGACCCATACTTTAAAAAAGGTTATCTTAGGCTATCTCATATTTATACCGCATCCGGAAACAAAAAAAATGCCACCAAGATACTGCGTAACTACTTAAAAATAGACCCGCATTCCAAAACGATACTCTATCAGTTAGCGGCTCTTAGCTACTCAATGAGAAAATATAGTGTTGCACGTGAATATTTTTTTAAATTTCTCAATATCACCAAGAATAATAGAAATATGCTGGGCTCCAGGGAAAATGCATTTCTACTTATCGGACTTTCTTACACATTTCAAAAAAAATACTTGAAAGGATTAATTTATTTCAATATGCCTACAACTGGCGAATACTTCATAAATGCGAAACTCGAATCAATAAGGATTTATTTAATTCTTTACAGAAAGGGTAGGAATAAAAAATACGCGGCAAAAATAAAGAATATCGTAAACGCACTATTATCAAAACCCGGACTAAAAAAGAATGTAGAGATATATTACTATCCTGCAATTGCTTTAAGCGAAATAAATGATCTTAACGATGCAAAAAATATATTATTAAGGAGTCTCAAATATTTTCCCCGCGACACGCTACTTTTATATGAACTTGGCTCGGTATATCATGCCCTGAAGGATGAGAAAAAAACAAACCTAACAATGCAAAAAATATTAACGATAGACCCACAAAACGCAAATGCGCTTAATTTTACAGGATATTGTCTTGCTTTGAAAAGTAAGGATATAGCAGATTTAAAAAAGGCAAAGATGCTTATAGAAAAAGCATTGCACGTCAATAAAAATGCGCCTTATATATTAGACAGCCTTGGGTTCGTGTATTATAAAAGTAAAAAATACGACAAGGCAATGAAATATTTTAAGCTCGCGGTGAAAAAACTTAGCCGGTCATCCACCGTTTTAAAACATATGGGAATGGATTATCTCATGTTAAAAGATTATAAACAAGCAATGAAATATTTTAAGAAATCGTACAAGATAAAGGGGTCAAAAGAAACGAAAGATTATATCAAAAGAGCGCAGACTATGTTGCATCATTAAGCGCGCTACCGAGTTTCCTGTAAACCGTCTTTAAGCCGATGTGTAACGTTTCTGCAGTTTTTTTCTTGCTATAAGAATTTCTCTCCAAGGTTTTTTGTATGATAAAGTTTTCGGCATCTTCAAGTGTCGTATTAAATGGTATTTTAATAAAATTTTCCTTAGCTTCTTGCCCCTCTACCTTCGATTGATATAACGACCTGCTCAGTCTTTCTTTTAAATAATTAGGGAGCATTGATTCGTCTAAAACTTCACTATCGGAGATGGCAACCATAAATTCAATGACATTTTTTAACTCTCTGACGTTACCCGGAAAATTATACTCCAATAGAATATTGATGGCATTCTTGTTTAATCTTCTAATGCTTCTACCGCTTTCCTTAGAAAAATCCTCTAAAAATTTTTTTATTAAAAGTGGTATATCCTCTTTCCTTTCTCTTAACGGGACAAGTTTTAAATTAACAACATTTAACCTATAATATAAATCCTGTCTAAATTCCCCTTTTTCAACCTTTTTTTCAATATCTTGAGATGCGGCGATAATTCTTATATCCACTTTAATCGTCTTGTTGCCGCCAACCCTTTCAAACTCTCTTTCCTGGAGAACACGTAATATTTTTGATTGTGTCTTAAATGATATTTCTCCGATTTCATCAAGAAAGAGGGTGCCATTATCTGCTATCTCAAATCTACCCTTATAAAGCGAATCCGCCCCTGTATACGCCCCTTTTTCATGCCCAAAAAGCTCACTTTCCAAGATAGATTCAGAAAGAGCGGCACAGTTTACCTTTATGAAGGGTTTATTTTTCCTACGACTGTTATTTACGATGATATTGGCAAGTAACTCTTTGCCTGTCCCGGATTCTCCTTCTATGAGTACGGTAGAGTTTTTATCCGCAACAGCTAAGGCCATGTTTACGATACCTTCCATCTTTTTAGACGAGGTTATCAGATTCCCGAAATTAAATCTTTCATCGAGCCTTGTTTTTAAAATATTGATTTCGGCTATGAGCTTTTTATTTGATATTATGCGTTTGATTATTAAATCCAGTTCGTCGAGATTAACCGGTTTCGTTATATAATCGTAGGCGCCAAGTTTCATGGCCTCAACAGCGCTCTTTACCGAACTGAACCCTGTAGCAACCACAACATCGGCGGTTTGAATTTTGCCCTCTTTTATGCCTCTGAGTAGGCCTAATCCTGTTCCATCGGGAAGTTTAAGGTCGGTAATGATAATGTCTATATTATGATCTGAATTTAAAATACTAAGAGCGCTACTTATGCTGTCTGCACTGAAGACTACATAACCCTCAAGTTTTATAAATTCGACGAGCCCCAATCGGGAAGCTTCATCGTCTTCGACTATTAGTATTGCGATTGTTCGGGATAAACCTTCCATTTTATCGGGGTAAATGTGAACTAATTATCTAAATCTTTAAACACGACCGACAATTTTGTCCCTTTATTGTCAAGCGATTCGATATTTATCTTAAATCCGTGGGCATCTAAAATTTTCTTCACCAGCGACAGTCCTAATCCCGTACCACTACGCTTTGTAGTGAAAAAGGGTTCGTAAATTTTTTTAATTATGTCCTTTTTTATACCCTTTCCGGTATCCTCAATAACAACAAGTACCTTCTTAAGATAAAAAGAGGAATATATCAATACGGCACCGTTTTTACCATCATAAGACTCCATTGCATTGGATACTAAATTAATAAATACCTGCCCCATTAGATCCCTATCCATTTTAACAAAAATGTTTCTATCCACGGAAATAGATAAATCAATACCTTTATTTTTCGCCTTGAGCGACAATGCTCCGACCGTCTCATTTAATAAATTAGAAAGATTGACCTCTTCAAGATTTAATCGATACTCCTTTGTAAATTTAAGAATATTATTCATTGTTTGTGTCAACCTATACGTTTCCGTCTCTATGGCACTGCTAATCCTCACGATATC
Organism: uncultured Actinomycetes bacterium; assembly: GCA_964631685.1. GTDB lineage: Bacteria > SZUA-79 > SZUA-79 > Acidulodesulfobacterales > Acidulodesulfobacteraceae > Acidulodesulfobacterium. The sequence goes on along the minus strand of CAZVZU010000003.1, from coordinate 144,154 downwards.
TTCCTTTTCATATTCAAAATCTTTAACCCTAGCAACCCGCGTACCTAACACCCTTGAGTTTATGGATAAAGAATTAATATTGCCCTTAATTTCATGTAAAATAGTAGATGGCATCTCTACTATACTTTTTTCGACCGACTTCAATGTAGACAATGTATTCTCTTGCCCGTCTATGAGTCTGTAAAAATAGACAGACATAGCGATAATAAGCACCACCGATAGCATCAGGGAAACTATAAAAAAGTAATAAAACGCACTATGGTGAGAACTGCCGAAGAAACTAGGGTAAGCAAGATTAAGACCATTATTACCACTAAAAAAAACCATACTGGATTGCTTAAGCGAATAAGCCGAACCGTTTTTTGAATACAGCGCGGAAGACAGACTATATGTCTCTGATGCAAAAAATCCTATCACTAGGACAAGCAGAGAAACAAAGAGCCCAAGTAAAGAAACCTTAAACTTTCTAGTCTTCATCAATCTTGTCATCATAATATTCTATTCTACTACATTTATTAACAAAAATCAATTGCCTAAATTGGGGTCGCACGTTCTTTGTCGAGTATATCCGTCGCCAGTTCTATGTCCTTTCTGATTCTATTTTTAAGCTGGGTAGCGTCATTGAATTTTATTTCCGGCCTCAGTCTTGCTACAAAGAACACCTCGATCTCTCTATTGTATAAATCTTTATCAAAATTAAAAATATAAGTCTCTATCCTCCTCGTCTCCTCATTAAATGTTGGATTTGATCCAACATTTGTTACGGAATCGTAAAACTCAGCATCTATTTTTACAACGGTAGCATACACTCCGTCGTCAGGAAAAAGCTCCTCTTCCGGAATAATATTCGCCGTCGGAAAACCTATTGTTTTCCCGCGTCCGCTTCCGTTAACAACCTTCCCATGTACAGAATAGTGTCTGCCTAAAAAAATTTTTACGGAACAAACCCTACCCGATAAAACAAATCGCCTAATAAGAGTACTGGAAATTATCTTATTGTCCATTTTAATAGGACTGACAACTATAAGCTCAAAACCAAGTTTACTTGCCAATTTATTAAGGAGTGTGATATTGCCGGATTTTCCAATACCGAAACTAAAATCGTGCCCCACGATAACCTTAACGGGATTCAATTTATTCACTATAACATTTTCGACAAAATCTTCCGGCGGCATACTTGCAAACTCTGGAGTAAATGTTATATAAACTAAGTAATCAATACCGATCGCCCTCACAAGCTCAATCTTTTTTTCAAATGTGGTTATTAAATGAACGCTTTTTTCAGGATGAAGAACTTTTAGTGGATGCGGATGAAATGTAAGAGCCACCGAGGGCAACTTTAATTTTAAAGCTGAATCCCTTGCCAGTTCCATTAATTTTTTATGACCCAAATGAATACCGTCAAAGCTACCAATAGTGATCACCGAGTTTGCAAACTCAAAATCTAACTCGTTAATTTCTAAAATTTTCAATTTATGCCCCTCTTTCCATCAATTATCATCTTAGACCTCTAAATATTAAAATTAATACATAAAAAAATCCCACAATCCACCCTATCATTCCAATCGACACCATCCAACGCATAGAGTTGCCACCGAGAAACATGAGCAAGGCGGAAGATACAATGAGCGCAACTACTAAGAGCCCAATGGTAAGCCTCTTACTGGACCTTTCTATTTCTTTCACTAGGCCTTCCAGCCCCTTGTGGATAAAGTCTATGGAAAAATTATCCTCTGACATCTTCTTAAGGATCTTGTCCGCCTTTTTCGGGAAACCCTCTATGAGATTCTTATAACTTTTAAATTCATTTACTATTTGTTCCTTAATATTTTTAGCCTTTTCCTTGTTATCCAGCCAATTGTCTATATTATTCAAGCCATAAAAATCGGTTCCCGAAACAAAGGAAAAATCCGGATCTAAAGTCTTCGCAACAGATTCTATAGATAGCAACGCTTTAAATAGGAGTGATAATTCTGCAGGGATAGCAAGATTATGCATCGCGCCTATCTTTAATGTTTCTAATAAAATCTCCGAACTATAAATGTCCTTAAAAGGCTTGTTAAAAAAACCTTCTATGAATTCCATGAGTTCAAATTTAAACTCTTGTTCCTCTTTTTCGGAAATGTTACCAAGGCATATTTCTATAAATTTAACGGATGCTTCTTCATAGTCGCCCTTCAAAAAGTGTATATAATACTCTAAGCTACTTCTTCTTAAATCTGCGGTTAGTATACCGATAGAGCCAAAATCTATCACACCTATCTTGTTTTCGCTTATCACGAAAAGGTTCCCAGGATGCGGGTCGGCATTGAAACGCCCTATAATAAATATCTGTTTAAAAAAATGACTTAAAAATATTTTAAGTATATTCTTAGTGTTATATCCTCTTCGTGACAGCTCAACCGTATTTTTCACCTTTATGGCATCAATAAAATCTTCCACTAGCAAAGAATCGGTCGAATAATCCCAATAAATTTTTGGTATAACCACCGAATCCTTGTCTAAATTACTTTTTCTTATTTTTTCCGTGAATCCGGCTTCCTTTAAGAAATTCAGTTCTGTCTTAAGACTTTTACTAAATGCCTTATATATCTCTTCTGCGTTACTGATATATAAAAATTCTTTAATCGGGTTTTTTATGATACCAACCATAAAAAAAAGAACATCCAAATCGTTTTCCACGATTTTATCGACATTCTTTTTTTTAATTTTAACCGCCACAATGGTTCCATCTTTTAAAACAGCCCTATGGACTTGGGCAATAGAAGCCGAAGCTACCGGTTTTTCATCGAAACTGTCAAATATATCGCCTAAGTTCTTCCCTAGCTCCTTTTCTACTATATTTTTAATTTCATCAAACTCAATTTGATTTAACTGAACATTGTCTTGAAGCTTTTTTAATTCAATAATATATTTTAACGGGAGCGCGCTTACCTCTTGAGAAAGTATTTGTCCTAGCTTTATAAATGTAGGACCAAGTTCTTCCAGTGCATATCTTAATCTCATTTCGGGCGGAACATTTTGAAAATCATCAACGGGATAAGCCGACTTTAGATATTTTTTAAAAATAAAAAACTTGGATAAACCTATATTGGTTATTATTTGATAAAAACCGTGTTTTGCAAATATAAGGGTCACATTTCTAATTCTTTTGACCGCCCTTATGAATCTAATAAAGTTAATTATTTTCATATCTTCTTGGCTTAAGACGCAACCCGCGCCTTATTATAGAATTTAATGAATCTCAAATCTATTTCACGTTTTAAAAGGTCTATCGAATATACATCCGTTAAAATTTTATCCCCCATTTTAAAAATAACCCTATTACGCCTACCCCTAAGGGTTTTTGTATTATCGTTGTATTCATAATAGTCATCAGCGATAGTGGAAACATGAATAAAGCCTTGTATAAAAAACCCGGTTATATCCACAAAAAAACCGGAATTAATAACATTTGTAATAAATCCTTCGTAAATATTCTTATCATTTTTCTTTAAAAATTGCATTTTCTTAAAATCTGAATACTCCCTCCCCGCATCATTTGAAAGTTTTTCTCTTCGAGATAAAGCGTTAGAAACTGTTTGTAGGCTATTTAAATTTAGCCATGCGGGTAGCTCTCTTTTATCGTCTTCTTTATTACTGCTACCATTTTGCAAAATGTAATTAAGGATTCTGTGTACCATTAAATCGGCATATCTCCTAATTGGGGAAGTAAAATGAGTATAAGATCTTAATGCGAGCCCAAAATGATGAATGTTAACGGGTGAATATGTCGCAATCTTCATCGACCTTAAAAAAGCTTGTTCTAAAAAAGATGAAAGTGGAGTTTCTTTTAATTTATCAAGCATCATTTGATAGTCTTTAGATTTTTCAAGCGCCCTTTCTTGAAACGGAAATTTAAAATATTTTAATATCTTTAAAAATTCTTTTACCCTCTCCTCATCCGGCTTTTCATGAACCCTATAAATCCCGAGGATTTTTTTTGATTCTATAAACTGTGCTACTGCGCAGTTTGCAGTAATCATAAAATCCTCTATTAATTTATGGGCAAAATTTCTTTCTTCAGGAACGATATCAATGACTTCGTTATTTTCATTTAGAATAATCTTGCTTGAAATAGAATCAAAATCGAGACTACCGCCCTTAACCCTTCTGCTTCTTAAGATTGTGGCAAGCCTTTTCATGTCCAATAACATCTCTTGTATAGCGAATAACTTGCTATGTAAGTCATCAAATTCATCTTCTTTTGTATTTTGTATATCTACATCTTGCCCTGCTCCGGTTTTTTTTATTTCAAGCATTGTTAAGTACATATATACTTCGCTATAGGTAAGCCTTCCGAATGTTCTTATCAATCCCCTATAAATCTTCGTTTCCCTTACTTTTCCTTTGCTGTCAATGTGCATCTCGCAAACCATTACAAAACGGTTTTTTTTAGGCAGGAGACTGCAAATATCGTTAGATAACCTCTCCGGCAACATAGGGTAAACTTTTTCTGGAAAATAGAAAGAGTTTCCTCTCTTAAACGCTTCTGCATCAAGTTGGGTTCCTTGTTTGACAAAATAAGACACATCAGCGATAGCAACATAAAGCCTATCGTTGCCACCATCCTTTGGCTTCTCAAGATATACCGCATCATCAAAATCTTTGGCATCTTCACCATCTATCGTTATGAACGGCAATTTAGTCAAATCCACCCTCGCACTACAGTCACTATTATCTACACCGACGCATTCTTCTAAATCGGCAGGAATTTCATCTATTTCCTTAGCAGCAGCCTTGCTAAAAGATTTATGTATATCATATTTGCTTACGATGATATCTTCCTCCGTACCTGCCATTTCAATATTGCCTAATACCTTATTTATCAAGGCTATCCGTGACGAAAAATCATTGCCATCTGGCAGGACGGCATTCACTATAATCCCATTTTTTAGTTTATCTCTGTAGTTGAATCCGTGTAAATCACAATAAAACAGATCATCAAATTCCGGAGCGATAGGCCTTAAAACCGCTATATTTTTTTCGACCTTTACAATAGCCTTAAAACTTTTCAATTCCCTCTTGACTATCCTTATAACCCTGCCTCTCCTATCCTTTGATCGTACTGTCTTTGATTTGCCCGCCGGCTTTAATTTTTCCCTATTCCTTTTCTTTAGATAGTGGGGATTATCTGGTACAATCTTTAGCATAACCGTATCCCCCGGCATAGCGTAGCCTATATCGGAATCTTTTACAAAAATATCTCCACCACCCGAATTGTCGCTTGCAAAAGCGTAGTTGCGCCTTTTTATAAGAATTTTTCCCTGAATCAAGTGTAATTTTTGAGAGTAGGCATACTTCCCCCCCCTTGTAAGTATTAACCCGCCATCTTGTATCATTGAGCCAAGAATATCCTTTACAGACGACACTGCCGTAACTGATGTGATGTCCAAACTATGCCTAATATCGGCAAAGGACAGCGGAACACCTGTTTTTTGAGAAAACAAATAAACTATATCTTCCTTCTTAATAATGCGCATGTATTTTTTTATATTTCTTACATTAAATTGTGATAGAATAGGACAGTCTAAAAATTAGAAACAAATATGTATTATTTATAATAACACCAAGCGATTATTTTTTCATTAAAAAAGATTTACTTAATTTTTTACTTATAGCCGGGATGGCGGAACTGGTAGACGCGCACGGTTCAGGGCCGTGTAAGGTTAATCTTGTGGGGGTTCGATTCCCCCTTCCGGCACCATTATGAATTAAGCGGATTAAACAACGCAAGGTTACAAAACTAAACAAAAAATACTAAGGAACAATGGGAGATTTTATGCCAAAAAAGAGACTATTATTATTACTCTCTTTTTTTTTATTGATACTTATTAATTTTGCGGGTATTAACTATTCTTTCGCCCATTCCGGCATTAAATCCATGGCTTCATCGCGGACTATACTGGATTTTACAAAAGAAAGAATCACGAAAAATTTTAAAAATATCACCACTGAACACGAAATAATAAAAATACTAAACAAAAAGGGTATTGAAAAATATTCAACCTTAAGTTTTCCTTTTTCTAAAAAAAATCAAAAACTTAAGGTTTACTTTATAAAGATTACAGACCCAAACGGCAATATTATAAATATAAATTTAAAGCGGCTTAAAACCGTTACGGCGCCCTTTAACCCCGGAGCGCCAATTTTTTCAAATCAATTGCTAAAAACAATTCAACTTCCGGGCCTAGTTAAACACTCCATTATTGATTATAAATATAAAAATACGATGATAAAACCGTATATGAAAAACAATTTCTTTGCGGAAGACTACTTTGGCGGATTTTCCCCTTTAAAGAAATCAATTTTTGAGTTAATTATACCAAAGGGCATTAATTATCTATACGCTCAATACAAATTTAAAGAAAAACCGCGCATAACCGATGACGGCAAAGATGTAATACTTACATGGACTGTAAAGAACAGGAAAAAAATCACACCCGAAGAATTTGGACCGAGTGAATCAGGCATAATTCCCCATGTTGCGGTTTCGTCCGTAAGGTCATGGAGCGAGGTAGCAAGATGGTATTCAAATCTCACTAAGGACAGGATTAAGCCCGGTTCAGAACTTATTAAATTCATAAAAAAATTAATTGAATCCAAACAAACTAAATTAAATAAGATTATAGCTATATATAACTTTACAGCAAAAAAAATCAGATACGTCGGATATGAATTTGGCATCGGAGGATACAAGCCCAGTGATGTCAATGCTATTTTTAAAAATAGATTAGGCGACTGCAAGGATCACGCTACGCTATTTGCATCTATGCTAGGTAGAATAGGCGTTAAGGCTTATCCTGTTCTTATCCCTACAACGGAAATTCAGAACATGGATATTTCACTACCAACCCCGTTTGTCTTTGACCATGAGATAACAGCGGTAAGACTTAATGACGGTAAATTCATATTTGCCGATACAACGTCCAATGTAACCACCTTTGGCGACCTTCCTCCTATGGATCAGGGAAGAAACGTTCTGATAATTGTTCATAACAAAGGTATAGTGGTAAAAACTCCAATATTTTCTTCCAAAAAAAATAGTATCTCGACAAAAAAATTTGCGACCATCAAAAATAATGGGGATATATCCATTAAAACTGCTATTGTTTTCAAGGGCGCATACGACATGTATAAAAGATATCTATATTCATCAACATCAAAAAGAGAAAGAAGAAGTAACATTTTAAAACATGTACTTGCTATAGCTCCAAATGCCCAATATATAAAATATACTATAGAAAACGGCAACAGTCTTTCCTTGCCGTATATTGAGCATATTTCATTTTCAGCCGAAAATTATGCGGAAAAAAATGGAGATATCGTTGTAATAAAACTTCCAATTAGGACAAGGACGACATTATCTCGAATAACAGCACCTAAACACAGAAAATATCTGTTAAGACTTGGATATAATTTTTCAGAAAATTCTATCCTGCGTTTAAAATTTCCAAAAAATTACAGGATAATCTTTATTCCAAAAGCAATGACGATCAAAAATACTGTCGGAACTTTTACATCAAATTATACCGTTAACCACAATATGGTTACATTTAAATTACACTTTAGCGTCAATGGTTATAAGATAAGCAGAAACAATTATTTAAAAGCGAAGCATTTGTTCAATGTGACGATAAAAAATTTGAGTAGCCAAGTGCTTATATTCGGCAAATCCAAAAGATAATGTATTGATTTTTTAGGCAGTTCTATTATATAATCTACCCTTTATTAGAATTAAATGATAATCATAATCCCTTATTCAGGAGGCAGTTTTTAATGAAAGTTAGCATAATCGGCGCAGGCAGGCTTGGTGCAACATTGGCTTATACCTTAACCTTGAAAGATGTTATTAGAGAGGTAACATTAATAGATATTAATCACGATTTATCGCGCGGAGAGATGTTGGATATATCTCACGGGATTTCACTTACAGGCTATACAAGGGTTAAAACCGCCGACTACGATTCGGTGAAGGATGCTGATATTATTGTCATAACTGCCGGAATTCCTAGAAAACCGGGTGAATCAAGATTAGATTTAAATAAAAAAAATGTCCACATATTAAGAAATATCGTTGACAGTATTGTTAAATATAATAAAACTGCGATATTGTTCGTTGTTTCCAATCCCGTAGATATAATGACCTATGTAACATATAAAATCTCCGGTTTTGAAAGGAAAAGGGTCTTCGGCATGGGAACAATGCTTGATACCACGAGACTCCGATCGGCAATAGGCTTATATTTTGATTTAAACCCAAAGGATGTTGACATAATGTTTTTAGGGGAACATGGAGATAGCATGACACCTGTTTTTTCGCTTGCAAGCATTAATAGCATACCTCTGAGTGCGATTCCAGGGTATGACAAGGAAAAACTCGAAGCTATAGCCGAACATTCAAGAACGTGCGCTGCCGAGGTTATCGGCCTCAAGGGCGGAACAATATTTGCTCCCGCTGTCGTAATGGCTGAAATTATTGAATCTATAGCCAAGGACAAAAGGCAAATAATGCCACTTTCGGTCTATCTAGAAGATTATTACGGAATTAACGGAATATACACCGGGGTCCCTGCTATTCTTTCAAAAAATGGGATAGAGAAGGTTATTCAACCACCGTTAACGAAGAAAGAATCAGATGGACTAAAGAAATCTGCGTCCGTAATTAAAAATGCAATAAACGATTTAGAGGAAAGCGGGTTTATAGATTAAACCTCCTATATTTACCGCTTTCAAGTACGCCGAGTATATAGTTGCCGTTTTTAGTCTTTATGTTGGTCAGCGTTACTATTTTAAAGCCATCCGTATGCATTTGCGAATCGTACATATTTAAGTATAAGGCATAATCTCTTATGAGACGCAGGGACTTAAAATATCCCTTGTCTAAGGATACTATACCGACAGAGATGCGCCCGTTATCTGCCTTTATAAAACTGACATAGGTAGAGCTTAATCTGTGCAATGATAAAAGATAAAACAAATTTGAAATGTTTACTTGATTTTCATCTGTAGTTTTAAAAAACGCAAGATTTGTTTTAATCTTGTTATATCTCAAAGTATCCTTTTTTAAGTTTAGGCTTAACCCTTTTGAAATATAACCACTTTTTTTTGTTGAATTTATATACGACAAATAGCACAGATATATAGAAAACCATGTGATAATTATGAGCATTGCAAGCGCCATAACTACAAGCAGATTTAATGTACCCCGCTTTTGATCTATTTTTTTATTAAAAGAATCATTCTCGTTGTTTTTAAATAGAGATTGATAATCGGATCCGTTAAATTCGTTCATTCTTTTTTACCCTTATTAAAATTAATTATATATGTCTGTTTATGGATTTCTTTCTTTATACGGAGCATAATTCCCATGCCATTAATTTTCTATTGAGTTTTAATAAATTATATTGTAGAATTTTATAACAGCGCATTCTAATAATCAAGTTTATTTTAATAAACAACATGCGTTGATACATGCCGGGGTGGCGGAATTGGTAGACGCACCGGACTCAAAATCCGGCGGGAGTAATCCCATGGGGGTTCGATTCCCCCCTTCGGCACCAATCTTTTACTTGTTCTTTCGCCATTTAAGAAACATCAACCATGCTACTTAATGGAAAAATAAAGGAAGTATGTTTGATGAGTTTTTCTATGATATATATTTGTCAAATGATATACGCAACTCTATGAGACCTTGTCATCATGTCTTGTTATACTACTTATTTTGAGGAGCATTATACTTCTCTTCAAAAATTTATCAAAAGTCATTGTGATTTCTTAACATTTCTGTCTTACTTTACTCTTGCACGGAGCATGGCAATAACATTAATTAATCTTCTTATACTTATTTTAACAAAAAAAGTAACCATTGCGTGATATCCCCGCGTACTTGGGTTCTATCCTATATACATGGCTAACGAACCAAAGTGCCCGGACATATATTAAGAATTTACGCAACACGACTCAGCGTCATCGGCTATCCTTTCGGCGTGCCCCTCTTTCTTTATAAGTTCCGGGAGTGGTATATCTATGCCGTCTTCGAGCGCAGCTTTAAGCCACGTTATTTTAGCATCTTCTATCATCATGGGCGCTTCTTCAATGGTATCTCCTTCTGTCATGCAACCCCTAAGTTCTTTTATCTTAGCAAAGAACCCCCCCCCGGTATATGGAATAATCTCTATGGCGTAAGGCAAGTTCATATAATAATCAATATCGCTTTTTACAGTTCTTCTCATAATAACCTTCCAACTCAAGTATTTTTATAATGTGTTTTATATAATATTTCTTAACGGGCTTTCTATAAGGAACGGTTATCGGCATATCCCCTTTTTTTCGATAAATATAGTGGCTACCGCCTTTTCTTGGTTGACCAACCCTATATCCAAATCCTTTAAACAGTCTATCTATCTTTTCAAAACTTATATCCTTAGGGTTACTTAGTATATCTTTCAACAGCTTGCAAATTTGTTTACCGATCTCCATTAACCTCGCTTGTATTTAAATCGTATCATATATAATATCGTTGTCAATCATTTTTTTTGTGTTTTCGTCCTTAGAGTAACACATAAAACAATCCGATAAAAAAGAGTATAGTTATCAGAGTATATTTTAGCCATTTTTCATTTATATACTGAGAAATTTTAGGACCCAATGCGGAACCTACTATAATACCTACGATCTCTACTAAAAGAACCGGGATTACAATATGAACCCCCATCCTGATGTAATTGGATACGCTGACCGTAGATGAAATTAAGACTATTAATATACTCGTACCTGCTGCCAAAAAAACAGGAAGACCGTTTACATCGGTCAAAAATGGAACGATTAAAAAGCCACCACCTACGCCGAAAATAGATGCTACGGTCGCAATCAGAAAACCTGCAATAAATGAAATAGACGGACTGAACGAATATTCTTTAGACATAAAGGCAAACTTAACCTTCTTAAAGGAAAACTTGCCGACGGACACCGCTATGTCCGAATTTGCGGTATCCGCAATACTACTTTGCTTCGACTTTTTTATTCTTTGTTTTACAACCTTGTAGATCATTAAGGCTGCCACTATGAATGTAAGGTAGCCAAAAAGATATTTGAACGACTTAAGTTCGTATAAGTAAGTCTTAGAAAACCAAGATCCGAAAGTGGCCCCCATTATAGCGCCGAGAGCCATTATAAAAGCCAAATAGAATAAAATCTTTTTAAAACTCTGGACCCTTTTTTGCCTAAAATAGACAGGCAGTGCAATTAAAGGTGCGATAATGACCAAAATTTGACTCATAATCTTTACAGAGTTCGCCACATGAATATGCAAAACCGTTATAAATCCAAAACTGGCAAGTATGCCACCTGCAGCGCCTATGGAAGAAAATATAAAACCGGTAAATACTGCCCATAAGAAAGCAATTAAATAATAAACGAGCATATGCATAGACAATCCTCCGTTTATAAATGTTCATTGCACGCGACACAGAATCCTCTTCGCCATTATATTATGATTTTATTATTAAAAGCAATAATGAATAAAATACCCCGCTTCCTAAGAAACGGGGTAAGAGAAGCATGCTTTTATTTCATATACATTTAACTTAAGAGAGAAAAACTAAGTTTAGACTAAAATGCAATCCTAGCCTGAAATAATATTGCATTCGTATCACCCATCCATTGGCCGTAGTTTCTGTATCCGGCAGATGTAGACGGAAGATCCCTGTAATTCTTTGCATGAATAAATTGATAATTCTGTTCATCTATTGCAAATGTTATATGCTTGTTAATGCGATATCCTATGCCCGCTACTACCCTCTGAAAATCGTATGGATTTCCATATTTGAAATTACTGACGTCAACCGGCGGTGTTGAGTAATAATACCTTTGCACAAGACCAAAGAATCCTATTTTACTGTTGGGAACATTATAATACCCAAATACATCAAATCCATGTTCGGTATTATGCGGCGAAGCGCCAAGTTTGCTCGGATTAAACGGAAGTGAAGCACCGGATAGGTTGCAACTATATGCATTTGGGGTACTAGTATTTGCTCCTATCCCGCACCAGCTTCCGGAAGATGTATTAATATTACCGAAAGACCCTAATTGGTTAAGCGCATAGTCATACTGTAACACAATCATGGAGCGGGGCGTCTTATAATGAAGCAATGCCGCCGTTCTTGTCGTAGGATGATTCGCATTTGCGGAAGAAAATGCATTCTGCTGAGCCCATGCATAATAACCGCTTATACCTATGCCGTCAAGTTTAGAATTTACGCCGAAGGGATAAATATCGACCCTAACCTGTGGAGATTTTTGATCGGCTTCCTCATTATTATGCCATCCGCCACTGTTAAAAAAACCTGTGTTATATACTGCGTAAATCCTTCCGCCGGCCTTATATTGCCCTGTAAGACTAATGCCAGGCTGCGTGGAGGTAACACCTAGAAAGCCGTAAGGCGTTCTTTCCGCAAAATGGTAACCAAGAAGATGATCTTCCCATGCAATCAATGGCGTTGTAGTTTGTCCAATTTTTAAGCTCATGGTTAATCCGTTTGCATCATAAATATTATTAAACTGTAGATAGGCATACTTTAGCCGTATATACGCACTACCGTCCTGCCCTCTATGAATATTCGGCGTAACTCTTAAAAACCATTTTTTATTCTCATGATAAATAAAATTAATATAACCCCTGTTTACATTAAAAGAATTATAATTGTTGTTATTCGTAGCCGGACGATTTTCTTCAAGCTGCAAATCCTGTGAAAAACCGGCGTTATTATAATACCCATAACCAATCCAAATCGTTGTTCCCAGTTTTACATGCTTTGTCCATGCGGGAATTGCGCTTGGCACGATTTTTTTGTTGCCAAACAACTCTTTAGCAACATCTTTGTTCACACTGACCCTTCCGTTACCAGGTTTCAAAAACACCTCTCCTGTTACGGGGTTTTCGTAAAAGCTTACCTTGCTACCACTCCCGTTGATTGAGGCGGCGTAAACCGCCCTATGCGCAACGCTCATAAAAATAAGCGCTATAGAGACGGCTAATAGGGCAATAATTGCAAAACCCCTCTTTCGGGAACTAACAAATCCTTCCATAATTTCCTCCTGTTTTTTGATTTAATTAAATTAATTTCTGTCTGCGCAATCAGTCCTTAATTCTTTTATATAATTAACTTCCTTACATTTTACCAGGCAAATATTACAAAATTATTACATTTGCGTTAAGTTAATGTTAAGAAGTAACTTAGGAATATTTTTGCATAGCCCGTATTGACAAGCATCTATTTTATATATAAAATAATATGAATATGTATATATAATACATAAATTTTTATAACTAATTTTAACAGGAGATGATTATGGCATCAAATTTAGGCATTTCAAAGGTTGTCAAGATGAGTTTTAGCGAAACTGTAACAAGAACTAGGGAAGTTTTTAAGGCAAACGGATTTGGAGCAGCAACAGAAATGGACGTCAAAAAAATTCTAAAAGAAAAAATAGATGCAGATTTTAAGAAATATACCATCTTAGGAATGTGTAATCCAAAAATAGCGATGGAGGCGCTGAGTACTAGTGACGATATAGGGCTTCTGCTTCCTTGCAACGTATGTATTTACGAAAATAAAGATGGAGACGTCGTAGTTAGCGCCGTTAATCCCGAAACCCTTTTAGGGCTGGTTGATATAAAAGCAATGGCGGGAAAGGCCGCTACCGTGAAGAAAATGATAGAAAAATCAATAAGAGAGATATAACGACAAAACACCTAATATCAAACAACGCTAAATCAAGAACTCATCCCCGATTTAGCGTTGTTTAGATTAATACCGTTAACTGCGCAGAACTAAATTAAAATCCAAACGCAAGTCCTGTACCAAACGTATTATCCTGAGATTTATTAGTAAACAAATACTCCAGATATACATGCGTATTGTATGCAAGACTGTACTCGGCAAGAACATCAAATTCATTCTTTATACCCTCATTAACACAGCCACTGTTGGCCTCTGTATATGTCCCTGATTGGTACAAACCGGCACTTGCGCAAGTAGCAGATACTTGTCCACCATTATTGAACGCCTCCTGCAACTGCTTATGCGCCCAAGAATATTGAGCATATTCCCCTGCTATCATTAAACCATATCCAAACTGCGGGAATATATAACGCCCGTAAAGCTCGAATGTAGAGTAACCGTTACTAGAATGTGTATTACCGATTACGTTTCCGGCAACGTCTGTAAAGCTAGTCGCGGTCACGGAAGGATTACCATACGGCTTACTGTCGCTTTGGACATAATATGTAGCACCAATTTCATATATGTTATTTGCAAGATCAACATCTACGCCATTGCCAACGACAAGATTAGTCCAAGAACCCTGCGCAGGAGTACTTACGGCAAGCGGCTCCGCTATCATTGCGCCATAGTAACCGAACTCTAACTGCCCGGCAGACGTCGGATAATATTCCTTTAGCTGATAAGAATACTCCATTGCATTACTCTGCCCTGTACCGGCTGCAGATGCGTTCATGGCAGGACTGCTTGGCATACCACCGTCATTTGTTACCGTAACCTTATACCACAAATTATGACCCGGAGTTCCGTAAACTTCAAACCCGCCTGCCATCATGCTATTTATAAGATTGCCTCCCTCACCATCATATCCGACATTTAAAGCCTGTACGGTAGGGGCATAAATCCAAAATGCAAATTGCTTATCAAAATAAGGAGCAGCCGTATTAGGCGTTCCAATTTTTAAATTCAATAAATGCGAAGGTATCCCGAAACCGGAACCTATTCCATTTATAGATGCCCATAACTGAGCGTTGGTAATAGCAGGCGTACCGGTTCCAACATTATTCATAGAGAAAAAAGACAAGGAATTAGCAAACGGTGAATAAAGTTTAAATACGCCGCCGAAATCTACCATTGACATATTTGAAAACGCATCCGTTTGAGGACTTACATTCTCGTTACTGTAATGCTGGTAACTAATCCATGTCGAAACAGCAATAGGCACAGGCCATGGATTTGGCATACTGAGCCCTTCAGTAATCTGCGTAGCATCTGAAGGCGTTCCATTTGTGTTTGGCAGCCTGAAACCATTCCTCCAGAAGGCCCTACCAAATGGATTTAGATTTGGGAATGTAGTGTGACATACCGCACAAGAAAAGTGATACTTCTGAGCAAAAGGCGGTATAGCGTAAGAACTTTTAGGTAATATAGCAATAAAAGAAGCTATAAAAAAACTGCAAAATACAGCAATAATTAATAATTTTTTTGTCATAACATCTCCTTCCAATTATGTGTAATTTAGCACTGAAATACTAATAAAAATGTGGAAAATTATACAAACTTGGGGGGATGAAAAACATTATCGGTGAAATTGTTTATTATTATGAGAGAGGAAAACTGTGTATTCTCAATAAAAAATTTATACTGCGCGTGCACTACAAAGACTGCGGAAAGTAAATTTTCACACTCCATACATGTCAAATAATGCTCAACATTAACAACCTTCAAATTATCTGTCTGTAATGTAAACCCGTGATTACGGATAGCTGTAAACCCCGCCTGTTGCGTCTCCACGGCACTATACTTGACAATCTTCCTTGACACAGGGTTCATTTGCATAGGTATATTATAAACGTAGCTAAGGTCATGGACACCCATTAAATATGGCAACATGATAAGAAACAAAATACTGTAAATATTTCTTCTTTTATAACTCATAAATATTATGATAACCTATGGATATAACCATAAAAAAAATTATATAAGACCAGCGAACTCTCTGTAGAATTATAATGCTATATTTATAAAAAGTCAAACTATACTATTGTTAAAAAATAATCACATTATTCGTCAATGGTAACAATTTTATTCTTGGATTTCAAACCTGATTTAATCTTAATCTTGCCCTTGGGCTTGCCGTAAATTTCAGCTATCTTTTTTATAACTGCCTTATTGGCCATATTTTGAATAGGCCTTTCTCTTATTGAAAGTTTTAATGTTCCATCGTCTAATATTTCATAAGCGGCTACCTTAGCATTAGGCTTAACCATAACCGTTATAGTCTTCGGCATTTAATAAAATCCCTGTAACAAAAAATTATCAGGATATATAATCGGTTTTTTCATAAAAATATGAGAGCAACAAACATTTAAGCGTCAAACCGTCCCTATTGCAAATACATTATATGGACAGCTCGACGCTTAATCAAGTAAATTATTTATGCCTATAAATAGCAGCTACATGTGGCTGCTATTTACGGTTTGATGTAAGCATACCCCTGTTGCTCTTTTTTAATAATATAAAACACTCCCCCGGGATACATGACATCTGTAAAATTAAATAATTGATCCTTCGTGATATGCATATGTAACATGGTCTGGTGACAAACAGCCATTTTTATACCGTAGACACTTAAGCTTTGCAATATTGCGTAATTTTTTTTATCATATTTTCTGATAAACATTTTGATGGCAGGCCCATACGCAGCCAATATAATACTATGTTTAAAGCCATACTTTTCTGAAAAATGTAAGGCGTTTTTCGCATTGTGTATTGTTAATGTCCACATTTTAGGATTATTTGGAACTTGAAAAATAATTTTAAGTGCATGATGTTTAAAATAAGGCACTGTATTTAAATTTTTACCTTGCCATGCGGCAAAAACGCGTGACGGTGAAAGCGCTATTAATGAAAATAACCCGATGCACAATGCCAACACTAAACTCTTCGCAACAATTTTACTCACTTTCTTTTCCTCCTTCATATTTTCAAGTTAATATCATTTCCTCTTCGATTTTTTCAAGGGAATATGAATTTCGTGTCCATTAGATATATATGTAAGATAAAGGTCTAAATACTCAACAATCTTTGCATGGGGTCCATATTTAAAACCCTCTTCTCCTCTTAATATGCAGTGCCTTATTTGATCCTGCAATGAATAAGGAATTTTTTTCCTAGAGTATATATTGGTCTTCTTAAATTTAGGATAGTAAGTGGCGGGAAACGGAGGGATTGGAACTGTCGACTTCCCTACCCCTCTACCTGTAATATCTGAAATGCTATGACAAGTTTCGCATGATTTACCGATAAACCCAAACGAGGTTTTATAATATTTTTTGCCTAATTTAACCGCCTGCGTAAAATTCTTAGGCTGCTGGCCAGCAAATACGTTACCGACCATATATAGCATTGAAATCGTAATAAAAGTGCATAATAAAACCAGAAAGTAAATTTTTCCTACATCATGAACTTTTTGCATTTTTAATCCTCCACCTTTCCTTGTAGCTATTAAATTTTATAGTTTTCGAAATTATTTTCGACACACGATCATTAATAAGTTTTAATATACCTAAATCCCTGTGACTCCTTCATGGCTATATAAAAAACAGCCCCCGGGTAAGCAATTTTCACGAAATCAAACAATTCTTTCGGTTTAATATGGAGAGTCTTCATCGTGTTATAGCACGCAATAAACTTCACTCCGTAAGCATGTAAGCTTTGAATTGTCGGATAATTCTTTTTATCATATTTTTTCATTAAAAACTGCATTCCCCCGGGAGCATATGCAACCACATCTATCTTTAAATTAATAAAATGAGGACTTGACAATATTATCGCATTCGAAACATCAGACAATGTCAATGCCCATTCCTTGGGATTTGCATTGGTTACAACATATATTTCTTTCAGCGGATGATGCGAAAAATATTTATAGACATTTATAATTCGCCCCTTAGCATATAAATTAGTCGGAACATTCATTGCGGTAAACAATATTAACATGACTAACACAAACAAAATCTTTATATTCATAGCTTGATGCCCCTATTCGTTTTATAATCCAGTTTATTTATCAGCCTGCTGTTCTCGAATGGCCGTATATCACGTCTCCAGTTTGAATAGATTTAATATTTTTATGGCTTCTAATATAGTCGGCAAGAACATCATAGGCCTTATGTTTCGATAAACCTTGATTTGGAGTATTTGAAAGTTTCTGCATTTTGGCGCCAGAAGTTACAATTGTGTAGTCCTTATTGGGCTCTAGGGGCTTACCATTGATGTCCCAAGATTCGATCCTTTTGTTTAAATGAGTGTTAATCCTTATGCGCAATTTTGAATTAGATACCCTAGTAACATCTCCGCCCATCTGCAAATACGGGTCTTTCGCAAAAACATCGCTTAAACTACTTGACATAATTTGAAACAATTGACTTCCTTTTAGTCTAACCTTGTAAATTTCAGGATATGTAGTGCCATATTCCCCGTACACATGCTCCATAGTAATTTTTTCTCCCGGAAGAATCGTTTCGCCCCATCTCCATCCCGGCGTAAATACCAGCGGGGTATCAAACTTCTCTATAAACGCCTGCTGCACAACATTGCCTACCGTACTGACAAACGTCGCTCTCCTATATAGTAAATCTTCGGAAATTCCCAATTCTTCATTGAGTATGTTATTATGAGGGGCATACTGCTCATCTATCACGCGAGACACCTCTATGTCGGGTTTAATCCAATCTGTAACTATAGGGATCAGCCTATGATCGTAATCAACTATTTTTTTATTCCTAATATTTAAATCTATTCTTCCCACAAATTTGCCGTGTGTGCCTGCCTGACATATAAGGGTGTTATTAATAATATCTGGAGATGGAAGAATATCGTGGGTATGACCACCTATTATGATATCTATGCCATTGATCGTAGCCGCAAACTTTCTATCAACCTCAAGTCCGTTATGAGAAAGAACAACGACCAAATCTACTTTTTCGTTATTTCTAAGCTTATTTACCGTTTTTTGGGCGTGATACGTATCCACACCGAAAGCCCAATTTTTAACAAAATGACTAGGATGAGCTAATGGAACATACGGAAACGCCTGCCCTATTATACCAATCCTTAAACCGTTTATCTCCTTTATTATATAGGGTTTAAATATGAGATTGCCCCATGTTGCATCCTTAACATTTTGTGCTATGAACGGAAACTTTAGTTTTTTAATATTGGACAAAAGCTGTTGTTTTCCATAAGTAAATTCCCAATGTCCCGTCATTGCATCGTAACCCATAGCGTTTTGAGTATTTACAACAGCCATGCCCCCGGTAAGAAGTGCCACACCCGTACCTTGCCACGAATCCCCAGTATCAAGCTGTATAGTTTTATTGTATCTTTCTGCTTTTATTTTATTAAAAACGGATGCCATATGAGCATAACCACCCATACGACCATAACGCCTGTTTAGGTTCTCGAAATCCACATAAGAACAAAAATAACCCATAGCAGACTTGGGGTTTATATCATAGTAAAGATTAAAGGAGTCTCCCGTCAAATGCCCCGGTCTGCCGTTAACAATTCGTGAACCAATGTTAACGGAGGGTTCCCTATAAAGGGTCGGTTTTAAGTGCGCATGGGAGTCTGAATTCCATGCGATAGTTAAATTACCTACCGATTTAAATTTTAAAATATTAACAGGATTTATCGCCGTTCCCGCGGCAAGAAGCGCCGAAGCTTTCAAAAAATATCTTCTTGATATTGTGTTAATCATAATGTTTGATATCTCTCTTTATATTTATATTTTATAAAAATCAGAAACCATTTTTTACCGAATTTATAATGTCTTTCATTTGATGTGTGACCTTTAATGCAGTAGCTCTCATTAATGGAGTAACATGTGAAAAGAATCTAAGCGAGTGAGAAGGCAAAAAACCGGTTATAACCACATAATTCCCTTCTTTGTAAACAGCAATTCTACAAGGCATAAAAGCTGCAAATTTTTTATTGCCGTGAAGAATATCGTAAGCATATGACAGATTGCAATATTCGATGACATCTAGCTTAGAAATCTTTTTTCCTTCATTTTTAATCCCTTGAGAAATAGGGTTTACACCGACAATAACATAATCATTGCTTATCATAGCCTGTTTTAGGTCAAATACAGCGCCTCCAAAGCTTTTTTTTACCTTTATGGTATAAAATGCGCTATGAAAACTATTCAATACGTACGCATTATATGCATAGAGAGAGCCGACAAGCAAAATAATGAACACTGACAAAGTTATTAATAATCTTTTCATTTATTCACCATTTCTTATAATTTAAGTAGAATATTTAACCTACATTTATTGAAACTGATTTCTTATATATATTTTCCTTAGTGTCACGCATAACAAAATCTAATGAGGCAGTCCTGTCTATCGCCTTCACATAAAATGCTAAAAAGGGATCCGTAGATATCGCTATCCCGTAATCACAAGTCATGATTATTCTTTTATCGTAATATATATCCACTTTATTTATTATCCATTCAGGGATAATCTTGCCGGTCTTTTTATTTTTAACAAGACCGGTATCCATCGGATGTTGCGCCAATGATAATACTTTAAAAATTTCCCCTGCTTTTACCTTTTCGGGGACTCTAACCATAATAGTTCCTATCTTCATAGCTTCACTCCTTTATTTAAATATATAAAGAAAATTTAATTTAGTTTGGGCCTATTGTTTATCTCTTAGCATCCGCCGACGGTCACCTTAATTCTTTTTTTGTAGCCGTAAACTTCGCCATTGGAATATTCCGCCAAAACTTGAACATACGATTCTTGCTGCAGCTTAATTCTCGTTGCGATGTATGCCTTACCGTTTCTGGGTGTTAAATTAAAAGAGGCAACAAGAGGAACCGGATTATTTAAATCGTAAATATAAAATGTTTTTAAATATAACCTATCGGTCTGGGATCTCCGCGCCTCCATAGTAACCGGAACAAAAGCCCCGTTCTGAGCAATTAAAGGAAGACGGACACTTGGGATAAACGACATCTCTTCACTATTAGGATGTTCAATCCATTTTACTTTCTTGCCATTAACCGTTTCAACATTTGCTTTTACCACATAAATAGACTTATGGGGCGTTTTTTTTGCAAAGACAGCCTCTGGAATATTAGTTATTGAACCGGCTCCTATGATAACAGCCGTTGCAATCGCTGTCTTTTTAATAAAATCCCTTCTTGTTACATCCTGCCCTTTACGCATACCTTATCCTCCTCATTTATAAAAGTTTTATTGTTCGTCAGAATACCCTTGTATGATTGCAATGTTTATGCCATGCATTAAAGGACAGTTATATCTTGATAGTATCCTTACGCATATTTAAAGGTAGAACAATAGTGATATGAACATCAAGGGTATTTTTAACTTTTCACGGTTAATGATGAAGCGGATATACTGAAATAAAATGTAATGGGGCGAAGGACAAAAACGGGCAGACAACTGTCCAAAAACGGACAAGTTTATATTTACCCGAAAAGATTATACTTTTTCATCTTTGTTATCAGCTGTTTTCTGGATATGCCAAGTGCAATCGCCGATTTGGTTTGATTGTAATCATTTTTTTCAAGCGCATTTTTAATTACGTATGTTTCCACATCCTCAAGTTTTAAATTATCAGCTGTTAAACTTATTAAGCCGTTATTATACCCATCTTGATCCTTAGAACCTATAGATGTTACCGTTTTAGGCAGATTTGACGGTTCAAGTATATCATGATGAGAAACAATCACGGCGCGCTCTATAAAATTTTCCAACTCCCTGATATTACCGGGGAATGTGTAATCCATTAAAATCCTGATTGCCTCTTTCGAGATGGATTTTATATTTTTTTTATTAAGTTCACTATATTTTTTAACAAAAAAATCTGCAAGTGGAATTATATCTTCCTTCCTTTCTCTTAACGGAGGAATTTTAAAATGCAGTACGTTTATCCTGTAAAAAAGGTCTTCTCTGAATTTTTTTTCGATAACCGCCTTTTCAAGTTCTACATTTGTAGCACAAATAATTCTCGCATTAAGCTTAATTGTCGAATTTGATCCTATCCTTGAAAATTCTTTATCCTGCGCCACTCTGAGTAATTTTGCCTGCATAAATAACGGCATTTCTCCTATTTCATCCAGAAAAAGAGTTCCATTTTCAGCTAATTCGAATTTACCTACTCGCTTTGAAATAGCGCCCGTAAAAGACCCTTTTTCATGCCCGAAAAACTCATTTTCTAAAAGGTCGGTCGGCACTGCGCTACAATTTATCGGAACGAACTCCCCTTTCCTACCCGAAGAATTATGTATGATTCTTGCGATAAGCTCTTTGCCTGTACCTGTTTCTCCGGTTATTAAAATATTAGATTTAAATTTAGCCGTTAAATAGATCTCATGCAAAATTTCAGCAAGTTGAGGGCTCTCATATATGAAATTTTCCTTAATTTTTAATATATAATCTTCTTCTTCATTGTTAGATGTTTTTAAATTACCCTTATTCCTATGCAAAAGCGCCTTTAAATTTTCGGAAAGACCCTCTATATCCACCGGCTTAGAAATAAAGTCGTTCGCCCCAATCTTCATAGCGTAAACCGCCTGTTCTATACTGCCAAATGCAGTAATAACTATAAATACAACGTCTTTATCAATGTTCCTTATCTTGGAAAGCAGTTCTATCCCATTCATTCCGCCTAATTTTAAATCACTCAAAATTATATCGTGTCTGTTCTTTAAAAATAGGTCAAAACCCTGTTTCGCGTTAGTAGCCGTGTCTACTAAAAAACCTTGTTTGATTAAATTTAAGCTAACTACCCGCAAAATATTTTTTTCATCATCTATCAATAAAACCTTAGCCATATTGCCTCGCTTCTAGAATATATTTACACCCCGTCCGCATGTTGAGCCCGCCTCAAAAGGGGTATTGTAATCGTAAAAACCGTTTTATTTTCATCACTATCGACATATATTGTTCCATGGTGCAATTTAACTATCCGCTGAGAGATCGAAAGCCCAAGACCCGAACCGGTATTTTTAGTGGTGAAAAACGGCTTAAATATATTGTTCAAATTTTCCTTTGATATCTGTTGCCCACTGTTTTCGACCTCTATGCTTACGAAGTCTCCTTTAATTTTTGTACATATTTTTATAACCTTGTTTTTAGGCTGGTCAACAATATAAATTGCATCTATTGCATTGACTATCAAGTTGAGAATAACCTGCTTTAAAAGTTCCGGATCTCCGTTTATAAACGCAATATTATCGTCGCACAAATCTTTAATTAATTTTATGTTTAGATTTGACAATTCCAGTTTGGATATCCTTAAAGATTCGTTTATTAATTTATTAATATTTACTGCCGTTAATTCAGGACTTCTCTGCCGAGTAAAACCTAAAAAATCCATCGTCATTTTATTTAGTCTTTTTACTTCGTTATCAATTATGTTCGTAAGCTCTATAACGATCTTATTATGCGTTTCATTGGAAATATAAGTATTGGCGGATGAAATAACATATACCGTATTCTTTACCTCGTGGGCAATATGTGCAGACATCTCACCCATAACCGCCATACAATTTAATTCATTTTTCTCTTTATTCATCAAGTCAATCTTTTTTATATAAGCCTCTGTCGCCTGCGCCATCGAGTTAATTGCATTTATTACACTCCCTATCTCGTCTTTAGGTCTACTCTTAAAGGTTATTTTATAATGCCCGTTTTTTATTTTTTCTATATTCTCTTTTATTTCCGACAGCGGTTTCGTTAAAAAAACCGTTATCATATAAAACATAAAGAGCCCCAGTGCAATAAAGCCGACAGCTATTATCAAAAATCTTATTCCGACCCAGAAAACACGGGTTCTTACGCCGTTTAATTCGCTTTCCAAATTAAATCTTATTAGTAACGTTCCTAATTTTTCTCCGTTATAGCTCAGTTTTTTATAATACAATCCATTATTGCGACTGTTTTTATCATAGATTGTCCCGCAATTAAAGATAGGTTGTCCTTTTAAATCGTATAGGCTCAGCCCCTTTATATTTCTATATTGCCCAATGGTTTTATGCTTATAAACGCAAATCAAATAATCCTTCGCGAACTTGATCCTTCTTAGATATAAAAGCTGCGCCAGTGGCTTAACCGTTATTTTGACCAATTTTTCATTTTTAAGCGAGTTTCTGTAATTTAGAGTTTTATAAATCGTATATAGAAAAATGCCGTCGCTAGCAAAAATAGTGAAGAAAAAAATGACAAAAGCGCTCACCAATATTTTCCATTTTATGCTTAAATTTTTTATAAACTCGACCATATCGGAGTATTGTTTAAATTTGAATGGTAGGCAATTTATTTAAACCCGGAACGATAGTCCGTTGTTTTATAGCGCTTTATATTTATAATGCCTATAAATTAAAATTGCTATAGAAGCTACAACAACAAGCATACTTAGCACTTGTGAAACCCTAAGGCTATTTCCCATCCATAGGCTGTCAATTCTTGTCCCTTCCGTAAAAAACCTGGTTATTCCGTACCATATTAAATAACCAATAAGTATTTTGCCTGCAACCTTCGGCTTTTTTCTCGAAAGCCACATTAAAAATATAAATCCAAGAAAATCCGGAACGGACTCATATAAAAATGAAGGCTCGAAGTGGGAATACATTGCGAGGTTTTTCGGATATGCTGTTTGGAAAGGATAGCCCCATAATCCAAACAGCAAGTGTTTTGGGGTATATGCGTTAATCGGGCGTAATACTTTTGAAATAGGCAGTCCCCATTTAACGGGATAACCAAAGGCTTGCTGGTCTATAAAGTTTCCCCATCTACCTATAGCCTGCCCAAGAATAAGACTTGGCGCAAGCGCGTCTATATATAACCATATGTCTAATTTTTTAATACGGGTATAAAGCAAAAGAACTAGAAGTCCTCCAATTTCCCCGCCATATATAGCTATGCCACCCTGCCATATATAAAAAATACTCATCGGATTCCTTGCGTAATATCCCCATGCAAAAACTACATAATAAATACGCGCAAAGATAATTGACACAGGTATGGCAAATACCATAATATTAATGATATTTTCAGGATCTTCGCCCCATGATTTTACCCTAAAATAGGCTATGGCGATGCCAACAATAAAACCTATTCCTATCAAGATTCCATACCAATGCACAGGAATTGATCCCATGTATATTATCGGGTTTGGAGCATACCAACTGTTAAAATTAAACATAAACTTTATCTCCTACATTAAACCGATAACATAATAACCGATATGATCAGATATATAAAGGTTTTTAATTAATAAGTTTTGCAAATGCGTAAGTTCTTTTAAAATATTCGTTTGACAGGCGAGTTATCGTTACTGTCCCGGCACCTGAATTTTCCTGAATAAATTTTCCGTCCCCTATATAAATACCAACATGGGAAATATAAGGGGCATATGTCCTGAAGAAGACCAAATCACCGGGCCTTAAGCTGTTTTTAGGAACATATTTACCCAATCTTGATTGCTCAAGTGCGGTCCTCGGAATACGTATATTGTTCCTCGCAAACACTTTTTGAGAAAAACCGGAACAATCCATTCCATGTGTAGTAGTCCCGCCCCACACATACGGAACACCTATAAATTGTAGCGCGGTATATACTATCTTGTTACCGATACTTATCATATTGTTTCTTCTATTGGCAATATAATAGTATCCATATTTGTTATGGCCATGTTTATTGATTAATGCCGTCCTATATCTTTGCGGAACAACTAAAAGGGCTCCCTGCCTAATTACATTTGAATGTAAACTATTGAGCT
>CAZVZU010000003.1:0-118405 GCA_964631685.1 uncultured Actinomycetes bacterium | reverse complement strand
TATTATGGGTACTGGCAATGCGGGCTAAGGTTGCCCCCCTGTGAACGGTTATATAAACAATATCTCGATGCAAACCGCTACTTTTCTTAGGAACAACTAAAAGGGCTCCCTGCCTAATTACATTTGAATGTAAACTATTGAGCTTCCTTAGTTCGGCAATAGACGTACCGTACTTCTGTGCTATTAAAGATAATGTGTCACCAAATTGAACCGTGTAACGGTCGTAAGTTATAACGGGATGATAAGAGCGATGGCTGTGAGCACCGGAGATTATCTTTAACTTTTCACCCGGAAATATGACATAGCTATGAAGACCGTTTAGGTCCATTATGGAAGAGACTGTTGTATTATGGGTACTGGCAATGCGGGCTAAGGTTGCCCCCCTGTGAACGGTTATATATGTATCAAAAGAGTAAGCGTTTAAAGCAAAGTAGCCGATAAAAAATATCGAAAAGGATAAAATTAACACAAAAAACTTAACGAGCAAAGAAAAATTTCCTTTCTTCATTGAACCCTTCCTCCGTCCGATCACATATAGTTTAACCTTCGTAATTCATCTATCTTTAATTGAACCATTTTTATCAAACACTGCCTGCGGCGCCTTTACCACATATGTTACTACAACCAAATTATGTATGTCAAGAAAATCAAGGTTTAACTACCTGCAGATCTTTAATGTTTCTTTAAATTTGTGCTATTTTCATTTATTCCTCGTGCATAATGAACCAGGCTAATTATATAACTTGAACCATTATGTTTAAAATTATTGGCATCATTCATAAAATATTCAAAGGACTTTAAAATAACATTTTTAAATTGAATCTCATTAGTCAACGCATAAAGTTTTGTCATCCCAAGTAATAGCATGGAATTTGCCGAATAACCGCCGTAATCTGCGATAGACTTCTCCTTGTAGCTTAAAAAGCCTATTTTGGAACTTTTTACAGTATGTTTTATGTCAAAAAAGCCGCCATCCCTACTATCGTAATAGTTTGCAATAACATATTCTGCAATTCTTTTTGCATATGTCAAATATATGGGCTTAGACGTCGTTTCGAACAGGCCTATTGATGCAAGAAGCATATAGGCATTGTCTGCATGAAGAGAGCCCCCGGACTCGCCGATAAATCTCCCTATATCACCGTTTTTATCAAAAGCCGTTAAAAAAAGTCCGATCGACTTTTCGGCTATTTCATTTAGTTTTTGCCTATTCTCTTCATTCTTTCTTAGAGAAGCTGCAGACAAAAGTCTACCGGAGTGTTTTCCATTATTCTTAAAATTAAAAATCTTATTTAGTTCGGTAATCGAATATATAATATTTCCGTTTAGCGAACTATATTTAGTTTTATCAATAAACGGCTTTTTCCTATTGTCTCTCCTAGTTTTAAGCCTAGCGGTAATATTATTATAAAGTCTACTCAAAAGTATATCCCGAGCGTCTCTCTGTAAATCTAAATATAAGACATTCGGAACATTGGAATTTATCAGAGCCGTTCCGTCCATTCTCTTAATCTTATCTGTTTCGCCGGCACGCTCATCTTGGTTTAGTATTCTGCCATCTTTACCGATATTAAACATGTTTATTACTGTATTTAACTCTCCCTCATCCGGGAATACCTCTATCAATTCGTCATAAGTCCATGTAAAAAAACTACCGTCATCATTTTCAGACACATCTGCATCTACGCTGGCATAAAAGCCTCCGCTTACTTTATCATATAGGTCGTTTGTAATAAAATCGAGCGTCTTGTTTATAATGTTTAAAATAAACCTATCGCCTGTTGTATCATAATAGTTTAGGTAAATTCTGAGCGCATCAGCATTGTCACCCGCAAGCTTTTCAAAATGCGGTATTATCCATTTCGCATCTGTAGAGTATCTGTGGAAACCACCGGCAACATGATCAAAAACACCGCCGCAGGCTATCTTTTTTAGGGTAAAAATTCCCTTTGTCAAGGAATCTTTATTATGGTTTATCTTGTAATCCTGCAAAAGCATCTCAATCGAAGAAAAATTAAAAAACTTTGGCGCCCCCTCAGTACCTCCATTCTCATTATCAAAATGAAGCTTGAACTCTTGCGCTGCCTCATCTAAAAGTCGAAAGGCATATTCTTCACTTAGACCCTTATCTTTTCTAACGGCTTCGTTTAGCCTCTGAATATTAAATATTGAAAACTTATTTGAATCCTTAAATATCCTATTATAAAAATCTATGGTTTGAGAAAATACGGCATCCTTATTTTCTCTGTAATATTTTGCAATCTCCTTTAGAACGGATTTATAGGAGGGGATTCCAAATTTAGGTTCCTTCGGGAAATATGTTCCGCCATAAAAAAAATACCCATCATATGTCAAAAACGCTGTAAGCGGCCACCCTCCTCCGCCGGAAAAAATGCTCACCGCTTTTTGATAACGGGAATCAATATCTGGCCTCTCATCTTTATCGACCTTAATCGCAATAAAATTTCTGTTAATTATGCTCGCCGTTTCCGCATCCATATAAGACTCCGCATCCATCACATGGCACCAATGGCACCATGCAGCGCCTATATCTAGGAGTACCGGCATATCCCTTTCTTTTGCCTCGTTAAATGCATCAGCGCACCAAGGATACCAATCTACGGGTTGATTAACGGCAGATCTTAGGTAGGAACCCCTTTCATTTCTTAAATTATTCATCAAATTGATAAATCCCTGATTATTCGGTAGGTAATTTTCAAAGATTAACCGCCTATATGGGTATTAAATGCTTCTTCTGCCGTAACCCCGCCATGAACAACAGATCTCACGGCATTAATCATATTGATCGGATTTTTGGATTGAAATATATTTCGACCCATATCAACACCGGCGGCGCCACTTTTTATAGCATTTTGAGCAAGCTCCAAGGCATCTTTTTCTCCGATCTTTTTACCTCCGGCCACGACTACAGGTACCGGACAAGCATTTATTACACTTTCAAAATTTTCGCAATAATAGGTCTTTACAATATTTGCTCCAGTTTCCGCCGCAATTCTCACAGCAAGCGACAAATAGCGAGCATCTCTCGTCATTTCCCTGCCGACTGCGGTAACCGCAAGAACAGGAATACCGTACCTACTACCCTCGTTAACTAATTTCGCCAAATTTACTATTCCCTGTTTTTCATTTTTTGAACCGATAAATATCGACAACGCAACAGCGCTTGCGTTAAGCCTCACAGCATCCTCCATAGAGACAGTAATATCTTCATCAGATAAGTCATCATTTAATATACTTGTGCCTCCGCTCACCCGTAAAACTATAGGAATGTCTATATTTGCATCTATATCATTTCTTAAAATACCCCTTGTAAGCATGAGCGAATCTGCATAAGGTAAAAGCGGCGTAATGGAGCTTTTTATATTTTCGAGACCGCTTGTAGGTCCCATAAAGTAACCATGATCAACCGCGAGCATAACGGTTCTGTTATCTTCTCGCCTAATAATTCTTGAAAGCCTGTTTCTTAAACCGTAATCCATAGACTTAGCCCCCCTTTACTGTTTTAATCTTATTATCATTCCCACGGACGTGAAAACTCAACTTAAAAACACATAACTTTATCATATTTAAATATGGTGCTTATCAGTTCGTCGTAATCAATATCTCCTGCGTAAAGCCTTATATCTAATACATCATTTCCGCTTGAAACCTGCGCATCCATGATATCTTTTAAAGCACCCGTAAGGCTATCCTCTTTTTTTAGCAGATATAAAAACTTCATAATTAATATGGAATTATATAATCATATTCCGAAAATTTATTTCCAAAATCAGTGTTAGATATAAATTCAAATCCTTCTTTGAAAAAATTAGAATAGAGCCCGATACCCACAGATCTTACCATCTCAATATGTTTTTCTATAATCTGCAAATCCCGCCCGTTAAAATCTTTATCGATCAGATAAATGTCAACATTGTCATCTAAGAGACTGAGACCTGCTGCCATTCTAACCCCCTCAGACTGCCTTCCTGTTAATATAACCGCAATCTTTTTCATAAACAATGTTGCTCCTGACCTCTTTTTACCTTATTCTCATTTCATATAATATAGCGTACGCACTTGTTTTATACATCATTTATAAAAAATAATCAAGCAGAATAGATAAAAAAAACGGAAGGACTTATTAAGTCCTTCCGTTTTAATATTATCGCAACTGCGCGTAACATAACCCTGCGTAAGCCGGATTAGAATGCAAAGTCGAGACCCGTACCGAACATATTATCCTCTGCCTTGTTCGTGAACAGATACCCTACATAAAGATGCGCATTTAAAGCAAGATTAACCCATACTTCTGCATCAAGGGCGTTTTTAACACCTTCGTTGCTAGCGTATGATCCGCTCTGGTATAAATTATTACTGGCATTAACAGCCGGGATAGTACCACCAGCATTAAACGCCTGTTGTAAATTCTGATGTGTCCATGAATACGTGGCATAATCGCCTGATAGCATTACATCTTGACCAAACAAAGCGCCAGGCATTAAATAACGTGCATATAATTCCAATGTTGAATAACCGTTACTATCATGCGTGTTGCCGATCGTGCCGCCGGCTGCATTTAAAAATGGAGTAGCTGTAAGTGATGGATTACCGTAAGGCTTACTATCACTTTGAACCATGTATGTTGCGCCAACCTCATAAACATTGTTTGCAAGATCAACATCAAAACCGTTTACGCTGATACGGTTCGTGTAACCAGCAGCAGTTCCCGCACTATTAGGCATTGATTCTGCAATCGTTGCGCCATAGTAACTAAATTCAAGCTGTCCAGCTGAAACAGGAAGAAACTCTCTAATCTGGTAAGAATACTCCATCGCGTTAGATACGGTATTGTCTATTAGATTATTAGTATTGCCACCTGCGTCATTCGTGACCGTTACCTTATACCATAAATGATAACCCGGGGTTCCGTAAAGATCAAACCCAGCATTTCTTGCATGAAGCAACGCTCCTGCTTCTTGATCGTTTCCGACAGTAAGTCCCTGTACGTTCTGAACCGGGCCTGCAGGAAGGTAGAACGGGGCTTGCCTATAGAAATACGGGCTTGCAGTCGTTACCTGTCCAATTTTAAGGTTAAATAGATGAGGCGCGATACCAAAACCGCTACCAAGTCCGTTAAAGCCGGCCATAATCTGCGCCGTATTCATTGCAGGAGCAATGTCCCAATGCATGTAATACGAAATTGAATTAGCAAACGGGGAATAGAGCTTAAATGTTCCCGCAGCAACTACTGCGCCGTCCAAACCGAATGCATCGGTTGCAGCACTTATATTTTCGTTTGTAACATGATTGTACATAATGATGCCTTCCATCATGATCGGAACTGGCCATGGATTGGATAATGACAAACCTTCGGTGATTTGCGTTGCATCTGCAGGCGTTCCGTTTGTACCTGGAAGCCTAAAACCGTTTCTCCAGAATGCCCTACCGAACGGGTTTAAATTTGGAAACTGCGTGTGACAAACCGCGCATGAAAAGTGATACTTCTGAGCAAAAGCCGGAATTGCGCTTGCTTGCTTCGGCACCATAGCAAAAGAAAGCGCCAATACAAATAACGCAACCACAGTTACTACCAATTTCTTTTTCATAACTTTCCTCTCTCTTAAGGTTAAAAATTAATGAAATTAGAACTAGAAACAAACTACAAACTTTTCGTTATAAAACTTTTTTTCACCTCCTCGAAAATTTTTTATTTTAATCTCAGTTTTACGTCAGTTTTAACGCACAAAAAAACCTTTATAAACTTATATATCTAAAATTACCTTTTGTCAATAAAAATTTTTCATGCCGTAATTTTATTTAAATTGACCCTTTCTTGTTCACATAGCATTATTATAATATCTGTATATTTAATGTCAATATCTTTTTTTTATTTTTTTACGTAGACTACGTATTCTGGCAGGATTTCTTCATAGGATAGAAACTCATGCCCAGTTCTTCTGCAGTAGCTCTTTAAATCCTCTATAATGCCCCCGTCCGAGGCTATCACTTTTAATATGCAACCATCGGGTATATTTTTAAACTCATCCGACACCTTTATAATAGGAAGAGGACATGACAAACCAAATGTATCGAGCTCGTAATCAAATTTCATGACATCACGCGTGTTCGAGTAAGTCGGCGGGATCGTCATCGTGATCCGGAGTTTCAACCCTGCCTATAGGGCCCTTACCCGCTTTTCTCGCCCTATAATCCTGAACAGCAAGATGAAGCGCATCCGCCGCCAGATTAGAGCAGTGCATTTTAACCGGTGGAAGCCCGTCTAAAGCCTCCGCAACAGCCTTGTTTGAAATCTTCTCCGCATCCTCCAGCGTTTTCCCCTTGATGAGCTCGGTTACCATAGAGCTTGTCGCAATAGCAGCTCCGCAACCGAAAGTTTTAAACTTCACTTCATCAATCTTGTCGTCTTTAACCTTTATGTATATCTTCATTATATCGCCACACGTAGGATTGCCAAGCTCCCCTACGCCATCGGCATTCTCAATCTCTCCAACATTTCTTGGATTTTGAAAATGATCCATAACCTTTTCTGAATATACCGGCATAATATTTTACCTCCTAATTTTTTATCTAAAGTTTACTACCCAGATTAAACCATACATTACTAATTTAGTCAAGTATTTTTACTATGCTTTATTTTTCATAACTTCTTCGTAAAGAGGAGACATCTGCCTTAATTTGTCAACTATCGGGGGAAGCTCTTTTACAAAATAAGCAGCGTCTTCTATTGTGTTGTCCTCGCCCAATGAGATAAGCAAGGAACCCTGCGCAAGCGCCGGTTCAACGCCTATTGCGTTTAGAATATGGGATGATTTTAAAATTTTAGACGCACAGGCTGAACCACTTGCCGTCAAAATCCCATTGTTATTCAACCACATGAGCATTGACTCGCCCTCTATATATTTAACCACAAAGTTAATATTGTTAGGTAGTCTCTTCTCGGGATGCCCGTTTAGATACACCTCATCAATTCCGTTTAAGACCCCGTTTATAATCTTTTTTTGAATAGGAAGAAGGTGCGCCGTTCTATCTTTAATTTCTTTCTTGGCAAGCTCACATGCAACGCCTGCACCGACAAAGGCAGGAACATTTTCCGTCCCACCCCTTCTGCCAAACTCCTGAATACCGCCGTCTATTAAGGGCATCACCCGAGTTCCTTTTTTAAGATAGAACAACCCTGTGCCCTTTGGTCCGTAAAACCTGTGTGGTGCAGCCGAAAGCATATCCACGCCAAGCTCCTTGACATCCGTTTCAATAAAGCCGCAAGACGTGTTTGCATCAGTGTGCATGTACGCCGCAGAGTTTTCATGAACTATCTTGGAAATTTCTTTGATATCTTGAATAGTACCGATTTCATTTGATGCGTGCGTTATGCTGACCAATATAGTGTCTTTCCTTAGCGCATTTTTTATATCCGCAGGATCAACCAACCCGTATTTGTCAACGGCAATCTCGCTAACCTCAAAACCCAACCTAACTAGCGACTTCACAGCGTTTAAAACGCTAAAATGTTCTATTTTAGAAACTATAATATGCTTTCCTTTATCCATTCTCGCAAAAGCCGCGCCTTTTACGGCAAAGTTATTGGACTCTGACCCACCTGACGTAAATATCACCTCTCCACTTGCCGCATTTAAAAGTTCTGCCGCCTGAAGCCTTGCCCTGCTCAATGCCTCCCTCGGCTCATCGCCCAACAAATGGGCACTTTGGGGATTACCGTACTCGTTTATAAAAAACGGCTCCATTGCATCTTTAACCTCCTGCCTCATCTTTGTAGCCGCAAAATGATCAAAATTTATTGTCTTCAATTTTGCCTCCAATATAAATAATTATTATGATATATAAAAACTTAGCCAAACATCATCAGCACATCACATTGCCTACTTATAGAGTTAACATACTTGACTAAATTAGTCAAGTATTATTGCGCATCTTTATGGAGTAAGAAAAAGTACCCGCTTTATTTCCGGCAACTGCTGGAAAAAACGGGTACTTTTTGAAGTGTTTTATTTTAACGAATTTAAATATGACGATAATTCAAAGACTTCTTTTTTGGAGAGCATTGCATGTCCGGGCATAATGACCATGTAGGATTTTCCATTAACCTTAACAAATGAACCCGGTTTGAAATGTTTTGAGGGCGCCGTGATCTGAACCTCGAGCCATTTAGTGGAATGTTTAGCCAAACCTTCCTTTGTTAGGTCAGGTCCAATGCTTCCGCCTTTACCGTTTATCACATGGCATGCAAAACAATCTATGCCTGCTTTATGGGAGTGAATCAGCTGCTCGCCCAACTGGACAGGCGACAATTTAACCGGAGCAGTAATTGCATGAACAACGATATAACCTAAGACAATAACAAGAATAATAAAAATAACCGTAAAGCCCTTTTTCATAAACCCCCCTTGATTTCTTTATTTTAGATTTTAAAAATTACGGATTCTCGCTTCATTTATTATGATAATTAATAATCAAATTTCATTAATGAGTTGATATTATAAGGCTTTAATTTATCAGCGCCGTTTAAAAACGACAACTCCGCCAAAAAAGCAGTATCTATCACCTCTGCATTAAACTCCTTCACGAGTTCTATTGCGGCAAGAGCGGTACCCCCTGTCGCTAAAACATCGTCAGCAATTATTACCCTATCCCCCTTGCTCAATGCATCCTTATGTATTTCAAGGGTTGCACTCCCATATTCCAAATCATAGCTTAAAGAACTACATTTATACGGAAGCTTTCCCGGCTTTCTCACGATTACAACTCCCGCTCCAAGCTTATAAGCTAGTGCTGAACCAACCACAAAACCCCTCGCCTCTATGCAGACGATATAGTCTACTTTCTCATTTAAATATTTGCCGGCAAGGCTGTTAATAGAGAATGAAAAAGCCTCCGGATTTGCAAGAAGCGGTGTTATGTCCTTAAAATTAATTCCTTTTTTAGGAAAATCTCGTATCTCCCTGACGAAACCCTTTAAAGCATCGATTGAATCAACAACATCCGACTTATCCATAGTTTTTCTACCTCAAATTATTAAATTAAGCCATTATATAATATTGTAAAATTAAATTCAAACAGAAAAAAGGATCCTATTTGTAAAGCCCAAGCCTGAGCCTTATTGCTACAAAAAAGGCTTCAAAAATGATACCGTTAGACATCTTAGATTTACCCTTGGTTCTTTCGTAAAATATTATTGGATACTCATTAAAATCACAACCCGTCTTTTTCACTCTGCATTTCATCTCTATTTGAAAGGCATATCCCCTTGAGCTAATGCCGTCTAGATTTATCTTTTTAAGGCAATTGATATCATACATGTTATAACCGCCGGTTAAGTCGTCTATCTTAACACCGGTTATAAGTTTTGCATACATATTTGCAAAATAGGAGATCAAGAGCCGTTTCATACTCCAATTTATTATTCTTATACCACGCAAATATCTTGAACCCACAATCATCCCGCATTTTTTATCGCCCATAAGAGCAATAAACCCGGCAATTTCATCTGGATTATGAGAAAAATCACAATCCATAGTGATAACATAATCGAAACATTTATCTACGGCAAACTTAAACGCTGCCACATAGGCCGTTCCAAGCCCTAATTTTTCTTTTCGCTCAATAAGAAATAGACTATCCTTGTGCTTGAACGACCCACACATAAATTCACTTATTATTTTTTGCGTTCCATCAGGAGAGCCGTCATCTATCACGACAAGACTCACTTGCGCGGCTAAACTCTTTATGGCCGCGTTATTATTTAAGCTTAAAACAGATTCTATCATTCTTCCGATATTATCCTTTTCGTTGTATGTAGGTATAGCAACAAGTATCTTCATATCTTAATACATCCTTCTTACTGTAACCAGCTGTTTTATAGCTTTTTTCGCATTAAAATTTTTCATCAGGTAGAGATAATAGATCCTGATCGACCTAAATTTATTATATACATATAATCTTCCTATTTTTTTTATAGACTTAAAATCCCCCTTATATATCTTTGCGGGATTTATCATATATTTATTATCCATTATAAAAATTGCATTTTCGCCGTTTATTTTATGCAAATTTTGCCACAGGTCGTACTGGTTCAAAAAACCGTCGATATTATATATATCCGAATCAGGCTTATAGTTTCCGTAATACACGAGTTCATCGGCTATAGCATAATGGTGCGTCAGAATAAAAAGTGGAGCATACGCCTTTTTATACCCATTAAAAATGATACCGATGTACTTTGAGCCCCTTCTCCAGCCGAACAAGTCGTTTGTTATGTCAGCGGTTTTAGGCTTTCCAGGGATATAGGGGATGAGGGAGAATATGCCACCTCGTCCAATATTTTTTTCCTTGTCTATATATCTTATTATCTTACCAACCGGTATAGAATTATAGTATATTTGATTGTATAAAACAAAACTTAATAAAAAACCGGAAAAGATAGCGAAATATACTATAAATTTATATATTCCGGCTACCTTGCCTGCGGCATAAATATGCACAGACTTTAGAACATTTTCAGGAAAAGATATTTTATCCGCAACATACCCCATAAGCGGAAATGCGGCTAAATAACCTATATCCGGCCAGTGAAGAAGTGTCTTATGAGAGTATCCGTTCAAAATGAAAAAAGCAAGGATAGGAAGAGACAAACAAACCGAATATAAAAGGCCTTCGGTATCGTTAAAAAGGGTTCGAGAATTTATTTTAGATGCCTTTTTTGACACAATAAGTTTTAAGGAATATATAAATGTCCAAATTAAAAATAGATATATCAATGGGGTAACCACCAAAAATTGCCCAAGCCATCCCTGTGCAAATAAAATCACACCTGGCCTAGGGCTCGAAAAACCGTGTGATAGCTGAAATTTAAAAGATATAAAATTGTGAGCAAAATTCCAATATATTACGGGCGAGAAAACAAGCAATGCTACAATAATGGCAAGATACGGATAAAATGTCTTTAAGACGACTCTGCTTTTATTAGAAAGCAGCAGATATAAAAGAACGGTCGGTGGAATTAAGGCAGCCGTATATTTACTCAAAAACGCAAAACCCAAAAACAATCCTGTAAGTACCCATAGCAGTACATTTTTTACCTTAAATCCATCATTTCCGTTTTTATTTCCATACTCAAGGGTTTTACGAAAGATAATTAAAAAGCACAAATAAAAAAACAACAAGGGGGCATCAGGAAGCATCATAACGGATAGAACCATGCCAAATATCACCGCTGATAAATAAAACAAAAAGGCAAAAAAAGATGCTCTTTTGCTCTTAAAAAGCACATACGTCAGATAATATATTAAAAATCCGTTCAAGAACGAAAAAACAACAGCACCTAGCCGCACGGCGAGCTCACTTTTTCCAAAAACAGCCGTAAAAAGATATATAACATAACTCACCAAAGGGGCATCATCAAGATAGCCGAGGGACGGCATTAACGACCAAACATAATAATGCGCCTCATCATTGCCTAGATTCAGTGTAGACGCAAGGTGTAAGTGTACGATGAATGCCAATACGGACAATAAAATTAGATAAAATTCATATCTATATCTATTGTAATATTTATCAAGATAATTCAATTTATAAAACCCTTACTCCCTTTGTTATAATATTTTTTATATTCTCTATCACGTAATTGAATCGCTCACTTAATTCCAAGGACGCATCGACGGTTATCAAACTAATATTAAATGCTTCGATGCTGTCTTGAAACACTGATATATCCTGCGGTTCCGGCTCTTCAAATACTTTTTTTTGGTTCATATAGACCGTTATATCGGCTTCCGAATAGTCATTGCCCTCACTTGCCTGAACATCTTTTGCTTTTCTCTTTCTGAGCCTTGTTAATATAATATCCTCTGCATCTTTATGTATTTTAGAGTATATGACTATAAAGTTACAGTCCTGTTTACAGAAATAGTCGATAAACTTCCTTCGATGCCACTTTCTTAAAAAAGTTGCATCGAATATTACACCCCTGCCTTCGTCAAACTGTTTGGCGCCCTCTCTTAGCATACCATTATAAATAGTTTCACTCGCGCGCCTACTGTATTTAAACAGTTTATCCGTAAAACCAAAAATATTCTGCCGGAATCTGTCTGATTGTATGCTTTCAGAATAAAAATAATTTGCCAACAAATTGCTCATACTACTCTTTCCGCTACCAGATAAACCTATGTTGAGGATAACGATCGGTTTTTTTATGGAAAGGCTGTAAAAAAGCGCTGAATTCAAATGCTTCAATCCGTTTTCAAACCTGCCGGAAAGAAGATTGATCTTAGCCCTTACGATAGCCCTATATGCCTTAAAAAAAGGGATTACAAATGGCTCATATTGTTCAAATTCTTTTATCATCTTTTCGTAATTAAAACAAGCCTTGTAATAATTAAAGAATTTGACAGATTCGTAGAAAAAACCATTAAACTCAAAATCCATAAGTAAAAAAGAAATATCTAAATACAAATCCTGATTTCTGAACAGTTCATTAAACTCCACGCAATCCATTAGGCATATTTTATTTATACCCCCTTTGCCGGTAATAGCTATATGCTCCATTCTTAGATCGCCATGCAAATCTCTAATAAAGCCCTGTTTAATCCTATTGCCTATAAACTCGTTAAATAAATTAGACCGTAGAAATGCCTCATAAAAATTTCTTACATGATTTAATAAGCTATCTGTATCAAGTAGCTTCCCTATATGGCCCTTAAAATTATCAAGAAGTTTCTTGACCGATAAAAAGTTATCGGTCCAATTCTCCTTATATACATCTATTTTACCGAAACTGCTTATTCTTTTCGAAGATTTTGCGCTCTTATGGAATAGATAAATTCTTCCGGCAACCCGTTTTAAAATCTTCAGTTTATCAAATGCAGCTTCATTATCGCCAAGCCGTAATGTATTTAATATGGTACTTAAAAATTGTTCATCTGCTACATATCTCATTCTAACAAAGACATCCTTTAATGTGCCGCCCTTAAACCCTATAAAAAGGGTTTCTCCCTTTTGCCTTAATTCTTGTAGATTCAAATATATACCAGAACAAGCTCTCCTGTTTAAAGAAAGTTCCTTTCTGGCAAAAAATATTCTTTTTTCTAATGATATATAATCAATGAATCCGAAATTAACAGGCTTTTTCTGCTTATAGACAAATTTAGGTGTTATAAAAATTCTGGATATATGTGTCTCAATAATACGAATTACACTGGGGCGTACCCTCTCGTATTTAGATATAGCTACCTTAATTTCTTCCAAACAAGACTCAGACATTAACCGTTCATTCCCGCATCTTTAGCCATATTCTTAAGTTTCTTTAATGCCTTGACCTCAATTTGCCTTATACGTTCCTTGGTAAGATTAAAAATCAATCCTATCTCATTAAGAGTTCTCGGCTTTTCGTGGTTAAGACCGTATCTTAATACTATAATCTTTCTTTCGGTATCGCTAAGCATTAAAAGCCAACTATTTAAAAATTTCAGCGTCTCTATTTTATCTAATATGTCAAATGAAGATGTGCCTTCATCATCTGCTTTTATAATATTCGCAAGGGATATGTTTTGTTCTCCATCCTGATTTTGGTTCTGCGCAAAAGAAAAATCAAGAGAGTAAATATTACCTATAAAACCAAGGATCTTTTCTAATTTTTTTTCTTTCATCCCTATACGTTCAGCAACCTCGCCTATACTTGGTTCCCTTTCTAATACACTGATCATTTCTTTCGTAGCCCTTGAATATTTAAAAAGATTCTCTGAAACATGTATGGGAAGCCTTATCAGTCTGCCTGAATTTAATATTCCTCTTTCAACCGACTGCCTTATCCACCAAGTAGCATATGTTGAAAACCTAAAACCCTTTTTGGCGATAAACTTATCGACGGCCTTCATAAGTCCGATGTTGCCCTCCATGATTAAATCATCAAATGCAAGCCCCCGTCCGAGAAATCTTTTCGCTACATTAATGACTAGCCCAAGATTGGATTTAATCATTAAGTCTCTGGCCTCCAGATCCCCATCTTGAACCTGCAGTGCAAGCTTATATTCCTCCTCTTTTGTCAAGAGAGGGTATTTTTTAAGGTACCCTAAATACTGTCGCGACATAATATTGTTGCCGGACGATGAGACCGCTTTCTTTTTTTCTTTTACGGATGAAGACTTTTTTGCATTTTCACTATTTTTTTTTCTCAAGATTTAAACCCATCCTTGCCTATAAGCCTGACAAAATTTGCAGGTGCAATGTTATTAGAACACACCTTACCATTTTTCTTTTCTATCACAAAGATATTTTGCGAATCGCCTCTTCCGAGCGGTATAACCATTATTCCACCATCACCAAGCTGAGAGATAAGAGATTCAGGGACTTCGGGAGAGCATGCAGTTACAAGTATTCTGTCGTAAGGTGCATATTCTTTAAATCCTATCGTACCATCCCCTATGGCAAATGTTATATTATGTATATGAAGCTTCCCTATTGTATCCCGTGCCCTTAAAGACAGTTCTCTTATGCGTTCAACCGTAAAAACACTCATGCAAAGCATTGACAAAACTGCCGCTTGATAACCCGAACCCGTACCAATCTCAAGGATTCTATGATTTTCGTTCAAGCGAAGAGACTGCGTCATTAATGCTACGGTATAAATACTTGATATCGTCTGATTATAACCTATAGGAAGTGGCGCGCCGGAATAACTTAACTCTTTGAGGGATTCCTCGACAAATTTCTCTCTTGGAACAGCCATTAGAGCATTCAGTATATTTTTATCGGCAATTCCTTTTGAAATAAGAGACTGTTTGGTGACCTTGCCTACGGATTTTTTAAAATTTACCATGGAGAAAATCCATATTTTTAAATCTTTCTACTGCCTTATGGTTTGTCATATCGAGGTGTACCGGCGTTATAGAAATAAATCCGCCATAGACAGCCTCATAATCGCTTCCAGGAATATCCTCGAACCTTATATTTTTTCCCCATATCCAGTAATATTTTCTCCCGCGGGGATCTATTTTTTCGACAACAAAGTCCTCAAAATAACGCTTACCCTGCTTAGTAACAAGATATTCAAAGCTGTTTTGTTTATTTATTATTGTTTGAGGTACATTGACATTTAATAATGTATATTTAGGAAGAGGATTCTCATGCACGGTAGCCGCAAGACCGGAGATAAATTCCGCCGTTTTTTGAAACGACAACTCTAAGTTGTCCTCAAGGGAAGGATTATTCGGCAGATACCCTCCGCCCTTGTTTACGACCAATGAAACAGCTATTGAATCTATGCCCATGATCGCCCCCTCCATTGCCGCGGATACGGTTCCGGAATAAATAATGTCATCACAAATATTACCGCCGTAATTTATGCCTGATATGATTAGATCGGGTTTAGACTTTAATATAGCTCGAACAGCGATATTGACTGCATCTGTGGGCGTACCATCTATGGAAAATATATTCGGCTTAACCTCGTTGACTCTTAACGGTCTGTCAATGGTTAAGGAGTGAGAACTTGCGCTTCTTTCCCTGTCGGGGGCAACTATCACTACATCTGCAAACTTTTTAAGTTCTTTATATAATATATTTATGCCTGTTGCATAAACCCCATCATCGTTTGAAAGAAGAATGTTCATTATTATTTTTTCTTGCCGACAAAAGGGCTCTAATGGAACTGAGCTCGCTATAGATACTTCTTATAAGCAAGGCATTGCTGTTACTTTGAGATGATTTTGCCTTTATTGCTTTTTTTGCCCCTTCTATCGTAAATTTTTTATTATATAGGTAATCCTTTACAAGTAAAAGCTTTTCAATATCCGATTTAGAATAAAGCCTATGGGAACTTTTAGATTTATACGGCTTTAAAAAAGCAAATTCGGTCTCCCAGTATCTTATAACATAAGATTCTATGCCTACTATTTTCGCAACTTCCCCAATTTTATGATAAAGCTTATCATCTTCCGGAGTCATTTTTATATTTATCGCTTATCTTCGATTTTAGGGCAACCGACGGTCTAAACTTTAGTACTCTTCTTTCACTTATATAAAGAGACTCGCCTGTTTGAGGATTACGGCCCCTTCTCTTCTTTTTTTCTTTAATGATAAAACTGCCAAAACCGGTAAGCTTGATTGATCCCTCAGCTTCCACCTCTGATTTTACAACATTAAAAAATGAGTTTACACAAGTCAAAGACTCGGCAGATGTCAAACCTACCTTGCTGCGGACCTTATTTGCCAGATCGGATTTAGTTAAAGACATTTGTAGTTACACTCCTAAATTATTTAAACGGACATCACTTCTTTAACTATATTTGAGAATGCAGCCGGATCACTTAGCGCAATTTCCGCTAAAATCTTCCTATTTAGATTGATCCCTTCCTTCTTGTTAAGCGCATTAATAAATTTGGAATAAGATACACTGTTCGCTCTGCAGGCAGCATTAATCCTAACTATCCACATACCACGAAACTGCCTTTTTTTAACCTTTCTATCCCTATAAGCATAATGAAGACCCTTAAGGACGGCTTCTTGCGCCGTCTTAAAAAGACGGCTTCTTGCGCCATAATATCCCTTTGCAAGACCTAAAACCCTCTTGTGTCTTTTTTTTGTTATAGTACCCCTTTTTACCCTTGACATTATTAAACTCCTTTTTATTTATAGATAAGGAATAAGCTTTTTAATATTCATGGAGTCGGACGAACTGACGACGACGCTCTTCTTAAGCCTATTCTTTCTTTTTCTGTTCTTTGAAGTCAGTATATGACTTTTGTTGGCCCTATAGTGAACCAATTTTCCAGTAGCCGTAATCTTAAACCTCTTCTTTGCTC
This sequence comes from uncultured Actinomycetes bacterium, assembly GCA_964631685.1. Classification (GTDB taxonomy): domain Bacteria; phylum SZUA-79; class SZUA-79; order Acidulodesulfobacterales; family Acidulodesulfobacteraceae; genus Acidulodesulfobacterium. Next base: position 101,570 of record CAZVZU010000003.1, on the reverse strand, counting down.
CCCTCTTAGTCTTAATCTTTATCTTTGTCATTTTTCAATCCCTGCTTAGGTTACGCCTTTTTTGCTTTAATTGGAGCTATTACTGTATTAAACGTCCTTCTGACATCCGGCTTAATAGGAAATTCCGGGACACCGAATTCCTTAATGTCTTCGATTGCCCTTAAAATTACCTTTATGCCGAGATTAGTATGGACAAGCTCTCTACCTCTAAACGTAACGGTTAACTTTACCTTGTTGCCCTCTTTTAGGAAGGTAATTATATTCCTTAGCTTAAACTTATAGTCATGCTCATCGGTATTTGGACGAAACTTAACCTCTTTTAAATGGACAACGACCTGCTTTTTCTTGGCCTCCTGAAGCCTTTTGCTTCGCTCGTACCTATACTTTCCGTAGTCCATTATCCTGCACACAGGAGGCTTCGCATCTTTGGACATCTCTACTAAATCCAAAGATTTATCCTTTGCAAGCTTTATGGCAGCAAATAGAGGAAGTATGCCTGCCTGTTTGCCATCCTCGCCTATGACCCTGACTTCTTTTGCTTTAATGCCCTCATTAACATTTGTCCTAATATTCTTTTGTATGCGAATTTCTCCTTTTGAGCTATAGATTAGTTTATTAATATGGTCCCAAGATTATTGCACAATTCGCGCTTAGTGTCAAGAAAATTTAGCAGATTATGACACTTTTGTATATTTACTTTGTGGATATTTTTCACGTAAGATATTTTTATAATTATTTTCCATTTTTTTATTGTTTAAATTCCCGTAACATATCGTTAAATAATATAGCGTCTTCGGAATAATCGGTAAACCGGCATACTGTTTAAGCATAGTCTTGAAGATATAGGCAGCAGGCTTCCATAAACTCGCGTTAAAATAATACAATCCGGTAAAAAAAGAATTCTCCGATAATCGTACATTTATTATCTTAATATACTTAAATGCCTTCTTGGAATACTTAGAATAAGGATACATCGATATTAATTTTTCAAATGCAACCTTAGCGTTTATCAAAGGAGACTGCGTCCTTCCTATCTGTTCTTTCCTGTTATAGTACGACATGGCTTCATAATACATAGCAAAAGGAACATACTTAGAGCCGGGATGCAGATAAACAAAATCCGTATACGCCCCCTGCGCCTCTATGAACTTTTTTTCTAGATAATAGGCATCGCCAAGCTTTAATTCCGCATCCTCGACATGAACATAAGAAGGATAATTTTCTATAAGTGCTTTTAAATTTTTAGTCGCACCGGAATAATTATGTTTTTGAGAATCATAAATCGCTTTTTTGTAGTAAGTATCGGGAGATGGTGCAGTTTTTTTGATATTCCTGCCACACCCGGTTAAAAAAATAGACGCTATCATAATTGACATAATCGATAATCCGTAAATCTTACTTTTCATACATATCCCCGTTAAAATTGTTCACATAAAATACATTACTGCCTTTTGAAACCACGATCTTTATTTTAACATTATAAAGATAATCTTCAATGTTTATTTTTAACGGAATTTTGACCCCGCCTTTCAGGATATAGTCTTTAAAAACGATATATTCAAGCATCTTCCCATTTTTTATCTGCACTACAGCAATCTTGTTAATAAGATACTCACTATCTACATAGATATAATAATTATATAATTTTTTACGATATTCAAAAAAAAACCCGACGGGGGTATCATAAAAAATATCAGACTTTTTAATTTTAACAAGACTATTTAAATTTAAAAAAATTTTAAAAATTTTAAAAAGTCGCCCATACATAAGCCTTCTGCCTGAATATTTTTTATTTAAATAAATACTCTCGAACCCCTTGCCGTGTGCTTTTAAAAATGTAACCCTGCCGCCGCCTTTAGTAATTTTGGCATAAAGCAGTATATTGCCATACATATCTGGGATAACAAACTTTATATATTCGTTTTTGATATATGTGTAAAGTCCCGCCTGTTTAAAAGAAAAATATCTTCCGGACACCGCCAAGTTTATTCTTCCGGACATACCCTTGAAATTCCCGTAATTTTTAACAAGCCCCCTTATTACCTCTTTCTTGTCCTTCAATTTTATGCCATAAGGCTTTATCTGTTCCTTATTAGGCCCTTCCGTTTTTTTTACATAATACGCACAACCGCTCAGCGCCAAAGAGGATAATATTAATGCTATAAAAGAGTACGCCGTATATTTAGATTTAAAATATTTCATATACTTTTCATTTGAAGCTTTTAAACCTAAATTGCGTGTACGAGTAAATCCTCTGCTATTTTTTCGATATTATTAAACTTCGAAACATCGGCAGACCCGCCCTGGGCAAAATCCCTTCTTCCTCCACCTTTTCCGGAAACCCGTTTATTTAGGAGGCCGACTATTTTAGACGCATCGACGGAACCCTTCGTAGAGCAAATATAAATTAACTTGTCTCCATTAATCAAAGAGATAAACATTACAGCATTATCACCTTTTGGAAAATTTTGCCCCGATCTCAACGTGTTTAGTAATTCCTTTAGATCGTCCCGAGACAAATCCTTAAATTTATGAATTAAATAATGGGTATGCCCAATATTTTTAAACCCCTTAACGAGTCTTTCGGATTCAAAGGTATTAAGTTTTAATTTTATATCGTTATTTTCTTTCTTTAAATATTCATAATCGTAATAAAGATTTATTATTTTGTTATATATATCGGATTTAGGCGCGCCGAGTAACGAAGCAATATTATATAAATTGTCCTCTTCTATATACAATTGATCTAAGTAATTGTATCCGGTAACAGCTTCAATCCTTCTTATGCCTGATGCAACGGACGACTCACGCATTATTTTGAAAAATCCTATCTCTCCCGTTCTAGACACATGCGTTCCCCCGCAAAATTCCTGCGAAACATCTCCCAAAGAAATAACCCTGACCATTTCTTTGTATTTTTCGTCAAAAAAATGAAGCGCTCCCGCATTAAGAGCAGATTTAACATCTTGCTCGACACACTTTACCTCTAAATCGGAAAAAATATATCCATTTACAAGGGATTCTATTTTGCGCAGTTCACTGTCCGACACAGCCTTGGTCTGCGTAAAGTCAAATCTTAATCTTTCGGAATCCACAGACGAGCCTTGCTGAACAACATAATCCCCAAGGACTGTCCTTAAAGCACTCTGCAAAAGATGGGTGGCGCTATGGTTTGCCGCCGTTTTCTTTCTAGCATTTTTATCTACCTTAAAACTGGCAATAATCGGTATATCATATCTTCCGAACATCCTACCGTAGTGCAATATTATGCCACTTTTTGTTTTAAAAACATTGGAAACCCTGAAGCTCCCCCCCTCCCATTCTATTATGCCCTCATCCCCTGTTTGACCGCCCCCGTCCGGATAAAACGGTGTATTATCGGATATCACATAACAAACGTCACCATCTTCCACTATATCCGTCAATTTACCAGATTCATTCAAAAACTCTACAATTTTGCCTTTATCAGTAAGGGTATTATATCCCGTAAAATTTGTCTTCGGAACATTTAAATCGATGTTTAAAATATCAAATTTCTCTTTTTTTTGTTTCGAACCATTTTTCTGAACATCCATAAGTTCATCAAACTTTTCTAGATCCAAGGATAAATTGTTTTCCAATGCTATATCTTTTGCTAAATCCACTGGAAAACCGTTGGTATCGTAAAGTTTAAAGATAAAATCGCCGGGTATAATATTCCCTTTGCCGGTTTTTACCTCTAATATTTTCTCTTCAAGAAGTTTTATCCCAAAACCTATCGTATCCTTAAATTTATCATACTCTTCAGATATTATTTTCTCGAAAACTGTAAGCCCGTCCCTAACCTCCGGATAAAATCCGCCCATCGCAATTACGACGGTGTTGCCTAGATATATTAATTTTTCTAATGCCATATCAAGTTTCAGGGAATATCTTATAAGCCTTCTTATTATTCTTCTAAGGACATAACCCCTACCTTCATTTGACGGAAAAATAGACTCGGCAGCCAAAAAGATGGACGTTCTGATGTGATCACTTATAACCCTGACAGCAACATTATAATCTTCATCACCACCGTTATACGTTCTACCTGTAATATTATCTATTTCCTTTATATACGGGCTAAATACATCCGTATCATAATTTGATTTTACATTTTGCAGAACTCGTAGAACTCGTTCAAGTCCCATCCCTGTGTCTATAGACGGTTTCGGTAGCTTTGCGATATCGACATCCTTATTTTTGTTAAATTCCATAAAAACAAGATTCCAGATCTCCAAATATCTTCCGCAATCGCAACTTATATCACACCCTTTATGTCCTACTTCCGAATAGCCCGTATCAAAAAATATCTCGCTCGAATAACCACATGGACCTGTTTCTCCCATTTGCCAAAAATTTGAATCGTCACCAAGCTTATAAATTTTATTTTCGTCAAATCCTACAATATTTTTCCATATAGAATATCCCTCGTCATCATCCTTGTGCACCGAAACATAAATACGATTTTCATCCATTCCGAGAACATCCGTTAAAAATTCAAAGGCAAAAATAACGGCTTCTTTCTTGAAATAGTCTCCAAATGAAAAATTTCCGAGCATCTCAAAAAAAGTGTGATGGCGTGATGTCTTACCAACATTTTCAAGATCATTGTGTTTGCCACCCGCTCTCATACATTTTTGAACGGATACAGCCCTCAAAAACGGCGATTCAACCTGACCCGTAAAATATTCTTTAAATTGGACCATGCCCGCGTTGGTAAACATGATGGACCCATCCCCTGCAGGAATTAAGGATGAACTAGCTACAAGAGTGTGCCCTTTCTCCTTGAAATAGTTTATGAATATCTCTCTTAATTCACCTGATAACAAACTTTTCATCGATAAAATTCTTTTAAATTATCCTAATAAGTTGAATTTATATTTAAAATATTTTCAATAATATCGGAGGAAAATCCTCTCCGTTGTAAAAAATTATACAGCTTTTTTTTGAACACCATGCCGTCATCCTTGTACTTAATCAAAGAAGCTTTTTTTTTCTCTGATGCCATAGTAGCTATATCTCTTTCTTCTTCCTTAGTATAAAATTTCGTGATAAGTTCATCAGTAAGCTGTTTGTTGATGCCCTTCTTGTACATGTCATAACTTAGCTTTATTCTACCCGCAAGCCTCTTTTTACCGCTTTCAATGAGGCGTTCAGCTAGGGATTCGTCATTGATATAGCCATATTCCTTTAATTTCTTTACGGTTTGAGATATCTCACCAGTTGAAAATTTTCTCTTGATAAGCTTTTCCATTATAGCCTTTTCAGAGTAAGACTTCATAGAAATAAGCTTGAGTGAGTAATCTAAGGGCGTCCCTGTTGTTTTTGACTTTCTTTTGGATATACTGTTCTGCGATATTTTCAACTTTTAACTACCCCCAGTACGAACCGGCCGTTCCACTGTCGTCCGAAGATGCGGCTACACCACTCCCAGCAGCGTTCACGCCCGATATCAGCAAAGCAAGGTCATTTGGTGAAGTAGACTCCGCCAGCGCATCTTCATAGGTAATTAAACCCGCCTTATAAAAAACATAAAGAGACTGATCGAATGTCTGCATCCCATATTGGGCGTTGCCACTTTTTATATAATCCCTAATAGTAGCCGTTTTGTTTTCATCGGCAATACATTCCTTGATAGTCTCAGTCCCCACTAATATCTCGACAGCGGGAAGCCTGCCCTGCTCTTTCTTATCGGCTTTAACGATAAGACGCTGAGATATTACGGCTGAAATTACCGAAGAAAGTTGCATCCTGACCTGTTTTTGTTGATAAGGCGGAAAAACTGAGATAACCCTATTTATAGTTTCCTGTGCATCAAGAGTGTGAAGCGTACCCATGACAAGATGTCCGGTTTCTGCAGCCGTTATAGCGGTTTCAATGGTCTCCAAATCTCTCATCTCACCAACTAAAATGACATCGGGGTCCTGTCTTAACGCTTCCCTTAAACCGTGAGAGAAGGAATAAACATCCATGCCCAATTCACGCTGAGCTATTATGGACTTTACATCTTTATGGAGATACTCTATAGGGTCCTCTATTGTTATTATATGGACAGCTTTATTTCTATTAATATAATCTACCATTGACGCAAGGGTTGTGGATTTTCCACTTCCTGTAATTCCGGTAACAAGAACAAGGCCCCTTTCCTTTAATGCAATAGATTTTATAACTTCCGGAAGATTCAGGGAGTCGAAAGAAGGAACAGTAAAAGGTATATACCTCATAGCAATACTTATGGAATTTCTTTGAAAAAAAATATTCACCCTAAATCTGCCGACATCAGGCAGACTATAAGCTAAATCAACATCTCTATTCTTCTGAAACACCCCCGACTGGTACTTGTCCATCATACTCTGCGCAATCTTGAGGGTAAAATCAGGAGGCAATATGTCTAAATCTTTTTGGGGATAAATTTTACCATCTATCCTGAAGACGGGATATGAATTTGCCTTGAGATGCACGTCGGATGCCCTCATGTCTGTAGCCCTTCTCAAAAGCTTTTCTATGAAAGACGGCTGTTCAACCATAGGTATTGTTACCAATTATTGTACTAACATTTATTTAAGATTAAATTTAGCTATAATTTTAGAATATATTTCATCCTTTAATGCCGAATTGTTCCTAAGGGATTCCTTGGCCGCTTCCCTTCCTTGCCCCAATCTTTCCTTGCCGTAACTAAACCATGTCCCTGCCTTGTCTACTATTCCGTTATTTACACCTAAATCAACTATATCACCCTCAAGCGATATCCCCTCCTCATATATTATATCAAACTCTGCTTCTTTAAACGGCGGAGCAACTTTATTTTTAACAATCTTCGCCCTTGTACGAGAGCCGATAACCTCGTCCCCTTTTTTAATGGCTCCGATTCTTCTTATATCTATTCTCACGGAAGAATAAAACTTCAAGGCATTTCCACCGGTCGTCGTTTCTGGCGAACCAAACATTACACCTATCTTCATCCTTATTTGATTTATAAAAATAACAGATGTATTGGACTTTGCTATAGCAGATGTAAGTTTTCTCAACGCCTGAGACATCAGTCTTGCCTGAAGCCCCATATGAGAGTCCCCCATCTCACCCTCTATTTCGGCCCTCGGAACAAGCGCCGCAACAGAATCTATAACCAACACATCCACTGAGCCAGAGCGAACAAGAGAATCTGCTATTTCTAACGCCTCTTCACCTGTACCCGGCTGGGAAATCAACAAATCATCTACGTTAACCCCTATTTTTTTAGCATAATTTAAATCAACAGCATGCTCTGCATCAATAAAAGCGGCAATACCCCCTCTTTTTTGAGCTTGAGCAATAATTTGAAGAGTCAAGGTGGTTTTACCCGAAGATTCCGGACCAAATATTTCAACGACCCTACCCTTAGGTATTCCGCCTATACCAAGCGCGATATCAAGAGATAACGACCCCGTAGGAATAGACTTAACATTTTCGGTTAACGGTTTACCACCAAGTTTCATTATGGCACCTACGCCAAACTGTTTTTCTATTTGAGAAATAGCTAAGTCTAAGGCCTTAAGTTTTTTATCGTTCACGGGCGCTTTACTCTTGCTCTCTTTGTTACCTCCAAGTTTTGAAGACATTTCGACTCCCCTATCCGTAAATTTATTTAATTATCGTCGGACTAAATTATCAACAATCCGAATTGAGCTTTCAGTTAAGTGTTATAGCTTAAAAAAAAAATAATATCAAGTTAAAAGATAATTCCGACTATCCTCGTATTAACGACAAAGGGGTTCCGCTAAGTATCTTGTAAATCCAGAACAGCGCCATTTTTGATGTATAAGCCTTAACATCCAACCTGGAACCCTTAAACAAATATTTTCTTACCTCTTTTACTTTTGCAGAGGATAATGCTATAAAAACGGTCCCTACGGGATGCCTGTCGGATGATGTTTCAGGTCCCGCAATGCCCGTTACGGCAAGCCCAATGTCGCTTGAGGCCTTTTTCCTAACTTGATTTGCCATGTCAATAGCGCAACTCTCTGAAACTGCCCCGTCCCGTTCTATGATACCGCTATCTACTCCAAGTATATCGGTCTTGGAATCATCAGAATATACCACTCCACCATAATTAAAATAACCGGATGCACCGGGTAAATCGGTAAGCTTATTAGATATGTAGCCTCCGGTCAAGGATTCCGCTATGGCTATACTAACGTTTTTTTCTTTAAGTAGGTATGCACAGACAATATTGAGCTCATCGTCGTCGTAACCATAAAGATAATCCTCAAATATATCCGATACTGCATTATCTGCAACCTTTACATTTTCACTAAGTTTCTGCGTTGAAACTCCGTTAATACGCATGCTAAGAATAACCTCTCCAAAAGAATGCTCAGAATTAAAACTGAGCTCATATTTCTTTTTTAGCTTATCGAATAGCCTTTCAAACTTCCTTTCTTTTAAACCGAACAGTTTGTATTTTCTGGATTTTACGAAATAGTTAATCCCTAATTTCCCTAATATCTTTCCAATAACATGGTTTTTGAATATATTTACAACATTTTCAGGCTCAAGCGGCATTGCAGCAAAAAATATAGGATCGGTCAAATAAAAACCTGACACACCCGTATTTTGATTAGGAATCACGAAAGAATTGTTTGGAAAATAACAGTTCTTTTCATCTGTATTATTCATCTTTTTCTTCTTAAATTCATACACTAACTTCATTAAATCAGCAGCGTCCTTACTCCTTACAAGTTCTTTTTTAAATATTTCAGACACAATACTCTGCGTGATACAACTCTCTCCCTTCATGCCACCACAAACTATCACAAACGAATCCCCCGACGACATATACGACATCACCTTGTAAATATTATCCCTTTCGGCTCGGGGAAGTATAATAGCCTCTTTAAATCCAAGCTTGTAGTTTAAAAGCACTTCAGACAAACCCTTAATAATGTCCCCAGCCGAAACAAAATTAAAGTCATCCGTTATAACAAGAATTTTAATATCCATTTTGTTTTGTCAAAGTAAAAAATTATAAATTAAGTGCCCGTAATTAAAATAATAATAAATCTTAAAACAACGGCCGAAAATATGGCAGCGACAACATCGTCAAGCATTATACCTAACCCGCCGGTTATATGCCTGTCTACATATCTTATAGGAAAAGGCTTATATATGTCAAAAAATCTGAATAACCCGAGTCCGATTAATGCATAAACAATAGAAAAGGGAAACCACAACCCCCCCACCATGGTTATAAAATACCCTAATACCTCGTCAAGGACAACAAATGGCGGGTCTTTAATCTTTGTTATTTTTTCTGCATTAGAGGTATAGTATGTCCCTATAATAAAGATAACTAGACAGGTTATTATGTATACATATGGGTTGAGCCCTTTTAATAATACAAGATATATAAAAAACCCCGCAACAGAACCGATTGTTCCGGGTGCATACGGAAATAGTCCAGCATAAAAAAAAGTCGATATAAATATTGACAGATCAAACCTCTTTCCCTTTTTCATAACTATGCTGTTATCTCCTATTTTACACTCATCCCTTATCGCCAGGATAAGCGTTTTTTGACACTTTTCAATTTATGTAGACTGAAATCTGTACCTTCTCATTTTTATATTTAAAAGTATTGCTACCGCCGAAATGTCTACAATAACGGATGTTCCGCCATAGCTAAAAAATGGCAAGGGTACCCCGACGACAGGCAATAAGCCTATCGTCATATAAATATTTATTATTACGTGTAACACGAGTATACCAAGCGCTCCTGCTCCAAGCAAGAACCCTTGCATCTTTTTTGTCCGATACACAATATTAAATCCCCTTGCAATGAGTATGAAATACAACCCAATAAGAACAATACCTCCTACAAAACCAAACTGTTGAGAAAATGATGCAAATATAAAATCCGTATGTTTTGACGGCAAAAAATTTAAAGCGCTCTGCGAACCCTTGCCGAGCCCTGTCCCAAAAAGCTTTCCAGCTCCAACCGCAATCTCTGACTGTATTATGTTGTATCCCGCTCCAAGATAGTCTTTGGCCGGATGTAAAAATATAAGTATTCTGCTTTTTTGATAAGGCTTTAAATGAAACCACAAAATAGGACCAAAAAATAGCATTAGTCCGGATAGAATCACTATGGCGCTCCTTTTAATGCCGGCAAGATAAACCATTACAATTCCGACAAAAAAAACTATAAGCGCCGTTCCTAAATCAGGCTCTTTTGCGATTAATAAAACGGGCAAAAGAATTATTGCAAAAGGTATAATTAGTTCCACCAGAGAATAACAATTTTTATTTTTATGAGCGGTTAAATATTTAGCAAGAACAAATATTAGTCCAATTTTCATAAATTCAGACGGTTGAAACGAGAATATGCCAATAGAAATCCAGCGAGAAGCACCGTGCATAATCTTACCTTCCAATAGCACCACTATCATCAAAATAAATATAAAACCATAGATGTAATATGCAATCTCTATAAGGGTATTGTAATCGATAGATATAATTGCAAACATGATAAAAAAGGCTATAATAAACCAGATGATCTGCTTAACAACATAGGGATCTAAGAAGCCTCTGTGTTCTGCACTTAATGACCCAAAAAGATTTACAATGCCTATCGCAGAGATTACTATAACGGTAAAAAATATCACAAAATCAAAATTTTTTATATAATCATTCTTTGGTAATTTCATAAATCAAGTATTGCTTAAAAAATTAATTTTTTAGTTTTTGGATTACAAATTTGTGTTATCAAAATTATGCGGTTTGACATTCGCTTTGCCGTTGCTTTTAATTTTTTTATGTACCGGCGGTGTCCATAAACCTTTTTGTTCTAAATATTTTTCGACTATTTTCTTAGCTATAACTGCCGCATTTATACCGAGAAGCCTAGCATGCATATCCAAGACAACTACTGCTATCTCCGGGTGCTTTAACGGTGCAAACCCCACAAACCATGCATTATCTCTGTATTTTCTCGGTATTTTGTTTATATCGTAAATAGAGTAGGTTTGTGATATAATTTGTGCTGTTCCCGTCTTTCCGCAAAATAGTATACCATTAATCCTGCCGTTTGCCGCAGTGCCGTATTTTTTGTTTACAACATCACAAAGCCCTTTTTTTACCGCCCTCAAATAACTTTGCTTGACATTTACATGTTTGGTAAGCTTCGCTTCCATCTTTTTTAAAACCCTACCGTTTTGCGACACAATTTTATTCAATAAAAACGGCCGGTATAAATTTCCACCGTTCGCTATAGCGCTATATGCCATCACTAACTGAATTGGCGTAACATTATCGTAACCCTGTCCAATAATTGCTGAAAGGGTTGAACCCTTATACCAATATCTATGATATATCTTTCGGACAAGATGCTTTGTGGGTATAAAACCTGGATTTTCATCCGGCAGGTCTACCCCCGTTCTCTTTCCGAATCCGAATTTAAATGCATATTGCGCCAGCTCATCAACGCTCATTTTAACCCCAAGAGGGTAGAAATATGTGTCAACCGATTCCGCAAGGGCTCTATATAGATTTATTTTTGATTTCTGATTAGGATTCCAGTTATAAAAAATCGCATTACCCAGCTTAAAAGATGGCCCTGAGTAAATTTTCTCTTTGGGGGTTATCAGGTGCAAGGAAAGAGCGGCCATGGCACCTATCACCTTAAAGGTGGATCCTGGCGCTAACGCATTCTGGATAGCCTTATCTTCTAATGGGTGTCGATCATTATTGATAATTTTATACCATCGCTTTTGACTTATACCCTCGGAAAAATAAAAAGGGTTAAAAGATGGTGTTGACACCATAGCAAGTACCTTCCCGTTGTTTGGATCTACGGCAATTACTGCCCCCTGCCTCGTCTTCATAAGCTTATACGCGAGCCTTTCTAATGGTAAATCTAGTGTCGTGTATAGGTTTGCGCCCATAACGGGTTTTTCGACAACAACCTTGCCTATCGGTTCGCCACCAGAATTCACAATAATCTGCTTTTCTCCGTCTTTGCCTCGTAAGTATTTCTGATAATAATACTCAAGCCCTGTCTCGCCAATGATATCGGAAGAATTAAGATGATGATACTTTTTTTCTTTAAGCTGAGAAGATGAAACCGGACCAACATATCCAAATATTTGAGCGCCCATTTTATCATAGGGATATCGTCGTATCGGAATTCCCACAATAAAAAAACCCTTTAAAAACAACTTATTTACCTCAAATCTTGCCAATTCTCTAACAGAAATATTACGAATAAGAATGATAGATTCGTAAGACGGCAAAAACTCTTCTTTCTTAACCTTCCTTAAAAGCTTATGATAACTTTTACGCATTAACCTTGATAAAAATCTTAATTCCGTCCTTAAATCCGTTACATGCGCAATAGAAACTGCAATATTAAACGAGGATTCGTTGCCAACGAGAATTTTGCCCTTACTTGAAAGTATATCCCCCCTTGGAGCCGCAAGATATATAACCCTAGTGGCATTCTTCTCTGCCAATTTACGATAATAGCCACCCCTGACCACTTGTAAATAAAACAGTCTTACCACTAAAAGAAAAGTCAGCAGAGTAAATATTACCGCTAAAAAATTAATCCTGTTTTTTTGTCTTCTTAATATTCCATCTTTATTGTATGATGACGACATAATATCTTTACCAAACTTTTTCCTCCGGTTTTACGCCGTCCTTACCCGCGTCAACACATATTACTATATACCCACGAACGCATCTTTTCCGGTAGGGCATAATAATACACGAACATACGCGACTAAAGCGCACCTTTTATCTACATAATATTCTTGACAATTCTTCGTGAATAATACCGTTGGTTGCAAGTATCCTCCGGTCATAGATATTAAATGGCTTCCCACAAAAATCGCTTACTAAACCACCCGCCTCTTTAATTATTATGTAACCCGAAGCCATATCCCACGGATTTAGGTTAAGTTCCCAATATCCGTCTATAAAACCGGCAGCAGTGTAACATAAATCTAAAACAGCAGACCCAAGCCTCCTGATTCCTCTAATAATAACCGAAATATCTTTGAAATGGTCAAAATTGTTATCAGGATTCGTCTTCCTATCATAAGGAAACCCTGTTGATAGAAGGCTCCTTTTTAAACAATCGTTTTTCGAAACATTTATCTTCTTGCCGTTAAAATACGACCCCCCTCTCTTAGTCGCATAAAAAAGCTCTTTTAAAATAGGATTATATGCGCACCCTAATACAATTTCCGAATCTATCTCAAGTGCAATAGAAAAACAAAAAATAGGTATACCGTGTGCATAATTGGTCGTACCATCTAAAGGGTCAATGATCCATTTAAATTTAGTTCCGTGAGAAATATTTACGTTATCCTCTTCCGCGAGAATGGAATGATGAGGAAATATTTTCCGGATACTTTCTACGGCTAAATATTGGGAAGCAATATCGACATCCGTAACTATGTCCATGGGACCCTTATACTTAATAAAATGGTCCTTTCTGAAAGATTTAGATATAATCTTACCGCAATTTTTCGCAAGAGATATGGAGAAATCTAAAAATTTTTCCATATCTGCAGAATTTGAATCAAGCTTAAGCATTCGACATTTCCATATTTATTTTAAACGAAAAGAGATTCTGGCTGATAACCGTCTAAATCTATTGCAACGTATTTAAAACCTACACTTTTAATATCTTTCACCAAATTGTCTATGGAGTCAAGACTGACGAGTGAAACTACAGATTCCTTGGGTATATCTATCTTGGCAAGCTTACCGTAATGATAAACCTTGGCTCCCTTAAAACCATTTGAGTCTAAAATATCCTCCGCACTAGCAATCATCTTAATTTTATCCTGTGTTATTATGCTTCCAAGTGGTATTCTTGTCGCAAGGCACGCCATTTGAGGCTTATCCCATATGTCTATATCGAAAAACTTGGATGCTTCCCGTATGTCCGCCTTATTAAAAGACGATGACGCCAAGGGAGATAAAACGTCAAATTCTTTTTCGGCAAGGATATCAATCCTGTGGTGATTACTCTCAAGGACATCCTCCGCATTAGTTCCGACCGCTATTTCGTAAGCCCTTGGTATATACGACCTAATAGTTTTGAATAGCGAAATCTTACAAAAGTAACACCTGGTTCTGTCATTTTTAATGTAAGACTCCTCCAAAAACTCTGAAGTTCTAACAACTATGTATTTTACTTGAAACTCCTTGGCTTTTTCCTTGCAAAAAACAAGCTCTCTTTCCGGAATAACAAAAGAATTACCGGTAATAGCAATAACATTTTCTTTGCCAAGAACCTTTTTGGACATAAATAGCAAAAATGTGGAGTCGATACCGCCACTGAACGCTACAGCAAGCTTTTCCGTCTTTCTTATTATATTTTCGAGACTACTTATCTTATCCTTCAAAATTTTCTTCATCGTATAAATTAAAAATTAAAGGTTGCCAATGCTTTTTTATTTATTTTTACATTGGCTTTAGATTCAAGATAGTCCACATAATCATACAAAAATCCTCTCTTCTTTTGGAGTACGTATACTTCCCTTCGACTTAGCAATGCATTCTTTTTATTTTTATAATTACTCACATTGGTATACGTTGGAAAATAAACCTTTAATATCTTAATTACCGCAAATCCTGCCTTTACCGGAATCACACTACTTATAACCGTATCGATCGGAGCGTCATAGAGAGACGTTATCATGCCACTATTCAACCCATATTTCTTAAAATAGCTTGATTTAACGAGGTTTGTCTCAGAGTATAGAGGGATATATTTTAACGTTCCATCAAATTCTTTAGCAAGCTTGTTAAAACTATCGCTAAATAAGATAGATTTTTTAAGAAAGCTGTTCGCAATATTCCGAGATTTAAAAACTGCAATGTTAAAAGCAACGGATTTATTGCTAATACTGTAATCATCCAAGAACTGTCCGCCGACCATACCCGAGGACTCTCCTATTATTGTCCTGATATACGACCTTGCTACCTGCAATCTGTATTTCTTCTCAAAAGCAGCGGGAGTGGTATGATTTGCAAGTAAGGTAGAGACAAACAATGCGTTGTTAAACTCCCCATCTTTTTTAAATGCGCGATATGACGCAATATTTCTTGCTATAAAATCCTTAGAAACATAAATTCCAAATACATCAATTTTAGATTCGAGAACCCTGTCGGCAATTAGCGAAGACAGCGCCGCACCTGATATGTCAAGTGATTTTAACTGTTTGCGGTTCAGCCTCTTGCCGTATAAATTTTTGTATTCATTTTCGAGCGACCCGTAATAGCTGTTAAACTCGTACATAGAGATTCCTTTTCCATTTACGACAGCAACATTTCGTGGCGACATTCCTCCACCTTCACCGATAATGTACGGAAGAAAACTAAAACCCACAATAAACAAGACGCCCACAAAGATCGTAATAACCTTACCGAAGGCGCTGGTGTAAAATCTTCTTAAAAAATCAAGCATGATGTTCTGAAACCTCTTTAAAAAATTATCGATATTATTTCTTGCGGCTGTACCATTTTATATGCCAACAAGATTTTATGCAAATGAAAAATGAAGCATTATTAATTCATAATTATTCTATTCCTTTTAGAAAAATTTTTATAGCCAAGTTTTTTAAACAATAAGAATGCCAATGGGGAAATTACAGCCGTTATTATGGAAATAGGAATACTGTGCAGAAAGAAAAAATTCTGGTAATCAAAATGCATATCTAAGGAGTAAAAAACTATAAAAAAAAGGGTAAAATAATAGACTGCGGATGCAGCAAAGGTTATCAATATTTCATTAAACCAGTTGTCTGTTGAAACCTTACGCCACAAAATGTAAGAAACGACGTACGCAATAACCGCCGCAAGAGAAAAAGTCGCCGGATTCAAAACGGTAAGGGAACCATAAATATAAAACAATAGATAAGACGATATTGCGCCGGTATAAACGTCTAAATATGCGGCAATATAAACGATTGCTATGAGAGCAAGATTTGGAAAAATATTTATATGATTAAAATTATTTGTCGATGTTAAGGATATAAGCATTAAAAATAAAGAAAAACAAAATATATAAATATATTTTACCGCGTCATTCTTCGATGAGAACATATTTAGCATTAAATAAATTTTTGTAAGGGATTATTGTTATCTTTTGAAATATCTTATAACTTTTCCTATTTACTGCAAATACCTTGCCAACATTTATTCCGGAAGCAAAAACACCCCCCAGCCCTGAGGTTAAAATTTTATCTCCTACATTTACTTCCTGAGAATTAAACACAAATCTCATACTAATATAGCCATTCCCAAGCCCGCGCACCACACCAAGGGTACCAGTATTTGCATCCACCACAGAAAAAATACACCTAGGATTTGTAATTGGAATGACCTTGGCATAATTATTCGTTTCGTAAACAACCCTTCCGACAACCCCGCTATATGAAAAAACCCCGTTTCCTACCTTAATACCGTCTTTTCTGCCCTTGTTGATATAAAAACTGTTCAGCCAACCCTCTATTCCGTGAAATGTAATGGTTGCGGGAATGGATTTTCTGTGCAACGCGTTCCTTAAAAATAAAAGGGCCTTAAGCTTTTCATTTTCTATTTGATACGCCTTATATTTGTTCAGTTTGTACCTAGACAGCCTTATCTTGGCCCTGAGTAATTTATTATCACTTTTAACGGATAAAACATTTAAATAATTTTCATATAATCTTTCGGAAACATTCAAGGGATAATCCACTACTCTATATGTGTTATATAAAGAGTTGTCTATAAAATCAGAAAACAAACCGCTAAATTTAGATCCATTAACAGAAAAGATATATAATGCAACAGATATTACTATCAGTATAAATAAGACTATTATGTCCTTATGCTTTTTAAACCTTGCATTTCTACGAAATTTTTCCACAACTAGTTCTCAAGCATTATATCTTTTAATACGTTAATTTCGTTTAACGCTTTGCCCGCCCCTCTTACCACGCATGTAAGCGGGTCGTCGGCTATTATGACAGGAAGCTCGGTATGTTCCCTTATTAAAAGATCCACATTTTTAAGGAGTGCACCCCCGCCTGCAAGTACAATTCCTCTATCTACGATATCCGATGAAAGCTCAGGGGGTATATTTTCTAGAGTAGTTCTTATCGCATCCACTATCTGTTCTGCAGGTTCTGACATAGCCTCCGAAACCTCAGATGATGTTATCTCTATAATTTTCGGTATTCCGCTTACCAAATCCCTTCCTTTTATGTTCATCTTTGACTCTTCTTGCGTCGGATAGACCGTTCCTATCGTCATCTTAGCAAGCTCCGCCGTCCTATCCCCTATAAGCAGATTATACTTTTTCTTAATATATTGTATGATAGCATTGTCTATTTTGTCGCCTCCAACTCTTAACGATTTTGCATAAACTATACCGGACATGGATATTACGGCAACCTCGGTAGTTCCTCCACCTATATCAACTATCATGTTACCGGCAGCTTCTGTGATGGGAAGACCTGCCCCAATAGCAGCAGCAACAGGTTCTTCTAAAAGATAAACCACTCTTGCCCCTGCAGCTTCGGCGGACTCCTTAACCGCTCTTCTTTCGACGGCGGTAATACCAGACGGAATTGCCACAATGACCCTAGGCCTTATCATGGTCTTTCTATTATGAATTTTCCTTATGAAATATTTAAGCATGGCTTCCACAACCTCAAAATCGGCAATAACTCCATCTTTCATCGGTCTAATCGCAGAAATATTCCCCGGTGTCCTGCCGAGCATCCTTTTTGCGTCCCTACCTACGGCAAGAATCTTTTTCTCCCCACGTGAATCGGTATGGACCGCCACAACAGACGGTTCGTTAGAGACAACACCCTTATCCTTGACATAGATAAGCGTGTTTGCGGTACCGAGATCAACCGCCAAATCGTTGCTAAACAACCCGATCAAATTATCAATAAACATAATTCACCTGCTTTTATCCCCTACGAAACGGAATATTTTAGATTTTTATTTAAAATATACTTATAGAATACATTAAGTATGTCAACGATGTTATATTATATTGTATTTTTTGGCAACAAAAAAGTTAATTTTGATTTTTATCCGTGGTTTTGTTAGTATGTAGTGATGAAAAAAATACTAATCTCCGATATTAAGGAAAATCAAAAAATAGATTCGGTCTTTCTTGTTAAGAGTAAATCCGTAGCTACCGGAAAAACCGGAAAGTCCTATATATATTTAAAATTATCCGATAAGACTGGTGAAATAAAGGGATATATATGGGATAATGTGGAAAGATATGACAACATCTTTGACGCAGGAGACTTCGTTAAAATAAAATCCAGAACATCCGTATTTCAAAATGAACTTCAGCTTAGCATTTCTGCCTTAGAAAAAATAGACAGTGGCGAGATAGACGGTGACATGCTCAAGCTATTTTTAAAATCTACTGAATACGACATAAACGCTATGTTTTCTGAACTTTCGACTATCATGAACGAAACGTTGGCAGACGAGTATATTATAGCACTGACAAAAAAGTTTTTAGACGACGAAAATTATGTTAAAAAATTAAAAACTATGCCTGCCGCAAAATCTATTCATCACGGTTATATAGGAGGTCTGCTCGAACACACGCTCAGCATGCTGAAAATGGGAGTTTTTCTTTCTAAACACTATGAAAAATATATAAATAAAGATATTTTAATCCTATCCATACTCCTTCATGATGTCGGTAAAATGGAAGAGTTAAGCAATAAAAACAACATAGCCGAATATTCCGATGAAGGGAAACTTCTGGGACATATAATCATAGGAATAAATATTATAGATAAAAAGATTGATGAAATTTCCGGTTTTCCTAATAATTTAAGGACAATACTACTTCACTCCATCGCATCTCACCATGGAGAGTTAGAATTCGGCTCCCCAAAAAGGCCGAAAACCATAGAGGCACTCTTGCTACACTCTATTGACAATATGGATGCAAAAGCAAACCAGTTTATATGTATGATAGAAAATCAGAGTACGGCATGGAGTCCGTATTCTAAGCAATTTAATAGGTACATATTAAATTCTAAAATATTTTACACTTCAGAAACAAACGGGGATATCGGCGAAGAAAATAAGGGCGCGGAAGGCACAACGATAGAGAGAGAAAATGATAACAACGCCATTACCGACGGTAGTAGTTTGAATCACAGCTTCACCGGAGAGCTGTTCTAGTCTTGCTTTATTGTAAAATTGTCTTATCCAACATTATTGTATCTGCGAAGCTTAAATTCAACACCGAGTTTTTCTGCTATCTTGCGGGTATGAGAAACATCAAGCCCCGGTAAATCTACCGCGGTAGCGGTGACCTTGCCTATGTATTTTTTAGATTCCCTTATAAAATCTAAAATGGCGGAATATGCATCAACCTTTTTCTTGTTTATATTAGGAAAACATACTTCGTTATAAAAATTGCTATTGTGAGCATTCAAACTTACACTGACACTATCTACGAGTCCGCTTAGTTCACGCGCAATATTTCGGTTATATATGGCATTTGCCAATCCATCCGTATCGAGTCTAACCTGTATTTTGCCGCCATCTTTGTCTTTAATCGCCCGGGCCGTAGCCTTAAGCTCCTCTATTTTTAGGGTAGGTTCACCGAGTCCGCAAAAAACAACTTCATCAAAATCGTAATAGTGAAAAATAGATGTAATGACTTCATGTACCAGCGGTTCTTTCTTTAATCGAAGATTGTATCCCTTAACATTGAAATTATCTTTATCATCTTGATATTTTGGACAGAAAGAACAACGATTCGTGCATTTATTTGTCAGGTTTACATAAACAGAATTTCTGATTTTATAAGCAACGGCAGGATAAAAACCATCTACCCCGCCAATAGAAAAAAGATTTACAGTATTTTGCACTGTAATATCATCAAGCGTTTTTTGCTCAACTCCTTTTAATCTTGCAATCTCCTGCAGGACAAAGCGAACATATGAAGGCTCGTTTCTCTTACCCCTAAAAACCTGTGGAGCGAGATAAGGACTATCGGTTTCCACTAAAATCTTCTCGCTCGGAATATTCTTTGCCGTTAATCTAATATTGTCATTCTTTTTATACGTAATATTTGCCGAAAAGGATATAAAAAAACCCAACTTTATAAATTCTGTAGCAATATTCAAGTCATCAGCAGAAAAACAATGAATTACTCCCCCGGAAAAACCGCCGTGCGACTCCACGTAGCCCCTTAGGATGTCCAGTGCATCGTCATAAGCATCCCTAACATGAACTATAATTGGAAGCCTGTGTGCTAAGGCTATCTCTATCTGAAATTTAAACAGTTTCTTTTGCATGTTTTTAATTTCAGTTATGTCCCCCCTTACCTCGCCATTAAAAAAATAATCAAGACCAATCTCGCCAACGGCAATAATTTTCTCGGAACTGTTTGAATAATAGCTCTCAAACAGTTTCATAATATTGTCAAAATCAGCATAAGGGCTCTTAGGATGGACCCCGAGCGTAGTATAAATAAAATCGTATGAATCAACAATGTCTATGGTTTTTTCTATCCTTTCGTCTTGGGCCAAAGAGCCTATAGATATAGCATGCGTTACGCCATTTTCTCCCATTCTTTCGACCATGGCGCAAAAATCGCTTTCAAAGTCTTGCATCTCTACGTGGCAATGTGAATCTATCATGTTATCTTTGGAAATAAAATATCTCTGTTTTCGCTTATTTTGTGCCCATTTTTAAACAATACGGGGTGTCCGTCAAGGATATTTTCCGGAATAATTGAAAATCTAAAAGATTCAAAGGACTCTATGTTTAATATTGCATTAATCTTAGCCGAAGTATCGGGCATAAACGGATATATAAGGTACGAAATACAATAGATTGATACAATGGCGGTTCTCAATATCTTATGCAATTGCGCACTGCCCTTACTTTCCGATAGGTCTATTTTCCAAGGGGCAGCGTCATTTATATATTTGTTTACCCTACCAATAAACCGAAAGATATCCTCTAATATTTTTGCAAAATCATAGTTATTGTATCTTTTGTCTAGCGCATTCGTTATATTGTCGATAGATTTAATCAAGTTTTCATCTACCCCCGCATCAAAATTAGGTAGGATACCGCCTGTAAATTTTCTTAACATTGCAGTCGTTCTTGAAATCAAATTTCCCAGATCGTTTGCAAGCTCAGAATTATATCGGGTAATAAAATTATCCGTACTAAAATCTCCGTCTAATCCTATAGTTACCTCTCTTAAAAGATAAAATCTCAAGGAATCCGTCCCATAATTATTAATCAAATCAATAGGATCTATAACGTTACCGATAGATTTAGACATCTTTTTGTTGTTCAGAAGCCACCAACCGTGTGCAAATATCGTTTTTGGGAGCGGTAAATTCAAAGCAAAAAGCATAATTGGCCAATAAACAGCATGAAATTTAAGAATATCCTTGCCTACTATATGATTGGCGGTTTCAAAAAATAAATTAAAATCGTTCTTAGCCCCGCCGCTAAACTCTCCAAAACCTATTGCCGAAAGATAATTTAACAGGGCATCGAACCAGACATATATAACATGCTTGCTGTTTCCCGGTACCGGGATGCCCCACCTAAATGATGTTCTCGAAATACTTAAATCATTTAATCCGTCCTTGATAAAGGATAAAACTTCATTCCTTCGAAAAGACGGTTTAATAAATTCCGGGTGACTGTCGATATAGTCCATTAACTGTTTTTCATATTTGCTTAATCTTAGAAAATAGCTCTCCTCTTTAACCCTTGACGCAAGCCTTCCGCACTGGGGGCAACCGCCCTCTTTGAGCGATTTTTTGGTCAAAAATGTCTCGCACGGAGTACAATACCATCCCTCATATTCAGAAAGATAAATATCGCCCTTGTCCATCAATATGGAAAATGCAAGCTGAACCGCTTTTATGTGATCTTCATCCGTTGTTCTGATAAACCTGTTATAGGATATGGAAAGCATATCAAAAAGATTATCAAACTTAATATGAACGGTATCCGCAAGCTCTTTAGGGCTTATTCCCCTTGCATTTGCTTCCTTTTCTATCTTTAATCCATGCTCATCTGTTCCCGTCAAAAAAAATACCTTGTAACCAGATAACCTCTTAAATCTAGCGATAGAATCGGCAATTACCGTTGAATACGCATGCCCAATATGCGGAATATCGTTTACATAATATATGGGTGTAGTAACATAAAAATAGCCCTTGTAATTATCTTTGCCTGTTGTGTTATCTATCATAATTTATACCGTTCTTTTTACTTCCGTTTATTTAAAGTATCGTCATATGAATCATTACTATTATAAAAAAGCTTACTGCTATCCTGCGCTTCTTCGCATGTCTCCTCCTCCGGATTAGGCGGGTCAAAGACAAGGCAACATAAAAGCCTGCCGCAGTAGCCCACAAGATTGCCGGCATTTTGACACTGAAGTTTCGTTACTTTTGAGGATATATGGCTCTTAGACTCCCGCTCTATCGAGTTGCAACAACACATTCTTCCGCATAGACCTATCCCTCCCAAAAGTTTACACTCGTCTCTAATATTAATTTGGCGCATCTCTATTCTTAAATGAAATTTGCCCGCAAGTATTTTTACAAGCTCTCTAAAATCGACTCTTTCTTCTGCACTATAAAAAAAAATGAGTTTATTTTCTTTAAGCAGAAACTTAACCTTTAGAAGCTTCATTGACATTTTGAGACTCTTTGCCTGCAATTTACAAAAATCAAAACCTTCTTTCTCAATGGGATAATATGCAAATTTTTCACCCGTTTCGAAGCTGTAAATCTTTCTTATTATCCAAGGTATCGCCCTATCGTCTTTATCAACAATTTTAATATCCTCTGCAACAATCCCTAAGAAAAGATCATTATCTTTTTTTACAAGCACCTTATCATTCAATTTTAATTGCAATGCCTTCGCATTGAATTCCTCAATACTAACCCTTTCATGTATTTTTATTCCCGCTACTCTCATTATTTGGCGTACATCTCCCTGATAAATATATAATTTATCGTTTAAATTGAGATAAACAAAAGAAACGAAGCTACCGCGACATGTCCATATTTTAAGTTAAAAGACCTGTAAAATAGGCATCCATAGCGATAGTTTTGTTTAAATTGTAGCTCATTTTGTCTATATGGTTAACCGTTAATTCAATCATGCTAAGTAATCTGTCCGGCGTAATATTTGAATCCGTTATGAATTTACCAATATCATCACAAATGTCCATATTGTATAACAATTTCTCATTTTTTGTCATATGATAAATAAAAATATCCCTTAAAATAAATAAAAATATTTCAAATAATTCGACCCTATCCTCGTTACCTTTATCATTGCCTTGATAGCCGTCATCATCCTTGAAATTTTTCAAAATATCATTGAACGCATCTGACATATCATACGTTAACAACGTTGCATTCTTGTAAAATAATTTGTTAAAGATCAAGGCTAAAATAGATTTCCTCGTTTCAAAATATCTGCCTACTATCAACTTCTTCAAGTTTGAATAGCTACCCTTTGCAAGCCTCATGTACACAGCTAAAGTATCGTCCCGCATATCCTGAAATTCACCCTTAACGGCCTTGAATAAAATTTCATCTTCAATAGGCCTGAAGTCAAGTAAGGAACATCTCGAAATAATAGTTTGAAAGAGTCCGCTTATATTTGACGAAATCAAAATAAAAACGGTCTTATCGGGCGGTTCTTCCAATATCTTTAAAAGGGCACCCATAGCATGCTGGTTCATGGCAGACGCGTCGTCTATTATCACAAATCGGTGGCCGCCAAAGGTCGAAGTTAAATTTAAAAGGGAGTTAATCCGATGGATCTTGTCTATTTTTATTGAATTTCCATCGGGTTCTACAACCATGAGATTTTGGTTTGTTCCATTCAGCACACCAACGCACGAAGGACATTTTCCGCAAAAATATTCGCCTAAAGAATATTTTTCTTTCTTAAAATCTTTCTCTTCACATTCCAACTGGTCAATATCGTAATTACAAGACGAATAGTCTTTACATAAAACAGATGCGACAAAAGACAATGCGACAAATAGTTTCCCTATATTTTTTTGCCCGTAAAAAATAAGCCCTGAAGGAATTCTATCGTTTACAAATAGACCATTTAGAAATTGAATAGGTTTCTTATGCCCTATTATATTGGAAATGTGATAGTGGGTATAATCCATAAATTTCATTCCTTAAATCTTAATCAATTCAACTATATCTTCGATTATCATTTCCGCTATATTCTCGGCGGAAGCGGAGGCATTAAGCTTTTTTATTCTCTTTCTAAACCTATCCGCAAGGGATAGGTAATTGTTTCTAACATGATTAAAAAAATTCAGCGATTCACCGTCAAAACCATCAAATTTACCCTTCCTGCCATGTAACCGCTTCAGCGCAGATTCGGGCTTCAGGTCAAAAAGATAAGTCCTGTCCACACGTATATTGGCTTGCTTAAGAATAAAATCGTTTAAGGTGAATATGATATCTTCAAAACTTTTATCGTTCTTGTAGCCCTTATCCGTTAAATAAACATTCTGATAAGCATATGTAGAGTCGATAAACCGGTCACAAAGCACCACATCAAAACTGTTCAGTTTATATGAAATATCGTTTAAATGCACGGTTCGGTCGGCAGAAAATAGAAATAACGCAACGGTAGCCATAGTTTTTCTGTCCATCGAATGATGCCAAATTTCTTTTCTATCTAAAAAAATATTTTTAACAATCTTTCCAAGATATGCATCCGTCGGCTCCCGTGTAAGTAAAACACTATATCCCATCTTTTCTAAGGAATCCGCCACTGTCGATGCCGCGGTAGTCTTGCCCGAACCGTCAATACCCTCAAATGTTACAAAAATTCCCATAATTGTGTTATAATCAGGCAGTTTATATAAAATCTAGACTCACATAATAACACAAAAATCAAAAAAATATAATGGGAGAATATGGAATTAGATTTATTCAATTATGAATTTGACGAAAAATTAATCGCAAAATATCCGCTAAAAAATCGTGATGAGGCAAAACTTCTTGTTGTTGATGTAAAAAATTTTAAAATGGAACATAGGAAGTTTTATGACATAAGCGACTATATAAACGAGAACGATGTAGTCGTTGTTAACGATTCTTTCGTCAAAAAAGCGAGGATCTCCGGTAGGAGGCCAAGTGGAGGCAAGGTAGAAATATTTGTCGTAAAATTTTCTTTCAATATGGTGTTCCCGCTCACACTAAATGTCCTTTTAAAATCTCATAAAACCGTCAAAGAAGGGGAAGAGGTACTTATAACCGAAGAAAATAGGGATAACGACGTAAGTCGCTTGAGTTTACACAAAAAAACCTTGAACAAAGAAGGGCCATTTGAGAAATTAAATATTGCTACAGCTGCGATAAAAACTATAAATACCGACGATTATCTTACGGTTACGGTTTCAAAGAGTTATGGCAACGGAAATTACGATATTACGATAAACAATATGGCAGATAGCGAATTTATTTTCGAGAAATGCGCCCAAATCCCCCTTCCGCCATATCTCAAAAGGGACGCGAAGGCAATAGATTCAACATATTATCAAACAGTTTATGCTAATGATACAAACGGTTACTCTGTCGCGGCACCGACTGCCGGACTTCATTTTACCGAAAAACTCATGGGTAAAATCAACGATAAAGGCGGAATATTTGCAGATATTTCCCTAAATATCGGGCTCGGAACATTTATGCCGGTTAGAGAAAAGGATATCAGGAAACATAATATTCACCAAGAAACGTATACAATTTCAGAAAAAACAGCCCAATTAATTAATAAGGCATTAAAATCAAACAACAAGGTAATAATCACAGGGACATCTTCAGCCAGGTGCTTAGAATCCGATGCGGATGATAACGGATTTTTGATACCGGTCACGGAAAAACAAACATCTTTATATATGTACCCTGGCTACAAATTCAAGTTAACTAAAAATCTTATAACAAATTTTCATCAGCCAAAATCTTCTCTGTTTATCATGATTTGCGCCTTAATAGGTATAGATAAAACAAAAGCGGTTTACGATGAGGCTATAAGAAATGGCTATTCTCTTTTTAGCTATGGGGATGCCATGTATTTACACAACATATAAAAATTCATACAACTTTAAAATTTAATTTTTTTATTATATAATCTTTGACGATGTTTAAAATTTTGAAAAAGGACAGCCTTACAAACGCTAGAACAGCCACTCTTGCCACTAAGAACGGCATAATAGAAACACCTGTGTTTATGCCCGTTGGAACAATAGGCACCATAAAGTCTCTTTCGCCTTTCGAGATATACGACGAGGGTTTTAAGATTATGCTTGGAAACGCCTACCACCTTTTTTTAAGGCCGGGTATAGATATAATAAAAAAATTCGGCTCATTAAGAAATTTTACCGGCTATAAAGGAATGATACTGACCGACTCCGGCGGGTTTCAAATCTTTAGTCTTGCCAAGTTTGCCAAAATTCAAAATGACGGGGTTTCTTTTATGTCACATATAGATGGAGAAACACATTTTTTTACCCCCGAACGCGTCGTTGAAATCCAGGAAGCATTAGATTCTGACATAATGATGCAACTCGACGTCTTTTCCGGACCGGATGCAACTAGAACAATAGCGGAAAGAGACCTTGCCACGACAATAAAATGGGCGGAAAGATCAATGGACGCAAAGAAGGATAACGGCAATCTGCTCTTTCTCATATCTCAGGGTAATTTTTTTACAGATTTAAGAGAAAAGTCGGCTACAATTATGTCGCAATTAGGCGCCGATGGTTACGCAATCGGCGGATTAGCCGTCGGAGAAACAAAAGAAATCATGTTTAAAATGCTGTCCGCATCCGTATTGAATCTTCCCGAGGATAAGCCAAGATATCTAATGGGCGTCGGGACACCGGAGGATATTGTTAACGCAGTTGCTTTAGGCGTCGATATGTTTGACTGCGTACTGCCCACAAGAAACGCAAGAAACGGTTTTGTCTTCACATCTACCGGTACCTTGAATATTAAAAACTCCAAATATAAAACCGTGGCAAAACCTATCGATTTACATTGCGACTGTTTTTGCTGCAAAAATTTCAGTGCTGCTTACATAAGACATGCCTTTATGACAAAAGAAATATTTGCACAGAGGCTTTTAACCTTGCACAATATCCATTTTTATCAAAATTTAATTTTAACAATCAGGCAAAAGATACGGAACGGAAATTTTTTTGATATGGTGAACGAAATAAATTTAAAAAAACCGTTATCTTTGTTTTGACTTTATTTCAATTTAAATATAATATTAATAAACTAATATTATTGACGAACTTGCTATATTTAAAAAATATTAACCTAATAAAACCAATAATTAAGGAGGTAACAAGGCTTAATTTAAAACATAAATACGTTAAGCCTTTTAAATTACTATGGAAATTTTATCCAATCTGTTCAATCTATTTACTGTCAAAAATGCCTATGCAGCATCTTCAGGGCAAAGTAGTTTTCAAGGAACATTAATAAGTTTTGCTCCACTAATCGCTATCGTTGTCATATTTTACCTTTTAGTAATAGTACCACAGCAAAAAAGGACTAAAAAACACAAGCAAATGATGGAATCCTTAAGAACTGGCGATGAAGTTCTGACTAACGGCGGTATTTACGGGGTTATATCCGGAGTAGCCGAAAATGTTTTTACATTAGAAATAGCAAAGGATATAAGGATTAAGATAGCAAAAAATGCCGTGGCGACAAAAACCTCTAAATCTTAGTAAATAGACCTTGCCGGCAATATAAATGGTAAATATATTAAAATTTCATACAAATTCAATAAGGAAATATAATGAAGCCTGTTAAAACTAGATTAATTTTAATAATTTCTTTCATAGTTATTTCTATTTTTTCGGTAATTCCGTCGATTTATCCTAACACGCCCGGGTGGTGGAAGTCCGTTATAGGAAATGCCGAAATGCGTTTAGGGCTTGATCTTCAAGGTGGTGTTTACCTTATTGAAAAGGTTGAAGTCAATAAAGCCGTAAAAGAAAAGCTTTACAAAGACTATACCGATATACGGTCATTTGTTAAAAATAACGGGTTCAGTAAAAACAATATAAGCTTTGCAGATTCTCATATAAAAATTAATGGAAAACTTTTAAAAAATACACAAGGATTAACGAACTATCTTTCTAAACACTATAGCTCTTTGCAGCTATCGTCAGATGCAATCAAGTTCAAAACATCTGCTCTTGCAAAATACAAAGAGGAAGCGGTAAGCGGAGCTGTGGAAATTATGAGAAACAGGATTGATCAGTTCGGTTTGGTGGCTCCAAAAATTGCTAGGCAAGGGAAAGATCTAATAGTCATAGAAATGCCCGGGGTCAAGAACGTCAAGCAGGCTATTAAACTTATAGGAAAAACGGCTAGGCTGACGTTTAATCTTGTCGATGACAAACACAGTTTATCAAAGGCATTGAGAGGTGATATACCAAAAGAGGATGAGATTCTTTACCATGTGTCCTACGACAAATTCTCCCGCAAAACAATAAGGAGACCGTACCTTATTAAGAAAGCAACTTTAATGAGTGGGGCTGAAATTTCAAGCGCAAGTGTACAGATAAACCGCTATAATCAACCTATTGTCGGGGTTACATTAAATTCTCAAGGTACTAGAAAATTCGGCAATATCACTACCAAATATACTGGTAAAAGGCTTGCTATCATACTCGACAATAACGTAATCTCTGCTCCTGTTATAGAAGAGCCTATATTGGGCGGAAATGCGTCCATCTCTGGAAGGTTTACAATGCCTGAGGCAAGTAATCTTGCGATAGCGCTCCGCTCTGGAGCTCTACCCGCACAGGTAAAGATAATACAAAACGAAACAGTTGGGCCGACCCTCGGGGCGGACTCCATTCACGACGGTATACTTGCCACCATTGTAGGAACCATTTTGGTTATGGGATTTATGATATTTTACTACAAGCTATCGGGATTAATCGCTAATTTTGCTCTTATCGAAAATGTATTATTTCTTATTGCCGTTCTCTCCTTGTTCGGCGCAACCCTAACTCTTCCTGGTATTGCTGGTATAATCCTTACTATCGGTATGTCGGTTGATGCCAATGTTCTTATATTCGAAAGGATAAGGGAAGAATTAAGAGAAAATAAGCCGGCTGTTATAGCTATTGAAGAGGGGTATAACAAAGCGTTTTTTACAATTTTAGACTCTCATGTTACTGCTCTAATTACCGCCACCGTCTTGTTTTACTTTGGCTCCGGACCGGTAAAAGGCTTTGCCGTGACATTGTCGCTCGGTATCATTATCAACCTATTTACCTCATTAGTAGGCACAAAGGTTCTATTTGACATAATATCGAATAGAAAGAAATTCAAAAAAATAAGCATTTAACACTTAGAGAGGTCAGAAAAATTGGAATTTATAAAAGACACTCATTTTGATTTTATCGGCAAAAAAAAATATTCGTTTATATTTTCGTCTGTCCTTGTCGCGCTCGGATTAATTGAGATAATCATGATGGTCTTGGGCGTAGCGAGAATAGGGATAGATTTTACCGGGGGGTTATCTTTACAGCTTGCGTTTAAACACAATATATCTGTATCCGCCGTTAGAACTAAACTGCTAACGAATGGGTTTAAGGACGTAAAAATAGTCAAGGTAAAGGGTAAAAATAATATCATTATTCAGACCAAAGCCATAGCCGGAGATTTAAATAAATATACAGAAAAGATTAAAACTACCATAAAAGAAAATTTTCCGAATAATTCATTCGAAGTGCTGAACAATGAAATGATTGGTCCTTCCGTTGGTAAGAAATTAGCCTTTGACGCCGTTGTGGCAATCATAATATCCATCATTGCAATTATACTTTACATAACATGGCGTTTCGAGTTTAGGTTCGGCCTTGCTGCCGCTATCGGTCTTGCGCACGACGTGCTTGCGCTTGCAGGCATATTGTTTATCTTCCAGAAGGAGATATCCCTCCTTGTTATCACAGGGATTTTAACCGTTGCAGGTTACTCCCTTACCGATAAAGTGGTAGTTTTTGATAGGATCAGGGAAAACCTAAATAAAGCAACCGAAAAGTCTCATCAAATTAATTTAAAAAATTTAGTAAATGAAAGTATAAATGAAGTGTTGACGAGAACAGTAGTTACGTCACTTACAGTCATTTTAGTCGTGCTGTCTTTGTTTTTCCTCGGGGGCATAGTTCTCCATAACTTTGCATTTACATTGTTGTACGGGATTATAATAGGTACATATTCGTCTATATTCATCGCAAGTCCGGTAATGATAATGTTAAATGAAAAACATTACGTTTCAAATAATCAAAAAGATTAATTTTCTAAGGCGTCGATGATTAATGCAAAAAAAATATGTCGAGGAATACATAAAGGTATGTTTAAAGAAAACATTGAATCAGACTTATTCGAGCGCTTCGTGTACTACCCTATTGCCTTTAATTTTAAAAAGGATTAACTCTCAGTTAAGTTTTGATCCTTTTTTTTCACAAGAATTTCACAAAGAGTATTCAGACCATGACCATGACTGCGTCCCCGCGACCGATTATTTAAACAACTTCGTCTCCAACTATCTAAGCCCGTCCTTAAAATCTTTAGGTGACCCGTTCCTCATGAACGATATGGACAGAGCGGTAGAACGAATCACAAAAGCGTTAACGGACGATGAAAATATTTGTATTTACGGAGATTACGATGTGGATGGAATAACATCCACATCCTTCCTAGTTTCATTTTTACGCGAAATAAAAAAATTATTAAAACCAAACCAAACGGAAAACACTATTTTTTATAAGTTACCAGATAGGATAAAAGACGGTTATGGGCTGGGTATAGGACCTATTAACGAAATTTGCGATACCGTGCGTCAAAATAGCAATCAACCATTAACATTGATGATAACGGTTGATTTAGGCATAACTAATGTTGAAGAGGTATCATACGCAAATTCTAAAAATATAGACACTATAATATGCGACCACCACGAAGTTCCTCTTGCCAAATCAGTTTCGGAAGACGACGATAACGATTACAATGAGATTTTACCCAATGCGTATGCTATATTGAACCCAAAACGCAGAAATGATAAATTTAACTTTAAATTTCTGCCTGGTGTTGGTATCGCTTTTAATTTAGGGATCGCAATAAGAAAACGATTGGTTACAAACGGTTCAATAACTACATATCCTAACCTTAAAAATTATCTTGATATTGTTTGCCTCGGTATTATAGCGGATATCGTCCCTATGTATGGAGATAATAGGACACTTACATATCACGGTTTACATAAAATTAACAATAATCCTAGACCGGGCATAAGGGAACTTAAAAGGATTTGTGGTTTACACTTCGATAATGTTAACGAATCGGATATTGCGTGGAAAATAGCCCCAAAAATTAATGCAACCGGCAGGGTTGGAAACCCTGCTGCTGCGGTAGAGCTTTTGACAGAAAATAATCCGGAAAGAGCGTACGAACTTGCTCAGCAGTTGAATGCCGTTAACAAAAAGAGACAAATGCTTGAAGATATTTGCTTCAATGATACAATGAATCAAATTAATGAAAGAAATTTAACGGAAAGTGACGCTCCAATACTGATTTTAAGCGGAGAATTATGGCATCCGGGTGTCATAGGGATTGTTTCATCAAAATTAGTCGATTATCTACAAAAACCAGTCCTGCTACTTTCCGGATATAAAGAGGGCGTGTATATTGGTTCCGTTAGATCATACGATAGCATAGATATTTACACATTCTTAAAGCATTATGAATCATTTTATGAGAAATTCGGGGGGCATAAAATGGCCTGCGGACTCACAATAAAGAAGGGTCGAAATTTTGACGACTTCATCTCCGCAACATCTAAAGATTTGGTTGATTTAAATATAAAATTAGACGTTAATTCTGAAGCTTCTCATTTAAACAACCCTGACGGAGAACACGGTAAAATCCCGGATTACGATGAAGAGATAGATTTAAATGCTGCAGCAAAAAAAGATTTATCCAATTTAATAAAATTAATGTCTCCGTATGGACCGCTAAATGAACAACCTAAATTCTTAATTAGGAACATTACACTTCTGAATATTAATAAGAGGGAATACAAAAACAAAAACATAAATTCGAAAAAAAACGGATTATTTAACTGTTATTTTACATTTAATATCAAGGGTTCCTCCAATGATAGCAATGTGAAACCAAAAGCATTTCTATTCAAAAAATACAAGACTATGAAAAACATTTTCGATGCTGAAAGTAAAGATAAAATTGACGTGGACGGTATTATATTCGAGTTTTTTAACGGGTATATTAAAATATTAAACTTTATTTAATTTTGGGCACATATGTTTTTTAACAAACTATACACTGCTATTGAGGTTGACTACGGTCATTTTAAAATACTCGAGGTTATAAAGAAAAAACATGGCTACTCCCTTAATAATTTTGTGAATGTTAAGCTGCCGGGCGTAGATGCCTCAGACATTAATGCAGTAGCTTCCACGCTTAACGAACTCATGGTCAAAAATAGAATAAGCAGAAAAAACGTATTCGCAAATATTCATAGCAACGCTGTGTATAGTTACAATATTGATCTTCCTGACATGCCCGAAAATGATCTAAGAAAAGCGGTGGAACATGAAATAAAAAAATTAATACCCTTTCCCTTATCTTCTTGCGTGTTTGATTATATATCCTTTAAAAAGGGTTCAGTCCTTGCGATAACCGTATTTGTCTCTAAGACGGAGGATATAAATAATTTTAAGCAGATATTTGCAAGGGCTAATATTAAACTAAAATCGATAGAATGTAAGACAGTGTCTATTTATAACAATATTCTACTTTTGAGTAATAATAAAATAGAACATTTATTGTTGTGCGATGTTGGAGAAACAACGGCCCAAATTGTTATTATTAGGGAAAATATGGTTAGTTTCGAAAGATCAATAGAAGGGCTCAATCTTAAAGACTTGACTAAAAACGATCCAGCCGACTTGATAGGTGATGAATTAAAAAAAACGATGGATTTTTATTTTGCAGGAAAATCTATCGCTCCGATAGACGGTATAATAATAACAGGCATGTACAACGACAACAAAAGTTTTAAAGACAAAATAACGGAGATGACCGGATTAAAAACATATTCAATTTCTATTATCAATCAGCTGATGGAAGAGAAAAAATATTTTTCTCTATCCAAAAGATTAATAAAATTCAATATGGAGAAAAATTATAACTTATTAAAACCACTCGAAGAAATGTGGACAACCATGGGGCTTATATCCGGCAGATAAACCTTGCGTAGTCGTAAACGCCCGAAAACCAACAAATATTATCTTAAATTACATATAATATATGAAAACTAAGAATAAGACGAGAATTAATTTATTACCCGTTGCCGATAAAGAGCAGTATGTAAAAAATAAAAAAAAGATCATAGCATTTTCTGTGATTATTGCATGTGGATTATTTATACTTTTATTGGATTTTACGCTATACTTTAGAAATAATATAAAAAAGACTCATATTTTATCGCTTAACCAGAAATTAGCAATAATGAAAACCAGAAATATTATTGGTAAATCGTTAGAATATGCAATAAGCAATAAAAGAAGACTCAAGAGTATGATTCAAAAAAGAATTTTGGTTATAAAAAAACTTGAAAGACTAAAAGTTAAGTGGAATGAAAAAATAGCCCGAATGATCAATGCATCGCCTGAAGGGGTCTGGATGAGCGGGCTGTTACTTCAAAATGGCATTATTGTAATTAATGGAAATTCAATTGCACTGAACGGAATATCGGACTATATGAATAGATTAAAAGAGACAGGTATGTTTAAAAAAATTATTTTGACCTACGTAAATAGGACAATTATAGATAAGAATACCTTTTACCAATTTAAATTAAAGGCAATTTTAAAATGAACGTATTTGAAGAATTAAAAGGAATTTCATACTATTTAAGGGCAAATAAAATAATCCTCGTCATTTTAATGATATTTGTATTTTTATACCTTATAAATCAGGATTTTTTCTTAAATAACTTAAACAAGGAATTAGATGTAAATTCAAATGTAATAACCAAACTTAACGAGAAAATTAGAATATTAAGCAATACAAATGTCTCTTTAGATCGCGAAAGGAATGAGTTGTTAACCCTTAAAAATCAAATAAAAAATCTAAAATTACAATTAAAAAGAGGGCGAGAAAAGCTCCCAAAAACCTTTATGGTCTCAACATTAATAAAAAATATTTCCAAAAGCGCACCGGTATCCAACTTTGTTATAGAAAAAATGAATTTTGGAAAACAGGTAAAAAAAATTCAAGGGATAACAGCCTTGCCTATCAGAATTTCAATTGTAGGCGGTTTTAATGCATCAATAAAATTCATTAAAAATATAGACTCATTAAAAAGAATTTTTGTAATAAATTACATATCCATTAAGGCAAGCAAAAAATCGTTTCCAGACATCAAGGCAGATATAGGGGGGTTTATTTTCTCTATGCGGAAATAGATTTCTTTTGTTTCATTTTTTTCATTCGCCATACCAAGGAAGATATTAAAATACTTAACTCGTACATGGAATACAACGGGGTCGCTATAAAAAACATTGTAACCAAGTCCGCATGAAATGCTGCAATCACTAAACTTACTAATAACGCCCATTTTCTATATTTTTTCAAGAAAGTCGGCTTAAGTATACCCGCTAAGGAAAAAAGTGCCGATACCAACGGAAGCTCGAATATTACACCGAATATTAGGCTTAATCTTAATGCAAAATTTATGTAATGAGTTAAATTGATAAGCGGGGATAAATTAGGGCTCTGGTAACTCAAAGAAAAATTTATAACGGCAGGCCAGATATATAAAATCATAAATATCATTCCCGAGATAAAAAAAAGTGTTCCAAAGAATAAAAAAGGTGCGAGATAGAGCCTCTCCCTTTTTAACAAACCCGGCTTTATGAACTGCCATATTTCAAACAGTATAAACGGCAATGTAATCATAAACCCTAGTATAAGAGAAACCTTAACCTGCATAAAAAAAGGTTCCAATGGTTTTGAGTAATGCAAAATATGTTTTACAAATTTTTTTGGGGTTTTATTTAGCCCAAAAACATAATAAACCGACGGCACATCCTTTTTGATTACTTTTTTCGCATACCCCGATAAAAAAGTGATATAAGTAGGCTGTTTCAATGGAAGTTCTATAAAATCTATAGCCTTAAAAGAAAGATGCCAAGAAAACCCCATCCCTACAATAAGAGCGATAAAAACATAGACCACTCGCCTTCTGAGTTCCGTAAAATGGTCTAAGAACGGCATGTTGCCTTCATTATTATTACTACTCTTTTCTTTTCCTCTTTGTTTTTCTTTTTTGACGGTATTATTCTTCATTTAATTTACTATTTTAGGAGATATGAATATCATTAGCTGCTCTTTTGAAACATTCTTTTGACGAGAAGAGAATAAATATCCAATAACGGGTATGGTTGATAAAATCGGGATACCGTTATTGGAATGAGACTTGTCTGTATATATAATCCCCCCTATAACTAATGTGGAATTATTCTTAACCACAACAGTGGTAGTAACACTCTTGTTATTAACAGCCGGAAATCCATTAACCTCTTGTCCAAAATTTGGTTGAGAATTTGTAACAACAATATTTAGAAGTATATCATCCTCGCTTTCAACTATCGGCGTAACCGTCAGTGTGAGTCCGAGTGTTATCGTTTGAAGCGCAGATGTCACCGGTTGTTGTGTTATGACGGTTGTACCGGTGCCGGTAGGCTGCGTAGGAGCCGTTCCCCCTGACGCATTATATGCCACGTAATACAATGTAACACCGGAATTGATTGTCGCAGTCTGGCCACTTACAACAGAAACGCTTGGAGCGGCAACAACTTTATCCCACCCTAGCTGCTGACCCAGAGAAAGCTGAGCGGAAATATTCCCAAAGTTAAAATATGTTCTACCCAGGTTAATAGTTAAAGTGTTGGCTCCAGCACCGGTATTCGTTATCCCGCTAAAGCCCGAAGATATATTTGTTACGGTCGTCGAACTATTTATTGGATTAGGGTTAATATTCCACAAAATACCCATTCTACGCACAAAATTATCAGTTACATCTACAATTCTCGCGTTTAACAAGACAACCTTTTTTTTGACATCTAAGTTTTTTACCATCTCCTGTATTTTTTCTATGCCTGAGGGTAAACCGTAAACCAGTATAGAATTTCCGTGGGGTGAAGCATAAGCCTTCATGCCGGTGGGTAAAATAGGGGTCAAATCCGGGAGAACATCTTTTGCCTGTATATATTTCAGCTTAATCTTATAAAGGTGATAGTTATCTTTGAGGGATGAACTAGGACCGATAAATAAAATTCCGTCACTTACGCTGTAACCCAAATTTCCTGCCTTAAAAATGATATCTAGGGCAGATGGCAGGGGTATATTTCTTATGTGCAGTGTGGCATAACCTTTCACCAGACTACTCAATACATAATTAATATGAAATTTATGAGCTATCCCTATTATTAACGGTTTAAGGGGAATATTATTTCCCTCTACCGTAATCCTTTGACTAGGTAGCTTAATTCCGTTTATACTAAACGCCTTATGTAGGTTATTATAATCATTGACCGCACCGAAGGAACGCGGGGGAGCTATAAGTATAAATAAAAGTAAGAAAAGCCATGTAACGGTGAATTTAGGTCTGATAGACAAAACATTCCTTGCCTGCGTATCCAATGAATTATTTTTTAAATCCCTCATATTTTGCCAATAAAAGTTTTACGATTTTTCCGCCTTTCAGCTTAATAACAACGGCTTTGGAAGTAATATTCACAATCGTATTTCCCATAATCTTCGAACCTATATAATAAGGCTTATCGTTAATTATTGCAACATCTTTATCGGGATTAGAGCTACTGGCAATAGCTTGCAGATTTAAACCGTTTAACGGATTCTTTATGCTATTTTTATACTGTTTAACCTTAAAAGGGGGGACAAACGGATTCTTAAGCCCGAAACAGACATCCGCGCTTACAAACTGGAATAAAACTGCAACCACGATAATCAAAAAAAATGGAAGCGGACCGCGTCGAAGCAACCCGTCACTCTCCTTTTTCATCTCTTCGCTATTTATTAAATTTAAATTAATTGATATGAGCTATTATGACAAAAAACGAAGTCAGGAATTCGACTATTCATAACATTTTGCCGTGGCACTCATGAACACGCAAACTAACCAAGGCAATGATATAAAAAGACATGCCCTAACCATCGGTGCAAACACCCTTGTTTTTTTCGCGCAACATCACGAAAAAACCGTCAAGGCTCAATGTCAAGACATGTCTTCAGTTTTTATATTTAAAATTAACCCTAAATTATGATTTTTTAATATAAAACTTAAACTTTCCACCCTCTTCCATCGACTCCAAGAGTTCATTGCCTGTCCTTTTACACCATGCCGTCATATCGTTTTTAGAACCAGGATCGGTCGAAATAACTTCCAAAATTTGCCCTGAACTCATAGTATCAATCTCTTTCTTGGTTTTAACTATTGGTAATGGACATGACAAACCGCTCGCATCAAGGGTTTTATTTGGGGATACTGCCATAATGTTGCCTCCTTAAATGTATATGTTTTAGTTTTTAAAAACTCTTTCAGTCTACTGTTTATTTTCTAAAAAGTCAATAATGTTTTTACAATCAAAGTCACATGCAATAGGGAAACTCTATTTATAATATATTAACTTCAACCGGACTTTTTTTCAAAATTTAAGGTCACTACTTCTTTTTCTACGCCCAATTTTCCTAAGCTTTTTCCGTTATAATTCAGATTGATTCCACCGGCATTGCCTATTTTGATCTTCAATGTCTTTTTAGCCTGCCATATCTCCACATCTCCCGGAAATAACATATAAGTCTTCGGCTGTTGATTATCTACTATCACAGCAACCCACGTCTTTCTTGTCACTTTTCCCCTTAATACGATAGAATAACTTGCATTGTTCCCACTCTTT
This sequence comes from uncultured Actinomycetes bacterium, assembly GCA_964631685.1. Classification (GTDB taxonomy): domain Bacteria; phylum SZUA-79; class SZUA-79; order Acidulodesulfobacterales; family Acidulodesulfobacteraceae; genus Acidulodesulfobacterium. Next base: position 63,463 of record CAZVZU010000003.1, on the reverse strand, counting down.
TTTTTGGAGATATGGTCTAATGCCACCTTTTTGGGCACATGGTATGAAATAGTAGTTGCATAGTGCGTCCTGAATGTAAAAAACTCTAAAATCTTTAATGATGCGAAGAATATAACTATAATGAACATACCAGCAAGTATTATAACTAAGATTCTCTTTCTTAAACTGTAATACCTCTGTTTTTCTTCTCTTAGTTGTTCGCCTAAAATATCCTCAACATTTTTGTGTTTAAAACATGCTTCAAGTTGCGGTTCTAATAAGCCTAACGCATACTCCTCATCAGCATCTATCGTTTTAGCTATTAATTTGATATACCCTTTTAAAATTTGGGGCGAAGAAAATAAAGAAAAATCATCTTTCTCAATTGCTTCAATGTATTGGGGCCTTATCTTCGTTATTCCGGAAATTGTGTCAAAAGTCTGCCCAATATCTTCTCTTTTTAATTTAAGATACTCCCCTATTGTTTCCATAGATTAGGACCAAAATAAATTTAATAGCCGTAAAGTCTAATTTTTTTCAAATAATTAAATGATTTTACTCTAGCGTTAGCGTTTCCATCATGTTTATATATATAATTAAAAATTTCTTTTGCCTCTTTGTATCTCCTTAGCCTAAAATACACAACACCTACTTTGTATCTTGCTGAGGCATAAAAAATATTAAGACTAATAGCCTTTTTAAAATTAAATAAACTCTTCCGCAATTGTCCTTTAATGAGATATATCTCTCCGAGATAATAGTAAGTAAGGAAATACTTTTTACCGAGTGATTCTGAAATAAGCAATAATTTATTCGCTTTTTTTAATTTATTTTCTATAATGTAAATTCTTGCAAGCTGGGTATAGCTTTCGTAGGGCTGGTTATAAAACGGATTCAACAATGCCTTTTTTAGGTTAATTTTAGCATTCTCGTAATCACGCTTTTTCATATAGATAAGTGCAAGATTATAATAGGCATAAGAAAATTTTGGATTTAATTCAACGGCTTTTTTAAAATTTACCACAGCCATACCTTTTCTGTGGGTCATCATATAGACCATGCCTATGGCATTGTAATCTTTTGCCGAATAGGGATCTGACGTCTTTGCCTTGATAAACTCCTGCATTGCCTTTACATAGTTTCCATTTTGGTAGTATCCAGCCCCGAGCTTGTAAAAAAGATCTGCCTTGAGTTTCTTTGTTTTAGAAACCTGGGAAAATCCGCACCCATACAAACCAGCGGATAAAACCGCCATTAACAGCATTATAAAGACTAATTTTATACGACTATCTAATTTAAACATAACAACGTAATAATAGCATTATTAAAATTAAATTTAAAGCGACAATTCTCCAAAATATGTCATATCTCTGAATTTTTTAAATCTATCCATGATTTCTTCTATTTTTATTGCCGTCAATCCATGAACGGAAAAATCCTCGACGGCAAACGACGCCATAATATTTCCGAAAACAAGAGCCTTTTTAAAATTTTCAAAAGACATATCTCCAGTGCTATCTATATACCCCAAAAAACCCCCGGCAAACGAATCACCCGCACCGGTAGGATCCTTAATATCTTCCAAGGGATAAGCGGGGACAATAAAAAAATGTTCGTCAAAAAACATTGTTGCACCGTATGCTCCCCTTTTTAACACCAATACTTTTGCGCCAAAATCATGGGTTATGACCTTAGCAGCTGCAAATATAGAAGATTTACCCGTCAAAAGCCTTGCTTCCGATTCATTTATAATAAATATATCGGATTTTTCTATAACTTCAATAAGCCTTTCTTTTTTTCCTTCAATCCAAAAATTCATAGTGTCAAGTGCGATTAGTTTCGATGAACTCATCTGGCTTAAAACATCAAGCTGAATATCGGGATCTATATTAGCAAGAAAGAGCATGTCATTCTTAAAACTATGAGGCACTACCGGTTTGAAAGAGGAAAAAACCCCGAGTTCTGTTTTTAATGTTTCGGGATCGGATAGGTCATAATCATATCTTCCTTCCCAGTGAAAAGTTTTACCATCTTCCACACTTAAACCCGTAATGTCTATTGCCCTATCTTTAAAAATATCAAGATACTCCTTATTAAAATCACTCCCCACAACACCAATTATTTTCGTGTCCGTCATAAATGATGATGCCAATGAAAAAAATGATGCGGAACCCCCAAGAATATTATTCATTTTATTAAATGGTGTTTCAACATTATCCATTGCTATTGAACCAACAACAGTTATAGCCATTTGTTACCCCGTAAATAAATGTTAATATAAAACGCAATGGACAGCTATCGTCCATCATACGCAAACATGCATCAATCTAACCCGCCGATGATTTATTACCCATACAAATTAAAAATAGAAAGTCTTTTCAAGGTCTTAGCCGGAACATCTTCCTTTGCCGTTACCACAGACTGCCTGAGAGATGACCCGCAAACACACTCTCTTTCGTCAAAATCTATAACCTTAGCCACATCTTTAATTATATTTTCAGCCTTTTGGGTATTCTCATTAAGAATCTTAAGTATCATATCTGCAGTTACGTTATCTTCTGCATCGTGCCAACAATCGTAATCCGTCGCCATGGCGATAGTAATGTAACAAAGTTCAGCTTCTTTGGCAAGCTTGGCTTCAGTAGCATTTGTCATTCCTACGACATCAAAATTACCCTGTTGGTAGAAAAGGGACTCCGCCCTTGTAGAAAATTGCGGCCCCTCAATACATAAGTATGTCCCTTTTTCATGACAGGGTATCCCCAGCGATTTACATGAATTTATTACTATCTTACTTAAATATGGACAAACGGGCTCTGCCATTGAAACATGCGCTACTATGCCATCGCCAAAAAATGTACTTTTTCTATTTTTTGTGAAATCGAAAAATTGGTCAATAACAATCATATCACCGGGCTTGATACTTTTCTTAAGACTTCCTACTGCGCTAACAGATATAATTTTCTTAACGCCGACTGCCTTAAGCGCATAAATATTTGCGGCATAATTTATTTCGGATGGCAAAATCTTATGTCCCCTTCCATGTCTAGGTATAAAAACAAACTCTTTTCCGTTTATTTCTCCAAAAACCAACTTATCCGACGGAACGCCGAAGGGAGTATTAAAGAATTTCTCCCTTACATTTTCTAATCCTTTCATATGATACAATCCGCTGCCACCGATTATACCTATTAAATCTTTACTTTCTTTCATTCTATCCGCACCTCCAACTCCCTCTCCGCACATATGAGGAGAGCGTCCTATTATTTATATAACAACTATAACAATTTTTTATTTCTCATGTAGCAAGATAGACGCTCCTTCATATTGTTATCGCCTTCCCTCACTATCGTAACCTTTCCTTTTTCTATCCTTATTATGGTAGATGAACCTCCTGAAAGCTCACTATCGCTTATCACAATAACCTTATCTCCATATGCACCAAAAACTCTTCTTACGCCTTCTAAATCCGTCAGGCTATCCTCTCCCGAAATATTTGCGCTTGTAGAAATTATCGGAAAATCTATTTTATCAAACAACGACTCAAGAAAGGAATGAGGCGAAATCCTTGCACCTATAAATTCTGAATCAGATGTAAACAAAAAATAATTGTTTATTTTTTTAGATTTAAACAATATAGTCAACGGCCCCGGCCAGAATTTTGAAATAATATCCTCTTCCTGCCTATTAACATAAGCAAGATTAATTAACATATTTAAATCTTTTACTATAATAGGAAGTGGTTCTGTAAGTTCCCTGCCCTTAATGCTGTAAATCGCATTTACTGCGGTATTATCAAGGGCGTTAGCCCCAATTGCATAAGATGTTTCGGTCGGATAAATGATAATACCCGACGAACTCATATATTCACCGATATCGGCATAATCCTTTTCTGTCAAATCATTCAAATTACAAATTTTCAAACCGTCATTAAGTCCGATCCGACACGGCGCTAATTTCTTGATTTGCTCTTGTGTTTTCATATAATCTTTAATGATTAACATTTTTCATACATGGGCATTGCTATAACCCATCAACCACCATATTTAAGAAGTAAACATTTTTATATTCGCCATTTTCAAGTTTACCCGTTACGAGCAGGCAATTAACTCGTTACCGTTCGTTTTAACCCTGCCTTGCCATTGTCTTTATGAGAAGACACGATAAGATATACTCCCGACAGGGTGACAAATATTCCTATCCACCTTAGCAGGGGTATAGACTCGTGAAGCATAATCGCCGCGAGTACAACGGTAAGAACGACCCCTATACTCACAAATGGGTATGCCACCGATAAATCTATTTTAGACAGGACATTAATCCAAAAAAACATTGATATCAAATATAAAATAATACCCATTATGACAAACTTGTTTGTAAAAATTACATATAAAATATTGATAACATTAGAAAGCAAAACCGATGAAATATTTAGATGTATTCCGACTAAACGGCCGTTGCTTTTTAAGCCGTTCATGCCGTATTTCATAAAAAGTTGCGCCAAAACCCCTGTGAGTACAGAAACCGATAGATTAGCATATATCGAAAGGCTTAATCTCATATTTCCCATAATATTTCATTAAGATCTTATAATAAATTTATTGTTGCCGATTAGAATCAGAAAACCCTTGTCATAACCATTAAGAATTTATATTAAGCTCACTGTCCGATTTAGCAACGGATTCTTCAAGCTCTTTCCTATATTTCTTAAGTTTTTCGGTCAAACCTACATTGTTAACGGCAAGAATGGAGATTGAAAGAAGAGCGGCATTAGTCGCACCTGTTTTGCCGATGGCTGTCGTTGCAACGGGAATGCCCGACGGCATTTGAACAATAGATAATAGACTGTCTATGCCGTGCAGGGCAGACGAGTCAAGAGGGACGCCTATAACCGGCATAACAGTTAAGGCAGCAATGACACCCGGAAGATGAGCGCTCATCCCCGCAGCCGCAATAATCACCTTTGTGCCGTGTTTTTCGGATGATTCAACGAGCTCTATAGTTCTTTTAAGCGTCCTATGCGCGGATGAAATATGAACTTCAAACGTAACATTAAACTTGTTTAATATATTAATTGCACCATCTATGTCGGTCAAATCGTTTTTAGAGCCAATAACAATTAAGACTTCCATATCATTTTTCTCCGTTTCACCCATAAAATCATCACGGTTATTTTTGTTTATTCTTCTTAATAATAGGGGATTGAACGGAGTAACCTTGCTTAGCGGCAAAATAACCGGTGGTTCCGGCGAGACCGCCGATAAGCAAAAGAGCACATCCCGTCAGAAAATTTGTCGTAATAAAAATCAAAAAGAATAAGGTCGCCAATTTTAATCTTTTCATCCACCCCTCCCTGACTATAGTGAAGATTAGCCGTAAAATTATTGATTGAAATAAATATTTAAAATTAGTAGAATGTAATAAAATTCTGTTATATTCTACTATATAATATTTTAAAATCAAAGGAAAAAATGACCGTTATGCCTAAAAAAAGATATGCTCTTGTGTCTGTTTACGATAAAACAGGCGTAGTAGAACTTGCCACCTACCTTGAAATAGCCGGCTACACAATAATTGCAACCGGAAATACATACAACACATTGGAAGCCGCGGGTATCATCGATTTAAAACGCGTAGAAGATATAACCAACTTTCCGGAAATTATGAATGGAAGGGTTAAAACCTTACATCCTGCTATTTTTGGAGGAATATTATCCATAAGGGACAACGAAGAACACACGGAGGATATGAGGAAAAACAACATAAATCCCATAGATTTTGTTGTCGTCAATTTATATCCGTTTAAAGAAATGAAAGGCAACGATATAACGATGGAAGAAAAACTTGAATTCATAGATATAGGCGGCGTTTCTCTGATAAGGGCCGCAGCAAAGAACTTTAAACATGTTTCCGTTGTGATAAACCCTGATTACTACCCCGATACGATAGAATTTCTTAAAAATAAACAAGAAATACCCTTGGAAATCAAAAAAATATTTGCATACGAAGCCTTTAAACTCACCGCATGCTATGACAATGAGATTTCTAATTTTCTCGTTTCAGACGAGGGGGAAAAAGATACGGTCTTCGAAGGAGAGTTAATATTAAATTTAAGAAAATTATCGCGCCTAAGATATGGCGAAAATCCCCATCAAAAAGCTGCTTTTTATGAAACGTCAACGGACAAAGATTTCAAAATACTAACTACAACCGAGCGCAAAATAGATAATTATCCTGGCTTTAAAAAAATATCGGGAAAGGATATTTCATACAACAATCTCTTAGACATAGATTCAGCTCTCAGCGTGATGAGAGATTTTTATACGGAAAATGATTGGTTTTCCGTGATAGTTAAGCACACTAACCCCTGCGGTGCCGCATTAAGCAAGATATCATTAGAAGATGCCTTCATTAAAGCGAGAAAAACAGATGAAATCTCGTCTTACGGCGGGATAATGAGCTTTAACAAGCCCGTAGACAAAGACACCGCATTAAAAATAAAACCTTTTTTTGTTGAAATTATTTTGGCTCCGGGTTATAGCGAGGATGCCGCAGAAATTCTAAAAACCAAAAAAAATACAATAATAATAGAGTATTTTAACGATTTCATGCTTAAAAGAGATAAATTTTCCCTAAGAAGCGCATCGGGGGGCATACTAGTACAAGAAAAAGATGATGTATCGGATGCGTTGCACCTATTTAAAACTGTTACCAACAAAAAGATTAGCGACGACACAATGGATAATCTTCTGTTTGCATGGAAAATTGCCAAACATGTCAAGTCTAATGCAATAGTGTACGCAAAAGATCGTACCACTAAAGGTATCGGAGCAGGTCAGATGTCAAGAATAGACAGCGCTAAATTTGCATATCAAAAAATGGTGAACGCTTATGGCAATATTGAGCATTTCGTTATGGCTTCGGATGGATTTTTTCCGTTCAAGGATTCGATAGAATACGCAGGTAAAATAGGCGTAATAGGTATCATAGAGCCCGGCGGTTCCATAAGGGATGACGAGGTCGTAGATGAGGCAAATAAATTAAATATTCCTATGGTATTCACTAACGTAAGGCATTTTAAACATTAAACATCTGTTTCGTTATATTCTTTAACGATAAGGAAAGAATTAAAAAAGGAGATAGGAATATATCCATGAATGTTCTCGTTGTAGGCTCGGGTGGAAGAGAGAGCGCTATCGTCCGTGCCATTAAAAATTCAAAGGTCAATACCAAGGTATACTGTGCACCGGGCAATGGTGGCACATCAATTAATGCCGAAAATGTCATGATAAAACAGGATGATATAAAAGGTCTTGTTGATTTTGCAAGGAATAAAGAAATAGATTTAACCATAGTTGGCCCAGAGATTCCTTTATCTTTGGGAATAGTAGATGAATTTATCAAAAACGGTTTAAAAATATTCGGACCCAACAAACAAGCATCCCTTTTGGAATCGTCAAAAGAATATGCCAAAGATTTTCTTAAGAGGAACAATATAAAAACGGCGGATTATCGTTCATTTACAAATTTTTCCGAAGCGGTTGGCTTTGTTAAGGATGGCCATTACCCATTAGTCGTGAAAGCAAGCGGACTTGCCGCAGGAAAGGGTGTTTTTATCTCAAACGGATTCGAGGAATCGAAGAATATTTTAGATTTAATCTTTAATAAAAATATTTTTGGTGAAAATGGAAAAACAGTTATCGTAGAAGAATACTTAGACGGCTTTGAGCTTTCATATATGGTAATTACAGACGGCGTTTCCTATAAACCCCTTGCTACTAGTATGGACTACAAAAAAATATTGGACGAAGACAAGGGTGAAAATACAGGTGGGATGGGAGCTATTTCCCCTAACCCGTTTGTTTCAGAAAGCCTGGAGGATAAAATAAATAAAACTGTGATAGAGCCTACATTAGAAGGACTTCACAGGGAAGGTATAGACTATAAGGGCGTATTATATGCAGGGGTTATGATAAAAGGTGACGATATTTACGTTCTCGAATTTAACGTCAGATTCGGAGACCCCGAAACGCAAGCCATACTTATTAGGCTTAAATCCGATATTATAGACCTCTTTTTGAGTGTGATAACTGGTAATTTAAAGGATTACGAGCTCGAATTTGACGATAACAAATCTATCTGCCTTGTTTTATCGTCTTTAGGCTACCCGAAAGATTACAAAACCGGTTATGAAATTTCCTTTGAAGACTCATGCTACCTTAATGCCGATAAAGACGAAGATTGTTATGTTTTTCACGCCGGAACAAAAAAGGTAAATGAAAAATATTACACCACTGGCGGAAGAGTGCTAAACGTTTGCGTTAAAGGTAAAACTCAGGATATTGTGCATAAGGCTTATGCCGTTGCAGAACACATAAGATTTGAACATAAATACAATAGAAGCGATATAGGCAAAACACTTTTCAAATAGAAAAATATTAATATTCAATTTAAATATCAGATAAAAAACAGTGAAACGGTTGATAACGGAAAGATTTAATGATGCTCAAAAACTATTAAAGTTGGCGTCTGAGGATAAAAGGCTCATATCAACCATAGGCGCAATATCTGAAGTTATTATCCGTACATATAAAAACAGTGGAAAAATTTTTATTGCGGGTAACGGCGGTTCTGCAGCCGACGCGCAACACATTGCCGCCGAGCTTGTTTCAAGATTTTACAAAGAGAGAAAGGCATTGCCTGCCGAAAGTCTTACCGTAAACACTTCCAATTTAACAGCAATAGCCAACGATTATGATTTTACGCGTATATTCTCAAGACAGTTGGAGGCAAATGCACACGGGGGGGACATATTTTGGGGAATATCAACATCGGGAAACTCAAAAAATATTATATCCGCAATCATGAAAGCTAAAGAGCTAAATATGAAAGTTATCGGTTTTACAGGCCTAGATGGCGGTGCCATGTTAAATATGTGCGATTTTATTATAAAAACCCCCTCCTCCGATACCCCCAGAATACAGGAAAATCACATACTAATAGCTCACATTATATGCGAAATTGTTGAGATTGCTTTTGCATAATCCAACATGCTCAACTTGCCGGCCATTCGGCTATATCAATCGGCGTAAGAAGAAAAACTCAGGAAATTTTTGACTTCAAATAATGACGCATGTAGTTTGATAGCATATATATCGGTCATACCACTTATATAATCACTGCACATAATATAAAAACCATTTTTATCAAATTTATCATAAAATCCGTTTCGATACAATTCCTGAAAATCGTCTGGATAAAGCTTAAGATTGTCTTTGTCGGAAAATATGGCAAACAGCGTTTCTACGATACTTTTAACCTTATATCTATTTAGAAGTATATCTCTATTCTCCATGATTAACCTATATGAAATTTTCTTTAACGCCTTTATTTCTCTATTGACTCCGTTTCTAAAAACAAGATTGTATCTATATGAATCATTTTTGAAATCAAGAGGGATGTTTTCTATCACACTATTCCCGACACAAGTCAAACGTTTTCTCCTTTCCTCTACGCCTATATTTATGATAAATTTAGATATATACCTAGAAAAAAACTCCTTTAAATCGGTTTTTACCTTAATGTGGCTCATAATACCATTATTATTTCTATCCGCGTCATTGCCGTCAAAAGTACTGAATATTTCCTTGAGACCGCCAAAAAAATTATCTATATCAACTTCAAGCTGATTTAAATCTTGTAGAGAAAATCCGCCTTCACTTAAATATTTTTTCACCTTTGAGTGTCCACTTATATCTATAAGCTTAGACTCTACGCCATCCTCCAAATCATGCGTCGCATAAGCTATATCATCAGCTGCATTCAATATCTGGCATTCTATGGACCTTGAAGCCTCAAAAAATTCTTCTTTAACATTTGCGTTTTTATCTGCGTTTAGGTAAATATGATTGTTTTCTATGAATTCCATGAAATTTTTTCCGTGGAGTCGCTCCAATATAAAAATATCTTCATCGTATATAAAGTGTTTCGACTTATCCGATAACAAATAAGGTAATTTATATTTTAATATTCCATCTATCGTCTTTAAGGATGGATTGATTCCGTATATTTTACCTTTATCGCTATCATAAAACTTTCTTTCAAGAAAATTAAGTATCCTAATATTTTGAGCATTTGCCTCAAAACCGTACTCTCCGGAAGTAACTTCTTGCAACTTTGTATTTATAACGTCTTCTCCTGTATGCCCAAACGGCGGATGTCCTATATCATGAGCAAGGGAAATAGCCTCGACAAGATCAATGTCCACGTTTAAACCGTAATTTTTATTGATATTAGATGCTATAGAACGGGCAATTTGAGAAACCTCAAGTGAATGTGTGAGTCTCGTCCTATAATAATCCAACGTGAAAACACCAAAAACCTGAGTCTTATTGCGAAGTCTTCTGAATGCGCTAGAATGTATTATCCTATCCCTATCTACTTGGTAAGGCGTCCTTATGCCTATTTCCGATTTTTCTTTGCCGTTATATCCATATTCAAAAATTCTCCCGCATAAATTACGCTCCATTTCATTTTTCATTTATTTTACCTTTCAAAATTAATTTTTTGTATTATAAAACTGATAAAGCATTTTTAGAGTTGCTTTTAAATCTTATTAAATATATACTACTTCAACATTTTTAAAAAGTAAAATTTTTATATATAACGAGGTGTGAAAAAAATGGGAGAAACGAAAAATAAGAGATGTTCAAAAAGGTTGTCCGCGGCAAAAAATACAAAAGGTATCGAAGAAAATAAGGACAATCACAGGTCGTCAAAAGAACAGCTCGAGTTAAACACAGACGAGTTTTCTACAAAAGAAATAGGGGAAATTAAAAAAGCACTGAACCTCTTAAAAAAAGAAATTTTCAAAGAGATAGATGCAAGCATCAAGAAAGGTTCATCAAAGGATTCCTCAGAGTACAAAGGGGATAACTATGATATAGCATCCGACGAAATAGACCGCGAACTTTCATATATGCTTGGAGATAGAGAGAGAAAAAAAATAAGAGAAATAGACAATGTCCTTATGAAAATAGAGGAAGGGACTTATGGGGTTTGTGACGAGTGCGGAGAACTAATCTCGAAAAAAAGATTAAAAATACTCCCTTATTCAAACTTGTGCGTACATTGTCAATCTAGAGCAGAAACGGAAGAAAAAGCACGGACAACGAATGACTACATGGATCACTTAAAGCATCTGTCGCTAACAGATGAAGATGATATATTCAAAGACCCCGATGAGTAAACGGAAAGAAACAGCTTACGGTCCTGTTGCGCCCCAACTCTTTCAAAGGGGGCTTGCTTACCCCGCATATTTCCTTAGAAGCGTAGCATTTTTTGAAATATACGCATCCCTCGTTTTTTATGTTTTCCTTTTTAGCAACATCCGATTCCTCACAGTTTTCCGCCAATTTTACAAGATTTAACCGTTCCCTGAAGTTATAAGAGAGCATAGAATTGTAAAGAACATTAGAATAAGGATGGGCAGGTTCGCTAAAAAAATCTTTCGACGATGAAATTTCCATTATCTTTCCGTCGTACATAACACAAACTCTGTCGGCCATATGCCTTACCAGCTTCAGATCATGCGTTATAAATATATAGGTCATTTGCTCCCTTTCATGTAAATCCATGAGAAGATTTAAAATCTGTGCAGATATGGACATATCAAGAGCAGATACGGGCTCATCAAGAATTAGTAGCTCGGGATTTACAGATAAACTTCTAGCTATTCCTACCCTTTGCCTTTGTCCTCCTGATAATTCATGCGGATAGTTATTGACTATTTCTTTACTCAACCCTGCCTTTTCTAATAAGGAAACGGCAAAATTCAGCTTATCGCTTTTTTTGATAATATTGTTTTTAACAGCGGGATAGGAAATTATCTCATATATCTTTTTTTTTGGATTTAGTGACGAATAAGGATCTTGAAAAACTATTTGAATTTTTTTTCTAAAGTCTTTTTTTTTGTTTCTGTAATCCAATGATACTCCGCGATAATAAATATCTCCGGATGTCTTGCTTATTAATCCTGCAATTAATTTAGAAAGGGTAGATTTACCGCAGCCCGTTTCCCCTACCACTGCAAAAACTTCATTATCGAAAACATCAAATGTGACGCCGTCAACCGCTTTAATAATGTTCTTTTTCACATGGAATATAGATTTATAATACCCGTAGTGCTTTGAAAGATTAGAAACATTTAGAATTATTTCTTTTTCCATATCTTAATTACTTATTTTTACTTAATTATTTATTTTTGTTATCCAAGTCAAACCTTAATACATCTAATAGACCTTCCCGGGCTTATCTCCATCAAACCAATATCTTTGAGACAACCATCATCCCTCTTAAAGCAGCGGGAATAAAATCTACACTTTCCCTTTAAAAAATCATCTTTTGTCAAATAACCCGGTATTGTAAAGAGTCTTTGTTTTGGCACATAATCCTCAGATAAGGATGGTACACTTTTAATAAGTGATACAGTATAAGGATGTAGGGGCTCGTTCAATATATCCTCTGTTTTCCCACATTCCATTACCTGCCCCGCATAAAATACATAAATCTTATCCGATATATTCTTTGCAATACTTAAATCATGCGTTATGAAAATCACTCCAAGATTAGCTTCTATTTTTATCTTTTCGATAAGGCTTAAAACCTGCAAAGATGTGGTAACATCAAGCGAAGTAGTAGGCTCGTCTGCAATTAAAAAGCAGGGGTTGAGAACCATCGCCATTGCAATCATAACCCTTTGCCTCATTCCCCCCGATAATTCATGGGGATAAGAATTAAACCTCGCCCTGCCATTAATATTCATACGATTAAGGTAAGAAATAGCTATCTCTTTTGCCTCTTGCTTTCCTATTTTCTTGTGGGCAAATATAGATTCGGTAATTTGATCGCCTATTTTGATAACAGGATTTAGGGACGTATTAGGATCTTGGAATATCATTGATATAAGCCTGCCTCTCACAGAATACAAATCCTTCGAACACAACCCTGTAATATCTATCCATTCCTTTTCTTCTCTGCATTTTACTTTAATGGAGCCCGAAACTATTCTTGAAATATCCGGCGGATTTAGTCTGAGAATGGAAAGACCCAAGAATGACTTGCCACTACCGGATTCTCCCACAAGAGCCGTAATTTCGCCGCCTTTTACGCTTAAACTAACAGAATCGGCAACATTTATATAATCACCGCCTATTTTTTTTGAATATAATCTTATTTCTAAATCTTTTACTTCAAGGTTCATTGTTCCGCCATAATGCGCAATAAATATACGCTATAAACTACATTCTTTCAAGAATAGGAATGCAGAGAAGCCTCAATGCGGCAGTCAAAACAATTTTGACTGCCGTTAACAGATAAAGCCGCGACTTGATATACTCGACTTCCCTGCCCATTAACCTATAATTTTGATAATACTTATTAAAAATGGCAGCCAATTCCAGAACATACGAGCTTATAATAGATGGTTCATTTAAGTTTAACGCCTGTTCAACATTATCCTTAAAGATTGCAATCTGCTTGGCGATTAGGAATAGTTCGTTAAAATCGTCGTCATCTTCGGATATTAAAAATCCTTTATTAAAATGGCCATTAACATTATTGATATCGGAAAAAATACTTAATGCCTCGCTATCTACACCCTTGACCTTTTCTTTTATCAGTTTGGATATAAGGCTATTTATTCTCGACACCGTATATTGAAGATACGGTCCCGTCTGCCCTTCAAATGACAAAACATTGTCCCAGCTAAATTTAACATCAACATTACGTCTTGTCTTTAAGTCATTAAATATAACGGCGCCTATACCTACTTTAAGAGCGGTAGACTCATTTTCATCGGGCGTAAAAATATTCTCTTCTCCACCGCATGCGAGATTGGATGCGGCTCTACCGTTCGGATTGTCCCTTTCCTTTAACTTTTCCAATGCCTTAAGCCTTGCCTCGTCAATATAATCTTCCAGAAATACCAAATTACCCTTCCTTGTTGACATACCGATTATCCTGCCGAATTTCACGTGGACAAGCTTGCCGCTGACGGAAGAGGCATATTGCTGAAAGACAGGATTATTATTTAGCATATCTTTTTTTTCCTTTAATACATCAAAAATACTACGAAGCTGATTAAAATGCAAAGATTGTTCCGAACCAACTATGTAGAGTATTTTGTCATAATCGTACTTTGCCATTCTTAATAACGCAGTAACGATATCCCTCGAGAGATAAAGAGATGCTCCATCAGTTTTTGCAATTAATGCGGGGGTTTTCATATTCTTTATGGGCACAATCACGGCCCCTTCGCTCTCAGTAGCCAACCCTGCTCTACGAAGTATTTGTACCACCTCATTTGCAAATTCGGCACTTTGCGATTCCCCTTCGTAAACATCAAATTTTATCCCCATCAAACTGTAAATTCTCTTAAATTCCTTGATGCTTAAAACCCTAAAAAGCCTCCATATATCGTATTGCCCTGCATTACTCCCACAAAAATTATCCTTATTGTCGGCGGTTATTTTTATATCAGATTGTTCGTTCTTGCCCTGTTGAAAATTACTACCGTCTTGTAATTCTTTCAAATACTGCCCTATCGCCCTTTTAGACTTCAAAATATGTTCTTCCAAACTTTTAAATCTTGATCTGGCATCCTCTTCTATACTGCTATCTTTTTGAGCCTCTGTATGAATTCTCACATAAAGTTTATATAAAACCTTGATGGGATCTTTTTCGAATTCACAAAAATCTATATCACTAAATCGACAAAATGCAGTAATAAGTTTGCCAAATTGTGTACCAAAATCACCAAGGTAGTTTACCCTTAAAACATCATATCCGCAAAATTCATAAATATTGGAGAGACTCATCCCTATCACAGTTGATCGTAGGTGCCCTACTCCGAAGGGCTTGGCTATGTTGGGAGACGAAAAATCTATCACAACTCTTTTGGATTTATCGAGATATCCTTTTCCGTAATTATCATTATCCTCCAAAACATTTTTTACTGTAAAAGAAATAAATTTTTCCTTGTGAACAAAAAAGTTTACATAAGGACCCTTTACATCTACTTTGTCAAAAAAATCCCTTAACCGCGCAAAATTAATTTGCGCGTAATTTAGAAATTCCAATGCAATATGCTCAGGACTGCCCTTAAAACCATATTTAGCAAGATAATAAGAGGTCACAGAATAATCTCCGTAAGAAGAATCCGGGGGCAATTTTATAAGCCTTACTATATCATCCGGATCTACATCCGACCCATTTTTTTTAATAAACGGTATAATAAACAACAACAGTGCATCTTTAAAAACATCCATTACGCTTGCCTTTTTTCGATTTTAATTTATATTCTTCAACCTTTCCCGTCAATTATAACAATTTAACGCTTTAAAAACATAGGAAAAATTTGGTATAATCTAACTCATGTCATACTTATCTAATTCAAACAGTATTTTTAATTTAAGGGGAGGTAAAATTAATGGCTCAGGTCGAAGAACTTGCTTTATATAAGTATCAGTGTGATATTTGCGGATATGTTTATGACCCAAAGGTCGGAGACTCCGTCGGAGGGATTGAACCAGGCACATCATTTGAAGATATCCCCGATAGCTGGGTTTGCCCAATTTGCGGCGCAGACAAAACCCATTTTAACCATTTCACAGATTAAATTTTTTCTTGACTTTGCGTTTAAATATAATTAGCATGATAATATTATGATTAGATTGTCAACATCTAAATTATACAAGCGGGTCGCATTTGCAATTCTCGCAGTTGGGGTTTTGTGTGTCGGATTGGCTTTTTTTATCGGCATCGGTTCTAAAGCGTATGCTTTGTCGTATAATAATTTTGCAAGGGTGGTCAATAAATATAGACAAGAAGGTAATCCGAACGCGAATGTAACAATCATTGAATATTCAGATTTCCAGTGCCCATGGTGCAGAAAATTCGAAGAAAAAGATGCTTCGCGCATAATCAAGGATTATGTTAAGACGGGGAAGATCTTTATGGAATACCGCGACTTTCCACTCACGATGATGCATCCTTATGCCTTTAAATCGGCGGAATATGCCGATTGCTCAGCGTATCAGGGAAAATATCTGCATATAAGAAGCCTCTTGTATCGCTATCAAAAAGATTGGAGCGCTATCGGGGATTTGTATTATTTTCTTAAGACTCATGTCGATAAAAGAATTGATCTCAAAAGAGTGCAGGCATGTGTCAAAAGTGGATTAGTTAAAAAACTCATAAGAAACAACATGAATGAGGGGAAAAGATTGGGCATAACCGGAACTCCAACTATTTTCGTATATAAAGGGCTTATGCTCTACAAAAAAATAGTTGGGTATCGTCCGTACTCCCAATTAAACAAGATACTCAAAAGAGCCGTAAACTGATATTTAGCTGTCTTGCGTAATTTACACATTTCCCGTTGTGTAAATATGCTTATCTTTATTGTTATCGGATATCTTATTGTAATCCGTTATAAATTTGGAGACCAATATCTCGGTTTTAACAAGCGCATCCTCAATATTCAAACCCATTGACAGATAAGAAGTTAAACCCGCAGAAAAAGAGCAACCCGTGCCGTGAATCTCTTTACCTATATTAATTTTTTTGCTTTCGTTAACAAAAAAAATATCTTCCGAATTTAGCAAAACAGTGTATATTTTATCTTTATTTGAACCGGCGCTAAGATGGGATCCTTTTATTATGATATTTTTAACGGAAGCTATTTTCTCCTTGATCTTTTTAGCCGCTATTTTCATTTCATTTACACATCCTATCTTTCCCCCTGCAATCAATTCTGCCTCATTAATATTCGGGGTAATTACACTTGCAAGCCTAAATAGAGGCATTAGAAAATCGGGATAGCTGCTACTATCCATCACAAGTCTTCTGTTTGAAGTTGATATATACACAGGATCTACCACAAAGATTTTAACTTTGTACCTTTTAATGTATTCACTTAATATCAGGCTCTGCTCTTCCCCTGATATAAGACCCGTTTTAACGGCATCTACACTAAAATAATCGAAAATTGCTTTAAGTTCCGAATTAAAAAAATCAGGCGACACAGGCATAATTCCGCGAACACTATCGGCATTTTGCGCAGTCATAACCGTTATTGCGGAAAGACCTAATATTCCAAATTTTGAAAATATCTTAGCGTCAGATGTAATACCAGCGCCCCCTGAACCATCAAAGCCGGCAACCGATAGCACCTTTGCTATATTACTATTCTCTAAATTACTCATTTCGGATCATCCGTATTCCCTATCAACCCTAATTTATAATCTCTTATATCCTTAAATATCCTAAAAACATCGCTTGCGCTTCTTGTATTTAAGATATTTGCCTTAGTCGCCCCGCCCTTCCTAGCAACATTTACCCCATAATTCACAAAATAGGTACTCTGAGAATTATGGGAATCCGGATTTATCGAAATTAATACCGACTTAGAAATAGCCTCTTTAATATACCTCCAGTCAATATCAAGCCGCTTTGGATTGGAGTTTAACTCAATGATAGTTTTATATTTTGAGGCATAATCCAATATTCTAGAAACATTTATCTCATACCCTTTTCTTTCTAAAAGTAATCTTCCCGTTAGATGCCCTATCATTGTAGTATACGGATTTTTAATTGCGCTTATAATTCTTTCCGTCATTTGCGATTCGGACATGTTAAATTTAGAATGTACAGATGCTATTACAAAATCTAACATCGAAAGCATCTCATTATCGTAATCTAACCCTCCATCCGTTAATATATCAGATTCTATCCCCTTGAATATTTTAATTCTACCTTTATATTCATCGTTCAGGCTGTTTATGTATTTAATCTGGGATATTAAATCCGTAACGCCGAGCCCGTTTGCATAATATGCGGAAACCGAATGGTCCGAAATTCCGACATACTCGTATCCGCTTTCAAAAGATGTTTTCACCATCTCGTTTAAACTGTCCCTTCCATCGGTATATGCGGTATGAATATGAAAAATACCCCGCAAATCTTTGTTGTCTATAAGTTCAGGTATGTCATGATTAACGGCGTCAGCGATCTCGCCCATACCTTCCCTTAATTCAGGGGGTATGAACTGCATTCCAAGTGCATTATAAAATTCAACCTCGTTTGTCACCTTAATCTTATCGGTGGGATGGATATTCGCACCATTTTCGCTCGCATCTTTAAAGATCCCGTATTCATTTATCACGTAACCATGTTGTTTTTTTAACTCTCTCAACTTTTCATTGTGAAGTTGAGAACCAGTAAAGTAATGGAGCGCATATACGAAATTTTTATCCTTGACTATACGCAGAACAGCACGGATACCACTTCTTAAAACAACTGAAATCTTAGTTTCACTGGTAGAGTCAATCCTTACAATATCATCATAATTAAGGATTGACTCCATAAATACCTGATTATGTTTTTTTTCAACAGCAACAATAATATCTATATTCCCCACGGTCTCCATTTTTCTCCTTAAGGAGCCCACTATCATAATTTTGTTCACTGGTACATTTGGAATATTCTTCAAATAATCCACAAACGTCACAGCCGCGCTCTGCGCAAGAGCGTACAATGACCTTTGTTTAAATACCCTATATTCAGCAATAGACTGTTTTAAGTTATCAATAGTTTTCTTGCCAAAACCGCGCATGCCCTGTAGCTTATTTGACGAAATGACATCGTATAGATCGTTAATATCATGTATATTGAACGCTTTATACAAAATATTTGCCTTTTTTGGCCCTAATCCCCGTAATTTAATTAACTCTAGTACCCCCGAGGGGATAGACTTGACAAGCTCATCATAATAAGCAAGATGTCCCGTATTTATAAGCTCTTTTATTTTTAAAGAAAGATCTTTCCCTATTCCTGGGATATTAATAGAATCGTTTTTTTTCGACATAGCTGAAACACTTTCGCTTAACAGGCTAATAGTCCTAGATGCATTTGAGTATGCCCGTATCTTAAAGGGGTTTTCTCCATTTATTTCAAGAATCTCGGCAATATGTCCGAGAACATCTGCAATATCGATATTTGTCATGATATTTTAATTTGTATATTTTATTATTGTAATATATAATGTAACGCGTAGCAAAAATGTAATGCTATAGAAATTACAAAATAATTTAACGTATTAAAGATATTCTATGGAACTTTTGGGAAACTTCATTCAATTTGTTTTCGGCGCCTTAAATATTATTCTCGAGGCTTACATGTGGATAATTATAATAAGGGCTCTGCTTTCATGGGTAAACCCCGATCCGTATAACCCAATAGTTCGATTTATAGACGATATCACGGAACCTGTTTTAGAAAAAGTAAGAGTAATGCTACCGATAGGAAACGTCATGGCCTTCGATATATCTCCGATTATCGTCATACTGGTAATATACTTCATTCAATATATCCTAAGCTATGTCGAGTTTAATTATATCTTACCGTTGATTTTGCCAATTCCCTAGGTTGATTATATCGCATTATGCAACATAATACAATTAACAACACAGCCAATTTGGTTAATTCTTTTAAAGAAAGGAGCATCCGATATGGAACTTTCTCCACTAGAAATTAGATCTCAAAAATTCTCAAAAAAACTTAGAGGATACGACACGACCGAGGTCGAAAATTTTCTGGATATAGTATCCAAAGACTTAGAAAAACTATACGGGGAATATTATAACTTAAAAGAAGAGATTGTAAAAAAGAATCGGGAAATCGCAGATTACAAGGAGAAGGATAAATCTATAAGCGAGGCGATTCTTATGGTTCAGTCTATTTCAAACGATATAAGAAAGGTAGCGATTGCAGAGGCCGAAAATATTAAAAGAATTGCACTTGCAGAGGCCGAAAAAATAGTTGATAGTGCCAATGCGAAATATATTGACATAGTACATAATACTGATGATTTATTAAACAAAAGGCTCATGATAACAAATTCTTTAAAAAATATGCTTTCCATAAATATGGACCTTATAGAACGAGAAATCAACAAAAAATTCGAGATTTCTTTTTCAGCAAAGAAAAAAGATATAGCAAGCAATACGCCGGAAAACAATAAAGGGGATGCAAAACCTGGAGAATCAAGTAAACTTCTCTCAGGCAGTGAAAAAGATTTGTAATTTTTAATGTTTGTGATATACTTTTAACACAAGTATTCGTTCGCAATCCGCGATGACAATACGGTGCAACTTATATAAATTATATATTAAACACTGGAGAAATGAATATACTTCTCATTCAACCGAATAACAAAAACATTATGGGCCTCAGCACGGTTTTTCTTACCGAACCAACAGGTCTTGAGGCTATAGCCGGGAGCTTGTTGAGAGACGGCCATAATGTTAGAATAGCAGATTTAAGGGCCGTTCATTACGACGCCGATAAGTATCTGGAAGATGCAATAAATGATTTTAAGCCGGATGCATTTGGGTTTTCTTGTTCGTTTACCCCTGATGTGTACAGAACAATAGAACTCGCAAAAAGGGTGAAAAATAATTACGGGGCAAGATTTGTTTTTGTCGGAGGACATCATGTTTCTGTTTACCCTGTGGATTTTAGTGCAAAAGAGATAGATGCAGTAGTTATAGGAGAAGGCGAACAAACAGTTGTGGAACTTATAAGGGCTTTCTCTTCTAATACTCCTTTGTCCTCAATTAAAGGTATTATCTATAATGAAGGCGGTAATCAGATAAAAACACCGGCTCGTGATTTGATCAAAAAAATAGATGAGCTTCCCTTTTTCGCAAGAAATCTCACAGACGAATACAGAAAAAAATATTATCTAGGCATAAGGACATCTTTGGCATGTCTTGAAACCGCAAGGGGTTGTCCGTTTAAATGTGATTTCTGTAGTGTTTGGAATTTTTATAGGGGTTCCTATAGGTCTAAATCTCCAGAGCGGGTCATCGCTGAGCTCAAGGAGATCAAGGATGATTACATTTTTGTCACTGACGATAATTTTTTCAGTGATGTTAGAAGAGTAAAAAAACTGGGTGAACTTATAAGAAAAGAAAGGATTCATAAGCTATACACTATTCAGGCACGAAGCGATACGATTGTGAAGCATCCGGAACTCATTTCTCAGTGGAAAAAATTGGGGCTTTCCAATATATTCATAGGCTTTGAAAGCGTTGACGATGAAAAACTTAGTAGTATTAATAAAAGTAACTCGTCTTCCAATAATGAGGAGGCCTACTATATTGCCAAGAAACACGGCGTCGCCGTTACCGCTTCTTTTATGGTCTCTCCCGAATTTACCAAGTTGGATTTTAAGAAACTGATAGATTTTGTGAAAAGACTGAAGATAAGCGTACCTGCATTCTCTGTTCTAACACCCCTTCCGGGAACAAAACTGTTTAATGACCTTAAGGAAAAAATGACTACGTTCGATTATAATTATTTCGACCTTTTTCATCCTGTTCTCGATACTTACCTTTCTAAAACAGAGTTCTTTAAAGAATTTTCTAATCTCTACAAGGCTTCTTATAAAACCCTGAATCTAAGGGCTAACGATATTTTATTCGTCGTAAAATACCTAATGACGGGTAAAATGTCTTTAAACCATATATTGAAACTTAAAAAGTCTATGAAGTTAATATCGACTCCGTCAACATACGAGAGGTGTCTGCTAGCAAATAAGTAAAATAAGTTTAATTACGTTATATAGGACTTAAACCATATAATTAACATAGTCCTATGATAGATTGTGAAATTAATTATTGCAAAATTATTTTTCAGCTATTATAATAGGTCTTTTAAATATTTGTTTAATTTAAGGAGGATTGTATAATTGAAGGAGAGCAATTTTTTAAAGAAAATACAACATCGGTTTCCAAGAAGATATGAAACCGTGGTTATTTTAAGTCCTGATATAGAAGAATTGAAATTCGACCAGTTTTTGGATAAGGTTAAGGATATAATATCCAAGAATGATGCGGAGTTTTTGGATATTAACGACTGGGGAAATAAAAAACTTTCGTACGATATTAGTAAATTCAATAGGGGAAGATATGTAGTGATACATTTTTCAGCCGATGGTTCCTTCGTTAAAGAACTTGAAAGAAATTTAAATATCATGGATGACTGCATAAGATTTCAGACCGTTGTTTTCACAAAAAACCTTGAAACTGTTAAGGAGGAAGCTGTAAATGAATAGAGTTCACCGCAAGGTCACTAAATCCGCGGGGTCAAGTTTTAGGCGCAGAACATATATGAGAAAAAAAGTGTGTAGATTTTGCGCAGACACTAAGTTGAGAATAGACTATAAAGACTATAAACTTTTGAGAAATTTTGCAACCGAAAGAGGGAAAATAATGCCCAGAAGGATTACGGGCAATTGCTCTTATCATCAAAGGAGAGTGGCGAGAGCTATCAAGACATCGAGAATTCTCTCTATAATGCCGTACACATCTATTAATGTTTAGGGTTAAAAACTTTTTTTTTAGCACATTATTATTACTTATATTTTTTTTAATTTTAATAAATTCGCTTTATACGTGGATTTATGCTGTCATAAATCCCTTTTTGTATTTATATTTTAGTGTTACTCTAATGCTACTGTTTAGAATTATCGGCAAGAAGTCTATAGTGCCGATATCAATTGCAACGATATTTGCTTCTATAACGGTATTATTAGCTCAAAATAATAAAAACTTAGACGGATATTTCAATTATAATAACGGCAGTTTGTTTATACCGGTGTTAATAGTTCTACTGTTGATGTTTGTTGTAGTGCCGTATATTTTTTCAATCTTAATTTCTAAAAAAATTAGTTTGGCGAAGGCAATTTATTATCCCGTATTAACAACGTTCTTTGTGATTTTTGTTATGACAATTGGTTATTTATACTACAATAAAATAGATGTCTCTTCTTTGCTAAATTCTTACCATGCGTCAATATTGAAAAATATGACAAACGTTTATAGGCAAATGGGCATTACATCTCTCACAACTGCGAAGATGCAGCTAATAATTTCAAGATTAATTAAGGATATACTTCTACTACTTCCGTCTATAGTCATTACGTTTTCATGGATGGGATTATGGTCTGGCTTTATAATACTTAAAAAATTTTCTAAAAGAAAATATAGAGAGTTTTTTAAAAATAATGAAAATTTATCATTGTGGAAATCATCCGATTTTTTAATACTGTTTTTATTGTCCGGTTTTATAATTGCAATATTTTCAAACGGTGCATACAAATTTATAGGATATAATATTATTTTTCTGTCATCGTCCCTTTACTTAGTGCAAGGACTAACGATAATATCTTTCTTTTTTAATAAGTTAAATATTAATTTGTTTCTTAGAACATTAATTTATGTTCTAATTTTTATATTTAATAATCCACTGCTACTTTTTGTTATTTTTATGGGAATATTTGATTTATGGTTTAATTTTAGAAAAATTGAATTAAATAAAGGAGGTTCTAACTAAGATATGAAGGTAATACTCAAAGAAGATGTTCAAAATTTAGGTGCAATGGGCGACGCTGTTAACGTTACAAATGGATATGGAAGAAATTTTTTATTGCCAAGAAAGCTTGCCATTCCGGCCACCAATGTTAACATTAAGATGATAGAACATGAACAAAGGCTTATTAACAGAAAAAAGGGAAAAATAATTGGAGAAGTTACAAATATTAAGGATAAACTTGAAAAAGCAAATATTAGCATATCTGCAAAAGTAGGGGAAAACGAGAAAATATTTGGTTCTGTAACGAAGGTTGATATAGAAGATAATCTAAGGGAGCTTGGCTTTAATATCGACAAAAAATCCATTATGCTAGGCAGCCCAATAAAAGAATTAGGTATTCAGACCGTTAAGATTAAACTGCACCCTGAAATTATTGCTGAAATTAAAGTAAATGTCGTTCCAGAAAAGTCTTAAACCATTATAGACAAATGGCCATAAAGAATAAAATATCTGGTACCGATTCGAGCACCCGCTCGAAAATTTCGAGCGGGACGAATAATATTACCGGCGATCAAACTGTTAGTTCAGCTCAATTAGCATTGAACAGAAACAATGCCATCCACTCTAAGAACAATCCTCTCAATATTGTTCCCCCAAATTCTTTAGATGCAGAAAGGGCACTGATTGCATCCATCTTAATCGATAATTCTCAATCTAACTCTGTATTGGGGGTTGTTGCGCCAGAAGATTTTTACGATACCGTAAACTCTAGAATATTTAAAGTTATTACGCTATTGAGCGATAAAGGTGAACCTATTGATGTAATCACGATCCTAAATGCAATAAAAAAAGAAAAGGACTACGTCAAATATTTCTCTGATTTCGATTTAAGCAGTTACCTGTCAACATTGTTTGAATTACCTGCCGGTCTTTTTAATATCGAGCAGTATGCCAAAATAGTAAAGGAGAAATCTCTATTAAGAAGCCTTATTAACGCATCGAATAAGGTTAGGCAAAAATGCTATGAACAACAAGACAATATAGAAGATATAGTTGACTTCTCAGAGAAATCTATTTTTGACGTAACGGAAAAAGACTCGTCTAAAAATTATGTTGAAGTGTATCCCTTAATATTTGACTATTTTAAAAAACTTACATCAAGGAAGAATGATGATAAAGATATTACAGGAGTGCATAGTGGATTTCAATATCTTGATGAAATGACCAACGGCTTTCAGCCTTCAGACCTTATTATTATCGCAGGAAGGCCCTCCATGGGTAAAACTGCCCTTGCTCTCAGTGTTGCAAAAAATATAGCGATTAAAAAAATTCCAGTCGCATTTTTTTCTCTTGAAATGTCTAAGGAACAGCTTGCAACTAGGCTTTTGTCCTTGACTGCAAAAATAGATTCATCAATGTTAAGGAGAGGGAGAATACATAATCCAGATATCGAAAACATACATAATGCGTTAGAAATACTAGAGGATATTCCAATTTATATAGACGACAGCGCCGGCATTACCGTTACGGAGCTCAGGGCTAAAACCCGTAGGCTAAAAAGAGAAAAAGGCATAGAAGTTGCTATCGTCGACTATCTGCAACTTATGAAGGGTTCGCCATACATTGAATCTCGAGAGCAGGCTATCGCTGATATTTCAAGATCGCTAAAGGGCCTAGCAAAAGAGCTCCATATACCGATAATTGCCCTATCTCAATTAAATAGAATGGTAGAATCCCGGCAAGACAAGAGGCCTCAACTCGCAGATTTAAGGGAATCCGGTGCTATAGAACAGGATGCCGATCTAATAATGTTTATATACAGAGACGAGGTTTACAAAAAAGATACTGCTCACAAGGGCATAGCAGAGTTGATAATCGGTAAACAAAGAAATGGACCTACCGGTGTAGTAAAACTTTCCTATACCGATAAATATACATCATTCGAAAATCTTGCCTATGAGGATGATGAATACATTTAAAGCATATAATTTCCGAAACTAACAAAATGCAGATAGATAATTAATTACGGTTTGCTATTCCTGCAGCGCCTATAATCCCGGAATTCCTACTAAGCGTCGGTTTCAATATCTTTAGATTAGATATGGCCGCTTTCAGCGCCCTTTTACCGACTTCTTCTGCCACAGTATTGAATAAATCAGGGATGCCATCTATCACACCTCCGCCCAATATTAACACACATGGATTCATTAAATTTACAGCACTTATGACCCCATCCGCCAAATATATTCCAGTTTCCTTAACCAACTTGGCTGCGCTATTGTCTCCAGTATAATATGCCTTAGCAATGGTTTCAGCGCTAATACTATCTATTTTCCCAGCTATCTTAATTATTTCCTTAAACCCTACCCTATCTCTAAGCGCCCGTTCCTTAGCAATCTCTGCCATTCCCCAACCGCCGGCATAAGCTTCCAAACAGCCTCTATTGCCGCATGCACACCCCCTGCCCCCGGAAACAATAATGGTATGCCCTATCTCACCAGCGGCGCCTGAACAACCTGACAATAATCTCCCATCCGTAACAATCCCCGAACCTATACCCGTGCCGACAAAAATGCATAAAATATTATCTTCTCCGATTCCCGCACCACATTTCCATTCTCCATAAGTAATAGCCGTTAAATCGTTCACAACATGTACTTTTAATCCTGTTTTTCTTTCTAATATTGTTTTTAACGGAACATTACGCCAATTCAAATTTGGAGAAAATACTATGCCTCCTGTCTTTTCATTTATTTGACCCGCAACGCCTACCCCTATCCCTGAAATATTATATCGAACATTTTTCTCTAAAAAACATCTTAAATTCTCTATCACAAATTTAATCTGCCTTTTCGTTCCGCTATCGCTGATAGATCGATCCAAATCCGTCCCACTCGTAATATCCTCTGGTGTAGCACAGTAATCCTGCGTGAGTTCGTTTATTTTTAAAGGAAAAGACCTAAAATCCTCGCTCTCTATAGCACCGCTCTCATCTACGATTCCAAACCTAAGATTGGTCCCGCCAATATCTATTCCGAGATAGTATTTTTTCATATAGTTAGTGATTTACTATTTTAGTTGATTTCAACCCTTTTACCAGCAAATGAGCCAATAATCATATTTCTTCCACCATCTTTTGCCTCATAAAGAAAATTATCAGCCATTTTTAAGATTTCACCAACACTTTTGATGTCCTCATTGGGCAACGAAGTTAATCCTATTGAAACTGTTATTTTCCCGTCTATTAGGTCAAATTTATTATTTTCTACGATATTCTTTATCTTTTTAGCCACTGCAACCGCATCTTGAAAATCGGTTTGCGGTAAAATAATTACAAACTCTTCGCCCCCGTATCTCGCCACTACGTCAATATTCCTTACACTTTGTTTTAAAATATCGCCTAATCCCGATAGAACTGCATCGCCCGCCCTGTGTCCGTAATTATCGTTGATAGCCTTGAAATAATCAACATCCAGCATCATAACCGATAAACTGTTTTCATATCTTTTGGCCTCGTCAAACTCTCTTTTTAGTATCTCATCCATTTTTCGCCTATTATAGAGCCCTGTTAGTTCATCTGTGATGCTTAGCATATTAAGCTTCTTATGCAATTTTGCACTATCTAATGCGACAGAAAACTCCTTTGCCGCATGTTCTAAAAATAAGATATCGTCCTTGCGATATCCCTTCAGGCTAGACACCATTAAGACACCTATATTGACATCCCCAACGTATAGTGGCACCCACACTATATCCTTTGGAAAAACTTCACAAAAACCGTAATCTATAACCTTTCCCGCAGAATCATCCTCAAGCAGGCTATCCTTAAACATTACTGCATTTTCCGGAATATCTTGAAACCATACTGTTTTTCTTTTTTGGAGGCAATGCCCTGCAACTCCCTCGTCGGCAGCAAATTGATTGGCAACAAACTTCCTTATTCCGTAAAATTTCCATGGAATCAGAAAACCCTTAGATTGCTCTGGGTTTTCTGCTGTGGTTTTGGATATCGATAAGCCGTCATCGTCGTAAATGTATACTACCCCGGATGAAAGGCTCAAAAGATCCTCTAAAATATCTAGGACGGATGAAATTATCTCATCAAAATCCAATGAACCTACCAAGAAATTGGAAAAGATATTATATTTTTCCATTCTTTCTTCCCTATCCCTAACCGTCTCGGCCATCTTCGTAAAACCATCACCGATACTTTCGAATTCATCATTTGTTTTTATGATAAGTCTTGTATCAAGCTCACCTTGCGTGAAGTTTTTTATAGCCTTAGTTATTGCGAATATAGGATTCAAGGTATCTTTGGAAGCAAAATATGAGATGAAGAATGAGATAATTAAACCTATAATAATAATTATAGAAGCATACAATGCGGTTTGTCTAAAAACAGACAGATATGCCCTATTCGAAACAAAAACGGCGATAGAACCTACAACGTGTCCATTTATATTCTTTACCGGGTGAAAAGCGGCAAAAATATCCTTTCCATTGTAGTTTATCTCTCTAATAAAATTCTTTCCGCCTTGAATTTCAGTGAGAATATAATCAGGAAGTTTTGAACCTATCCCGAAAACATTTCCAGGTATTTTCAGAGTGGAAAGACACACCTGTCTATTAAACACAGAAGCAAAAACAGCCGTTTTAAGATGATATTCATTATAGATAGCTTCCGGCAAGTAATTGTTATCATTTAAGTCAACCAGACCGAATATTGAACCTATTACCCTATTATCATGTATGAACGGAACGACAGTAACTAGAAACATACCCTGTTTATCTCCGGAAGTCTTGATACCCATCTTTATCAGCCCTATCTTTCGAATTAGGGCTGTCTTGACAATCGGGAAACCGGTACTAAAAACATTAAAAATAATCCCGCCCAACGAGGGTTTAAAATTAGCAATACCGGAAGTCGAGGCAAGGACATTACCGTCGTTATCGGTGATGCCTATATAGTCCGCAAAAACAAATGCATTCTTATAAGATTGAATCAGGCTACTTATAAATTGTATATTTCTATGCGTAATAGCGTGGATTAAATAAGGATTATATGAACTAACCAGAAAGGCATTTTTGAGCTGGTCTCCCTGGGAATAGTAAATTCTGCGAGCACCGCTTAACGTAATTTTAACCTTATTAAGACTCTCTTGTTTTATTTGTCTATTAAAAATAAAGGTATTAGCAACCGCAAGAAGCACCAAAGGAAAGAGCACCGCTAACGAAAAAGAAAGGATAAACTTCCTTCTTATACTCATTTTCGGTCTAAAACCTGATGAATATTTTATATCTGACATAAAATTGCCTATTTCCCTATTGTCTTCTAAAAATAGATGATTTTAATCCTAATCTTTTATCAGACTTATGGCAAACTGCTTTGCTGTTCTGCCAGAACGAGAACCTTTTATTGCCGCAAAATTAATTGCGTCCTTTCTTGCGCTATCCATGTCAATGCTTAAAATCTTAATATTGTATTTTTTTAGATACATTTCGACTATTTTCAGGTAAACCTCCGGACTAAAACTGTATAATCCGTAAGTCAATCCAAATCTATCACTCAAAGAAAGGCCTTCCTCTACTTCTTCCTCAGGATGGATATAGTCGGCATCTAAATTTTCTTGCGAAAATTTTTCGGTCGTAAGATGCCGCTTGTTGGATGTTGCATAAATAATTACATTTTCCGGCAATTCATCTAATCCGCCGTCCAGAATGGACTTAAGTTTTTTATAAAATAATGAATCTGCATCAAAAGCGATATCGTCAAAAACCAATATAAACCTATAGGGTTTTGTTTTTATAATCGTAAGCAATTCATATATAAATTCTGCGGTATCCTCAACAACCTCTATAAATTTAACCTTATAAATATAAGGCTCTTCATTGAAAGACTTTGCGATAGCCCTGACGAGCGAAGACTTGCCCGTTCCCCTATCTCCCCATAAAAGCACATTGTTAGCGGATTTTCCCGACGCAAACTTTATTGTATTTTGAAATACACCCTTCATTATGTCATCGATCCCAATAAAGTCCGCCAAAAACAATGTAGCAGACCCCGATACGCCCTTGGACGGAAAATCGATCAGAGGCTTTAAAATGCTCTTATTGTTTACCTTGAAAAATTTAAAAGACCCGTATGTCTCGAGATCCCCCGGTCTATATCTTATAATTTCAAATTCATCCTCTCGTCTGCTTGAATTTTGCGATTTATAATCATTGTACACATCGGACATGAAATCATTCGCCCTTTTGATTTCCTTGATTAATAAAGGAAATAGGTGAGCAGTGCCAATTTCATTCGGCGAATCGTAATCAAACTTATCCATATTTTTTTATCTTAAAGAATCATTTAATTTTATAGAACAATAGGATGAACACATAGAGCAAACCTTGTCATCTTTGAGGGGTAAAGCAGCTCTCATCTCTCTCGATTTCCCAGGGTCTATTGAGCCTTTATATTGCGCTTCCCAATCCATTGCGCGCCTATTATTACTCATCTCTATATCCATT
This sequence comes from uncultured Actinomycetes bacterium, assembly GCA_964631685.1. Taxonomy (GTDB): domain Bacteria; phylum SZUA-79; class SZUA-79; order Acidulodesulfobacterales; family Acidulodesulfobacteraceae; genus Acidulodesulfobacterium. The sequence goes on along the minus strand of CAZVZU010000003.1, from coordinate 33,532 downwards.
TCTATTGCACCCTTTACTCCCTTGGCAATATCCCCGGCATGCGCCGCAATCTTGGCTGCAATTACACCCTCTTTAACATCGGCAACCGAGGGGAGTCTTAAGTGTTCCGCGGGGGTAACATAGCATAAAAAATCGGCACCGGCACCAGCGGCAATTGCTCCGCCTATCGCACTTGTAATGTGGTCATAACCAGGCGCTATATCAGTAACTAATGGACCCAAAACATAAAATGGAGCGCCGTTACAAAGGCTTTTTTCTAATTTTATGTTTGTTTCAATTTGATTTAACGGAACATGCCCGGGTCCCTCTATTATCACCTGGACATCCGCCTCAAGCGCCCTTTGCTGAAGCTCGCCAAGCGTAATTAATTCGGAAACCTGAGCTCTATCCGTCGCATCGGCAAGGCTTCCCGGTCTTAGTCCGTCACCAAGACTCAACACAACATCGTTCTTCTTTGCAATCTTTAAAAGCCTGTCATACTCATCATAAAGCGGATTTTCCCGATTATTTCTTACCATCCACGATGCAATCAGTGACCCTCCTCTTGAGACTATCCCCATGATTCTCGTCTGGCGATTCATTTTTCTCACGGTTTCCAGGGTTAAACCGCAATGAACGGTAATAAAATCAACACCCTCTTCGCACTGCCTTTCAATAACTTCAAAAAGATATTCCTTATCAAATTTATCTATAAGTCCAAAAATGTCAGAATCACCCTTTTCCATTAATGGTTGAAACGCTTCGTATAAAGGGACTGTGCCCAAAGGAATTGATGAATTTTTAAGTATCTCACGCCTAAACTCTGTAATATTACCACCCGTAGACAGGTCCATAACAGCATCTGCTCCATTATCTATGGACGCAAACAATTTTTCTAATTCTAAATCAATATTGCAATTATCCCCAGATGAACCGATATTTGCATTTACCTTTGTCTTTAAATTTTTGCCTATCGCGAGTGGTTTTATGTCTCTAATGTCGTTTTTGGTTATAACGGTGTAGCCGTTCATGATATCTTGACAAATCTGCTCCGGAGGGATACCTTCCGTCTCCGCGCAATACCTCATCTCATTTGTTATTATATTGTTTCTAGCAGATTCTATCTGACTCATATATTCTTCCCCACTTTTTGTATTATACCATTCTCTGTATTATTTATAAAACAAACCGAATATTATTGACACAGACTTATTCGCTTGAGTATCATTTAAATAAAATTATCTAATAAAGATTTAACCGTTACGTGAATATTATCCTCTTTAAGTATTCCGGACATTACAGCTATATGTTTTACGCCTGCATCCTTAACCGTTCCCACATTACACTTATTGATCCCCCCAAGAGCAAAAACAGGAATATTCACCGAATTTACCACCTTTTTTAATACATCGATCCCCTGCCCAAAATTCTGGTTTTTAGTTTTAAAAATCGGGCTAAATGTTACCGCATCCGCTCCGTCATTCCATGCGGTAGTCACCTCAAAAACGGAATGCGCGGAATAAAAAACCTTAAGATCCTTTAATTCTTTTTTAACAGTCACAATCGGAATGCTGTTTTTGTTTAAATGCACCCCGTATGCATTAAGAGCTAATGCAACATCTACTCTGTCATTTATAAAGAGCTTTATCCCACTGTATTTATCTATTATTTTTTTAATCTTCCTTCCCAGCGTGATAAGCTCTTTGATGCTAATATCTTTTTGCCTCAGTTGAAAAGCCTTTATCCCACTATCAAAACATTCATCTAAAACATCTAAATATTTATTTTCGTTCTTAAAAAGATTCTTATCACCGATTAAGTAAATATTAAAATCCATAAAGAGAATAAAAAATTATTATACAAAACCACCATATGTAATGCTTCCCTTTAATTATATATTTTGGCATACATATTGTCAATTAACGCATTTTTAGATTGATCTTAGTATGATTATTCATCACGCTGCCTACTGTTTGAACGATATTACGCATATAAATGCTCAATATATTACAATAGCAAAGTAATACTGCACTTGTATTTAGTTTTTTTTATGATAAGATCGATAACAGTTCTGCAGTTTAGATTTACAGACTTGGCTTAGTTGTAAATAATCTAAAAATTACGGAGGTATTTTATGAAGTGGAAATGTTCTATGTGCGGTTACATTCATGATGGCGACTCAGCGCCCGATATTTGTCCCAAATGCGGAGCGCCAAAAGAAAAATTTGAACAGATTGCCGCAGACATAGAAAAACTTATTGAACGTTCAAGAAAAACAAATCAGTTGCATATGAATTTAACCCATCTTCTCACAAAAGCTATAGAGGTTGCAGAAGCGGGAATTAAAGATAATCTTGACCCCGGATGCATAGATGTGTTTCAAAAGGCAAAAAAAGCCGCATGGGAAATTAGGCAAATGTCTAAAGCTGAAATAACAGTGCACATCAATAAACAAAAATGGGGCTAATGGGTAGTTATCTTTTATTTAATAGTAAATCTTTTTAAATAATTAAAAAATCGCCCTTCCGATTAAGGAGAAGGGCGATTTAAAATATTTAATTATTTACTTACAAAAACGTGATTTACTGCAATTTTGAGTGGTGAGCCGCGCGGGGGTCGAACCCACGACCACCTGATTAAAAGTCAGGTGCTCTACCAGCTGAGCTAGCGGCTCTAAAAAGGTCTATACGATGTTATAACCTACACACCGATAACATTACCTATAAAGGGAGTAGATTAGTCAAATTCGGAAAGGAGTAGTTCAGCCCGGTTGCAGCAAAAATTCCAAGCCCAACTATCACGATAATACCAATAATAACCACAATCCAAGTCATCCTGACAAAATGCTTATTGTCTTCCATTTAACCCCCCTTTTAAGCTATTAATTTAGTTAGTCATTTAAAAAATATCAAGAATATACACACAACTACTACGCTTTCAGTATGTTAACAAAAAAATGCCGAAATAGCAATATCTTAATTTTACTTTTTAGTTATTTTATTTACATCACATCAACACCGATATTAACGACGCCGCGGCATGCAACCAGAAGATAATTTTGTAAGAAATTAAAACTTAACCAACCTATCGGACTCCTTTAAACCGTTAATCATCTTAGCATTTTCAAATTGAGATGCGTAATTAAACCCGTCCACCCTTGACATTACTCCATTGACATTACAGGAATGTTCGCAAACTACCACATTAACACTATTTTCCTTGATAATTGAAATAAACTCATTATCCTCGGTTAGGAATACCCCTTCATCCATAATAAAAACAGCTATATCGATATCCTTTTTTGCGGCAGACTTAATTAAGCCCCTAATATGGTTTAGGTGGTCATTTTTTGTGATAATAAAAGCCAATTTTTTATTCATAATACACTACAGCATCTTTAAGGCTTACCTTTGATGCCTTAATATGATTTATAGCACTATCCTTTTTATAATAACCTACGGAGATACCTAACATAAATCTTTTATCACCCGACAGCTTAAACACTTGTCTTAGTACATCGGGATACCTGACAAGATAAGCCTGAGGACATGCTCCAAGACCCAAATCGTGCGCAGTCAAAAGAATATTCTGAATTAACATTCCGCAATCTAACGTCGACCAATGCCCCAACTTTTGATCCATATAAATAAATATTGCAGTTTGAGAGCCAAAAAAAAGATAATTTGAAAGGGTAATCTCCTTGCGCTTATCTACATCATCCCTTGAAATACCAAGGACTTCATACCTATATTTACCCGTCTCAAACATATTAAGAGACTGTCTTTCAGGCCAAAACTCAGGAAATGGGTAATCGGGGTTTCCCGGATTATCTTCCATGGCCAATTTATAAATTTTTTGTTTAATAGATTCGCTTGTTTTACCGGTTGCAACGGCAATCTCCCATGGCTGTGAATTGGCCCATGACGGCGCATTAAGAGAAATCTCTAACAATTTGTCTAAAACATTCTTCGGAACGGGAATATTAGCAAAGTCCCTTTTTGATGCCCGAGTCAATATACAATCAGTCAACTCCATATTCACTCACCCCCCCTAATTTTATAAATCTATTTTATGAAAGCCGGCTACATAAAAAAATCCGCACGGAGCCCTTTATTTTCCGCCTCCGATTCACTTTCGTACTTTTGTTTTATGGCATTTCTGTGTTATAATTTCGCCAAGTAATATTATAAAGTAATTTAAGTTCGTAATCAATATGATAAATCTCTGGAATCCCCAAAATTTTTCATCCATATTTTCTATTCTGCTAACAGCATTCCTATTGGGAGTTATTCACGGATTTACTCCAGATGAGCATACTTGGCCGATTACTTTCAGCTATGCTATAGGCAGTTATAGTGTTAAGGGAGGGCTTAAAACAGGGCTCCTTTTTTCATTAGCATTCACATTTCAGCGGGCCATTGCATCCGAACTGTCATATTTTGCTCTCGGAAAAATATTAACTAAACCTGGCGTCATGCCGATCATATATATATTCGTGGGGATTGTTATGTCTTACGCCGGGGCTTATATAATAGGTATCGGAAAAAATTTTGAGATACTCGGAAGCATTCAACGCGTTGCAGTTAATGTGTTAAATTTTTTAATCTACAAAGTCATAAATGGCAAAACAAAATATGCAAGCAAAATCAAAAATAACATCAATAGCGGTGCTAAAGCCGATAAACCAATACCATTGCATATGGTACTACTACACGGGTTCATTGCTGGATGGGGAACTGGAGCTTTTGCTATTATTGTATATACCGTACTCGCCCCTAAAATGCCAAACGCATATGTGGGATTTTTACCGGGACTTTTATTTGGATTAGGAACGATGGCGACACAGATAATTATCGGCATGCTCGCGGGAAGGTTCATGGTATCGTTAGATATTCCAAAAAAAGGCATAGCATACATCGCAAAGAAAACATCAGGGTTCACACTCTTTTGGGGTGGTTTTGCCTTTATTTTCACCGCAATACTAGAATTAATGTTCCCCCAATTAATACAAGCGGGCATTATAACGCCACTTAAAATTCACAATCTTCACAGTCTCGGAGCGGGATTTTTCTTAGTCGTATTTATTATTTGTTTTGTAATGACAATATCCTTTGTTAAGTCTCTTAATTATGTAAAAAAACACAGCCTAGACTTTCTTGAACCTTAAAACGATCAACGATAGTTTATGAACGTTGCGTGGCTTCCGTTTAAACTTCCCAAATATCCACCATTGCCATTAATCAATGAAGATTGAACCTTATCGTTTGAATACGCAGTATTGATATTATTTTTACGTCCCCAGCTAAGCTCAAAATTTCCGTCATTCCTGAATATGTCTTTATTATAAATCTTAAAATATTTCTCGACTCTTTTATAATACCCATAGTAAAAATCAGAAAATAGACGATTTGAATTCCTTGATCTACTCAAAATATCTCGTTTATCTTTGAGACTGGCTACATTTAACCCATTTTTAACTCGACTTAAATTTATGGCCTTAAAAACAACGGTCGGGCCGGCATTATATGCAAACAGTGCCAACTTTAAATTTTTAAATTCATATAGCAAACTCAATAAATATCTAGCTCCAATCCTGATATTCAAAGAGGGATTATATAAATAACTGACAGGCAAATATTCTATATATTTCGTATTATAGTGAAATTTCTTGGATTTAATATTATACTTTTTAATCAAATAAAGACCAGTAGCGGGCCTAATCTGCATTAAACCAACCGCCCCCATATTGGAATGCGAAAAATTATTAAAAGAGCTTTCAACCCTGATAACCGCTAAAATTAGAGCCGGATTTATCATATATTTCCCGCCTATATGAAGGATAAGATCAGAGATCTTACTTTCTTCATATGTAGGCAATCCTGAGTGAAACGATGCTATGATCTTAAAAATTTGGTCTTTTTCATAATCAACCCTAATTCTATTTTTAAGTATACTAACTTCATGTTGCTCCTTTAGCATGCCATAATACATCGGAAGCACATAGTAGTAAGATAATATAGCAACTGGAATCAATATAAAAATCGCCATAAAAGAAGGTAAAAAATACCTAAATTTGATTTTTTTAACAAAATTTCCGACTGACACGCACAAATTAACCATATTTAGTCGCGCATTGGACCTAATGATACTAGCTTTTCCATTAATATTTCTAATTGACGATGTAAATCCTAAGTTTATAAAAACTTTTTTGACTTTTTTAATCATTTTTCCTCAAAAATTAACCGATTTAATATCTTTTCTCCATAAAATAAATAAACTCCACCTACATTTTGTATAGAATTTACCATACTTTAAATAATTTGTCAAATTTATGACCTTGTTTTGGCTAAAATAAGGCTTTTAAGGCCAAGAAATAGGTCATAAATTCTATTTTTGTGCTATTTTTTAGTAAAACATTAATTTACAATGTATACATATTAAATCTTATATTATCTTAATACCATATTTAACTATTGACAATGTTGGGTTTATTGTATTAAATTGTATTAACTTAAATATGGATTAATATGTTGTTTTTTAGTAAATTATAGATAGATTTAAAATGTCAGCTTGATTCGTATAAATTCGGCTGTTTTACATGTTCTTGTTTTTTTATTTTATGTTTTTATTGTGTTGAAATCTAAAATTAAACCTTAAAGTTAAGGAGGAGAATTAAAATGGCTGATCAGAAAAAAATGGCAATAATTTCCATTCACGGTACACTCGACATGGCATATCCACCGCTTATTCTTGCGTCAACCGCCGCAACGCTTGATATTGAGAGTGCAGTATTTTTTACATTTTACGGTTTACAGATTCTCAAGAAAGATGCAGGGGATAGTTTAAAGGTTGCTCCACTCGGTAATCCGGCAATGCCAATGCCTGTTCCTAATATCATTGGAGCTATACCAGGCATGACATCTATGGCAACTTCCATGATGAAATCTATGATTAAGAAACATGGGGTTGCAACAATTCCCGAGCTTATCTCTTTGTGCCAAGAAACAGGGGTTAAAATGATAGCTTGCCAAATGACTATGGATTTATTCGGTTTCAAGAGAGAAGATATGATAGACGGAGTCGAATATGCCGGAGCGGCATCATTTCTAGATTATGCTGCCAGCGCTGACATACACTTGTCATTTTGAATTCAAGTAAAAGCTGAACAGATAAGATTAAAAAAGATGCGGGTGGGGTTTACCCTCAATACAAATTAAGAGTTTCGTTAAAAACGAAACTCTTAATTTGTATTGACATAATTTTGAGAATAAACTATAATCACAGAAATAGATAGGTTATGCTATTTATGTGCAGATTTTAAAAACATTCAAAGAAAATGGCGGGTGAACTACTATGGGTATAAAAAATAATGATGAGTTTGTTGTTGAGGCCGAGCTTCTTAAAACGCTGGGTCACCCCATCAGGCTTAAAATAATAAAGGTTCTGCTCAGCAATAAGTCCTGCGTAAAAAATATATGGGAGGCTCTCGGACTTCCTCAAGCAACTATATCTCAACACCTAGTTTCTCTTAAGAGCAAGGGCATAGTCAGTTGCAAACGCGACGGCGTTATGATGTGTTATGAGCTTAGTGATAAAAGGATTGCAAAGATATTTAACGATTTAAAATATTGCGACGATAATTCTTCTCAAAACGATCACAGTCCAAAAATCAGTAGTTCTATTCTAAGGAATATATCCAAATAATTAACACCTGTCGTTATATTTTGTTTTAAAACCCTTATCCAAATTTATTTTGATTGCAATGTTTTAAATTTAAATATATAATTATTAACATATATGAATAATAACAAAACAAAAACAATTATGAATAAAAATACTGGGCAATCTGTTGATTTTATAAAGAATATTGTATTATTTTATTTAATTGCAATAGCAGTTTTCGTGATCGCAGCATCTCTTTCAGAAAAAGTTTATGCATATGAAACCGGCAACATGTCCATAAATAAAGCCTTTCTATACTCTTTGCAGTACAACAAAATTATTAAATTGGAAAAGATGAAGCTTGATATAGCCGGTTATGAAGAAAATGAAGCCCTAAGCGGTTTTTTCCCGAAGATAGATTTTAACGAAAAATATTTGAACACAAACAACCCATTATATGCATTTGGAAGCGTTATAAACCAAAAAATATTAACAAATCAAAATGTTAATCATTATTTTAGTCCAAATTTTTTGAATAATCCGGGCATGATTCAAAATTATCAGTCCATGTTTCAGGTAGAACAGCCTTTATTTGTGGGCGGAAAGATTTATTTAGGTTATCAAAGGGCTAAGCTTCACAAATTGTCTTTAAGAAAAAGTCTAAACGAGGCAAAACAAAGAACACTTTATAATGTCGCAAAAGCCTATTATTCCACAATTCTGTCTCATGACTATGTCAGTTTATTTAAAAATATGGTAAAAACCGCCACAGCACAGGAAAAACTTGCTAAAAATTTATACAAGGCGGGGCAAGTCGTTTCTTCGGATGTTTTACGGGCGAAAGTTGAGTTGGCAAAGATGGAAGAAAAACTTGCCACTGCAAAGAAGAATTACCGGCTTGCTAAATATTTTTTAAATATCACCATAGGTCTTCCTATTAACTCTGCATACAAATTGACATCTGACCTATTATTACCATCTAATCCCGATAACATGATGCCAACAATAAACACTTTGCAAAAAACAGCATTTGCCCGTAGGCCGGATTACAAAGCATTTCTTCTTAACAAAAAGAATATGGGCATTGGAGTTGAGGAAGCATATGGAAAATTTTTACCCAAGGTTGTTGCGGGATATGACTATTTTATTAATGGACCAACCATGCATCCCGGAAATTCCTATAGTTACGCCTTCACAATAATGCTTCATTTTAATATATTTTCAGGATTATACAAGTATGATAATTTACAGAGATCTGAAAGCCGTTACAATACAATGATTGAATATCAGGGCCTATTGAGAAATAAAATAGAAATGCAGGTTCGAAAAGCTTATTTACAGTACAAAACATATCTTATAAACACGCGCGTCGCAAAGCTTGCCGTTAAAAATGCCAAACAAACACTAAGAATTACAACCAACAGATATGAGGCGGGCATGACTACGCTAATAAATTTAGATGCAACGCTTGATCAATATAGAGAAGCAAACATACACTATCTAGACACAGTGTATAAGTTCGATTTAAATAACTACTACATAAAACTTGTTACAGGAACATTAACTACAAAATATACAGGAGGTATGTAAAAAGTATGCCGATATATGAATATAAGTGCAAAGAATGCGGAAAGATATTTGAGATTTATCAGAGACTCAGCGAGAGGGATGAAGATATTAAGTGCCCTGCCTGCGGAGCGGAAAAACCTGTTAAAAGGGTTAGCGCTTTCAGTAGCTACGGAGACTCCAATACTTCCACCGATCACGGTTCATGCGGGAGCGGGCGTAGTGGCTTTGGCTGAGCGTAATTAAGCGGGCGGTCTGCCAGCTTAATTACGTAGTGTAGCAATTAATTTTTTTGGATTCAGTAGAAGTCCTATCGCATTTTCTATCGAATTAACGATTATATCGCAATGAAGGGCGGCTTTAACGGCAAGCCCTTCATTGCCAATTATCCCTATGCCTATAACGCCCTGTTTAAACATTGCATGGTCATTATAGCCGTTGCCTATAACCACTGTCCCCGAGTATCCTAATTTATAAACCAGTTCCTTTTTCTTTTGGGCCGAATTGTTCCCACTAATTATTTTGAGTTCCGCATTTATACCTTTAACAGATTCATGGGCATTACCGAAGGTATCGGATGTAATTATTTGTATGGTTACAAGGTTAGAGAGCTCATTTAAAAGCTCTTTTACCTGCCCTGTTATAAGTCCATTTTCTGAAAGTGTACCGTTCATATCGAATATCGCATGTTCTATTATTAAGTTTGTGATACCCGGTATATTTAGCTCTATCATAATGTCTCTCACCTCCATATTTCTATAAAGTTTTTGAGTCCAAATTTACCTATGATCCATAAAAAGTCTCTATTTTTGACAACTCCGTAACTCTGTCATAAAGTCTTTCCAAGTTATCGTAAACCTCCTTTATATTTCCCTTTTTTATGGAAAGCTCATATTTTTTATCCTTAATAGTTTTATTTCCTATAATCACTTTAAAAGGTATTCCTATTAAATCTACATCTTTCAGCTTGACGCCAGCGGACAATCTTCTGTCGTCATAAAGGACATCTACTCCTAAGGACTTAATTTTATTATAAATACTTTCAGAAAGATCGACTATCTCTTTATTGCCTGTGTTTAAAGAAACAACAGCAACTGTGAACGGGCTAACGGAAACAGGAAGATTTATGCCGACTTCATCGGAGAATATCTCTATAAGGGTTTGAAGCGTTCTCCCTACCCCAATCCCATAACAACCCATGATAAAGGGCTTAAACTCTCCTTTTTCATCCAGAAATTTTGCATTTAAAACATTTGAATATTTATCACCTAATTTAAAAATATGCCCCAGCTCTATCGCATTTTTAATATCAAGTTTACCGGAACATACTGCGCACTTATCCTCGACTTGAACCGTCCTTATGTTAGCCGTGACATCCGGTACAAAATCTCGATTAGGTTTTACATTTGCCATGTGGGCATTTTTTTCGTTTGCGCCCGTAATCCAATATTCCGAATTGCTAATCTCTTCATCGATAACTATTGTGCGAATATCCTTAAGCCCGAAAGGGCCGGCAAAACCACATGGTGCACCGGTTATTCTCTCCACATCTGCTTCTTTTGCAAGAAATAAATTCTTAACGCCCGATACTTTTTTCAATTTGTGTTCGTTGACATCCCTATCCCCTCTGATCATACCGACTACAAATCCTACTTCCGTCTCGTAGATGATAGTTTTTGCAAAACATTTTTTGTCAACCTTAAGATAGGCACTTACATCCTTAACGGATTTTTTATCAGGTGTGAATAGCTTTGTCATTTTTGGCTGCCTACAGGATTCTGCAGGTTCATGATAATCACCGACGGATTTTGCGTCATCTATTTTAGAAATATACCCGCAACCATCGCAAGTAACTATTTTATCCTCGCCATATTCAGAAAAAACCATCAGCTCTTCTGAGTAAGAACCGCCGATTTCACCCGCTGCTGCCTTGATAAATTTAAAGTCAAAACCGAGTCTTTTAAATATTTTCTCATACGCGCTTCTCATGGCTTCGTAGCTGTTATCAAGACCGGCATCATCTACATCAAAACTATAAGCATCTTTCATTATAAATTCTTTTGCGCGCATGAGACCGAACCTCGGGCGCATTTCATCTCTGAACTTAAGATGTATTTGATATAAAATCAATGGTAGTTCTTTATAAGACTTTATATTTCTTTTAGCAAGATCCGTTATGACCTCTTCATATGTGGGGGCAAGACAAAAATCCCTATCCTGTCTGTCCTGAAATCGCAATAATTCCTTCCCATAATCTTCGCCCCTGCCGGATTCTTTCCATATATCAAGTGGCTGAACAAACGGCATAGATAACTCAACCGCTCCCACCTCATTCATTTCACACCTTATTATCTCTTCCAATTTTTTCAGGCTTTTAAGTCCAAGGGGAAGATATGTGTAAATGCCACCGGAAAGCTGCCTGACATATCCGGCTCTCAAGAGTAATTTATGGCTTTTAAGGACGGCTTCCTTAGGATTTTCCTTTAACGATGGTATAAAAAATTTAGAATATCTCATTTTCGCTCCTTAAAATGCTCTCTGTATACAATTGACCGCTAAAAAGATGATTACTTGCGGCTCTTGTTTATAAAATTTTTTCTCCGGTAATACTTTCAATTTTTTTGATTAAAACTGAAAGTATTTCTTTATTATCAAATTTTCCGATTATTTTACCCCTGGCAAATAGGACAGACATGCCCTTACCACCGGCGATACCCACGTCTGCATGCATCGACTCTCCAGGGCCGTTTACAACACATCCCATTATCGCAACTGTTATGCTGGACTTAATTTTAAATGAAATTCTCTCGAACTCCTTTGCCATATTAACTATATCCAGTTCCGCCCTTCCGCAGGTCGGACAGGACACTATTTGCACTCCCTCTTTCCTTATGCCTAAATCCCTTAAAATATGACGACCTGCAATCACCTCCATGACAGGGTCATCACTTAAAGAAACCCTAATGGTATCTCCCAGACCCTTATATAATAAAATTCCAATCCCTATTCCTGATTTTATCGCCCCCGAAAAAACCGTCCCGGCCTCGGTTATACCGATATGGAACGGATAATCAACATGCTCGGCCAAAAGCTCGTATCCGCGGACAGTTGCTAGGACATCGCTTGATTTTAAGGAAATTTTAATATTGTAGAACGACTCATCTTCAAGTAATTTAATATGCTTAAGAGCGCTTTCTACCATAGCCGCAGCAAAATCACCCTTATTCTTATCCAATATTCCTTTTTCCAATGACCCGGAATTAACTCCTATTCTTATGGATATGGCTTTGTCTTTGCATGCCGATACTACCTCTTTTACCTTTTTCTTATCCCCTATATTGCCGGGATTAATCCTCAAGGCACCGACCCCTGCCTCCACCGCAGCTAGTGCTAGTCTGTGGTCAAAATGTATATCCGCAATTATAGGAACATTGACCTTTTTTATTATGTTTCTTAACGATCTTGCTGCTTCGTTCGTGTTTACCGCTACCCTGACTATCTCGCAGTTATAACTTTCAAGCCTCTTTACTTGGCTAATAGTGGCCAATGAGTCCTCGGTAACCGTATTGGTCATAGACTGGACACTCACGGGAACGCTTGAACCAACCAAAACATCGCCGACTTTAACAATTCGCGTGGGTCTTCTTTTTATCATTTGTCCTGTATGTCTTAGCTAGATTTATGATATTACACAACGATACAGCTATTATAATACAACTTTAAATTATAAAACAATAGGGAGAATAGGGAGCGGACTTAATATTGCGCTAATCTTTACCGCTTCTTTAGCGATTCAAGGTAAGATGTTAAGCTTTTTACATCCCTATTCGGCATGTAATTATAAGGCGGCATAAGAACATAGTACATCTTGCCGTTAATTTTAATCTCGGAACCAATTTTAAAGTGTGATTGAGGATTCTTAATCTGGGTTATCGTCCAACGGTAATCCTTACCCCATTTGCCATAGCCAGAAAGTGAAGGGCCTAATGTTCCCCCGATACCGTTCGTCACATGGCAGTTTATGCAGTTATAATAACGGAAAAGATATTTACCGGAAATCTTGGTCGCCGGTATGTTGGCAGATTTTGCACGTACGAGGCTCGGCATAAGCAATAACATGCATATTGCGAGAAGAAGTATTATGTGTACATCTATATTTTTTATTTTCATTCTATATTTCCATAGATTTATACGAACTTAGATTACGTACTCGTTTTATCTTATTTCCGGTTCTGTTTTGGCCGTGTTTATTGTAACCTCAACCATCATTCCCGGCTTTAAGATATGTTTTTCGTCGTTGAGTATCCTAATCCTAACCGGAAGCCTATGCGTAACCTTGGTAAATGTTCCGGATGGATTATTCGTCGGGATCAAGGCAAACTTTGAAGTACTCACGGAACCTATAAACTCCACCGTTCCATTAAAAACCCTTCCGGGGAAAGAATCTACGGTGATAGCAACAGGATTGCCTTTTTTAATACGACCCACGACGGTTTCCTTGATATTTGCCGTAACCCAAACTTTTGTCGGATTATTTTCCATAATTATAGGGGTTCCCGGCCTGATATATTCACCTATATAAGACATCTTTTCAGTAACTATCCCGTTTATCGGTGAATGGATAAAAGTATTATAATAATTGGCGCGCGCGGTCTCATAGGCTGCTTTTGCTATCTTAATACCGGCCTTAAGTGGTCTTAAAATTGTTATATTATTAGCAGCAATATTGCTTTTCATATAACTAGACTGAAAATAGTTTCTCTTAGCCGTCCCAAGCGACGATAATGCCGCGATATAAGCCTGTTTCGAGACCAAATAAGCGGTTTGCATGGTATCAAACTGCTTATTTGTGATAAATTTCTTTTTAAATAGTATTAGATTTCTTGAATAATCCCTTTTTTCCAACCTATAAGCAAGCTTTGCCTTACGTAAATTGGCTAATGCCGTCTTATAGGCAAGCTTAGATAGATAAAAAGAGTTATAATTTGTCCCAATAAACCGGGCAATGCGGGCACCCGCACCAAAAAATTTGGCCTCTGCCAATCCGTAATTTGCCTTTGCCTGTAGCATTAATGGGTAATAAGTAGAATCGTTGATACGGGCAACAATCTCACCTTTCTTAACGTGATCATTTTTATGGACATATATCGACATTATATTGCCGGGAACTTGGGCGCTAACCGACACGATGTGCCCATCAATTTCTGCATCTTCAGTATAAACATGGGTAAGTCCGAAGATATACCATTGAAGAACAAAAATACCGCCGATTACTGCCAATGTAAGTATGATAGAAGCAACTATAATATTCTTTTTAGTAAATTTGCTCGTCCCAGTACCAGTATTATCGGCATCGTCATTCATTTTTTGTCCGTTACCTTGTAGTTCCACTAAAGTTTAATTAAGTTTCTTTATTGTTAAACTAATAAGTTTCTTTTTAAAAGAACCGATAAGCTTTTTGAGGTCTAAAACAGATTCATCGTAATTAAGCTTGGCAGACAAAAGATTATGCTGCGCAACGGTAAGCTGCGCTAAAGCCGTCACAACATCAACGCTTGTAGCAACCCCTGCCTTGTACTCTTCCTCCACGAGCGTATAGTTCTTAAATGCAAATCCTTCCTCATGTTTAAGCGCCACAATTTCATACTTAAGGTCTTGTATATTATGAAAATCCGCAACAACCCGGGCTTTTAGATATCTTTTTGACTGAATTATCTTATACATCGCCGAGTTGGCAACCGAACGCGCCTTTTCAATAGATATAATCCTTGTGCCACCTTGTAATATCGGCATAGTTAAAACCGCACCCACCGTCCAATAACTATTCGAACCATCCGGTATGAAATGGTTATTTGATAAGGCATTATAAGAAGCTGTAAGATTAATACGCGGAATATATTGAGTTTCATAATATCGAGTCTCATTTTTTGCTGCATCTTTAGCGTATTTCAAAGACTTTAAGGCCGGATTGTTTTTATACGCCAGCAAAATATATGTTTTCAATGAAACTACTTTAATCGTGGGTCGAGCCGGTTTGACAACTTTAAAATTACTACCGATTCCAAGAATAGATGCGAGCTTGACTCTGGACGACTTAAGCGCATTTTTAGCGCTTATCAGCTCTTGTTTTGCAGCATAAAACTGGGATTTTGCTTGAAGAACATCGGTAATTATAGCAAGTCCGGCAGTAAGCTTCGCCTCGGCAAGTCTAAGGTGAGACCTTGATTCATTATATGTTTTCTCATCAACCCTGATTGAGCTGATACCATTTAATACGGTATAATAAGACAGCGCAACATCGTAAAGGGTTGTTGCTGAAACATTATTAAGATTCATTTTTGCTTGGGCAATTATATCTCCGGCGCTTCCATATGCCGGAAGCGCGCCTAAATTCAGTATAGGCTGATTCAATGTAAAACTATATTCATAATTTGGATACTGCGAACTAAAAATATTACCCGTTCCACCAGAATTAGATTGCGATACAGACTGGTTAAAATGTATTCTCTGGTCTTTATACACAAGGTTTATATCTGGCAGTAACATAGTGATGGCCGACCATTTTAACAGTGTTGATCGATAGTAACTTTCTTTGGCATATTTTATATCACCGTTGCGATGGACAGCCAATATGTAAGCATGTTTCAAGGTTAGAGTCCTTTCGGGCGCAACGCTGAAAGCATTGGCATTATCTGTAGAATTAATTAAACAAGCCAAACATAACACCGTAACCAAAATCAAAAGAGGAATAAAACCATGTTTATTTTTTAAGTTACCCTTCATCTTGAGTCCTACCATAAAACTTTCTGTTATTTTTGTAGTATGTGGTACAAAATATATCAGTAAATCACGCTACCCAATGCATCATAATATCAAGCAGAATCCTATACAAATTTTATTATAATGACTTTAAAGTCATAAGTCAACAATTTATTTTTTCTCATATTTTGCCTTATATGCAAATAATCCACATATACAATGTTGAGTAAAATCTTCGTTTATGAATTCCTATCTGTTTTATGTTATAATGAGTACATTCGTTAGTTATGTAATTTTTTACGACTTTCAAACGAAAACTAACAAAATAAACGGTTAAAAATATTTGATATGATATTTATATTGTTGTTAATATCCTCCATATTACTTATCGCTTTCATTGCATCTGTGGTTATTTCTCTTGTTCGTATAAATAAAATCAGAATCTACTATTCCGATCTCATAACCAAAAACTCTCTTCAAAATGATCAAGACATAAAAAGAGTGATTACACTTGATGAAGCGCTTAAAAATGAAAAAGAGCAGCATAATCAAACATCCGTAAGATTAAGCCTGGCAGAAACAGAAATTTCTAATCTCCGAACCGAAAACTCAAATCTCATGGTCAGACTCTCCGAAGCAACAGCTAATAATAAAAACCTTGAGGAAAAGATACATACCATGAAAGAAGATTTTATTTCACGGTTACACAACCAAAAATCTGAATTCATGGAACTTGACAATAGGCTAAGTGATGCATTCGAGAATCTTTCAACTAAAATATTGGAAGATAAGAGTAAAAAATTTACGGAGGTCAATAAGGAGAATATCGATAATATACTAAAGCCGTTATCTAATAAGATAAAAGAATTTGAAAAAAGGGTCGAAGATACTTATATTTCTGAAACGAAAGAACGTTACTCTCTAAAAAATGAGATCACCAAATTGATAGAGACGGAAAACAATATGAAACTTACAACCGAAAATCTTACCAATGCACTAAAAGGAAATGCAAAGGTTCAGGGGAATTGGGGTGAGATGGTTTTAGAGATGTTACTTGAAAACTCCGGACTGATAAAGGGAGAAAATTATGAAATTCAGAAAAACCTTAGCGTAGTAGACGATAATGAACACATTAAGAATTTAAGGCCGGATGTTATTATTCATTTACCAGAGAAAAGAGAATTAATTTTAGACTCGAAGGTTTCTTTGACAGATTATGAAAGGTATTCAAGCCTTGATGAAGGCGATAAAAGCAAAAAGGCCTATTTAAAGGGGCATATCGACTCTATCAAGAAGCATATCGACGAACTGAGTGAGAAGTGCTACGATAAGGCATTGGGTAGCAAATCACCTGATTTTGTTATTATGTTCATACCCATCGACTTTGCTTATACCGTTGCACTAAGCGAAGATAAGGATATACCTAAAAAGGCATTAAATCAAAATATAATAATCGCCACCCCGTCTATGCTTATTTTAATGTTAAGAACGATAGAAAATCTTTGGTCGCAGGTCAATCTTGAACGAAATGCAGTTTTAATAATAAACGAGGCAGGAAAGTTATACGATAAATTTATTAATTTTGCCGAAAGTATGGTTAAGATTAAGACCGGCATCGACACAACAAGCTTGGCTTATGACAACGCAATGAAACAGCTCTCTCAAGGAAGGGGTAACTTAATCAAAAAACTTGAGGGAATAAAAAAAATAGGGGCAAAATCCACAAAATCCCTTCCTGAAAAAATTGAGTACGACGAGTAACGCAATTGACAATACTACCGCCTAAGTTTTTCTGCACCTATAATATTTGAACCGGCGATTAAGGCTAAATGGTGCCCCCGACCGGAATCGAACCGATGACCAAAGGTTTAGGAAACCTCTGCTCTATCCTACTGAGCTACGGGGGCATAGAAATGATACAAAATGAAACGGAAGAATATTTCATTTGCGTTATGCTTGACTATTATATATAATTGGGGGTATAAAATCAATTATTAAAGCATAAAGATATGTACATGCGATAGGTAAACGACCGCTTTATCGCTGTTGTGTAAGTTTGCAAGCGCCCATAGCTCAGCTGGATAGAGCGTCAGACTACGAATCTGTAGGCCGGGGGTTCGAATCCCTCTGGGCGCACCATTATAAGACCACGAAGCATCAAGTACTTCTCTCCGAGTTGAATTTATTTAAATAAGCATATTCTCCGAACGGTTTTCGCATAGGACGCTCGGCTTCATCATGTATTTGTTTTTCGCTCAAGATAGCATCCGCTTCTTTTTTGTGCTTACCAAATACTATAATGGTTATTATTTCCATATCATCGGGCGAGCATATAGCCTCTTTAACTATTTCAGGATTATAACCTGCTATAGGATGAGCTACATATCCGAGTTCGGTTGATTTAAGGATAAGAAAAGCGGTCGCCATCCCTGTGTCCAAAAGATAGTATTTTCTGTCATCCAAAACGCAATCGTCACTTTGTTTGGACAAAACGGCTATCATCATCGAAGCATTACGCGCCCAATCATTACCCTTAGGAAGAGCGTTTTTTAATTGATCTAAGATAGCTTCTTCGTAAACAAATACAAATCTCCACGGCTGATTGTTAAAACAAGACGGTGACAAAGATGCCGATGAAGCAAGAGCCTTGATAAGGCCATCGGTTATATCTATTTTTTCCAAGGATCTGTACGCGCGCCTTGACTCTATGGCTACCGATACATCCATTTTTTATCCCCCCTTCTCTTGAAAGTTAATTAAAAACCCATACTGTTTTCACTTTCTTAATGCGTTCCAACTTGCGCTTAAAGGCAAATACATAGATCACAAACTTTTATCTATTTCTTCTTTCAATATGTCCTTTAAATCCTTAATGAACGCCGGATGTATTACAATAATCTTAAGCTCCTTAGCCCTTTTTAGCAAATCTGCTTTTATTTTATAATCTGAAAGCTTCTTATCGGCATCATTTTGGTCACTGCTATCTAGTATATTAGCCTTTGCAGTACTCATCAAGAAGCTTTTCGCGGCAAGCCCGCCTACCTTATTATCCTGAACGGAATAGATCTTGTACAATATATCAGAATTTTTATCCGAGGTCTGCTTTAAAGATTTACACTCAATCAGATATATGTTATTGAAAGCCGTAAACATAACATCAATCTCATTGGGCGCCCCTCCTTCACCGAGAGTAGGGTTGAGTGCAATATCATCAACAAAACCTAATTTTTTCAATTCATTAACCTCGTTAAAACAGAACTCTTCAAGCCAACCGCCCGTTAAAAAATCAACGATCTCTTTATCAATATTACCGGAGATATGAACCTCAGTTCCGTCCTCTTTTTGGATTATCTCCGATATGCAAAGATATTTTTTTATGCTATCAAACCTGAAAAACTGATTAATTATTTCCAGATCATCCTTATCATTATGATTAAGTTTATAAACAAACTCAAATGGAAGCTGGCCGCGTTTTAATTTATTTTTCTTACTTTTTTCATTTCTATAACTACGCAACTTACTAAAAAAGTTGGACAAAAGATGCTCTACAACCGTATCATCGCCGAATTTTTCGCCAAAATAACCATTTATAATCCATTTTACAAAACCATAATCTTCTATGGCACGGTCTTTCGCGGAAATAGTATTTAAGTCTATATCGTAAGCCTTGCAATACTCCGGCGCCGACAGCCTTTTCTTAATAGGGTATCGGATTGCATGTATACTGCTTCCGCTTTTGTCTTCAATTGAAATGCTTTCATGGGGACAATCTATTAACTCTATGCTATTGGCACCCAGTGGCATATAAACAAATTTGTCCGTTTTGGCATAGCGCCTAAATGCCTCAAATGCTCCGATGGACATCAATTTTGTTCCGAGCGTGATATTTACAATAAATTTATCATATTTTAACCCTTCTCTATTTATCCAAATACTCAATTTTTGCATTACATCGGAAACAGAATCCTCTTTAACCTTAAGAATAAAAGCATTACTATCCGCAGTATATCTACGTTCGTTGAAAACCAGCTCTAAGGATCCTAGGGTGGCCCGTATCTTGTGTTTTTCCTCCATTTTTTCGGTAGTTACAAACAAGATAGCGTCAGGCTTGAAATAATCAACGCACAAAACATTTGGTATTGTTTGATCGCTAACTAATGTAACGAGAAGACTACGCATAGAATACCCCCCCCCTTTTTTTTTATTTAAAGTCGGAATAATATTAATTTCTGTAGCATTTGGTGGTTCTATCACGAATAGCTGATTTTGTCAATAAATATTGGAAAGCATCGCGTACCAGCGAACGGGACGTATAGTTATTTCTTCTCTATATTTATTTCATTGTCCGTTAAATAACATGCAGGGTCATTTATTGTTTGTACGTCTCCATTTTCAGTGTACATCCTATATCTACACCCCCTACATATATTTCTAAAATCGCAAACCATACATCTCATTCCAACTTTAATCTTGCCATTGGATATGCATATATTATTTTCTCTCACTACTTCAGCGATACCTTTATCTTTTATATTTCCAACGCTAAAGTCTATCCATGTAGGACAAGGATGGATATCTCCGGTAGGACCAATTCCTATAATCTTTTCTCCGGCCTTACATCCACCCTGTTTGCTTAGACTTAGAAGAATTTTTTTACCCAATTCAAAATTTTTTAGTTTATTGACCGCATAATTGTAAATATAGGGACCATCAGCATAGATATTTTCAGTAGCAAAGTCCATGTCAAATTTATTCATGGCGCATTCAAGCAAAAAATCCATGAGCCGACGCCTATTGTTTCTAAACCGTTCCCACTCCCTATGTTTGGGCGGCAATTGGTAAAAAGCTACCCTTTTAACCCCATTAAGCTGCATACAATCAAGAGCTTCAGCGAGCTCGTCTTCGTCAAACTCTTTCAAATAAAGTTTAATGCCGAATGGGATAGCCTCATTCTTAAGATATTGCAAGTTTCTAAGACACCTTCTGAAATTTTCTTTCAAATTTCCAGAAAATTTTTCATCAAGATTAACACCGATATAGCTTGTTCCCGCATTTTTAAGAACCTTCACCCTGCTCTCAGTTATAAATCTATGGCTCATTGCAACGACTATTTTTATCCCATTTTTTGAACCGTAAGATATTATATCGACAAGATCATCTCTCTCCAATGGATCTTCACTTTCCATTGTGATAAAAGGAGTATCCATATTATTGGCCTCATCAAATAAATCTAAACACTCTTGCGTTGAAAGCAAATCTCTGCTTTGCACTTTCTGCCTTGAAGGATAATTTAACGGATAATAGAATATTATAGGCCCTTTTTTAGATAAATATAGCTTTTTTTTGCCGACGTTAATTATATTTAAAGACGCCTGATCCATGAGCCTACTGCAGTTTATCATGTATTTCCTCCTCGCTCAAATAGCATGCCGGATCTTCAGCAAAGGGATCCCCATAAACCATTTCTGCCCTAACCCTGCATCCTCCGCAAAATGATTTATAGCTACAACCACCACATTTACCCTTAAGATGAGACCTCTTATCCCTCATTGTAACCAAGAAATTATTAGTTTTATCTATCCATATTTCACCTATTTTCTTGTTTCTAACATTCCCGAGTGTCCTTGTCGTCCAATATGGACAGGGATGTACATCACCTCTATAGTCAATATTTATTAATTTTTCTGCGGCAGGACAGCCGGACTGTCTCAATAAAAGCATTTTAGCATTTTTTGATGCGGCCGGATTATTTCCTTTTATATGATTATAGATATATATTCCATCGGCATAATTATCGGCAGTAACTATTTCCGTTGCAGACTGACTGGTCTTAAGCTCACTAGACCTTTTTACAAGATACTCAATTAATTCTCTTCTTTCTTTCCTATTAATGTCCCATTTCTTAAATTTATCTCCTCTTCCGGAATAAACAAGTTGTAAAACGGTAAAACGAGGCACACCCTCGTCCACGGCAATGTCAAGCACATGACCTATCTCTTCCAAATTAGGTTTGGTTACCGTAATTCTTATTCCGGTCTTAATTCCCTCGCCAATTAAGCACTTGAGCCCATTCATCGACCTAAAAAAACTTCCCCTTGAACCTCTCATTTCATCGTGCATATTTTCTAAACCATCTATGCTTATGCCAACATAACTTACTCCGGAATTCTTTATTCTTTTTGCTGTATCTTGCGTTATAAGGGTGCCATTGGTCGATAGTATAAAAGCCAGACCTATGGACCTCGCATAAGTAAATAAATCAAATATATCGCTTCTCGCAAGCGGTTCTCCTCCAGAAAACGCAAGTAACGGAATATTCATTTCTTTTAATCCGTCCATCAAATTGGTCGCTTCATCGTAAGAAAGTTCGTCTCCCGAGGGCAATGATGTTGCCCCCTCGTAACAATAAAGGCAACTCAAATTACACTGCCTTGTAATATTCCAAACTACTATTGGAGATGCGACGCCGAAATATCTCAACAAATGTCTTGGAGCCGTACCATGCGCTTTTTCAACGCATCCAATTTCTTTGCCGGTTTCCGTAAAAGCCAATAATTGCGAGCAATTAACCATATCTGCGTCCTCCTTGTTTTAAAATAAATACTTAGATTTAAAAACTAATTGGACTAATTCCAGTCATTATATTTAAAACTCCGCAATTGTTCATTCACAGCTCAATCATAAATTATTCATACTACAACCGCCTTACGCGCTCTTCTTTTGCAGAGCGCGTGTATTTGAAAAATCATTTAAGTTCAGCGTTGTGCCGTTTTTATGGGATAAACATGCACCTAAGAGCCAATGGAAATAATTTGTAGTTACTCGTTCTTAGTTTTATTTCTGAGAACAACCGTGAAACACTCTGGCACCTACATTAAATTGTCCGGTTGGTGTAACAAGACCTGTTATTACCTTGACCTTTTTCAATGTCCTTGCGTTATAAATGACTAACTCTCCTTTTTTAGCCCATTCGCTAATCATGACATATTTGCCATTGCATGAAAATTCAGGATGCAGTGCTATAAGTCCCTTCTCAGGTATAAGAACTTTGACAACTCTAAATGGAGGGGTCTTGCTTATCACATATATCTCATCATGCTTTTTACCCGCAAACACATCGTCTGCCCAAACATACGGATTGCCCGGATATGTCCTCTCAAACAAGCTTGGACCCGCAGTCTTAACGGTTTTCAATACTCTCCATGGATTACCCACTTCAAATATGGTCATCCCATTTTTCTTAATATGCATAGTTGCCGCAACCTCTTCTCCGCTCTTGAGCATCCATGACGCACCAGGGCCAACATGTGCTCCCTTCCCTACATAAATTCTTGCCGCCATCTCATCGGTCTTTAAATCTATTACGGTTATAGTGCCCGAAGCCATACCTGTGACAAACATATACCTCCCTGTTTTATCAATGTAAGCATCATGAAGTATCCTTCCTACGCCTTTAATCTTGGCAATAACGGGAAACGGTGGTTTTGCTTTAATAATCCATACCTGCCCTGCCTCTTTTAGAACTATCGCAAAAACACCATACTTGTGTGAATAAAGAGTGCCTGCTACCCTTGAACCAATTTTTTTCCCCAAGGGTCCGACAACATTATCTGTACGAATTACCCTAAGCGGCTGCATGGTTTTACCGGATATAATTACGGCTTGATAGGGCAAATAACATCCTGTTAAAACATAATTTCCGCTATATGTCGGATCCACTCCCCTTGCATCAAGGCAAGTCCTCACGCTTGCGACAGATTTTAAACTATACATATCAATCTTGTCCACAAATCCATTTCTGGCAATCGCATATCCAAACTCTCCGTTGTGAGTATATTTAACTTCATGTGTGGAAAAACCGATAGGTATCTGTTTCATAATTGTCCAGTTGTCCCCATCTATAAAAGCTCCTCGGGAAATATTTTTTTCTACCACAAAGAATATATTTCCCAACCTATTTTTATAAATCGGTTTATTCGGGTACAAATAGGCAGGAATAATCATCTTAACGGTAGAGTCAATTTGCTTCAACGACCATACTGGTATCTTACCCGCCGGGACGGTTTTTATGTACCTTGCAAGTAGCGCGCAATCTTTACCGCCCAATTTATCTTTCCATGAAGACATGGCCGTCCCCTTAAAACCGGTTTCTATATAATGAACAATCTCGGGGAGTTTTTTAAAGGAAAGTGTCTCGGGCAATAATGCAGGTCCGATTCCTCCTTCTCTGTTATCACCGTGACAACCTGCGCAATTAACTGTAAATAATTTATTGGCTTTCTTTAATCGGGCAGAAGATAGTGGACTTAATCCTCCTGCCCACCTTGCATCATAAAATTTAGAAGTTTTATAGCCGAACGAATCGGTTGAAATAAAGCCAAAAGATAAAACAATTGCAAACAATATTAAAACAAAAACTAATACAAAACTTTTTCTCAACATTTCAATTTTCCTCCTTTCGCCTTCGGCGATTCTAATCAATTACTGAGCGGCATTAGCTATTTACATGTCATAATCCCATTGCTCCTTTCTGTCACTCTATAACCCTTTTTTAAAAAATAATGTGACTAACATCACAAATTTAAAAATTTTCTACTCGGTTTTGCGGACAAGCTTGAAGGGCTTGGCACATATAAAATACAAAGATTACTAACGGAAAAATCTTTTTATGTCAAACTTTATATCCAATGGCAAGGATTGTATATTCGTTATCTATGAACATTGCATCCTTCCTGTAAAGCTTGTCCTGCATCTCTAATAACAGCCAAAAAAATCGCAGGAACTGAATGGAGGGTAAAGCAAGAACGTTACATAAATGCGGCTGTAAGCTGGGTATAGAATAAACCTAATGTATTGTTTAATGTTTATATAATTGCCAGAATTTTTCTCTTTCTTCCTTTTTAGCCTTTACGCTATACATTGCATCATCTGCATGCACTAGTAAAACATCCGTAGAACCCTTATCTAACGGATACAATGTAAGGCCTAGGCTCACTTTTAGAAATATTTCAGAATTTTTTATAATGAACGGTTTTTCGAGGGCTCCTTCTAACCTTGCAATAAAGAGATAAATATCGTCGAAAATTTTCAGGTCTTCAAGGACAAGAATAAACTCGTCACCCCCCAACCTTATTATATGGTCGGTTTGCCTTAAGACATATTTTATCCTTAATGCAAACTGTTTTAGAAGGTTATCACCTTCGTCATGCCCGAAGGTATCATTGATATATTTAAAATCGTCAAAATCAATCATTCCGATAGCAGTAAAAGTTTTATTCCTATTAGCTCTCTTCACGGCAGATTCTATCATCTGAGCTAAAGATAGCCTATTTGGTAATCCCGTTAAAATATCATGGTGGGCCAAATATTCCACATTTTTCTTTTCTTCTTTCAATTTCTTTTTTAAATCGAATTCATTAAGACTGTGAGATAGAAGCCCCCCTATCTTTGACATAAATTCTAAAATATCCCGCGTAAACATACCTTTTTTGTCCGATGCACAAACTAAAACCCCCCATAGTTTGTTATCTCTTCTAATTGGACATGCGCATGCCGAAAACCAATGATTTTTTTCAAGAAAATAGTGCCACGGTTCTAATAACGGATCGGATAAGTGGTCATTATTATAAACTATGCGGTTAAGGCATATCGCCCTCTCTGCAATGGTCATATATTTTTTATGACAATCCACCGTTAGTTTTATCTTCATAAGCTCCTGGGTACCTTTTCCTTTCGCGGTTATATACCTGATAAGATTGTCATCGTCCACGCAACCTATCCAACAAGCTGTCATCGTCTCGCCTTTCTGTAATGCGCTTAATGTCCTATGAAATAGCTCTCTTTCGCTCTTTGGATTTATTATAAGGGAAACCTCTTTTAGAATAGAGTAGTATAGAGACTGAATAGATTTAATCTTAGCTGCGGCGGCAAGCTTATCGGTTACGTCAAAAACCGTCACCAACGCCAACGGTTTTCCTTTTGCATGAATAAGCGAAATTTCCACTTCAACATTTCTGATATCTCCATTTTTAAGCCTATGCTTATACCCTGAAAATATTTTCTCGTCATTTTTAACGGCCCTATTTATATTCGACAAAACCTCTGCTTTTGCGATAAAAGGACTGAATGTTTCATTTATGGTCTTGTCTATAAGCTCTTTCCTTGAAAAGCCATAAAACTTTATGGCGGCGTTATTTGCATCTGCTACCGTGATAGAATTAGAATCCAGCAGAAACATAATCCTGGAATTTTCATAAAACATGGACTTAAATTTTTCTTCGTCCTCTATCATTTCCGTTATATCATGCCCAACACCTATTGAAAGTAGCTTGCCACCTTTTTTGTTGTATACAGGAATTTTAGTGACATCAATAGTATGAACCATGCCATCTTTATCTCTAAGGTGCAGTATAAACTTCTGCGGCTTTCTCGTCTGCCATGCAAGCTTATCCATATCCTTTATTGTTTTAAAGAAATCATCGCCCTGCCGAGAATAGGGCTGCATTTCATTATCTGTCATATTTATTAGGGAAGCTATTCTGGGAGCAGAATGAAAATACCTCGCGCTTTTGCTAGCCTTTATATACCTGCCATAAATATCCTTAACGACTATTGTATCGGTGGTGTGTTCCATTAATGTATCAAATAGCTGTTTTTGTTCGAATAATTGAATATTTCTTTTTGAAATATAAAAAAATAGAAACAGGAAACTTATAAAAAACCCGAAAATAAAAATAGAACCAAATGTCCATGGGTCTAATTTTACATAGTTAAAAAGAAATATTGAGGATACAACTAAAACTGATTCTAATATTATGCCTACCAAAAAAAATCTTGATTTTAAAATAGGCATCCCCCTTTGAAGAAAATAATTTTCAGACTTCATGTAATGATATACCTTGATTGTGGAAACTTTATGAAATTCGCATTTGTTTACTTTTTACTCATCAACTCTTGCCAAATAGCGTAACGCAGGTTTATCAATAATCTTGCGCGGCATGAGCAGTTACAGTTTAGCCCTTAAATATTGCCTCGGCCACTCTATGTCTATTCCGAGTTTCCGTGCGGCATACAAAGGCCAATAGGGGTTCCTTAATAGCTCTCTGCCCATCTCGACCATATCCGCCATTCCTGAATTGAGTATAAAATCGGCAAATTCGGGTTCAGTAATAAGCCCGACGCCGGATACTGCAATCCCCGCCTTGTCTTTAATCTCCTTTGCAAAACCTAATTGATAGCCGCGATAGACATTCATACTTGTATCCGGCACAATTCCTCCGGATGAACAATCTATTAAGGAAATTCCGGATTCTTTCAACATTCTCGCTAAAATAACCGCCGATTCTATATCGAAACCCCCATTTACCCAATCCACCGTGGACATCCTGACAATGATAGGCTTATTTTCGGGCCAACTTCCACCCTTTATAGCATCTATTACCTCAAGCAGGAGTCTTGCTCTATTTTCAAGAGTGCCTCCATATTTATCTGTTCTTTTGTTTGAAATTGGAGACAAGAATTCGTTTATCAGGTAGCCGTGAGCAGCATGTATTTCTATAACATCGAATCCTGCCTTATTGGCGTTTTTAGCCCCATTAGCAAAATCTTTAACTACCTTTTTTATATCACTATCGTCCATTTGCTTTGGAATAGGATAGTCGTCGTCAAACGGTATCGGACTTGGGCCAAGCACCTGCCATGCACCATCTTCCCGTTTTAATGGTCCCTGTCCTTCCCTTAACCACGGGGCGTTGACAGAAGCCTTCCTTCCAGCATGCGCCAGTTGGATGCCCATTACCGAACCACATGACTTACAAAACTCTACTATCGGATTAAAAGCATTAACCTGCTTTTCGTTCCATATGCCTGCATCGTAAGGGCTTATTCTTCCTTCGGGGCTAACCCCTGTTGCTTCCACGATAATTAAGCCTACGCACCCTATTGCACGCGCGCCGAGATGAGCCATGTGGAATACCCCTACGATGCCATCCTCGGCGGAATACATGCACATAGGAGCCATTATTATTCTATTTCTAATCCTAATACTACCCATTTCTATCGGTTCAAAAAGCATTTTCACCTCAGCCCCGCCTTTATCTGTTTCTATTTTTTAGCTACAGATTTATTTCTTAAGCGCATTCCACAGTCATGTGTTGTATTATATCACGATATTGCACGTGTATTTATTTTATCACTTGCAAAATTTTTAATAAATATCATTGCTTCAAGCATACCGGGTGATATCAGCTTGACCATATTTATGTTGACAGATAAATAAAAACCGTTCATTACCGATGAGACGTAAAAAGCCCTTGACATTATACCGAAGTACAAGGTGTAGAATAGTGAAACGAACAAGAAGTAATTATAAACTACAAATTAGCAGGAGGTTTTATGAATACAAAAAACAAGTCCAGAGCAATCTCTGGCACAACATCCGGACTAAGCGGTCTATTCGCTATTTTAGGGGGAGTTTGTTGCTGGGGACCTTTATTTTTCAGCATAGCAGGAATAACAGCGAGCACCGGGGGGGCGCTTGGTTCCAGTGCATATTTCCTTAGAGGCATTGCGCCTTACAGGAATTATTTTTTGATATTAAATATTTTAGGCGTGCTCTTATCTTTTTATCTGATTTACATAATGCCACAAATCTCATTCAAAAAAAGTGCATCAAAAGCCGGCAAGGGTTTGAATGGAAAGACATGCAGTTCTTGCGAAACAAAAACAGCAGGTTCATTTAATATAAGCAAGGTAATCTTTTTCTTATCGATAGTAATTACAATCGTGGTATTTATGTACTTATATATGGATACCGGAACGATATTCACGGCGTCATGGCTGCCGCTAATTTAGCGATTATTTATGATTCGAGGGGGGAGTTTAGTATATACCCTGTTAAATAACAATGGGCAGACAGGATGCGTAAATTTATGGTTTATGCATTAATTTTAGCAATGCAGAACAACAAGTAAATTAAGCAAGGAGGTACTAAAAATGAAAACGGCTGAGGCACATGCATTACTTTTAAAATGGAGCCGGCGGGGAGAATCGAACTCCCGACCTGCTGATTACGAATCAGCTGCTCTACCTCTGAGCCACGCCGGCAATAAGATAATAACTTAGTGCACACAGGATTAATAAGCTATACTACCATTTTTGCATTTTTAACAAAGCTAAGCCTATCACTTCTGTCTTCAATTTCGCTTGCCAAATTATTTATTAAACTTTGAATATGTTCGGCGCTAAAATTATCGGCATCTTCGCCCAGTTCTTTTACCTTTTCATCAAAAAGCATTATGGATATCGGACCTAAACTTAGAGAAAAAACATCCCTGAGTGCATTCAATTTATTTTTAGAAATTGTTCTTGGAATTTTAACTTCATTCCTAATTACGTTTTTTTCACCGAGTATAGAGCTAAATACATCCTCGTCTCGAGAAGTAATATCACCCATCCTCTTATCATACCCGTCATTGGATGATTTAACGGAAAACTTTTCAATGGATTTGCTTACTATTTTAACAAATTCCTTTTCGAGATAAGACGTCTCCATCTTAAGCAGATTAACGTTGGAAGTTTTCTGACTTACCATGAAAATAAAACCGCTTCCAAATCCGTTAATGATAATATTTCGTTCTTCAAAGTTAAGATACAACGATGTAATATCAATGGAAGAAATAGAATATGAAGCAAAAATTCTGCTTATCTCGATAGAAATTTTGTTTATTGACTCATATGTAATATTCTCATCTTTTGCATCAAACCTTAAAACCTCGCCATCGAGCGAAGATATGGCGCACGCTTCCACACCTGAGATATTAAGTATTTTATCTATTATGCTTTTGTCCTGATCATCCATAGAAGCTTAAGTGTCATATGGTTATAAACCACCGTGACGGTTACTATATGTTTTCAAGTAGTTTAACCGCTTCCATCTGTGTTTTAAGGGGTTGAACGGTTGAGGACACCTTAATACTATACAACACATCTTTATTATTAATAATTATTTTTTTATAATCGCCCGCCTCGCATAAGGCGCTCTTGAGATTTTTAAAATTCAATATTTCTCCCAATTCTTTTGATTGATTATATAAAAACACTGAATCTGCCGACTCAAAATCGGAATCTTCGACATCTTTGGAATATAAAACATCGCCATTAATCCGAACGGCTAATATACCCTCTACCCCCGGAATATTTGCAAGTCCTTCCCCTATCTTGACAACCAATGACGGATCCGTTTCTATTGCTGTGTCTAAATCGACAATATCATCTTTATTGTCTTTCGACAACGGCTCTTCTTCCTCTTTTTCTGTAACATTCTCACTTATTATTTCGATAATATCATTAAAAGATTTATTCAAGTTGATCTCGGGAGCGGGCTCGCCGATACTAACTTGAATATTAACATCCCCTTTTGTTACATCCTTTAATTCCCGAAAAACATCTGCGCCCTGTTTAAGGTCAAAGGTTGCGTTTGTTATCTTGCCGTCATTATAATACAAAACCCCCTCTTTGCCTGATATATCAAATGAAAGTTTTATATTATCAAAGCTATGAAACTGGTCTAATTGGTACTTGATATCTTCTAGTATCATTTTGCCCTATTAAAAAATATACTTAAACTAACGTACTACCCCAATTCTATCAATAAGTATCATATATCTTTATTTTAGCAAATGTCAATTAGAAAGTTGCTACGCACGTATCACCGCAACAATCTCGTCAAAAAAAGCGCCATTGCAGTAACTTTGTTGCTTATTTACACGATGCAAATAAAAATACAGAAGACCGATAACGGAAAACACAAGACAATTTGGCGTCCCCAACGGGATTCGAACCCGTGTTGCCGCCGTGAAAGGGCGATGTCCTGGGCCGGCTAGACGATGGGGACAATAAACAATAAGGAACGATTATGATATCAGATAGTCATAAAAGAAGCAAGAAAAAAATTTCATCAAAACCCTAATTCGTTTAATATCGAATTTACATCGTTTTGAGCCATTTTTTGATCATCCGAAACTAAATCGTTTAATTTACCGTATATCTCTTGCTTTTTTTCTACGGTAAGCTCCTTAACCTCAACCTCTGAATCGACCAACACCTTTAAAAGTTTTACCTTTGTTTCATTTAATGTGTTTCGTATCTTGTAGAGCTTTTGTCCGGTCAAATCCTGAAACGAAAGGAGTGATAGAACATCCATGATTTTACTTATATTTTTCTTATTCAGGTCTTTTAAATTAATTAAACTTTTTTGAATCTTTTTTATAGGATTAAGATCAATGAGATCGCATAAACATTCGTCAATAACACCGGAATTTGCATTTATGTCCTCAAGCAGATTCATTATATTATTAGCGGCTGTTTCGGTCTCTTTAATGATATCCGAAATTCCATCCTGCGCAAGTGGAATACTTTCCGAACTCTCCTTGACAGGTTTTTTAAAATCTCCTATTTTTTTTGTGGCATCGTCCACAACCTTCGCAAGATCCTTCAGCTCAACGAGCATATCATCTATCGCCATAACACCATCCTATTAATTTTTACACACAAGTTTACTATAAAGAAGAGATTTTGATACATAAACAAGCATAAATTTCTCTGCCCTAAATTAAAATTACAAATAAACGACTTTATTACTTGTAATTACCTAATTTATACAACAAATTACAACAAAAAACAATATAAAAATAGTCTATTAAAATTTTTCTTGATATTTATAACTAAATTTTATAGAATTTCAATAGTTTATACTTAATAAATGTTTATTATTAACGTATCATAGTCAAACCGCTTTGGAGTATGAAAATGATTGTAACTGATTTTAAAAACTCGCAAGAAGATTTATTCCAGAACATCGGAATTGAAGATTTACTTAATTCTCTGGACGAGGGTGCATTCGCCGTAAATTATAAAAATGAACTTATTTTTTATAATAATAATGCTTCAATAATTTTAAAAACGAATATCGACTATTTTCTAGGTGACGATATCAACGCAATCTGCTACTTTAAGAATCTATCCAAAGAACAGATTATACCATCCCACATCAGGGACCTTGCCTCCGGATACAAGGTATCCAATATCTACGAAATTGACGGCCAGAACCATTATTTTGAAAATGAAAAGGTAGATATTTATAACGAATCTGCTGAAATTAAAGGAGCTCTATATTTAATAAGAGATATAACCAAAGAAATACAATTAGAGCTGGCCTTATCAATGGAAATCAAATTGGATGGTCTTTCGGGGCTTTATAATGCAAAATGTTTCCATGAAACAATAGAAAAAGAGTTATCGAGATGCCTAAGATATGGACATGACTTATCTATACTTTTTATAGACATAAATAATTTTAAATTCTTTAACGATAAATTCGGTCATCAATCCGGAGATGAGGTTATAAAACTTACCGGCAAATCGCTTGGGGATGCCATCCGGAAAAATATCGATACGGCATATAGGTACGGGGGAGACGAGTTTACGGTGATAATGCCAAACACGCCGGCAAAAAGAGCTACGATTGTTGCAAATAGAATTTTAATGAACTTTCAAAACAATTTCAGGGAGAAATTAAAAACCATCATTTCAGAGAAAACTTGCGATTTAACCCTAGATAATTTTATTCCATCTGACAATGCAATGGGGCTTTCCATAGGCATAGCAGAATATACGCAAGGTAAGTCCGCAAATAAGCTTATTAAGGAAGCAGACAGGTCAATGTATATAGCAAAAAGGAATAACTTCAGGACGCACATCCATGTTTACAATAGCACCAAAGAACAAGTAGGGTTATAATTTTTATGCAATTTACCTTTTGTTTTTAATTACTCTTTCGATCTCTCTTTTTTGTTCCTTTTCTTTAATGGAAGCCCTTTTGTCATAAATCTTTTTACCCTTAACAAGGGCTATTTCTAGCTTTGCCCTACCGGCCTTTAAATACATTTTTAACGGAACCATGGTAAGGTTCTTCTCTTTGGTTTTGCCGTAAAGCCGCATAATTTCATGTTTATGCAGAAGTAAAACACGCGTCCGAAGCGGGTCCTTATTTTCTCTTGTAGCCTTTGCATACGGACTTATATGGACATTCAAAAGAAGCGCCTCTCCATTTTTTATGATAACATACCCGTCTGAGAGATTTACCTTTCCGGACTTTATAGACTTAATTTCCGGCCCGAACAGGGCAATCCCCGCTTCATGTTTTTCTAATATCTCATAAAGAAATGACGCTTTCTTGTTACTAGCTACAATTTTAATTCTAATATTAAATTTATTGGATTGAAGTGGCATGGCAGTACTAATGATATAAAATTAAGGAAAATTCGTCAAGTAACTATTATATATATTACATGCACGCAATCTCTGTAAGGCATTTAACATTTTACGCTAGCCCTTACCATCTGTTGCAAACCAAGCGGATAATATGTATAATGCCGGATGCGGATATTGTCGCCGTCTTAACCGACTCAGCCTAATCAAGCGGTTACATATAAGGATATGCTTAATTAAAACGAGAGGCTTTTTATGTCGCAAATTAAAATAGATAAACTGGTTCGCTCTAAGAGGA
>CAZVZU010000002.1:0-261215 GCA_964631685.1 uncultured Actinomycetes bacterium | reverse complement strand
TTATGGGTATTCCGAAAAATAATATCTGAAGCAGATTCATTACAATATGCTGCATGTCCCTATAAAATACCTCTAGAGCACCTACAAAATACCCTACGCCTACCGTGGCGAAGAATTCTATGGCTATAAGAACGGGGAATAAAATAAGCGGAAAACCAATTTTGACATTAAATATTAATATAAAGAGAAACAAAATAGGTATGGACAGAATGAAATTTATGAAGTTAGATACAACCTTAACGATAACAATAATCTCGGACGGTAGTGTCGATTTTGTTATGAAAAAACCAGAGCTTACGACGGACATTGTAGACTCGTTTACGGCCATTGAGAACCAATTGAACGGTAAAAGACCAACAAACAGATAAACAGGGTAGGCTCTTCCCCCTGCCTTAAAAATAACCGTAAATACAAATGTGTATATTAAAAGCAGAAGAAGCGGGTTCAAAAGTGACCAAAAAAAACCGAGGTATGAACCCCTGTATCTAACCTTAAGTTCCTTTATCGCAAGTATCCATATAAGATATCTATATTCAAAAAGTAGCTTGAAACCGTAACCTATATCGTTTTGTATTGTCGGCTTGTTCGAACTATCCCTCATATATTGTCCTTAAATTCCATGCATTTTCTCATTTACGGCAGTCACATCATCTTCGGAGATCCTACCATATAAAAAGGGTTATGTAAACATTTTTGAATTTATCTGGAAACATTTGATTTTTATCATATTTTATCATAGTATGATGCAATCTGATAAAAAGTCGAATTAATCTGTCATTGGCAAAATAAAAAAGTTTAATGAGACAAAAAATATATTCTTATGACGCATTTCATAGACACTATTAAATTAGCAGATGGAAATTATAAACTCCTAAGCTATCATAATCGCAGGATTAATAATACAATAAGACATTTCTTCGGCGATGGGCTTGGGTTGGACATTAAGGCTCTTATGCCTGTGGCAGATAAATATAAAACCGGAATTTACAAGTGTAGGTTGGTCTATTCCAAATATATTGAAAATATTAAAATTATCCCTTATGTCAAGAGGGTAATAACGAGATTAAAAGTTGTAGATTCTGATAATGCCTATCTTCCCCCGGAATGCAAACCATTACATTATGAATTTAAATATAAAGATAGAATTTGTATAAAATTTTTCTTGAAAGGACTAAGCGATGCAACCGATATCCTTATAACAAGAAACGGCTTTATAACCGACACTTCATTTTCTAATATAATTTTACTTGATGGAAAGAAATGGGTTACGCCGAATACTTATCTCATGAATGGCGTAAAGAGGCGTTATCTTTTAGATCGTGGCGATATAGAAGAAAAAAAGATTTTGATCGGAGACCTGCAACATTTCCAAAAGATATCTCTAATTAATGCAATGCTAAATCCTGAAGACATTGAGATGGATACTTGTAATATAATTTAGGCTATATAAGCACCTGGAAATTTTTTGATTAATAAAGAACCACGCATTGACGGCCTGCTTCGTAATTAGACATTTCAAAAGAAAAAGGATATTGCATAAATGCAATATCCTTTTTCTTTTGAATACAATTAAATCTTTTTCATTTCATGCATGTGGAGAGATAGACTTGAAGCCCCATTTGTTCTATGTGCTCCAGATATTCGTCAAGCTTATCCAAGTGCGCCTCTTCATCTTTTAATATTGATTGCAATAAATCTTTTGTTCCATTGTCTTTAATTTCGGCGGCAAACTGGATATCTTCGTTATAAGATTGAACTGCACCTTCTTCAGACTT
This sequence comes from uncultured Actinomycetes bacterium, assembly GCA_964631685.1. Taxonomy (GTDB): domain Bacteria; phylum SZUA-79; class SZUA-79; order Acidulodesulfobacterales; family Acidulodesulfobacteraceae; genus Acidulodesulfobacterium. The sequence goes on along the minus strand of CAZVZU010000002.1, from coordinate 259,440 downwards.
GCCGTCATTTTTGTGCATCAGCTCAATTGTGGCACCGATATGCATTTTATTGTAATTCGATACGACAGGTATGCCTTCAAGAAACAGTATTCTGCTGATTAATTTTTCGGCATGCTTCATTTCATCTATTGCGCGTTTTTCAATTTCTTTATGGAGATCGTTATAGCCCCAATTATCGCACATCTCGGCATGGACCATATATTGATTGATTGCGGTCAGCTCATCAGCCAATCTTAGATTAAGTCTTTTAATAATTTCTTCATTTCCCTTCATGTAATTACCTCCTTATTTTATGTAGCCACGTTATGTGTTTCATTATAAATCATTATCGCTGATATCGCAATTGTTTCAAGTTATTTACCGAATGTTTGTTAAAATTAAATTTATCTTATTGCTTATTTGTGGTACAATTTCTCGAATATTAAGGATGATAAGTAAATTTTACGTCTTAATCAATTAGGTTATCTATGAATATTTTATTGGGCGCGCATGTTTCCATTGCCGGAGGGTTGGTGAATGCTTGTTTGCACGCAAAAAATACCGGGTCTAATGTTATCCAGATATTTACAAAAAATCAGGTGCAGTGGTCGGCAAAACCGCTTAATCTTAATGATATCCATTTCTTTAAAGAGTGCATGGTAAGAGAAAATATAATGGTCGTTGCTCATCTTTCATATTTAGTCAACCTTGGAAGCACAGACGAAACGATAAGAGAAAAATCTGTAAACGCTGTTATAAATGAGATTAAACGATGCGGGCTACTCGGTATAAAATCGTTAATATTTCATCCTGGTTCGAATAAATCTTTAACCCCGGACGAGACGATAAGGCAAATAGCTTTAAATTTAAGTGACATTATAAGGCAAACGGAGAAGTTTGAAGATGTTTGTTTGGTTATTGAGACTACTGCGGGGCAGGGTAGCCAAATAGGATATAAATCGGAGCATATTGCGCGGATTATCAAACTGCTTGGTGATAATAAAAGGGTAGGTGTCTGCATTGATACTTGTCACATTTTTGCTGCGGGTTATGATATAAGGACATTACCGAAATACAACAAATATATGGATGATTTTGATAAGATCGTCGGACTCGATAGGTTGCGCGCGCTTCATATCAATGATTCCATAAAGCCTTTAGGTTCCAGTGTAGACAGGCATGCATTGATAGGAAAGGGCTATATTGGACAGGATACCTTCGGATTTATCGTAAATGACAAAAGGCTTATACGTATACCGTTAATTATTGAAACTCCTGGGGGTGATAAAGAACATAAAGCAGATATTGATATCTTAAAGAGTATGGTAAGGAAATGCTCGCATTAGCTAACCTTCTGAAACCCGGTTATCAACCCTCTGCTTTCTTCCTATTGCAAAGTACAATATTGCCCCGAAAAGGGGTAAAAAAACCACTACTAAGAGCCACACTATCTTATCCGATCCCCCTCTAAAATCACTTCTAAGTATGTCAATAAATGCACCAATCCAGAGTATTAGTGAGGCAATCCAAAATAAAAACATAAACAGAAATACAAACATGCCGGGTGCCATAATGAACCCTCCCTTAGTTAATTTAATATGATAATCGGTTTTTATCGCCACTATTAAGCCAGCTTAAATATTTTTCAATACCTTCTTCAATTGAAAGAAAGGGGTTATCGTATCCTGCATTAAGTAATGCGGTTGTGTCTGCTTCGGTAAAACTTTGATATGCACCCTGAAGGTTATCAGGAAAGGGGACATATTCTATCTCACCGGCCCCATGCCATTTTATTACGGCATTTGCCGCATCGTTAAACGACCTTGCCTTGCCCGTTCCTATATTGAATATGCCAGATTTGTTTGGGTGTTTCAAAAACCATAAATTAACATCGGCACAATCTCTGACATAGACAAAATCTCGTTTTTGCTCACCATTTTTATAACCATCTGTTCCCTCGAAAAGTCTTGCTTTTTTATCCTTAAGTATTTGGTTATTAAAGTGAAACGCTATACTGGACATTTCCTTCTTATGCGTTTCTCTAGGCCCGTATACATTAAAGTATCTAAAACCAACGATCTGATATTTTGCTTTTTTTGCAATATGCCTAACATATTGGTCGAATTGGAATTTGGAGTACGCATACATGTTAAGCGGGTACTCGCAAGATCTTGTTTCTGTGAATCCTTTTTTCCCATGCCCATACACGGAAGCAGATGATGCATATATATATTGAGCTCCTATTTTCTGGCACCATTTTAATAATGTTTTTGAATATTCGAAGTTGTTTCTCATTATAAACCGTCCGTCCCATTCCGTCGTAGAGGAACATGCACCTTCATGGAAAATAGCACTAATGTTGCCAAAATTGTACCCGGATTCAATATTTGATAGAAAATCATCCTTGTCCATATAATCTAGTATATCGAGATCGGCTATGTTGTGCATCTTTCTGCCGCCGGTAAGATTATCTACAACTAAAATATTGGTTTCACCCTTTTTGTTCAGAGCATTTACGATGTTAGAGCCTATAAATCCGGCTCCGCCGGTAACTACTATCATAATCAAAAATTCCTCATTAAGTTTATGCTTCTACAACATTGATAAATTAAAGTCAAAAATATATATGACTTATTTATATGTAATTTTATTGGCAACCATTTCAATTTATTTAAAAACGAAGTAATTATATCATAGTTTATTATTAAATTGAATATGCCTGTAGGGTAGGCTATTGCTTGACAATCTTTAACCGGTTATTTATAATGGCGATTAGCAGTAAATTAATTTAAAATATATATATAGGGGTTCATTATGCCGAGAATAACAAAGCATGAAAAGAAATTGCCTATCATAATTGAAGAGAAGGACGCAAAATTTCCGATGTATATTTGCGCTTGCGGTCTTTCTAGTAAATTTCCGTATTGCGACGGTTCGCATGACCATACCAGAGATGAAGCAGACAGCGCTGTTTATGCGTACGAGGGAGATAAAAGAGTTAAGCTTTAGAAATGGGCTATGTCAGGTTATTTTGCCTAAACGGGTTGATCGTAAATTTTGCGATGAGCCTGGGTTCGTTGGTTTTGTTTGAATCGTAATTCGTTTTATAAAATAGTATTTTATCTATCCTAATCTGTTTAGATTTATACTTGAAGTTTTCAATTTTTTTTGCCTCATCCATTTTTGATAAAAATAGATACATATCGGTGGTATTTTTTATCTCTAATTTCTCTATTAAATTAATAAGCCCGTTAGTATTAAATGCTGCCCTGGTTGTTATCGCTTGAATATTTGAGAAATTTTTATGCGAATATATATTCGCATTTAGGCACTGGAAATTTCTAAGATTCAGTTTTCTTGCCGCTGCTTTTTGAAAATTACATTTTTTAAGTATTGATTCAACCGAAAGGATATGTACTTCAGGGTTTAATATGCTTATCACGATACCTGGAAGCCCTGCGCCGGAACCGATATCCATAATGAATTTGGTTTTGTTCGGCTCATCCCCCTCGCTATTGCTTAAAATTTTCAATAGAAAGGCGCTGTCTATAACATGTTTTTTAATAAACTCGTCTGCGCATGTGACAGTTGTGAGATTTATCTTTTTATTCCATTCTATAAGATATTCATAAAATACATGAAATTTCTCTATTTCGATTTTGTTCTCAAGGGATATAATTTCATAATTTGCTAAATAATCATAGATTATATTGGTGAATTTTTTCCCTGAAATCGTGCCGGCCATAATTTTATCCAATAATTTTTTTAGTTTAAAGACGATAGTCCATTTTAATCCTATTTTTCTTAAAGTCAAGCTGGCATCAATACCTAACAGCATACTTACATGGATTGACACTAATGTGATTTTATTGTACTATCAGGATAAGATTAAAAAGTTTTTTGAGATGAAGAAGGGGATTGGCTAGTTTGTTTTTAAAAAAATACTTACATGTTTTGTTTTTTCTCGGCATGGCTTCTTACTTGCTGTGTGCGGGTAGTTCTGCTTATGCTCGGCATGCATTCCCGGTCGGGGGATTTTCTAATGGATCTTATCATTCTAAAAAGATAGTAACTGTTCAGCAAGGCAGATCAATCTCCAAAAATTCTTCATTTTACGGCTTATTTAGCTTGAGCGGACAACGCTTTCATAAAATTCAATTTGCATGCGGTATGGAGTGTCAAAATATACTCGCAAAAATATTTAATCCAATCTGGAGAATAAACATGGTTTTTGTAATTATTCTCCTGCTGTTTGTTTTTATTCAAAAATTATTGGTATTTCCCGTGAATCATCCCCCCAGATCTCTTTCCGTATAATTACACGATAGAAGCGAAAAATTTGATTCATATTGTATTGTCTCGATAATACTTGTCTTTGGCTTATAAGGAGCATGTATTATTTCCACGATGCATTTTAATAAATTATCGTCTAATGTCGCTACGGTTTACTTAGTAATAAAAAATACGAAGGGGGTAATAATGAATAAAAATACCAAGCGATTATACAAAAAAATATTTTTTGCCATCGTAATTATCGTTGTAGCTGTTTTAGTAGTTAAATTGTCCGGCTCAATAAAAAAGAAAACTGAGCCAAATAAATTAGGCAATGGTGCCATCGCACCTCAATTTTCTGTTAAAAGCATTAACTATCCCGAAATAACTTTATCATTGAAAAAATTTAGGGGCAAGATTATCCTTATTAATTTTTGGGCTACTTGGTGTCCGCCATGTAGGGACGAAATGCCTAGGTTGGAGAAATTTTATAAATACCATAAAAAAGACGGCTTCATAATATTCGGTCTTTCCGTCAACAATAGCGGGCCGGCCGCTGTATTAGATTTTATAAAGACTTTCAAAAACGGTATCGTTACGTATCCTATAGGAATGGCTGATCCCGAGATATCTAAGGCATACGGCAATATTTACGAGATACCGCAATCTTTTATAATAAATAGAGAAGGGGTTATTGTTACGCATTTCACAGGAGAACTGCCGCCGGGTTTTCTAAGTCATGTGTTTAATGAAATTAATAAATAAAAATGTTCTATAGAGGTGAGATATGAAATTTGCAATGATTATTTTATTAAAATTGAAAAATTTTTTTTCCTCCCTAAAGTTAGCTATGGTTTTATTCATACTGATTTCGGTAGTATCAATAATCGGTACAATAATAGAGCAGGGCGAACCTTTGGTGGAATATAAGACAGTGTACGGCCCGATTTTTAAAATATTTTATGGATTAGGTTTATTTGATATTTATCATTCATGGTATTTTATAACCTTGGGCGGCTTGCTTGTTGTTAATTTGATTGTGTGTTCCGTGATTAGGCTGCCTAGGACATTAAAGATTGTCTTCAAACCCAATCCGTCATTCCCTGATATTTCCTCAAATTATGATAATGAAAATAAATCTAATAAGAGGTCTAGGTACTATAATTTTAATTCCTCAAAAAGTAAAGACGAAGTATTGCGTATACTAAAAAATATATTTTCAAGAAAATTCGGTAAGCCCAAAGAAAAATATGATGGCAATCAGTCTGAGTTGTACTTTTCCAAAAATGGAATATTCAGACTGTCGCCATATGTAGTCCACTTAGGCATAATAGTCATCGTAGCCGGTGTAATTTTGAATACTATTTACGGCTTTAGATCATATGTAGATATCAATGAAGGATTATCCGCCGGTTATTCATATCTGCCTAGCGACAAAAACAGAAATGGAACGCCGGTTAAATTGCCGTTTAAAATTATGCTTAATAGATATACGACAAAGTTCTATAAGGATGGAATGCCCAAGGCTTATATTAGTAAATTAAGTATAATAAAAAAGCATAAAATTATCTTGACTAAATCTATACGCGTAAATCACCCCCTTAAATATGGTGCTTTCACCATTTATCAGGTGAGTTACGGACACTATTTGCCAACCGCTGCAAGATTACTTTTAATAAATTTAAACGGCAATCACTATAAAAAGCGCGTGCTATTTGCTGAACCCAAAACATTGTACAATACCGGAATAAAAGGATTGAAATTTGAATTCAATCAGCTAAAAAATCCAAGCGTAAACGAAATCCCCTTTTATATATCTTTATACAAAAATAAAAAATATTTAAAGAATATTAATTTTTTTGAGCATATAGATACGGGCAAATCGCAAAAATTTCCATTAGTATTTGCGATGTACAAGAAAAGGCTTGCCTTCATGTTCACGGGCGTGAAAATATATTATTATAGCGGCTTGGAGGTAGCCAAAAATGCCTATACATGGGTAATTTGGCTCGGATCCATAATAATGATTATTGCATTATTCTTTTCTTTTTACTTTAATCATAAAACTGTGCGGGTGAAAATTTATCTTTCTGAAGATGGGGAAGGAAGCAGGGTAGATATCTTGACAGGCTCCCATAAAAGGTTGGTTTCATATTTCGACAAAATTGAGAAAACAATAATTAAGTTTAAAAATCATATTTAAGTTCATAAGGAGACTACAAATGTTCCATGCAAATATTTCAAGTTTAGACGGTTCATTGTATTTTGCCGTTTCATTTTTTTTAACTGTTTTGTCTTTTATAGGCTACCTGATATATATATTCACCGGCAAAAAGACATTGGCAAAAATATCTTTAGCCGTATTAATATTGACCATTTCTCTTCAAACTTTTGCCTTTGCTGTAAGATGGCTATACTCTTACAAAATTGGTATTGATATGCCTCCTTTAGTTGATCTCTATGACTCCTTGGTATTTTTTTCATATGTCATTATTGCAGGATTTATCTTGTTGAGAGTTTTTTACGACTTTGACGCACTTGGTGTACTTATAACATTTATTGTTGGCGTTATTCTTATGTTTGCCACTTTTTCACCGCTTGCATCAAGCATAATAGAGCCCGGGCTTCCGGCCTTAAAGAGTCCATGGATACTCTATCATATAATTGCACTTTTTCTTGCTTATGGCGCTTTTGCCGCTTCCTGCGGATTGGGTATACTTTTTTTGATAAAATTTAATAATGAGAAGAATCATATGCAAAGCAAAAATCGTTTCTTAAGGCTTATTCCTTCAAGTAGTATTTTAGATGAAACCATTTATAAGGTTATTATTTTCGGGTTTCTTCTTGACACCATAGGAAATGTTATAGGTGCGGTATGGGCAGACAATGCGTGGGGAGGTTATTGGAGCTGGGACCCCAAAGAAACTTGGGCGTTAATAACATGGTTTGTTTACGCGCTTTTTCTGCACGCAAAAATTACACAAGGCTGGTCTGAAAAAAGAATGGCATGGATAGCCGTAATCGGCTTTATTGTCCTTGTTTTTGCCTATCTTGGCGTTGACATACTTTTACCTGGCCTTCATTCTTATGCTTCGTAAGTTTGAATTTAATATTTTAAATTTTGTTTTTGCTTATTTATTGTAGGTATGATATATTTTTATCTGTTTTTTTAGTAGACCCTTTAGGTAGCAATTTCGTTAAAAAATAAGTTAATGTTTCATGTGAAACATTAATAAAAGAAATTATCTTTACATTAACGGAGTTTTGGTCTATAAATTAAAAGGTCGTTGAATTTAAAATTTTTATTAATGTGATTATTGGTATAGATTAAACAATTATGGCAAAGGTAATCTGCGTTTCTAATCAAAAGGGCGGCGTAGGGAAGACAACCACTGCGGTAAATATTGCCGCATGTCTTACAGCGTATGAGAAGAAGATTCTACTAATTGACGCCGACCCTCAGGCTAATGCTACGAGCGGTTTAAATATTGCAGTTGATAAGTCTCGTCCGACCATTTATGAGTGTTTGACGGGTGAATCAACAGTTTTAAATGCCGTGTATCCAACGGAGATGAAGAATTTTGACGTAATTCCGTCTACCTCTGATCTTGCAGGCATAGAGGTAGAGTTAGTCAACATGGATGAAAGGGAGTATTTTCTCAAAAGGAATATTATTGATAAAATAGGTGATAATTATGACTATATTTTTATAGACACTCCTCCTTCCCTAGGACTATTAACTATCAATTCATTAACTGCATCTAATAGCGTTTTAATTCCCATGCAGTGCGAGTATTATTCTCTGGAAGGAATATCAAGATTGATGCGTACAGTTGGGCTTGTTAATCAGCGACTTAACAAGGACCTGCATATCGAAGGGGTTTTGTTTACGATGTTTGACGGAAGGGCAAATTTAACGAATCAGGTGGTTAGTGAGGTTAAAAAATATTTTGGACAAAAAATTTACAAGAGCGTTATACCGAGAAATATTAAACTTCCTGAAAGTTCAAGTTTTGGAAAACCTATAATTTTGTACGATATACATTCAAAGGGCGCGATTTACTATATTGAATTAACCAAGGAATTCTTGTCTAAGGTAGCATGAAAATTAAATATAATATTAAAATTAAATTATTCACTATTTTATGAAGGAAAAGAGGAAATTATCAAAAAGGGTTGTATTAGGTAGGGGATTGGGTGCGCTTTTAGAGGACAATTCTGTTTCTAATGGCGTAAACGGAGATTCTAATGGAAAGCTTTCTATCTTTGAAATTGACATTGATAAAATAAATACCGGAGTTTATCAACCGAGGCAATATTTTGATGAGGATAAGCTCGGAGAGCTGAAGGACTCGATAGAGGAAAATGGAATTATTCAGCCTCTGATAGTTGCAAAGTCTAAGGATGCCGATGTTTACGATTTAATTGCGGGTGAAAGAAGATATAGGGCGGCTAGAGCGCTACAATTAAAGACTATCCCTGCAATAATCAAAGACATTTCCGGCGCATTAGCCCTTGAAATTGCGCTTATCGAAAATATACAGCGGCAAGACTTAAATGTCATTGAAGAAGCAAGCTGCTATGTAAGGCTAATCGAAGAACATAACCTCACCCACGAGAAGTTAGCGGTCAAAATAGGTAAGGATAGAGCTACAATAACAAACATGATTAGGCTCCTTTCGTTACCGGATGGCATTAAACATGATATTATCTATGGGAAAATTACCCCTTCACATGCAAGAAACATGATAGGCCTTTCGGACGACGAGGCAAGCATGCTTCTGAATAAAATTTCTAACGAAAAATTAAATGTTAGGGAGACAGAGCGCGCTGCCAAGGGTATTAAATTACATAAGCGGCAACATAAATCGGAAAGAAATTTTCCTATATTTTCTCAGGTTAAAAGCTATGAAGATGCCCTTTTTGAAAGGCTCCAGGCCAAGGTTAAAATAGATTACAAGAACGTAAGCAATGAATTAAAGGGAAAGATTGAGATTCCATTTTATTCCTCCGATGATCTTGAAAGACTGATTCAGATAATAAAACAATAAAGATTTTATTTTATCATTAATCTATACCAGAACTAAGGTTTTGCCTTTCAATTGTGAGCATGAAGTTGATAAGTTTGTCCCTGTCGTTGTCGGAAATATTCGTTATTAGGCATCCAATTCTGTATTTGCCTGCCATGTGCGTAGAGTGAATTACCCGAATGTTTGTTTTGACAAATTTTTTTGATAGCTTAATTATTGCTTTTTTAATAATATGTCCAACTTCTATTTTGAACTCCGCAGTAAATGATATGTTGTTCCATGAAATGTCGTGGATAGGCATAAAATAGTTTTGGCTGTTATACGAAAAACTAATAAATGCAGTATTTGATTGATTCGTCGAAACCCGCAAGACGGCTCTTTTTTCAATTAGGACGATCTCAATGGGCTTGAGAACTAAAAAATTAAGATCGTTTTCATCGCCGTCTATCTTTTTCTCATATTTAGTGAAGAAGTAGCGTTCTACGCTGTTATCGTCCGTTGCTACTTCCATTTTTATAAACTCCGATTTAACAATCACCTTGTTTCCATAAAAGGGCATAAGGCTATCTATTAGCAAAAAATTAGGTTTTACTTCTAGCAAGTAAGATTTAAAATATCCCTCGGATGGGTAGAGCGTGACCGCAAGTTCTTTTTTTGAAATAAAAATATTATAAATTATGGTATCAATTATTTTTCTATCTTTTACCCTAATGTCGCTAACTACATTCTCACCCAATTCTCCTTTCCCCATTTCATCCATAATAAGAAATATCCTCCCCTGAAATTACTTTAGACGTAAAAAATGATTTTTTAATTAGATAATGCATCACTGTGCCGACAGCCCATTTAATAATTTGGTATTTATTATTAATTCTGATATAATTTAACCATTTAAAGGATGTATTATATTTTTAAATATACCATATACCGATATGACTGAATTAATTATAACATGGCAAGGACTCTTATTTGAAGCGGTATCGTTTTTAATTTTTACTTATCTCTTGAATTTATTCTTGTTTAGGCCCATAGTAGTCATCCTAAAAAAACGAGACGAAGCTATTGGCTCAAATGCCGACAGGCAGAATTACCTTGAAAAAGAGACAAAGACGCTTAACGAAGAGGCGGAACAGGAAAGTCGAAATCTAAAACTAGAGATAAAAAAAATAAAAGAGGCACTGCATGAGAAAGCTCAAGCGGAGTTTCGTAATATTGTATCCACCGCTAAAATTAAGGCCACCGCTAAATTTAACAAATCAATGGAAGAGTTTTATAATACGGAAAAAGATTTCATCATAGATGCCCTGAGGGGGGTATCTGCAGATTTATCTATCTCTATTTCTAAAAAAATAATAGAATAATCGTCATATCGGTTTCAATGTAGGCAGGTATAAATTTATGGCACTTTTTTGGCGCATATTTGATACATTTTTACTTGTAGCGGGGCTTGTTTATATATTTGCTAGGTATGTAAATCCTTATTTTAAAAAGAGGAAGGCTGATATTAGCCTCTCTATAGAGCAGGCTAAAGATGCCAGAGATAAAGCCGAGGAATTTCATAATGAATCTCGACGTAATCTTGACGAGATTAAAAAAGAGATAGAATATATAAAAGAAGAGGCTACGAAAGAGGCTGAAGCAGAAAAGGTACGCATTATAGAAGAAGCAAAAATTTCAGCCGAGAAGATTTTGGAAAATTATTTGACCCTTGCAAAATTAGAGATAGAAAACCAAAAACGCAAGTTTTATAGAGATGCTCTTGACACGTCCTTTAATATTGCAGAAGATATTATAAGAACGGAACTGACGGAAGAGGCTTTAAACAAAATAAACAGTAATCTTCTTAAAATAAGCGGTGAAGCAATTGTTAAGTAATAAAACAGCAGAGAGATATGCCGCTGCTTTTTTTGATATAGCGCGGGATTCCGACAGGGTAAGGGATGCATATAAGGAGTTTAAAGATTTTATTGATATTTGCGATGGTGAGCCTTGTTTTAAGGAATTTTTATCTCAACCCTTCATAGACAAAAAGGAAAGAATGGATGTGATCAATCTTTTAGGTAAGGAACTGTCCTTAAGTTCAGAATTCACAAGTTTCATGTATCTGTTGATCGAAGATGAAAGAATGATATATATGTCTAAAATTTTCAATGAGTTTTCAAGGCTTAAGGATGATATTTTAGGAACTTTAACGGTACACGTCGTTTCTGCCAAAAAATTAAAGGATGATGAAATAGGTATAATCAAGAATATGGTAGAAAAAGCTATAAACAGAAAAGTTATTGTAAATGGAGAGGTTTTGCCAGAAATAATAGGCGGGTATGTTATAAATATCGGCGGAAAATTATACGATAGCAGCATAAGAACACGGCTAAATAACTTGCATAATTATTTAAAACAAGGAGCATTTGCTTATGGGGGTTAAAGCGTCGGAGAGCATAGAGATTATTAAAAAAAGGATACAGTCTTATACAAAACATATTGATATAAGCGAAGTCGGTGTGGTTTTGTCTGTAGGTGACAATGTTGCAAAGATATATGGACTTAAAAACGCCATGATAGGGGAGATGCTGGAGGTTGCCCCTGATGTTTACGGATATGTATTGAATTTGGAAGAAGATAATGTAGGCGTTGCAATACTTGGAGAGGAGTCTTATGTTAAAGAGGGGGATACGGTAAAAAGAACGGGAAAAATAGCCGAAGTTCCGGTTGGAAAGGGGATTATAGGCAGGGTTCTCGATGGACTCGGGAGGCCTATTGACGGCAAGAATATTGTTAAAGCTGAAGAGTATTCTCCTATTGAAAAGAAGGGTCCCGGCATAGTTCACAGAAAGAAGGTTAGCGAGCCTTTATACACAGGGATAAAAGTTATAGATTCTTTAATACCAATAGGTAGGGGCCAAAGGGAGCTTATAATAGGCGATAGGCAAACAGGAAAAACTGCTATAGCGGTGGATGCAATTCTAAACCAGAAAGATTCAGGTGTTTATTGTATCTATGTTGCAATTGGACAGAAACAGTCTAGTGTTTCCTTTATTTATGACCGTCTCATGAAAGAAGGCGCAATGGAATATACTACAATAATCGCCGCAAATGCAAGCGATCCTACCACTCTTCAATATTTCGCACCCTATTCCGGTGTCACAATGGGGGAATACTTTAGAGATAACGGCATGCATTGTCTTATAGTATATGACGATCTATCAAAACACGCTGTTGCTTATAGGGAATTGTCACTTCTTTTAAGAAGACCTCCCGGCAGAGAGGCATACCCGGGGGATGTATTTTATCTTCATTCAAGGCTTCTTGAAAGAGCTGCAAAACTGAACGATGCTCGTGGCGGCGGTTCACTTACTGCATTGCCCATAGTAGAAACCCAGGCCGGAGATGTTTCCGCATATATTCCGACCAATATTATTTCTATTACGGATGGGCAAATATTTCTCGAAACGGATCTTTTTTACGCGGGCGTTAGGCCGGCGGTAAATGCCGGACTATCCGTATCAAGGGTTGGTGGTGACGCTCAAATTAAGGCCATGAAACAGGTCTCCGGTGGGTTAAGGCTTTCCTTGGCACAGTATAGAGAGTTGGCGGCATTTTCACAATTTGGGGCTGACCTTGATAAAGCAACACAGGAAATGCTTTCCCGCGGACGAATGATGTCGGAACTTTTAAAGCAGGAGCAGTATCGGCCTATGCCTGTTGAAAAGGAGATTGTGTTATTGTTTGCAGCAAATAACGGCTATTTACAGGATTACAAACTCGCGTCTGTGAAAAAGTATGAAAAAGGTGTGTTGTCGTATATTGAAGATAATCATGCCGAAATATATAAGAATATTAGAGGAAAAAAGATTATAGACGATGCAGTAAAATCCAGTCTTATTATTGCATTAGATGAATTTAAAAAAACATTCACAGAAGATTAACATATATTTTACAAATGTCAAATTTAAAATCTATACAAAGAAAGATTGCAAGTATTAAAAATACAAGGCAAATTACGAAGGCTATGAAAATGGTAGCCGGCGCAAGATTTAAAAAAAGTCATGTTGCAATGGATGCCTTCCGTCCTTACGCAGAAGCATATAATGATATAATAAAAAATATTTCAAGAAATTCCGTATTGTACAGCCACCCTTTTTTTAAAAATTCGGATAACGATATGGTGGGTGTTGTGATAATTTCTACGGACAGAGGCTTATGCGGTTCCTTTAATATGAATATTTTTAAGCTTTTTTTTGAGGAATTTCGAGACAAAGGGATGGATAGTAGTCGAATAAGGCTGTACATAATAGGAAGGAAGGGTGTTAATTTTTTTAAAAAACATGGTTATTCTGCTCAATTTAGTGCCTTTTTTTCAGGAAGCAATTTTGATGCCGAATTACCTGAAACGCTGTCGGTTAAAATATCCAGTGACTTCATAGACCGCGAGATAAGCGAGCTCTATTTGATATCCAATAGCTATATTTCCGCAATTCATCAAGAGGCGTTATTAGAAAAAATTTTGCCATTTAAATCCTCTTTTGAAAGTAAAAATAGCGGCGGGTACCTAGTAGAGCCATTATCAGATGAAGACAAGGTAATAGATAAGATATTCAGAGAGCATATTCAGACAAAAATTTATTTCAAGATATTGGAATCTTTAGCGGGAGAATATGTATCTAGGATGAATGCTATGGACAGTGCCACAAACAATGCAGGGGAAATCATAAATAAATTAACCGTAATGTATAATAAGGCCAGGCAATCGTCGGTTACGCTTGAAATTTTGGATATCATAAACGGTGTAAGCGCAATAGAATAATGAAGATCATAAGAGGGAGAGATATAAATGAATAAGGGTGTTGTTGCTCAAGTTATAGGCCCTGTGGTCGATGTTAAATTTAAAAAAACAGATCTACCGCAGATTTTTAATGCACTAACGTTGACAAATTCTAACATAAGTGACAAAGAAAATAATTTGGTCCTAGAAGTGACGCAGCATCTTGGTGAAGGTATTGTTAGATGTATTGCGTTAGATTCAACAGATGGATTATACAGAGGAATGAAAGTAACGGATACCGGCAATAAAATAACCGTTCCGGTCGGAAGGGATGTGTTGGGAAGAATTTTTAATGTTATAGGTGAGCCAGTGGACGAGCTAGAAGAAGTACAATTCAAGTCCCGTCTCCCGATTCACAGGCCGGCTCCATCTTTTGAGGAGCAATCTACATCTGTTGAGATATTGGAGACGGGCATTAAGGTGATAGACCTTTTAGAACCATACTTAAAGGGCGGAAAAGCAGGATTATTCGGCGGAGCTGGCGTCGGCAAAACGGTTTTAGTTATGGAGCTAATTCATAATATTGCGGTAGAACACGGTGGTTACTCAATTTTTGCAGGCGTCGGAGAAAGAACAAGAGAAGGAACAGATCTCTGGACGGAGATGAAGGAATCTAAGGTATTGGACAAGGCTGTTTTAGTTTATGGGCAGATGAATGAGCCCCCTGGAGCAAGAGCAAGAGTAGCCCTTTCTGCGCTAACTATGGCCGAATATTTCAGGGATGAAGAAAGACAGGATGTTTTACTCTTTATAGATAACATTTTTCGCTTTGCCCAAGCAAATTCGGAGGTTAGTGCTCTCCTAGGAAGAATACCCTCGGCCGTCGGTTATCAGCCGACCCTGGCAACAGATATAGGCGAACTTGAGGAAAGGATTACGAGTACCCATAAAGGCTCTATTACCTCTGTTCAGGCTGTTTATGTTCCGGCCGACGATCTAACCGATCCTGCGCCTGCGACTACATTTGCCCACTTAGATGCGACCACGGTACTTTCGAGGCAGATTGTTGATTTAGGAATCTACCCCGCGGTAGACCCACTTAATTCAACTTCAAGAGCGTTAAACGTCGATATTTTGGGCGCAGAACATTACGATGTCGCAAGAAGGGTGCAGGTTGTGCTCCAAAAGTATAAAGAACTACAAGATATAATTGCCATTTTAGGGATGGACGAGCTATCGGAAGATGATAAGTTAATTGTGGGTCGCGCAAGAAGGATTCAAAGATTTCTTTCTCAGCCATTCTTTGTCGCTGAAGTTTTCACGGGCTTTCCTGGCAGATATGTTCCGCTTAATGAAACCATAAAGGGGTTTAAGGAAATATTGGAAGGTAAATATGATGATTTGCCGGAGCAGGCTTTTTATATGGTTGGCACGATAGATGAGGTAATTAAAAAAGCAGAAACATTAAAACGATAAATTAATATGCCCCTTAAGCTTAAAATTGTAGGTAAAAAGAAAGGTTTGATTTATAATGGTAGCGTTAAGTTTTGCGAAGTGCCGGCAAAGTCCGGTATTGAAGGAATTTTGCCGGAGCACGTTAATTTTATTTCTGTTGTGGAGAGGGGTGTCGTAAGGTATAAGACAGACGAAACTACAAATGAAATTAATATTGACGGTGGCTTTATAGAGATGAGCGGTAATGTTATCAATATATTGTTAAACGATTAATCATTGATATTCTCTTCGAAACATATTATCATATTACAGCATTATTCAGTAAAAATATAAATTCATAAATCAAACAATTATTAAATTATCATGATCGACATAAAGCTTATCAGGGAAAAGAGAGAATTCGTTAAAAAGGAGATGGAGAAACTTTTTGTTCCAGTCAAAATAGATGAAGTTTACGAGTTTGACGCAGCAAAAAGAAGGCTCCTGTATGATACGGAATGCCTAAGAAATACTCGTAAGACATTATCTAAAGAGATAGCTTCAGAACGAGATGAAGGAGTAATATCGTCAAAAAAAAATGAGGTCAAAAAAATAAACGAGTTGATTAAATCTCAAGAGAGTGAACTGAGCGCCGTTGAAGAAAAGCTCAATTCACTTATGTTAAGCCTTCCAAATCTTCCGGGTAATGATGTGCCGGTCGGAAGGGATGAATCGGAAAATATCGTTATTTCTTATTTTAACGAAAAGAGGAAGTTTGATTTTAAGCCGAAACCCCACTACGTAATAGGAGAAAAAAGGGATTTAATAGACTTTGAAAGGGGAGTAAAAATATCGGGGACGCGTTTTTATGTCCTAAAAAAGGGATTTGCTAAACTCCAAAGGGCTCTTGTTAATTTCATGCTTGATACTCACGTAACCTACCATGATTATGAAGAGATTTATCCGCCATATATGGTCAATGAGGCTGCTTTAATCGGGACGGGACAATTACCTAAATTTGCCGATAATTTATACAAGGATGGGGATTCTAATTCTTGGTTTATTCCCACGGCGGAGGTTCCTGTTACCAATATGTACGGTAACGAAGTGATAAAAATAGACCGACTTCCCATAAAGCATGTGGCATATACGGCATGCTTTAGAAAAGAAAAGATGTCCGCCGGCAGAGATACTAGGGGTATAAAAAGAGGGCATCAGTTCGATAAAGTGGAGCTCGTAAAAATTACCACGCCCGAAACAGCCAAAGATGAGTTATTCGGCCTAATTAGCGATGCGCAGGACATTCTTAACAGACTTGATATTCCGCACAGGCTCGTAAAAATGTGCACAGGGGATCTAAGTTTTTCCGCAAGTGAAAAATACGATATAGAGGTTTACGCCCCGGGAATAGATGAATGGCTGGAGGTGAGCTCGTGTTCAAATTTCGGTTCCTTCCAGGCAAGAAGAGCGAATATAAAATTTAAAAGAGACGTAAATTCAAAAGCAGAGTTTGTAAATACGCTTAACGGTTCAGGTCTTGCCCTTCCAAGGGTTATGATAGCGATAATTGAGAATTATCAGACTAACGATGACCGCATACGAATTCCTAACCCGTTGAAGCATTATTTTGGAACGGAAGAGTTTATTTAGATTATGCCAGATCATAAAAGGATAATTGGGGCACTTTTAAGCATTTTTTTTTCTATATACTCTTTTCTATCTCTTTTTTCCTTTTCCATACTGCAGGAGACCCCTAATTCATACTCTATTTCAAATGTTCATAATGCAAACTGGGGCGGTTTTGCGGGTGGAATTCTTTCTAATTTTCTGTTGACTGTAACCGGCGCCGGCGCTTTCCTGTTAATATTTTTTATTTTATTAACGGGGATGCTTATACTGTTCAATAAGATTGCCCTGTTAAAATTAAGATTTTATATCGGCATACTCACCTTTTTTGTCACATTTTTAATATTTTTTAGCGCTTTATTCGTTAAAATCCCATATCACGGTTTTACAATTGCGGGAGGCGGACTAATAGGAAGTGAGATATATAGCTACCTTTTTAGATTTTTTGGCGAGGCGGGAAGCATAATCATAATAATTATGTTGTTTTTAATATCCTTCTCGCTTGTTTTTAAAAACGTGAGGGCAGAAAGTATCATCTCACCGCTTTATGACTTCTATGGTCTATTTGCAAAATGCATCAAGTGGATTAAACGGTCAAATGTAGGTATTGTTACAAATGGGATTTATTCTGTCATTTCAGTAATAAAATTAAAGCTCGAAAAGAAAAAAGGACTAAAGAAAAGAAAAAAGAGTTTTGTTATAAACAAGGAATTATTCGGAGGTTCAAAGGAGAATTTAGTAAAAGGATTAGACGAACAAGACGGTCTGTCCGGCGATAATGGGTCAATAATAAATTTTAATAAGAATATCAAAGAAAAGGTCGGGTCGTTTGACTTCGTAGATAACAGGGAAACAAAAATACCTCCAATCTCATTGATTGATCCGATAATGCATAGAAACAGCCAAAGACCAAACAAACTTTCCCTTATGAGTAATGCGACATTGATAGAAAAAAAACTTTTAGATCTTGGCGTTAAGGGTAAAATTACAGGCATAAACCCCGGACCCATTATAACAATGTATGAGTTTGAACCGGCGAGCGGTGTGAAAATAGGCAAGGTTTTATCGCTCTCAGAGGATCTTACAATGGCTTTAAAGTCTAAGCCCGTTAGAATAGCAGGGGTTATTGAGGGCAAATCTGCAATAGGGATTGAGGTTCCTAATAATAAAAGAGAGACGGTTTATTTTTCAGAGATTTTGAATTCAAGGGAATTTGCAAACTCAAAGTCTCCGCTTACTATAGTTCTTGGTAAGAATATTATAGGCGAAAATGTCTTGTTTGATATTGCGAAATGTCCTCATTTGTTGATAGCAGGGGCAACAGGAGCGGGTAAAAGTGTATTCATAAATACGCTTGTAACAAGTCTTCTTTTTAAGGCGACATATGAGGAGCTTAACTTTTTAATGATAGACCCTAAGCGGCTGGAATTAACACCATTTGAGGGACTGCCTCACCTTATTTGTGATGTTGTGTACGATGCAAAAAAAGCAAATATAGCGCTTAAATGGGCAATTACTGAGATGGAAAGAAGATACGATCGCATGCTGGGGGCTTCGGTTAAAAACATAGCGCAGTATAATGTGCAGTTGAAAAAACAAAATAGGAAGCCTATGCCTTATCTTGTCATAATAATAGATGAACTAAGCGATTTAATGCTTACAAGTCCGAAAGATGTTGAGACTTCTATCATCAGGCTTTCTCAAATGGCTAGGGCTTGTGGGATTCATCTTGTAATGGCAACCCAAAGGCCTTCGGTGAATGTAGTTACAGGGGTTATTAAGGCCAATATGCCTTCCCGTATCGCTTTTTTAGTTTCTTCTAGGGTCGATTCAAGGACAATATTAGACTCAAACGGCGCAGAAGAGCTTTTAGGAAATGGTGATATGCTTTTTATGCCGCCTGGGCAGGGCAGGCTTATAAGGATTCACGGTTCTTATTTAGCAGAGAACGAGATTAAAAACGTTCTGGAATTTATTGAGAGAAGGGATTTTCCGTCGTCAAGAAATGAATTATTGATAAATGAGTTTAATAATACAAATAATTTTGATAAAATGGTCAAAAGCGATCCTGATGATGAAATATACGGTGAAGTATTAAATATGATTGAATCTTTAGATGATAGGAGTAGATTGTCTATATCGTATGTTCAACGCAGATTTAGAATAGGTTTTAATAGGGCGGCAAGAATAATGGAAAAACTTCAAAATGAAGGAAGGCTGACAAAGTGATGAAGAAGATAAATACCCTTAACGTTAAGCTTTTTGTCTTATTTTTAATTGCGGCGACTTTTTTGTCTTTATATTCAATGCCGATAAAGGCTTGCGCCTTATCCCCGTCTAATTTATTAATTAAAAAAATCGAAAGCAGGTATAAAAACATACATTCAATGAGTGCCTATTTTTATCAAAAGGAGATCATACAGGGATATTCGCAAAATATGTCTTTTAAGGGCGTGTTTTATTACGGAGGCAAGGATTATATGGCGTGGGTATATACCTATCCTAAACAAAAAAGGCAGGTGTTGAAAAATAATAATCTTTACATCATTGATAGCCGTCTTAAAAAGGTTACGGTTGTTAACGTAGGCAAGAAAATGGGCGGATTCCCTCCAAATATTATTGCCGGGATTGGAAACCTGACTCAATATTTCAAAGTGCAAAGTATAAAGGTGAATTCGGGTACAATAGGTTTAAAATTAAAGCCTATAAGCATTCAAAGAGCAAAAGAAATTGATATAAATTTCGCAACAAATAGCCTCAAGATAATTTCAATGAAGATTTTAACATACCAAGGACAGATAATAATATTTCATTATTCCGGCGTTAAGTTTAATAAACATATCAATAGCGATATTTTTAGTATTAACATTCCATCGGGTTATAAACTAATAAAGGTAAACTAATCACAAAATAGGAGATCCAGATGCCGTCTTTTGATGTAGTTTCAAAAGCAGACCCACAAGAACTTGATAATGCAATTAATCAGTCAATTAAAGAGATGACGGGTCGTTACGATTTTAAAGGTACAAAAAGTGAGATTAAAATACAGGACAATATTGTTACTGTTCTTGGTGATGATGATTATAAGCTTACCGCCGTGATTGATATATTGAAAGGCAAACTTATAAAACGAGGTGTCTCCATAAAATTTTTAGATTTCAAAAAGAAGGAAGCAGCACATAAAGGAATGGTAAGGCAAGAGATTGAAATTAAAGAAGGGATAGATAAAGATTCGTCAAAGAAAATAATTCAGGAAATAAAACGGGTATCTCCAAAGGCTACAATTGAAAATCTTAAGGACCATCTTAGGGTAAATTCAAAATCTAAGGATGAGCTTCAAAAGATTATTACTCATTTAAAGGGGTTTTCGATAGATATAGAGTTATCCTTTGCCAATTTCAGAGATTAGCCTAAGTTTTAGGCATATCATTATATTATTGCTCAAATTATGGGCAGTTACTCCATTTTAAATTATACTGAATTTTATGTATTTTTTTGGAAGGACTTGTATATTTTAAGTTTTATACTAAACTTTATTTGTTGCATAAGACATGGCATGCTTATTGCTCAATTTTAATGCGGAGGTATAATGAAAAAGGTAGAGGCGATATTTAAGCCGTTTAAACTAGACGATGTAAAAGAAGCACTAAATAATATCGGTATTCATGGCTTAACAGTCATGGAAGTTAAGGGTTACGGCAGACAAAAAGGACATACGGAGCTATATAGGGGAGCGGAGTATGTGGTTGATTTTATACCCAAGGTAAAGGTTGATGTGGTGATTACCGATGAACAGGTTGGTCTCGTGGTAGAAGCAATAGCATCAAGTGCAAAAACCGGTAGGATAGGAGACGGTAAGATTTTTGTATCATCGGTAGATAATGCTGTCAGAATAAGAACTGGCGAGAGGGATAACGAAGCGCTTTAAGGTCTACTAAATTTTAAATATATAAATTACGGAGGGAAAATGACGGAAAATGAAGTTATTCAATATGTCAAGGAGCAGGATATTAAGCTCGTTGATGTGAAGTTTTGCGATTTATTGGGAACATGGCAGCATTTTACGGTGCCGGTCAGTGAATTGTCGGAAGAAGTTTTTGAGGAAGGTTTCGGATTTGATGGTTCAAGCATTAGGGGTTGGCAGGCGATTGAAGCGTCCGACATGTTAATTATACCGGATGCATCTACCGCTGTAGTCGATAATTTTATTGAGATTAAGACATTATCTTTAACGTGTAACGTTAAAGATCCCATAACAGGTAATTTTTACGACAAGGATCCACGTTTCATAGCTCAGAAGGCAGAAAAATATTTAAAAGACACTGGCATTGCTGATACCGTATACTTTGGACCTGAAGCGGAGTTTTTCGTATTTGATGACGTAAGGTATGATCAGACCTCAAATAGTGGTTATTATTATGTCGATTCAGAAGAAGGAATTTGGAATAGTGGTAGAGATGAAATGCCTAATTTGGGACACAAGCCGAGACATAAAGAGGGGTATTTTCCCGTTTCGCCGATAGATACACAGACAGACATAAGAAATGAGATGGTTATGGAGTTACAGAATGTGGGAGTGCAAATTGAGGCCGCCCATCACGAGGTTGCAACTGGTGGTCAGGCTGAAATAGACATGCGCTTTAACTCTTTGACAACTATGGGCGACAGCTTCATGTGGTATAAATACATAGTAAAAAATGTGGCAAGAAGATACGATAAGACGGCTACTTTTATGCCTAAGCCTCTTTTTGACGACAATGGTTCCGGTATGCATATTCATCAATCCCTATGGAAAAATGGACAGCCACTTTTTTCCGGCAAAGAATATGCAGGACTCTCTGAGATGGCGCTTTATTACATCGGCGGAATATTGAAACACTCAAAGGCTTTATGCGCATTTACCAACCCTACGACAAACTCTTACAAGAGATTAATCCCCGGTTTTGAGGCACCTGTTAATTTTGTCTACTCTTCAAGGAATAGAAGTGCCGCAATCAGGATACCCATGTATTCCACTTCTCCAAAAACAAAAAGGATAGAGTATAGGACTCCAGACCCGACTGCAAATTGTTATCTTGCGTTTTCCGCCTTGCTTCTTGCAGGGTTGGACGGAATTATAAATAAAATTAATCCGGGCAAACCTGTCGATAAAGATCTATTCGCTTTATCCAAGAAGGATATTAAAAATATACCGGTTGCTCCAAGTTCTTTAGAGAGCGCGTTAATGGAGTTAGAAAAGGATCACAAGTTCTTGCTCCAGGGTAATGTGTTTACAGATGATGCAATTAGAACGTGGATTGATTATAAAATGGAAAATGAGGTTCAGCCGGTCAATATAAGACCTGTTCCTTACGAGTTTGCATTGTATTACGATATCTAATATGTAGTTTTCATAAGCATAAAGCGCCAATTTGAATGTGTCTTTTAATGAGGCGCTTTATGCTTATTATAATCAAGAGTGCACTGAATTTAATGTCTGCAGATTTTTATCTCGGGGTCTTGCTTTAATTTGCCATCGACAAAATCGTATATGATTTCATCTGTTTTCCTTGGTGCAATTCCTCTTATAACATCTATTCCCTGAGATTTAATGTTGTTTATAGCACCGGGTCCTATACCGCAGGTTACGAGAATGTCTGCCCCGTTTGATTTTATAAATTGTGCCATGTCATCGTGATGCCTTGTAGATTCAGAATGTTCGCCGTTGCCATGGCTGCACTTATGCGCCCCGCTTGTTTCATTGAATATCTCCGTTTTATCGGTCACCTTACCATTTTCTATTTCATAAAGGATAAATTGCTCAGCTCTTCCGAAATGAGGTTCCAGATAACCGTTACGGATTGGCATAATGATCTTTGTTTTAACTTTCATTTTAATCTACCTCTAAATTTAATGTTAATTTTAAAAATATGATTAATATTCTACCTAAGATTCTTTAATTTTCATTATAAGCAACCCCTTACCGTTGATAACAGCATCCGCCAACTTTCGCCTTGCTCTTGTCACGGTTCTTGAAAGCGTAGTTCTTGATATGTTCATTTTCTCTGATGCATTCTGTTGATACAGTCCTTCGAAATCTATAAGCCTTAAGGACTCCATTTCATCCGCATCCATGGAGATTGTTTCAAGTTCTTTCAGTGGAATTCCGCATGGCTTAAAACAGTCTGATATTGGGTTAAATACTATGCTTCTAAATTTTCTGCATCTTCTTCTATTCATTATTCGATATATTTGAATATAGCTATATAACAATTAATATTATTTTAATGCACATATGTTCGTTTGTCAAGAAAAATTAATAACAAACAAGGAGCTATTTCAAAAAATGCCCTTGTAATGGCGATCAATTTTATCATGCAATAAACAAATTTATATTGTATAATAATGAAGTGTGCGTTTAATTTAATTTTTTTATAAAACTTATGCCTATAAGTAAGTCTTCGAATAAAAACAAACCAAAACAAACGAAAAAAAAATTACTAAAAATAATGGCAGCGGGTATATTTTTCTTAATATTTACCCCCGTAATTATTTTAGTGATACTTTATTTTTTACTTTCGTATACAGTTCCAAATATTGTTTCTCTTAAAAGCTATAATCCGCAACAGGTTAATTATATATATTCTTCCAATGAAAAATTAATCGGTTACTCGGGTAATGTCAATAGGGTTGTTGTCCTCTTTTCCGATATACCCCTGCAGGTTAGAGAGGCCTTCTTGGCTGCAGAGGATAAAAATTTTTACAATCAGGGACCGATAGATTACAAGGCAATTGCGAGAGCTTTTGTGATTAATATTATGGCAGGACGCATTGTTGAGGGAGGCTCAACGATAACGCAACAGGTGGCCAAAACCCTTTTGATTCCATATAAAAGATCATACATTTGGAAACTGCGCGAGGCCATCTTGGCCTACCGAATAGCCAACCATTTATCAAAAAATGATATCTTAGACATTTACCTTAACCAGATATATTTAGGCAATAATGCATATGGTATTGAGGCAGCATCTCTCACATATTTTGGTGTTCCAGTATGGAGCCTAAATCTTGCCCAGGCAGCAATACTCGGGGGATTGCCCCAGGCCCCGTCTTTTTTGGATCCTTACATTAATTATAAGGATGCCAAAAGGAGGCAGAAATATGTCTTGGGCCAAATGATGAAAGATGGATTTATAACAAAAACTCAAGAGTTAAACGCTTACAACGCAAAGCTGATTTTTCATAATTATTTTAAATATTATGGGGTAGCGCCCTACTATCTTGCCTTTATAAAGCAAAAAATTGTAAGTAAATACGGGCTGGCTGTTTATAAAGAGGGCGGGCTTAAGATTTACACCGCTTTAAACGCGAAAGCTCAGAAATATGCAGATGACGCTGTGAAAACCGGGCTCGTAAAACTATCCCATGAATATGGATATACCGGCCCTCTTAAGAAATTAAGTTATCATGACATGATTAAAGCAATAGATAAATCGAAAGTTTTGATAAAACATTTAATTATTGGCAGTCTTTACAACGGCATAGTTACGTGGATTCCTCCAAATGGGCAGTTTGCTGACATTACTGTAGGGAAGTTTAAGGGAATTATTCCGCTTAGTAATATGAGGTGGGCATCCAAGTTTAAGCGTTATGTCTACTATATCAATAGAAGGATCAGTAATGTCAGTCAGGCACTGAAACCGGGATACGAAATATTAGTCAAGTTTAAAGGTTATAGTGACAATCATAAGCCTATTTTTTCATTAGAAGAAAAAAATATCGTAGAAGGAGCGCTGATTTCGATCGATCCGAAGAACGGATATGTGAGAGCTATGGTCGGCGGACATAATTTTCAAAAAACGCAGTTTAATAGGGCACTTTATGCCAAAAGGCAAACCGGTTCCGCATTTAAGCCAATAGTATATGCTGAGGCATTAATGCAGGGATATACCCCTTCGTCCATAATCAACAATACGCCTGCAATTTATCCAACGGGTATTTCGGGAAAGTACTATAAGCCGCAAAATTTTTCCCGGCAATTTACCGGCCCTACTACTCTTTTAGTAGGACTTGCACAATCCATTGATGTCGTTGCTGTAAAGCTTCTAAAAAAGGTCGGAGTGGGTAAAGTTGCGCATTTAGCCAATGCTTTGGGTATTCAGCATGTTGTTAGAAATCTGACTATGGCACTGGGTTCCTCAAGCGTCAGGCTTGTCAATTTGACTAATGCCTATACATCGTTTGCTAACGGCGGGAAGGTATGCAAGCCTATTTTTATCATCAAGATATTAACGCCGGGAGGCAAAGAGCTTTATCACGGCAAACCTGAATGCAAACAGGTGTTAACTCCTCAGGTCGCATACGTTCTTACAAATATGCTTGAGCGGGTTATTACTCACGGCACGGGTGTTACTGTCTCTAAAATAAGGAAAATTACATCTTATGTTGCGGGAAAAACAGGTTCGTCAAGCCAGTATAAGGATGGCGTTTTTGTCGGATATACATCATCTTTGGTGACAGGTGTTTGGACAGGGCTAGACAATTTTCAATCTATGGGGAGATTTATGGTTGGAGCCGTAACGGCCGCGCCTATATGGGATTTTTATATGTCAAAGGCACTTGCTATCTATTCTCCAAGTGCGTTTAAAATACCAAAGGGAGTGGTGTTTGCAGAGATTAATCCGTACACGGGTTTGATTGCAAATTCTGGTTACAAGGATCCTATTTTAATGCCTTATATTTCGGGGACAGAACCAACCCTGAGTATAAAACAAAAAAAGATTAAGAGCCCACAGTCTTTTTTTAAATTATTTTAACTTATTTACAGGAGACAAGGTTTGTTGTGGATAGAATGGAACCATTAGTTGACGGAAGTGGCAGAAAGATAACATATTTAAGAGTAAGCATAACGGATAGGTGCAATTTGAGGTGCATTTACTGTATGCCCGAAAAGGGTATTGATTCCTTAACCCATGATGAAATAATGTCTTATGAGAATATTTTAAAATTTGTTAATGTTCTGGCAAATCACGGCGTTTGCAAGGTAAGAATAACCGGGGGAGAGCCTCTGGTAAGAAAAGGTGTGACGGAATTCATAGGTCACTTAAGTGAGATACCCGGTATACACGATATCTCTATGACTACGAATGCAATTCTTCTGGGTAAATTTGCACAGACACTTTATAATGCAGGACTTAAAAGGATAAATATAAGCATTGATACACTCAGGGAAGATAGATTTAATCAAATAACAAGATTTGGCGGCTTAAGATCTGTATTGAATGGTTTAAAACTTGCAAAAGAAATTGGATATGACCCTATAAAAATTAATACCGTTTTAATAAAAGGTGTAAATGATGACGAAATTATCGATTTTGTCAATTTTGCAAGAGAATTTAATCTAAACTTGAGATTTATCGAATATATGCCCATTGGTGGAAATATCACGGAAGCAGTTACTTCAAAGGAGATTGAGAAAATAATAAAAAGTGTATTCGCAGATTTTAATCCATTACATCATAGAGTTATGGGCGATGAAGTTAGTAGGGAGTACGGATTTACAGATAGCAAGGCGACCATCGGATTTATAAGCCCATTATCGGAGCATTTCTGTGGTAGCTGTAACAGGTTAAGGCTCACGCCATCAGGCAGATTAAGGCCATGTCTTTTTTATGATAATGAGTATAATATTAAGGAACTACTGAAAGAGAAGAATGATGAAGTTATTTTTCGTTATGTTTCCGATCTGATTCAATTGAAAAAAAATAAGCATAATTTTGGCGAAAAAATTAAGAACCCTGGTTCCTTGATGGGGGCTAATGATTTTATGAATGGGATCGGCGGGTAATCGTCATATAAAAACATTACAATATAAAAATAAAAAAACGGCACATTAATATAAGACGATAGAGGAGGAATTTTGGACCAAAAGGGCATTATCAATATCAACATAGAAGATGAGATGAGGCAATCGTATCTTGATTATGCGATGAGCGTGATCATAGGAAGGGCGCTTCCGGAGATTAAAGACGGACTAAAGCCTGTCCATAGAAGAATCCTTTTTGCCATGAACGATATTGGCAACAGTTTTAATAAATCTTACAAAAAATCGGCAAGAATTGTTGGTGATGTTATTGGTAAATACCATCCTCATGGAGATTCAGCGGTTTATGATTCCATCGTCAGAATGGCGCAAGATTTTTCTCTGAGATACCCGCTCGTAGATGGCCAGGGAAATTTTGGTTCAATTGATGGAGATCCTCCCGCTGCTATGAGATATACAGAAATCAAAATGACTAAGCTTTCATCATTTTTATTGGACGATATAGATTTTGAAACGGTAGATTTCGTTCCTAATTATGACGGCTCGTTAAAAGAGCCTACAATCTTGCCCGCAAAGTTCCCAAATTTGCTTGTCAATGGTTCATCGGGTATTGCCGTAGGGATGGCATCTAATATTCCTCCGCATAATCTCACTGAAACAATAGATGCAACACTTTACTTCATGGATCACGCAGACTGTAGCATAGAAGAATTGACAACCATAATTAAGGGTCCCGATTTTCCCACGGGAGGGATAATTTATGGACACACGGGAATAAATAATTACTTTAAAACAGGAAGAGGGCTTATAAAAGTAAGAGCGCGACATCATTTTGAAAAATCTAAAATAATTATAACCGAGATACCGTACCAAGTAAATAAATCAAAAATATTAGAAAGGATAGCCGATCTTGTTAAGCAAAAAAAAATTGAGGGAATATCGGACCTTAGGGATGAATCTGATAGAGAAGGTCTAAGGATAGTTATAGAATTAAAAAGGGATGCTAATGAAACAGTTGTAATGAATAATCTATTCAAACACACCCAGCTTGAGGAAACATTTGGGGTTATTTTTCTGGCCATAGTAAATAATCAACCTAAGGTATTGAACATAAGTGATACAATATCTCTATTTATTGATTTTAGAAAAGAGGTTATTACAAAAAGGACATTATTTGAATTAAAAAAGGCAGAGGCTCGCCTCCATATATTAGAGGCATTTAGGACCGTAGCCCAAAATATTGACGAGGTTATTGAACTTATAAAAAATTCACAGTCCCCTGCGGAAGCCCGAGCTCGCCTTATAGATAAATATAAATTTACCGAAATTCAGGCACGTGCGGTTCTAGATTTAAAATTGGAAAAAATTACCAATTTAGAACGCGAACGGATCATTAAGGAATATGAAGAGATACTAAATAAGGTGAAACAGTTAAAAGAGCTTTTGGGAAGCGAAAGGCTTATAAAAGATGTTATTAAGGAAGAACTTAAACTCATAAAGAATAAGTTTGGCGATGAAAGAAAAACGGAGATAGTCAAGGAAGAAAACGAGGTTACAATCACTGATCTTATTGCCAATGAAGCCATGATAGTCATGATGACAGAAAACGGCTACATCAAAAGGACAAAATTATCAACTTTTAAGGCTCAAAATAGAGGCGGGAAGGGTCAGACCGGCATAAAATCAAAAGAAGAAGATTTTGTTGTAAACTCTTTCTGCGCAAATGCTCTTGAATCCATTCTGTTTATCACAAATAAAGGGAATGCTTTTAAATTGAATGTTTATAACATACCTGAAACACAAAGATCATCAAAGGGTAAACCTATAGTAAACCTCTTGGCTTTACGAGAAAATGAAGTTATTTCATCCGTTCTTCCAATTGTAAATTTTGATGAGAATTATTCTATTTTTATAGCAACAAAGAACGGTCAGGTTATCAAAACATCGCTTGATAAATTTGCTAATGTCAGAAAAGGCGGGTTAATTGCAATAAGGCTTAAAGGTGGGGATGAGGTAATAAATACACATATAGCTGACAATACGCTTAATAATCAGCGCATAGTAATAGCAACAAAGATGGGCCAGTCTATTTGTGTCGCTATTGACGATTTTAGAACGTTGGGCAGGGGAGCTATGGGCGTCCGAGGGATAAGACTTTCTCCGGATGATTCGGTTGTTTCAATGGATTTGCTTTCCTCGAAGGATGATTATCTGATAGCCTTTACAGAAAATGGATATGGCAAAAAAACAAAAATGACTGAATTTAGAAAGCAAAATAAGGGTGGAAAAGGTATAATAGCCATAAAGACAGGGCGAAGAAACGGTTTTGTTGTCGCGGTTTTAAAAGCATCGGGGGATAATGATATTATAATAATAACATCTAACGGTAAGATCATAAGAATAAATGCTTCAAGTTTAAGAAGCATTAGAAGAAATGCAATGGGAGTAAGGTTGATTAATCTTAATGAAAACGAAAGGGTCGTCAGCGCAGTGATTGCTTCCGGTGGTTTGAACGAGCAAGATGATGTTGTTGTGCCGGTGATATAGTGTGAATAGTTATTTTTTGTTTGTGTGGTAACAATATATGAATACTAGGGATTTTAATATGCAAAGTTCTATAGGCATAATAGGTTCGGGTAGTTTCGGAACGGCGCTTGCCGTCAATTTTTCAAAATTTACTCCGAATGTATATCTTAAATGCAGAAGCAGTAAATTTGCAGAAATATTAAGTAAAGAGAGGCAAAATGAATATTATCTCAAAGGGATTCGGCTTGATGCAAATATAGAAGTAACGGATAGTTATGAAACTGTTTTCAATAACTGCCGTATCATATTTCTTGTTGTACCTTCCAATGCGATGCAAGAGACTTTATCAAAAATAAAGACTTATGAGAATAAATTTAACCTTCATGATTACATTTTCATAAATACAGCGAAGGGCCTAGGGGATAAATCCATGGATATGCCTCACAGGGTTTTCGCTAAGGCATTAGGCATGCTTGATAGATACGCGGTACTTAGTGGTCCGAGTTTTGCCGTTGAGGTATCCAGGCACCTTCCCACGGCTGTGTGTGTTGCTTCCTTTAATGAAAAGATCCTGGATGAGTTGAAAATATTTTTTAAAAATATAGTAAACTTTAGAATATATACATTGAGCGATGTTATAGGGGTGGAGCTTGGAGGGGGGCTTAAGAACATTATGGCTCTCGCAGCGGGCATTTCCGATGGGCTTAATTTGGGCAACAATGCAAGGGCAGCACTTTTGACCAGAGGTATTGTTGAAATGACCAGATTTGGTGAGGCATTGGGTGCGGATAGGCTTACTTTTACCGGTTTATCGGGTTTAGGTGATTTGATACTGACATCTACATCGGACTTGAGCAGAAATAGGTCTGTTGGCCTGGGCTTAGGTAAGGGCAGGGACCTAAAATCGATCCTGAATGATATGAAGATGGTAGCTGAAGGCATTGTCACAACAAAGTCTGTGCATATCATAGCTAAAGAGAAAAATATATATATGCCGATAACGGGGGTAGTCTATTCCGTACTTTACGAAGGACTAATGCCCAAAGATGCAATAGTCAGGCTTTTAGAAAGAGATATAAAAAATGAGTTTGTTTAAATATCTTAAAATCAATATGGAGGGCGAATTATGGGTATAAAGTTAGAATATCTTAAGGATTTACGGTTTAAGGCGTATTCAGATCAAAACAGTAATTATTCCATTTTGCTCGATGCCTACAAAGATGCGGGAGAAAATAAGCAGGATGGTATGAGACCTACAGATTTAATTCTCGCAGGGCTTGCCGGCTGTAGTTCTATGGATATACTTTCCATACTGAAGAAGAAAAAGCAAAATATAACATCCTATAAGGTGAATGTAACGGGAGAGAGGGCAGAAACGCATCCTAGAGTATTTACCAAAATGTTCATAACTTATGAAATTAAAGGTAAAGATGTAGATGAACAAGCGGTTAAAAGGGCAATTGAATTGTCTGAAAATAAATATTGTTCTGTTTGGGCTATGTTGAAAAATTCGGTAGAAATTGAATGGTCGTATAAAATTGAAAATATTTAAATTTAACAATAATACAATTGGAAGTACATGATCATGAAAAATTTTTATTTAACAGAGAAAGAAAAAGCCGTTTTAATAAAAATAGCCAGAGACGCCATTAAAGACAGCCTTGATAAAAATAGAGATGAATCTATAAACTCGCCGGATTTACTACTTAAAATTACGGATAATCTTAAAATTAATTTTGGTGTTTTTGTCACGTTGAAAACTGGAAATGACCAGCTAAGAGGGTGTATTGGCAATTTTATTGCAGATACCCCTATTTTTAAAAATGTTTATAGAATGGCCAAGGAAGCGGCTTTCGGAGACCCGAGGTTTGCGCCATTAAGCTATGCGGCATTTGGACAAATAAAAATAGAGATATCGGTCTTGTCTCCGCTAGAGAAGATAGATGACCTTGACACTATTGAAGTAGGCAAACATGGCTTATATATCACGAAGGGGTCATATCGCGGGGTTTTGCTTCCGCAGGTTGCCACTGAATATAAAATGAATAGAAAAGATTTTTTGGAAGCTGTTTCTGTGAAGGCGGGGCTTTCACCCGATGCTTATAAAAGCGGTGCTGATATATATATTTTTTCGGCCATAGTCTTTGGCGAATAGATATATATAAATTTGTTGTTTTTATTTCTCTCCTTTTGCTGAAGGGGGGGGGGATTAATAGAGGAGGCGCTAGTAAATATATATGAAGTATTACCCTGTTAACCTTAATATTTATCATAAGAGGGTTCTTGTTATCGGCGGCGGTGCGGTTGCGACAAGAAAGGTAGAAAGACTTTTGGAAAGGGGTGCCGATATAACCGTTATTTCCCCTGAAATTTCCCTTGAAATAGCAAAATTTGCCAAGAAACGCAGGCTTAAATGGCATGATAGAGTTTATAAAATAAGGGATGAAAAAGGTGCGTTTGCTGTGTTCTGTGCGATTTCACAGTGTGAAAAAAGTATGAAAATAGAGGATGGTTTATTTAAGAGATGCATAAGGCAGAATATTTTGATTAATATTGCTGATAAACCTGAATTCTGTACATTTACTCTTCCTGCGCTCGTCTCCAGGGGAGAATTCGACATAGCTATTTTCACGGGAGGATTGAGCCCGAGGCTTGCTAAAAAAATAAAGGAAGATTTAGAAAAAATTTATGGCGATGAATATGATACCTATGTAAAAATTCTTGGACTGATAAGGCATGAAATCAAAATGAAAAAATTGCCTCAGAGAAAAAATCAAAAAATTTTTGAAGAATTGGTTGACTCCGATCTTTTTGAACTTGTAAAAGATAAAAAATATTCCGAGATAAGTTTTTTTATCAGTAATTTTATGCAGAGGGATAGGGCATGATACACATAACCTTTAAAGAATTATATCTAATACCGTTTTTTATTTATATTTTTTCATACATCTTTCTTTTGTTGAGGAAAAAAAGGTTTTATCGAATTTTTATATCGTTAATTTATGTGGGATTTATAATACAAAGTTTGGTTATTTTTACGTGGCTGAGTATTCACGGGCTTAAGAGTTTAACATCCATAGACTGGATTGTTTTTTTTAATGCATGGATCATAATGATTGTGGTTATTTTATTCAACTTTTTTTACAAGGCGAAATATATATTAATATATATAACCCCCATTGTTGCTATAAATTTATTAATAGGGTTTGTCGCGCCGCACATTTATATAAGTGTTGGGCCCTTTTTTTCAAATTTTGACGAAGCAGTCCTTTTAACCCATATAATTCTCATATTGATAGGGGATTCGTTATTTGCTCTTGCTTTTATAATCTCTTTAATATATATTTTTCAGGAAAGAAGGGTTAAGATTAAAAAAAATTTAAAATTATTTGATAAAAAGAATCGTCCGTTCGATGATGTTTTTTACCATGGCAGGGGTTACAATTTGGAACTCTTGGATAATATGAGTTACCAATGCTTGAAAATAGGTTTTCCCCTTATTACCGTCGGTATTGCCATGGGAATATATTTATCTAGTTCTCTGTTTAAATCTTTTATGATTGCAAAACCAATTGAAATTATATCGTTGGTGACATGGCTTATTTATGCCATATTGATGCATGAAAGGGTCGCAAGGGGTTTGAGAGGGAGAAAGGCTGCATTTTTCAGCATAGTAGGCTTTCTGCTGATCATTGCGAGTTTGGGTTTTTCTTTTTATTTATTTCCTGAATTCCATGGGTTTAGATAGGATGTGTATATTATGGATATTTTAATAATAGGTTTAAGCCATAAATCGGCAGATATTAGTGACAGAGAAATAGTCTCCAAGAAGATTCTGACCCCTGAATTAAGGCATGAATTTGCAAAGAAACTACTTAATTTAAAGGGTGAAGATGGGAGACAGCTAATAAAAGAGTTGGTGATTATCACCACATGCAATAGGTCTGAATTTATAATAGGGCTGCATTCTCGCGTAGCCGGAGAGAATACTCTCTTTATAAAAAATTATATATCGGAATATTTTTTAAGGAAAAGAGGCGATTATAACCTTTTTTATATGCATTTAAATGAAGATGCCGTTAGGCATCTTTTTAGCGTTGCCTCAAGTTTAGATTCGATGGTCATAGGAGAGCCGCAAATTTTAGGTCAAATTAAAGATGCTTACAACGAAGCAAACGAACAAAAGATTAATGGTCAAGTATTAAATAAGCTGTTCCATAAGGCTTTTTATTGTGCAAAAAGGGTAAGAACAGAGACAAAGATAGCATCCTCCCCCGTATCCATAAGTTATGCAGCGATAGAACTTTCAAAAAAAATTTTCTACAACCTTAGTGAAAAGAAGATATTACTCTTAGGAACCGGAGAAATGGGTAAACTTACTGCTAAACACTTTATAAAATGTGGTGTTCATAATATTTACATAGCAAACCGAACAAAGGAAAAGGCGTATCGCTTTGTAAAGGATTCATTTAAACCCGATGAAAAAAACTGTATAAATGTAATAGATTTTTTGGAGTACTATAAATTACTGCCACAAACCGATATTGTGTTATGTTCCACTGGTTCAGACGGTTATGTATTGAAATACGATGACATTATGCCGGTCATAAAACTTCGCAAACAGAGACCGCTATTTTTGATTGATATATCTGTTCCGAGGAATATTGATCCGGAAATTAACAAGATCTCCAATGTGTATCTGTATGATATCGATGATATAGGAAAAATGATAGAAGATAACTTGGAAATACGAAAGAAAGAGGCTGAAACCGCAAGCGAGCTTATAGATATGCAGGTACACGAATTTATGGGTTGGAAGAATTCATTGAATGCGGTGCCGGTAATAGTATCACTAAGAAATAAGGTAAGAAGCATATTAGAAACAGAGCTGTTTAAATATATTGGCGAAAAAAAGGAAAAGGATTTAATTATCAATTCTCTCACGAATAAAATTCTTCACGAACCCATTACCTTGATTAAAAAAGCTGCAGTAGATACGGATGGAACAAATATAATGGAAACATTGAAGACACTTTTTAATCTTAGATTGGATAGGGATACCGATAATGATGAGGGGAATGTTGAAAATGATAGCAATCATGTAGTAGACAACGAAGTCAAAAAGGATTTTGGCGACAAGAATAATTCGCGTAGAATAAAATTAATAAAGTGAATAAAAAGGGTGAATTGTGAGGCTAAGAATAGGCACGCGCGGGAGTAAGCTCGCGCTGTATCAGGCTAATTTAATTAAGAATAAAATAAGCCGTTTTTTTGACAATAAAGATGAGAAAATAGATATTGAGATAAAGATTATTAAAACATCGGGAGATAGAATTTTAAACGCATCGCTCAGTGATTTTGGTGGAAAGGGTCTGTTTGTAAAAGAGATAGAAGAGGCTCTTTTACTGGAAGATATTGACATTGCCGTGCATAGCCTGAAGGATGTTCCGCAGGTGATACCCGATGGTTTGATATTAAATACTGTGCTAAAAAGGGACGACCCCAGGGACTGTCTTATCTTAAAGGATAAGCCCAGTTCCCATGCAGTTTTAGATTCTAAAAATTTTACTTCCCTATTAAAAGATGGTGCCATAGTAGGAACATCGAGCCTTAGGCGGCGTTCGCTAATGACGCGCTTATGTGACAATATAACATTTGAATCATTACGCGGGAATGTTGATACCAGACTGAAGAAATTACAAGATGGCCAATTTGATGCAATCGTTTTATCATCAAGCGGACTTATAAGGCTTGGACTTTCTTCGCATATAGATATATATTTGGATCCGTTTATATTTATTCCGCAGTGTGGACAGGGGGTTATAGCAATAGAATATAAAGAGTCTCGGGCGGATATGGGCAGGTTAGTTAATCCCCTAAACGATGAACAGACCTATTTTTCTGTTTTTGCGGAAAGAGCGTGTATTAAAACATTAAATTGCGGATGCGCATCCCCCGTGGGGGCATATTCATATATTGAAGATAATAGGATACATATGAAAGCTTTTGTCTCGAATATATACGGTGAATATCTAGAGGATGAGGTCACAGGTGCAAAAACTGATTATGAGAATGTTGGAAAAACTATGGCGTTAAGTTTAATCGATAAAGGTGGGCTCAAGATATTGGAAAAAAATAATATATGAAACAAGAGGGGAATAAAAAAATAGATGATTAAAAACAATGATGAATACCGTAGTGATTTAAATATGGGAATGGTTTATCTTGTAGGTGCCGGCCCGGGGGATCCGGAGCTTTTAACCCTTAAGGCTAAGAATGTTTTGCAGGAAGCGGATGTTATTATATATGACAGTTTAATTTCGGAAGAAATTTTATCCTTTGCGAAAGATGGATGTGAAGTTATCTATGTAGGTAAAAGGTCGTCCAATCACAGTTTGCCGCAATATTCTATTAATGAGCTTCTGTCAAAAAAGGCAGTGGAAAATAAGATTGTTGTCAGGCTTAAGGGTGGTGACCCTTATCTATTTGGGCGGGGTGGCGAGGAGGCCGAAAGACTTTTTGAAGATGCTATCCCATTTGAGATAATACCTGGTATTTCTTCATCCTTTGCCGTACCAGCATATGCGGGTATCCCTTTGACACATAGGGATTATGCTTCTACGGTTGCAATTGTAACCGGTCACGAAGGAGAACATAAAGAAAAAAGCACTATAAACTGGGATAAATTAGTCGGTGCGGATACTATAGTAGTTTTAATGGGATATAAAAATCTAAGTTCTATTACTAAAAATATTATACATTCAGGAAGAGATCAAGAAACCCCGTGCGCTGTGATTCAAGAGGGGACAACACCAAATCAAAAGACGGCAATAGGGACATTGAAAACGATTAAAGACGAAACGGAGAGGCTTGGCTTAAAGAGTCCGCTCATACTTATAGTAGGAAACGTAGTCAAATTAAAGGATACATTGAATTGGTTTGAGAAGCAGCCATTGAGGGGATTAAGAGTAATAGTCACGAGGTCAGAGGGTCAGGCCGGAGTACTCTCTCAAAGACTTAAAAGGCTCGGTGCTTTCGTGATAAGCCTTCCGCTTATAAAAGTCATAAAAGATGGGGCACACATAGATAAAGCTAGGATTTATAATGTAGTGCAAAATATTGAGGATTACGATTATATTATTTTTACGAGCGTGAACGGCGTTTCAGGATTTCTTGACGATTGTTTTTCAAAGGGATTTGACGCGAGAAGGTTTTACGGTAAAAAAATAGTTTCCGTTGGTAAAAATACATCACTAGAGCTGAAAAAGTATGGCATAATTCCGGATATAATTCCATCCGAGTTTTCTCAATCCGGTATAATAAATAGCTTGAAAAATATAAAGCTTACCGGTAAAAAAATTCTTTTTCCTCAAGCTTGGAAAATAAATAATGAGCTTCCCGCATTCCTTGCATCTTCAGGGGCGATTTTAGAGAACTTACCGGTTTATGAAACGATTGTACCTGAAAAATCCAGAGAAGAATTATATGAAATCTTTAGCTCTCTTATAAATATAAAAGAAAGCAGTATAAAAAAGGTTCATAGAAACATAGGTCTTCCGGGTGATTTTTCTTTATCTTCTTTGGTTATAAGTTTTACTAGCTACTCAACGGTAGAAAATTTTGTTAACTTGATTAAAGATATACAAGAGGATTTCTTGACGGTAATTATCAAGTCGGGCGTTAAATTTGCGAGCATAGGAGAGAAAACGGCTAAATATGCATTGGGCTTCGGCATTAAATCTGATATAATACCAGAAGAGGTCAGTATAGTTTCGTTAGTTGACGAGATAGTTATCTTTTATAAAACACATAGGGATTAAAAATAAAATTTCAATGAGGTTCTTGTAATAATGATAGGAATATCCAAACTGTATTGTGGAGGGGTGCACGCCTCAGATGCTCTCCGTTACGGGCGTACGTCAAGTAGGCTCCCTTCGCATCTTTTGCAATTTTCTAAG
Source organism: uncultured Actinomycetes bacterium (assembly GCA_964631685.1). Classification (GTDB taxonomy): domain Bacteria; phylum SZUA-79; class SZUA-79; order Acidulodesulfobacterales; family Acidulodesulfobacteraceae; genus Acidulodesulfobacterium. The sequence goes on along the minus strand of CAZVZU010000002.1, from coordinate 222,051 downwards.
GACAAAAAACCGGTAATAGTCTGGAACATGATAAGGACGTGCAACTTAAGTTGCATACACTGTTATTCTCAATCGAAAAATGTTCAATATGATAATGAGCTTACGCTTGAAGAAGGGAAAGCCTTTATCGATGATATTTCCGTATTCGGTGCGCCTGTAATGCTTTTTTCCGGCGGAGAGCCGCTGATGCACCCGCATTTTCTTGATTTGTGTTTTTATGCAAAATCAAAAGGGATGAGGGCTGTTGTCTCCACTAATGGAACTCTTATTACCAGAGAATTGGCTAAAGAATTAAAAAAAGTGGGTTTATCCTATGTGGGTATAAGCTTGGACGGGCTTGAAACGGTTCATGATAAATTTAGGGGTAAAAAAGGTGCGTTCAAAGATGCACTGGAGGGCATTAATTATGCGAGAGATGCGGGGATTAAGGTTGGTTTGAGGTTTACTATAAACAAGAGAAATGCTCAAGAAATTCCAGGCATATTTAAACTTTTAGAAGATGAAAATATCCCCAGGGTCTGTTTTTATCATCTTGTTTATGCAGGTAGGGGGACAAAACTCATCAAGGAGGATTTATCTCTTGAAGAAACAAGGCGAACGATCGATATGATATTGGAACTTACCAAAGAGGTATATTCTAGGGATAATGCCAAAGAGGTCCTTACTGTTGACAACCATGCCGACGGTCCATATATTTACTTAAAGCTGTTAAAAGAAGGAAAACGAGAAGAAGCGGAAAATGTCATGAGTCTTCTTAAGATGAACGGAGGTAATAGCTCCGGCGTTGGAATAGGTTGTGTTAGTTGGGATGGCGAGGTTTATGCCGACCAGTTTTGGAGACATCATTCATTTGGAAATGTTAAAGAAAATAAATTTAGTAAGATATGGATGGATACATCTGAGCCCCTCATGAAGCAACTTAAAAATAAGAAGGCATATGTAAAGGGTAGATGCGTAGAGTGCAGGTGGCTTGATGTCTGCAACGGCAACTTTAGGGTTAGGTCAGAGGCAAAGGATGGTGATTTATGGTCACCGGATCCCGCTTGCTATCTAACAGATGAGGAGATATACAGTGGATAATAATAGCAATATTTCAATGCCTGCCGGGGGACATCCGGCTAGTGGTATGCGGGTCTCGCAAAAAAATGAATTGAGACTGGTTTTTTGGGAACTTACTGCAAGGTGTAATTTAAGGTGCATCCATTGTCGCGCAGAGGCTCAACTGGAGAGGCAGGAAGATGAATTGAAGACGGAAAAGTGTTTTAGCATTATAGATGAGATATGTAAGTTTAGCAGCCCTATTCTTATCTTGACGGGCGGAGAACCGTTGTATAGAGATGATATTTTTGAGATCGCCGGTTATGCCACAAGTAAGGGCCTGCGTGTCGCGCTTGCCACAAATGGTACTTTAGTCGATGAATCGGTCGCGAAACAGATCAAAAAAAGCGGAATTAAAAGGGTGTCTGTGAGTCTTGATGGGGCTAATTCCAAGACGCATGATACATTCAGGATGATGCAAGGCTCTTTTGAAGGCGCATTTAACGGCGTAAGAATGCTACAAAAAGAGGGTATTGAGGTTCAAATCAATACAACTATTGCAAGACACAACGAAGATGAGGTTGAAGATATATTAACTTTGGCTCTAAATACCGGCGTAAAGGCTCTTCATATATTTATGCTTGTTCCCGTTGGTTGCGGTGTTCAAATCGCCGATTCTCAAATGCTGGATAAACAAAAATACGAGGACATTTTATCCTGGTTTTACGACAAGACTATGGAGCTTAGAGGGACAATAGAACTTAAGGCTACATGTGCCCCTCATTTTTTTAGAATTATGCATAAAAGGGCAAAAGATGATGGCATAGCCATAACCCCAAAGACCCATGGTATGGCTGCGGTTACTCGGGGCTGTTTAGCTGGAAGCGGTGTTATGTTTATATCGAGAAAAGGGATAGTTCAGCCTTGCGGTTATCTTCCTGTTCAAGCGGGGGATGTCACAAAGGAACCCGTTGGTAAAATCTGGGATAACTCGGAAGTATTTTTAAACCTCAGGGACACGGGTTTATTGAAAGGTAAATGTGGTATTTGTGAATACAAAAAGGTATGCGAGGGGTGTAGGGCGCGGGCTTATTACGAGAAAGGTGATTATATGGAAGAAGAGCCTTATTGTATTTATGAACCAACGAAAGGAAAGCTTATTAATAAATAACGATAACTTTATTTATATGCTAAAATGGATCAGTTTATGGATAAAAAGGCAAATACCCTTCACAGATTTATAGCTAAAGCGATTGACTTACTGATCGTAGGTTTTTTGAGTGAGATATTCTACCCCTTTGGTTTTTTAGCCGGCATTCTCTATATTTTAATTGCGGACGGTTTTTTTGATGGACAAAGTATAGGAAAAAAGCTTATAGGCCTAAGGACCGTAACTATCTTTGATGAAAAACGAATTGAATTCAAGGAATCTATTATAAGAAATTCTTTCCTCGCATTAGCCCTTGCATTTTCTTTTATACCCTTTGTTGGATATTTTTTATTTTTTGTCGTGGGTTGTTTTATATTCGGCGTTGAGAGTTATTTTATCATACAGAGTCCTAAGGGTGAGAGATTAGGTGACAGGTTGGCTTTTACTCGTGTTATAGATGTTAAAAAGCGTTAAATAATAATGGAAAATCAGTTATCACAAAAAACAGCAAAAAGTAAAAGTCGTTCCAAAATCAGAGACATCCCCGATATTAAAGCAGATCTGTTTTTAATTGATTCAAGTTCATATTTTTATAGGGCTTATTATGCTCTTCCCTCCCTGACCAACTCTAAAGGCGTTCCCACCGGGGCTACATTAGGATATTCAAGAATGCTCATAAAATTAATTAAAGGTGCAAATATAAGGTATGGCAGTTGTCTTTTTGATTCCAGAGAAAGTCTAAGAAAGAAATCTTACAAAGATTATAAGGCAAATAGGAAGGAGATGCCGGATGACTTACTATCGCAGGTTGGTTATTTGACGGATATCTCTTACTTGTTAGGATTTAACACATTCAAGCTTGAGGGCTATGAGGCGGACGACCTGATAGCGTACATAGTCAATAATTTTTCAGAAAAGTTAAATATTTCTACCTGCATAGTAAGTAGCGATAAGGATCTGAAGCAGCTTTTATCAAAAAATGTCTGCATGTACGATGCCCTTAAGAATAAACTTATCACTGCTGAGAGTTTTGAGGATGAATGCGGCATAAAGCCGAGTGAATACCTTTATGTCCTATCGCTTATGGGTGACGCATCCGATAATATTCCCGGAATAAAGGGCATCGGAGAGAAGACGGCTTTTAATTTGATAAGGGCGCATAAAAATCTAGACAGTGTTTATAAAGATATCGATACTATTAAACAGCAAAAACTCAGGAATTTGCTTGTAAATTACAAAGAAAATGCATATATAAGCCTAAAACTTGCCTCGTTCTATCAAAATATCAATATTAATGATGCTTATTTTACCCCTAAGACAGAAGAATATATGCAAAAAGGTGACAGGAATGCTTTTTGTGCATTGGATGATTTTGTAATGATGCCAAGGGACGATAAAGGGCTTTACAGTATTTTCAAGATGTTAGAGCTTAGTTCGTTGTCAAAGGGGATAGAGATAAGTCCTAACGGCATTGTCCATAGCAATTACATTAGCGAATCTGGCAATAACGATTGTTGTGATAGTGTTGAAAATACAAAGATTATCTCGATCTACATTGACCTCACAAATGATAAGGGCAAAGATTTATCCGGACTCAATTTTAACGGTGATAATGACAGAGTTTTAATCCGATTATTTTCTGGAGAAATAGGGAGCGAAGCTATCAGTATAGAAAATATTCTACATAATGCGCAAATATTAAGTTTATTACAAGATGACTCTGTATCTAAGATAGGCTATGATCTTGCTGGTATTAAAGGATTTCTAGACGAGGCCGGCATTAAACTAAATAATCTTTTTTTTGATATAAAAATAGCATCATATCTTTTAAATCCTATACGGCATTCTCATAGTTTTATAGATATAAAGAACGAATTTGGCTTTGATACGGATACCGAAAATCAAGCTTTTTCTGTCTATACATTGTATAAAATAATGAAGACGCAGATTGAAAAAGATACTGACATAAAGTATCTTTTTTATAATGTCGACATGCCGCTTGCCGCCATCTTGAGCGATATGGAACATGTCGGATTCATGATAGATAAGGATAAGCTTATGTCTTTATCTGCCGAATTGGATGTGGAATCCAAAAGACTTGCGGGTATTTTGCATCAAATAGCTGGAAGAGAATTCAACGTGAATTCTCCAAAGCAACTTAGCCAAATCATGTTCGTCGAAATGAAATTTGATAGGGTTAAGAAAAACAGTACCGATATAGGAGTCCTTCTGGCATTAAAGTCTAAAATTAAATTGTTGTTGTCGGATAATGGTGATGAAATAGTGGGGCAATACTTAGAATTCATCGATAGTCTTATATCTTACAGAAATAAGGTTAAACTTAAAACATCTTTTACTGATGTTCTATTAAGAGAGATCGATAAAGATGATAGGGTTCATACTTCTTTTTCACAGGTCACCACTTCAACGGGCAGACTCGCAAGTCAGAGGCCCAATCTTCAAAATATTCCCGTTACCGGCGCAGAAGGAACCAAAATAAGGCAGTCTTTTATAGCTAAAAAAGGCTATGTTCTTTTATCTGCAGACTATTCGCAGATTGATTTAAGGGTTATAGCATCCATTGCTGAGGATAAAGTACTGATAGAGAGTTTTCAAAATAATGAAGATATTCACACGAAAACAGCATCCGAAATATTCAAGGTTAAATCTGATGACGTTGACCCCGCCATGCGAAGAAAGGCTAAGGTAATTAATTTTGGCATAATTTACGGCATGAGTTTTTACGGGCTGTCAAAAGAACTGGGTATTTTAGCCGAAGAGGCAAAACTCTATATAGATTTATTTTTTAAAAATCACCGCCCTATCAAAGACTATATGGAACGAACCGTCAATGATGCTAAACTGAACGGATTTGTCAAGACTGCTTTCGGGAGAAAATGCTATGTAGCAAATATTAATTCAAAAATAAAAAATTTGGCATCTTCTTCCGAAAGGGCCGCAATAAATGCTCCCATTCAGGGAACGGCAGCCGATATAATAAAGATTGCAATGATTAATATCCATAAGAAACTTTCGGATATTAACCCATTAGAAAGTGAAGCAAAGATGATTCTTCAGGTGCATGATGAGCTTATATTTGAGGTGAAAGAATCTTTAATAGACGAGCTTAAAGGGATTGTGACTGTTGCTATGACAGATAAAAACCTTTTAGCACGCGTTCCGCTACTTGTGAATGTTAGAGTTGGTAAAAATTGGTCGGAAGCGCATTAGGAAAATACGGCATTGATTATTCAAAAATATCCTATTCCACCTTTATAATTCCCCTGATTATGCTAAATATTAATTGCGATGCATTTTCACAAAACTGAATATCGTAACTTTCATAATTATCAGATAGGCGATCTAAGCTCAATGATTTGAACAGCTTATTTTTGCCCAGATGAATTAAACCGGCGAGACACTCCATGAAATATTCTGCTTCTTTGACTGCAGACGCATCTTCATCTGAGGACGCTGCAAATTGAAAAATACCATTAGTATTATTAACAGTATCCTTGATATCCTCGAATTTGGTTATCAATATGGGGCAGCCTGACTTAACAATAGAGAGTATATTCTCAAGATTTATCAAATTATTTTTATGTACAAGTATTAGGGCGATATTCTTTCTATAATCCTTAAACAGGAACTCTATCTTATCTCTATCGTTTTTGTTCTTATTGGAATGCCTGTTCAAGTTTATTTGTGCAATCAAGGTAAGACAATCCCAACTAGCGAGGAAAGCAGTAATAGGCTCACCGTTATCGAGCACCGCGCTGGAAGAGACCAAGTAATCAGAAATTATATTGTTTACAACCTTCACGCATCCATCCTTATATCGTCAGCTCCAAATACTATTACTAACATTTCTTAGCCATTATCGCAAAACATTTATGATTAGCATATGATTTTTGTCACACAAATAAAAATAAAATAGGTTTATAAAAACGATATGTAAAAATTTAGTTTGTGACAAAAGTCATAACATTTAATTTTATACCCTTCTATAATGACACAGAATAGGGATGATGTATCTGCGTATTTCCGAATTGCTGGGCATGTGCGTGCGAATAAGGTTTATTTTATAATGCAGTTTGATATTGGAAATTAATTAATATGGATTATAACAAAAGGATTGTGAAGACGGGTATTATTGCGTTCGCCAGCTTAGTTTTGGTTGTATCGGTTTTAATTGCAGTGTTGTTTAATGTGACTTCTCATGGGACGAACATGAAAGGGTTTAGAATTAAAACTGGCACGCGCATTTTTTATAATTTGGGTTGTGTAAAATGCCATAGCATAAGAATACTGAATATCGAGGGCGCACATGTGGGCCCGGACCTTTCTGGTGCATATTCCAATGTTGAAAAAATTTACAGAGAGAGCCTATATGATTTTTTAAAAAGTCCATCTGGGACTATGTATTTTGTTTTAATGTTTAACCATTTAACCAAAAGAGACAGAAAAATAATAGTATCCGAATTAAAAATTGCGCAAGACATGAAAATTACAAAAAGGAGGTGAGATGATTCATCAAAGCTAAGTTCGGTAAGTGGAAATTGCCGAACTATTTTTTTATGTAAAAGGTATTTGTATAAAAGGAGGAGTGTTTATGAGTAAGAGTATTAACTACGACGAAAAGGCTGTAAACAAGTTTTTGAAGATTACATTGTCAATTACGATTATAGTCCTCGTTGTCATATTAATCTATGGAACATTTAAGGTATATAGCGGAGCTCCGCCAGTACCTACTAAGGTAGTAACAACCAAGGGTAATGTTCTGTTTACCGGCAAGAATATTGTTTCTGGTAAGGCTAGGTTCCAGGAATTCGATTTAATGGATTACGGAAGTATTTATGGGGACGGCGCATATTTCGGTCCTGATTTCACGGATCAGTACATTCATAATGAGGTTAAATTTTATAGGAATTTTGAAGCACGGAAAATGTATAAAAAGCCGTACAACATGCTTTCCCCGAGGAATATGGATTATGTCAGGATGATTGTTATATCTAATATAAAGAAGAACAGATTTTCTCGGATCGCGGGTACTATAACATATACGCCCGGCCAAGTATATGCCTTTAACAAGATCCAAAAAAGAATCGAAAATCTTTATACTAACGGCAATCCCAGCCTTGGGATAGGAAAGAATCTTGTCCCGTCAAAGGAATATATTGCCAGAATAGTCGATTTTTACTCCTGGACGGCGTGGAGCGCAGCTACATTGAGGCCTGGACTTGACTATACCTACACAAATAACTGGCCGTATAGCAGGGGGTCAGGGAATACCCCGCCGACATATCTCTACACATGGTCATTTGCTTCTATCGCTGTTTTTATTGCGTTAGCGGGCCTTGTTATATGGTTCTTTCTAACCTATATTTCCCCTGGGTGGCAAGAAGCTCCGGCTATGCTGGATAACTGGGAGCCTATGGAGAATTTAGATAATTTTAAAATTACTCGTTCAATGAAGAAAGCCGGCAAGTATTTTTTTCTAGGGGCATTCTTCTTAGGTTTACAAATCATAGCAGGCATGATGCTGGCTCATTACTATGCTGAGAGGTCATCGTTTTTCGGGATTAATACCCTTAGCGCATTGCCGTTCAATATTGTTAAGTCGTGGCACATCCAACTTGCAATTCTTTTTATAGCATCCATGTGGCTCGGTGCCGGTATATTTGTGTCTAAATATGTAGGCGGTGGTAAAGAGGCGAAGTGGCAGTCGTTTTTGATAGATTTTCTGTGGTGGGCGTTACTGATAGATGGCGTCTCGGCTCTTATAGGAATGTATCTGGGCGCAAAAGGTTTTTTCCATCACGGATGGTGGTTTTTCATCGGAAACCAAGGCTTAGAATATTTACAATTAGGAAGGCTTAATCAGTTTATCTTATTCATCGGTTTACTGTTGTGGGTCGTTATACTATATAGAGCGATGAAGCCACATTTTAAAAAAAATAAGGATAAATGGAGTGTTGAAAGCCTTTTTTTGATCAGTGCGGCAACTATCGGTATAATGTATGTGTTCGGAATGTTCCCATTGGCGTGGATTTTAAAAAACTGGACGATAACCGATTTCTGGAGATGGTGGGTTGTTCATCTGTGGGTTGAAGGCACATTCGAATTTTTTGCCGTTACCGTTATAGGCTATTTTTTTCTTGCGCAGGGTCTAGTAAGGAGACAAACGATAGAAAATACCCTGCTTCTCGAAATATTGCTCATATTTTTGGGGGGTATTCTCGGAACGGGGCACCACTTTTATTTTGTTGGTGATGCTTCTATATGGATAGCCCTCGGGTCTATGTTCTCGTTTCTCGAGGTTATTCCGCTTCTGCTTTTAACGATGCAGGCCGTTTACGAAAAAAATATTCTAGTGAAGGCAGGCAAAGCATTTCCCCAAGATTTATCATTTAAATATTTAGAAGCTTCCACGTTTTGGAATTTTATAGGGGCTGGTGTTTTCGGGGCGCTGATAAATACGCCGTTGATGAACTACTACGAGCATGGCCAATATCTGACCATTAATCATGGGCATACCGCAATGTTCGGCGTTTTTGGTCTTTTAGGTATAGCGCTAAGCTATTATGTTCTCAGGATGACCGTGAAATCGTCTAAATGGGATGACAAAGCGGGCAGAATAGCTTTATGGTGCTTTAATATCGGCATGATCTTATGGGTAATTCTAAATTTTCTACCCGAAGGTTTTATGCAATTTTATGCTTCCATACAACACGGTTATTGGTATTCCAGGAGCATCTACTTTTATGATAAGACAAATTTATGGTTGTGGCTAAGAATACCCGGAGACATAGTCTTTTCGATAGGTGTTTTGATACTTTTCGTTGATATAACAAAAAAAGTTCTTCAATCTAAGAAATCAATAGATGGATAGAATAATTTAGAAAAGATTGTTGTTAGTCCCCCTGCGCCGCCTATCTGCGAATAACGAGATAGGCGGCGCTTTTGTTAAATCCTTTTGAAAATTAATTTTATAATTTGAAAAAAATAAATATTGAGATACAATCAAGAAGCACATTGGTGATTTGTTGTATTTTATCGCATGCAAATGCATATTTTATAAAGGTTTGTTAATTATATGAGAATATTTTAGAGGCTTGAGCAATGAGCAAAATAGATAATATATTTGAAAAATATAATATGACGAAAAAAGGGGTTGCAGGTGTAGGTAACCTTTTTTCGCGGCATAGTATAAGTCTTTTTCATAGGCTGACAAATTTTTCAAAAGCCGACTTAGACGGTATCGCCAAGATTAAAGATTGCATAGATAAAGATGTTGCATTTTCAATATCCTCTTCATTTTATGACTATATGATGACTATAGGGGACACTCGTAAAATTCTTCTTTCTAAACCCAAATTGCTTGAGCAGTTGAAACTTGCGCAATCTAATTACGTAAAACAATTATTTGCTTTAACCTATGACGAAAAATATTTTATAAATAGGATTGTCGTAGGTTTTGCGCATTATACCTATAAAATCCCGCTCTCTATTTATATTGGGGCTTACGGTTACTATAACGTGCTTATTACATCCACAGTGGTATCATGCTGTAAAAAGAAAGGAATAGGCTCTGATGAGTCGATAAAAATATTAAATGCTGTTCAAAAATTGCTTTTTGTAGATATTGCCCTTGCTACAGAGGCATATCATCAGAAAACTGTGGACAATTTACGCAAAATGGAGAATGATTCTATCGGTAGGCTTATAGTTCTCTCAGAATATAGGGACGAAGATACTGGTAATCATATTGCAAGGATGTCCCATTATTCCGGCATTATAGCGAAGGAACTAACCATGGACAATGTTTTTCAGGAAGAAATATTATATGCAGCGCCTATGCACGACATAGGCAAGATAGGGATACCGGATAATATTCTCTTGAAACCCGGACGGCTCACTAAGGATGAGTTTGAAATTATGAAATCCCATGCTGAAATGGGCTATAATGTACTAAAAAATTCAGAATCCCATGTGCTTCAAAATGGCGCAATGATTGCTCTTTCTCACCATGAAAATTTTGATGGCAGTGGGTATCCAAAGGGCTTAGCCGGTGAGCAAATTCCAATCATGGGCAGAATTTGCAAAATAGCAGATGTTTTTGACGCATTAATAAATAAAAGGATATACAAGGCTGCATATTCGACTGAAGAAACCCTAAGGATAATGAAAGATGAAATGAAACCCGGCAAATCCTTTGACCCGCAATGTTTTGGCGCTTTTTTGAAAGGTATAGATAAAATACTCCATATGAGACAAAAAATAGATTCAAAAAACTATTAATCCCTTGTTGCATGTTATGAATGGCCGCGTCTTGATCGTGAAAATGTCAATTCTTCTTGACATTTTATTCAACCGTGTGGTTTAATAAAAGGGTATTGAGGCAATGGGGTCTGCCTTAAGCAGTTTAATGAATAAATCAATATTTGCTTGTGCCTTAAAACCTGAGGCTAATGACTCCTATATTACATTTTCAGTGGCTCTTTAGTTTTTTAATGTAATGTTGGAGAGGAGTATTTAGTCTACGATGGACGTCTATATAAATTCAGCTGTTTTTCAGGTTTTTCAGGTTGTAACGGTTCTTGTTTTTTCTCCATTTATTGCCGGGTTTATTAGTAAAATGGAAGATATTTTCGAGGGAAAGAGGGGGCCATCGGTCTTTCAGCCCTATTATGATCTGCATAAACTTTTTCGTAAGGAAATATTAGTACCATCCGGTGCCTCGTTTATTTTTAAATTGACGCCGTTTGTTTCATTTATTTCGATGGTGCTGATTACCCTTCTTATTCCGGTTTTAACCGCATATCCGTTGCCCTTGGGATTCATGGGTGACATGCTCGTAGGAGCATTTCTTTTTTCTTTTTCATCGTTTTTTATAAATATTGCGGCGCTTGATCATAGCACTAGTTATGGGGGGTTGGGTTCGTCTCGTGCCACCCTTATTGCCATTCTTTCGGAACCTACGCTTATACTAGTCTTTGTGGGTGTTGCATTAATAGCTAGGTCTACTCTGCCTTACGTGATGCTGAACACTATAACATCGTCTTTGCCACTTTATTTTAGTCCGTCGCATTTTTTGATTATAGTCGCATTTTTTCTTTTATTTTTGGCAGATACCGATAGAAGACCGATTAATGCATCTACATCTGTAGAGATGAGTATGATCGAAGAGGCAAGAATATTGGAATACTCCGGTCCGTATTTAGCTTTTCTAAAATGGTCAGGCTATATGAAGCAATTTCTACTTCTGGTGATCTTTTTGAATGTGCTGGTTTTTCCATGGGGGCTATCCGTTGACCACAGTCCGATTAATCTAGTGATTGCCGTAGTCAGTCTCATAGTAAAAATGTTAGTTGTCGGGTTTATAGCAGCGGTTATAGATACCGCCATTTCAAGATTAAGATTCTTCAGATATCAGGAATATTTCGCCGCAGCATTTGTTTTAAGTGTTCTTGCGATAATGACATTTCAATATAAAGGTTTTTAAAATATTTTTTGAGGTAAAAATATGCTGGGATATACAATGCCTGTTTATGTCTATGTCTTGGAGGGACTTATAGTCGCACTAATCCTTCTGTCGTCTTTTGTGATGCTAAGTTCTAAATGGATATCTTTTTATATACATGCTTACAGTTTTCAATCATTTTTAATATTTATTCTAACATTAGTTCTAGGAATAGAAACGCAGAATATAAACCTCTATCTTGTTGCGTTTTTAACATTGATTGTCAGAACAATTATAGTGCCGTACATACTCCTAAGAATGATCAAAAAATTTAATATTAAAGAAGAGGTAAAGCTCAGTATAAAAATCCCGCTTTCTATTATTTCCGGATTGCTGCTAACAATTTTTGCTTATTTTTTGATATATAGATTGATCTCCCCATTTTCGCCAAAAATTGTTATTAATGCATCATCCATCGCACTGAGCCTAATCTTCATCGGTTTTTTTATGATTATTTCGAGGTTTACAACTATAACGCATATTCTTGGAATACTCGTTATAGAAAACGGAATATTTCTTTTATCCGTCGTAATAGTTCCTACTCTCCCGATAATTGTGGAATTAGTGGTTTTATTCGACATTTTGGTCACGCTTGTTGCAATGTTAATTTTGTCTATGTTCATGAAGGTAAAAACGGGTTCTTTTTCTACAACCATGCTAAATAGATTGGTAGGGTAATAAAATATGAAAATTTTTATTATTACATTCTTAATAATTCCATTATTTGTAGCGCTTAGTTCTTTTATAATAAAGAATAAAAGATTTTCAGAATATGCGAGTTTTGTATCCTCATTTTTGGAGCTAATCGGCGCATCAATTATTCTTTATTTTTCTATTAATATGAAGGTCATCACTCTCTTCAACGGTGCGATAGTCATAGATAGATTTAGCGCTTACATAATGCTTTTAGTCAGTATCGTATATTTTTTGTCGTCAATGCACGGCATATCATATATAAGGCTTGCAATGGAAGACGAACAAATGACGGATAAAGAATTTAATAGGTATTACCTATTTTTAAATCTTTTTGCTTTAACTATGCTTGTAGCTCCAATGATAAATAATATGGCAATTTACCTAATAGATATAGAACTTACAACAATAACGAGCGCCTTTTTGGTCATAACGGAGGTTACGGAAAAGTCAATAGAAGCGGCATGGAAGTACATACTTATTGTTTCATCCGGGCTTTCGCTTGCCCTTTTGGGTACCGTGCTCTTTTATCTCTCGGGGAATATTCCGGGTAGTGCGCATATTGTTTCATCGTTGGATTGGACTACCTTAAACTTAAATGCTGTTTATCTCAATAAAGATATAGTAATGTTTGCATTTATTTTAATGGTGATAGGACTAGGGACAAAGGTGGGATTATCGCCTATGCATACATGGCTTCCGGACGCCCATTCCGAAGCACCATCTCCAATTTCGAGTATGCTATCGGCATCCCTTTTAAACACGGCAATGTACGGCATAATGAGGTATTTTAGTATCACGGGAAGGGATATAGGGTTTAATTATCCTCAAACCATAATGGTTATCATCGGTCTTTTTACTATATTTACGGGTGTAATGGGAATTATAAATCAAAAGTCGACAAAAAGACTTTTTGCATATTCCAGTATTGAACACATGGGTATAATTAGTCTGGGCTTTGGTTTAGGGGGTATATTTGGTACCTTCGGTGCGCTTCTGCAGATGCTCAGTCACAGCCTCGCAAAACCTATTATGTTTTTTGGTTCGGGAAATTTATTGCACAAGTATAAAACGAAGGATATCAAAAAAATTAAGGGTGCATTTTATATTATGCCGAAGACATCCTTTCTATTTGCCGCCGGTGTGCTCGCGTTAATAGGAGCTCCCCCTTCGGTTACTTTTATAAGCGAATTTTTAATTATACTTCAAAGTTTAAAAAACGGTTACTATGTGGTCACAATCGTGCTTGTAAGTCTTTTAATCGCGGCATTTGTGAGTTTACTGTCGAAAGTTGGTTCAATCATCTTTGGGAAGAACGAGGACAATTTAAATATTGAAAAAGGTGATTTTGGGCTGACATCTATCTTGCCAATGGCATTACCACTTGTGGCATTGGTAATTTTAGGGCTTTACATACCAGAAAGTCTTCATCATTTATTAATGGGTATCACACATATTATTAATCGAATAGTATGAAAAGATAAAGAGGAATAAAGGTGCAAAAGAAATTTTTAGGGGATTATGAGTTTGATTGGGGTCCCGTCAGAAAAAATGTTAGCGAATCTATCTTGTATGAATTTTTGTCATCGGGAGAAGAGTTGCATAATATAAATATAACGCTCGGATATAAAAAGAGGCATGCGCAAGATGTTTTATCTAAAAAGGACAATTTATATGAACAAGTTCTGGTTACAGAGAGAATATCAGGGCTGAACGCCTTTAGCGCATCATTAAGCCTTTGCCTTAGCATCGAGAATTTCTTTGGGCTTACAGAAAAAATACATAAAAATCTGCAGCTTTTACGAATGTTTTTTGCGGAGCTTGAAAGGATTAGGAACCATATAGAAAATTTAGCTGAAATAGCTGAATCTACTTATATTCAAGTACCTTCGGCCTTATATTCCTATTATGCCGAGATGCTAAAGCAGTTGTCCTCAAAGTTCGTAAAATCCCGTTATTTAATGGGTATTAATATGGTGGGGGGTATTCGAAAGGGTTTATCTATGCAAGATATGGAATCGATTTTGAATTCAACTAAATTGGTCGTAAATAGTGTCCAGTGGATTATTGCAAAAAATATAGAAACAAAGTCGCACATAGATAGGTTGAAGACAACGGGAAAGGTGAATATAAAAACGGCAAAGCGTTTTTGCGCAAAAGGCGTAGTTGCAAAAAGTGTGGGCATAGCCTCAGATTTAAGGATTAAGGCACCATATCTTTTATATGGGGATATGAAGCTCGAAAATACGGTATACAATGATGGAGATGCCTATGCAAGATATATGGTTAGGATAGACGAAATTATACAATCGTTATCTATACTTGATTATTGCCTAATAATGCTCAAAAAAAATAAATTTAATAATTCCGTAGATTTTGAAATATACAAGAAAGCAAGCGATCTAACGCAGGGAAATAAGGGAAGAGGGCATGGTTTTGGTTATGTGGAATCTTCCGAAGGATCTATCTTATGTTATGTAAAAGATTTTAACGGCTATATTTTTAATAAGGTAAATTTACGATATCCATTCAAAAGTAATTATAATCTGTTTGCGAATAGTGTTAAAAACACGATGATGATGGACTTTAACGTTAACGAGACAAGCTATAACTTTTCAGTTGCAGCCGTCGATAAATAAAAAAAGTTAAAAGGGTACGATAATGGCTTTTTTCTGGACTTACAGCGGACTTAAATTTGGTATAAAATCAGTAAAATTTCCAAAAGAAAATGATTTTTACGACGGATTTATTTCATCAATTGCATTTAATGAGAAGAAATGTCTTAATTTTGGCAATTCGGTGGATACCGATGATGATCTAAAATGCAGGAAGTGTGAATCTGTTTGCCCTACTAAAGCGATTAGGTTAGATAAATTGTATGGGAATTTAAGTGATAAGACAAATGCGGATAAGCTGGTCGGGGCTATAGATATAAGCAAATGTATTTCTTGCGGACTATGCATAGATATTTGTAGCGACATCACTGAAGCGATAAATTATGGAATAGACTTTGCTTGTTCCGCGCCGTCGCTTCCCAGTGCGGACAAAAATAAAATATTTAAAAAATCTTTATTTGTAAAACATATAGATACAGGCTCCTGCGGGGCATGCGAGTCGGAAATTAGCGCGTTAAATAACCCGTATTATAATATGCATAGGCTCGGTATTTTTATGACGCCTAGTCCTAGGTTCGCAGATGTTTTGTTGGTTACAGGTACTTACACAAAAAAGATGTCCGATATTTTTTTTAATGTGTTAGATAACATTCCAAGGCCGAGATATGTAGTCCTAATTGGTGCTTGTTCATTGTCCGGGGGCATATTTGAAAAGAGTTTTCGGAGCGATAGTAAAGGATTATTATTCAACGATGAAGCCAAAAAGCTTTTTAAGGAGGATAATGTTGTCATATTACCACACTGTCCACCAAATCCATTTGAAATATTAAGTATATTATTGCAAATAAAAAAAGGTGATTTTAAATGAATTTAAGTTCGTTCCTTATAAATCCAATAAGTTGCTACTACCTATTCTTAGTCTTTGCCGTAGCTGGTATTTTGGTTGCATTTTTAGGTTTGATATCAAAAAAAATTAAGAATATTTTTGTTCTTTCAAATATTTTTTATATGACGGCTTCCCTATTTGCCGTTTTATTTGCGGTAATCGCGTTTTTTAAAGGCGAAGATTTTCTTAATCGGACGATTTATCTTGGTAGCTTCTTTCCTGCCGGTCGAGTAACATTGAGATTTGATACCCTCAGTGATTTTTTTATAATGTTCATATTTGGAGTATTTTTTTACATCTCATTGTATCAGATAAAGTATATTGACAGGTTGGGGGCAGGAGTAAATCGAGCATTGTTTGCCTTTTTGTACGGGATAATGCTTGCGAGTGTTTATTTTGTTATCATTGTCTTTAACGGTTTTATGTTTATGATTTTTTGGGAGATCATGGCCATCTCCTCGTTTTTCTTGGTAATGACTAAGCATTATATAAAAGGAACAACGAGGGCCGCATTTTTAATGGCTGTAATTACCGAAATCGGAGCAATGCTAATTATGCTCGGATTAATCATCTTATATTTATACTCGAATAATTTTGATCTTGATGCGTTAAAAAATGTGATAATACCGGGCTATGTAAAGGAGATGGTTTTTGTTCTATTCCTATTCGGATTTGGAGCGAAGATGGGTATTGTTCCGTTGCATATTTGGCTCCCCGAGGCTCACCCTGCATCACCTTCGGGAGTATCAGGGATTTTAAGTGGCGTACTTACATCTTGTGGTGTTTATGGAATAATGCGATTTGGACTCTACGTTTTGCATCCGGCTAGTACCGCGTTAATATTAGGAACTATTACGCTAATTATTGCCGCTTTCACAATGTTTTTTGGCGTACTGTATATGTCTCAAACCCATGATATTAAAGTTTTACTTTCATATTCCACCGTGGATAACATGGGACTTGTTTTAACGGGTATCGGTGCATCTTTGTATTATCAATACTACGGGCTATACGGACTTTCCGCTCTTGCTCTGGTTGCTTCGCTATATGCGCTCATAAACCACGCATTTTTTAAAAGTCTCTTGTTTATGGCATCCGGCAATATTGAATATGAGACAGGAAGCCATAATATGGATAATTTTGGTGGAATTTTAAAGAAGATGCCTATAACTGGCATACTTATGTTCATAGGGGTTCTTTCAGCCGCAGGCATCCCGCCGCTTAATGGGTTTGTATCGGAATGGCTTAATTTAGAAATGATCTTCTTGGGTTTTCATATAATCGACGTCTTGCCAAGAATACTTCTCTTCGGCGTGGGTGCTATTTTAGCGTTGAGTTCGGCAGTTGCAATATCCAATTATGTAAAATTATACGGATTAACCTTTCTAGGCTTGCCACGTTCAAATGAGGCTAAAAAGGTCAAAGAAGTTCCTATATCTATGAATATAGCATTGCTAATGCCGGTGCTGTTGAGCATCTCCCTTGCCGGTTTCATGTTTTTATACACACCCATTTTTTCTAGGGTATCAGAACTAATTTATCATGTAAATATTGATAAAAAAATTCTACACAATTATATTTTCATACCATATTACAGCTCTTTTTCGGCATCAAGTCCCGTATATTTATTCTTTGTGTCTATACTGCTTTTACTGATTCTCTATATTTTGTATAGGGTTATCGTAAGGCCTAGAAAACGCATAGTAGATTACGCTTGGACGGGGGGTAGAAATGTAGTAAATCCTCAAACCCAAGTTTCGACGCTCGGGTTTTCAAATGCCTTAAGAATAATGTTTAATATTGTTTATAGGCAAAGGCTTAGACTTTCGGATAGAAAAATTCACACACTATCTTATTATCACGGCGATGAATATTTAAGGCCGAATAGAAAAAATATATCCAACCCGTTTCCATATTCATCTTATTATCATAATTCGAGTGGTTACGGTTCATATATATTTCCACTTATTGAGTATTATTTATATCTTCCATTTATAAGGTTGTTCGAAAGGATAAGCTCTATTACAACGGAATTGATGCAAAACGGTTCTTTGAATCTCTATATTTTTTATATCTTTTTTGTTTTCATCGTGTCATTTTTTATAATTGTTTTAATACCGGTTTAAAATAAAAATATTAACTAATTCGTGTATAAACATCATGTTTGATACATATGTAAAAATTAAAACGGACTTATTGGAAAGTTTAGAAAGATTAGAAAGCGCAGCTACAGGCGAACATGCGGTGGTTGCGGCACGTTCGTTGTGTGTAAAGTTAAAAGCAGATGTTTTTTCATTAGTTGTTGTAGGACAATTTAAGAGGGGCAAAACTACATTCATTAATGCCTTGCTAGGAGAGGATCTTTTGCCGACGGCTGTTATCCCCCTTACTTCCATTATAACAATACTGGAATATGGGGATGAGTTACAAATTACAGCTTTTTTTAAGAACGGAACTGAAAAAAAAATTATACATAAAGATCTGCCCCTTTACATAACGGAAAAACATAACCCAAAAAACGAGAAAGGGGTGGAGCGTGTTAAGGTTGCTTATCCATCTCCATACCTAAAAAATGGTGTTCAAATTATAGATACGCCGGGTATTGCTTCAACTTACGAGCATAATACCCATACCACTTACGAGTATTTACCGCACGCTGATGCGGCTATATTTATAGTTGGGGTTGATCCGCCGCTTACACATGCCGAACTCCAGTTTTTACGTGATGTAAAAAATATGGTAGGCAAAATATTCTTTGTGCAAAGCAAAATTGATACCGTAAGCGAGGCAGACAGAGATGAGTCACTTGCATTTAGTAAAAAAGTAATAGAGGAAGAATCTAATGTTAGTGATGTTATAATTTATCCTCTATCGGGCAAAGATGCGTTAAAGGGCAAAAAGGAAGGCGATTCTCAAAAGATAAAAAGAAGCGGTTTATTTAGTTTTGAACAGTCGCTTGAACAATTTCTTGTCAATGAGAAAGGTGAAGTTTTAGTCAAATCGGTGACCGAAAAGACAAATAATCTTGTCAATGAGGAGATGCTTTTTGCCGAACTTGAGGAAAAATCGGTCAATCTTCCCCTTGATAAATTAGAAAAAAATATTGCAACCTTTCAAAATTTTATTTGTGATATTAATCAGGAAAAGGTAGATAGCGAAAGACTTCTTGCAGAGGAGGTTAAATCCCTAAAAAAAGATATACTTGGGGCAGATATAGAAAAATTAAAGCAAGAAAAGACCAAATTTCTCTTGTCACAGGTTGAATCATTTACGAAGGAGCACGGATCGGAGGGAAATGCAAAATTTAACGAACTTATCGGCAAGCTTATTGATACTCAAATAAGGAATATATTTGGTTCTTGGAGGACTGAGGAAGAAAAGATTCTATCAAAACATCTTGAGGCAATATTTAAACGGTTCATGCATCGCATGAACAAAATCCTTGAACAAATTATTCACTCATCAACCGAACTATTCGGAATATCTTATCGGCAAATACAGATGCGGGAAACATTACCGCCACAAATTGAATTTAGGTTTCAAACGGTGGATGAGCCGGGTATGTTGAGTGTTACCCTGGATTTAATGAAAAAAGCGTTGCCAAAGGCATTGGCACATAAATTAATCCTAAAGGAAGCAAGAGAAAAGTCGAGGATGCTCGTTGATATGCATTGCGGCAAGGCAAATTATGATTTTTCTATGCGCATGGAACAACTAAGGCGAAATTATCGTTTGAGTGTTATAGATGCCGTAGAAGCTGTGCAGAGCAATGTTTTGAAGGCACTAGATGCGGGCATAGCATCCAAACGAAATACTGCCGTTAAGGCGACAACCCTCGAGGATCTTATTCACAATAGAATTAAAATCTTGAAAGAAATAAAGGAATCCTTGCAAGTATGAACGTTGTGGCATTTTAGATATTGATGTCGTAATCGGTGTTCAGTTTATAACTATTGTAAATAGATTCGACCTCTTTATGTGTCAAGCATCTTTTTAGTTTAACAGATCTTGCCTTGATAATATTAAGAATGTCTTTAGCCTCATCGTTTGTTACCTGGCATCCAATTTTATGCAGTTCGTGTTTAACTATAGAAGAACCGCTGTGTTTTCCTATCATTAATTTTCTTTTTGCCCCGACATATTCAGGGGGAAACGCTTCATAATTTATCGGATTTTTCAATATTCCATCGGTGTGAATGCCTGCTTCGTGATAAAATATGTTCTTACCAAAGATCGGTTTAGGCAATGGGATAGGCCGTTTTGTTATTTTTGCTATAAATTCAGCCAGTTTTTTCGCTTTAATTAGATTAAAATTAATTTTTTCGTTTTCAATAAAGTTTAAATATGAAACTACCTCCTCAAGAGCGCAATTTCCCGCTCTTTCGCCAATGCCGGAGACACTGCCTGACAAAGAACTGGCTCCGGCTTGTAAGGCTGCAACAGAATTTGCGGAAGCCATACCAAAATCGTTATGAGTATGAATTTCAATTAATATATCTTTAAATAATGACGTTAATTTTTTTATATTTTTAAATGTCTTTAAGGGGTTCAGTACCCCGACCGTATCTGAATACCTATACTTATAGGCACCTTCTTCTTTCGCTATTTTTATTATTTCGATAATCATATCCTCATCTGCCCGTGAAGAGTCCTCACCGCCCACTGAATATTTTATACCTTCTCTGTTTAATATCCTAAGAATATTTATCAGATGTGTCCTAACATATTTACAATCTTTTTTTAGCTTGTATTTCATTTGAATTTGAGAAATTGGAATAGAAACGTGGACAACCTTGAGCCCTATATCAAGCGATGCATAAATATCCTCCAATTTTGCTCGGTTCCAACCGACTATTTTTGCCCTAAGACCTAATTCATTAATATGTTTAATTACTTTTTTTTCATTATCTCCCATTACGGGGATGCCGGCTTCAATCTCGTCCACCCCAATTTTATCAAGCATTTTTGCAATCAGTAACTTTTCCGATATTGAAAAAACAATTCCTGCAGTCTGCTCTCCGTCCCTCAATGTTGTATCATTAATGATAATCTTCTTCATATATTTATAAAATGCATATTCCATGCCACACTGCATAAGCAACGCATTGAGTTATTATGCGATTTCACCGTCATATTTTATAATCAATATTCTAAAAATTAATAAGTATTGCCATAAATTTAATCATATGTGATTAAAAATTGAGCAAGTAGTAGATTAAAATAATTCTATCAAAAGCAGTAAGTCCCTATGTAATACCGTAAATTAATGATATAAGAATTGTGGCACGGTTATTGCTATATATAAATATAAATAATAAATAAGATTTTATGGGAGAGTTTAAGATTTAATACATTTAAAAGTTATCGAATTAAACATTAATAAACAAAAGCGCAATTGGGCGCTGACGGCAATGACGCCATCGTTAATCGGATTTGTAATATTATCCCTTTAATTATGGCGTTTTTATATTTTAATAAAACTATTTATTTGGAGGTAAAAAAATGAGACAAGTAGCTATTTACGGTAAGGGTGGAATCGGAAAGTCCACGACAACTCAAAATACTTTGGCCGCGCTTGCAGAGCTTGACAACAAAATAATGCTTGTGGGATGCGACCCTAAGGCAGATTCCACAAGGTTACTTCTAGGCGGAAAAGGACAAGAAACGGTTTTAAATTCTGTTAGAGAATCCGGACAGGAAAATGTTACGGAAGAAGATGTTTTTAGAATTGGTTTTGGTGGCATAAGATGCGTTGAATCCGGAGGACCGGAGCCGGGTGTCGGGTGCGCAGGAAGGGGTATTATTACATCTATCACTACGCTTGAACAGTTAGGTTCCTACGAAAGAGAACTGGATTATGTTTTTTACGATGTATTGGGTGATGTTGTGTGCGGCGGATTTGCAATGCCGATAAGAGAAGGCTACGCGAAGGAGATATACATAGTTTGTTCGGGAGAGCTTATGGCGTTGTATGCCGCAAACAACATATGCAAGGGCGTGCTTAAATTTGCAAATTCCGGAGGGGTTAGAATAGGCGGGATCATTTGTAATTCAAGGAATGTAGACAACGAAAGAGATATGGTCGAAGCATTTGCCAAAAAAATTGGCACCCAGATGATACATTTCATTCCAAGGGATAATGTGGTTCAAAGGGCCGAAATAAAAAGGCAGACTGTCATTGAGTATGATAAAGATTGTTCTCAAGCCGATATTTATAGACAGCTTGCGCAAAATATTGAGGAAAATGAGATGTTCGTGATACCAAAGCCCATGACTATGCAAGAGCTAGAAGATCATATGATGAAGTATGGTTTTATGGAAGAATACGAAAGAACGACGAATGAAAAAGTAGCAGTATTGGCGTAATATAGGTTATTGTCCGAGATTGATGAAGATTAATAGAAAATGACGCGACTGGTTTTCAATAAAATAATATTGATGTGCGTTTATCAGGTGACTATGCATGAATATAACTGACTTTAAAAAAGACAAGAAAGACTTGCCGCAAAGCATTAGGGCGGACATTATATCCGGCGTTGAAAGACATCCATGCTTTAATAAAGGAGCGGCTATGAGTTATGGCAGGGTTCATCTGCCTATTGCTAAGACTTGTAATATTTCCTGCAACTATTGCCATAGAGATTATGACTGTCCCAATGAGTCGAGGCCGGGTGTAACGTCAAGCTTAATTGCCCCCGAAGATGCTGTAGCTCGAATATATCAGGTCAAGAAATTCTTTAACAATGTAAGCGTTGCCGCCATAGCAGGTCCGGGTGATAGCTTGTCTGATCCGGATGATACGATGAAAGCATTTGGGTTTATTACTGAAGAATTTCCGGATATTATGCTATGTATGAGCACCAACGGCTTAAATTTAGCGGATAATTTAGATGAACTTGAAGACAGGGGTGTTAATTTTATAACTGTAACCCTTAATGCGATAGATATTTCTGTTGCTGATAAAATTTATAGATATGTGAACTACAAAGATGTCGTGTATACCGGAAAAGATGCAGCGGAGCTGTTGTTGGATATGCAGATAAGGGGCATAGCTAAGGCTGTAAAAAAAGGATTTACCATAAAAATAAATTCTGTTCTTATACCGGGCATAAATGATTTTCATATAAAAGATATTTCAGAAACGGTAAAAAAGCTTGGCGTGTACTTATTTAATGTAATGCCTATGATACCAGCAGAAAAATCTTATTTCTATAAAACAGGCGTAGAAGGCGCCGGTAGAAAGGATGTTATTGATATTACGAGCGGACTTGAAGGCATAAACATCATGGATCATTGCAGGCAGTGTCGCTCAGATGCTGCGGGGCTATTAGACGGTGACTTAAGTAAAAAACTAAGCGAAGCGGAGGAGGGTTCAATATGCAAAAAGATACCGTGTTAGGATGCAAACTTTCAAAGAGCATTAGTTTTTCTCAAGATGAAGAGCTTTATATAGCAACTAGTGATACAAAAATCAAGATGAAAGAGGATTATGCCCCGTTTGTAGACAAAATTTTAGCTGAAATTCCGTATGCACCGCACAATATTTTAGACCTTGGTTGCGGTCCCGGTTACATAGCTAGAAGAATCAACGATGTATTGCCTGATTCAACCGTGATTGGAATAGACAAATCTCCTACTATGATAAATCACGCGGTTAAGGTTTTTAAAAAAAGATTAAAAATGGATTGCGTTGTAAATTTAAATCCTGCGCATGAGATCAACAATGCGGCATTTACAATGTTAAGGAATGAGTTTAATTATTCAAATGATTATAATTTTGGGCTCAAGTACATGGTTGCCGATAGCACGAGGCTTCCTTTCGGTAGCTTCAGTTTCGATCTAATCATGCTTAAAGGAACGTTCAAATGCCTAGATGACAAACTTAATTCCCTAATAGAGATGTATAGGGTTCTGAGCCGCGGCGGAGAAATTCTAATATATGAGTTCAGAAAGGATATTCCGGATGATGAGTTTACTGCACTCACAAAGCATATGAGCCCTCAAAAGGTTAAATCGTTAAAACGAAAATTGAACTGCTCTTTGGATATATTGGAATATAAGAAATATTTATCTGAAGCTGGATTGACAGATATTTCTAGCATAGAACCGGATGGAATAGATATAAAGATAAGAATCTTTAAAAATTATCAATAGGGAGGAAAAATACGACAATGGGCATTATGGATGGATTTAATGGCGACATCAATAATTATATCAGTGCACCTCGTCGTTCAGGCGGCAGATGGGTCCCGCATTTTTTAATAGAATTCGACAAGGAAAATTGCATATCCTGCGGCAGGTGTATCAAGGTTTGCCCAGGCGGTGTATATACCCTTGAAGATGCTGGGGATAAAATGACAGTTAGGATAGAGAGTATGGATGACTGTATCGGCGATATGTCTTGCGAAAAAGTTTGTCCAAAGAATAAGACCATGCATTTACACAAATTTGCACCGTTGACAAATATAACGTAATGAATAACCTAATCATTTTATACTATGTAACCATTAACCAATGTAAAGATAAAGGAGTTTGAGATGGCTGTGAACTTTAAAAAAAATAAAGAGATAGTAGATGAGATTCTTGATATTTATTCAGAGAAGGCAAAGAAAAATAGAAAAGACCATTTTGGTATAAATAACAAAGAAGATTGTGGGAGTTGTGTAGCAAAATCTAATGTTAAATCCCTGCCGGGTGTAATGACCCCTAGGGGGTGTGCATATGCCGGCGCTAAGGGAGTAGTCTGGGGACCGGTAAAGGATGTTATTAATATAAGCCACGGTCCA
Organism: uncultured Actinomycetes bacterium; assembly: GCA_964631685.1. GTDB lineage: Bacteria > SZUA-79 > SZUA-79 > Acidulodesulfobacterales > Acidulodesulfobacteraceae > Acidulodesulfobacterium. Next base: position 197,360 of record CAZVZU010000002.1, on the reverse strand, counting down.
ATAGGATGCGGTATGTACAGTTGGGGCACAAGGAGAAATTTGGCAAATGGCGAGATAGGCGTTGAAAGCTTCGTGCCATTCCAATTTACTACGGATTTTAGGGAAAGAGATATAGTGTTCGGTGGAGATAAAAAATTGGAGCAGGCAATTAAAGAGCTTCACGAACTCTTCCCCACGGCGAAAGGTATTGTTGTAGAATCGGAATGCCCTATAGGTTTAATAGGCGATGATATAGAGGCAGTTGCTAAAAAGATGTCTGATGAGTTAAATATTCCCATTATTCCTGTAAGATGCGAGGGGTTTAGGGGGGTAAGCCAGTCCCTAGGACATCATATAGCAAATGATTCAATAAGGGATTTTGTGGTTGGTAAGGGCGAAGTAGATGAAAGTAAAAAGACGCCGTATGATGTTGCGATACTAGGTGATTATAACATAGGCGGCGATGTTTGGGCATCAATGAAGATTTTTGAAGATATGGGTCTAAATGTAGTGGCTCACTGGTCAGGTGACGGTTCAATAGAAGAAATGAAAATAACTCACAGGGCGAACTACATGCTCCTGCATTGCTATAGGTCAATGAATTATATCGCAAGTCATTTTGAGAAAACCTATGGAATCCCATGGATAGAATATAATTTTTTTGGTCCTACTAAGATAAAAGAAAGTATCAGAAAAATAGCAAAATTATTTGACGGACATATTCAGGAAAAATCCGAAGAGTTAATTAAAACATATGAACTTAAGATGCAGGATGTTATTGATAAATACAGGCCGAGATTAGAGGGTAAAAAAGTTATGATTCTAGTCGGCGGACTAAGGCCTCGTCATATAGTCGGCGCGTATGAAGATTTAGGTATGGAGGTTGTATCTACGTCGTATGAATTTGCCCATAGTGATGATTACGAAAGGACAACGAAAGAGTTATCCGAGGGTACTATTATCGCTGATGACCTTAATGAATATGAATTTGTTGAGCTTGCAAATAAGCTTAAACCTGATTTAGTAGCATCAGGAATAAAGGAAAAATATGTTTTTCAAAAAATGGGTGTACCGTTCAGGCAGATGCATTCATGGGACTACTCCGGACCGTATCATGGCTACGACGGCTTTGAGATATTTGCAAGGGATATGGACTTAGCAATAAATAGCCCATCATGGAAATTGGTTAAGCCGCTATGGAAGAGATAAATAAAACTAACTATAATACGGAGGTCTGATTGTGGAAAAAAAAGAGATAAAAAAAATAAAAGACTGGATGAATACAGAGGAATATAAAGAGAAGAATTTTAATAGAAAGGCTATCGTAATAAATCCAGCAAGGGCGTGTCAGCCACTTGGCGCAGTGTTGTGCGCTGCGGGATTCGAAGACACCATGCCGTTTGTTCATGGTTCGCACGGATGCGTTGCATATTACAGAAATAATTTATCGCGTCATTTTAGGGAGCCGATTGCGGCAGTATGCACATCCTTAACGGAGGATGGGGCGGTTTTCGGGGGACAGGCAAACGGATTTGAGGGCTTCAAAAATGCCACTGCGTTATATAAACCAAAAATGTTTGCCGTTTCTACTACATGTATGGCTGAAGTTATAGGGGATGATTTGGGTTCAATAGTGGGGGGGGCTAGAGAGAAAGGTTATTTGCCTGAGGAAATATTAGCGCCATATGCCAATACACCAAGCTTTGCAGGTTCTCATCTTGAGGGCTACGATAGTATGCTTAACGCAATCATAACAACCCTTGGTAAAAAATCAGATGCAGTAGATATAGATACAATAAATATAATACCGGGATTTGAGACAACTATAGGTAATATTAACGAAATCAAAAGAATCCTTAATGTTTTTGGAATAAAATATATAGTGTTAGCTGACTATTCCAATGCGCTGGATTATCCACTAAATGGCGAGTATAAGCTTTATCCGGATGGTACCACAAAACTGAAGGATGTTGAGCATTGCGTAAATAACAGAGCCACGATTTCTCTTCAGAAATTTTCGACAAAGAAGACCATTGCAACGCTATCCGAAAAATTCGGACAAGAGACTATGGTTGTAAAAAGTCCGATCGGAATTAATTATACTGATAAGTTTATAATGACTGTTTCTGAAATTACCGGCAAGGAAATTCCTAAAGAACTTGAGGATGACAGGGGCAGGGCGATAGACTCTATGACGGATGCCCAGCAGTATATCCACGGTAAAAAATTTGCAATATTTGGCGATCCGGATATGCTTACAGGACTAACAAGTTATCTTCTTGAGATGGGCGGAATTCCAAAATATGTATTATGTTCCAATGGCACAGGAGAATTTAAAAAAGGCATTGAAGAACTGTTTAGCGAATATTCAGAAAATGATTGTGAGGTTCATATAGACAAAGATTTATGGCATCTAAGATCGCTAATAATGACGGATCATGTTGATATGCTCATAGGGCCGTCTCATGGTAAATTTGCTGCAAGAGACGCAAAAATCCCCCATATAAGGGTGGGTTATCCTATATTTGACAGGGTAAATATTCATAGGTACCCCTTGTACGGATATAGCGGGGTTATTAATTTAACCACATGGATTGTTAATAAATTTATAGATATTGTTGATGATACTAGTGATGATGCTCATTTTGAACTCATGAGATAGATTTGCACTATTGGCTATAGTTAGTACAAAAACCTAACCAAATCATATTAAAGGAGGCGATACAATGCGTTTAACGGCAAAAGAAGAATACTTTGACGAACCTACATGTGAACATAACAACGTTAAGAAGGAGCAAAAATCTTGTAAAAGCGCAACGCCAGGGTCTTCTACTGGCGGATGCGCGCTTGACGGTGCATATATTGTTCTGAGCCCGATAAAAGACGCATTAAACATAGTGCATGCCCCCATAAACTGCCTCGGTAACAACTATAATCAAAGGACATCAATTGTTACCGAGAGCGAAGAATATTACATGTACGGCATTACAACCGCTATAAATGAAAATGACCTCATATTTGGTGCAGAAAATAAATTAATGCAGGGTGTGATATATGCTTATAATAGGTTTAAGCCAAAGGGTATATTTATCTATAACACGTGCGTGCCTGCACTGACGGGTGAGGATATAGAAGGTATATCAAAAACACTTAGTTCTAGGTTAAAAATACCCGTAATGCCGGTGCTTTCCCAAGGATTCTCAGGGAATAAAAATTTAGGAAACAAGATAGCAGGTGATGTTATTTTTACTTATTTGATAGGAAGAAAGGAACCGGGAGTAGATATATTACCAAATTATAATATTAATTTAATAGGTGAATATAATATCAAAGGGGAACTTTTTTTGATAAAAAAAGCATTACAATCTATCGGTATAAATGTTCTTTCCACCATTACCGGAGATTCAACGATAGAAGAGATTATGTATTCACATAAGGCGGGGCTCAATGTGGTCATATGTTCCAAGGCGTTGGTATATCTGGCAAGAAAGATGAAGGAAAAATATGGAATTCCGTATATTGAAGAGTCCTTTTTCGGCATGTCGTCTACCAATAAAGCGATTATGGATATAGTAGATTCAATCGGAGATAATAAGCTCGTCAAAAGAGCAAAGGATTATATTAAAGTCAGAACAAAAAATACTACGGAAAACATTACCGAATATAAAGAATTGTTATTGGGCAAAAGGGTTTTACTATACACTGGTGGCGTTAAAAGCTGGTCTTTGATATCTGCCTTAAACGATATAGGAATGAAGGTGATAGCTACAGGTATAAAAAAAAGTACGGACGAAGATAAGTCCAGAATAAGAGAAGCTGACGAAAACGGCAATATAATAATGCTTAGCAATGGCAGTCCCGTTAATCTGATTAAGATAGCTAGAGAGGAACGGATTGATATAATACTTGCAGGTGGCAGGAATCAATATACCGCGATAAAGTCGCTAATTCCATTTTTAGATGTAAACCAAGAAAGGCTAAACCCTTATACATCTTACGAAGGTATGGAATTTTTAGCAAAACAGATTTACTTTGAAATTAAAAATCCTTTATTTAAACTGTTAAGAGGGTCAAATAAAAACTTATGATGAATTTAGCTAGGGATATAGAAATTAACCCGTTAAAGGCAAGCCCGTCACTGGGCGCGGCTATCTTCTTTCTCGGGTTAAAAAACGCAGTGGTTCTTGTCCATGGAGCCGTTGGTTGCGCGAGTTTTGACAAGGTAACGTTAACGAAACATTTTCACGAAAATATCCCGATAGTTACAACAGCCCTAAATGAATATGGGGCTATTTTAGGGGGAAGCGATTTTTTAGTGTCCGGAATTAAAAACATCTATGAAACAATGAAGCCTGATTTCATCGGCGTAACATCGTCGGGATTAACAGAGACAAACGGAGAGGATGCAGGCAGTATTATAAGAAACTTCAGGGAAGAGCTGAAAGTGCCATTTCCAAGGGTGATTTATGCGAACACGCCAGATTATAGAGGATGCCTTGAAGATGGCTATAAACAGGGAATGTTAGCATTGTTAACTGACTTTTCAAATAAGGCTGCGGATAAAGTAGCAAAGAAGCAAAAGGAATCTAAAAAGAGCATAAACATTTTTTGTCCGATATCATTTACGCCGCAAGATTTTTTAGAATTAAGGGAGGTTGTAGATTATTTCGGTTTGCGCCCCATTATGATACCAGATCTAGGTCTTTCGTTAGACGGACACCTAGATGAAACGGGATATACGCAGACCACATCTGACGGACTTGCCGTCAAAGATATGGAAAACATTTGCAATAGCGAATTCAATATTGTTATAGGTTTGAGTATTAAGGGTATAACGAATACTGTAATTGAGGTTACCGGACTAAAGACATATTATTTTTCAAATATATGCGGACTTAAGAATAGTGATAAATTTTTCGATCTTCTTGCAAGATTGACAGGTATGGAGATTCCTGAAAAATATAAAAGACAAAGAATGCAACTTATGGATTCTTATTTAGATACGCATTTCTATTTTTTAGGGAAAGATATAGCAATGGCGCTTGGAGTAGATCTCTTAGATTCTTTTTCAACTATTTATTCGGAATTGGGTGTAAATTTAAAGGTTGGAATATCGACAAAATCTATTGATGATATTAAAAGCAGATTCTTAAATTTTTGTGAAGGCGATTTAGATGTGTTGAATGACAATGGGAATATAGACCTAATTGTTTCTAATTCGAATGCAAAATTTTATGCTGAAAAATTAGGCATTCCCTTGTTAAGAGCGGGCTTCCCGTTAACCGACAAAATAGGATACAGCTTCAAGCACTATATACTTTACAATGGCGCCATAAACCTCGCCATTGAAAGTGCAAATTTGTTAAATGATTAATAACAAACTAAATAAAGTTAATTAGACCGGTTATTTAAACAACATTAAGGAGGCGATTTAAATGAAAGTAGGTTTTGCTACGACTGATAATATTTTAATCAATGACCACTTTGGATGGGCTAAAAATTTTGCAGTGTATGAGATAAATGCAGACGGTTTCACATTTTTAGAAACTAGGCGCTTTAAGGAAGAGACTGAAGAACTAGACAAGATTAACAAAAAGATTGCGGGTTTAAAAGATTTAAAGATTATCTTCATAAAAAGCATTGGTGGAATGGCAGCTGCGCGCGTTGTGAAAGCAGGTATTCATCCAATTAAATCAAAACCTGATGATACGATAGAGAAGACTATGCAAAACCTAAAAACAGTATTATCCAATAATCCTCCTCCATGGCTGAAAAAGATTATTTTCAAAGAAAATGCAGATGTTGCAAGCATGGCTTAGGTTTTTTGATGCAAATGGCATTAAATTTGCATCAAAATCTAATAACGCAATTGTTTTTATCTCATAAAAATAACATTTAATCTGATTATGAACTTATGACAAATGAAAAAGGCTTAAATTTAGACATAAAAGTCTTGGTTGTCGATGATATGCAAGACAGAAGAGAAGAGCTTAAGGTTATTTTAAATTCAATCACAACCAATATCTGCGAAGCAGATAACGGCGCATCCGGGGTTGCGGCGGCTAAAGAATTAAAACCGGATATCATTTTTATGGATATAAAGATGCCTTTGCTAGACGGGATTAGTGCTTGCAAAAAGATTATGACATCAAATCCCGTTCCTATAATCTTTTTAACGGCTGGTGGCGCTAAGGATTATGGTAAATATTCAGAAGCGTTAAAAGACTCAGGGGCATTTTCTTATATAACGAAACCGGCCAGAAAGAGTGAGGTTTTGGCTCAAACAATAATCGCAATTGAAAATTTTAAGAGATTTCAGGATATCAAAAGAGACAATGAAAGCCTAAGACAGTATATTGAGGATAGAAAGTTGATTTACAAGGCGAAAAATATATTGATGGATAAAGAAAATATCCCTGAAAAAGAGGCACACAAAAGGCTTCAACGATTAAGTATGAGTAGCGGACGTTCGCTGAGCGATATTGCGAAGGCTATCATTTTAACAAGTTCTATATAATATAACACAATAAAAAGGAGACGGTTCATGGAAATGGTAAGAGCGATTATTAGACCCGAAAGAGAAAAAGATGTCCTTGATGCTTTGGAAGAAAACGGATTTGTTTCGGTTACAAAAATGCATGTTTTTGGAAGGGGAAAACAGAAAGGGATTAAGGTCGGCGAGGTAGTTTATGATGAATTGCCTAAATTGGAACTTATGATTGTTGTGAAAAAAGAAAGTGCAAGCAGAGTATGTGATATCATCCAAGAAAAGGCTGTTACCGGACATATTGGTGACGGCAAGATATTCGTGATACCAGTTTCAAATGTTTATACGGTAAGAACAGGAGCCGAAGGTCTGTAATGAAGTATTATTTTATATAAATCACATTATTAATGAGGGTTTTTATGGAGCCAAAATTAGAAGAAAGTGTTGTTGAAATTATTGCAATAGTAAGAAGACATAAAATTCAGGACACAAAAAATGCTTTGGATAAAGAAGGATTTAATCAGATGACCTTTTACTCTGTTCACGGTAGGGGAAGGCAAAAGGGTGCTGGAGGGTTAGCGAATGAACTTGACCCGGGGCTAAATCTAATTAACAGTAGAGCTGATATTGCCGATAACGATTACAGTTTTTTACCTAAAAGAATGATGTCGTTAGTAGTTGTTAAAAGTGAAACCGATCATGTTGTAAAAATTATAACGGAGGTCAATAAAACCGGTCATTACGGTGACGGAAAAATATTTGTAATGCCCGTGCGACTGGTCGAAAGAATAAGGACGGCCGAGGAAGGGCTTTATGCTATAAACTAATCGCTGTATGTTCAAGAGAGATGAGCTTATTCTTAAGCGATAGGCCTGCGGCTGAATAACCACCCAATTTATTGTTTGAATAAATTATTCTGTGGCACGGCAAGATAATGGGTGTTCTATTTATTGATAGGGCACTCGCGCAGGCTCTAGAGTATCTTGCGCTAAAGCCCGCCTTTAACGCAAGATACTTATACGATAAAGTCTCTCCATATTTAACGGCACGTAGGGCAATGAGTATTTTTTTAGTAAAATTAGAATAAGAAACAAAATCAACTGGTATCTTGCTAAAATTGACGATTTTACCGGAGAAATAATCGTCAATAAGGTTTACCAAAGAATAAAGATGCCCTAACCGATCATAGTCGCCAGCACACAAGAAGACAACAGTCCCGCTATTTTGCCTTGTTCGCCTATCTTGTTCACAGCTATTTATCCTTATTCCTTCAATATAGCTCTCCGATACTTCTATATCCAAGTTAATAATTTTTGCCTTAAAATTGAATATATATGTCAAGGTGTCTTTTTTTGCTTCTGTTCGGATATTTCAGGTTTGCAAGAACATGCAGTTGAGGTGGGTGATGCATCCTTCGGCTTTGCTTCCTGCTCACCCTTTGCTTTCTTTGAATCTGAATTGGCATAATCGGTTTTATACCAGCCCGAACCCTTCAAAATAAAACTTGAGTTCGATATAAGTTTGTCTAATTTTCCACCACATTTAGGGCAAGTTTTCAAAGGTTCTTCATTGATACCCTGAATTACCTCTATGTAATTATTGCAGTCCTCGCATTTATACTCTCTGATGGGCATTTGCTAACCTCCGTAAATTTATTTTTAAAATTATTGACATAGCCGACTGCATATATCATACTGTATTATAGCATATAATATGTGCTTAATAAAGTAGTGTTGGTGTAAGTCAATGGGTGTATTTAACCTAAATTTTATTAAAAAACAAAGCAAGTTATGGAAGGTATAAAAACATTAGATTATTTTAGATCTTTAAGCGATAGTGCTTTTAATGATGTCAAAGTTTTATTTAGGGAAGAACATTATGCAATAGGTGAAAATATTTTTATAGAGGGAGATAAATCTAAGGGAATATATTTTGTTGCAGAAGGAACAATTAAGGTCTACAAGTCGTCTAAGGACGGCAAAGAACAGATACTTAAGCTTATTTATGAGGGAGATTCTTTCAATGATGTTACGGTATTTGCAAGCGATATGAATCCGGCTTCTGCGGACGCCGTCACGTCGGTAAAATTATACTTGTTGTCCCGTAAAAATATGATTGACTTAATCTATAAATATCCAGAGGTGTCATTAAACATAATAAACAGCATGACACATAAACTTATATATTTAACAAACAGGATAGAAGATCTTTCGTTAAGGCGTACGCAGGGAAGGATTGCCAAGATAACCCTTCTTTTTGAGGGCAAGAAAATAAGCCAGAAGATGATTGCCGACATTGCGGGAACAGCAAGGGAGGTTGTTTCGAGGACGTTAAAGGATTTTGTGTCTAAAAATGTTATTAGGATAGATAAGAGAAGTATAGTTATATTAGATAAGCAAAAATTAAAAGATTTAGGTGATAATTAATTATCAGAGTAAATGCGTATTATAAGCGGATCACTAAAAGGAAGAAAAATCCCCAATGTGTACAAAGTTAAAAATGTTTCGCCATCGTCAGGTCTCTTAAAGGGTGCGCTATTCGATATAATAGGAGCGAATATAGACGGCAGGGTTTTTTGCGATTTATACGCTGGTTCTGGCAACGTGGGATTTGAAGCACTTTCGCGCGGGGCGTCTTTTTGCATTTTTGTTGAAAAACTCCCAGGTTTAACTTTTGCCATAGCGGAGCTTTCAAAAAAATTCCGTGTTGAAAAAAAGATTAAGATCATAAGAGAAGATGCAATAAAAGCATTAGAAATTGGGCTTCTTAAAGAATATAATCCTGAGTATATATTTATTGATCCTCCCTATAATTCAGGACTTTGTGAGAAGACAATTAATTGTCTTCTCACATCTCTGCATTATGAACATGAAAATACCGTTATAGTCCAGCATGACAGAAGAGAGATCCTACCAAAAGAATGTCATTCCTATGAACTGACAAAGGAAAAAAAACATGGCAGATCTATTCTCTCTTTTTATTCTCATTTCCCTCTATAGCGTATCCATTTTCTGTGAATAGCCCCTCAACATGACCGAGTTAACGATTACAAATATATCTGAAAGCGCCATCGCCGCCCCGGCGGCCGCAGGTGGTAAAAGCCAGCCTGTAAAATGATAAAAAACTCCAGCTGCAAATGGAATACCAATTCCGTTAAATACAAATGCCCAAAAAAGATTCTGTTTGACCTTGCTGAGGGTTTTTTTGCCGAGAGCCACGCTTTTATAGGCATCCATAATATTGCTTTTAACCAATATTATGTCTCCGGTTTCCCTTGCTACATCAGTCCCGCTACCTATAGCTATGCCTACATCCGCATAAGCAAGAGCAGGCGCATCATTTATGCCGTCGCCAACCATAGCGACCTTTAATCCAATATTTTTTAATTTTTTTATTTCGTTAAGTTTACCCTGCGGCAAAACATTTGCAATAACATTTTTATCCTCTATTCCTACTTGGGCCGCGACATTTATAGCAGAATTAGCATTATCTCCCGTTAAAAGATATGGAGTAATTTTCATAGATTTCAGTTTTTTTATAGTTTTTTTCGCTTCTTGCTTAATTTTGTCTGCCAATGTGAGAATACCTATTATTTCGGAATTTACTGAAACACCGATGACGGTCTTCCCCTCCTTCGCGTACTGTTCTTCCGGTTTGTCAAATTTAGTCAAATCTATATTTTCGGATTCAAAAAGTCCTCTCTTGCCTATTAGAACCTTTTTGCCATCGTAATTCATACTGATACCCAGTCCGCTAATTTCATTGTAATCTTTTGGTTCGGCTTCATCACTACCAGGTTTTCCCTTGTCGTGTTTTTTATAGGATTCTTTATATTTATTTACTATTGCAGTTGCAATAGGGTGAGAGGATAAGCTCTCGCCGTAAGCCGCCATTCTTAAAATCTCATCTGTCGAAAGGCTACCTAATGGAATTATATCATTCACTTCTGGTTTTCCGTGTGTGATAGTGCCGGTTTTATCGAAAACGATAGCATTTATTCTTGCGATTTCTTCCAAGCCGGACGCCTTTTTTATTAGTATTCCCTTTTCAAGTCCTATAGAGCTTCCAATCATAAGAGCCATCGGGGTAGCAAGCCCCATGGCGCATGGACACGCTATAACCAAAACCGCTATAGCAGCGGATAAGGCAAATAAGAAATTTGCATGAAATATAAATCTCCAAGATATGAAGGATATCAGGGATATTGCAACGACTACCGGAACAAAATAGTTAGTCACTCGATCGGCAATGCGTTGGATAGGTGCCTTGTCTGCCTGCGCGTCTTCTACAAGTCTGACTATTTGGGAAAGCATTGTATCTTTGCCTACCCTTAAAGCCTTCATTTTTATAACCTGCCCCCTATTTATTGTTGCTCCGCTTACCTCATCCCCCGGCTTTTTTTCCGCAGGTATGGGTTCGCCGGTTAGCATGGACTCGTCTATCTGGCTTTGTCCGTCGACAATAACCCCGTCTACTGGTATTTTGTCGCCTTTTTTTACCAAAAGAATATCCCCGACCTTGACGCTATTCGTATCTACTTTTACTATGCTTCCATCGTCAGCTACTATGTTGGATTCGTTAGTTTGAAGCTTAAAGAGAGCCTTCAGGGAAGATGCAGCTCTTTGTTTTGATATTTTTTCCAGTGTTTTTCCTGCAGTTATAAAAAGGATAAGCAGGACCGATGTGTCGAAATAAAATTCCCCATTAAAAAATAGGAACACACCCGCCACAGAATAAAAATATGCTGCTGAAATACCCAGCGAAACCAGTACATCCATATTGGCGGAAAAATTTCTCAGAGAATAGTAAGCTCCCTTGTAAAACTTTAGTCCGGCAGTGAACTGAACCGCAGAAGCGAGAATGAATAATGTAATAACTCTATCCCAATACGGCATACCGAAGACATCTTCATATGAAAGAATTACTACTGGTATAGCTACCACGAATATGAATATGAGCCAGTAAATATCCTTTTTCCAGCTTGCTACATTATAAAACCACCTACCCATAAAGGATGCATGCGCAGCCGAATCCAAGGATTTTTCCGCTCTTTTTAATTTTTCCGCTTCGTCTACCGGTTTGTATCCACTTTCCGTCACTGCTTTAAATATAGTGGCCTTAGATGTCACAGATGTGTCGTATGATACAAATCCACTTTCTCCTGCAAAATTTACTGTTACCTTATCGATCCCTTTAAGTTTGCCTATGCTTTTCTCTATTGTTCTGGCGCAATTTGTGCAAGTCATTCCCTCTATGTCAAATCTAATTTTCTCCGATGTTGGTCTTTCTTGATTGCCGGTAAGGTTTTTGCCTTCATCGGCAGTTTGAGTTAGGGTCTCTATCGTTACCTTTTGTGATGTTTCGTCAATAAGTTCGGCGCCAAATCCGGCAAATTTAACCATCTTAATTATTTCTTCGGGCAAGGGTTTATCTAAATCTGAATCTACATATAAGGTTTCGGTCACAAAGTTTAATTTTGCATCTTTAACGCCGTCCATCCTTTTGATGGTATCAACAATAGTTGTGGCGCACGAAGCACAATCCATTTTGCTTATGGCAAATTTATATCGTTTTTGTTCTTTGAACTGATTATTTTTCAGTTCATCATGACCAGCTTTCTCGGTATCGTAGCCTGCTTCTTTCACAGCTTTTTTGATATTATCTATCCCTGTTGATTTGTCGTCATATGCTACATCGGCATATTCACCCTTAAGGTTTACGTTAACGGAATCTACCCCATTAAGTGAAGATATAGCCTTGGTTACCGTATTAACGCAGTGTTCGCAGGTCATTCCGTAAACATTTATTTTTTCGTTTTTCATAAAGTTACCTCCAATACCCCTATTATACTGCAAGATTATCTAAAAAAATATCTGTGCAAGATTAATATTCCCGCTCTATTATTTACAGAGCGGGAATATTTGATAGATCGAGTGTCACATGTTGCTATATTTGAGGCATTAACATTCTTTTATTAGGTGTTTCTTAGCAGCAACAACCGCCGTCTTCTTTCATCCCGCCGTGACCATGTCCATGACCAGCTTTCTCGGTATCGTAGCCTGCTTCTTTCACAGCTTTTTTGATATTATCTATCCCTGTTGATTTGTCGTCATATGCTACATCGGCATATTCACCCTTAAGGTTTACGTTAACGGAATCTACCCCATTAAGTGAAGATATAGCCTTGGTTACCGTATTAACGCAGTGTTCGCAGGTCATTCCGTAAACATTTATTTTTTCGTTTTTCATAAAGTTACCTCCAATAAGTATATTATTTTAAATATAATGTGATTTTGTACAATTATCTAGAATGTTATTTATATAGCAGCGGTTGACAAGTGACGGATCCGCCTTAAATGATGCAAGTATTTGTTTGGGGAGGATGAAAAATATTGCGGATTATATTGTTAACATATAAGGACTGCATAACTGGAATATACTCGAAAAATTTATAATTTGATATAATGTTATTCCTGTATGAGACAGGGATGTTTTGGCATTCTAAGCAAACAAGATAAGATGAATTCCGATATGTTCCAGTCTTTGCCGGTTTATAAAAATACGTAGTGCTGGTCGTTTTACGGATGAATTCATTCACTGTTTGCTTATTCATTCCGGTTTGAATTATAGTCATCGTAAGGGGAATGTTGAGTGAATAGCTTATATCTGTAATAAATGTCAGGTAAAAAATCGCCATGAAAGCAAGAAGAAAAAATAAAAAAAAGCCATATTTCTTATTTGGAGGACACTTTCTCATACTTGTCATTATAGAACATTATATCTATCGCCGCAATGTTTTTGACTTAATCCTGCGATAGAGCTTTATTCCATGCATTTGTACCATAACCCGGTTAAACAAAGTCAATTGCAATTTAATTGATTTTATGGTAAAAAGTAACGACCGGCTGTAATTTAATTTTGTAAAAATTTATGACAAATATATCAAGATATAAAACGGCAGTTTATCCGGGTTCTTTTGATCCTATTACTTATGGTCATTTGGATGTCCTAAAAAGAAGCCTTGGCATATTTGATAAAGTAATTATCGCCGTGGCTTGTAATAAAAAGAAGCCTTATCTTTTCGAGCAATCCGTAAGGATGGGTCTTATAGCCAAGGTTTTAAGGGAAGATGAAGAAGTTGATGTTGATAGGGTTGAGGTAGTGGGCTTAAAGGGATTGCTCGTCAAGTATGTGGAAAGTATCAACGCAAAGGTCATTATAAGAGGGCTGAGGGCGGTTTCTGATTTTGAGTATGAACTCCAGCTTGCAATTACCAATAGAACCCTTGATCCTTGCATAGAAACGATATTTATGATGACCGCCGAAAAGTATTCGTTTTTGAGCTCTACGATAGTTAAAGAGATTTCCCGACTGGGGGGTGATATTTCCAGTATGGTTCCCCGCGCAATAGCTTCTGAACTGGTCAAAATTTATTTCAAAGGAGAAAATGATGAGACTCTCATGTAAAGCATCTTCAATAAGACCATCTGCTACTCTTGCTATAACCGCAAAGGCTAAAAAGCTAAAATCTGAGGGTATGGATGTTATAAGTTTTGGGGCGGGAGAGCCGGATTTCGATACACCCGACTATATAAAAGATGCTGTAAAAGATGCACTTGACAAAGGTCACACGAAATATACCCCTGTTTCCGGAATAGACGAACTCAAATCAGCAATAGTAGATAAGTTGTTGTCGGATTATAACATCAAATATGAAAATAGCGAGATAATTGTTTCTTGTGGCGGTAAACATGCATTGTATAATATTTTTTCCGCACTCCTGAATGAGGGGGATGAAATAATAATTCCCTCGCCATATTGGGTGTCTTATACCGAAATCATAAAACTTTCTGGCGGTATTCCTGTTATGGCGGACACGTCTAAGAACAAATTTAAGCTTAATCTTGAGATTTTTAAAAGAAATTTGACGGACAAAACAAGAGGATTGGTAATCAACAGCCCTTCAAATCCAACAGGGGTTTTGATGGATGAGAAAGACATTATTGCAATTGCCGACTTTGCCAAAAAGCATGATTTATATATTGTAACGGATGACATTTACGAAAAAATAATCTTTGATGATAAAAGATTTTTCAATGTATTGATGATTGACAAATCGTTCAAGAAAAATACAATTGCCGTCAATGCAGTTTCCAAAACCTACTCAATGACAGGATTTAGAATAGGTTACACGGCAGCGCCAAAAGATTTAATATCGGCAATGAATAATATTCAGTCTCAAAGTACATCTAATCCCACTACATTTGCTCAATACGGCGCTTTAGCGGCATTGAGGGGAGGTTATGATTTCACTATCATGATGCGAAAAGAATTTCAGAAACGAAGAGATTATATGTTGGATTTTTTTGACAAAAATATAAAGAGTATTGTTCCGATTAAGCCCGATGGAGCATTTTATATATTTGCAGATATTTCGGGGGTATTCGATAAGGATGGAAACGGATTAAATTCTTCCACTAAATTTTGCGATTATCTTTTGGAAAAATATCTTGTTACTGTGGTACCGGGTGTGGAATTCGGAAACGACAATTTTATTAGGTTATCTTTTGCGGCGAGTATGGATGTTATCAAAGAGGGATTAGATAGAATAAAAGAAGCAGTAGATTCATTGGGGAAATAATATGAAAAATATCCACAAATACATAGTTGGTTTTCTTAATAACAATAAGGGTAACTCTAATTTATTGAAGTTTATTGTTAAATCCCCTCTATCCTTAATATCCTGCCTAGTTATTGTTTTCACGAAGACAAAAAGGGCACTGTATGGCAACTCATTTATTTTTAAAGCTAAAGATCCTAATATGTTTACGATCAGTATAGGAAACATAAACTTAGGTGGAGCGGGAAAAACCCCATTTTCATATACAATAGCCGAATACTTACATGAATTAAATTTGAGGCCGTGCATTATAAGCAGGGGATATAAAGGGCTTTTAAAAAAAAAACTTATATTGCGGATTGGGAGTACGAGATTGATGATGCTAAACAAAAGCTTCCGGATGAAGTAGTCCTTTTAGTTGAAAGATTTAGGTCAAAAAAAATACAGATACCCGTGATAGTGTCAAGGGATAGGATATCGGCCGCAAATATTTGTTCTGAAAATGACAATATTTACTTTAATCTTGCCGAAAATGCCACTGTATTTTTCAACATAGACGATGTAAAACCTGCAAACTCACCCAATGATATAGATGATGCAAATCTAAAAGGACGTTGTTTATATGAAGATGTCCACGAAAAATACGAGAAACACAAGAAAATTGCCATCCTAGATGATGGATTTAGCGCGTTGAATATTAAAAAGAATTTAGATATAGTTTTAATCGACAAAACAAGCAATATTTTTGATCAAAATGTTATACCGGCGGGAGTTTTAAGGGAACCGTTAAGTGCACTTGGATATGCAAATGTCATCGTTGTAACCAAAAATATAAAACAACGAGACGGTGCTTTAAAAATAACGGATGAAAATTTTGAAAAGGAGATTAGGAGATTTAATAGGTTTAGCCCGGTGTTTTATTCCTATTACAAGCCTATTAATCTTTTAGGCGGAAATGGTGGAAAAAACGCATTAAGTTTCAGTGTTCTAATCGAAGAGCAAGCGTATGTGACAACAATATGTGCAATTGGAAATCCGAGCTACTTTTATGACAATCTGATCTCCTGTGGCATTAAAATAGATCGCAAGCTTGAGTTTGAGGATCATCACCGGTATTCGGAAGCGGATATTATTGATATCAAAAAAGGCATGAATCAAAACGGTAACTGCATCATTATAACAACACTAAAAGATTATGTTAAATTAAGGATATTTGGCGAACAGGAGGAATATAAAGATATCATAAAAATGATTTATTATTTAGATTTTGAGATAATTTTAGATAAATCGTTTTTTGAATTTATTTATGATAACTACAAAAAATATGAAAAAGAACAGAATTTTATTATACATTGAGTTTGCGATAGTTTATGTTTTTTATCTTTTTATTAATCTTATTCCGATTGACTTTGCGTTACAATTAGGTAGGATTTTGGGTATAATATTTTATAGGGCAGATAAGAAACATGCAAAAGGTACTATAAAAAATCTCGGTATTGCTTTTCCGGATAAAAATGAAACGGAGTTGATTAATATATGTATTGATTTCTATAAAAATCTCGGTATGGTTTTTGTAGAGATTTTCAGATTAAACAAGTACGAAGAGGCAAATATAGATGATTTTGTGGAGTCAAATTTCAGTGTGCTAGAAGATATTTATAAAAAACAAGGAATACTTCTTTTAACCGCCCACTTTGGCAATTGGGAACTTCTGGCAAAAACATTTGCGTTGAAAGGTTACCTCGGCAGTCTTTTGGTAAGACCATTAGATAACCCGTATATAGAAAACATTCTTTATAGTCTGAGAGTGAAGTCGGGTGATAAGGTGATATATAATAGGGAAAATGCTGTTAAAAATATAATTTCGGCATTAAATAGAAAGGAGATAGTGGGGTTTTTGCCCGATGAGAACGCTTCTAAACGAATAGGTGTATTTGTAGATTTTTTCGGCGTTAAGGCCTGCACTATGTCGGGTATGGCTAACATTGCTGCGAAGATGAGGGTCCCGGTCGTTCCGGCTTTCATGGTTCGTCTTAACGA
The DNA here is from genome assembly GCA_964631685.1 of uncultured Actinomycetes bacterium. Lineage (GTDB taxonomy): Bacteria > SZUA-79 > SZUA-79 > Acidulodesulfobacterales > Acidulodesulfobacteraceae > Acidulodesulfobacterium. The sequence goes on along the minus strand of CAZVZU010000002.1, from coordinate 180,234 downwards.
TAGGAATGGCAATTTTAAAAAACATAGGTTAATAATAAGAAAACCCCTTGATATACAATATACGGGAGATAGAAAGTCTGATATGATGAAAATATTAAAAATATTCAATGAGGAAATAGAAGGCATAATTAAGGAGTATCCTGAGCAGTGGTTCTGGATCCACAATAGGTGGAGAACAAGACCCGATATCAATAAATAAAATTGGCGGAATATATGAATAAATGTGTGTTTTTGGATAGGGACGGCGTTTTAATCAAAGATGTAGGTTATTTAAAGAATCCAGATGATATAGTTTTACTGCCTAATACCGTTACAGCGTTAAAAAATTTAAAGAAAGTCGGGTTTTTACTCATAATAGTTACAAATCAGGCGGGGATTGCCAAGGGTTTATTTACAGTAAATGATTTAGAAAAAGTGCATAAGCGATTGATGGGGATTTATGAAGATAACAATATTGCGATAGATGATTTGTATTTTTGCCCTCATCATAAAGATGGTATGGTTAAGCCTTACAATATCGGTTGTTCCTGTAGAAAACCAGATACGGGAATGGTGACCGACAGTGCGGAAAAATTCGGCATTGATATAAGTAGATCATTTATGGTTGGCGATAAGGACAGCGATATTCTTTTGGCAAAAAATTCCGGCTTAAAGTCATTTTATTTAAAAAATACCATGTACGAACATGATAAAAATATTATTCCTGATTTCTATGTTTCAGATTTAAAAGAGGCTTCGGATGCAATAATAAAATTACAAGAGATGCAAGAGGAATGAAATAATAGTGCGTTTTGGCATATTTACAAGCTAAACAGCAAGGCTCAATCATTAAGGAAATGGACGAATATTCAAGTAAAGAAGAAAATGAATTTTATATCCAGTGGCACTTTATTGAAAGTTGCAATTTGAGATGCATCCACTGTTATCAGGATGGTTATGTTTTTAAGGAGCCTGATATGGAGCGTCTTGGATTGATTTTCTCGAGGCTTGACGAAGCAATGTCTAAATGGAATACCAAGGGAGTAATCTCATTGACGGGAGGCGAACCGTTCTTAAAGCCATCTGCTTTATTTTACCTGGCAGATCTCATTGAAAATTCACCAAATTTTAAAGAGATTACTATCTTATCCAACGGGACATTAATAGACGATGGCCTGATAGCCAAAATCAAGAAATATAAAAAAATAACTGAAATACAGATATCAATTGATGGCGCGGATGCTAAAATACATGATGCCATTAGAGGTGAAGGAACTTTTTTAAAGACAATAAATTCGGTTAAGAAGTTAAAATCGGCAGGGTTGAAAGTTTCTATAATGTTTACCCTTAACAATAAAAATATTGAGTCAGCAGTTAGTATGCCGAATTTGGCTTACAAGCTCAATGTCGATAGGCTAACTATTGAAAGAATGACGACCATGAGTGAGGCTGAAAAGAATGAATTTTTTATACAGCCTAGTGTTTTGAATAAGGTCTACGGTGATGTTTATGCTAAATCCAAGGAGGTTTTCTTGGATAGAAAGACGAAGCTGGCAACGTCAAGACCGTTGTGGAATTTAATAGATGAAAATAGCGGCGGGCACTGTCCTGTCGGTTTGTCCTCAATTTGTATCCTTCATGACGGAACGCTTCTTCCATGCAGACGACTTTATTTACCCCTTGGAAATATTATAGATGACGGATTGTTTAAGATATGGTACACTTCTGAAATATTATGGGAAATGAGGAAAAAAAATAATTTATCCAAGGAATGCTTAGAGTGTTCTCACTTTGAAAGATGTGGAGGGTGCAAGGCAATAAGTTACTACTGTAATGGCAGTTTTAATTCAAAAGATCCTCAGTGTTGGATTTAATTTATGAGATATTTATATGACTAAAATATATAAACTTGATGAAAAGTTTAGTCTGCGCAGCGATGAAAACGGTTATATGCTTTTTAATACAGATGCAGGCGATATATACAGATTAAACGAGGTTTCTTTTAATATTTTATCATTATGCGACGGCAATAAAACAGATAAGGAGATAAAAGATATTATTACAGGTCTCTTCGATGTTTCGGTTGAGGTGTTCAGTAACGACTTTGACAATATAATGAAGGATATTTCAAGTAAACATTTCGTAACCTGCATATCCTCTGGTGATTAGGTGAGACAGGGCATATTTTTGTTTGCTTTTAAATAAAAAGTTTGTTAGAATCAAAAGTTACTGTTGTAGAGGGATTAATTATAAAATTAAGGGGTAAATATTATGGCAAACCACGAATCGGCTAAAAAAAGAGCAAGACAAACAAAAAAAAGAACATTGCGCAACACAAGTAGCATCTCAAAGATGAAGACCAATATCAAAAAATTTAAGGTGGCCGTATCTCAGAATGATAAGGAAACGGCAACTACTCTTTTTAAGCTAAATGTGTCTTATATCATGCACCTAGCATCTAAAAGGGTGATTCATAAGAATAATGCTTCTAGGAAAGTTTCCGCGCTATCTAAACTTCATAACGCAGTCAAATAAGGTTAGTTAAGCACACCTATTTCGAGGATTATCTAAAAGGTTAAGTTTAAATATAAATTCTTCGAATATTAGGTTGTGCGGGTAGGCTGTTGTCTTGAGTTTAATGTCTACTTCTTCAAGCAGTTCCATCATTTTTTTAAGCTCGCGTATTGAAAATAGCGACAGGTTTCTTAGGAATTTGTTTTTCAGAAAGGGCAAGATTGAATTTACTTGCAAGATAGTTTCCATGTTTATTCCCGCGGACTCCTGCAGTTTTGCTCTGTGCAGTTTTCTTATCTCATTGTATAACATTGGTGCGATTTTTATTGGTTTTTCCCCATCGTCGTAAATAGCGCTAAATATTGAAAACGCTCTCCTTGCATCCTTGTCAAGGATTTTATCGATAAGGTCAAAAATACTAAATGTTTTTGAGAAAGAAAGAAACGGTTTTAATTCGCTAACGGACAGTACCTTAGATCTATTTTCAGGTTTAATTCCAGATGCTATTTTATCAAGCTCATTATCAATGATTGCAGTGTTATTGCCCGTATATCTAACGATATAGTATATTGATTCGTCAGAAATTTTTATATCTTTTTCTTTAGATAAATTTTTAATATAAGGGAAAAGCTCATTGTCGTATAAAGGCCGAATTTTGGACAGTTTAAAATAATCCTTGCCTTTTAATTTTTTGAAAAATTTGTTATTTAAATTAATTTTTAAGTTTCGGTCGTAGAATATTATTATTGACGTAGGAGACGGAGAATCTAAGTAATTGAGTAGATCCGCATTATTAAGAAAATAACCGTCAAAATCATCTATGCATATAACCCTTCTCTCTGACAAGACCGGATAAACATTACTTGTATCCAGAAATTCATCTATAGAAGGTGATACAAGGTTGTCGAAATTAAAATCCACCTGCTCTTTTTTTAACACGCTATATTTTATTCGATTTATCTCTTTAGCGATCCTGAAATCATCTTTCCCGTAAAAAAAGTAGATAAGAATTTCTTTTTTCATGCATAAATTCTACAATAAAAAATATATTTTTAGAAGCGATATTTTTTATTATTATGTGGTTGACTTTTATTTTATATTCTATTAATATAATCTAATTATGATGGAATTTCTGATGGTTATATTTATAGTTTCTGCCTTTTTTTTGATCGTTGTTATTTTAATGCAACAAGGTAAAGGGCAAGAAATGGGCGCCGTGTTTGGTGGTAGTTCGCAGACTGTATTTGGAGCTTCCGGTGCGGGTAATTTTTTGACTAAAGCCACTGCTGTTTTGGCCGTTATTTTCATGGCAACGGCATTTCTAATATCCTATATTTCGGCAAAGCAGGTTAGCCCAATCTCAATTAAAAGCTATCTCAAGAAGACGGAACAATCTGCTGCGGTTAAGAATATTACCGTTCCTCTACCTAAGGCGTTAGCGAAGCAATCAAAAGCGGTTAAATAATAAATAATAGCCTGTATCGAATTATTGATTCTTTATTAAAATGCCGAAGTGGTGGAATTGGTAGACACGCCATCTTGAGGGGGTGGTGGATAATTATCCGTGCCGGTTCAATTCCGGCCTTCGGCACCATTCAAACGGGTTGTTTTGACATCAGCAATGTAAACTCTTTTAGGAAGGCATTGTTGTAAAGAGCGCTGTTTACAACCATCTGATTTAACGCATCATATTTGTTTAGTTTTATTCTGTATGGCCTATTTCTGGTCAAAGAGTCAAATTTATTAGCAATTATCAAGATCTTTCCGTAAGTAGAGATATGCTCTTCCGTTTTCCCGAATGGGTAACCACTACCGTCCGAAGCCTCATGGTGTTCTATAACGCCATTGATAATATCGTCGTTATCCATGTTGTTTTGTATTAAAATTTCCCTAGAATACACGGGATGCGCTTTAATTTGACTTAATTCTGCGTCGTTTAACTTATTTTTTAGCATAATTGTTTTTGGAATTTTTAATTTTCCGATATCGTGCAGTAGTCCTGCAAGGCCAATTTCGTACAGAGACAGCTTATTTGCGAAACCGAGTCTTGTCGCCAAGGAAATAGCATAAATACTGACATTCATACCGTGACCTACTTCGTTATAATCGTAATCAGAGAGATTTAAAAGCTTCGTAAATGCAAATTCGCTTATTAAAAGATAGTCAACCGTAATTTCTATGGTTTTTTTCATATTTTTTTTGTTATCCTTAAGGTTGCCGGTTGTCAAAACGCATTCAGCGTAAACCTTGGAATAGATATAAATTTTTACGGCTTTTTCCTCTAAGCTTAGATTTTTTGAGTCAACTATATTTTCTATGTGTTCTGCTATATCGTTTTCATATTTTTCTTTATCATTTTCTAGAATATAAAGATGTTTAACCCCGTTATTTTTCAGTCTTAGCGCCTCGTTTTGAGAAAATATGAGGGCTTTTGACCGATAAAGAATATAGCTTGACCCCGAACCTATATAGAGAGGATAATCTGAATTTTTGCCAAAAATCAGGCTTTCAATTACTATCGGAACATAGCTTTCTTTTCCGCTCATACGGTAATTTTCCTCTTTCCAAGTTATATAATTACGGAGCTTAACCCCTTTTTTTTACAACCTTCCTTAAAATATTCCGCTTGTGTTTTGTCGCCTACTATGGTCCCGTAATGCATAGGGATAGATATACTCGCCCCGATTTTTTCAGCCGCTCCTATCGCCTCGAGAGGTGTCATAACATAAGTGCCACTGACCGGTATAAACAACAGATCAATGTTTTTTGAAGTCAAATTGTCAATCTCCGGTATGTTGTCTGTGTCACCCATATGATATATCTTAATCCCGTTAAATGTTACAATAAATCCGAGTTTATTATCCTCTTTGGGATGATAAACCTTGCCGGGTTCTTTGAATTTATTTATGTTATACGCAGGAACTCCTTCGATATGAAAGTCTTTAAAATCCATTGAGTTGCCTGGTGCAATAATTACAACTTTATTATCAAGCAAAGAATCTAGCTCTTTGTGTGTCATCTCATTCATAAATAGCACGGTAGAGTCTTTTATTATTTTATGAATATCGTCCATAGAAAAGTGGTCGAAATGTTCATGGGATACAAAAATGTAATCCGCTTTGGGATTGGCATTGAGTAGTTTAAACGGGTCAAAGTACAAATTAACCTTGCCGTCGGTTACCATAAAGCTGTCATGGCAAAATCTTTCTACTGCAAGTCCTTTATAATTAAACATAAAAGCCTCCACCTAAAATTAACTTATTCATCGTTTTTGTGAGCACAGCGATGCCCGAAAACCCAACAATATTCTATCATAATTTTGCAGAATTGTTAAGAATTTAGATAGGCGCGGATAAATATATATTGTAATTGTGTGCGGTTGTAATATATAATAATTCAATAAATTTTGAGACTAAGGCAGACAATCAGGTTTGGAATAAATTAACCGCGCTTAAGGATTTAAAAACCTAAATTTAAATATGCATGGTATCGGTTTTTTAATGCAATAAACGAAAGGCACGCGGTTTACTTGATGGTTTGACGTTTACTGAACGATATAAAGGAGGTTTTATGGCAAACTTAAGGATAGCTATAAACGGATTTGGCAGAATAGGAAGAAATGTTTTTAGGGTATTACAGGGCATGATAGCAAAGGGCGAAGGGATTGACGTGGTCGCGATTAATGATATCACCAATCCGCAAGTGCTTGCCCACCTCCTCAAATATGATTCGGTTCACGGTAAGGCAAATTTTTATGTCGGTTACGATATTGATCATATTGTTGCAGATGACAGGGAGACCTTAATTACGGCGATAAAGGATCCTTCCGAGCTTTTATGGAAGCACTTAGGCGTTGATGTGGTTATTGAATCAACAGGACTTTTTATAAAAAGAGACGATGCATCTAAACATCTTAGAGCCGGAGCTAAAAAGGTTTTGATTTCAGCACCTTCCAATGATTCTGATGTTACGATTGTCCTTGGAGTTAACGATAAAATTTATGATAAAAATAAACATTCTATTGTCTCTATGGCATCTTGTACTACGAATTGCCTTGCTCCCGTCGCCAAAGTAATTCATGAAAATTTTACAATAGAAAAGGGAAATATGACAACTGTACACTCTTATACGAATGACCAGAGAATATTAGATTTGCCGCATAAAGATTTAAGGCGGGCAAGAGCAGCCTCGGTGTCCATTATTCCCACAACAACCGGCGCCGCAAAGGCAGTTTGCAATGTATTACCTGAACTGAAGGGCAAACTTGACGGAATGTCATTAAGGGTGCCTACGCCTGATGTTTCTATTAATGATCTGGTATGCAAGGTTTCTAAGAAAACCTCGGTTTTAGAGGTAAATTCTAAGTTAGAAGAGGCATCTGAAACATATTTGAGAGGAATTCTTGCTTTTAGTAAGGAAGCATTAGTTTCGATCGATTATGTAGGAAATCCATATTCTTCCATTGTTGATTCTCTTAGCACAAAGGTTATAGGGGATGATTTGGTTAAAGTTTTGTCGTGGTATGACAATGAATGGGGCTATTCCACAAGGCTTGCCGAGATGACGATTATGATGATGCGATAATGGAAAATATAGTTTATATCGACGAAATAGACATAACGAATAAAACCGTTCTTATAAGGGTAGATTTTAACGTTCCACTTGACCAAAACGGGAATATCGCCGATGACACAAGGATTAGGGCCGTTCTTCCTACTATCAATTACTGCTTGGATGAAGATGCAAAGGTAGTTTTAATGTCTCACATGGGTAGGCCCACGGGGAATAAGGTTACCGGGCTTTCGCTTATAGTTGTTGCGAAAAGATTAAGCAGGTTACTGGATAAAGACGTTAAATTTGTAAGTGATTGTGTCGGTGAGTTAGCAGAAAGCGCTGTAAAATCATCATCTTACGGCAACGTCATACTGTTAGAAAATCTAAGATTTTATTCTGAAGAAACAAAAAATGATGAGGAATTTGGAAAGAAATTAGCTTCATTGTGTGATATTTATGTCAATGATGCGTTTGCTACTGCCCACAGGTCTCACGCCTCTAATATTTCCGTTACAAAATTCGTAAAGACTTGCGCTGCTGGTTTTCTGATAAGAAAAGAGCTGAATTATTTTACGAGGGCGATAGAAAGTCCGATGAAACCGTTTGTTGCCATTGTAGGTGGGGCTAAGGTTTCTGGGAAGATAGAGGTATTGTCAAATTTAGCCGATAAAGTAGATAAACTTATCATAGGTGGGGCTATGTCCAATACCTTCCTTAAGGCTATGGGATATGATATTGGCAGTTCCATGGTTGAAGATGACATGATCGAATATGCAAAAAAAACGCTCAAAAAAGTGAAGGAAAAAAATATCAAGCTTTATCTTCCTGTGGATGTAGTTATTGCTGATAAGTTTGCTCCTGATGCAGAAACCAAGGTTACTACCGTTCAGGAAATTTCAAAAGATTGGATGGCACTAGATATAGGTCCTGCAACCGTGACCCTTTTTACCGAGGCCATTCAAAATGCAAAGACAATTGTATGGAACGGTCCAATGGGCGTGTTTGAATTCGATGCTTTTAGCAGAGGAACATTTGCATTGGTTTCAAGTGTGGCAAATGCCTACGCCCTTACAATCGTAGGCGGAGGCGATACTGATGTTGCTTTGCACAGGGCGGGAGAGTTTGCCAAGATGTCGTATGTTTCGACTGGAGGAGGCGCGTTCTTAGAGCTTTTAGAGGGAAAGAAGCTTCCTGGTATTGAGGCGTTAATAGGCTGTTCCAAAAAAAATAATTCAAGTAAACCACTTTAACCGAACCAACGCAAATGAAAAAGAAATTGACTATATTGATTTCTATTTTTCTTCCCATTTTGTTTGTCGATCAATATTTGAAATATTTAACCGATAACCATATAGCCTTATTTCACAAGATAACCGTAATAAGGTATTATTTCAACATAGTCCATGTTGATAATGCCGGCATTGCTTTTGGGCTTATGAATAGTTATTCGTCGCTCATTATTATAATATTAACGGCCCTGATTATTATCTTTGTAACCTTTATTTTGTTTAGGTTAAAAGTTAATTCCGGTTTATTCATAGTATCTTTATCCTTGGTAATAGCAGGTGCGTTTTCAAATCTTTTAAGCAGGGTTCTTCAAGGCTACGTGGTGGATTTTCTTGATTTTCATCTTTACAATTATCATTGGCCAAGCTTTAATATTGCGGATAGCTCCGTTGTTGTGGGGACCATACTGTTTTTTATTTCTGTAGTGAAGTATGTGTAAAAGATAACATAAAATTATATTAATGTTTATTTTTGATGAATAGATTTTACAAGTATATATGGCTGAAATAGATAAAAATTACGACTTTAGTAAAATTGAAAACCGTTGGCAGCGCGTGTGGGAAAAAGACGGTACATTTAATGTAAAAGATAACACTTTGAGTAATAAAAAAGCCTTCTATTGCTTAGAAATGTTTCCATATCCTTCCGGCCGAATTCACATGGGACATGTGAGAAACTATGCGATAGGGGATGTTATCGCTCGCTTTAAAAGATTGAAGGGTTTTGATGTTCTGCATCCTATCGGTTTCGACAGTTTCGGACTTCCTGCCGAAAATGCCGCAATAAAAAATAAGACTACCCCATCCATATGGACAAAAAACAATATAGCTTACATGACCGTTCAACTAAAAAGATTAGGTTTTTCATACGATTGGGATAGAATGATTATAACATCCGATAAATCGTATTATAAATGGGAACAGTTATTCTTTTTGCAGGTATTTAAAAAAGGATTGGCCTACAAAAAGATTTCAAATGTCAATTGGTGTGACTCGTGTCATACAACCCTTGCCAATGAACAAGTGGAAGATGGCAAATGCTGGAGATGCGGAAACAATGTGACGATAAAAAATATGGATCAATGGTTCTTTAAGATAACGGCTTATGCGGATGAGTTGCTTAAAGATACTGATAGTTTAAAAGGTTGGCCTAGCAAGGTTAGGACAATGCAGAAAAATTGGATTGGAAAAAGTTCAGGTTTAAGTATTTTTTTTAAGATAGCCAGTTTTGAGGGGGATGGCAGGGGAGTAAATAACGATAAAATAGAAATATTTACTACGAGGGCAGATACTGTATTCGGGGCAACTTTTATTGCTATTTCCCCGTTTCATCCGCTTGCCGAAAAATTAACCGAGGGTTCCGAAAAACATGTAGAATTAGAAAAGATTATTCATAATTCTATGATGTCTAAAGATATTGCGGAAAAGGAGGGATTTTTCACGGATTTTTATGCTATCAATCCGTTTACGAATAGAAAGATTCCGATATATGTAGTAAATTTTGTTTTAATGGATTATGGAACAGGGGCAATAATGTCTGTTCCCGCGCATGATGAAAGAGACTATGAGTTTGCCAAAAAATATGCTATAGATATAATCCGTGTGATACAATCCGAAGACAGTCGAGATCTTCCGTATACTGCGCAGGGAAAGCTTGTTAATTCAGGAGAGTTTGACGGACTTTTCTCAGATGAGGCAAAAGAAAAGATTTCCATTTTTGCGGAAAAGCATGGCATAGGCAAAAAGGTTATCAATTACAGGCTTAAGGATTGGGGAATATCAAGGCAAAGATATTGGGGCTGTCCAATTCCTATCGTTTACTGCAAAAAATGCGGGCTGGTTCCTATAAACGAAATCGATCTGCCGTTGATTTTACCGGATAATGCAGCCTTTGTTGATGGCGGCTCGTCGCCGTTAGAGACATTAACATCCTTTGTGCATACAACATGCCCGGTATGCGGTGGTGATGCCAAGCGAGAAACAGACACGATGGATACGTTCGTTGAGTCTTCATGGTATTTTTTAAGGTATACCCTCCTTAACAAAGACGGCTCCGCACCGTTTAAAAAAGAAGATATAGCGCGTTGGCTTCCGGTCAATAGGTATATCGGCGGGGTTGAACATGCCGTTATGCACCTTTTGTATGCAAGATTTTTTGTGAAGCTTTTAAGGGATTTAAACTATTTTGACTTAAGTGAACCATTTGAAAATTTATTAACTCAGGGCATGGTTGTAAAAGATGGCGCTAAAATGTCAAAATCTAGGGGTAATGTTGTGGATCCGGACGAACTTATTAAGAAATTCGGAGCCGATACGGTTAGGCTTTTTATACTTTTTGCCGCACCTCCCGAGAAAAATTTGGAGTGGAACGATTCAGGTGTTGAGGGGGCATTCAGATTTATCAATAAGTTTTACAGAACCATTGTGGCTTATACTGATATTTTGAAAAATATCAGTAGTGATTTTAAGATAGAGGATGAAAATCTATCTCAGAAGGGGAGCGATAAGTCGCCCTATGCAATTAAAAAAAGCGACATAAGTAAGAACGTTAAAAAAATTGTCTATCAATTAGGTAGGGTAATAGATAAAGCCGAAATGGAAATGAACGGACGCTATCATTTCAATACAATAATAAGCTCTGTAATGGAGTTGCTCAATAATTTTAATGATTATGCGGCGGACGATTTTAAGAAAGGAAGGGTTTTGAGCTATGCCGACAAATATCTGCTTAAATATTTTTTAAACTCTGTGATTATGATATTATATCCGTTCATCCCCCATGTATGCTCCGAAACATTTGAAATTTTGAATGATACTCGTATAGAAAAAACATCTTGGCCAAGAGTTATATCTGCAGGTTATGTTCAGGAAAACTGTAATATAGCAGTGCAGGTAAATGGTAAGATGAGAGATCTTATTACTATAGATTTAAATGTTAGTAAGGATGCCGTGCTTGATGTCGCATTGCAGAGTGATAAAATAAGGAAATACGTTGCGAATAAAAGCAGTATCAAAAAAGTCATATATATTAAAAATAAGCTATTAAGTATAATAATAAGAAATGAAAAATAAAATTACATTGATTATCGCTATTGTTATTGCCTCCGGTTTTATGTCCGCTTGTGGTTTTAGGATACTAAATCAGGACAAGACGGTTGTTAATATTCATGGTAAACATAAAAAATACAACAGTATTTCTCAAATATTCATAAAACCTTTCAGAAATTTGACCTATAAATCTGGCTTGGGAGCTTATTTTTCAAATAATCTTGCATACTATTTAAACACTTCGACGGACATGTTTACCGCAAATAGAGGAGATGCGAGATATTATTTAACAGGTAAAATTACGCAGGTACGAAATAATGTTATAGCATACACCGGGGTTGCCGCCGCGGTTGATTATATGATAACCGCAACCGTACAAATAAGTTTATACAAAACTACCGGAAAAATAATTTTTCGTAACGTCAACATTGCAGCTAGCGCCTTTTATTATAACCATATTAATCCCCTTATTGCGCATAAACAAGAAAAGACAGCATTAGAAACGGTATCGAAAAGAATTGCCGAGAAGATTGCTATTTTTATTGAATCTAAAAGGTTGATAGAAAGATAACGCAATATGTAGTCCCATTGCGCGGCTATCTAATGTTTTTCAAAGTTGTACCCTTTTATCTTTTTGATTTTTTTATACAGTACAAGGCTTAGTTTTGCGAATACGTAGCCCAATACCCCTCCCGATATAACATCTAACGGATAATGTTCTCCGTTATAAACACGCGAGAAAGCGACAAGTAGTGCAATGACGTAGAATAACTTGTAGCGTTTTGGAAACATGTACGAAAGGGAAACCGCCAAAGCAAAAGCTGTAGTTGCATGTCCAGACGGAAACGAATGTTCGGTTAGATGTCTCCCGAATAAATCAATATGAACGGTACCGTTTTTTATAAGGTCATGAAGCGCAACAATTGGTCTTGGTCTGTTCACTAGCCGTTTTATAATTATGTCAAATATGCCGGGGATAAGTTGCGTTAAAATAATAAGAAAAAACGATTGTTTAAATTTTGAACGATTATATGTATAGATATAAACTAATGCTAACCAGTACACCACCCATCCATTCCCTAAAAATGTAATTGCTCGCATATTGTCATTAAGGAAAGAAAAATGGAAGTTGTTGTTGATAAACAAAAAAAGCGCTGTGTCTAAATGAAGAATATAAAGCAACATATATTTTTTAAATAATTATTTATTTTTGATTTAGTAAATTATTAAGATATAATTTTAATAGAATTAGCCTGATAATGCAATCCATTTGTTATACAGCGTTATTCGGAATACATTTTTTAATGGTCATGAGGAGTACTCGTATGCAAGCGGTTATAATGGCAGGGGGCTTTGGGACAAGGCTTAAGCCTTTAACGAATAACACCCCTAAGCCTATGATACATGTGGCTAATAAGCCTATGATGGAGCACGTTGTCAATTTACTAAAAATGTATGGAATAGTTGACTTAATTATTTTGCTATATGTCCAGCCGGAAGCAATAAAGAACTATTTTAAAGATGGGGCAAATTTTGGGGTAAATATAGAATATGTACTTGCCGAAGAAGATTACGGTACCGCGGGGGCGGTCAAAAATGTTGAGAAAATAATTAAAGGTGACAATTTCCTTGTCATTAGTGCTGATATAATTACTGATATTAATCTCAAGAAGCCGATAGATTTTCATATTGCTAAGAATAGCGATGCTACAATCGTCATCGCAAGGGTCGAAAATCCCTTACCGTATGGAATAGTTGTTATGGATAGCGATCATAGGATTACAAAATTCCTTGAGAAACCGACATGGTCAGAGGTTTTTAGCGATACCATTAATACCGGGATTTATATATTAAACAAGAATGTATTAGGCATGATCTCTGAAAAAAGTGAATTTGATTTTTCAAAAGACCTTTTTCCCGCACTTCTAAGGGAGAACAAAAATATTTTTGGACACATATCTTCAGGTTACTGGAAGGATGTTGGCACGCTTTCGGAGTATAGGCAAAGTCATTTGGATATTATATCGGGTAAAATAGATTTAGATACAGTGGGAATAATGCTTTCCAAAAATAATATAAAACTAGGCGAAAAGAGCGTTGTAGATATAAGTTGCGATATTGAAAATTCTATATTTGGTAAAAATGTCCGTGTACTTCAAAATTGCAAGATTAGAAATTGTGTTGTGGGTGATAACTGCTCTATAGGAGAAGGCACTGTTTTGAGCGGTTCTGTTGTTGGAAAGGATTCAAAAATTGGTGCAAATTGTGAGATTCAAGAGGCTATACTGGGTTATAAATCAAATGTTGGCAAAAATGTATTTATCGGTTCCGGTGCAGTGATAGCTGATGTTTGCAATATCGGTAACGAGGCAGTGATAAATCCCAATGTGAAGATTTGGCCATTTAAAAATGTGGAAGGTGGTGCAATATTATCAGAGAGTCTCGTCTGGTCGGATAAATGGAGTGCTACGATATTTGGTCAATATGGCATAACAGGCCTTGCGAACTTGGAGATAACCCCTGAATTTGCTTCCAAACTAGGGGCTGCATTTGGCGCGACCATTGGTAAAAACAAAATCGTTTCCGTCTCAAGGGACAGCCATAAGACATCTAGGCTGTTTTCAAGGGCTATGATGTCGGGAGCCCTTTCTGTTGGGGTCAATGTAAATGATTTCAGTGATACCCCAATATCTATTGTTCGGTATCAGGCGAGGCAATTCAAAAGTTATGGCGGTATTCATATTAGAAAACATCCATTTGACAAGAAACTTTTGAATATAAAGTTTTTTGATTCCAATGGTCTCGACTTATCCCCATTAAGTGAGCAAAAAATAGAAAGATTATTTTTTAGAGAAGATTATATGAGGGTCGGTTCCGAAGAGACCGGTGAGATATTTTATCCGACGCATGGGACGGAATATTATACTGACGGATTTTTGAATACTATTGATGCCGATAGAATCATAAAGAGAAAATTTAAAATTGTAATAGACTATTCTTACGGAAGTTCCAGTAGAATTTTTCCTGCAATAATTGGAAGGCTCGGAATAGATTCTGTCCATTTAAGCGCAAATTTAGATCAGACTAAGATTACAAAAACGGAACGGGAATTTAAAAAATCGCTTAAAGATCTATCCGGTATCGTAAGGTCTGTTAATGCAGATTTAGGTATTCTTATCGATAATGGTGGAGAAAAGATATATATCTGCGATAGTAGCGGGGATAATATAGACGGAAATACGGCATTATCGTTAATGTCTCTTCTTGTTATGAAGACGGAAAAAACGAATAGAGTTATCACTGTGCCAATTAATTCGTCGCTTAATTTAGTAAAGATGGCCAAGGATTACAACTTTAAGGTAAGTTTATCTAAAAACTCCTCTAATGCCCTTATGGAAAGTTTTGTCAATCCCAATGTCTGTTTTGCGGGTGACAATGTGGGCGGTTATATTTATTCTAGGTTTATGCCTGCTTTTGATGGGATGTATTCTTTAATAAAACTTCTTGAGATGCTTGCTAAACTTGATACTACTATTAAAAACGAGTTGCGTTATATTAAGCCTACATACTTTGACTATAAAATAATTCCTTGCCCAACTGAAGCAAAGGGGTTTATAATGAGAAAGTTTATGGAAAAATATAGGGATGATAATGCGTTTTTTGTTTATGGCATAAAACTGATAAAGCCAAATGGATGGGTACTGGCTTATCCGGCATCGGAGGGCGCTCATTTTGAGATATTTTCCGAAAGCAGGGAAAAGGATGATGCTTTGGCATTGATAAATCAATTTAGTAGCGATATAGAGGGGTGGAAGAGTGAAAGAAATTTCAGTGTCGTATCATGACAAAGAAAGTTTCGAGATTGAATTTGGAACATCCGGCTATAGAGGCAAGATCGCGGGAGATTTTACCTTTGATGTCGTAAAATTAGTCTCCCAAGCTATATGTGATTTTCTGAGGGATAAGTATAATGGTATTTTTGCATCTGAAAAAATAATTATCGGTTATGACACTAGGTTTTTATCGGAGGAATTTGCCAAATTAAGTGCCGGGGTTTTTTGTGCCAACGGATTTTTCGTTATTTTTGCGAGTTTCTGCACTCCAACGCCTGTTTTATCCATAAAAATAGCAGAAGAAAAGGCGTTGGGCGCGATAAACATAACGGCAAGCCATAACCCCTATAATTATAACGGAATTAAATTTTCTCCTGCATGGGGCGGTCCGGCATTGCCAGAAGATACCGAAATTATAACAAGAAGATCAAACGAACTTTTAAAATGTCCGGAATATAAATTCATAGGTTTTGATAGTGCCAAGAATCAGGGTCTGTTGAAGGAAGAAAATTTTATAAATAGCTATGCGACCCTAATTAAAACCAAGATTAATTTAGGACTTATATCGGAGAATAATAAAAATATATTTGCTTTTATAACCTCTTTACATGGGACATCGAAGGATATTATAGGAGATATATTATCTGGCATAGGTATCGATTTTAAAGAGATATACAAAGATAGGGATGCTTTCTTTGCGCCAGGCATGGCGCCAGATCCCTCGGCTAAAAATTTAAATGAAATGAGCATATTAATCAGGGATTATAATGGTGCTAATGAAAAAAATGGATCCAAAAAATTAGCAATGGGATTGGCAACGGACGGTGACGCCGATAGGTACGGAATATTAGATGAAGATGGTAAATTTGTGGAACCTAATATAATTTTCCCACTTCTTTATAATTATTATATAGACGGCAAGGGTATTAAGGGTAATGTCGCAAGAAGCGTGGCCACTACGGCCTTAATTGATAGGATTGCAAAGTATCACGGCTTCAAGGTTATAGAAACTCCCGTTGGATTTAAGTATCTGGGCAAACTTATATCTGAACGCAAGGTTGTCATGGCAGGTGAGGAATCTTCAGGGTTGACAGTATCGGGACATACTCCGGATAAGGATGGGATATATGCTTGTCTTTTGGTTTTAGAGATGATGTCATATTACAAGAGGCCGCTAAAGTTGCTCGTCAAAGACCTTCTTGAAAAGTTTGGACCCATTTACACTAAAAGGATAAATGTGCCCGTGAACAAAGAAAAGTTTAAGACAGAAATTAATGATAAGATGAATAAATTTCCAGCTACTTTTAGGGGAAAAAAGGTTATGGGCAAGAATACGACTGATGGATACAAGATTTTCTTTGATGATGATTCATGGCTTTTGTGCAGGCTTTCGGGTACAGAAGATTTAATTAGGATATACGGCGAATCTGATACAGTGAATAATCTTGACGACTTAATGTATTCATTTCAAGAATATTTAATATAACTAAATAAAATAATATTAAAAGGTTTATTTGCGATAACTTATGAAGTTTTATACTTTTCCTGTAGGGCCCTTTGAGGTAAACACATACCTAGTGTTTAATGATGACAACGGTAATAGAGATGGTTTTTTAATTGACCCCGGGGGTCAGGAAAAAAGGATCGAAAAAACAATAAGAGACGAAAACATTAACATTAGGTTTATCCTTAACACTCATTGCCATATAGATCATGTGGCGATGGATAATTATTTTAAAAAAAAATATGATGTTAAAATTATTGCGAATAAAAAAGATGAGTTAATCTTAAAAAATCTTAAAGAGCAGGCAGAGTATTTGGGTTTTGATTTTAACGGAGAGGTGGTAATAGATGAATACTTAACGGAGGGTGTTGTTATTAAAATAGGAAAAATTAATATTATGCCTATTTTCACGCCCGGGCATTCGCCGGGGAGCACATCTTTTCTTATTAATGACGAATATCTTTTCAGTGGGGATACGCTTTTTAAGAATACTGTAGGAAGAACCGATCTTCCCGGTGGCTCTCCTGATGAAATTATAAGCTCTATTAAGAACAAGCTGCTTATACTTGGCGATGATATCCTTGTCTTACCGGGACATGGCGATACTACGGTTATAGGGCAGGAAAAAAAATACAATGCATATTTAATCTAATCTCTGCAGTTTTAAAACTATGACATTAAAAGGCAAAAATATTCTTTTATGCATAACCGGTTCAATTGCGTGTTATAAAAGCGTAGATTTATACAGAAGATTAAAAAAAGAGGGCGCTAATGTTAGGGTAATAGTCAGTTCATCTGCTAGCAATTTTATCTCGCCCTACATTTTTAAAGCTTTCGGAGAGGAGGTTTTTGAAGACGATGCCTTTAAAAATCCGCTTGCTCATATTTCACTCTCAAAATATGCAGATTTAATATTAATAGCCCCCGCCACATTCAACACAATAAATAAACTTGCCTGCGGTATTGCGGATACATTAATAGGCTTGGCTGTTTCGGCTTCACAAGATAAGCCAAAGGTTTTGGTTCCAGCGATGAATCCAAATATGTTTTCTAATAATATTTTTAAGAATAATTTGCAAAGTTTGATCGAGCAAGGTTTTCATTTAGTTTTACCCGGGACGGGGGAGCTTGCCTGTGGCGATGTCGGAGAAGGAAAATTTCCGGAGATTAACGATATTGTTTTTAAGCTGAAGTCGGTTTTTAATAAAAAGACACTTAATGGCAGGAGGGTTTTGATAACGGCAGGTGCGACAAGGGAATACCTTGATCCTGTCAGATTTATTTCAAATGCTTCAAGTGGTAAAATGGGTGTGAGCCTTGCCAACGAGGCGGTTGAGTTAGGCGCGGAAGTCACATTAATTGCTTTAAATACAGAGGCATCTTCTCAATATATCAACAGGGCTGTGAGGATTATAAATCGCGGAAGTTTTAGCGGTTTAAGGGATGCATTGATGCGTGAATTTAAACAATGCGACATTCTTTTGATGGCCGCAGCCGTATCGGACTATAGTTTTAAAGAAAAAAGCCCAAATAAGATAAAAAAAAAGGACATGAATATTAATATAGAGCTTGTCCAGAATGAAGATTTACTGGTGCTTATCTCTAAACTCAAAAAAGAGGGGCAGACGGTGTTAGGATTTGCGGCGGAGACGGACTCAATAATTGAAAATGCAAGAAAAAAACTGATAGAAAAATCATTGGACTATATTTTTGTAAACGATATATCAAGAGACATCATAGGCGAGGATGAAAATGAGGGTTTTTTGATAAAAAAGGATGGGGAGATTAAAAGATTTGAAAGGCAACTAAAAATAGATCTCGCAGAAAAAATTCTCAATGAATTAACATAATCCTGATTACAATATATGCCATGCGTAAAAATAAAAAGGGATTTACTCTTGTCGAATTAGTAATGGTCATAATCCTTATAGGGGTTCTTGGAATTATCGGAACCTCCGGGTTAAATTCTGCTATTTCAAGTGATAGGGGGATGTATGAAAGGCAGTTTGAGTCTGCTATAAGATATGCCCAAAATTATGCGATGAATCATTTTACTTATGTCGCTGTAGTTTTTTCAAGTACCGGTTCAAAGCCGTCATGTTCATTGAATCAAAACCAAGGCCCCCCTTATTCGGGCTATGCAGTATGTGCTTGTAATGGCGCAACGCCATCGGTTTTAGAGCCGATAGTTAATCCACTTGCGCAAGTTGCCAATAATTTTTATGTATCTTTGAATCATGGCATAAGTTATGATGTGTTTGGAATACCCACGAACTATATTGTTTTTAATTCTGCGGGGGAGCCGGGAATATTTAGCAACAGTGCCTGTTCATCCAATAATTTTTCTCTGTACAACGCCTCTGTAATTCGTTTATCTTTTGGTTCTTCATCGCTGCATTTATCCTTTTATATTTATCCAAATACGGGCATTGTAAGTTCTAACGGTACACTTTGAAAAACAGTAAGAACTTTTTTGACGGTTCACAAATCAAGCTTCAAATGTTATAATGTGCTAGTCTGTTTTACAGAAAGCAAGCTGGATTTAATTAGGCGGTGGTTAAGAGTTTTGTATCCGTTTAAACAATAGCCTGGTAGGTTGATATAATTATAAATTCCTTACAAACAAGATGGGGCATAATGAATATAGTCACAATACTAAGATCGAGGGATATGCTTGATATTCTAAAGCCGTTTTTGAGCGGTTACAATCTTGCTCATTATACCAGCAAGGATGACTTTTTAAGGGATGTTAAAAGGGCGGGTACATCTTCTGACGAATTGTTTTCTTCGGTGGATTTAACCGAGGATTTAATCTTAATTGTCAATGCCGGTATCGAGATAGACAGTGACGTTTTATCCCTCCGTAATGTTAAATTAATTCAGCAGTTTGGTATAGGGTATGAGAATGTTGATATGGGTTATGCTTCGCAGGCAGGAGTGCCTGTTTTTAATGTTCCTACGGTGGGTACATATAATGCTGTATCAGTTGCGGAGCTATCTATTTTCTTTGTTCTTGCGCTTGCGAGAGATTATAATGGTTGCGTAAACTCTATTAATCACGGCGTAGCGAACGAACCGATGGGATATAGTATCTCCAGTAAAAAATTCGGAGTTGTAGGGCTCGGCGGAGTCGGGCTGGAAATTATAAGGATGTTAAAAATATTTAATACGGAAATTTACGGTTTAAAACGCACAAAGCCTGAGGGTGACTATACTAAAGATTTAAATATCAAATTTGTAGGAACGGTAGATGACGATTTCAAATATATTTTGCCGTTGATCGATTACCTTATTCTTGCAGTTCCTCTAGATAAGAATACCAAAAATTTATTCAATGATGAAGCGGTTAGTTTAGCGAAAAATGGCTTGTCCGTAATAAATGTTGGAAGAGCAGGCTTGATTGATAAAGATTCATTAATAAGGGGTTTGAAAAGCGGAAAGATTAAGGGGGCGGGACTTGATGTGTTCTGGAAAGAGCCCGTGCATATAAGTGATGAAATTTTTCATTTCAACGTCATTGCAACACCGCATATCGGCGGGGCAACGCATAAATCTATTACCGACATTGCCCGCATTTGTGCTAAAAATATAAATAATTGGATAGATGATGGGGATTTAACAAACTGCGTAAATAAAACGTCAATAAAATTTAACTGATGCGTCCTCGTTGGATAGACGGGGAACAAGAAACGGGAATTATATGGATTACAAAAACAGTTTAAACCTTCCTAAGACTGATTTTCCGATGAAGGCAAATCTTAAGGTTACGGAAGAAAAACTTCTTAAAGAGTGGGAAGAAAACAAGCTTTATGAAAGCATCATGAAGCAGGCGCGAAAAAGATCAAAAACGTTTATACTTCACGACGGTCCGCCGTATGCTAACGGACATATTCATTTGGGAACTGCCCTGAATAAAATTTTAAAGGATATAATCGTCAGGTTTAAACTGATGTCGGGGTATTACACCCCTTTCATTCCGGGATGGGATTGCCATGGGCTTCCTATAGAACATAATGTTGATAAAAGTTTAAAATCTAGAGATGCTGTCTCAAAAAGCGAGAAGAGAAAACTTTGCCGCGAGTATGCCGGCAGGTTTGTAGATACCCAAAGGCAAGAGTTTAAAAGACTTGGAAGCATCGGTCGTTATGATGACCCTTATCTTACCATGAACTACGCTTATGAGGCAAACACCGTTAGAAAATTAGCCGGTTTTATGAAAAACGGTGGACTTTATAGGGCAAATAAGCCGATATATTGGTGTTCGTCTTGCAAGACTGCCCTTGCTGAAGCTGAGGTCGAGTATGCAGAAAAGGTATCACCATCCATCTACGTAAAATTCAAGATTAAGTCAAATTTGGAGGATATAGTCAAGATCGCAGATATCGGCGGAAAGGATATTTTTGCGGTTATATGGACGACGACGCCATGGACTATCCCTGCAAACCTTGCAATTTCTCTGAATCCTGATTTCGAGTACTCTTTTATAGATAATGGAGAAGAAATACTCATTCTTGAAGAAAATCTTGCAGGCGAAATAATGGAGAGGTTTGAGTGCCATGATTATAAGGTTGTAGCCAAGACAAACGGTAAAAATTTGGAGAACAAAATAGCTTCACATCCGTTTATAGACAGAGATTCATTGCTAATATTAGGCACACATGTTCAAAGAGATGCGGGAACGGGTCTTGTGCATACCGCTCCGGGACATGGGGATGATGATTACGCTGTTGGGCTTAAGTATAACCTCCCCGCATATGCCCCTGTTGATGACAGAGGTAGGTTCTTGAGTGATGTTGATATATTTGCCGGTATGCGTGTATTTGAATCCAATCCTCATGTGATAGGAAGGTTACGGGAAGTAGGAGCATTAGTACTCGAAGAGACTATAGAACATTCTTACCCACACTGTTGGCGGTGCAAAAAACCTTTAATCTTACGCTCAACCAAGCAATGGTTTATCTCTATGGGCGAAAACGATTTAAGAAATAAATCGCTTGAGGCTTTAAAATCTGTTAACTGGATCCCAAAATGGGGCATAGATAGAATCTCAGGCATGCTTGAATCAAGGCCTGATTGGTGTATTTCGAGGCAAAGGTCATGGGGCGTTCCCATAACGGCATTTCAATGTAAAAAATGCGATGAAGCGTTTGTGGATTATGATTTAACCCTCAAGATAGCCGATGAGTTTGAAAAATATGGGGCGGATATATGGTTCGAAAAGCCCGCCGATTATTTTATCAATTTAAGTAAGAAAGGGGTTAAATGCAAAAAATGTGGTTCAACAGAATTCGAAAAGGAAGAAGACATACTTGACGTATGGTTTGATAGTGGGGTCAGTTATTATTGCGTATTAAAACAAGATAAAGACACGAGGGATGCAGGTTTTCCCGCCGATTTGTATTTAGAGGGTTCCGATCAGCACAGAGGCTGGTTTCACTCGAGCCTTTTGATTGGACTCGGCACAGGGGACGGTGCGCCCTATAAGACCGTCCTTACCCATGGCTTTGTTGTAGATAGCTCGGGTAAAAAGATGTCAAAGTCTTTGGGTAATGTCATAAGCCCTAATGAAATCATAAATAAGTACGGAGCTGATATATTAAGGCTTTGGGCGGCATCGGAAGATTATAAAAATGATATGAGGATATCTCGGGAGATAATTCAAAGACTATCGGAGGGATACAGGAAAATTAGAAATACATTAAGATTTATGTTCGGTAATCTAAACGATTTCGACGATAAGATTAACACCGTTAAGTACGAAGACATGAGGGATTTAGACAGATATGCCGTGCATAAATTAACCCTATTATCCCGCAATATTATACAGCAGTATTCTGACTATGATTTTCACTTGGTTTATCAAAATATATACAAGTTTATGATAGAGTTTTCCTCTTTCTACCTTGACATTGCCAAGGATGTGCTTTACACGGATGCAAAAGATTCTAGCAGAAGAAGGGCCGTCCAATCGGTATTGCATCTTGCATTAAATATTTTCATTAAATTTTTAGCACCGATGATACCATTTAGCGCGTCTGAAACATGGGGATATTTTATGAAAGCCGAAAAACTTGACAATATTTTTCTAGAACAATTTGAAGAACCGCTTGAATCTCATATAGATTTTGAACTTGCAGAAAAATTTGATAAATTAATTGAGATAAGGAATATCGCATTAGTTAGTCTTGAAAATGCTCGGGATAGAAAGTTTATCGGAAGTTCGCTTGAGGCAAAGGTTATTTTGAAGGTAAACGGCGATAATTATGACTTAGTCAGGTCGATTAAAAATGAAGACTTGAGGGACCTCTTTATAGTTTCAGGGGTTGTGATAGAGCAAAACGGTAAAAGCGATACGAGCGTTACCGAAGTTATCGTTGAAAAGGCTGAGGGCAAAAAGTGCGCGCGTTGCTGGAAATATGATGTAAGCGTGGGGACGCGTGATGATTATGATGATGTGTGCGGTAGATGCCGCGATGTTTTAATTCATTTAAATTATCAGGGTGAATAGCTATGAAAAAAAAGATAATTGCTGCAAATTTTAAAATGAATAAAACACGCAGTGATGTTGAATATTATTTCGATATCTTTATGGAAAAAATAGATATATTAAAAAGTAAGAGTTTTTTTACCGATACGGAGATAATTTTTGCTCCTTCTTTTACGTTACTTCGCGATGTTCACGGAAGGATTAAGCCCCAAGATGATTTTATAAAACTTGCATCGCAGAACTTTTATCATAAAAAGAACGGTGCTTATACGGGTGAAATTAACTTGGATATGATTAAGGATTGCGGCTGTGTTTACGCAATAGTGGGGCATTCTGAGAGACGCAATATATTTAATGAAAGCGATGAACTTATAGCTAAAAAGATAAATACGATTTATGACGACGGTTGCGTAGTGCCGATATTGTGCGTTGGTGAAAGCTTGAGTGTTAGAAATAAAAACAATCAGGAAATATTTATCGGAAACCAGTTAAATTCAGCTTTAAGGCCGATACAAGACAGAAAAATTTCGTCTCTGATTATTGCCTACGAACCAATATGGGCAATAGGTACAGGTGTGGCCGCAAAATCGGAAGATGGGGAAAAAATGCACAACTTTATACATAATTATATTCATTCAAATTATCAGATAAGCGAGTTAAGGGTAATATACGGCGGAAGTGTTTCAGAAACAAATATAACAGAATTGATAACCAAACCTCACATTGATGGCGTATTGGTTGGTGGTGCCAGTTTAGACCCGGCCGTTTTTTTAAATGTCGTCAGACTTTCCACTGATTAGTGGGTAATTGTTAAAAATAAGAAAAAGGGAGGTGTTCTAATGAAGTATGCTATCCAGGTTACTAATGGGACGATTATGCCAGGTCTTTTAATGAACGTAATTAAAAATATCAGTGCGATCGATGAAACTGAAGAAATAAACGTAGTAATTTTTGGCCCGGCTGTTGTTTCCCTGCTTCATCATTCTATGCTCAAGGAACAGTTAAGGGCGGTTCTTACAGATAAGGTTAATATCTTTGTTTGTCGTAATGCGATGAATATGTTTGGGCTTAAAGATGAGGATGTTCCCGATTATGTAAAGGTTGTTCCTGCCGGAGTAGAAAAGGTCGCAAAACTTTCCAAGGAGGGTTCTGCCTATATAGTTCTTTAGAATCGCATCCGTTTACGATATGCTACAAAGCGGCTAATATAATAGGTAAAGTTAAAAACATGGATAAACTTGTACAGCCCCCAAAGGGAACTAGGGATTTTTTGCCCGAAGAGATGATGTTGAGAAGAAGGATTATAGAGACTATAAGGAAGTGTTTTATTCTTTATGGTTTTGTCGAGATTGATTCTCCTGTTTTTGAATACTTCGGTCTTCTTTCAAGGAAATGCGGCGGAGAAATAGAAAAAGAGATATATACGTTTGAAGATAAAGCTAAAAGAAAATTGGGACTCAGATTTGAATTTACATCTCCGCTGGGCAGATATTATGCGAGCAATGCCGAAAAACTGCACAAACCCTTTAAAAGATATATGATAGGTAAGGTTTATAGGTATGAAAATACACAGATGGGAAGGTATAGGGAATTTTATCAGGCAGATACCGATATAATTGGCTCCTACTCCATGAATGTAGAGCTGGAATTATTGGGCATGGCGGTCTTTATTCTTACAAAATTGTCTATGGGTAACTATGAAATCCTTATAAACAACAGAAAGATACTAGATGGGGTCATTAATGCTTGCGGAATATTGGATGAAAAAAAAGATGCAGCCCTGCGCGCATTAGATAAAATGGCAAAAATCGGAGAATCAGGGGTTATAAAGGAGTTTGGGGCAAACGGTATCGGAAAGGACAAGTATGAAGCGTTCATGGGATTCATAAGGATAGATGAAGAAATAGATGATGTAAAAAAGCTATCGGTTTTAAAGGAACGGCTCAATGTTGGCGTAAAGGATGAATCAGTTAGAAGTGCGGCACTAAGCGGGGTTGAAGAGCTACTTTACGTGCTTGAGAATGCCGAGTCTGCCGGACTTAGTTTTGTGAAATATGAGCCGCTTTTGGTTAGGGGATTAGGGTACTATACGGGTCCCATTTTTGAGATAAGATCAAAAGATGTCGGTATCGGAAGTTTTGCTGCTGGCGGAAGATATGATAATTTAGTGGAATTGTACGGAGCGCGTCCCGAAGGCGCTTGCGGGATATCATTCGGGGTAGAAAGGATAATAGATATCATAAAACAAAGAGACCATAATGCGCTCAATGTGCCACCTTCATTTGTGAAATTATATGTTTTTTGCCTAGGTAGTGGCGAAAGGGCGTATGCCTATCGGGTTACCAAGATGTTGCGCTTGAAAGGTATAAGTGTTGAGTTGTCCGTTTCGGTATTCTCTAACATTTCTAAGGAAATTAGATATGCATCGAGAAAGATGATAGAGTATGTTGCTATAATAGGTGAAAATGAGGTAAACGAAGAAAAATTGACTATAAAAAACATAAAAACTAGGGAAGAAAAACTTATGACCCTAGAAGAAACGATCGAATTGTTGCAAAATACGCCTCGTACGCAATAGAACAAGGCTAGTATATTAATGGTTAATGCGTTAAATTAATGTAATTTGGTATTCTTTAAAATTGGTGTTATAATCTTGCAAGTAGTGCTTGCTAATCATTTAAATATAATATTTCAAAATGTCGACGTTTATAAAAACGGTTTTTTTGGATATCGGAAGCGTTTTGCTTACAAATGGATGGGATAGAAAGTCCAGAAAGCTTGCCTCGGCTAAATTCAATTTACACCATGATGACTTTGAATCGAGGCACGAGGATTTATTTGCCTTGCATGAAGAAGGTAAGGTTTCTTTAGACTATTATTTAGATAAAACTGTATTTTATAAACCACGCTCTTTTTCTAAGGATGAATTTAAATCCTTTATGTTTGATCAATCCAATTCTTACCCTGAAATGATAGCACTGTTCACAGGGCTTAAAGATAAATATCGATTTAAGCTGATTTCAGTAAACAATGAGGGTCTTGAATTATCTACTTATAGAGTTGATAAGTTTTCGCTTAATTCGCTGTTTGATTTTTTTATCACATCTTGCTTCGTCCATATAAGAAAGCCCGATGAAAATATCTTTAAACTCGCATTAAATTTATCTTATACAAGACCGGACGAATCTCTTTTTATAGATGACAGGAGCTTTAACGTGGAAACGGCCGCCAGTTTGGGAATACACGCTTTTAGGCATATAGATTATGCATCTACAAAAAAAGAACTATCTCGTTTTAGGTTAAATATCTAATAATTAATTATATATTTTATGGACCATGGAGGGCAGGTTATGACCGATGAAATTCTTAACAAGATAAACGCATACTGGAGAGCCTCAAATTATCTGGCATGCTGCTCAATATACCTCAAAGAGAATGCCATGCTTCATGAACCGTTGAAGCCGGAACATATAAAACCTAGGCTACTTGGGCATTGGGGGACAACGCCTGGCATTAATTTTATATATTCACACTTAAACCATCTAATAAATAATACCGGCGCGAATATCCTGTTGATTATCGGTCCGGGGCATGGAGCTCCGGCTATACTTGCCAATACGTTTTTAGAAGGAACATTAGTCGAACACCACCCTGATATAACGCAGGATATTTATGGGATGGAGAAACTTTTTAGAAGATTTTCCACACCGTACGGTTTTCCGAGCCATGTAGGTCCGCATATACCGGGTTCAATGCATGAAGGCGGTGAGTTGGGATATTCTTTAGTCCATGCCTTTGGGGCGGTATTCGATAATCCTGATTTAATTTCTGTGTGTGTAGTGGGAGATGGAGAAGCAGAAACGGGACCGCTTGAGGGCAGTTGGAAATCCGTTGATTTTTTAAATCCGGTAAGGGATGGTGCGGTGCTTCCTATATTGCACCTTAACGGATATAAGATTGCAGGACCTACTGTATTAGGGAGAACGGATGATGCACATTTGAATAGCCTATTTTATGGTTACGGTTATAAGGTATATTTTGTCGAGGGGGATGACCCGATGAAAATGCACGAAGAAATGGCCGAGACCCTTGATAAGGCGTATAGTCAGATCATATCAATCCAAAAGGATGTGAGAGAAAATGGATTTAAAGCCAAGCCGGAATGGCCGATGATAATTCTAAGAACATTAAAAGGATGGACGTGTCCTAAGGAACTTAATGGGCTTCAGCTTGAAGGAACATTCAGGGCGCACCAGGTTCCAATTACCGATGTCAGGAGTAATCCAGAGCACCTAAAAATATTAGAAGGTTGGATAAAGGGTTATAAGCATAACGAACTTTTTGGAAAAAATGGTGAAGTAGGCAAAGAACTACTTGAGTTTGTTCCCGAGCAATCAAAGAGAATAGGTGCGAACATAAATGCCAACGGGGGACATCTCTTAGAGGATTTGAACCTTCCCGATTTTACGCAATATGCGGTAGACGTAAAAAAACCTGGAGTGTCGACCTTGGGGGCAACTAAGATATTGGGCGAATATATAAGGGATGTTTATAAAAGAAATCCAAGGAATTTTAGATTATTCAGTCCGGATGAAACCGCGTCTAATCGGTTTCAGGCAGTTTTTGATGTGACAGATAGATGTTCAGTTAATCCTATTATGGAAATAGATGATCATGTATCTCATAACGGAAGGGTTATGGAAGTTTTATCGGAACACTTGTGTGAAGGGTGGCTTGAAGGATATTTATTAACGGGCAGACACGGAATATTTGTTACTTATGAAGCATTTGCTTCCATTGTAGATTCTATGGTTACGCAATTTGCAAAATGGATAGAGGTTGCTCATGAATTTCCGTGGAGAAAACCGATATCCTCTCTTAACATAATCCTATCTTCGCATGTTTGGAGGCAGGATCATAATGGATTCTCACATCAGGGACCGGGTTTTTTAGATAACGTTATTAACAAAAGATCATCGGTGGTGAGGATATATTTCCCCCCCGATGCAAATTCACTACTGTCGGTCATGGACCATTGTTTAAGATCAAGAAATTACGTTAATGTTATTGTCGCTGGTAAACAGCCCGAGCCCCAGTGGTTAGATATTGACGCCGCGAAAAGCCATTGCAAAAAAGGGATTTCAGTATTTGAGTGGGCGGGCAATAAAGATGACGGTAATCCGGATGTAATATTTGCCTGCGCAGGGGATGTTCCCACCTTGGAGACCAATGCTGCCGCATCCTTGCTTAAACGATATGCCCCTGAAATTAAAACGAGGGTCATAAATATAGTGGATTTAATGACATTGAGCCCGGCTAATTACCATCCGCACGGCGTTGACCCGGATGTTTTTTTAAATCTATTTTTGGAAAACACCCCCGTTGTCTTTGCATTCCACGGATATATTAGGATAATACATGATCTTGTACACGGCAGACCTAACCCTGAAAGATTCCACGTAAGGGGTTATATAGAGGAGGGGGCAACCACTACGCCCTTCGATATGGTTATAAGAAATAAAATGAGTAGGTTCGATTTGGCAATATTAGCCCTAAGAAATATTCCGGGTTTTAAGGATAAATATTTGGAGTTAATATCCTTGCTTGAGGAGGAGATTGCTTCTAATAAAGCATATGCCCAAGAATATCTTGATGACAAAGAAGAGATAAAAAATTGGACACTATAGGAATTAAGCAACTCTAATTCCTATTCGCGATTTAGTACGCCTCAGAAATTTATTTAAATAAATTTCTGAGGCGTACTAAATCTATTCCTTTTTAGATATTATTTATTATGTTCAATGAGTAATCCTTTGCTTATGGCATTTAAAGTCGGATCAATTTTATGAGTATTAAGCGACCACATAGCCCCGGTCAAAGGATCGACAAGAAACCAGCCGATAAGCCCTCCAAAAATCAAATTGCCACCCAAATACCACCCATTTACATACATGTTTAATGGGATAGTTTTAGTTTCGAAACCATTTTTTGATAAAGTAACGGAATACGATTGAGCCCTAAAGTATCCGGCCCTCTTTTGAAGCGTCACAATAGTCGGGGTTTTTCCGTTAAATATTTGAATGCCGGACGCGTTAGTTATAATAACTTTTGCATTACTAGGATTACTGCGAATACTCAATCTTCCCGGAGCACCTTTCCCAATGATTGTTGCGCATCCGGAAACGCCAATTGCAACAGCAAATAAGACAAAAACAAGCATTAAATTGGTAAATGTTTTAGAACGAAGCATATAACCTCCTTTTATATTATTTTCTTATGAACAAACAACAGCTTTTGCAGGAATATTAACTTATCGGACATTAGCCCCTTATATAACTATAAGGTTTATTTGTCAAGAAAAAATAGCCTTTTAGTCAATAACAATATTTTAATTTATATTAAATTTATGCAATAAATAAGAAGTAAGCGGAAGACGCTTAATCTTTTTCAATAGAAAGTTGCGGAGTTCTTGAAAATGGCTTGAACTTGTCAAAAAAGACATGTTCTGTCTATTTTAT
Organism: uncultured Actinomycetes bacterium; assembly: GCA_964631685.1. Taxonomy (GTDB): domain Bacteria; phylum SZUA-79; class SZUA-79; order Acidulodesulfobacterales; family Acidulodesulfobacteraceae; genus Acidulodesulfobacterium. The sequence continues at coordinate 150,511 of CAZVZU010000002.1, read as the reverse complement.
CTCTATAGCAAAAAGAACAGGGATAAAGTCTCAACTTGAACGGAAAGATATTTTGTTGTATCATATTTACTACTCTCCACGCACCAATTGAAGGGTGCGTAAGTTAGATGTTGATTCAAATTATAAATATTTATTGAGAAAAAAATGTTAAAGAAAAACAGACTAATTAATATCTTATCGGTTAATTGCGGCAGTTCTTCTATAAAATTTTCTATATTTAAAACACCGAGTTCCCTGTCCGATAAAAACCCACTTCTAAGCATGGATAGAATTTTTTCCGGATCCATAGAGGAAATTGGAACTAAATTTGGTGAATTTCATTTTACGGCGGAAGACGAAAGGAAGCGTTCCGATAAAATAAATTTTACAGATCATACTGCGGCAATAAATTTTATACTTCAAGAATTGGGATTCAGTGGCAATAGAAGTGGTGGCGCGGATATTGACATAGTAGTACATAGGTTTGTTCATGGGGGTGAAACATTTAGAAAGCCCATAGCAGTGAGCTCCGAAGATATTGATAAACTAGAAAAGCTTAACGAGCTTGCCCCGCTCCACAATCCGTCAAATTTGAAGGGGTTGGAGATTATGTCAACCTGCCTTCCTAACGCAAGGCAGGTTTGTATTTTTGATACTGCTTTCCATTCTACTATCCCTCTGTATGCAAAATTATATCCGATTCCGATAGATTATTACAATCAACATAAGATACAAAGATATGGATTTCACGGGATTTCATATTCCTATATAAATAATTTATTAAAGTTGAACAAAAAAAATAAAGAAAAGCTTATAGTATGCCACCTTGGAAACGGTGCAAGTATTTGTGCCGTAAAAGATGGCGTTTCTACAGATACGTCTATGGGATATACCCCCCTAGAAGGGCTCATGATGGGGACAAGGTCCGGTAGTATTGATCCGTCTATCCCCTTTATTCTCAAAAAAAAGCTTAATGTTTCATGTAGCGAACTCTATTCCATCTTGAATAAAAAAAGCGGGTTGCTTGGCATATCCGGAAAGACTTATGATTTTAAGGAGTTATCTGCGTATAATGACAGAAACTCGGTACTCGCTCTCAAGATGTATGCCTATGCAATAACCAAATTTATCGGGCAATATAGCGCTGTAATGAATGGAACGGATTGCCTTGTTTTTACCGGAGGAATAGGTGAAAATTCATCTGCCTTGAGAAAAGAGGTATGTGAGAATCTAACATACCTTGGTATAAAAATTGACGACAAAAAAAATGAGATTGCATCTCATTACTTCCAAGGATTTAATAATCACGGTAAACTTAAGATCAGAAAAGTTATTAAATCCGTACATGCCGGAAAGATACCTATATTCGTAACACACACCGATGAAGATCTCCAGATGGCAAGTGATGCCGTTGTATTATTATCGCAACGATATCGCGCATAATCATTAAATATTCAGATATGGAATTTTCCTGGTACTACGCGGTTCGGTAACCAAATTGACTTTTTTAAAATAATAGTTTAAAATTAATCATCGGCCGTTATTTGCGATATGTTGATTATGTATCTTTTTTGGTTCAAAATTCTTTAGCGCGACGCTGTTTCCCGATAGTGCATTTGTCTTTAATTATATTATATAAACAACAGAGTTATAGGTCTATTTTATGAAGCGGTTTAAGAAGATTTTAATAGCAAATAGAGGCGAGATTGCTTCAAGGGTTGTTAGGGCATGCAGGGAGCTTGATATTAAAACTGTCGCTATACACTCTGAGGCAGATAGCCAGGCTTTGCACGTAAAAAAGGCTGACGAAGCATACCTTGTGGGTCCCGGACCTATTTCGGGCTACCTTAATATTAACAGAATTGTTGATCTGGCCATTAATGCAGGTGCGGATGCGATACATCCGGGTTACGGCTTTCTATCTGAAAATCCTAAATTTCCGGAGATTTGCGAAAAAAGAGGAATCGTCTTTATTGGCCCTTCGTCTAAAACTATTGCAATGATGGGGGATAAAATAGAATCAAAGAAACTGATGAGATCGGTGGGTGTCCCTGTTGTTGCTGGCTCTGAAGGTGGGGTTGCTTCTGAAGATGAAGCAATTTCTGTTGCAGGAAAAATAGGTTATCCGGTTATGATAAAAGCTTCTGCCGGCGGTGGCGGAAAGGGTATTAGAATTTGTTTTAACGATAACGAGTTGGTTAAAAATTTTACTCTTTCAAGATTAGAGGCCGAAAAGTCATTTGGAAATCCTGAGGTATTTATCGAAAAATATATTGAAAAACCTCATCATATCGAGTTTCAAATACTTGCGGATAATTATGGAAATATTGTGCACCTTGGTGAAAGAGATTGTTCAATACAGCGAAGACATCAAAAACTTATTGAGATAGCGCCATCTCTCATCCTGAACGACGAGTTACGGAAAAAAATGGGAGAATCGTCTATTAAAGCTGCCAAAGCTTGTAATTACCGCAATGCAGGGACAATAGAATATATTGTCGATAAAAATGGTCGTTACTATTTTATGGAAATGAATACCCGCATACAAGTGGAACATTCTGTTACCGAAATTGTTACTGGTGTTGATATTGTTGGCGAACAAATACAGATTGCCATGGGCAAAAAGCTCGATATCAAGCAAGAGGATATCTCTATGAGGGGATATGCAATAGAGTGTAGAATTAATGCAGAAAATCCAAGGAAAAGTTTTGCTCCAAGTGCGGGAAAGGTAACCGCTTATTATTCACCCGGCGGGATAGGTGTTAGAATAGACGGCGCAATATATAAAGACTATGTTATACAGCCCTTTTATGATTCTATGGTTACAAAGCTTACCGTGAGCGGAAGAACATGGGATGAGACCGTAAGAAGAGCGCGAAGGGCGTTGGAGGAATATGTTATAAAAGGTATTAAAACCACCATTCCTTTTCAGCTTAAGATAATTCAGGATAAGGATTTCATAAAAGGTAATTTTGATACGCATTTTATTGATGAAAGGCTATATTTAAGGGATTATAAATTACAAAAGGATCCTTTTGATAGGATACTTGCTATTTCCGCAGCTATTTCCGCTTATTACGGAATTTGATAAAAGTTTTAGCAGTATGTCAGGATTGATTTATTTTCTAAAGTAATTTAATGATTATAGGTAAGTATATGGAAACAGAAGAAAAAAGCTATATCAGAAAAATAGGTGTTACGGAGACCGTTTTAAGAGATGCGCATCAATCACTCCTTGCTACCAGAATGACTACTCCGGATATACTTGGAATTGCCAATGTTCTTGACGATATAGGATTTTGGTCTTTAGAGGTATGGGGCGGGGCGACATTTGATTCATGTTTGAGATTTCTAAAAGAAGACCCATGGGAAAGACTTAAAAGGATCAGGAAGGTATATAAGCATTCGCGGTTGCAGATGCTTTTAAGAGGGCAGAACATTGTCGGATATAGACATTATGCTGATGATGTGATTGAAAAATTTGTGTCTTTAAGCGCAGATAATGGCATAGATGTTTTTAGAATATTTGATTCATTAAATGATTTTAGGAATATCAGAAAGGCGGTAGAAGCCGTAAAAAAGAAAAAAAAGACGGTAGAAGCTACGATTTGTTACACTACTAGCCCTGTCCATACCAATGAGCTCTTTACTGAAATGGCATTGGAGCTTGAAGAAATGGGCGCAGATGTTATTTGCATAAAAGATATGGCTGGCCTTCTTTCTCCTACCAATGCATATGATCTCGTGTCTATGATAAAGAAGAAGATTGGAATCCCTATTCATGTTCATTCACATTTGACAAGTGGTTTTGCATCTATGTCTTTATTAAAGGCGGTCGAAGCGGGGGCTGATATTATTGATACGGCTATCTCTTCGATGTCGAGTGGTACTTCTCACCCACCTACCGAGTCAATGGTCTTTGCACTTTCGGAAATGGGTTATGATATTGACTTGGATATGGAAAAGTTAAAAGAGGTTGCCGATTATTTCAGAAAAGTTAGAAAAAAATATGCTTCTTTTGAAAGCGAATATACTAATATGAATACTGACATTATTGTGACGCAAGTACCTGGTGGCATGATGTCTAACCTGGCGAGTCAGTTAAAGGAACAGAATGCGTTAGATAAAATGGAAGAGGTGCTGTATGAAGTGCCGCAGGTTCGTGAGGATTTCGGCTTTCCGCCTCTTGTGACACCTACGTCTCAAATTGTGGGAACGCAGGCTGCTCTCAACGTTATTACCGGTGAAAAGTATAAGGTTATAACGAGTGAAACAAAAAATTACTTAAAAGGTTATTATGGAAAACCGCCGGCATTAATCAACAAGGATATTCAGGCAAAGGTGCTTGGCGATGAGGAAGTAATCCATGTAAGACCTGCAGACTTACTTGAGCCCGAGCTTTCCGGGAATTATGAAGAAATTAAAGGCTACGATTTATCAGATGAGGATTTACTCACGTATGTTTTATTCCCAAAGGTTGCTGTTGAATTTTTCCAAGAAAGGAAAGAAGGTAAATTACCCGATTACTCTAAGATAACGGACCCGGCGGCTGTATTAAGTACCGAACAACAAACAAGTGCGGTTAGAGAACCTTTGCCGCATGATATGGACAGAGACTGCGGACTTGCTCCGAGCGAGTTTATTGTTACCGTACATGGCGAAAGCTATAAGATTAAAATTGCGGGTGTAGGGCATAAGTCTGATCAAAAAAGACCTTTTTTCCTAAATGTTGATGGGGTATTGGAGGAGGTTGTCATAGAATCGCTCACGGAGATCGTCCCGAGCGCCGGAGGAGAAATTGTCGGTGAAAGTATTGCAAGATCAAAGAGGCCATCTCCGACGAGAGAAGGGGATGTTTATGCTCCAATGCCTGGCAGGATTACCAAGGTTATGGTTAAAAAGGGTGATACCGTTAAAACAGGTGATACTGTTTTGATAGTTGAAGCGATGAAGATGGAAAATGAAATACATACGCCGATTGACGGGGTAGTAAAAGAGATATATGTGGAAGAAGGGGATAATGCAAATCCCGATGAAACCTTAGTTTATGTCGAGGTTAACGCTTCATAGGGCGGGCTTTAATTTTACATAGTCATGTTTAAGTGATATAACTACATATAGTGCAGAAATTTAGATTTACTTATTAATGCAAGTTTGTTTAAAAGAAAGGTGAGCGTTTTGATTAGAGAGCCTGTTGCAATGGGTTATTTTTACCCCGAGGGTTTAAGCAATATCAAAAGCTTAATTGCTTCTTTTAATATTGCTTCTATAAAAGACAAGACAGATGCTTTCGGTGTAGTGTCTCCCCACGCAGGCTATATATACTCAGGACAAACTGCATATTACGGCTATTCCAGAATTAATATAAAAAATAATATAATTATTATAGGGCCCAATCATACGGGCTTAGGCGCCGATTGCTCAATAATGACAAAGGGGTATTATGGATTTAAAGATTTCAACGTGCCTATTAACACAGATTTGGCGGAGGCTATTTTAGGGGAGAAATCCAGTCTTTTTATTTTAGATGCGCTTGCCCAGTCAAAGGAGCATTCTATCGAGGTTCAAATTCCTTTGATATACGATTTTAAACAAGATTTCACGATTGTTCCGATTGTTGTTTCTTTTATAAGATATGACGATATTTTACGTACTGCCAAGGCAATCTTTAATGCTTTGCAAAAGTTAAGTTTATTAGACGATGTCTTGATAGTTGCAAGTTCAGATATGACCCATTATGAATCTGCGGATACGGCTAAAATTAAAGATGATATTGCCATTAACAAGATTTTGGATTTAGACCCGAGGGGACTCTATGGTAGCGTGAGAGATCGTGGGATTTCTATGTGCGGTTTTATACCCGTGTCCATAATGCTTAATATCGCTAAAATGGCAGGGCACACACACGCCGAGCTTGTCGACTATGCTAATTCAGGGAAAGTTACAGGCGATTATTCGAGTGTCGTCGGATATTCTTCTATTGTTGTATATTGATTAATAACTAATTATTTAATGGTATATTATAAAGAACAGATGGATATTATAAAGACAAGATTTGCACCAAGCCCCACGGGGTACTTACATATAGGCGGCATCAGAACTGCACTTTTTAACTATGTTTATGCCAAACATTTTGGGGGAAAATTTGTTATAAGGATTGAGGATACCGATTTTGAGCGTTCTGCAAAAGAGTTTGAAATTGATATATTGGATAGCCTAAAATGGGTTTCTATTGTTTCCGACGAAGACATAATTTATCAATCTCGGAGACTAGAGCTATATCAATCCTATATTGACCGCTTATTAAAGGAAGGTAAGGCTTACTACTGTTTCTGTTCCAAGGAGCTTCTTGAAGAAGACAAAAATATACTTATTTCCAGTGGCAAAAAACCTATGTATATGGGAAGATGCCGCGATTTAAAACCCGATAAAATAGATTTAACAAAACCGCATGTAATCCGGTTTAGGGTCGAAAGGGGCGCGGGAATCAATACCGGATTTAAAGACCTGATAAGAAACCATTCGGTGAACATTAATCACGATGAAATAGGCGATTTTGTACTTGTGCGGGAGGATGGGATCCCGACATACAACCTTGTTGTTGTCGTGGACGATGCGCTTATGGGAATAACCCATGTAATAAGGGGTGATGACCATGTCAGTAATACCCCAAAACAGATCATGCTATATGACGCGCTCGGTTTTAAAATACCGGAGTTTGCCCATGTATCAATGATATTGGGTAAGGATGGGAAAAGATTATCCAAGAGACATGGAGCATCATCTGTTAACCAATACAAAATGGATGGGTTTTTACCCGAGGCAATGGTTAATTACTTAATTAGACTTGGTTGGTCGCACGGAAACGACGAAATACTTTCCATGGATGATATTATAAAATATTTTGACCTTAAAAATATTAATAAATCCGCTGCTACATTTAACGTAGACAAGCTTTCATGGTTAAACTCATATTATATTAAGTCTAAAGATTCATTTGACATTTTAGATGCGATGAATAAGACGAAAGATGTCTCCGAAAAATCTATAGATAAGAGCATAGAATCAGTCTCCATAGTAGGTTCTCTTAAAACCCGCGTAAAGACGATTGCCGAGTTGAGGCAAAAATTAAATTTTTTCATGAACAATGCTGTAGAATATAAAAGGGACATTTTGAATGAATTTACTTTCAACGAAGCGGATTTATTATTTTTGCAGTGCCTTAAAGTATTTATTGGCAATTTGTCCGATAGCATCTTTAATTATGATGCAGATTTAAACGTGAAAGAAGATGTTTCTCATTTTATACAAAACTCCATAGAATCAATCAAGCTAGAATTTAATAATTTTTTATCCGAAAATAGTTGGACAATGAAAGAAAAGGCTATGCTTATTAGACTGGCCTTAACTGGAGAGCGCGTTAGTCCGCCGATATTCGATACTATATTTGCTCTCGGAAAAAATAAATGCGTAAAAAGGATAGATGCATTTTATAAATTTATTAATTTGTTGACATGACATTGCAGATTTGTGGCATAGATGAAGTGGGCAGAGGGTGTTTGGCGGGCCCAGTAGTTTCGGCTGCGGTAATAATCGATAAAAAGAAAATTCCCCTAGGCGCCAAGGATTCCAAACAGCTGTCGGAGAAGAAAAGAAACGAGCTTTACGCTATAATTTTGTCAAATGCGGCGTTTTATTCGATAGGTGTTGCGTCTAATATTGAAATAGACAAAATAAATATTCTAAATGCGGCCATGTTGTCTATGGAAAGGGCGTTTCAAGGATTGACTGTTAAACCGGATGTAGCCATCATAGACGGACCTATCGCGCCAAAAAATTTGATCAACATTGAGAGTCTAAGGGTAATTCGGGTTATCAAAGCGGATGAAAAAATTAAACTAGTTTCCTGTGCATCCATTATTGCCAAGGTTTTCAGGGATCGTTTAATGATTTCTTTAGATAATAAATATCCGGAATACGGCTTTAGAAACCATAAGGGTTATGCCACCAAAGAACATAAAAGCAATTTAAGAAAATATGGCTTTAGTGAAATACACAGAAGAACATTTAAATATTAAAGAATGCATATATAACATGTATGCATAATGGCAGCAAGGGTGAAGGAAATGCGTGTGATTAACGCGCTACTCGCGCAGATAAATCCCTATACGGGGGATTTCAATAAAAATATAGAAAAGCATATGGAGTTTATCCGGAAGGCTTCGGAGGAAGGGGTGGAGCTTGTTATTTTTCCTGAACTTTCTTTAACCGGCTATTTTTTAAAAGATAGCGTTTACGACGTCGGTATAAACATAAATAGCAAAGAGGCGCTTGTATTTGAACCTCTTTACAACGCAAGTTTAGTTTTTAATATGTCCATTATCGTGGGCTTTGTCGAAAAAGATGAAGATTATAATTTTTATAACTCATCTCTTTGTATTTCTGGGGGTAAGGTTATTAATGTCCACAGAAAGGTTTATCTGCCGACATATGGAATGTTTGAGGAGCTAAGGTATTTCAAGCCTGGAGGCGGATTTAGCGTTTTTGATATAAAGGGGGTTAAGTCTTCCATTTTGACCTGTGAGGATGCGTGGCATCTCTCCTCTTCTTATATAGCGGTCAATAAAGGGGCAGAGATTATTATAGTTAATTCTGCATCTCCTGCAAGGGGTATTATGCCAGGACTCGATAAGTTTAATTCTATAAAAATGTGGGAGGAATTGCTCTCGGTGATAGCATTCTATTACCGAAGCTATGTAATCTATGTCAACAGGGTAGGATTTGAGGATGGCATAGGATTTTCCGGCGGTTCCTGTATATTTGGCCCCACCGGTGAGATTGACGATCGGCTTGACTACCTTGAGGAAGGGTATTTAAAGGTTAAAATTAATTTAGATCTTTTAAATAATGAGAGATTCAGAACGCCACTTGTAAGGGATGAAAATTTAAATTTAACGCTAAAAGAGTTAGAAGGCATAGTGAACTCTAAATAATAATTCAATTTTGAAATATGAACAAAGATCTTCCGAGAATTGACGAGCATAATTTTCCGATTATTTTTAAGCACCTTACGTATTTTATAAAAAGTGAGGTTTTAAAAACGGGTATAAGCAAGGTTGTGCTGGGGCTTTCCGGCGGGATAGATTCCGCAGTAGCTTGTTACCTTGCCTGTAGTGCACTAGGTAAAAATAGTGTCACGGCTCTGTTCATGCCATATAAAAGCAGTTCCGAAGAGAGCACCAAAGATGCAATGAAGGTAGTTGATGCGCTTGATATTCCTTATTCAGTAATTGATATAACAAGGCAAATTGATGGCTATTTCTCGGCAGAAAAGGATTATACTGAAGGCAGTGATGATATTAAAGTTAGGATGGGAAATAAAATGGCGCGAGAAAGAATGTCTATTTTATACGACTATTCATATAAACTTAACTCTTTAGTCCTTGGGACAAGCAATAAATCGGAGCTTCTTTTGGGTTACGGCACAATTTACGGTGATATGGCCTCAGCCTTAAACCCTATAGGGGATATTTATAAAACTCAAATATACTGGCTTGCTAAGTTTATGGGCATCCCTGATAGCATTATAGAAAAACCCCCGTCGGCAGATTTATGGTCGGGACAATCTGACGAATCCGAGTTGGGTTTTACTTATAAAGTTGCGGACGATATAATGTATCTCTTAATAGATAAAATGTACAAGCCTGAGGTGGTTGCGTCGCTAGGTTATGATGAAAGACTCGTGAACACCATTTATGACAAGATTAAAAAATCTCAGTACAAAAGACGGCTACCTTTAATAGTCAAGGTTTCTGAGCGTACAATAAATATAGATTTTAGATATTTAAGGGATTGGTCATAAGCAAATGTCGGCGCTATATATAATTGCTACTCCAATTGGCAATCTTGAAGATATTACAATAAGAGCCCTTAAGGTAATGAGGATGGTCGATTATATTGCTTGTGAGGATACTAGGAAAACGAGGATATTAACCTCTCGTTATCGCATAAAAACTCGTTTAACCCCCTATCATGAATATAACAAACGGTCTGCGGCAGACGGTCTTGTTAATAACATAATGAAAGGAAAAAATATTGCATTAGTAAGCGAGGCTGGGACGCCTTTAATATCAGACCCAGGTTCATATTTGGTAAGATTGTGCGTAGAAAAAGGCATAAGAGTTATACCGATACCTGGTCCTTCAAGTATTTCAAGCATTATTTCGACAGCAGGGCTTAATGTTTCAGAATTTACATTTGTGGGATTTCTGCCAAAAAAAAGGGGTAAAAGAAAAAAATTACTGAATAAACTTCATGAAGAAAAGAGGGTGTTTGTAGTCTTCGAACCGGCAAGAAGTGTCGAAAAATTGCTTGATGATATCATGGAGACATTGGGAAATGTGAAAATATGTTATGCTAAAGAGATTACAAAGGTTTACGAGTTTATCAAAACGCAAGATTTAAAAACATTAAGAGATGAGATTAAAAATAAACCGGAGCTTTTAAGGGGAGAAATCAGTATTGCAGTAGAGCCATTATCCTTAATGCCTAATCAAGACGAAATCAATCCTTGCCCCTTCCGATAATCTTATTGTTTTTATCTTACTATCCTAAAATCTTCGAAATTTGATAAATCTACCTGTTCGCAAAGTTCAACCTTGTTTACCTTTGCATAAGGAGGCCCCGAACTTATCGTAGAGAGCATCTTTCTAATTTTATCCGCCTCTCCCTCCAAACAGGCCTCTACATTGCCATCGCTAATATTTCTCACATAACCTTTTACGCCGATTTTATCGGCTTCAAGTTTTGTAAAATTTCTAAAATTAACCCCTTGAACAGTACCTTTGATAATAATTCTGTACGATTTTATCTTCATCTTTACTATAAAGAGGAATCCTTCTCATCTATTCTTGATTCCAGCTCTTTAATTTTTTCTTGCAATGCTTTAATCTCTGAGCTACGGGCGATGTCTGCTTTGCTTAAGGCTCTTTCAATTGATTCGTCTATTAATGAGGAAAGCTTACTCTTGTTAGAATCAAAAATTTCTTTCATTTTTTTTGAAAAAACCTTAGCATCTTCCTGTCCAAAGTTCTGGTCGACAATAAATCTATCTAGTACTTTTTGAAACTTCTCATCTGTTGCAGTTAGGATAGAACCAACAAATCCAGCAAATTTACTAAATGGTGTTTTGGAATTTTCCATTAGATACCCCCTACCTTATAACATTAATTTTAGAATATATGCTTGCCAGGTCATTATAGATATCAGTGATTATTAACCATACTCAGGCGTTCAATCTTAGCTTCTTTGCCCTTTTTCTTTCTTAAATAATAAAGTTTTGCCCTTCTAACCTTCCCGCGATAAAGAAGTTCAATTTTATCTACTAAAGGTGAATTTACCAAGAATGTCTTTTCTACGCCGACGCCGTAAGAATTTTTTCTAACAGTGAATGACAAGCGTAGGCCACTGCCCCTTCTAGCGATAACGACCCCCTCGAAAACCTGAATTCTTTCTTTGTCACCCTCTTTTATCTTTTGATAAACCTTGATCGTATCACCGGATTTAAAAACCGGTACATCTGTTCTAAGCGCTAAATTTTCAATCTTTTCAATGATATTCATTTAAGACTCCTTATTTTTTACAAAGTTTACTTTACAAGTAATTATTTTAATATAATATTTATAACTTATCAATTTATTTTTTTAGTAAATCCGGCCTATTACCAGCGGTTTTTTTTAATGAATTTTTTAATCTCCAGTCGTCGATCTGTTTATGATTTCCTTTCAGTAAAACTTCCGGAACGGCGAGGTTATGCACGAGTCTTGGTTTTGTATATTGAGGATATTCTAATCTTGCGCCATAATCTTCAGAAAAACTTTCTTCACTGAGTGATTCGGAATTTCCCATAAAACCAGTGAAATACCTTCCGATTGTCTCAACTAAAACGATGGATGCGATCTCACCCCCGGATAATATATAATCGCCGATAGATAACTCTAATCCTTGCGTTAATTCCGTAACTCTATCATCTATGCCTTCGTATCTACCGCATATGACTATCACATGATCATAGTTGGAAATATCCCTTGCAACCTTTGAGTTTAGCGGCTTTCCAGATGCGGACATTATAATGGTAATTAAGCCGGCATCACCCTGTTTTTTATATTTTAAATCATATTCACTTTTTGCAAACTTGTAAGATTCTAAGATGGGATAAGCCATTAAAAGCTGACCTGCACCGCCGCCATAGACTTTATCATCAACCCTTTTGTGCTTATCTTCAGAAAAGTCCCTCGGGTTAATTATATTAATCTTGATTATACTGTTTTTTATAGCCCTGCCGATCAGTCCTATATTAAGAAAGGAATCAAAGTACTCGGGCATTATCGAGATTATATCTATAACCTTGGCATCGTTTCCTGCAGTAAGGTCCGTTTTTATGTCCATTTTTTGCTTAGATTTTGTAACTTTCTTCATTTTGCACGATAACCTTGTTATTACCGCAATCTATTAATACGATATTCGCATCGGTCATCGGGATTAGGTACGTCTTGCCAATAGAGCTTACTTCTATTATATCCGTATCACCCTGATAAATATTAGATACAGTCCCTATACTCTCATCTTTACGGTTATAGCAACCTAGATTAAACATATCTGAGATTAGATACTCATTTTCGCTAAGCATTATGTCGGCTTTGTTTATAAAAACTTGCTTATTCTTAAACTTAAATGCGTCGTCTATCGAGTCAATATCTTGTATACTTACAAGTACCCCCTTGGTAACCGTTCGAATTTTTTTGATTTTAAGCCGGCTATATATGTCTTGTTTTTGAATAAATAAGGGAAAGTTTTGTGTAAATACATCGGTGTCCGGATTAAATGGGACGATCGAGAGCTCACCGTGTATGCCGTGTGGCTTGATGAATTTGCCGACACCTATATATTTGCTCATTTTCCTTGTTTTTTCAGTAAAGACATAACCGTATCACTGGGTTTTGCACCTAGTCCTATCCATTTGTCAAACTTATCCCTATTGATTACAAACTTATTGTCTTTTGTGCGTGGGTCATATGTTCCAAGAATCTCTATGAATTTTTTTTGAACAGCCCTCTCGCTCGAAGCCGCTACAATTCTGTAAGTTGGTTTTTTGTGAGAACCCGTTCTCGCAAGCCTGATTTTTACCGCCACTTGAAATCTCCTTTATTAAACATGCTTTTAATGTTATTTATATTCTTTAAAGAACCTAATTTATTTTTTTTGAATGATTTCATCATTTTTTTCACCTCTCCGAACTTATTAATGAAGATGTTTACATCATTTACCTTCGTGCCACTACCGAGAGCAATTCTTTTTCTTCTGTTTCCATTAAGAATATCTGGATTTATACGCTCTTTTTCGGTCATAGAGTTTATTATTGCTTTAATTCTAACAATCTCCTTTTCGGCTGATTCCGTGTTGAATTTATTTTTAATTTTAGAAAAACCCGGAATCATTGTGGCAATTTGTCCTATGCCGCCAATTTTTGACATCATTTTAAGCTGTCCGGCAAAATCATTGACCGTGAAATCTTTTTTATTAAAAGAATCCTCAATTGATTTAGCCGATTTTTCATCTACAGCCTCCTGCGCTTTTTCAATTAGACTAAGGACATCGCCCATACCTAATATTCTATCGGCTATTCTGCCGCCGTGGAACACCTCGAAATCACTTAATTTTTCACCTACGCCTATAAATTTTATGGGTTTATGTATAGTCTTCCTGATAGACAATGCCGCTCCGCCCCTGGAATCCCCGTCAACCTTAGTTAAGATAACCCCTGTGATACCCAATGCATCATTAAAGGTTTTCGCGACCGTAACTGCACTTTGCCCCAACATTGAGTCTGCAACAAATATAGTTTCATTTGGTTTAAATTTACTCTTAAGCAACTTAAGCTCGTCCATAAGCGGTTCGTCAATCTCGAGCCTTCCTGCTGTATCTATTATTAATGTGTCATAAGCCTGTTTTTCTGCAATATCTATGGCATCTTGCACAATATTTTCCGGTTTTTGGGTTACTACTCCGTTCTCTTCTGATGTGCCATGAACTGGCATGTTAATACTTGAGCCTATTTTTTTTAATTGTAGAACGGCGGCGGGTCTATAAACGTCAACAGGGACTAAGTATACTTTACGTTTCATTCTATGCAGGTACAACGCAAGCTTACCTGCAGTCGTTGTTTTACCAGAACCTTGAAGCCCGATAAGCATGATAATTACAGGAGGCTTAGCTTTCATATTAAGGGGCTCGTTCTCGCCAAGTAGATCTGCGATTTCATCCCTTATAATCTTTATCATTTGTTGAGAAGGCGTAAGACTGTCCGTTACCTTCTCGCCTATCGCTTTATTCTTAACATTTTCAACGAATTCTTTTACTATAAGGTAGTTTACATCAGCTTCCAGTAGAGAAAGCCTAACCTCTTTAAGGCTATCCTCAATATTTTTCTCGGATAACTTTCCGTAGCCCTTCAGGTTTTTAAATACTTTTTCTAATTTTGTGCTTAATCCATCAAACATTTTTATTTTAATTTAAAATTTTAGTACAAAAACAGCAGTGTATTTTCATATCGTACATTAAGATATGAAAACAGTCATTATATGAATTTTTAAGCAATATGTCAAATTAATGATAGGCACATCCCGTTAAATTTTTCTTTAAAAAGCATTAATTGCACGGACATTCAGTATAGGATTAAAACGCCGGAAAGCACGCATTGAACACCCATTGGCATTATATATGTTCCAAGTCAATCTGGATTATGCAAAATTTTTTCTGCAGTTAATTGCTTCCGAAAGGGTGTTTTTGTCAACATATTCAAGGTCTGAACCTATAGGTATTCCCCTCGCCAAAGCGGTTATGTGTATATTGAAGGGAGACAATATCTTTTGTATATAAATGGATGTTGCTTCTCCGTTTGAATTTGGGTTTAAGGCAAGAATTACTTCCTCAAATGCACCATCTTTTACCCTATCGACCAGCTCTCTGAGTTTTATGTCAGAAGGCGTTATTCCCTCCAATGGATTTATTAAGCCATGAAGTACGTGGTAAAATCCATTAAAGTTGCCGCTTTTTTCGAAAACATATATTATTTCCGGATTTTCCACTATGCATAACAATTTGGAGTTTCTATGTGAGTTTTTACATATAGGACAAAGCTCTTCCCCACTAAGATTAAAGCAATGTTTGCAAAGTCGGATGTTTTGTTTTGCGTCTTTTATCGTGTTCGCGAGGTTGTATGCTACAGACTCGTTTTGGGATAATATATAAAAGGCAAGCCTTCGCGCGGACCTTTCACCAATACCAGGGAGTTTTTTGAATGCTGCCACGATATCCCTAATGTAATCGGACGAGCTATGCAGGACTTCGTTATGGGTCATCGACATAAGATATTATATTTGATTGGTTAAAAAAGGCCAGGCAAATTGAGTCCACCGGTTAATTTTGACATCTCATTGGTAACCATATCTTTTGATTTATTTAGGGCCTCGTTAATGGATGCAACGATAAGATCTTGAAGCATCTCGATATCGTCGGGATTAACCACGGCACTGTCTATTGCTATGGAAACAAGTTCTTGTTTTCCGTTCACTTTTGTCGTAACCATACCCCCGCCGGAACTTGATTCTATAATCTTCGAACCGAGCTCTTCCTGCATTTTAAGCATATCTGACTGTAATCTTTGAGCCTGTTTTAACATACCCGCCACATTTTTGGCCATTTTAATATCCCCCGAGTTTTTATTTGTATGATGTTTCAGTATTCTATAATTTTTTGAAAAAAATAACAAGCACTATGTATGTACATACCCGAAGAGCGACTATATCATTCGCATAACACTCAATTCTACAAGCAGGCCGTGAATAGATGTATCCGAACTATCGGATCGTCTATTTTTGAGTATCGTCTATACTTTTTATATCTTTTCCGAAGATGTTTTTTATACCGTTAATAATAGTGTTTTCATTAATTTTTGCATTATTTTTAGTCACATCGTTATCGCCTGTCAATTTTTCGTCCACTTCATCAAAGTGGCTAAATAATTTGTTTGATTCCGCGGGTATGCCTTTATTTTGGGTATTCACGGCATGTTTATTTGCTTGGATATCCATCTGGGCAACATTCTGTGACGACGAGTGAGGGGGGTGTATAGCCTTTTGTGGTGTTTGTGTTTTTTTAGGCATGCTTGTGTTACCGGAAGAAACCGACATTTGAGCTGCCTTATTTGAATGAAATTGACCGACATTGTCGGGGGTTGCTAAAATATTTGGTGTATGTACATTATCTGTAAATTTTTCTAGTTTGGCTAAAAGCTCCATAACGCTACGCTTTGCAGGTATATTCATGAGTCTAAATAGTATAAGCTCAAAAAGTAACGAAGGAGATGATATTTTTTGATATTTAGCATCTGAATTAATCAATATGTCCATCATATCAAGGAGCTCTTCGGGCTGTTTTTGCTCGGCAAGAGGGATTAAATCGTTTATTTCTTCACTTGACATATCATTGATTAAATCTTTGTATTTAAACTTTACAAGCAGGATATTCCTTATAGATAGTGCAAATTGTTTTGCGAATTGCCGTATATCTGTTCCCGAGTCATATATTTCTCTTCCCAATTTGATAGCGCTTTCATAATCTTTTTTGAAAATTGCGTGTGTAAGATTTAGAATTGTTGTTTTAAGAGTTAATCCAAGAAAGCGGGATACATCCTCTCCTATATCTTTGCCGAAATAAGATATAACGGTGTCAAAGGTTGAGAGAGAATCTCTTATTGAACCATCGCCTAAAGATGCTATGATCATTAAATTTTCATCAGAAACTGAAATATTCTCGGCACTGGAAATTTTTTTCAATTCGTTATAGATTATATTAATAGGTATTCTCTTAAAATTAAACCTTTGGCATCTTGACAGAATGGTTTCGGGAACCTTGTGTAGTTCGGTTGTTGCGAAGATAAATTTAGCATGTGCGGGAGGCTCTTCAAGCGTCTTTAATAGTGCATTAAAGGCACTATTTGAAAGCATGTGAACCTCGTCTATAATATAGATTTTATATTTCAGGCTTTGGGGTAGATATATTATATTTTCCTTTAAATCTCTTATAGAATCTACACCAGTGTTAGATGCTCCGTCGATTTCCACTACATCCACTGAATTGCCGTTTTGAATCTGGATGCAAGCAGAGCAAACGCCACACGGGTTCACGGTGGGACCATTTACGCAATTAACAGATTTTGCCAATATTCTTGCGATGGATGTTTTGCCGACGCCCCTTGTACCCGAGAATATGTATGCATGGGCAATTCTACCATGAATAACGGCATTTTTGAGCGTTTGGACGATAACATCCTGGCCTGCTATTTCATCAAAAATTTTTGGTCTATATTTTCTGGCTAGCACTTGATACATATCATATTTATTATAACATATAACAATGCAAGGTTTGCAAACAAAGATTGATTTTTATAAAAAAAATTGATAAAATTACCAATCTATGCAAAATACTAAAGAATATTTTAACGCCAAGTTTAAGGATTTTCCTAAAAATTACGATTATCCAGCGGTTGAAAAAAAGATAGCGCAGTATTGGGAAGACAACGACATTTACGGTTTTAATTTTGATGATGACGAAAAAGAGATTTTTTCAGTTGATACCCCTCCGCCATATGTGTCGTCCGCACACCTTCATGTTGGGCACGTAATGAGCTACTCCCAGGCCGAATTTATTGTTAGATACAAAAGAATGAAGGGATTTAATGTTTTTTATCCTATGGGTTTCGACGATAACGGTCTTCCAACAGAGCGTTATGTCGAAAAAAAATACAAAATAAAAAAGTCGAAGATAACAAGGGAAGAGTTCATAGATTTATGTCTGAGAGAGACAAAGCTCGGCGCTGAGACATATAAGTCTTTATGGAAGTCTATAGGTATAAGTGTCGACTATAAACTGTCTTACTCCACTATAGATGAGAAATGCAGGAAAACATCTCAAAGGTCATTCATTGATCTTTATCGCAAAAATTTGATAGAAAGACGGAATGAACCTATTTTATGGTGTCCCCGGTGTAGGACGTCGCTTGCCCAAGCGGATATCGTTATGGAAGAATTTGACGGTATTTTGTACGATATAGAATTAAAGTCGTCATGCAATGATGAAAAGATACTTGTAATATCGACAACGCGCCCAGAACTATTAGGGGCGTGCGTTGCTATTTATGCAAATCCATTGGACGATAGGTATAAATTTTTGATCGGGCAAAGCGTAAAGACGCCGTTATATGGCAAGGATGTTCCTGTTCTATATGACGACTCTGTGGATATGGATTTTGGAACTGGCTTAATGATGGTTTGTACATGGGGTGATGCCGAAGACGTAAAAAAATGGAAAGAACATAAGCTTGATACGGTTATTATTGTAAATAAAGCCGGAAGGCTAAATGATATTTCTGGAGCTTATGACGGATTAAACGTAAAAGATGCTAGGAAAGCAATAGTAGATGACCTTAAAAAGCGATCGCTTGTAAAAGGAGAAAGATCGCTGACGCATAATGTTGGTGTTCATGACAGGTGCGAAACGCCCGTGGAATTTATTCGCGAACTCCAATGGTTTGTTAAGATTTTAGATTATAAGGATAAGTTTTTGGAGGCTTCAGATAAAATAAAGTGGTATCCGGATTTTATGAAGCCGAGGTATACCGAGTGGGTCAATAACTTAAAATGGGATTGGAATATATCTAGGCAAAGATTTTATGGTGTACCCTTTCCTGTTTGGCATTGCACCGCTTGCGGCGAAGTGATTCTTGCAAAAGAGGATGAATTACCGGTAGATCCTTCAGTGGCAGGTCCTAATTTGACATCCTGTCCTAAGTGTGGGTGCGGGGAATTTAGGCCGGAAACGGACGTTATGGATACATGGATGACATCCTCAATGACCCCGTTGATTAATGCTGGGTGGGGATGTGATAATAGCACTTTGCACGAAAAAAAGCTTATAGATAAAATTTATCCAATGGATTTACGACCGCAAGCGCAGGAGATTATCCGTACTTGGTTATTTTATAGTGTTGTAAAATCTGTTTATCATACCGATGACATTCCATTTAAAAATGTCATGATAAGTGGCTGGGGACTCGATAAGCATGGTAAAAAAATGTCTAAAAGTTTAGGTAATTTTGTTAAACCGGAAGACATAATAGATAGATATTCAGCAGATGCTCTCAGATATTGGGCAACAAAAGCCAGTCTTGGTCAAGATTTAAGGTTTAGCGAAGAGGATGTTATTAACGGCAGAAGGCTTTTGGTTAAATTATGGAATGCTGTAAGGTTTCTAATTACAAATGTTGATGATGGATTTAATCCTCATAGGGAAGATATACTAAAATATGAATTGGGTGAGATTGATAGGTGGGTAATTACGGAGTTTGAAAATACATTAAAGACATGCGAAGGCTATATGCAGTCCTGCGATTATTCACCGGCTTTAAGGACGATTATAGATTTCTTTTATAACATATATTGCGATAACTATCTTGAGATTATAAAAAATGTCTTCTGGGATGAGGAAAAAGAAAATATTGACAGAAAAAATAAGGCATTGAATGTTATGTATTTTGTTTCGTTTAATATGATAAAGATATTCGCTCCGTTTTTCCCCTTCATTACCGAAGAGTTATATTTATCATTTTATAAAAATTTTGAGAAAGATAGGAGTATCCATCTGTCGCATTGGCCTGATTACAGAGAAGAGTTGACGAACAATGACTCGGTAAAAGTCGTCAATATCTTATTAAAAATCCTTAATGCTTCAAGGAAATTAAGAACCGGTTTAAGTCTTCATCAGAATCATAAAATCAGTAAACTTTTAATTAAAACATTAAACGCTAACTATATTGATGTCCTGAATAACATAGGCGATGATATTAAGTCAGCCGTTAGGGCCAAAAGGATTGTATTTTCCGATGAAGCTGATTTCAAAACTGAGAATGACGACATATTTATACAGATAGAAAAATGAACATTGACTTTTTAATATTTTCTTAATAGTATATCAAGTGCTTTTATATATTAGATTCAATTTTTTATAGTTGTTAACATATTAATTTATATAAAGAATAATTAAGGAGTTTATATGGCAAATCCAAAAAAGAGACATTCAAGGTGCAGGAGAGATAAAAGGAGAACTCACGATAATCTTGAGGCGGCAAATTATTCAAAGTGCCCAAATTGTGGAGAGCCCGTCCTTTCCCATAGAATGTGTGGTAATTGTAAGACCTACAACGGAAGGGTTATAGTAAGTGCGCCAGAATCAAAAACTTAATAATACCTAATAATCGATGGATGTAGAATTTTTATCTCCAAATGGGGAAATAACAAATGATTAGAATAGCTCTGGACGCTTTTGGTTCGGACAATGCGCCAGAGTCGGAGATTTTAGGGGCAATGGCTGCCGTTGATTCCGATAGTGAATTAGAGATAGTACTGACGGGTGACGAGGCCGCGTTAAATAACGCTTTTAGGAAAAAGGGACGCGCTGTGCCGTCGAGAATTAGCATAAGACACGCTCCGGAACGAATTACAATGAAAGATTCTCCTTCTTTTATAGTGAGGAATAAAAAAAATTCTTCTTTGCGTGTTGCCTACGAGCTTGTAAAAAATGAAGAAGCGGATGCCGTTATCAGCGCCGGTAATAGTGGGGCATCCTTAGCCATAGCTATGATTGTTTTTAAGCGTATCAAGGGAATAGATAGGCCGGCTATAGCTACGGTTATGCCGGCTATAGGCGGTTATACTGTTTTGATAGATGCCGGGGCAAATGTTGATGTCAAGCCTTATCATCTTGCCCAATTTGCAATAATGGGCGCCGAGTATGCTGCCTTCATGAAAGGCGTAAAAGATCCAAGGGTCGGCATATTGAGCAATGGCGAGGAAGAGACCAAGGGTAACGATCTCACACGTGAGACGTATAAACTTATAAAGGATATGGATTTAAATTTTTGCGGGTATGTTGAAGGCAGGGAAATTTTTAACGGAAAGGTGGATGTGGTAGCTTGCGACGGATTTACTGGCAATGTTATCCTGAAGGCATCGGAGTCATTAGCGGAAACGATATTTAATTTGCTCAGGGATGAAGTAAATAAAAGCCTTAAGGCAAAAATAGGTTTTTTTATGGCCAGAAAATCATTAAAAAAATTCAAGAAGCTCGTTGACCACAATGAATATGGCGGGGCGCCGCTTCTCGGGGTTAATGGGGCTGCATTTATCGCTCATGGTGGGGCTAGCGGAAAGGCTATTGCAAGTGCTATATCTGTCGCTAAACACTTTGTTGAAAAGAGGATAATTTTAAATATAAGTCGCAAAATAGAGGCTAACGCCGGAAATTGTTGTCCGTCTTAAATTTATATAAAAACACAAAAAATAAAATTCAATAGCGAAGGTTTAAAAAGTTGATATACTCCCAAATTACCGGAATCGGTTCATATGTTCCGGATAAAGTGCTCACAAATAGTAGGCTTTGCGATATTGTTGATACGTCGGACGAATGGATTTTTTCAAGAACCGGCATAAGAGAAAGGCGAATAGCCGAAGACGGCTTAACAACATCGGATATAGCCGCTAATGCTGCAAGAAAGGCGATTGAGCTATCGGGCAGGAATCCGCTGGATATAGAGTTTATTATAGTAGGAACGATTACGCCCGATATGATGTTTCCGTCTACAGCCTGCATGGTTCAAGAAAAATTGGGCTTAAAGAATGCAGCGGCTTTCGATGTGAGCGCCGGATGCAGCGGATTTATTTATTCTTTATCTATTGCCGATAGCTTTATTAAATCAGGACATTATAAGAATGTATTAGTTATTGGCGTTGATTTACTTTCAAGAATTACTGATTATACGGATAGATCGACATGTGTATTATTTGGCGATGGTGGCGGAGCGGTTGTATTATCTGCAAATACCCAAGACGAGAGGGGTATTTTATCAACGCATCTACATTCGGAAGGGGGGCACAATAATATACTCAAGCTTCCCGCGGGTGGTTCTTTGATGCCAGCGAGTGCGAAGACGGTTGACAATATGGACCACTGCATAAAAATGAAGGGTTCCGAACTTTTTAAATATGCAGTAAAGTATTTAAAAGATGTTGCAGAGGAAGCTATAAAATTTAATAATTTAAGGCCTGAGGATATTGATTTATTTGTTCCTCATCAAGCGAATATCAGGATAATAACAGCCACGGCTAAAAAATTGAATTTCCCAATGGAGAAGGTTTTTGTGAATGTGGAAAAATACGGAAATACTTCAAGCGCTTCGATTCCTATCGCTCTTGATGAAGCGCATGCTTTGGGTCGCATAAAAGAAGGGGATTTGGTATTAGTAGACGCTATCGGTGCCGGCTTGACCTGGGCATCTTCCATAATAAGATGGTGACATTATTATGATTATGCAATTGACAATTTTAAGGGTGAAAGGATAAAATGATAAAGTCTCTAATTTGTGACAAACTTGGGATAAAGTATCCCATTTTTCAGGGTGGAATGGCGTGGGCATCTAATTATGTTCTTGCAAGCGCAGTTTCTAATGCTGGCGGTTTAGGCATAATAGGCGCAGGACAGATGCCGCCTGAATTACTTGTGCAAGAAATTAGAAAGGCTAAGGAAAATACCGATAAGCCTTTTGGTGTAAATCTTATATTATATTTAGATTATATTGACGAGCTTGTAGATGCTGTTATACAAGAGGGTGTCCCGGTTGTCACTACGGGCGCCGGTAATGCCGGACATTACATAAAAAGATTTCACGATGCGGGTATAAAGGTGATACCTGTTATACCGTCGGTGGCATTGGCGAAAAGGATGGAGAAGGCAGGGGCGGATGCCTTGATTGCCGAGGGTACTGAATCCGGGGGGCATATTGGAGAGATTACTACTATGGCAATTGTTCCGCAGGTAGTTGATAATGTAGGGATTCCCGTCGTAGCGGCGGGTGGTATTGCTGATTATAGAGGGTTTGCAGCCGCTTTGTGTTTAGGTGCAAGTGGTATCCAGATGGGAACGAGATTTCTTGCAACTAAAGAGTGTTGTGTGCATCAAAACTGGAAGGCTATGGTAATAAAAGCATCTGATAGAGATACTGTTGTTACGGGAAGGCCGACGGGACATCCCGTTAGGGTTTTAAAAAACAGACTCGCTAAAATGTTTATAGAATTAGAGGGTAAATGTTCACCCGTTTCTGAATATGAGAAGCTTGGCGTTGGAAGATTAAAAGCCGCTTCGGTGGATGGAAATACTGAAACAGGCTCTTTTATGAGCGGTCAGATTGCCGGTCTCATAAAAGAGGAAAAAACTGTAAAAGAGGTAATAGTAGAGATGGTCTCAAAGACCGAAGATTTTATTAACAATATGCCTAAGTTTGTATCTTCTAATACGTAACATAGTAAAAATAGAAAGGTTTAAATGGAAAAAATAATAGATTCAAATGTTGCGTTTATCTTTCCGGGGCAGGGATCTCAGCACATAGGTATGGGGAAAGATATCTTCGATAATTTTGGCGAAGCAAGGCTCGTTATGGAAGAGTCTTCGGACATCCTAGGTATAGATATGAAAAAGTTAATTCTAGGGGATGATGAAGGACTGCTTAACCTAACAGAGAATACTCAGCCTGCACTTTTAACCGTCAGCATTGCTATTCTTAAAGTGATGCAGAAGGAATACAATATCAATCCCGTTTGTGTTTCAGGGCATAGCCTTGGTGAGTATAGCGCTAATGTTTTTGCAGGCTCGTTAGACTTTCCGCATGCCCTTTTAATTACTAGGAAAAGGGGAATCTTAATGCAGAATGCATGCCCTCCTGGTTTCGGCAAGATGGCGGCAATAATCGGGATTAACGAGGATGCGGTAGTATCCTTAATCAAAGAAATAAATGGCCAGGATAAGCACGACAATGTGTTTGCCGCAAATTTTAATTCTCCTATTCAGACCGTTATATCCGGAAAGTCCTCGTCTATTGACAGGGCATGTGAAATTTTTAAGGAACGTGGGGCTAAAAGGGTTGTCGTTTTACCCGTAAGCGCCCCATTTCATACACCTTTCATGGAAGATGCCAAGGTTAGTTTGAAAGACTATTTCCAAGAAGATTGGTTTTCTAATGCTAGTTATGAAATATTTTCAAATGCATCGTCCCTGAATTATTCTAAAAAAAATGATGTTGTTAAATATCTCTTAGAACAAATAGTGTCCCCCGTAAGGTGGAACGAATCTGTTCTTAACATGAAAAAATTATTCAATATCTCTGTTTTTGTCGAGATTGGACCATCTAATGTTTTGGGTTCCTTGATAAAAAGAATAGATAGAAAGGTTAATTCTTTGTCTGTTAATTCTATTCCTATGTTGAAAGAATTAGGAAAGTTTTCGCTTGTCAGCAATTAGCTAAAGGGCGATAAAATAATATTTTATATTTAGGTTGATTATTACCATGTCTTATTGTATAAATCTAAGCGGAAAAGTATCGGTTGTTACAGGCGGATACGCTGGAATTGGATTGTCTATAGTTAAAACTCAGCTTTTGGCTGGGGCAAGGGTTATAATTTTAGGTAAGACTTATGATAAATTTCTAAATATCAGGGATGAACTCAAAAATATTTCTAATGAAGTTGACTTTTATGCACTTGATATAAGAAACTCTAAAGATGTGGTCGATGTTATCCAAAGAATTATAGTAAAAGAGTCTAGGATAGATATACTCATTAATAATGCAGGCATCGTTAAAGATTCTTTGCTTATAAGAATGAGCGATGAGGATTGGCTTAATGTGATGGACGTAAATTTAAACGGGTTGTTTTACGTCACTAAAAATGTGCTGAAATATATGGTAAAGGCTAGAAGCGGCAGGGTGATTAATATTGCATCGGTAATCGGTGAGATAGGTAACGCAGGCCAGTCAAATTATGCGGCAACGAAGGCGGGAATTATTGCCTTCACCAAATCTATTGCTAAAGAGTATGCTGCAAGGGGGATAGTTGCGAATGTCGTTTCTCCAGGTTTTATAAAATCGGCTATGACAGACGGGCTGTCCGGTGATATAAAAGATGAAATAAAAAAAGGTATCCCGCTTAAACGTATCGGCGACCCTGTTGATGTTTCGAATGCGGTGCTTTTCCTATCATCTGTTTTGTCAGATTATGTTACGGGATCGGTTATAGATGTGAATGGTGGAATGTTTATGTAATTGTTTGAGATTTGTCGGTATTAATATTATTCATTAATTTTGTGAGTTTAGATTACAAGAGGGGGTGAAAATAGATGTCTGTAGAAAAAAAGGTTAAAGAAATAATTGTTGAGCAGTTTGGAGTTACTCCCGACGAGGTTACGAGCGTGGCTTCATTCGTGGACGACCTTGGCGCGGATTCCTTAGATACGGTAGAATTGGTCATGGCTTTCGAGGAAGAGTTTGGTATTGAAATATCCGATGAGGATGCGGAAAAGATTAAGACAGTTCAGGATGCTGTTTCATATATCGATGAACATATAAAATAATTTGTCATCTTTATTGTTACAATAATTATAATATAGATTATATTAGGTTTATGCTATGACAAGTGTTGGGCGAGAGAGAAGGGTTGTTATTACGGGGTTTTCTATGATTACGGCATTGGGTAATGATGCGAAAACCTCGTGGAATAATATGATAAACGGTGCGAGCGGTGTAGGTCCAATTACCAAGTTTGATACGGAAGCCTACGCGACTAAGATAGCGGGTGAGGTAAAAGACTTTAATCCCGGGGACTTTATAGATAAAAAAGAAATTAAAAAAATGGATCGATTTATCCACTATGCTTATGCTTGTTCTAAGATGGCTCTTGATATGTCTGGGCTCAAAATCACGGACTCCAATGCTCACAAGGTTGGGGTTTGGATAGGTGCGGGAATCGGCGGGCTTACGACTATTGAAAGATACCATACAATGCTTATGGAGGGTGGTCCCAGAAGGGTTTCACCGTTTTTTATACCTATGCTTTTAATAAATCTTGCTCCGGGTCAGGTTTCCATAATGACCGGTGCTAGAGGACCCAATGCCAGCACAGTTTCAGCCTGTTCTACGGGTACCAATTCTATTGGAGATGCGTATAGAATAATAGCAAGAGGAGATGCTGATGCCATGATAGCGGGTGGGGCAGAGGCCACAGTTTCTCCACTTTGCATAGCGGGTTTTAATGCAATGAAAGCACTATCTGTACGGAACAATGAACCGGCAAAGGCATCGAGGCCTTTTGATAACGGAAGGGACGGTTTTGTAGTTAGTGAAGGTTCCGGCATTGTTATTCTTGAGGAGATGAATAGTGCGATAGATAGAGGAGCAAAAATATTTGCTGAAATTATAGGGTATGGCATGTCTTCCGACGCTTATCATCTATCTACTCCGGATCCCAATGCGGAAGGCGCATATTACAGCATGAAAAATGCCATAGAGGACGCAGGACTCTCATTAGATGATGTAGACTATGTGAATGCTCATGGAACATCCACATATTACAATGATCTAAATGAAACCATTGCCATAAAAAGGCTTTTTATGGATAAGGCTAAGGGGCTCAAAATTAGTTCTATAAAGTCAATGTTAGGGCATGCCCTTGGGGCCGCTGGTGGTATAGAGGCTGTTGCTACGGTTTTGACGATTGATACGGGAATAATACCTCCTACAATAAATTTAGTGGAGCCTGATGAGAAGTGTGATTTGGATTATGTTCCAAATGTCATGCAGAAGGCGGACGTGAGATATGCGATATCCAACTCTTTTGGTTTCGGCGGGACCAATGCCACATTGGTGTTTAAAAAATGGCAGGAGACTGTGTAATGATGGTATATTTAGGTTCTGATCATGCAGGGTTGGAGTTGAAATTGTTCATAAAAAACTATTTTAAGGAAAGGGGAATTGAATGTCTTGACTTGGGGACTAATTCATCAAAAAGCGTTGATTATCCCGATTATGCCCTGAAGGTTGCCGAAAAAGTAAAGAATGATGACGATGAAGGTTCTTTCGGTATCCTTATATGCGGGACTGGTATTGGGATGGAGATAGCCGCAAATAAAATAGATGGAATCAGAGCGGCGTTGACTTACAACGAATATGCCGCGGAGTTTGCCAAAAAACACAATGATGCTAATATTATAACCTTGGGAAGTAGAACCACTACGCCTGTGGAGGCTGTAAGGTATATCGATAAATTTATGTCTTTTAAATTTGAGGGCGGTAGGCATGGGAATAGAATCGCAAAGATTACTTATATGGAAAAATTAAAGGTTTAAAAGTATAAATGAATATGAATAATATCGATAAAATGAAATTTAACTTATTGGTGAAACAAATTGGATATCAAAGGTCTAAATGAAGTAGATAACGAGGTTTTTAATTTCATAGGTATGGAGCTTGATAGACAGAGACAATCTATAGAGCTTATAGCTTCTGAAAACTTTGTTTCAAAAGCCGTCATGGAGGCGCAAGGCTCAGTTTTGACCAATAAATATGCCGAGGGTTATCCAAAAAAAAGATATTATGGCGGATGTAGGTATGTAGACAGCATTGAACAGATTGCCATTGATAGAGTCAAGGAGATATTTAAGGCTGAATATGTTAATGTACAGCCCCATTCCGGTTCGCAGGCGAATATGGCTATTTTTTATGCTTTTTTAAATCCGGGTGATACGATTTTGGGTATGGATTTGTCGCATGGTGGGCATCTTACGCATGGAAGCCCTGTAAATTTTTCTGGGAAATATTTTAATGTTGTTTCATACGGTGTAAATAAAGATACTGAGACCTTGGATTATGATGCATTAAGAAAGATTGCAAAGGATAATAGCCCAAAGATGATAATAGCGGGAGCGAGTGCTTATCCGAGGGTTATAGACTTTAAAAAATTTAGGGATATTGCGGATGAAGTCGGATGCTATCTTATGGTTGATATGGCGCATATAGCCGGTTTAGTGGCGGCAGGTATTCATCCAAGCCCGATTCCGTATGCCGATTTTGTAACGACAACAACGCACAAAACACTGAGAGGCCCGCGGGGTGGCGTTATAATGGCAAAGGCCAAATATGAAAAAGCCCTAAACTCGGCAATTTTTCCTGGAATTCAGGGTGGACCGCTTGAACATGTAATAGCAGCAAAGGCCGTAGCTTTCAGAGAGGCATTGACGGATGATTTTAATGATTATCAAAGGCAGGTGGTTGCCAATGCCGTCACTTTGGCGAGTGCCCTTAAAAATAATGGATTTGAATTAATATCGGGTGGTACCGATAACCATCTTATGCTCATTGATTTTAGGAAATCCGAAATGACGGGTAAACAGGCAGAGTCTCTTTTGGATAATGTTGGCATTACAGTCAATAAAAATAAGGTTCCTTTTGATGAAAGATCTCCATTCGTGACCAGCGGAATAAGGATTGGAACGCCAGCGGTAACCACAAGGGGAATGAAAGAGGATGAGATGATAAAAATAGGTGCGCTTATATCTGATATTTTACATAATCCGGGCGATGAATCAGTGGAAGACAACGTAAAAGAAGGGGTAAAGCTTTTGTGTGATAAGTTTCCTCTTTATTGATTAAAACCTTTATTAATCCTGAATATATGAGGTGCCCTTTTTGTTTCAATGACGATGATAAAGTTGTCGATTCAAGAGTTTCAAAAGATGCAAAGCTGACAAGACGAAGAAGGCATTGTAATGTTTGCGGAAAGAAATTTTCTACATTAGAGACAATAGTTGTTTTATCCCCCCTTATAATTAAAAAAGATGGGCGAAGGGAGTCTTTCGATGGACAAAAAATATTAAACGGACTCATGAATGCTTGTGAAAAAAGACCTGTTCCGTACCGTAGTATCGAAGAGATAGTTCAATCTGCGGAGGCATGGATAGATGAAACTAATTCAAAGGAGATAAAAAGTGAGGATGTAGGAAAGTTTGTCCTCGGCAAATTAAAGAACCTAGATGCGATAAGCTATGTTCGTTTTGCTTCCGTGTATCTTTCGTTTAAAGACATTAACGAGCTTTATGAGCATGTTTCCGAACTTATTAAAAAGCAGTCGTAAAATATTTCCTTCCAAATTCTTATGAATGACAAAAATAAAGGCATTGATGAATATTTTATCCGTCAAACCTTTGATCTGGCAAAAAAAGCAGAGGGATTTACTTCTCCCAACCCTATGGTTGGTGCACTTGTAGTCAAAAATGGTTCTATGGTAGGATATGGTTACCATGAGAAAGCCGGTCAGCCTCATGCCGAGATAGTGGCATTAAAAAGAGCAGGTATAAAAGCTAAAGATGCTACCGTCTATGTAAATTTAGAACCTTGCAGTCATTTCGGTAAAACTCCTCCCTGTGTTCATGCACTTAAAAAACATGGAGTTAAAAGGGTTGTGGCGGCTATAAAGGATCCAAATCCAATGGTATCCGGAAAGGGTTTCGATTATTTGCGAAATAACGGTATTGATGTAACTTATGGGATTTGCGAGGATGAGGCTAAAAAGCTTAACGAGGTATTTTTTAAATATATAAAGACTGGTTTTCCCTTTATAACAGTCAAAGAAGCAATAACCATAGATGGCAAAATAGGATATAGAGGTAACGGAAAAAAGTCATATATTTCCTCAAAAAAATCCTTAGAACGCACGCATTATTTGAGGTTACTCAATGACGCAATAATGGTTTCGTCCAAAACAGTTATAAATGACGATCCGATGTTGGACGTCAGAATAAAAGACGGGGATGTACAAAATAAATTTTTGAACAAAAAATATTTTAAAATAATTTTAGATTCAAATCTATCAATACCTCTAGAGTCAAGGTTGTTTGATACTTACGGCACGCCATTAATATTTACATCCACTAATTACGATGACGCAAAGAATAAAAAAAAAATACTCATGGAAGAAAAGGGTGCAATTGTGAAAAATGTGCATTATAATAATATCGGTTGCAATAAATTTTTAAATTTAAAAGAAGTGTTTAAAATATGTACTGAGCTTAAAATAATAAATGTGCTTGTGGAAGCTGGGCCTAATCTTTTTAATTCACTGATTAGCGAGGGGCTTTGCGATAAGTTGATTCTCAATATTACCCCTTACATTTTAGGATGCAAAGATAGCGCAGTAAGCTTGTTTGAGGGTTTTGATTTAAAAAATGAGCGTATTTTTAATTTTTGCGATTTAAATACGGAAAAAATAGATAATGATGTTTTCTTGACATATTCTTTGAATTATACATAATGAATAGAATGGATGTAAGTAAAATATTGTTTTTGGTGGTTATATGTTTACCGGGATAATAAAAGAAAAAGGTGTTGTTAAATCAATGAGCAATGGTGATCTATCAATCCTTGCCCCCTTAACCGGAAAAGATGCGTATGTTGGGCAGAGCATTGCTGTAAACGGACTGTGTTTGACGGTCAAAAGGTTTAATCGGCAAGAATTATTTTTTGATTTTACGCCGGAAACTTATAAGGCATCCACTTTAAAATATTTTAAAATAGGCGAAAAAGTTAATATTGAACCCGCTCTTCAGTCAAATTCTGATATTTCGGGTCATTTTGTGCTTGGTCATATTGACGGAATAGGTAGAATTATAACTAAAAAACCGGTCGGCAATTCTATTATTGTAGAAATAAAAATTTTCAGTACGGTGAACGATGATTTTGCAGAATATGTGGTAAGAAAGGGTTCTATAGCCATTGATGGTATCAGTTTAACCGTTAACGAATTGAAAGGTGGTGTTTTTTCTGTAAGTATAATACCGGTAACATATAATGAAACAAATCTGAGCGCTAAGAAGGTCGGGGATTACGTTAATCTTGAATCGGATATTTTAGAAAAAACAATAGTAAAAAGGGTAGATGATATTCTTAAGCATGAGCCCGGAAGATCTCTATCGAGACGTTTTTTAAGCTCATCTGATTCGGGTAATAAGGTGAAGCATGTAATAACACATAAATTTTTGGCCGACAACGGTTATCTGTAACACATTATTCTAATAAATTTAAACATAATATGTAGCATATAAGAGGTGAAAAAATTTTATGGATTTAGCCACAGTTGAGGAAGCGGCGCGGGATATAAAGGCAGGCAAGATGATTATACTTGTCGACGATGAGGACAGGGAAAACGAAGGCGATATTGTAGTCTCAGCGGAGCATGTTACCCCTGAAATAATAAACTTTATGACAAAGCAAGCAAGGGGATTAATCTGTTTGACGTTAACCGAAGAAAAGGCGGATAGCTTGGATTTGTCACCTATGGTTATCAATAATGAGTCTAAGTTTACCACGGCGTTTACAGTGTCAATAGAGGCAAGGGAGGGTGTGACGACTGGTATTTCAGCTCACGATAGGGCGAAGACTATCTTGACTGCGATACAGGACGATGCAAAGCCAAGCGATTTAGTCAAACCCGGACATATTTTCCCTCTAAGGGGTAAAAATGGGGGAGTTTTAACGAGAACAGGTCAAACCGAGGGCTCAATAGACATAGCTCGTATTGCCGGTTCTAAACCTTACGGGGTTATATGTGAGATAATGAAGGACGATGGAACTATGGCGCGTATGCCTGATCTAGTAGAGTTTTCAAAAAAATATGATATAAAGATATTGACTGTCAAAGATTTAATAAATTATAGGCTTAAGAATGAAAAACATGTTAAGAAACTAGTAGAGTCTTCGATCCCAACAAAGTTTGCCGGGAAATTTAAAGTCATAGCTTATTCAAACGATATAGATTTTAAAGAACATATAGCGTTAGTCAAGGGAGACATAAATAAAGACGAGCCTATTCTTGTCAGGGTTCACTCACAATGCCTTACGGGTGACATATTTGGTTCTGAGAGATGCGATTGCGGTGACCAATTAAAAACGTCAATGGAAATGATAAACAAAGAGGGCAAGGGTGTTATTCTCTATTTAATGCAGGAGGGTAGGGGTATCGGTCTTGTCAATAAACTAAAGGCATATAATCTGCAGGATGAGGGATATGACACGGTCGAGGCGAATGAGAAATTGGGATTCAAGGCAGATTTAAGGGAGTATGGCGTAGGGGCGCAGATATTAGTGGATTTGGGTGTGGGTAAAATGCGCCTTATGACCAATAATCCCAAAAAAATAGTCGGTCTCAAGGGTTATGGATTAAGCGTGGTGGACAGGATTCCCATAGAGACGTGCCCTAACGATACCAATAGGCATTATTTAAGAACAAAGAAAGAAAAGTTGGGTCATTTTTTAGAGATAAAGTAGAAAGATGAAAAATTAGATTAAATAAAATTAAATCATAGGAGTATGGAATGCGTGACTATAATTTGATAGAAGGGGAGCTTAAAGCCGCAGGATTTAAATTTGGTATTGTCATATCTCGTTTTAACGAATTTATCAATAGTAAACTTTTAGACGGCGCATTGGATTATTTAACAAGAACCGGTGCAGATGTAAGTGATATTACTGTAGTTAAGGTTCCGGGAGCGTTCGAACTTCCTATGGCGGCCAAAAAATTAGTTGATACTAAGAGAATGGATGCGATTATATGCCTTGGCACCCTTATAAGGGGCGATACCAATCATTTTGACCTCTTGTCTTCACAGGTTACCAAGATGTTGTCAGAGCTTTCCGTTACTTCTGGCATTCCGATTAGTTACGGAATGATAACAGCAGAATCCATTGAACAAGCAATATCTCGAGCCGGAACTAAAATGGGAAATAAGGGATTTGATGCTGCAATGTCTGCCGTTGAAATGGCAAGCCTTTATTTAAGGCTTAAAAAAGTTTAAACTTAACGCATTTATAATGTAGTTTTAATTTGAGATTCTATGACAAAGCGAAGAAAAGCAAGGGAACTTGCGTTGCAATTTTTATACGAAACAGATGGTGATATAAAAGATCTGCATGTAAGAATAAACAGTTTTTATAGTGAATTTGCATCAGAAAGTCTTATAAGAGACGGTTTTACAAAGGATATATCTCAAATTTATGATTTTTTCTTTGATATTTCTCAGGGTACACTGCTCAATTTAGGAAAGATAGATAATATTATCAGGACCGTATCAAAAAATTGGTCACTAGAAAGGATGTCCAGAATAGATAGGAATCTTTTAAGGTTGTCGGTTTATGAGACTATATTTCATCCTGAAACGCCTAAAAGCGTTATCATTAATGAATCGGTGGAGATAGCCAAGAAGTTTGGAAATGATGATTCGCCCCCCTTTATTAACGGTATTTTAGATGCAACGCTTAGGGTAGCGACTTAAAACAGAATAGTTAATTTTAATTTAAGAGGTAAAAATGGAGATTAGAACCGACTTAAATTATTATAGCGGTACCCCTCTTGACATTAGAGGGCTTTGCTGAGGACCTCCTGTTTGGGCGGTCGTCCAAAGGCTTAAAATTTTACATCAAGGTGATGTTTTAATGGTAATTTCAGATAAGCATTCCTTGCTAAATGATATACCCGCATTGTGTTCTCTTGTCAATGTAAAATTGCTTAATGCGATTAATCTGAAAGACCTTTATATATTTTTTATTAAAAATAAAAAGTGGGATTAAGTTTTATATAAAAGATAGCTTTAGTTTGGTAAGATATCGGTTTTTTCAAGCTAAAGTCAAAGCGGAGGAAATATATTGGCAAGAAAGAAAGGTAGGCAAATAGACGAGATGAGACTTACGACAATAACCCCTGGCTATATGAAATACGCAGAGGGATCGTGTTTAATCGAGGTGGGTAATACCAAGGTTATCTGCACAGCTTCAGTAGACTATAAGGTGCCATCTTTTTTAAGAGAAAAAGGTGAGGGATGGTTAACTGCTGAGTATTCAATGCTTCCGAGATCCACTCAAAGCAGAATGCCCAGGGATTCCGTAAAAGGGCGAATTAACGGAAGGGCTCAGGAAATACAAAGACTAATAGGTAGGTCGCTTAGGTCTGTGACCAATTTTGCCGATTTCCCAGATATAACTATCATGATTGACTGTGATGTTATAAGCGCAGATGGCGGAACAAGAACGGCTTCAATTACAGGTGCCTATGTTGCCGCTCATTTGGCGTTTTTAAACCTCATTAAGCGCGGCAAAATAGAACAGATGCCGTTTTACGATACCGTTGCGGCAATTAGCATTGGAATCGTAAACGGTAAAATTTTACTTGATCTTGATTATTCGGAGGATTCCAATGCCGAATTAGATTATAATTTTGTTCTAACAGGGTCTAAAAGGATAATTGAGATCCAGGGATGTGCCGAAAAAACTCCTATTGAATTCGATGTTCTTTCCAAGCTTTACGAACTTTCAAAAAATGCCGTATCAAAAATAAGTGAATTACAAAGTGAAGCAATTAACAGCGTAATATAATTTCGTTAATTTTTTATTGACAAATGATTAATATATTAATAGCTACCGGAAATGTACATAAGTTTCAAGAAATCAGGCTTATAATGAGCGATTATACATCGTTTAATATCATTTATCCGGACAAAAATTTTGACGTAGATA
Source organism: uncultured Actinomycetes bacterium (assembly GCA_964631685.1). GTDB lineage: Bacteria > SZUA-79 > SZUA-79 > Acidulodesulfobacterales > Acidulodesulfobacteraceae > Acidulodesulfobacterium. The sequence goes on along the minus strand of CAZVZU010000002.1, from coordinate 115,977 downwards.
TAGTAGAAAATGGAAAAACATATAGCCAGAATGCTAAAATTAAGGTAGACGGCTATGCGGAGTTTTTGAATAAAAATCCAGGGTTAAGGTCTAAACTAAATTTAGACTATATAGTGAGCGAGGATTCTGGATTAGAGGTATCATGCATAGGAAATACCCCCGGTCTTGTTACGGCTAGATTTGCAGGTGCAAATGCTACGGATGCGGAAAACATAAATAAACTTCTTGATACAATGAAATTAAATAAGAGTTGCACAGAACATAGAGATGCTAAATTTGTCTGTCTAGCTTGCCTATATGACATAGGAAGTGGTAAATCGCACTATTTTGAGGGGGAATTAAACGGGTTAATTGCCAATGAAATAAGTGGCACAAAGGGTTTTGGTTACGATCCCGTTTTTTTTGTTCCTAGTTTCAATAAAACACTTGCGCAAATTGACTCTTTAGAGAAAAATAAGATATCTCACAGAGCAAATGCCTTTAAAAAGATCGCGGAAGCGATTACATCTTGCTCCTTGCCTGATTAGAGGTATACGTCATGCACCAAAAACTTATAAAAACATTTAAAAAATTACTTGGTGAAAAGCGAGTTTTAACTGAAAAGGAAGAACTGCTCTGCTATTCTTATGATGCAACGGTCATGGAATTTATGCCAGATATCGTTGTTTTTCCTTTGAATCCTAATGAATTGTCTAGAATTGTTAAGTTATGTATCGTCTACGGCGTCCCTATTGTCGGAAGGGGTTCCGGAAGCGGATTTTCCGGTGGGAGTTTGCCATTTAAAGGTGGGGTCGTGGTTTCATTTACTAAAATGAACCATATTTTGGAATTAGATGAAGAAAATATGTTCATAACGGTTGAACCCGGCGTTATAAACGCTGACCTAAAGTCATACCTAAGCGATAGGGGTTATTTTTATCCGCCTGATCCTGCAAGCTACGAGTTTTCAACGATAGGCGGCAATGTTGCTGAATGTGCCGGCGGTCCAAGCGCGGTTAAATACGGAGTTACTAAAGATTATGTTGCAGGCTTGGAAATGGTTACTGGAAACGGCGAAATAATAAATACGGGTTCTAAAACGGTTAAAGATGTTTCCGGATATAATCTTACTCAGTTGCTGGTTGGTTCGGAGGGAACACTTGGTTTTTTTTCCAAGATTACGCTTAAATTTTTATCCAAACCTATCACCGATTCGTTAATTCTTGTATCATTCGATGATATGGATAATGGATTTAAGGCGGCGTTGTCATTGTTGAGACTTAGAAATCGGCCGTCAATGTTGGAATTTATGGACAAAGCTTCTATTGATTCGGTGAGGGGTTATTTTAAAAGTGATATAATAAAGGTAAGCGGTGCCCTGCTGTTCATTATCGAAGCCGATGGTTCGGAAATAGAGGTTGACAGTTCTATCGCGGAGTACAAAAGGATATTAAATGAGTTTTCACCTATTTTCCTCTTTGCGTCTGGTTGTAGCGAAGAGAAGAAAATAATAATGGAGGCGAGAAAGGCAATTTCGCCATCTTTACGAAGATATGGGGACCTAAAGATGAACAATGATATAGCCGTTCCCATAGGTAATATCAAAGAGATGCTTTCTTATATTGAAGGTATTTCAAAAAAATACGCTGTCCCTATAACAAATTTTGGACATTTTGGTGACGGTAATATTCATGTGAATATTATGCTAAACAAGGTAGATGCCGATATGGTTGAAAGGGGAGAGAAAGCAAAGCTGGACATATTAAAAAAAACAGTTGGCTTGGGCGGGAGTTTGTCAGGAGAGCATGGGATCGGATTGGCAAAAAAAGAATTTATGCAACTAAAATACAATAATTATTACATGAATATCCTAAAGAACATAAAAAGAGTATTCGATCCTGAAAATATCATTAATCCCGGCAAGATATTCTAAGATACATTTTTATGTTGAGTTCGCATTTTACACGCAGGGGATTTTAATTGAAAGAGGAATATAAAGGTTATCTTAATTGTGTTCATTGTGGCAAATGCCTAACGGTTTGCCCAACATATAGTATTAGGTTGAACGAATTTTATAGCCCAAGGGGCAGGATAAGGTTAATCTTGGCCGATAATGTTGATAAACCGGCCTTACGTACTTCAAAAGTTACGGACTCAATGTCTACTTGCCTTTTATGTGGTAGGTGCGTCGAGGTTTGCCCTAACGATGTTCGAATAGGAGAATTGGTAATAAATGAAAAGATCGAATTGAATAAGATTCGGGATAAAAAATTTTCTATCGACAAGTTAGCCCTTAAGGTACTTAAGAATAAAGGCAAGGTTTTATTAAGGTCCGCCTTAATAATTGCCAATATTCCGGTCATAAATCAACTTAGTAAAAGATCCGCTCCAACTCCCCACGGCAAAACCTTCATTACCGGCAAGGATTATTGGTTCAAGGTAGATAGTACTAGTATAGAAGGTAAAGAAAAAGAAATTAGGGTGGGTTATTTTAGCGGTTGCATATTTGATAGTATATACCCTCAAATATCCGTTGATACGGTATCGTCTTTGGTGCAAAATGGGGTTTCTGTATTTATTCCTAAAATGCAGGGTTGTTGTGGACTGCCCTTTATAACCAGTGGCGATATAGCCTCTTTTAGGGATCTTGCCCTAAATAATGTAAATGCATTTATGGCGCAGGATTTGGATTTTATAGTTACTTCCTGTGCATCTTGTTCCTATTCTATAAATAACCTTTATCCATTGTACTTCAGTAAAAATGATAAATATTATAATGAAGTTTTGGATTTTTCTAAAAAATTATTGAATATCTGGTCGTTCTTTAAATTAATGGAAAAAAAGGGTATTGAAATAAAGGTTGGGAAGTTAAAAAAAGAAACTGATGCGGTGTTTCATATACCGTGCCATCTTTCAAATTCACCTGAATTCAAACCGGCATCATATAACGAGAGATTAATTGGTGAAGCTGGTTTTATTATAGATAAAATTAACGGTTTAAAATTGATGCCATTAAAATATAACTATTGTTGCGGTAACGGGGGCATGTTCAATGTAAGGCATTACGAATTATCCAAAGAGATCACAAGACGGAAATTCGATGAGATTAAAGAGGTATCACCGCAAAATATTTTAACATCCTGCTCAGGATGTATGCTTTCCTTGAATGATCAAAAGGATATCATAAATAAAGATCGCATAATGCCGGTACAGCATTTAATAAGTATCTATGCTCAAAGTTTAAAGAAATAGTCATTGTATTATTATCTTTGTTAATACTGTAATTACGGGCTAATTTGACTTTATCATAATGCTCTATTATAATTATAGCATTCAAATGCAGAGGCATTTTCGCATTAACAATTAATAGGTTATATTGTCAAGGAGATTAATATATGCATCACACGAATACAGGTATATTCGATAAAAAAGTTTATATACCATATATGTCGGATGGCGCTTATGCTTTAAGTGCTGCCTTTAAAAGGTGCGGGGTAGATTCCGAGGTTATGGACGGTCCGGATGAATCTACGCTTGATTTTGGACTTAAATTTACAAATGGAAATGAATGCATGCCTTGTTTTGTTACTACGGGTGATATCATAAAGGTTATCGAAAAGCCGGATTTTAATGCCAAAAAATCTGCTTTTTTTATGCCTACATCCTCGGGTCCTTGTAAGTTTGGTCAATATAATAGGCTCCACGAGTTGGTATTAGATAATTTAGGTTACGATGAAGTCGAGTTTTTGGTGCCGAGCGCTCAGAAATCATACACGGATTTTATCGGAGATAAGGCAGTTCTTTTCAGGAAGGTTGCGTGGCAGGGTTGCGTGGCATTTGATGTGCTGGAAAAAGCCCTTCATAGGATAAGGCCGTACGAAATTGTTAAGGGATCTACTACGTTGGTGTATAAGGAGTGCATGAGCCTGACCGTCGAAGCGTTGGAAAAGGGTACGAACATTTATGATGTTATAGGAATATGTGCTAAAAAGTTTGAAGAAATACCAAGAAAGGATGGGGATAAGCCTCTCATAGGTGTTGTCGGCGAGATATTTTTAAGATTAAATAAATTTGCAAATAATTTTACTGTAGACAAAATTGAGTCGCTCGGAGGGGAAGTTTCCGTCGTCCCAATGTACAAGTGGATAACTTTTACTACATATCAATACGGTTTAAATGCAATTAAAAACAAAAAGATAAAAGACGTTTTTTTAAGCTTTCTTGTAAACTATTATCAAAGAAAGGATGAAATAAATATGTTCAAGCCTTTCAAAAATATGTTTAGAGATCATAAAGAGACAAGCATAAAAGAAATACTTGCATATTCTAAGAAATATTTAGATATATCGCTGGGGGGCGAGGCGATTCTTACGGTGGGCGAGTCTATTGATTTTGCGAAAAAAGGATATTCGGGTGTTGTAAGTATTCATCCTTTCCACTGCATGCCCGGTTCTATTGTGCAGACCATTTCTAAGAGATTCAGAGAAGACCTTAATAATTTTCCTTGGATAAATTTATGGTTTGATGGACAGGAAAGTACTAACTTAATGCTTAGATTGGAGACTTTTATGCATCAGGCTAAGCAGTGGAGGGAGACTAACAATGCTTTTTCGGACGCTGCGTAGAAAAATATTTTTTATATCAATTTTTATATTTGCTACAATTTTAACCTGCAGTTTATTCATCGGACGGTCTTACGCCTACGGCAATGCAGGCAATAAAGATTCTGTTGTAGAGCATCTTTTTAAGGAGCTTACACCTGGGGTTGTGCATATTAAGGTTTTAGGATTTACAAGGCTTAAAAACGGCGCTATAATGCCGGAAGAAGATATTGGAACGGGGTTCTTTATAAATAGAGATGGGGATATACTGACTAATTTTCATGTTATCGGAAATGCGGGCAAGATATATGTGAGTTTTTTAAAGTATAAAGATTTAAGGGCGAGTATAGTCGGGACCAATCTCACATCCGATATAGCGATTATCCGTATTAATCCGATAGGCAAAAGAATAGTTCCGTTAGTATTAGGGGATTCCGATAATTTAAAGGTTGGCGAGAGGGTTATAGCTATAGGCAATCCTTACAATCTTTATCAGACCGTTACGACGGGAATTATCAGTGGTCTTAAAAGGTCGCTTTTTTTCCCCTCGGCAAGATTTTACGGGAATATAATTCAGACTGATGCTGCAATTAATCCCGGCAATTCAGGTGGACCGTTAGTTGACTATAAGGGACGTGTTATTGGTATAAATACGGCTAAATTAGCAAACAATGCTCAAAATATAGGATTTGCTATACCTATAAATCTTGCTAAACGGGATGTGCCTCGATTAATTAAATACGGAAGAGTGATAAAACCGTGGCTTGGGATAGAAGCGATAAAGCTGACGCCGAGTCTTGCGACTCTTCTTGGCATTAAGTATGTTAAAAAAGGGCTCTTAATAGAAAAGGTTTTTCCCGGAAGCCCCGCCTATAAAGCTGGCCTTGTTGCAGGAACAAGGATTATTGCGATGAAGAACATCACATATGTAACGGGCGGCGATATCATAACGAAAATAAATAACAGAAGGGTATATTCTTTCTCTCGTCTTGAGGAGCTTATAAGTACGTTTTCTCCTAGGCAGGTTATCATTCTTAGGGTGCATAGGGGTAAAACTACTAGATCGGTCAATGTAAGATTGACAAGTATGCGATAAAAATGCTCATGTGGACAATCATTATACGTTAACAAGAAGGGTGCTGTACTGTGTTTTTAACCGAAAAAAAGGACATTAAAGAGATAGATGAGGCATTAAAAAAATATAAAAGACTTGGAATAGTCGGGTGCGCCTCGTGCGCTTCTGTGTGCTTAACCGGAGGAAGCAGAGAGGTTAAAGAAATGGAAAAGCACATAGTAAATATGGGAAAAGAGGTACTATTCACTATTTCAATAGATGAGCCTTGCGATAAAAGGGTTTTAAGAGAGGATATTCGCTTTGTAGAGGATAAACTGGAAGATACCGAAGCAGTAGTAGTGTTATCTTGCGGGACAGGAGTTCAGACTATAGGGGAATATATCGGCAAAAAAGTTATAGCGGGAGTGGACAGTAAATATATAGCTCAAACGGAGCATATTGGTGAGTATAATGCTTTATGCAGTGGTTGCGATGAGTGCAGATTGAATTTTACCGGCGGTGTTTGTACTATCACATTGTGTCCGAAGGGCTTGTTAAACGGACCATGCGAGGGTCATAACGGCACTAATTGCGAGGTTTATGAAGAGAGCATTTGTGTGTTCGTGAAGTCCTGCGAGAATATGTCTAAATTTTTAGAGGAGGAAAATCTTGATAATATATTTTTCCCGAGAAATTATGGCAGGACGATAAAGCGGAAGCTCTGATTTTTAATAGGTCAAATAAAAAGGCAATTACAATAACAATAAACTAATTTTCTATGAAGATAATATCGCAAATTGAAACTCCCAGCGGAGAGAGTTATATAAATTTCGAAGAACATCTGGATAAGATTGTAGGCGGAGTGATACATGCAAACAAAAAATTTGGATTAATAAAGAATGATGGGCCGGCACCCTCTTGTGCAATTGTTATAGAGCAAAATTTTGGAATAAATGCATTATTATTGTGTAAAGATTTAAAAAATAGATATAATGCAGGTACGCTTGATGTAGCTTATGCCTTTAATATGAGGGATAAAAACAGGATTGCTATCCTGTCTGATTTGATAACGCTTAAACAGTTAGGTGTTAAAGATATAATAATATCAGAGGGCTTGCATACGCTAAAAACTATATTTCCTGCTGCTAAGCCGGTGTACGATATAGATGTCGTAGGGTTTAGCTCTATTATAAAAAAAGAGTATCCTGATTTCGGATTTTTTAATCTAGGAGTTATGGTTGGTGCGTCTACTTCTATGGATTTTTTTAAGATTAAAAAACTCGGAAAAATAGGGATTGATATGTTTGTTATAAATTATTCCGGAGACGATATTGATAAAAATATCATTAATCATATAAAGTCCAAAGGAAAATCAGTAATGTTATATACCAAAGAATCTGATATCAAACCCTCACTGGAAAAATATATAGAAAAGGGTTCAGAACTAAATGTGGACGGAGTTATAATTAAGATCTTAGACGAAAAGTCCAATATATTTACTCAATATTGATATGTATAAAACATATGTCTTCGGCTATGGGGGGATGACAAATCGTGAGTAAGGATAATTTGTTTATAAACGGAAGGCAGGGCGATAAGGGCATAGTGCTTGGGAACGAAGCGATAGCAAGGGGGGCACTAGAGGCTGGGATAGGTTATGCGTCTATGTATCCCGGGACGCCGGCTTCTGAGATTATTATCGGGCTTTATAAAAATAAAAGTAGTATCAAGAATCTGTACGCCGAATTTAGTTTGAACGAGCATATATCGCTTCACGGCGCTATCGGTGCTTCATGGTCGGGCATTAGAGCGCTTTGTGCTATGAAGAATGTTGGGCTCAATGTCGCAAGTGAGCCTGCCCATTTTTTGGCATATACTGGGGTTAAGGCAGGGCTGGTACTAGCTATAGGTTCTGATCCCGGGGCGACAAGTAGCTCTAATGAACAGGATGATAGGTGGTACAGTCTACACACTTATATGCCGATTATGGAGCCGGCAAATATTCAAGAGGCGAAGGATTTCACCAGAGAGGCATTTGAAATATCAGAGAAGTTCTCTTTCGGCATTATGCTGATGGCACCGTCAAGGCTGTGCCACAACGCTGGCATTCTACGCTTTGGCGATGTGCGGGACAGGACGGGTATTGAAGGAGACTTCAAGAAAGATCCCGAGAATTATCTCAACCTTTTTAATATGTCTGTGCGAAATCATAAAAAATATTTAGAAAGGTATATTCTTCTCAAAAAGTACCTTGAAAATTCACAATTTAACTATACCCTGATGCCGGATACCGTTTCGGCAGGATCAAAAGTAGGTTTCATATCGTCTGGCGTAATATATGCGCATTTAGTAGAGGCGCTGGATATTTTGGGAATTTACGACCATAAAATTTTAAAACTTGGTTTCACCTTTCCCTTACCCGATGAGCTCATAATTAATTTTTTAGAAGACACCGATGAGGTTGTTATCGTGGAGGAAGCCGAGGGGTTCTTGGAATTTCAGATTAAAAGAATAGCCTATGACATGGGCTATAAAGGCAAGATTCATGGAAAGGATATCTTTGATCCGGCTGGCGAGCTTACATTAGATGGTGTCATTGAGGGCGTCAGCGAATTTTTAGAGAAACCGTCCCCCAAATTTTTCGATTTTGCCGTTAAAAAAACTAAAGAGTTAGATGATAATTTGCCCCAGAGGTCTGGTACTTTTTGCGTCGGGTGCCCTCATCGCGCCACGATCTATTCTATTCTAAAAGCTGTGGGTTTTTCAAATACAGATGCTAAGAATAGAGATGTAATTATAGCGGGAGATATTGGATGTTATACCCTTGGGCTTTTACCCCCGTACAATGCAATGGATTTCCTTACATGCATGAATGCAGGGCTTGGAATAGGACAGGCTATAAGTCTTTTTGATAAAAAAAAGAAAATTATAGCACTTGTGGGTGATTCTACATTTTATCATTCCGGTATTCCGGTATTATTAAATGCTGTTCAAAATGGTGCAAATATCCTCTATGTCATACTTGATAATAGTTGGACGGCTATGACCGGACACCAAAGAACGCCGTCAACGCAAAGGGATATTGATGGGACATTGCCCGACAATATTGTAAATCTAAAAGATTTAGTTAAATCGCTTGGGGTAAGGTACATTAAAAGCCTTGACCCTAATAGCATAAAAAGGTTTGCATCTCAGGTGAAGAACGCATTGAAGGAGCCGGGTGTTAAGGTGCTAATTGCAAAAAGAGAATGTATTCTTCAAGAAGCTAGAAGAAATAAATTTGTTCAAAAAAGTTGTGGTATGCACTATGAGCCGATGAAATCTCTCTACGAAATTCAAAAATCAAGATGCGTAAAGTGCAATGAGTGCTTTGTAGAGCTTGCATGTCCAGCCATTATCGCTAAAAAGGATAGCCCTGAAGGTGATGAGTATTACTATATTGATCCCGTTTCTTGCGTTAAATGTGGTGTTTGTTACGAAATTTGTCCAAATAGTGCAATTAGGAAGGTTGAGTTTAATCTAAAGACAGAATTGAGTAAAAAGATTGACATAGGTCGCATGGCAGAAGTTCCGGTTCAAGTTTAATTATAATTTATATGGGAGTCTTATTCTTTAAATGAAAAGGTTTAATATAGCAATAGTTGGTCTTGGAGGACAGGGCATTATAACTATGGGGACTGTTTTGAAGAATGCTGCGCTTAGTTCTGATTTGCGAGATGTATCCGGCTCTGAGAGGCGGGGTGGCGCCCAGCGGGAAGGGTATGTCGAAACGTTTGTGAAATATATTTTTTATGAAAATAGTTCAGAACTTAAAGATGCTAAAAAAAACATTCATTCTCCAATGATAGAATCCGGTGGCGCGGATGTTTTGATATCACTGGAGCCGCTTGAGACATTAAGGGGAGCACGGTATTTAAACAATCATTCAACCGTAATTTTTAATAAAATGCCACGTATTCCTATTAGTGTCAGAATGGGACAAACATCTTATCCTGAGCTTTCCCATATAGTAAATGAGTTGAAAAAAATAACCGAAAAGATATTTGTTTATGACCTAGATGAAATTTCTATTAATAACTTTAATTCTCTTACTCAAAGAAATATTATTGCCTTGGGTGTTCTGTTCGCTAAAACAGGTATTCCGATTAACAAAATTGCGGTGGAACATGTTCTTTCGGCAGGTAAAGGGCCAAAGGATAATTTAAAGGCTTTTAAAATAGGATTAGCCCTATAATTTTATATGCTTAATATGATAGTTTAATAAATACCATGGATTGTGCACTCGGTTTTGATACACACCTATTTTTAAAGGATGTTAAATATTTTATAGAATGTCATAAAGAGTATTTTACGGTAGGTTCTTCTGCGTCTGAATCTAAAATCTTAAATGACCCCGTTATGGAACATAAGAGTAGTATAAGCAACAAAGCGGATAAGTTAAAATTTATGAAGGATTCAGTTGTAAACGAATGCGCAAGATGTAAATTAAGCGAAACACGTAAGAATGTAGTTTTTGGTGAGGGAAATCCTTCAAGTATACTTATGTTTATAGGGGAGGCACCTGGAGCGGATGAAGATAGCACGGGAAGACCTTTTGTTGGTAGAGCAGGTAAGCTTTTAACAAAAATAATTGAATCTATAAATCTCAAAAGAGATGATGTTTACATAGCTAACATAATAAAATGTCGTCCCCCGGAAAATAGGAATCCGATTGAAGAAGAGATAAAGCAATGCGCGCCGTTTTTAAAGGAACAAATTCAAATAATAAGTCCAAAGATAATATGTACGCTCGGAAAATTTTCAACAGAATTTATTATAGGAACAGATAAAGGGACAATATCGGCTGTTAGAGGAAAAGAATTTGATTATAACGGCATTCTGGTAATACCTACTTATCACCCATCTTATTTAATGCGGAATACTAATGCTAAAAGGGAAACATGGGAAGATATGAAAAAGATACGGGATTTGTATTCTAAGATAATTAGTTAGATGGGAGTAAATTTATGGTCTATTTTGCGGATATTCTAATATTTATAGCCTTTATATTGGTTATTGCTGATTTTTTTGCAATGAGCTATGGTGTCTTTACGACTGCCGGCGCAATATTTTTTATTATTGGGACGATAGTGCTTTTTTCGGTTATGCATACCGTTCCCAGTTTTTTTATCAGGATTGTTTTGCCAACCTACGTTGTTCTAACGGTATTTATATCTATAGTTGTCTATTTGGCGTATAAAGCACATAAAACAAGGGTTAAGGCAGGCAAAAGTGCCTTAATAGGTGAGGTTGGAGAAATTGTTAGAGATATTAAATCGACAAAAGAGGGAAAGATTCTTGTTAATGGTGAATTATGGACGGCTTATTCTGATTATGAAATATTAAAGGGTGCAGAAGCAATTGTAATTAATTTAGATGGTCAATTAAGGCTAGATGTTAAGCCTTTTGATAAAAATAATAAATAACGAACATTCCACTTAATTTGGAGACTATTATGACTATATTTTTGTCAATTATTATCATTATTGCGTTTTTTATAATTTTAAATTCCATGAGGATAATTAGGGAGTACGATAGAGCGCTTATCTTTAGGATGGGTAGAGCATTTAAGGTTAAGGGTCCGGGCATGATACTCCTATGGCCCATGATAGATAGGATGGTTAAGGTGACCTTAAGGTTGATCACATTAGATGTTTCGCCGCAGGATGTTATTACTAAGGACAATGTAACATTAAAGATTAGTGCAGTGGTGTACTACAAAATTATTGATCCGCTTAAGGCTATAGTGCAGGTTTACGATTATAACTATGCAGTGACGCAGCTTGCGCAAACTACGTTGAGAAGTATTTGCGGTCAGGCGGAACTCGATAAACTCTTATCGGAAAGGGAAAAAATCAATTTAGAGATTCAAGATATACTAGACAAGCATACCGGTTCATGGGGCATCAAGGTTACAATAGTAGAGCTTAAACAAATAGACTTGCCGCAAGATATGCAAAGGGCTATGGCAAGACAGGCGGAGGCCGAAAGGGATAGAAGGGCAAAGGTTATCAATGCGGATGGAGAATATCAGGCATCCCGAAAGCTTAGCGACGCTGCCAAGATTATTTCTGAGAATCCTATCGCTCTTCAACTTCGCTATTTACAAACATTAAATGAAATTTCTGCAACCAATAATACTACAATGATAATGCCTATTCCAATTGATATTTTGAGGGAGGTAGGCAAAAGTCTCACGGGAAAATAATTGTATCTTGCTAAAAAAGGTTGCCGATAAAAAATTTAACAGGCGCAATGTTGATTCCGACCATTAATGGTATTACAATAGTAGAAGGTTTAAATACACATAACATAAAATTTTAAACATAGGAGGCGCGGAAGATGGAACTAGGGATGATTGGGCTTGGAAAAATGGGAATGAATATGGTGTTTAGGCTCCTTGAAGGAAAGCATAAGGTTGTTGTTTTTAATAGGACAATATCAAAAGAGGAGCATGTAATCAATAAAGGTGCAATAGGGTCAGGTTCCATTAAAGAATTGATAGAAAAGCTTGCTCCTCCAAGGGTTGTATGGCTAATGGTTCCAAGCGGGGAGCCGACCGACAAGATGTTAGATGAGGTGTTGGAATATGTGCAAAAAGATGATGTGATTATAGACGGTGGTAACTCATACTACAAAGATTCACTCAGAAGATATGATATTTGCGATAAAAAGGGTATTAAATTTTTGGATTGCGGGACAAGTGGCGGTATTTGGGGGTTAAAAGAGGGCTATTGTGTTATGATTGGTGGAGATAACGATGCCTTCAACCGTTGCGAACCTATTTTTAAAACACTTGCGCCCAAGGACGGTTACCTGCACGCCGGCAGGGGCGGTTCGGGACATTTTGTAAAAATGGTTCATAATGCAATTGAATATGGAATGATGGAGGCATACTCGGAGGGATTCGAAATCATGAAGACATCCAATTTTGATTTGGATCTTGAAAAGGTTGCTGATCTATGGGATCATTCATCTGTTATTCGTTCATGGCTTTTAGAGCTTGTCCGCAACGCGCTTAAGGGCGATCCGGAGCTTGATAATTTAAAGCCTATTGTTGATGATTCCGGTGAAGGGCGTTGGACGCTTAAGGAAGCGATAGATATGGCTGTTCCTGCACCTGTGATAGCAGATGCGGTTTTTATGAGGTTTAGGTCAAGACAAGACAATTCATATGCCGCAAGGATGTTGGCGGCGTTGAGGCATCAGTTCGGCGGACACCCTATCCATAAGTAAGCGGGATGCTGTGTCCTTTGTTCCACTTCCAAGTATAAACATTTGTTCATCGGTGGTTTGTTATATGACACAATAAAAGGATAAGTAAGATGTTAATTGATATAAGTATGAATATAGAGGCTGGAATGCTTCACTGGCCGACCGACCCCGGTGTTACTATTAGGCATTTTTCTAATATCAAAAACGGGGATAGCGCAAATAATAGTGAAATAACCTGCGGGACACATACAGGAACGCATATTGATGCCCCGCACCATTTTATAGAGGAAGGTGTTGGTATCGATCGGTTAAGCATAAATACATTGGTTGGTCATTGCAGGGTTATTGAAGTAAACAAAGATATTAGTGTAATTTCAAGGGATGTTCTTGCGGCGCATGATATAAAAAAAGGCGAAAGATTGCTATTTAAGACGAAAAATTCGCTTTGGATAAGTAACCGCGATAAAAATTTTCATGAAGATTATGTTTATGTTGACGCAGACGGAGCAAGCTATCTCGCAGAAAAAAGGGTAATTTTAGTTGGGGTGGACTACCTTTCTGTTGAAGGGTTTCATATGGGACATGATACACACAAGATTCTTTTAAGCTCCAATATTGTCATTATTGAGGGGCTTAGTCTCTGCGGCGTGATGCCGGGAAATTACAGGTTAATCGCGTTACCGATTAAAATCAAAGATTCTGACGGGGCGCCGGCAAGGGTTTTACTAGAAAAATAAATAAGTAATAGATTTTCATAAAATGAGGATAGGTATGGCCGAGATGAAACCTTCCATTATTGCTATTTTTGGAGCAAGCGGTGATTTGGCGCACATTAAGATATTTCCTGCTTTGTATAGTTTGTGGGAAGACGGGTTTTTTCCTGACAATTTTTTTATCGTTGGGTTTGCGAGAACAAAGTTTGATGACGATACTTTTAGGAAAACAATTTTTGATGCTTTAAATATGAATTGCAGAAAGAGACCCGTGGATGAACGGGTATTTTCAGATTTTTCTAGACATGTATTTTATCTGACTTCAAAATATGATGATGAGTCAAGTTATAAGGCACTAGGTAAATTTGTTACTTCTAAAGCTTCTGAGTATAGCATGCCGAAAAATATTGTTTACTACCTTTCTACGCCTCCAAGTGTTTATTCTGTTGTGATAGATAATATTAATAAAGCAGATCTTACCTCCAGCGAATTTAAGAATGGTGGTTTTTCAAAGATTGTAATTGAAAAACCATTTGGCTATGATTATGAAAGCGCGAGGGAATTGAACGGTAAATTGGCTTCCGTATTTAAAGAAGATGAAATATATAGGATCGATCATTATCTAGGGAAGGAGACGGTTCAAAATATATTAGCGTTCAGGTTTTCAAATGCTATCTTTGAGCCGATATGGAATAATAAATATATAGACCATGTGCAGATATCCGCGTTAGAGTCTATTGGCGTGGGTTTAAGAGCGGGTTATTTCGATAAATCTGGCATCATAAGGGATATGATGCAGAACCATATGATGCAATTGCTTTCGTTGGTTGCCATTGAACCACCGTCGCTTTTTGACGCAGATGACATAAGGAATGAGAAGGCGAAACTTCTAAAAAGTATCAGGCCATTCAGCTTAAACGATGTAAAAAATTTTACAGTGAGAGGGCAATACGATAGGGGTTTGATTGACAATAAATCTGTCGTAAGTTACAAAGAGGAAAAGGGTGTTGCATTAAATTCGAACACAGAGACTTATACTGCCTTAAGGCTTTATATTGACAATTATAGATGGGCAGGGGTTCCGTTTTATTTGAGGGCAGGCAAAAGGTTAAAGACTCATAAGACGGAGATAGCCATTTTCTTTAAGAAGTTGCCGTATAGTTTGTTCGGAAAGGGTGGAATAGAAAAGATCAAACAAAATTCCATTGTAATCTCAATTCAGCCAAATGAGGGTATTTCTATAAATTTTGGTGCCAAGATGCCGGGTTTTAAAATGGATATAGAACCCGTCAATATGGTATTTAATTACAAATCGTCATTTAAGCTTTCTCCCCCGGATGCATACGAAAGGCTTCTTTATGATATAATAATCGGGGATCAGACCCTTTTTGCAAGATACGATGATTTGCTCATTGCATGGCAACTAATCACATCTATAATGAACGGCTGGTCAAAAATAGAAACCGCAACATTTCCAAACTATGAATCAGGTACATGCGGACCAAAGAGGGCAAATGACCTGATTAATACCGACGGCAGATTTTGGAAAGACGGTTAAATTTCCTTCTTGACAAAATTATATAGGTCTTGTGGCGAGAGGCCTGCCAATTTATACAACTCGATAGCTTTACCAGAAGAGTTGTAGGATGTTGCTCCTAATTTCCTAAATTTTACCGTTATTTCGTTTTCGGCTAGCATTGATCCTATAACAGTGCCGACGCCTGTTTTTACATTATGGTCTTCTATTGTGACTATAAAACCTGTTTTTGCAGCAAGCTTTAGATCTTCAACGTCGATGTCGCTTGGACATGAAATGTTCAGAAGCAGTGGATTTACCCCGTCTTTTTTTAGAAGGTCATACCCCTTTAATGCGTGAGCCAGCATATTCCCGGTGGACAATATAGCCACATCCATTCCATTTCTGATGATATCCATCTTGCCGTACTTAAATACATAGTCTTCTCCGAAAAATGGTTGTCCATTGTCCCCCAACATTACAGGGATGATCGAACGTCCCATAATTAAGGCAAAATTACCCGCATTAGAGGATATATACCGGGTAGCCTTGTCGGTCTGGTTAGGATCTGCGGGAATGATAACCTTAAATCCAAAGGTTGAATTAAGTGCACCGAAATAATCAATACATTGATGTGTTTTTCCATCCTCTCCGACATCTATGCCGCAGTGGGTGCATATTACCTTTAAGTTAGCATTATTTATATCGTTAAGCCTTTGTTGGTTATAGACTTCATCGATTCCGAAGACACCGAAATCGGCAAAAAATGTAAGGATATTTTCAATTGACAACGCGCCGGATATAACAGATGTATTATGTTCTTCTATGCCGGACTCAAAAAAATTATCGGGAAAAGCTTTTCTGAATGCGCCCGTTTTTACCGAGCCCTCAAGATCACAGTCGAACACAGCAAAAGGAATATCCGCGGAATTGTTATGCTCCTTATAATTTTTCGCTATATCATACAGCGCATTGCCAAATGCTGAACGGTTATCTGTATCTCTTTCCCTTGTGTAGACGATATTTGTGTCATCTGAAGCTAAGATTAAAAAATTATTCTTATTTTGTCTAAGCGGTTTTATTGGCAACCCTAATTTCTTTTTCTTTAAAAATACATCAATATCGTCCGATTCGCCAAGTTCGGATAATGCTTTCCTGCAGTCATCTAAGCCCAAAACAGATCCATGATATTTGGGATTATTTTCCATGAAGGATACACCCTTCCCCATTATTGTATTAGCGATAATGACCACCGGCGAATCAATTTCCCCGGCTTTTTTTATAGCCGAATATATTTCGTTAAAATTATGTCCATCTATTTCTATAGGATGAAATCCGTCAGCCAAAAAATTTTCTCTAATATTGTTAGGCATAATATCAGATACTTTCCCGCCGATTTGCAGTCCGTTTTTATCTACAATAACCGTTAGGTTGTTTAATTTATACTTTACTGCAAATCTCCTTGCTTCTCCTATCTGACCCTTCGCCTGTTCTCCGTCCCCCATTACGCAATAGACGTTAAATTTAAGTTTACTCATGCGGGAATTTAAGGCAAATCCGCAGGCGGCAGAAAGTCCCTGTCCGAGATTGCCGGTATTCCACTCTATCCCGGGAACAGTTCTTTCCACATGTCCCTCAAAAGGAGACCCCGCGCATCTAAAATTTGTAATTGCATCGTTTATGTCAAAAAAGCCGTAATTTCCCAAGGACGAATAAACACCCGGAGTAGTGTGCCCGTGGCTTATCACAATCCTATCTCTATTTTGTTTAAAGGGTTCAGTTTTATCCAGATTACAAAACCCATACAAAATAGCATATATGTCAATTGATGACATTGAGCCGCCGGGGTGCCCTGAACTAGCAAGTGTAGTCATCCTTAAAATATCTCCCCTGCATTTTTTTGTAAAATTATTTAAAAATTCTATTTCTTTTTCGGATAGGCCTGCTCTATCAAATCCTTTATTAATTTCCATTATATTGAATGCCTCCTTCCGTTAGATATTTTCAATTGATTTAAGTAGCTTTTCATATGAATCCTCAAATGATTTTACGCCGTTTGACTGTAATATTTCTCCGAACTTGTTTAAATCTATACCTATTTCCAGTAATTCTTTATTGACCTTCATAGAATAGTCCATATCTTTAGATGCGGTCTCAGGTATTAAATTCCCGTGTTCCGCGATATGCACGATAGTCTCGTTCGGCAGTGTATTTATTGTATTTTTACCTATCAGGGGCTCGACATATTTTAAGTCATAATATGCAGGATTTTTGATGCTTGTACTTGCCCATAAAAGCCGCTGAATATTGGCTCCTTTTTTTCTGAGTGACGCAAATTTACTACCACTCTCAAAGATCTCGCTATACTTCTTGAAAATTATTTTTGAATTTGCTACACCAGCCTTTCCTTTTAAATTTTCAATTTGTTCCTCTTTGGATGTGTCATCAGTATTTCTGATCAATTCTTCTAATTTACTGTCTACCATTGTGTCGAGCCTGCTGACAAAAATACTTGCAACGGAATGAATATTTTTCAAATCAAATCCATTTTTTAAAGCTCTTTTAAGTCCGTCCATATAAGCATTTGCCACATCAACATAGTGGTTCAGCGAAAACATTAATGTTACGTTAACGTTTATACCTTCAGATAGCAGTGCGGGGATAATTTCAAGACCTTCTTTTGTCGCAGGTATTTTGATAAGGACATTTTCTCTGTTTATAAGTGAAGATATTCTTTGAGCTTCATTTATAGATGTTTCGACATTTGTTGCAATGTTAGGTGGTACCTCTATGCTGACAAATCCGTCATTGCCACCTGTTTCTAAAAAAACCGGAGAAAGAATCTCTGCAGTTTTTTTAATATCTTCACGCGTAATAGTGTCGTATATCGTAAAGGGGTCTAATTTTTCCGAAGATAGTTTCTTAATCAACTCGGGGTATCCGCATTTTCCTGAATTAATAGATTTTTCAAAAATAGACGGATTAGACGTTATTCCGGTGATAATGCCGTTTTGTACTAATTGTTCAAGTTCGCCGGAATCAATTAAACACCGAGATATATTATCAAGCCACGGGCTTTGACCGTATGAAACAAGTTTTTTAAATTGCCCTTTTTTAGATACCAAAAAATCGGTTTTCATTATGCCTCCTTAAAGTAATAGAAGATTATCTCTATCAATTATAACATAAAAATTAATTCACGGGACAATGGACTTAATTTATTTTTCATGATATTATTTTCGTTGTTAAAAATATCATAGATTATATAATGGTAAATCAATATATAATCAAAGGTTGGGATTATTTCTATGACTAAGAGACATGCAGGTATCTGGAATGCGTTTTTACGGATATACATAGGTATTTACTTTCTTTATGCCGTCCACCTTAAATTAAATCCTATCTTTTTTTCACACATGCGCGGCAAACTTTTGTATTTTGCAAATCATGATCCGTTGTGGTTTTACAGTGCGTTCTTAAATCACATCGCTGTTCCGAATGCATTTATGTTTGCGGCTTTAGTAGTTATGGGTGAGCTGTTCGTAGGTGTTTTTTTAACGGCAGGGTTTATTACTCAAATTGCGGGATTGGTAGGGCTTTTTTTAAATTTGAACTATCTTCTTGCTACGTTCTGGACAGGACAATCGGAATTTGCTTTAAATCTTACCTTTATAATGTGTGAATTGCTCATAATCTTTACCGATTCTGGCAAAGTGCTTGGAATAGACGCAATATTTTAGATTGTTTAAAAAGTTTAATTTTATATCAAATTCTGTTAGAATAAAAATAACGTAGCAGTATGATTGTGATATTTTTATCCTTAAATATATGGTGGGTGTAGCTCAGTTGGTAGAGCTCCGGATTGTGACTCCGGCGGTCGCAGGTTCAAGCCCTGTCATCCACCCCATTCAAAGGACGGTTAATAATACTTATGTGCCGTGTAGCTGCGATGTTGCAGGCGTATTTAATTACTTTTCTTAGAACATTTTTTCCGTTATGTCTACATGAGTATCCCCTATTTTGGAGATTAAATATATCAGAAATTGCACCATAAAAGAGGGCTAAGTTAAAAGAGATAATAGCTCAAAAATGATAATAGTTTGAGCTATTATCAGAAATATGAAATTCACGATAGATATTTGTAAAAAAAACATTGACAAATAGTTAAGTATTTTGTTAAAATTAAAGTTTCTAAACTTGGGGTGGTATTTTGCAGGCTGGCGTAGCTCAATGGCAGAGCAGCTGATTTGTAATCAGCAGGTTGCGGGTTCGATTCCCATCGCCAGCTCCATAGATTTAAGGAAGGTTACGGAGAGGTGCCCGAGTGGCTAAAGGGAACAGACTGTAAATCTGTCGGCGCGAGTCTACGGAGGTTCGAATCCTCCCCTCTCCACCACTATTACAGTGTACATTAAGCACAGTATTAGATATATTATAAATATAAATGTCAGCAAAACATAAGGTTGTAATTGCGGGAATAGCTCAGTTGGCTAGAGCGTCAGCCTTCCAAGCTGAGGGTCGCGGGTTCGAATCCCGTTTCCCGCTCCATATTTGGTTGTTGCCCATGTAGCTCAGTGGTGGAGCACTTCCTTGGTAAGGAAGAGGCCATCGGTTCAATCCCGATCATGGGCTCCATAGAAATTATTGCTAAATCACAAGGTAAATAAATATTACGTAGGAGGATTAGATGTCCAAAGAGAAATTTGACAGATCGAAACCACATGTCAATATAGGCACAATAGGTCATGTTGACCATGGCAAGACTACGCTAACTGCTGCAATAACCAAGGTTCTTGCAAGAAAGGGCGGCGCTTTGTTTAAATCTTACGATCAAATAGATAACGCTCCAGAAGAAAAAGAAAGGGGCATTACGATAGCGACATCTCATGTTGAGTATACTACGGATAAAAGACACTATGCACATGTCGATTGCCCTGGTCATGCCGATTATGTTAAGAATATGATTACCGGCGCAGCTCAAATGGATGGAGCAATACTTGTTGTTTCGGCTGCCGACGGACCAATGCCTCAGACCAGAGAGCATATACTTTTGGCTCGCCAGGTTGGCGTTCCCTACATAGTGGTATTTTTGAATAAGGTTGATATGGTAGATGATCCTGAGCTTCTTGAGCTTGTAGAACTCGAGGTAAGGGAGCTGCTTACGTCTTATAATTTTCCAGGAGATGATGTTCCTGTAATACAGGGTTCGGCTCTTAAAGCCCTTGAGGCAGAATCTGACAATGAATGGACTCAGAAAATAGTCGATCTCATGGATGCAGTAGATAAATATATTCCGGTTCCTAAAAGGGATATTGACAGACCATTCCTTATGCCGGTTGAAGATGTGTTTTCCATATCCGGAAGAGGAACCGTTGCAACGGGCAGAGTAGAAAGGGGAATAATAAAGGTTGGAGATGAGGTTGAACTCGTGGGAATGCGAGAGACATCTAAGACTGTCGTGACAGGCGTAGAAATGTTTAGAAAACTCTTAGACGAAGGTCAGGCAGGCGACAACGTCGGCATACTTTTAAGGGGTAAAAAACGCGAAGAGGTTGAACGCGGCATGGTATTAGCAAAACCCGGTTCAATAACTCCTCATAAGAGATTTAAGATTGAAGCGTATATTCTTACCAAAGAGGAAGGTGGTCGCCACACCCCGTTCTTTAACGGTTATCGTCCTCAGTTCTATTTTAGAACTACTGACGTTACCGGGGTTTGCACCCTGCCGGAAGGTATTGAAATGGTGATGCCGGGAGATAATGTCTCAATGAGGGTTGAGCTTATTACCCCGATAGCCGCAGAAAAGGAATTAAGATTTGCTATCAGAGAAGGCGGACACACCGTGGGCGCCGGAGTCGTAACCGAGGTTATAGAGTAAGTAAAATAGAAAAAAGGGGTAAGAGAAAATAATGAGAGAGATAATAACACTTGCATGTGGCGAGTGCAAACAGAGAAATTATACAACTACTAAAAATAAAAAACTTGTTACGGAGAAATTAACATTAAAGAAGTATTGCAAGTTTTGTAAAACTCACACTATGCATAAGGAAACAAAATAATAATAATTTTTTGAATAGGCCAGTAGCTCCAACGGCTAGAGCGTCGGACTCCAAATCCGAGAGTTGGGGGTTCGAATCCCTCCTGGCCTGCCATTATTAATAATAAAATGAGAAAAAACACTATTTCGGGACAGGCAAAAACGGTAATTGGTTTAGGAGCATCCTTCATAAAACAAGCTAAGCAGTATTTGTATGAAGTGAGGTCGGAGCTAAATAAAATCGTGTGGCCGAGTAAAGATAAGGCTACGAAAACTACTTATATTGTTGTTATTTTCATAGTTATCGTTACTGCCTTTCTTGGCGTTGTCGATATGCTTTTTGCTAAAGTTTTTTCTTATCTTTTTCATCTGTAAGTTATAATATATTAAATTTTATAAAATGGTAAAAAGGTTTTAAAACACAAAAATGATAGATGACGAAAGCGTAATTGAAGATACTGATACATGTGATATTGATGTAAGTACCGAAAACGATGAAAGTTTTCCCAAAAAATGGTATGCGGTTCATACATACTCAGGTTTTGAAGACCGCGTAAAGCTTGCTCTCGAGGAAAGGATTACATCAAGTGGATTTAAGATGTATTTTGGAGATATCATCGTGCCTAAGGAAGATGTTATCGAAAAAAATATGAAAGGGGGAAAAAGAAAGGTTAAGAGAAAGTTCTTCCCCGGTTATATCTTTGTTAAAATGAATGTAAATACCGACTCATGGCATTTGCTAAAGGGGACACCTAAGGTCACGGGGTTTGTTGGCGATCAATTACATCCCGTTGCTGTTGATGAGTCCGATATGGAAAAAATTGTCGCTCAGATTACCGAAGGGATCAAAAGACCAAAGGCAAGAATTGAGTTCTCTAAGGGTGATAGCGTTAAAATAACGGAAGGACCATTTTCAAGTTTTAACGGGATAATAGATGATATAAAGCCGGACAAGAGCAAACTTGAAGTCCTTGTTTCTATTTTCGGCAGGGCTACACCTGTAGAGTTGGATTTTACGCAGGTTGAAAGGAATTAACACTATGAGTCTATATTTTGTTTAGTATTGTGAAATTATAGTTAATCGTTACGTGAACATTAAGGTTAAATAACAGAGGAAAAATGTTATGGCTGTGAAGAAAGTTCAAGCTTTGGTTAAATTACAAATCATAGGCGGAAAGGCTAGCCCCTCCCCCCCTATCGGACCTGCACTGGGTCAACATGGGGTTAATATAATGGAGTTTTGCAAACAATTCAACGATCGAACAAAATCGCAGGCAGGTACCGTTATACCGGTTGTTCTTACTATATATGCCGACAGATCATTCGATTTCGTTTTAAAGACGCCTCCTGCTTCCGTTTTGCTAAAACAAGCGGCAGGCATAGAAAAAGGGTCTAATGAGCCAAATAAAAATAAGGTTGCGACATTAAATCGGATTAAAGTGGAAGAAATTGCAAAAACTAAAATGCCAGATCTTAACGCAAACGAGATAAGCGAGGCAATTAAAATTATCGAAGGGACGGCTAGGAGTATGGGCATAGATGTCATAGATTAAAGGAGGATATTCAATAATGGCGCAGAGAGGTAAAAAATATTTAGAGGTTTTAAAGAAGTTAGATACTAATAAAAATGAAAATTATACGTTGGATGAGGCGTTTGATTCCATCGTAGATTCACATTATACAAAATTTGACGAGTCGATTGATGTTGCGATAAATCTCGGCATAGATACAAAGAAAAATGATCAACAGGTTAGGGGTGCGGTTCTTTTACCACACGGAACAGGAAAGAATATCAAGGTTCTTGTTTTTGCCAAAGGAGAAAAGGAGAGAGAGGCGTTGACTGCCGGAGCAGATTATGTTGGACAGGAAGATATGATAGCCAAAGTGCAACAAGGATTTATGGATTTTAATAAAGTCGTAGCTACCCCGGACATCATGGCAAATGTCGGCAAACTCGGTAAAATATTAGGACCAAGAGGCTTAATGCCAAACCCAAAGGTTGGGACGGTAACTTTTGATGTAGGAAAGGCCGTGAAAGAGCTTAAGGCCGGCAAAATAGAGTTTAAGGCAGAAAAAAATGGCATTCTGCACGCATCCTTGGGTAAGGTTTCGTTTGGCACATCTAAGCTAAAGGATAATTTTATGGCACTTATTGAAACCGTTAATAGGCTCAAGCCTGTTTCTAGTAAAGGAACATATATCAAAAAAATCTCCCTGTCGTCTACAATGGGACCTTGTTTTGGTTTGGATACCGCTAAGCTCAGAAACTAAAAGCATGACATGATTAGTTAATCTATGATTTTAAGTTTGTCAATGACGGTAGGTTTGTAAATCCTGCCATAGGCAAAAAGAGCGTTACCGACCATATTTTCTTTTAAGTTGCTCTTATGTTCTTGTGTTGGCAAAGATTGTAAATTGTAAGAGAAAATTTAAAAGAAAGGAGGGGAGAGAGAATGAAAAAAGAAAAAAAAACTCAGGAGATTGAGTCTTTAAAACAGAGTCTTGGCGATAATCAAGGCTTGCTTATAAGTAAGCATTACGGGCTCAGTGTTGAAAAATTTAATCTTTTAAGAAAAGAAATGCGCAAGCACGGCGCTCTTCTTAAAATTGTCAAGAATACTTTAAGCCGAATAGCCTTTAAGCAAACATATGCCGAGGCTATTGCCGATCATCTTGAAGGGCCTAATTTCTTCGTTTTTACTAATGATCCAATGACTAGCGCCAAGGCGCTAGTAAAGTTTGCGAAGGAGAATCCTACCAATATCGAAATTAAGGCCGGATACTATCAGGCGATATTAGATGTTGCCGCAATTACCGTTCTTGCAACATTGCCTTCTAAAGAAGTTCTAATATCAAGATTTATTTTTACCGTGAAATTTCCGGAAATACGTCTTATCTTAGCACTTAGAGCGCCTATTGTAAGCTTTATAAGAACTCTTAAGGCCGTGGAAGCTGAAAAATCCATTTCGTAGATTTGGTTTGTTATAAATGTTAATAATTGTATTTACTTAATTTTAAACTTATATTTTATTAAATATCGGAGGAGTAACAATGGCTATAACTAAGGATGATGTATTAAATTATATTGAGAATGTTTCTGTAATTGAATTGAACGATCTAATTAAAGCAGTAGAAGAAAAATTTGGAGTAAAGGCAGAGCAGTTTGCAATGGCCGCTCCGGCAGTAGAAGCAGCCGGCACTAAAGCAGAGGAAAAGACTGAATTTGACGTTATCCTGGAAAATACAGGCCCAAATAAAATTCAGGTTATTAAAGCTGTAAGAGAGCTGACAAGTCTAGGATTAAAAGAGGCAAAGGATCTCGTTGACGGTGCACCTAAACCTGTAAAAACTGCTGTTAGCAAGGAAGATGCCGATAAAACGAAAGCAAAGCTAGAGGAAGTCGGCGCAAAAGTAGAGGTTAAATAAACAAATAAATAATATATTATATTTAAGCAGGAAATACGGGAGTTTAAATCATAAATGGCAAAAATAAAATTGCAATTTAATTCGGAAGGCGGCGTTCCTATAATCTTAAGAAAGAATTTTTCTAAGATTAGAAGGATTATAAATACGTCCAATCTTCTTGAAGTTCAACGAAACTCTTATGAAAGATTTTTACAAAAAAACGTCCCCCAAGATCAAAGGACAAATAATGGCTTGCAAGGGGTTTTTAAATCAGTTTTTCCTATAGAGGGATTAAGTAAAAGTTTTTCTTTGGAATTTAAGAGCTATACTATTGGTGAGCCTAAATACAGTGTTACTGAGTGCAAACAGAAGGGCTTGACTTATAGCGCATCGCTGAAGGTCCTTTTTGATCTGGCGACATTTGATATTAATGCCGATTTAAACAGCGAGAGTGAGCAGAGAGAAATTAAGGATATTAAGGAACAAGAGATATATTTTGGCGAAGTGCCTCTGATGACTAAAAATGGATCATTTGTTATTAACGGCATAGAGAGGGTAATAGTCAGTCAGTTGCAGAGGTCTCCGGGGGTTTTTTACGACAGTGACAAGATAAGAAGCCATACACAAGAAAGGCCATTTTACACGGCAAGGGTTATACCTTACAGGGGATCGTGGCTTGATTTTGAATTCGATCAGAGGGATATGGTTTTTGCGAGAATAGACAGAAAAAGGAAGTTTCCAGCGACCATTTTACTTAAGGCTGCAGGGTATTCGCGAGATGATATTCTGAATAGCTTTTATCAGCATGAAATAATTAGGTTTATAGACGGGAAATGTTTCAGGAAAATGCCCAAAGAATTTCTTTCTCAGGCACGGGCGTATGAAGATATAATTAACCCAAAAACAAACGAAATTTTAGTAAAGAAGAGTAGAAGGATAAACAAGCGTTTGGTAAGCAAGCTTGAAGAAGCAGGTATAGAATTTTTACCTTGTGATGAATCCGAAGTTATCGGAAAATATCTTGCTAAAGACATCAAGGAGAACGGAGATGTTATCGCTAAATCGGTTCAATCCATAACATCTGAACTTTTAGAAACCTTTGCGAGTCTGGGTATAAATGAATTTAGTGTATATTTTATTGATAATGTTAACGTTTCTTCATCTATTATGGATACTATCTTATCGGATAAGGTTAATTCTAAGGATGATGCAGTTATCGATATTTATAGGAGAATGAGACCTGGGGAGCCGCCGAATAGCGTGTCGGCAACATCCTATTTTGAAAATATGTTTTTTAATTCAGACAGGTATGATTTGTCCGAGGTCGGAAGGCTCAAAATAAATAACAAGTTGAATCTAAATGAAAGCCTTGACAATAGAGTTTTGATGCCGGACGATATTTTAAATGTTTTAAAGTATTTAATGGAGCTAAAGGATGGCAGGGGCACAATTGATGATATAGATCACCTTGGAAACAGAAGAGTGAAGGCAGTCGGAGAACTTCTGGAGAATCAATTTAGAATAGGGCTTGTAAGAATGGAGAGGGCCATAAAGGAGAGAATGACTACGCAAAAACTTGATTCATTGATGCCTAATGACCTTGTTAATCCTAAGCCTGTAACTTCATTGGTAAAGGAGTTTTTCGGTAGAAGTCAGCTATCTCAATTTATGGACCAGACAAACCCTCTTTCCGAAATCACGCATAAGAGGCGTCTTTCCGCACTAGGACCTGGCGGTCTTACTAGAGAGCGCGCAGGTTTTGAAGTTAGGGATGTCCATCCAACTCATTACGGCAGGATTTGCCCTATTGAAACACCTGAAGGCCCGAACATCGGGCTTATAGCATCACTGTCTTCTTATGCTAGGGTCAATGTGTACGGATTTATTGAGTCTCCTTACAGAAGGGTTAAGATAATGGAAAAAGGCGCTATGGTAACCGATGATGTTGATTTTCTCACGGCTACCGAAGAGGAAAAATACATCATAGCTCAAGCTAATGCGGAGATAGATAAATATGGTTATCTCGTAAATAAATTGATACCTGTGAGAAGAAGCGGAGAAACTGTCATGGTTTATCCGAATGAGGTTGATTATATAGATGTTTCTCCAATGCAGCTTGTTTCGGTTGCAACGTCATTAATTCCGTTTTTGGAACATGATGATGCCAACCGTGCCTTGATGGGTTCCAATATGCAAAGGCAGGGAGTACCGTTGTTGATGCCTGATGCACCTATTATAGGAACGGGTGTCGAAAAAGTCGTAGCTCAAGATTCCGGCGTATGTGTTGTATCAGAGTACAATGGTATGGTTAGTTATGTAGATGCTAATAAAATTTATGTGGATAATGACGACGAATCAAATAAAGATGATAGTAGCAGAAATGCTGTTTCTATTTATAGTCTTGTAAAATTCCAAAGGTCAAATCAGAATACATGTTTAAACCAGAGACCATTGGTTAAGATCGGAGACAAGGTTGTTGTCGGACAAATTATTGCGGATGGTGCATCTACAAAGGATGGAGAGTTAGCACTCGGACATAATGTTTTAGTCGCGTTTATGCCGTGGAACGGTTACAATTTTGAAGATTCAATATTGATAAGTGAAAAATTATTACACGAGGATACATTTACATCTATTCACATCGAAGAATTTGAGGTGGCGTGTAGAGAAATGAAGTCCGACAAGGAAGAAATCACTTCTGATATCCCTAACATAAGCGAAGAGGCACTGAATAATTTAGACGAGAATGGAATTATCAGGATAGGTGCTAGCGTTAAGGCGCAGGATATATTGGTCGGAAAGGTAACGCCTAAGGGAGAGACAGTTCTTACGCCAGAAGATAAGCTTTTAAGGGCAATATTCGGTGAAAAGGCCAGGGAGGTCAGAGACACGTCTTTGAGGGTTCCGCCAGGCGTTGCTGGTGTTGTCGTTGATGTCAGGATATTTTCAAGAAAGGGCATCGATAAGGATTTTAGGGCTAAAGAAATAGAAGAAGGTGAAGTGTTAAGTCTTAATGCAGAGCTTGAAGACAAGCGATTATCAATTTCTAATAATGCTCTTGGGAGAATGCGTAGTGTATTGCAGAATAAAAAGTGTGGTGCAGATACCACCCTTTCTTCCGGACGCAAGCCTATGTATCTTAAAAAAGGAGATGTATTATCGGAAGTCATAGTTTCTAGGCTTACCCGCGATGATATTTTTAATCTTGAGTTAGAGGGTAATGCTAAAAATATATACGACAAGTTAAGGAAAATAGATTATGAGTCATCGGAAAATATTGGTGTTTTGAATAAATATTACGAAGACAGGATAGCAAGGATACAAAGAGGAGATGAGCTTCCCCCGGGTGTTCTTAAGACTATAAAGGTTTATATAGCCATTAAGAGACGGTTATCTGTAGGAGACAAGATGGCTGGAAGACATGGAAATAAAGGTGTGGTTTCCAGAATACTTCCTATCAACGATATGCCATTTATGAAGGACGGAAGGACAGTCGATATGGTGCTAAATCCTCTTGGGGTTCCTTCTAGGATGAATGTTGGCCAAATTTTAGAAGTCCATCTAGGATGGGCGGCTCATAATTTGGGAGTCCAAGTAAATAAAATGATAGAGAAGAACTTTAGCTCTGAAGCGGTCAGAGAGAAATTGCTGACGATATTCACCGATTCTACGATGAGTCAGTTTATCAAAGAGCTAGATGACGACGAAGTTATAGAGTTGGCAAAAAAGTACAAAAACGGCGTTCACATGGCAACTCCTATTTTTGATGGGGCAAAAGAGAGTGAAATTAGGGACCACCTAAGGCTCGCAGGGGTCGAAGAAACAGGTCAGGTCACGCTTTATGATGGGAGATCGGGTGAGGCGTTTGATAGGAAGGTTACGGTAGGTATAATGTATGTGCTTAAACTTCATCATTTGGTCGATGATAAAATACATGCAAGGTCAACCGGTCCTTATTCGTTAGTCACTCAACAACCGTTGGGTGGTAAGGCGCAATTTGGAGGACAAAGATTAGGAGAAATGGAGGTATGGGCAATGGAGGCATATGGAGCAGCGCATACCCTTCAAGAATTTCTGACGGTTAAATCGGATGATTCTATTGGCAGGACAAGAATGTATGAAGCAATTGTCAAGGGTGATACATCTTTCAAAGTTGGACTTCCGGAATCATTTAATGTTCTCATTAAAGAATTGCAGAGTCTATGCCTGAATGTAGAGTTGTTAAAGGAGGGAGAAAATGTTGATTGATGACGATCCGGATAAATATAGCAATGATGCTAATAAGGACATCGTTGGTGATGCTGATAATGGTAGTAGCACGAACGACGATGACAATAGCAATAATACCATTAGTATGAATGATATTTCCAAATATGCTGGAATGATAAAAACAGAGGCAAAAGAACCTAATCTGGAAAGATTATTTGACGGTAAAAATAAAAGGGACTTCTTCTTTATGAATGACAGAGAAGGTGTTAACGACCCCTTAAGTTTTAATTCCATCAGATTAGGAATTGCATCTCCCGAAACTATAAAAAAATGGTCACATGGAGAGGTTAAAAAACCGGAGACCATAAATTATAGAACATTGAAACCTGAAAGAGATGGTCTTTTTTGCGCAAGAATTTTTGGTCCGATTAAGGATTATGAGTGTAATTGCGGAAAATACAAGAGAATGAAACATCGGGGCATAATATGCGAGAAATGTGGTGTAGAGGTAATTTCATCTAAGGTAAGAAGGGAGAGATTAGGACATATTCAGCTTGCTGCTCCCGTTGCTCATATATGGTTTTTTAAGAGCTTGCCCTCAAGAATTGGAAGCATACTCGACATGACACTCAAGGACATAGAAAAGATTCTTTATTTTGAATCTTATGTTGTTATAGAGCCTGGTGATGCAGAGAAGATCGGATTAAAATATAAGGATATTATAAGTGAGGAAAGTTATCAAAAACTGAAGAAAGAAGGATACGATTTTAAGGCTGGTATAGGAGCGGAAGCACTAAAAGAATTACTCAAGAAAATTGACCTTGTATCATTGTCCGAAGATATTAAGGAAGAAATAAAAGATCTACCTAGCGGCA
This sequence comes from uncultured Actinomycetes bacterium, assembly GCA_964631685.1. GTDB lineage: Bacteria > SZUA-79 > SZUA-79 > Acidulodesulfobacterales > Acidulodesulfobacteraceae > Acidulodesulfobacterium. The sequence goes on along the minus strand of CAZVZU010000002.1, from coordinate 86,334 downwards.
TTAAGAAGAAAAAACTTGCGAAACAATTAAAATTAATTGAAGCATTTAAGGTATCGGCAAATAGGCCTGAATGGATGATCTTAGATGCAATTCCGGTTATTCCTCCGGATTTACGTCCGCTAGTGCCGCTTGAGGGCGGAAGATTTGCAAGTTCAGATCTGAATGATTTATACAGAAGGGTCATAAATAGGAACAATAGGTTAAAGAAGCTGATTGAACTGTCTGCCCCGGATATAATTATAAAGAATGAAAAAAGAATGCTACAAGAAGCGGTGGATGCGCTCTTTGATAATGGCAGGCGTGGCCGCGTAATCATGGGTTCCAATAGGAGACCTCTAAAATCCTTAAGCGAAATGCTAAAGGGAAAAACGGGCAGATTCAGGCTTAATTTATTAGGCAAGCGCGTGGATTATTCCGGAAGGTCGGTTATAGTCGTGGGTCCGGAGCTAAAACTCCATCAGTGTGGTTTACCTAAAAAAATGGCGATTGAACTCTTTAAGCCATTTATTTTTCATAAATTATTACAGAATGGCGTAACAGATACGCTTAAGGCCACAAAAAAATTGGTTGATAGGGAAGCACCGGAGGTTTTCGATGTTTTAGAGGAGGTAATTCAAGAACATCCCGTTTTACTAAACAGGGCGCCTACACTTCATAGGCTTGGCATACAAGCTTTTGAACCCGTGTTGGTGGAAGGCAAGGCCATACACTTGCATCCGTTGGTTTGCGCAGCGTTTAATGCAGATTTCGATGGAGATCAGATGGCAGTTCATGTTCCGTTGTCAATAGAGGCTCAAGTAGAGGCTAGGGTTTTGATGATGGCAACCAACAATATACTTTCTCCAGCTAATGGAAAACCGATTATCGTACCTTCCCAGGATATAGTCCTTGGTTTATATTATATGACGAGAGACATACCGTTTGCAAAAGGGGAAAATAAGATATTTTCCAATTCAAACGAAGTCAAGTTCGCTTATGATAATGGCGCTGTGAGTCTTCATGCGCGTATAAAAGCAAAAATCAATAGCAAAATAGAGAAGACAACTGTAGGTCGGGTTATACTCTATGAGATAATACCACATGAAATAGATTTTTCGTTTGTAAATACCGTTATGTCCAAAAAAGAGATTTCAAATTTAATAGATTATGCTTTTAGAATATGTGGTCCAAAAAAGACCGTCATACTTGCGGATAAGCTGAAGTCTATGGGCTTTGAATATTCTACTAAATCCAGTATATCTATTTGTATAAGTGATATGAGGGTTCCATCCGAAAAAACGAGTATCATCAAAGAGGCAACCGCTAAGGTCGAAGAGATAGAAAATAGCTATAAAGAAGGACTCATAACTAATGGAGAGCGGTATAATAAGGTAGTTGATACATGGGCTAATTCAACTGATGAGATAGCAGCAGTTATGATGAATAAATTGGGTACCCAGGAATATTCAGGAAACAACAAAAAGGATAAGGTTAAAGGGAAAAGTCTTAATTCTATCTTTATGATGGCGGACTCCGGTTCGAGGGGTTCGGAAGCACAGATAAGACAGCTTGCCGGCATGAGGGGATTAATGGCCAAACCGTCCGGGGAAATTATCGAAACGCCCATAACCGCCAATTTTAGAGAGGGGCTTACTGTCTTACAGTATTTTATATCAACACACGGTGCCAGAAAGGGGCTTGCAGATACGGCCTTAAAGACATCTAACTCGGGATATTTAACCAGAAGATTGGTTGATGTTGCTCAAGATACTATTATAACCGAGCATGACTGCCATACAATAGACGGAATAGTGGTTTCGACATTAGTGGAAAGCGGAGATGTGATAGAACCTATTGCGGATAGAATACTAGGAAGGGTTGCCTTGGAGGATATCATAGATCCGTTCACGGGGGCATTGATTGTTAAGGCTAACGAGGAAATTCAAGAATCTCATCAATCATTGATAGAAAATGCACACATTGAAAGTGTCAAGATAAGGTCTGTGTTGACTTGTAATGCAAAAAATGGTGTGTGTGTAAGATGCTATGGGAGAGATTTGGCAAGAGGACACTTGGTAAACATTGGAGAATCAATCGGTACTATGGCAGCCCAGTCTATCGGTGAGCCGGGAACTCAGTTGACTATGAGGACGTTCCATGTTGGGGGTACTGCGTCAAGGAGGTCTGAACAAACAAGTGTTGAAAATAAATATGAGGGAGTTGTTAAATTTAATAACATCAATATCATTAAAAATAGAGACAATGAATATGTCGTTATGAATAAAAATGGTGAAATTACCATATCGGATGACTTAGGACGAGAGATAGAAAGGGTTCAGTTAACTTATGGTTCAAAAATAAAAGTTGAACCGAATTCTAAGATCAAGACAAATACTTTGTTGGCGGATTGGGATTCCTATATTAGCCCTATAATTGCAGATATTTCCGGAACTGTGAGGTTTGATGATATAAGGGAAAATGAAACCATGCAGGAACAGGTTGATGAAACATCTGGTTTATCAAGGAAGGTTATCATGGAATCAAGAGACCAAACCTTAAGACCGAAGATAATTATTAGATCAACTGAATCTAGTGACAATGAAAAAACTTATTTAATGCCTATGGGGTCATATTTGTCTGTCCAAGACGGGGACGAGGTTTTTGCGGGGGATGTTATTGCAAGAATTCCGCGAGAGACCACTAAGACTAAGGATATTACGGGTGGCCTGCCAAAGGTAGTCGAACTATTTGAAGCAAGAAAACCCAAGGAATGTGCAGTTATAACCGAGATAAGCGGAAAGGTTTCTTTTGGGCGTGATTTTAAGGGTAAAAGAAGGGTTATTGTTGAGCCTCTAAATGGAGAACCTAGGGAGTATTTTATCCCCAAGGGCAAACTCGTCAGTGTTCATGAAGGTGATTATGTTAAGGCCGGAGAGCCTTTAATGGATGGCTCACCTAATCCTCACGATATCCTAAAGGTTCTCGGAGAAAAAGAACTTGCCAAATTTTTGGTCGATGAAATTCAAGAGGTTTACAGGTTGCAGGGTGTTAAAATAAACGATAAGCATATTGAGGTAATCGTTAAGCAGATGCTCAAGAATGTAAGGATTAAGAATTCCGGAAGCTCTAAGTTTATTGAGGATGAGATTGTAAGTAAAAGCACATTTGATACAGAAAACGAGCGCACCATAAGAGAAGGTAATGATCCTGCCATAGCGGAGCCCGAATTAATGGGTATAACCAAAGCTTCCTTAAGCACGGAAAGCTTTATTTCTGCGGCATCATTTCAGGAAACCACGAAGGTGCTGACTGAAGCGGCTATCCACGGTAAGGTGGATTATCTGAAGGGTCTTAAGGAAAACGTGATCATGGGAAGGCTTATACCGGCAGGTACAGGATCTAAGGAATATTTAGGATTAGATGTAGATGTATCATAATTTTTTGGTTTTTAACAAAAAGTTGTTGACAAAAAGGTAATTAAATATTAGAATCTATAATTCAACAAATTGTTTTTTTAAGGAAGCATTATAGGTTTTACTAATTTTTAAAATTTAACTAAATAGTTTATAACTAAATATAAGAAAAAAAGGGGGGGTTGTCTTGCCAACCGTAAATCAATTAATCAGGAAAGCTAGGAAGAAGGTCTTAAAGAAAACATCTTCTCCTGCGTTAAAGGGTTCTCCTCAAAAAAGGGGAGTTTGTGTCAGGGTATATACCACTACCCCAAAAAAGCCTAACTCGGCTCTTCGTAAGGTTGCAAGGGTTAAACTGACTAACGGTATGGAAGTAACTTCCTACATACCAGGAGAGGGACATAATCTGCAGGAGCACTCGGTAGTGCTCATTAGAGGCGGAAGAGTCAAGGATTTACCAGGTGTTAGGTATCATATAATCAGGGGCGCGCTTGATTGCGTCGGTGTTAACGGAAGAAAGCAAAGTAGATCTAAGTATGGGGCTAAGAGGACTAAATAATAGCGGTATAAAGTGAGGAGTTAAAATTGTCTCGGAGAAAAAGGGCAGTCAAGAGAGTCATCAATGATGACTCGAAGTTTGGCGATAAGATAGTTCAAAAGTTTATAAATAAACTTATGTATAACGGAAAGAAAAGCGTTAGCGAGAGGATATTTTATAGGTCGCTTGATATAATCAACGAAAAGACCAAGGATGATGGCCTTAAAATTTTTAGGCAGGCGATAGATAATGTCAAACCCGTTCTTGAAGTAAAAGCGAGAAGGATAGGGGGGTCTAACTACCAAGTTCCTATTGAAGTCAGAACTGATAGAAAATTATATTTGGCAATAAGATGGATCATAGAGTACGCAAGGGCAAGGAATGAGAAATCTATGGAAGAAAGCCTTGCACTTGAAATACTAGATGCCGCAAATAATAAGGGTAGCTCAATTAAAAAGAAGGAAGATACATTTAGAATGGCTGAGGCTAATAAGGCTTTTGCTCATTTTAAGTGGTAATAAATAGGAAGGACTAAATGGCTGACAGGATATCTTTAGAAAACACGAGAAATATAGGCATTATGGCGCATATTGATGCCGGTAAAACTACGACGACGGAGAGGATTTTATATTATACCGGGGTTAATTATAAGATTGGCGAAGTGCACGAAGGTACTGCCACAATGGATTGGATGGAGCAGGAGCAAGAAAGAGGTATCACCATTACTTCTGCCGCAACGACGTGTTTTTGGAAAAATAACAAAATCAATATTATAGATACTCCAGGGCACGTTGATTTTACGATAGAGGTGGAGAGATCTTTAAGGGTGCTCGACGGAGCGGTGGCTGTGTTCGACGGCGTGGCAGGGGTTGAACCGCAATCCGAGACTGTTTGGAGACAAGCCGATAAATATAAGGTGCCTAGAATATGTTTTGTAAATAAAATGGATAGAACCGGCGCAGATTTTTTTAGATGCGTAAATATGATTAGAGAAAGACTTAGTGCTGTACCTGTTATTATGCAGATTCCGTTTGGCCTTGAAGATAATTTTAAGGGCGTTATTGATGTTGTAACAATGAAAGCCTATATTTATAAAAATGAGGACCTTGGATCAGAATATGATATAACAGATATTCCAAAGGAATATGTTTCAGATGCAGAGAAATATCATAATGAGTTTATTGAAAGATCATGTGATTTTGACGATAGTTTAATGGAGAAATATTTGAATAGCGAAGAGGTAGATATTGACTCTGCCAAAAAAACTATAAGGAAAGCGTCGCTTGAATTCAAGGTTGTCCCCGTGTTTTGTGGGTCTGCATTTAAGAATAAGGGAGTACAACAGTTGTTGGACGCTATAATCGACTATTTACCATCTCCTATGGAAGTGCCGGCTGTTAATGGAATAAATCCCAAAACAGAAAAAGAAGAGATAAGGAATGCTTCCAACGAAGAGCCTTTTGCAGCTTTGGCTTTTAAGATTGCATCCGATCCTTATACGGGTCAATTGACATATGTTAGGGTCTATTCTGGCGTTCTTACTTCGGGGTCATATGTATATAATTCTACCAAAGATTCTAAAGAAAGAGTCGGAAGGCTTTTAAGAATGCACGCGAATAAAAAAGAGGAAGTAAAGGAGATTTGTGCGGGCGATATTGCTGCAGCCGTTGGGTTGAGAAGCACCGTTACAGGGGATACGCTTTGCGATGATTCTAATCCGATAGTTCTTGAATCGATGGAGTTTCCTGAACCGGTTATATCTGTTGCAATTGAGCCTAAAACTAAGGCAGATCAAGATAAATTAGGATTGTCGTTGCAGAAGTTAACAATTGAGGATCCGTCATTCAGGGTTAAGACCGATTTAGAAACAGGACAAACTATAATTTCAGGGATGGGCGAGCTTCATCTTGAAATAATTGTAGATAGGTTGCTGAGAGAGTTTAAGGTTGATGCTGATGTCGGTAAACCTCAAGTTGCATACAAAGAGACGATTGATAAAAGCGTTAAATGTGAGGGTAAATTTATTCGCCAATCGGGTGGTAGAGGGCAATATGGTCATGTGCGACTTGAGCTTGAGCCTCTTGGAAAGGGTGCAGGCTATGAATTTGTCAATAAAATAAAAGGCGGGGTTATTCCTACGGAATATATACCTGCTGTTAATAAAGGTATTGCCGAGGCATTAACAAGCGGAGTATTAGCTGGCTATCCGGTGGTTGATATTAAAGCTACCGTGTATGACGGGTCATTTCATGAGGTTGATTCTTCCGAAATGGCGTTTAAGATTGCTGCATCGATGGCATTTAAAGACGGCGCTAAAAAGGCTTCACCTGTTCTTTTGGAGCCTATAATGAAGGTTGAAGTTTTGGTACCGGAAGATTTCATGGGTGATGTTATAGGGGATCTGAATTCTAGAAGAGGAAAGATTATTAATTTGGAAGAGAGAAGGGGTGTGCAGGTTATAAACACAGATGTTCCGTTAGCTGAAATGTTCGGTTATTCGACAGATTTAAGGTCAAAGACGCAGGGTAGGGCTAACTATACTATGGAATTTCTTAAATATGAACATGTACCTAAAATGATAGCTGATGAAATTATTGCTAAATCACAAGGTAAATAAATATTACGTAGGAGGATTAGATGTCCAAAGAGAAATTTGACAGATCGAAACCACATGTCAATATAGGCACAATAGGTCATGTTGACCATGGCAAGACTACGCTAACTGCTGCAATAACCAAGGTTCTTGCAAGAAAGGGCGGCGCTTTGTTTAAATCTTACGATCAAATAGATAACGCTCCAGAAGAAAAAGAAAGGGGCATTACGATAGCGACATCTCATGTTGAGTATACTACGGATAAAAGACACTATGCACATGTCGATTGCCCTGGTCATGCCGATTATGTTAAGAATATGATTACCGGCGCAGCTCAAATGGATGGAGCAATACTTGTTGTTTCGGCTGCCGACGGACCAATGCCTCAGACCAGAGAGCATATACTTTTGGCTCGCCAGGTTGGCGTTCCCTACATAGTGGTATTTTTGAATAAGGTTGATATGGTAGATGATCCTGAGCTTCTTGAGCTTGTAGAACTCGAGGTAAGGGAGCTGCTTACGTCTTATAATTTTCCAGGAGATGATGTTCCTGTAATACAGGGTTCGGCTCTTAAAGCCCTTGAGGCAGAATCTGACAATGAATGGACTCAGAAAATAGTCGATCTCATGGATGCAGTAGATAAATATATTCCGGTTCCTAAAAGGGATATTGACAGACCATTCCTTATGCCGGTTGAAGATGTGTTTTCCATATCCGGAAGAGGAACCGTTGCAACGGGCAGAGTAGAAAGGGGAATAATAAAGGTTGGAGATGAGGTTGAACTCGTGGGAATGCGAGAGACATCTAAGACTGTCGTGACAGGCGTAGAAATGTTTAGAAAACTCTTAGACGAAGGTCAGGCAGGCGACAACGTCGGCATACTTTTAAGGGGTAAAAAACGCGAAGAGGTTGAACGCGGCATGGTATTAGCAAAACCCGGTTCAATAACTCCTCATAAGAGATTTAAGATTGAAGCGTATATTCTTACCAAAGAGGAAGGTGGTCGCCACACCCCGTTCTTTAACGGTTATCGTCCTCAGTTCTATTTTAGAACTACTGACGTTACCGGGGTTTGCACCCTGCCGGAAGGTATTGAAATGGTGATGCCGGGAGATAATGTCTCAATGAGGGTTGAGCTTATTACCCCGATAGCCGCAGAAAAGGAATTAAGATTTGCTATCAGAGAAGGCGGACACACCGTGGGCGCCGGAGTCGTAACCGAGGTTATAGAGTAAGTAAAATAGAAAAAAGGGGTAAGAGAAAATAATTTATGGATATTCAAAAGATAAGAATCAGGCTTAAAGCTTACGATCACAGATTATTGGACCAGTCAGTTCTAGAAATTGTCGAAACGGCAAAACGCACCGGCTCTAAGGTTACCGGTCCGATACCTCTGCCTACTAAAATTAATAAATATTGTGTATTGAGATCACCTCATGTAGATAAGAAATCTAGAGAGGAATTTGAGATTAGAACTCATAAAAGAATTATTGACTTATTAGAGCCAAATCAAGCTACTATTGATGCACTAATGAAATTAGATCTTTCGTCAGGTATTGATGTAGATATTAAGCAGATTTAATAAAAGGTTGGAGCCTTATTTATGATAAAAGCATTGATTGGAAAAAAGATTGGAATGACTCAGCTGTTTAATGAGAACGGAATGGTAGTGCCTGTTACTGTTATTAAGGCTGGACCTTGCACCGTAGTAACAAAAAAAAATGGACAGACCGACGGGTACAGTGCTGTACAACTAGGATTTGAAGAAGTAAAATCTTATAGGGTGAAAAAGCCTATTCTTGGCAAATTTACTAAACATAATATATCGCCTTTGAAAATATTAAAGGAATTCAGAGATACTGATGTTGATGCTGTCAAGATAGGTAGCGTGATAGACGTATCTATTTTTAGTGAGGTAAAATCTGTTTCCATTAGTGGTGTTACTAAGGGAAAGGGTTTTCAAGGTGTTGTAAAAAGATGGGGTTTTTCCGGAGGTAAGGCTACTCACGGTTCGATGTTTCATAGAGCGCCAGGTTCTATAGGCCAGTCGTCGTATCCATCGAAGGTATTTAAAGGAATGAAAATGCCTGGTCATATGGGAGCAAATAAACATACCGTATTAAATTTGAAGGTTATTAAGGTAGATCTTGATGAAAATCTTCTGTTTGTAAAAGGACCCGTCCCGGGTGCTAATAACGGTATTTTACATATATATGCGGCGGATAAGTCAGGAAGAAAATTAAATAAGTAAACCCTGCTTAGGGCATGGGATAAAAATAAGGATTTATAATGTCTGATAATGTGAATGTTGTAAACAAAAACAATGAAAATGTAGGAGTTGTTGACTTAAACGAGGTTGTCTATTCATATCCCGTTAAAGAGGTGTTAATAAAGGAATATGTTTTATTAACATTAGCTAATAAACGGCTTAGCACCGCTTCTACTAAAAACAGAAAGGTTGTATCGGGCGGTGGTGTTAAACCATGGAAGCAGAAAGGAACGGGAAGAGCCAGGGCAGGTTCAATAAGATCTCCTTTGTGGAAAGGTGGCGGTACTGTTTTTGGTCCAAAAAGTGAAAAGAATTATAAAAAAGATATGCCAAAGAAGGCGAGGAAGGCAGCGATGAAATCTGCGTTCTCATATCTTCATAAAGAGGGTCACCTTATTTTTATTGAGGATTTTGAACTTCCTGAGATTAAGACTAAGGCAATGGTTTCGTTTTTCGATAAGCTGGCGATTAAAAAAGGACTAATTATATTGCCATCTTCTGACTCCGGCGATAAAATTGTAATGTCAACCAGAAATCTTGTCAACTTTAAGGCAACCAATGTTAATAATATCAGTATTATAGATTTACTTAAATATGAGAAAATACTAATTAGCGTAAAAGCCAATGAAGAATTAGAGAGGAATCTTGCGATATGAAAGAGATATACACTGCATTAGAAAAAGCGTTGTTGTCAGAGAAGAGTTTAAAATTAAGAGAGATAAACAATACTTATGTCTTTAGTGTAAATAAGAAGGCGAACAAAAAAGAGATTAAAGACATGATGGAGAAATATTTCAATGTTAAGGTTGAGAGCGTTAATACCTTAATTAATAGGGGTAAATTTAGACGCGTAGGGAAGCATGTAGGTAAATTACCAAATCTTAAAAAGGCTTATGTTAAACTTAAAGACGGCCAAAGGATTTCTGCTTTAGAGGCTTAATCAGGAGATAATAAGGATGCAATTAAAAAAATATAAACCAACGTCTAGCGGGAGAAGGTTTCAGAGCGTATCGGATTTTTCTGAAATTACGCGGGATTTTCCTGAAAAGAAATTATTGTCCGGATACAAGAGAAAGGCCGGAAGAAATAATAACGGTAGGATAACAACCAGGCATAAGGGTGGTGGACATAAGAAAAGATATAGGATTATTGATTTCAAGCGAGATAAGAGGAATATTCCGGCTCGCGTTATAGAGATAGAGTATGATCCGATAAGGTCCGCAAGGATTGCACTTTTAAGCTATATAGACGGCGAAAAGAAGTATATACTATGTCCGCATGGTTTAAAGCAGGGTGATAATGTTATGTCATCGGATGATGCTGACATACAGCGTGGAAATTGTCTTCCGTTGAGTAATATTCCCGTTGGCACAATGATTCACAATATAGAATTGAAACCGAATGCAGGGGGGAAGCTTGCGAGGAGCGCTGGCACTTACGCTGAGCTTCAAGGAAAAAGTGACGGTTATGTTCAGATTAAAATGCCTTCCGGAGAGTTTAGGCGGGTTCTTGAAGGATGTCGTGCTACAATAGGTCAGATTGGAAATATTGATCATGAAAATATAAGTATTGGAAAGGCAGGTCGGTCTAGGTGGCTTGGTATTAGGCCAACAGTCAGGGGCGTTGCTATGAATCCCGTAGATCATCCGCACGGTGGTGGAGAAGGAAAGACTTCGGGTGGGCGTCATCCTGTTACACCTTGGGGAGTTCCAACTAAAGGCTTTAAGACAAGAAAGAATAAAAGAACATCAAAATATATTATATCGAGAAGAAAGGTTAAATAAAATTATTAAAGGGGAGTTTGATTTTGGCTAGATCTATTAAAAAGGGTCCTTTTACGGATGAATCGCTTACAAAAAAGGTGGAAAAAGCGTTTGCGGCCAATGATAAAAAAATCATAAAAACTTGGTCTAGGAGGTCAACCATTTTACCCTCTATGGTAGGATTTACGTTTGCCGTGTATAACGGTAAAAAATTCATTCCCGTTTTTGTAAGCGAGAATATGGTTGGACACAAGTTAGGCGAATTTTCACCAACTAGGACATTTACCATGCATGCAGGGGATAGGAAGGCTAAAGTTAAATCTGGCGGTCGTTCTGTCGCAAAATAAATATAAAGGGGTTAAAAGGTATGGAGTTTAAAGCTGAAGCAAAATATATTAAGGTTTCTCCTCAGAAGGCTAGGCTAGTGATTGATATGATCCGGGGAAAGAAGGTCTATGAGGCTGTCAATATACTAAAATTTACAAAGAAGAAATCTTCAGCTCCTGTGCATAAGCTCTTGAAGTCTGCATTGGCTAATGCATCCCTTACGGGAATGGTCGCTATCGATAATCTTATTGTTTCTAAGATTAGTGTAGATATGTCGTTTTCCTTGAAGAGGCTTATGCCGAAGGCAATGGGAAGAGGGGCCACCATTAAGAAACGTTCGTGTAACATTAAAATAGTTCTTGCAGAAATTTAAAGTTGGAGGTTTATTTTGGGGCAGAAGGTAAATCCAATCGGATTTAGATTAGGCATAAATCAGTCATGGAGTTCTATATGGTATAGCGATCGCAACTATGCAACTTTTTTACACGAGGATTTAAAGATTAGAAAGTTTTTAAAAAAGAAGCTATATCAGGCAGGTATATCCAAGATTTATGTTAGCAGAAAGACTGAAAAGTTAATAGTAGATATACATACAGGAAGGCCTGGGATGGTTTATGGAAAAAAGGGCGCGTCCGAGTTTGAAAATTTAAAGATTGAGATAGCGAAGCTTGTAAAAATTAAAATTAAGGACATAAATATTAATGTTATAGAGGTTAAAAAGTCCGAGATTGATTCTACCTTGGTAGCGGAAAGGATAGCTTTTCAATTAGAAAAAAGAATTGCTTTCAAAAGAGCGATGAAAAAGAGCGTATCAATGGCACTAAGAAGTGGTGCAAAGGGGATTAAAATAAATTGCGCGGGTAGGCTTGCCGGCGCTGAAATTGCAAGATCGGAATGGTATCGTGAGGGCAGGGTTCCTTTGCATACTATCAGGGCCAACATTGATTATGGTACGGCTGAGGCCAATACAACATACGGGAAAATAGGTATTAAAGTATGGGTATACAAGGGAGATATTCTTTAATGTAAATCCTCGTTTTATTAATGCATGTGAGGATATAAATATAATAAATAAGGAACGAAAAATATGTTAATGCCGGCTAAAACTAAGCATAGAAAACAAATGAAGGGAAGGATGAAAGGAAAAGCTACTAGAGGGAATACTCTAGCCTTCGGAGATTTTGGGCTTAAAGCTATAGAATGTGGATATATTACGTCCAGACAGATTGAAGCTGCCAGAATTGCGATGACAAGATTTGTTAAAAGAGGTGGCAAAATCTGGATAAGAATTTTTCCTGATAAACCTATCACTAAAAAACCCGCAGAAACTAGAATGGGAAAAGGTAAGGGTAGTGTTGAGGAGTGGGTGTGCGTTGTTAGGCCGGGATTAGTTTTATATGAGATGGAGGGCATATCTAAGGATGTTGCTCGTGAGGCTATGAGATTGGCATCTTATAAATTGCCGCTTAAGACTATGTTTACGGAAAGAGGAGAGTTTTAATATATGAAATATAACGAACTAAAAGCAATGAATGGCAGTGAATTGCTACTTAAAAAAGCCGATTTTGAGAAAGAAATTTTTAACCTGACTGTACAGAAGTCTTTGGGTGCTTTGGAAAACCCCAAAAGGATAAGGTCAGTGAGAAGATATATTGCTCAGATAAAAACGATCTTAAATCAGAGAGGGGGGGAGTAGTTATGAAAAGAAATTATGTTGGACTTGTGACCTCCGATAAAATGGACAAGACGGTCGTGGCCGTCGTCTCTAATATTGTGAAACATCCGTTGTATAAGAAATATATAAAAAAGAGTAAGAAATTTAAGATTCATGATGAAAACAATATTGCAAAGGTAGGGGATAGGGTTATGTTCATTGAAACACGTCCGTTATCTAAGGATAAAAGATGGAATCTTAAAAAGGTTCTCGATAATAAACATGTTAAGATAAATTAGAAGAGGGATTGTAATAATGGTTCAGATGCAAACAGTATTGAGGTCTGCCGATAATTCGGGAGCGAAAAAGCTTATGTGTATTAAAGTTTTAGGCGGATCAAAGCGCAGGTACGCTGGAATCGGCGACACAATAGTCGTTTCTATAAAAGAGGCGATCCCTAATTCTAAGGTTAAAAAGGGTGATGTCGTGAAAGCGGTTATTGTAAGAACCGTAAAGGAAATAAAGCGTTCCGATGGGGGGTATATAAGGTTTGATAATAATTCCGCAGTTTTAATAAACGCGCAGAATGAGCCAATAGGCACCCGTATCTTTGGGCCGGTTGCAAGAGAATTAAGAGCAAAAAAATTTATGAGGATTATCTCATTAGCGCCAGAGGTTTTATAATATGACTATACGATTAAAAAAGAATGATAATGTAATGGTTTTGGCAGGAAAAGAAAAAAATAAAATCGGTAAGATTATTCGCATTAATAAGATTACTAATAGGGTTTACGTCGAAAAGATCAATATGATTAAGAGGCACATGAAGCCTAGAAGCTCTCAAGAGCCGGGCGGCATAATAGACAAGGAAGCGAGTATTAATATCTCCAATGTGGGGCTTTATTGTTCTAAATGTAAAAAGGCTGTCAGGTTTTCCTTGAAAGTTGATGAAAATAACGATAAAAAGAAGATTAGAATTTGCAAGAAGTGCGGTTCTGAAGTTTAATTCTGGAGGATTTAAAGTGGGTTCGAGATATAAAGATTATTATAAAAGTGATGTTATTCCCAAATTAATCAAGGAGACTGGGTATAAGAATGTACATCAAATACCTAAGTTGTCCAAAATTGTTATAAATATGGGTCTAGGAGAAGCAACATCGAATTCCAAAATTATTGAGCAATCTATGTCTGAACTTGCTAAAATATCGGGTCAAAAGCCTGTTGTTGCAAAGGCCAAAAAGTCTATCGCAGCTTTCAAGCTAAGAGAGAATCAGGAGATTGGATGTTTTGTCACGCTAAGGCAGGAAAGGATGTATGACTTTTTCGATAAGCTTATAAATATTTCACTTCCAAGAGTTAGAGATTTTAAGGGCATGTCAAAAAGATCTTTTGACGGATTCGGTAACTATACGTTTGGGGTTAAGGAGCAGGTGATATTTCCCGAAATAAGCTATGAACTAATTGAAAAGATTAAGGGAATGAATGTAACTATAGTAACAACTGCAAAAAATAATGATGATGGATATAAGCTTTTAAAAGGGTTTAATTTTCCTTTCAGAAATTAGGAGACATGGTATATGGCAAAAAAGTCTATGATTATAAAGGCGTCTAGAAAACCTAAGTTTAAGGTTCGCGCATACAATAGATGTCCAATATGCGGAAGGCCCAGAGGGTATTATCGGAAGTTTGATATGTGCAGAATCTGTTTTAGAACATTATCGAACAATGGGCTTATACCCGGAGTTACAAAATCCAGTTGGTAACTGAAGTTCGCTCTAATCTATTCTATTTTAATTGTATTTAATGAGGATAAATAAAATATGACATATCCAATATCTGATATGGTTGTAAGGATAAAAAATGCATATAAGGCAGGCAAAGTGACCGTTGCCATGCCTCACTCTAATTTAAAGGAGAATATATGTGCGGTTCTTAAAAGAGAAGGTTTTATTGATGACTATGAAACAGAATCTATCGTTAATACCGTTTTTAAAAATATAAAAATAAGGTTAAGCTATTTTGAAGGCGAGAAGCCGACCATAATAGATATTAAGACGACAAGTACTCCCGGGTTAAGGTTTTATAAAAATGTAAAGCAGATTAAGTTGTACAAAAGCGGATTAGGCATGGAGCTATTTTCGACTTCTGTTGGGATTTTGTCAGATGTTGAGTGTAGAGAAAAAAATGTTGGCGGATTGTCGCTATTGAAGGTTTTTTAGTATAAGAATATAAAAAATTAAATAAGGGTATAGATAAAATGTCCAGAATAGGTAAAAAGGCTGTAGAGATTCCTAAAAATGTCACGGTAGACATAAAGGATAATTTATTTATATGTGCCGGTCCTTTGGGGAAATTAAAAAAAGTTCTGCCTGAGGGCGTGACAGTGAAAATTGATGGTTCAACCCTATCTGTAGGTTTAAAAGACGGTAACAGCGCTTTTGAAAAATATACAGGGCTTTCGAGAACAATCATAGCAAATTCAGTCACTGGAGTTGTTGATGGTTTCGCTAAAGACTTAGAGATAATAGGGGTTGGATATAAGGCCGAGGTAAAAGGTAAGAACTTGTTGCTAAACCTAGGTTACTCGCATCCAATTAATTTTGCTATTCCAGAAGGTATTGGGATTAAGGTTGAAAAGAATACTTTACTGAAGGTGTCCGGTTTTGATAAAGAGCTTGTGGGATTTGTTGCTTCAAGGATTAGAGGATTAAGGAAGCCCGAGCCTTATAAGGGAAAGGGTATCAAATATTCGAATGAAGTTATAAAAAGAAAGGTCGGTAAGGCTTCAGGAAAATAAACAAATATAAAAACAAGGGATATTTCATGGGAAATAAAATTAAACAGAGATTCCGTAGAAAGGCGCATATTAAAAAGGTTCTAAAGAATAGCGTTAAACCAAGATTATGCGTTTTTAAGAGTTTAAATAATGTATACGCGCAGGTTTTTTCGCCCAAAAATGAGGTTCTTGCACAGGCATCGTCGCTTTCAAAAGAGCTAAGGACTGAGATAAAGGGTCATGCAGGCAATGTTGATGCTGCTAAAATTGTGGGAGCTAAGATAGCTGAGTTGTGTCTACAGAAATCAATAACCGAGGTTGCATTTGATAGAAACGGCTATGTTTATCATGGAAGGGTTGCGGCTCTAGCTAGCGCCGCAAGAGAAAACGGTTTAAATTTTTAGGAGGGTGATTTGCAAAAAATAGATGTCGATGATTTAAATATTCAGGATAAAGTTATCCATGTTTCCAGAGTAGCCAAGGTTGTTAAGGGGGGCAGAAGGTTTGGATTTTCCGCGCTAGTTGTAGTGGGTGATCCCGATGCTAATTTTGTCGGTGTAGGGCTTGGTAAAGCGAAAGAGGTACCGGAGGCAATAAGGAAGGGTACTGAAAGGGCTAAAAAGAATATGATAAGGGTCAAGGTTCATAAAAATACTATTCCTCATGAGCAGTATGGTAAGGATGGCGCTGGGTACGTGTTTATGAAACCGGCTCCTGAAGGTACGGGCATAATAGCAGGGGGCGCGATGAGGGCTATATTTGAGCTTTCCGGCATCAAAAATGTTTATGCAAAGTCTATTGGTTCGTCAAATCCACACAATGTTGCTAATGCTACATTAAAATGCATATCTTCATTTTATTTCAAAGGCGAGCTACTCAAAAGAAGAAAAAATAAATCATTATCGTAACAATAGAGGGCTATAAACAAATGATAAGTTTAAGCGGATTTGAGAAACATAATAATAGAAAAAGGAAACGGATAGGTAGAGGTTCCGGTTCAGGACATGGACAAACATCCGGAAGGGGTAACAAGGGTCAGAATGCGAGAGCGGGCGGAGGCGTGAGGCCTGGGTTCGAAGGCGGACAGATGCCTTTTATTAGAAGAGTTCCTAAAAGGGGATTTAATAATCCAACAAGGGAACAATATGCAATTATTAATCTTGATACCCTAGCGAAAATGGAAGATAAAGAAATCAATATTGATGTATTGAAGCAGAACAATATTCTTAAGAATAAAGAAAAAAAGTTTAAAATATTAGGAAGTGGAGAATTTAAACTAAAACTAAATGTGGTTTGCAATAAGATTTCAAAGAGTGCAAGAGAAAAGATAGAAGGTAACGGAGGGATCGTAAAAATAATATAATGGCGCAAAGTTTTGAAAATTTAGGAAAAATTCCGGAATTGAGAAAGCGTATTTTATACACGCTCTTGATGTTTGTAGTGTTTAGGATTGGTGTGTACATAACTACACCTGGTGTTAATGCCGTTGCATTAACACAATTTTTTAGCGCATCTAACAGTAATCTGTTTGGACTTTTCAATATGTTTACTGGTGGAGCACTATCCAGATTCTCGATTTTTTCTTTGGGGATTATGCCTTATATAAGTTCCGCTATCATATTTGAAATGCTACCTATGGTAATTCCTTCATTAGGTGTGTTGCAAAAAGAGGGTGGAGATGCGGGAAGAAAGAAGTTTACGCAGTATATAAGGTATGGGACGGTTATTCTCGCACTTTTTCAATCTATCGGTATTAGTTACGGTATAGAGATAATGAGAAGTCCCAGTGGGTTACCGGTTGTCGGTCATCCAGGTTTTAATTTTATGATTATATCCGTAATTGCCCTTACCGCTGGTACGGTTTTTGTTATGTGGATAGGGGAGGAAATATCGGAACATGGGATAGGTAACGGTATTTCCCTTATAATATTTGCGGGAATTGTTTCTGCAATACCTGCAGCATTTATAAATACAATCAAGATTGTTCAAACAGGAGAGCTTAATGTAATGTTATTAATCCTGATTGTAGCTATGATGATAGCTGTTATCGGGTTTATCGTGTTTGTTGAATCAGCGCAGAGAAGGATAACCATTCAATATGCTAAAAAAATGGTTGGAAGAAAGCTATATTCTGGGAAAAGCAGTTATCTGCCTATTAAGGTAAATACACCGGGCGTTATACCGCCGATATTTGCGATGTCAATACTTCTTTTTCCGGCTACTATCGCAAATTTTATTAAGCAGCCTTTTTTTGAGGGAGTTTCAAGCTATTTAAATCCTACCGGTGTTGCTTATAACGTTGTGTATGTTGCATTAATATTCTTCTTCTGTTACTTTTATACTGCAATTACCTTTAAAGTAGATGATGTGGCGAATGATTTGCGGAAATATGGTGGTAATATCCCCGGCATTAAGCCAGGCAAGTCTACTGCAAGTTTTATTGATAGAATTTTGAATAGGGTTACATTTATAGGTGCTATGTATGTATCTGCAGTTTGTTTGTTACCGACAATATTAATTGACAAATTGCATGTTCCGTTTTATTTTGGCGGAACAGGGTTGCTGATAGTAGTTGTCGTGGCGATGGATACAATAGTTCAGATTCAGTCTCATTTATTGTATCGGAACTATGATTCTTTACTAAAAAAAGCATCAAAGAATAAATAATTTTTAATCTATAATCGGAGTGAAAAATGAAGAGCAAAGTTTTTATTTTAATTGGTCCTCCCGGTGCGGGAAAGGGAACCCAAGCTAAGAATATTGCAAACTTGAAGGGTTTTATTCTTATTTCTACCGGAGATCTTTTAAGAGAAAATGTTGAGAAAAAGACAGAGCTGGGGAATACGGCAAAGTCTTACATGGATAAAGGAGAACTTGTCCCAACAGATTTAGTTGCTCGCATGATAAAGGCTAATATAAAGCAGAATATAGATAAAAACGGATTCCTGTTTGATGGATTTCCAAGGGATTTATCTCAGAATACACTTTTAAATGAGATGTTGAAAGAGTTTGATCTGGGCGTGGATAAGGTTATATATATAGATGTTAAGGATGAATCTATTTTTGAAAGACTAACGAATAGAAGGGTATGTCCTAAGTGCAAAGGCGTATATCATATGAAATACAACAAGCCTAAAAATGGTGAAATATGTGACGATTGCAATGTTTCGCTGATTGTTAGGGACGACGATAATATTGATGTAATTACAAAAAGACTTAATGTTTATCACGAGTTAACCCAGCCGTTAGTTGATTATTTTGAAAAAAACGGTAAAATAGTTAAAATTGACGGAGGAAAAACACCTAAAGAGGTTGAGGCTGATATTGTTGCTAATATTTAGGAAATGATAAGCCTTAAAAACGAGATTGATATTGAAGAGATAAATGAAGCAGGACGAATTGTTAGAAAAGTCTTAAATACTCTTTCTGAAATTACAGAGTCTGGACTTCCAACATTGGAATATGACAATGTTTCCGAACAGATTACATCTTCAATGAATGCCGTTCCGGCATTTAAGGGGTATCACGGTTTTCCATATTCGGTGTGTGTTTCTGTTAATGAAGAGGTTGTTCACGGTTTTCCTTCAAAAAGAAGGCTTAAGAATGGCGATATCGTCAGCATCGATTTTGGGGCGTACTACAAGCGTTATTATGCAGATGCTGCAATTACTGTTAAGGTTGGAGATGTTTCTGATGTTGCATCAAGACTTATGAATGTTACCAAAGAGGCGTTAAATCTCGGTATATTTATGGCGATGCCTGGACATAGACTTAATGATATTTCTAGAGCTATAGAGGAACATGTTGTTGAAAATCATTTTTCTGTCGTGAGAGATTTTGTTGGGCATGGGGTTGGTTTTAAGCTTCATGAAGATCCGCAGGTTCCAAATTATTATGTTAAAAGTAATGATGTGTTGTTACAGGAAGGGTTGGTTATAGCGATTGAGCCTATGGTAAATGAGCTTGATTGTAAAGTGAAAATTAAACAAAATGGATGGACTGTCGTTACTAAAGATAGAGGGTTATCGGCACATTTTGAGCATACGGTTGCTATAACTAAGGACGGTCCTAAAATATTGACATAAGGAAAGCAATATGGCTAAAAAAGAAGATTTGATTGAGGTCGAAGGAACGGTTACAGAACCTTTACCCAATGCAATGTTTAGGGTTGAATTGGAAAACGGCCATAAAGTTTTGGCTCACATATCAGGGAAGATGCGTATGCATTATATAAAGATTCTTTCGGGAGATAGAGTAACCGTGCAGCTTTCCCCTTATGATTTAACTCGTGGGCGAATTACATTTAGAAGCAAATAGGCGATATAAAAGTAAAAACAAATTATTAAGGAGTTTAAAGTTGAAAGTGAGAGCATCCGTTAAAAAGATATGTGATAAATGTAAGGTTATCAAGAGAAAGGGCGTTGTAAGAGTAATTTGTGAAAATCCTAAGCATAAACAACGTCAAGGTTAATAAGGAGGAGTAATGGCCAGAATTACCGGAGTCGATCTACCGAAAGATAAAAGGATAGAGATAGCCTTGACCTATATTTTTGGTATAGGAAGGTCGCTGTCAAGGAGAATTTTAGAAAAAGCTGATATTGATTCGGATATAAAAGTGAAAGATTTGGATGATGTGCAAATAAACTTAATAAGACACGTCATTGATGGCGAGTATAAGGTAGAGGGCGATTTAAAAAGAGATGTTCAAATGAACATAAAAAGGCTCATAGATATCGGGTCTTACAGGGGTTATAGACATAAAAGAGGATTGCCTGTAAGAGGACAGAGAACAAAGACTAATGCTAGGACAAGGAAAGGTCCTAGGAGGTCTGCTGCTTCAGGAAGAAAATAGTTTCTTGAAAAGTAAATAGATTTTCGCTTTCTAAACACGAAAGACGGATATATAATGGTTTTATTTTTAAGGGGTATATAGATGGCTCATATGAAAAAAAAGATAGTTAAAAAGAAAAAAGAAAAAAAACATATCCAGAATGCAATTGCCCATGTAAAATCGACATTTAACAATACTATTATTTGCATAACAGATTTGAGCGGAAATGTTCTTGCATGGTCAAGTGCGGGGACAAGTGGATTTAAGGGTTCAAGGAAAAGTACCCCTTATGCTGGACAGGTTGCCGCCGGACATTTAGCTAAAAAAGTAGCAGCGGATTATGGGGTTACCAACATAGAAGTGTACATTAAGGGACCCGGGGGCGGCAGAGAGTCGGCAATTAGAGCGCTTCAAAGTTCAGGGCTCAATATTACGATGATAAAAGATGTTACGCCAATACCGCATAATGGTTGTAGGCCTTCGAAGAGAAGAAGAGTGTAGTGATTATTTTTGTTGTTTATTTTAGTGATATCGTAAAATTTATGAGGTGAAAGGTGGCAAAATACAACGGAGCTGTTTGTAAAATATGCAGAAGAGAAAAAAGTAAGCTCTTCTTGAAGGGCGATAGATGCTTTTCCGATAAATGTTCGTACGACAGAAGGGACTATGCCCCTGGTGAGCATAAGGGTTCTATGAGGAAAATATCAGAGTACGGAGAGCAATTAAGAGAAAAGCAGAAATTAAAAAGAACCTACGGACTCATGGAGAGACAGTTCAGAAATACATACAGGAAGGGCGAGAAGATGAAGGGGATAACCGGAGAGAATTTGCTATCCCTACTGGAAAGAAGATTTGATAATGCGATTTATACTCTTGGATTTGCAAATTCAAGGAGATTGGCCAGGCTCTTGGTTGCTCATGGACATTTTATGATTAATAAAATAAAGGTTGATATACCTTCGTATGTTTTGAAACCAGGTGATGAGATTACTGTGCGCGATAAGAGTAAAAAGTGCGCGATTATTAACAAATCGTTAGAGTCTTCAGTTAGAAGAACGCGTCCGGGATACTACGAATTAGATAAGGATAAATATACGGGTACCATGAAGACTATTCCTGAGCGTGGAGAGATTAATTCGACAGTGAATGAAAAACTTATAGTTGAGCTTTATTCAAAATAAGTGCTTAATAAAAAATATTGGAGGCAGTATGGAAATGAATTGGCTTTCACCTATTAAGCCAAAAAAAATTGAGTTTGAGAAAGAAACGTACACTGACTATTATGGGAAATTAGCCGTGGAGCCGTTAGAAAGAGGCTTTGGTGTGACTATCGGCAATTCCCTTAGAAGGGTTCTTTTGTCTTCGATAGTTGGTTATAAAATATCGGAGGTTAAGATCGACGGGGTATCGCACGAGTTTTCCTCTGTTCCAGGTGTTGTAGAAGATGTAACTGAAATTATTTTAAATTTAAAGGACGTCGATTTTAATATGACTTCCGATGAGCCTGGATTTGTGTATTTGGATATCGACCGAGAGGGAGATGTGTATGCTTCTGATATAAAAACATCGCACAATGTTGAGGTAGTGAATAAAGAAAAGAAAATATTAAGAGTCGCGAAGGGTGGTCATTTTAAGGCCGAGATGCTTGTTAAAGGCGGAAGAGGCTACGTGTCCAGTGAGCTCAATACGCGTGAAGATGCTCCGATAGGGACCATAACCTTGGACGTGGCATATTCCCCAATTAAAAAAGTTACAATGGACGTATCTTATGCGAGGGTAGGTGGAATAACAGACTATGACAAGCTTATAATGGAGATATACAGCAATGGTTTTATTACTCCGGAAAACGCCCTTAATGAAGCCGCTTCAATTTTAAAAGAGCAGATTTCAATATTTGCCGGGTTCGAAGAGATGGAACAGATAACAGAAAAGAAGCCTAAAGCGGATAATGATGATACAGAAGAAACTAAGTTAAATGAGAACCTTGATAGAAATGTTGAAGAGCTTGAACTTTCGGTTAGATCCGCAAATTGTCTTAAAAATGCAAACATAAAAACAATTCATGAGCTGGCTTGTAAAACTGAAGGAGAAATGCTTAGGACGAAAAATTTCGGCAGAAAATCTCTTAATGAGATAAAAGAGGTTTTATCCACCATGGGTTTAGATTTTGGAATGCAATTTGATGACGAAAATATTTTAAAACAAGAGAAAAAGTAGGAGTATAATATGCGGCATAGGAAAATAAAATCTAGGTTAAATAGGACATCTTCTCATAGGAGTGCACTTTTAAGGAATATGGCCTCTTCTCTTATAGAACATGAAAGAATTGAGACTACTCTTCCTAAGGCAAAGGCTCTGAGGAGTTATGTAGAAAAGTTAGTTACACTAGGCAAGATAGATTCGGTAGCGAAAAGAAGACTGGCGTTTTCTAGGCTTAGGAGTAAGAAAGCTACAACTAAGCTTTTTAAAGAATTAGGAGTGAGGTATAAAGATAGGCCGGGTGGATACATTAGGATTATCAAGACGGGTTTTAGGGCAGGAGATTTAAGCCCAATAGGATTCATAGAGTTTGTTGCAGAAAAAGAAAAATAGTTTTTGATATTTTTTAGCGCAAGGTTTAAAATTGCGGTAAGAAGCGTTTTTGTGTTGCCGGTTTCATATTTTAAAGGCCTTTTAGCTTGAGCAACTGTCTATGTGTGCCGTAATTGACCATTGCAGGGTGCGATAATGCAGTTAAGCTTATTCACCCCGATTCAATACGATTTACGGCATAGGTGAAAAATTATAATAAAGATTAAAAGTGTGATAAAATCCTCCACGTTATGCCTATGATAAGTATTGAGGATATTCTAAAAATTCCTGATGCATTCAATGTAATCCCAATAGTACAAGAGATAAACGGGGATATGGATACCCCGATGTCCATATTTTCTTCTTTTCATGAGGAGTCTTACGCATTTTTTTTTGAAAGTACGGAAGGTGTAGGAAAATGGGGACGATATTCATTTATATGCTTAAATCCTTTTCTAACAGTTAGCCTAAGTAAAAACATATTGAACGTTTCTGATTTTGGTCATTTTAAGTCCGGACTTTCCAATAATATTGATATTAATGATCTGGACGAAGATATATTTTCGTATTTAAAAGGAGTCTTATCAAATTTTAAATTATATGAAAAAAATCTTCCCAAAACCTTTACCGGTGGTTTATTTGGCTATCTCAGCTATGAAATGAGCGGTCTCATAGAGAAGCTCCCCCCCCTAAAATCAGATATCACGGGTGTTTATGATCTTTTTTTTATGCTTCCGCAGGATATGATAATCTTTGATGCTATAACCCAAGTAATTACGGTTGTGTCATTTTTGTTCAGGGGCAATTCAGGACAAGATAACATTGAAGATAAATATAAGTCTTCTTTGGATAGAATAAACAGATTAACCACATTAATCAGGAAAAGATCGCTTAAAGCAACATCGGTTCATAAAAATCATTCTAGTGTTAAAATTATTGATGAAATAGATTTTCCCGAGTACAAACAAAAGGTTTTAAAAGCAAAAGAATATATACTGCAAGGAGACATATTTCAGGTTCAAATTTCAAGAAGAAAAAAAATATTGAATCCGCCGCGTCCGTTTAGTTTTTATAGGGCATTACGGCTTATAAATCCTTCACCGTATATGTTTTATCTTAAAATAAATGATTTTTCTGTCATAGGATCTTCACCTGAGAACTTAGTGAAACTTGAAGGGAATTTTATTGAAACTAGGCCTATAGCGGGCACAATTAAACGTGGTGAGGATGTCGTCGAAGATGAATATCTTGGAAGTAAGTTACTGAACGATCCTAAAGAACGGGCAGAGCATATTATGCTTGTGGACTTGGGAAGAAACGATATAGGCAGGGTTTCTAAAAAAGGGTCTGTAAAGGTTGAAAAGCTTATGTATATTGAGAAATATTCACATGTTCAACACATTGTCACGGGTATAATTTCGGAAATTGAACAAGATAATGATGGATTTGATTTAATTAGAGCTACATATCCTGCCGGTACTGTCACGGGTGCCCCAAAAGTTAGAGCTATGGAGATAATTAACGAGCTTGAGGATTCAAAAAGGGGTGTCTATGCGGGAGGCGTCGGATATTTTGGATTTTTAGAAGATAACAGATGTAAAAAAATGGAATTTTGCATAACTATTAGGACGGCTTTATTCAAAGAAGATGCCGCATATATTCAGGCGGCAGGGGGAATAGTATATGACTCTACGCCGGAAAACGAATTTATGGAAACTGAAAGTAAATTGAAGCCCTTAATAGAGGCATTTAACCTTGCAGATAATTTTGATTAGAGATCATGATATTAATTATAGATAATTACGATTCTTTTACTTACAATATAGTCCAATATACAGGAGAATTAGGGTATGAGACAACTATATTTAGAAATGATGTTATAGATATTGAATCAATTAAAAAAATAAATCCCAAGAAAATTATTATATCTCCTGGGCCCAAATCTCCGTCTGATGCGGGGATCACGGTAGATGTTATTAGAAATTTTTACGATAAAATTCCAATATTGGGTGTTTGTCT
Source organism: uncultured Actinomycetes bacterium (assembly GCA_964631685.1). Taxonomy (GTDB): domain Bacteria; phylum SZUA-79; class SZUA-79; order Acidulodesulfobacterales; family Acidulodesulfobacteraceae; genus Acidulodesulfobacterium. The sequence goes on along the minus strand of CAZVZU010000002.1, from coordinate 61,601 downwards.
TGGTCATCAATCTATCGGCTATGCATTTGGGGCAGAAATAATACGCGCTAAGAATATCATGCATGGAAAGGTTTCATATATCAAGCATAATTCATCAGTTATCTATAAAAATATACCGAACCCCTTTGAGGCTACAAGGTATCACTCGCTTGCAATAAAGAAAGAGAAGCTTCCGGAGATTATAAATGTGACTGCAACAAGTATGGATGATGGTGAGATTATGGGTATTGAGCTTAAGGGCTACATGGTTTATGGCGTCCAATTTCATCCAGAGTCTATTCTTACATCATACGGAAAACAAATAATAAATAATTTTTTATCTATCTAACCCAATAATAGTACAAAAAAATGGAAGAAAATTTTGTAAAAATAATAATACAACAAGTTGCCGAGAGGGTGCCATTAAATAAAGATGAGTCATATAAAGCATTTAATATGATACTGAATGGTAAGTTCACAAATGCGCAGATAGCATCTTTTTTAACATCCCTCAAAATAAAAGGGGAAAATACAGAGGAAATAGCAGGAGCTGCATTGGCCATGAGGGACAATGCCCTTAAGGTGACGATAGATAGTCGTATTCGTTCAAGGTTAGTAGATACCTGCGGGACTGGAGGGGATTGTAAAAATACTTACAATATTTCCACTTGTGCTGCATTAATTGCTGCCGGAGCGGGGGTCAAGATAGCAAAGCACGGAAACTACGGGGTATCTTCTAAGTCTGGTAGCGCTAATGCACTGAAAGAGTTAGGCGTAAATATATTCATGGATCCCCAAATGATCATCGAATCCATAGAATACGCAAATATCGGTTTTTTATTTGCACCTAATTTTCATGCGGCAATGAAATATGCGGCTCCAGTAAGAAAAGAGCTGGGGTTTAAGACAATATTTAATATATTAGGTCCGCTTACTAATCCGCTTGGGGCACAAAAGCAGATTATAGGGGCATATTCCAAAGGGTTGGCTGCAAAAATTGTTGAAGTTCTAAAACTTTTAAATACCGAAAGGGCTTTTGTAGTTTGCGGTAGGGACGGTATAGACGAGGTTAGCCTTTCGTCCATTACCGATATTTATGAGTTAAATTCAGACGATATAAATAAATTTGATTTTAATCCAAACGAATATGGATTTGATTTTTTTGAATCAGAACAGTTTCAATCATTTTCCGTTTCTGAAAATGCAAAAATAATATATGATATAATCAGTGGTGAAAGCGGACCTAAGACAGATATAGCAATTTTGAATGCAGGATTTGCGATATTAGTTTCTGGAGGCGTCAAGGATTTAAACGAGGCATTAGGTTTGGCAAGAAGTTCTATCGCTTCGGGAGCTGCAATGAAATCCCTACGAAATCTGATTGAAATTTCCAACAAATGATGATTAAAATATAATTCTATTAAATGAATAACATGGTGATATGATTTTAGACGACATATTGAAAGAAAAAAGAAAAGAGATAAAAAAATTTAAAGCATCCATAAATAAATCGGAATACAGGGCTCGTGCGTATGATGCGTTTCATGGATTAAGAAGCTTCAAAAATGCCTTGAAACCAAAATCAAACGGAGAGGCGGTTTCCTATAAGATTTGCAGTATAGTTGCGGAAGTCAAGAAAGCATCCCCGTCAAAGGGTGTTTTAGTGCGCAATTTTAAACCAGATGAAATTGCCGTTGTTTATGAAAAGGCCGGGGCGAGCGCTATCTCTGTTTTGACCGATAGAACATTTTTTATGGGTAGTCCTTCAGATATATTGAAGGTTAGAAATGCGGTTCGACTTCCTATCCTAAGAAAAGACTTTATTATTGATGAAGTCCAGATTTTTGAGTCTAAGATAATAGGGGCGGATGCAATTCTTTTAATTGAAAAAGCATTATCACCTTCGCAATATAACGATCTTCTTTCTCTTGCAAAGGAATTGTCACTGGAAACGCTTACCGAGGTATCAAATGAAGATGAGCTTGATACAGCCTTAAAATATAATGCTGAAATTATAGGGATTAATAGTAGAGACCTAATGACCTTTAAAACGGACTTATTTAAGACGGCAGTAATTGCGGAAAAGATACCGCCGGGTAAATTAATTGTTGCGGAAAGCGGTATCAGTGGCAGGGATGATATTGAAATGCTAATGAAAAGGGGTATAAATTCATTTCTTATAGGTGAAGCCGTTGTTGCTGCGGCTGATCCGTTAAAAACATTAAAGGACCTTTTATTGCCGTATTCTATGGACAACTATTCATTGTAAGCAGTAAGTAAAACCCTTTTTTAGTTTAGGGTTGCGTGTGCTTGCTTTAACATTTTTTTTCAATGCAAAATATTCCAAAGATAAAAATATGCGGTATAACAAACCTTGATGACGCCGCATATGCTTCAAGACTGGGTGCCGATAGTTTGGGTTTTATTTTTCATGATAAGTCCAAAAGATGTATGACACCAGAATATGCGAAGGAGATTATAGATGCTGTTCGCAAGATCAAGAAAAAAAAACATCAAGGCTTCCTATCCTTTAGTGGAAATGTGGCTATCACCGGTGTTTTTGTTAACGAGGAGCAAGCAATACTAGAATCTATTGTTAAGGATTTGAATATAGATGTTGTCCAATTGTCGGGTACTGAGTCTGTAGACTATATAAAAAAATTGAATTTAAACAAAAATAAGATTTTGAAGGCTATCCATATAAAAAATAAAGCCGATATTGAAAGCGTCTATAGCTATGAGAAAATAGGCGTCAATGTTCTTTTAGATACATATACCGAAGACGGGTCTTATGGAGGGACCGGCGTATCGTTCGACCTAAATTTTTTACAAGATGTAGATTTAGGACGTATGATAATAGCAGGAGGGATTGGTCCGGATAATATAGCTTATATCGTAAAAAGTGTAAGACCGTACGGTTTCGATCTTTCCTCTAAAGTGGAGAATTATCCGGGAAAGAAGGATAATAAGAAAATGAGCGATTTTTTTGACAATTTTAGGGAGGTGTTACATGAAATATCCTGATCGGAAGGGGCATTTCGGTGATTACGGTGGAAAATATATATCTGAAACATTAATGCCTGCAATCTCCGAACTTGAGGAATTTTATAAAAAAATACGTAAGGATCCGGAATTTAAAAATGAATTAAACTATTATTTAAAGAATTATGTTGGAAGACCGACCCCGTTATATTACGCCAAGAGTCTCTCTGATACATATGGTTCCGAAATTTATCTTAAAAGGGAAGATTTAAATCATACTGGAGCACATAAGATTAATAACACTATAGGGCAAGCCTTGCTTGCGGTAAGGATGGGAAAAAAAAGGGTTATAGCCGAGACGGGAGCGGGGCAACATGGCGTAGCAACCGCAACAGTCTGCGCTCTTTTTGACATAGAATGCGAGATATTTATGGGCAAAAAGGATGTTGAGAGGCAAAAACAGAATGTTTTTAGAATGGAACTTTTAGGTGCAAAGGTTAATCCTGTCGAAGCAGGTTCTCAAACCCTTAAGGATGCGATGAACGAGGCGTTAAGGAATTGGATTACAAATGTGAAAACGACATATTATATGATAGGAACGGTTGCAGGACCGCATCCCTATCCTCAAATAGTAAGGGATTTCCAGTCTGTTATAGGTAAAGAGGTTTTAAAACAAATCAAAAAACTTCCTGATATCATGATCGCATGTATCGGTGGTGGCAGTAATGCTATGGGGTTATTTCATCCTTTTATAAAATATGATAAAGTCAAGATGTATGGTGTGGAGGCAGGCGGTTTGGGTACTGAAACGGGAAAGCACGCCGCATCTATTTCAGGAGGGCGGAAAGGCGTACTGCATGGAAATAAAACATATCTGCTCCAAGATGAATTTGGTAGAATAAAAGATGCACATTCTATAGCGGCAGGGTTAGATTATCCAGGGGTTGGTCCCGAGCACAGTTATTTTGCCGATAATAAAAGAATTATCTTTGACAGCGTAACAGATGCGGAAGCGGTTTCGGCTTTCCGTAAACTTTGTAAATGGGAAGGGATTATTCCTGCATTGGAAAGTGCACATGCTATCGCATATTTAGAAAAAATAAAACAAGAAATAAAAGGGAAGTCGGTTATCATAAACCTATCCGGTAGAGGAGATAAGGATATGCATACGATTTCAGACTACACCCGGCATGAATAAATTTAACTCTCTCTGCCTCAGGGCATGGATATAAGTAAAAAATGGTAAAAATGAATAAAATAGATACTTGTTTCAACGAGTTAAGGGTTGCGGGACGAACGGCTTTTATACCATTCATATCCATAGGAGACCCTGATATCGAGACATCGTTTGAAATAGCCAAAACATTAATAGATAATGGGGCAGACATAATTGAATTGGGTTTCCCTTTTTCTGATCCTATGGCTGATGGAAAGGTTATACAAAAATCGTATGAAAGGGCGTTAAAAAATAGAATTTCAATGCAGGATGCCTTTGATTTTGCAAAAAGGCTCAAGGCATACAAGGATATTCCTGTAATACTTTTTACATACTACAATCCCGTTTTTGTTTTGGGGATTGATTTCGCGGGTGATGCTCATAATGCGGGTATTGACGGTGTGTTAATAGTAGATTTACCCCCGGAAGAGTGTGGTGAGCTAGCTAGGCATATTCGAAAAAAAGGAATATATCAGATTTTTCTGCTTGCGCCCACAACGGACGCGCTTAGAATGAAATATGTATTGTCATATGCTAAGGGATTCGTGTATTATGTTAGTGTTACGGGGGTTACCGGGGCGAGGGGGGCACTGCCTTCCCATCTTCGTTCCAGGGTAGATGATATTAAAAAGATAAGCAATATCCCTGTAGGTATAGGCTTTGGAATATCCTCCGCGGAGCAGGCAAAAGAGGTGGGGAGATATGCCGATGCCGTTATAATAGGATCAAAGATTATACGATTTATAGAAAATAACCTTAATAATAAGAAAAAGATATTAAGCGAGATAGCCGTGTTTGCGTCAAATATTAGGGCTAATCTCACATAACATACATTAAATTATGCTTTTATTTAAGTCGAAAAACGGAAAAAAAGGGCAAAATAAGCCGGTCATACCCGAAGGCTTGTGGATAAAGTGTCCCGGATGCAGTGAAATTATTTATAACAAAGAGCTCGGGAGAAACCTTGATGTTTGTCCGAAATGCAATCATCACTTTAGAATCAGTGCAAGAAGGAGAATTGAAATAACATTTGATAAGGGTAGCTTTAAGGAACTTTTTGAAGATATTGCCCCGCAGGATTTGCTTGATTTTACTGATACGAAAAAATATAAGGATAGACTCAAAGAAGACGGTAAAAAAACAGGTTTATTGGACGCAGCCGTTTCGGGTGAGGGAACCATAGACAAAATAAAAACTGCAACTACGATATTGGATTTTAATTTTATGGGAGGGTCTATGGGAAGGGTTGTGGGAGAAAAGATCGCAAAGACCTTTAGGCATGCCATCAAAGAAAAACTTCCGATGATAATCTTTTCCTCTTCCGGTGGCGCCAGAATGCAGGAAGGTATTTTTTCTCTTATGCAGATGGCTAAAACAGTGGCTCTTGTATCTGAATTTAGAAAGATTGCCCTTCCTTATTTATCCATTGTAACAGACCCTACTACCGGTGGTGTATCCGCGAGTTTTGCAAATTTGGGCGATATTATCATTGCAGAACCCAAAGCATTAATAGGTTTTGCCGGCCCAAGGGTTATAGAAAAGACTATTCATCAAAGCCTTCCTGATGGTTTTCAAAAGTCAGAGTATCTTCTGGAGCACGGTATGATAGATATGATAGTAGAAAGAAAGGATATGAAAAGCGTACTAAAAAATCTTTTGCTTCTTCTCATAAATGAGTAAATTAGATGTTGCTTACGGTAAAACGGGTTTTATCGTAAATCTAGGACTTGAAAGGATAAGTACATTATTGGGTCATGCAGGTAATCCGCAGGACAAGCTAAAAATAATACATATAGCAGGAACTAACGGGAAAGGTTCGGTAGGTAAGTTTATATGTACAATATTAAAGGAACACGGCTTAAAAGCAGGACTTTATACTTCGCCCCACCTCGTAACATTTAACGAAAGGATAACGGTTGATAACGAAAAGATAAGAGATTGTGACGTGGAAAGGCTGGATCTTTTTTTTAAAAAACTTATCCGGGACAATAAGGAATTTGCGACATTAGGGGATGTGTCGTTTTTTGAATTTACTACCGCAGTGTGCTTCAAATATTTTGAGGAACAGTGTGTGGATGTAGCCGTTATAGAGGCGGGACTCGGAGGGAGGTTGGATGCGACGAATATAATTAGAAATCCGCTTCTTTCGGTGATTACGAACGTATCGATGGATCATAGAGATGTCCTGGGGCATTCTGTAGAAAAAATTGCTTCAGATAAAGCCGGAATTATAAAAAAGGGGTCGTTAATGGTCACGGGGGAAAGAAAAGGTAAGATAAAAGCACTTATAAAGGAGCGCGCCTTAAGTCTGGCTGTGCCCTTTTTTTCAGTTGACATGGTAAAACTCTATAGGGTAAAGAACGTTTATAATTATAAGGGTTTAAAATTAACCCTAAGAGGTCTAAGGTTAAATACCCAGGCATTGTATCAAAAATACAATTTAGGTCTCGCGCTTTTATCCCTAGAAATTCTATGTAGTTATCACAGTAAAATTTTAAGGTTAGATATCAAAGAAGATTTAGTCAAAATAGGCGTGTCCAAGTTTAGCAATGAGGGTCGATTCGAGGTTATAAATTATAAAGACTCTACTTTAATTTTAGACGGAGCGCACAATCCTGACGGGATTAAAAACCTTCTTATATCGCTAAAACAAAATTTCGCAAACAGACGGTTTATCGTAATCTTTGCTGTTATGAAGGACAAGAATTATAAAATAATGTTAAGAAGGTTGTCGGCTTTAAACTGTACCATGATTTTTACCGGCTTGAATAACAATAGAGTTGAAAACACAAACGAAATGGTAGCTCTTTCCGATAAGCATAATTATTTTAAAAAAGTGTTTTGTGCAAAAAATATAAAACAAGGATTAAATTTAGCTTTTCAAAATAAGGAAGAAAATGATTTAATACTTATTTGCGGTTCGCTTTATCTCGTTGGAGATTTCAAAAAAACAGTTCTCAAATAAAAAATTTATAAAAAGACCTATGCCCTATCATAAAAAAGTAACCTTGTTTTTTTTCTGTATAGTTGCCGCATTGTGTATTTTTAGTGCCAGGCAGGTGTTTGCTATTGCCAAGCACCAAAACAATAAAATAGGTTTACCTACAAGTATTTCTGCAAGTAAGATAGTTTACGACAAGAGTAACCACTCTTATATTATCACGGGTAATGTTGTGATAACGAAGAAAGATTTCCGCTTAAAAGCCGATAAGGTAATATATTACGACAAAACTGATTTTGCAATTGCAACCGGAAACGTCATAGTTTATTCTAAAGGCACACTGACAAAAGCCAAGAAGTTAAAAGTATATCTGCACAATGAATTTGGTGTCATGTATGATTCACATATACATTATCTTAAGAGAAACATATATGTTTATGGGAAGAAAATTTATCATAAAGACAAAGGGTTCTATCAGGTCAAAGATGGTTATCTAACATCTTGCTCTAGAAAACACCCTTCATGGAAAATATCTTCCGGATTTTCCGATATCTATCTTGGTAAATATGCATTTTCCTACAATTCTGTTTTTTACATCCATGGTATTCCTGTTTTATATTTACCTATTATGATCATGCCCATCAAGACGAAAAAATCGTCGGGACTTTTAATTCCAACGATGGGATATAGTGCTCTCACAGGGTATCAGATTAGGGACGGATATTATTTGAATTTAGGTAATTCGCAGGATTTGTCCTATTATCTCAATAATTACAGTTTTTTGGGTATCGGTAATTCATTAAAGTATAGATACAGTCTTAATCCCTATTCTCATGGTTTTATTTATGGATTTTATATGAAAGAACATAATAATCCAAAAAGTCGTGCGTTATCGCCGGATCTTACAAGATATTTATTATTTTCGCATAATATGGATTTTTTAGATGGTTTGTCTATTAAAATAAACATTAATGTCCCGTCGGAGCCAGCTTTTTATTATGATTTTTCAACAGATGTTTATCATATGGCAAAACATAGGCTTTCGTCTAATATTTCAGTTACCGACAATTTTGGCAGTTATTCTGCGAGAATTAACTTTCTAAGACTCGATAATTTATTTTTTCCAAATTACACAACGGTGAATAAGTATCCGTCCATCTATTTTAGAGGAGAATCTAAAATTGGAAGTTTATTAAATAATCCTTTGTACTTGAATCTTAAGTCGTCAATAGATATTTTTAGGAGTGCGAGCTATTTGAACGAGAATAGGCTAGATTTATTTCCGGAGGTTTATTTACCGTTAAATATTATTGACGGGGTCCATATTACTCCCAAGGTCGGTGTTAGGTATACGGGATATTATGATGTAAGAGATGGTCATACAAACATTTCTTTATCGAGTAGAAATAGGGAAATTTATTACGCATCCTTAAACGATAATGTAACGTTCTATAAAAAGTATATTAAATCAAATAAAGATAACTCAGGGTTTTTGCTCTTTGTGACACCTTACATAAATTATTATCTTATAAGGCCTGTGAATCAAACAGGAATCCCTCTAATTGACCAGACCGATTATATTCCTCATGAAAGCGCATTAAAATATGGTTTAGATTTTAATTTAGAAGGGTATTCAAACCAAAAGATAGATAATTTATTAAGATTTAGCCTTTATCAGTATCATTCCATTTCAGGAAATTTTATTAATCCTATAAACTATTTCAACTATGATAATTCAAATTCTGATGTAATTGCTAGGATAAAGATACACCCGTTCTCAAACTTTTATTTGTTGGGAAATGGCAGTTATGATGATTATAATTATATTTTTCATAATTATAATATTAATTCCGTGGTAACGGATTATAGAGGGGATTCCTTGAGCATCGGATACACAGAGGTCAATGATATACGAGGGTATCTTTCGGCGTTAAATATGTTTAATCCTACAAATACTGCACTTTTCCCAGCTACGTTGTCCCTTATAACGAATCTTAACACTTTTTCCTATACCAGTTTATCGGCAAATTTACGAATTTCACATGGTTTCAGCATAAACACGTCCGAAAATATAGATTTAACAATACATAAAGATGTATCAAACTCCATAGGGGTGGTTTATCAAAATGGATGTATCGGTTTTATCGCTAGTTATATGAACCTGCCATATTTTCATCAATGGGCTTTTTCTTTTGGTATAATGCTAAGAGGAATCGGAACATATGGTTTTGGTAATATGATTTCACCAGGTGCATCGCATAGCAACTTAACCATAAGTGGGCCTAATTTTAACAAAAGTTTTTAAAGAGTAGAATGGAGAAACATTTTATGAAAACGTGTCTTGTAACCGGAGGATTTGGGTTTATCGGGTCAAATTTTATAAGGTATATTAATAAAGAAAAAAAAGGTATTAACATAGTCAATGTTGATAAACTAACCTACGCTGCAAATCTCAAAAATTTGCCTGATAATCTCGCGAATTACACATTTTATAAGATAGATATTACTGATAAGGCGGCTTTATCTACTGTTTTTAATGAAAACAGTATTGATTATGTTATTAATTTTGCTGCAGAGTCCCATGTCGACAGGTCAATCATGAGCCCTGGTATTTTTATAGAAACCAACGTGAAAGGAACACTGAACCTGTTGGAGTTTTCGCTCAAGCATTCTGTTAAGAAATTTCTACAGGTTTCTACGGATGAGGTTTACGGCTCCCTAGGAAAGAATGGTAAATTTAGCGAAACAACCCCCCTTGCGCCGCGAAGCCCTTATTCTGCTTCAAAAGCCTCGGCAGACATGCTGGTGATGTCTTTTTTCCACACTTATAACATGCCTATTTTAATATCAAGATGTTCTAATAATTATGGGCCTTATCAATTTCCGGAAAAATTAATCCCTCTAGTAATTATAAATGCACTAAATAATAAGACGATACCGCTTTACGGGGATGGAAAAAATATTAGGGACTGGATATATGTACTGGACCATGTTAAAGGTATATGGGCCGTTCTAGAAAATGGCAAGGCGGGGGATGTGTATAATATAGGCGGCGATTCCGAAATGGAAAATATAGATATAATAAAATTCATCTTGAATAAGCTAAATAAACCCCTTTCTTTAGTAAAACAGGTTAAGGATAGGCTGGGGCATGATAGAAGATATGCTATAGATTTTGCTAAAATTACCAAAGAGATGGAATTTTTACCTGAGCATACTATAAAAAAAGATCTTGCTTTAACAATAGATTGGTATTTAAATAATGAGAATTGGTGGAAAGAAATATTATCAGGCGATTATAAGGAATATTATAAAATGATGTATAACACAGGTGGTGAGCTTTAATGTTAAGAGTAGCGCTGATCGGCTCAACCGGAATGTTGGGCATTGATGTTAATATCGTTCTAAAAGGAGCTGGTTTTATAATAAAAAACTTCAACTCTATAAATTTAGATATAACGGATGCAAAGATGACTATGAGTGCGTTGGGTCGGTTTAAACCGGATTACATGATAAACTGCGCCGCATATACCAATGTCGACTTAGCCGAAAAAGAAGCAGAGAAGGCGGATGCGGTTAATCATCTCGGAGCTAAAAATTTAGCTGAAACTGCGTTGATGTTGAGTTCAAGAATGGTGCATCTAAGTACGGATTACGTATTCGACGGGACAAAGGGGGCATCTTACCTTGAATGTGATGAAGTAAGCCCAATAAATGTGTATGGCTTATCTAAGCTGAATGGCGAAAATGCTATAAAAAATTCCGGCGCAAGTTATATAATCCTCCGCACATCTTGGCTATACGGAAAAAATGGAAAAAATTTTGTAAATACGATGCTAAAACTAGCCGATAGTCAAAAAAAGATAGAGGTGGTTAACGATCAGCGGGGGGCACCCACATACACGAAGGATGTGGCTTATGCAATATATGAAATTATTACCAAAGATAATTCAAAAAACGAGGTCTATCATTTGACTAATAGTGGTTCGGCTTCTTGGTATGAATTTGCACTTGAAATAATGAATGTATTCAAAAGAACAAAATGTGAAATCTTGCCAATAAACGCCGATAAGGTTAATAGACCGGCAAAAAGACCGGCTTGTGGCATATTGGATAACTCAAAAATAGGAAAGGACTATGGTATAGAATTAAGACATTGGAAGAGTGCCCTCAATAAATACTGTAATGATATCGCCTATTTCATTAGATAATTCACTGCATTTTGCGGTTTGAAAAAGCGTATTTTCAATGTATAATATAGATAAATGTAGTAAATTGGAAGGTAACAGAACAATTCAACATAAGTGTAGGGAGGTTTTATGAAGGCTAAATTAGGTTATGCACAAAGATTTTTTTTGACTATATTTTTAATGCTTATAGCCACGTTTGTTATTATTCCGTTGAATTTTGCAAATGCAACTATGACTGTAGAACATGGAAGCGCGATGCATCAAATGAAAAACGCTTGTCAAAAAAAGGTTAATAGCAATACAATGATGAATTCCAAGATGCATGCAATGAAAGGCAATACAATGATGAATTCCAAGATGCATGCAATGAAAGGCAATACAATGATGAATTCCAAGATGCATGCAATGAAAGGCAGACTTATTGCTGAAGGTAAAAAACTTTTCTATTCTAAGTCGATAGGGACTAACGGTTTTTCATGTGCTACCTGTCACGTGTATAGTGTCGGTACATATATGGAGGCACACGGAAGAGGTGCGGTTATAATGTCTATTAAAAATGCAGCTAAAAAGGTTAATGTGTCCAATAAAATGCACCATACTCACATAACACTCAAAGAGAAGATTGCAATGTGTGATAGAATGGCTCTTAGGGGGCATATGTCAAAGAGTGAAATAAATGCTCTGACTGCTTACGTTAATTCATTAAAGTAAAAATTAAATTTCTAAATAAATATATTTTCTCACAACCTCCTGCTTTTAGTCTGACTAATCTTGGATAAAAGCAGGGGGTCTATAATTATGAAATTAAAGACGTACACCTTGTTTAATCCCCTTTTCTCGTTTGTTATCGATAATAAACTTCGAGGTATGATTGAAAACATGGATGAAGAGATGGGATTTATGGGGGTCAAGATGGGTATGAATGTCCTTGAGGCGGGTTGCGGTAGCGGATTCGTAACACCTGTTTTATCCAAAGCGGTTGGAGAAAAAGGCTTCGTGATTTCTGTCGATGTTCAGGAAAAGATGATAAAAAAGGCTCAAAGGAAGAGAGGATGTCTGCATAACGTAGATTTTCGCACTGAGAGCGCGTCTAATTTAAGTTCAGTAAAAGATAAGGAAATAGACCTTGCGTTTCTTTATTATTCGTTTCATGAGATAGATAAAAAAGATGAAGCTGTCAGCGAGCTATATCGCGTATTAAAGCAAGATGGGGTATTATCTATCAAGGAGCCTAAATTTGAAGTGTTCAAGAGGGATATGCAAGCTTACAAGGAATTAATAATCAGCCACGGTTTTAAAATAGCTAAAAGCTATAGAGACTGCGATTTTTTGGGCTGTTATCTTAAATTTGTTAAAAATCAATGAGTTCTTAGAATGCACAACAGATTTTATACAGAGGAAGACATCGGTCCTTATCTGGGGAAAGAAATAGCTTTAAGTTCGATAACCAGCCATATAAAAGCCTTTCGTAAAAAAGCGGGTGACGAAATCAGGTTATACGACGGGATTGGAGGTGTTTATCTGGCTAAAGTTATTCAGATCTCAAAAAAATTAACTCAAGTTGAGTTAATATCCAAAGAGACCTGTGTGGAAAAGGGTGTTAACATCACTCTGTTTTTGCCTATCATTGCATCTCATATGTTTGGCAGGCTTCTTTCGAGATTATGTGAAATGGAAATAAGTAAAATCTATCCTACAATTACTGAGAGATCAATAGATTTATCGGCAAAAGGTAACAAAGAAAAGGATAATAAGTTTTTAAAATGGAATAGGATTTCAAAGGGAGCATGTATTTTGGCCGGTAAAAACTTTTCAACAAAAATAGGTAAACCCATAAGCTTAAGGGATTCATTTGAATTAGCCGAAAATTTTGATGTTAAATTAATAGCATCTCCCGATGCCGGAATATTTTTAAAGGACTATCTGCTGTTGTCTAAAAAGCCCTCTCTTAACCAGTCTTATCCTGATAATTTTTCCGTCGGCTTATTTGTGGGACCAGAGGGTGATTTTTCCAATTCGGAGCTTAAATTGTCAGATAAATTCGACATTACGTCAGTAAAATTATCAAATCACATCATGAGTACATTTGTTGCGTCAATATATTTTGTTTCCAATATAATTTGTTTTACACTTGAAAATTAGTGCTAAATTTATATGTATCTTAAATATATAGAACTTTTTGGATTTAAAACCTTTCCGGATAAGATAAGAATACCATTTGATATAGGTATAAATATCATTGTCGGACCTAACGGATGTGGCAAAACGAATATTGTCGACGCAATTAGGTTTATTCTTGGAGAGCAGGCGCTTAAGGATCTGCGCCTAAAGAATATGAACGATATTATCTTCCATGGCTCCAACCTGAGGGGTCAATCTTCTGTTGCGTTGTGTAGGTGTGTTTTCGTAAATGACCCCCCGTTAGATTTTAAATATAAGGATTTTTCAGAAATAATGGTTGAGAGGAGGCATTTTAAAAACAAGGAGACTGATTACAAAATAAACGGATTCTCCGTTCCATATAGAGAGTATATTGATTTTTTCAGCGGAAGCGGTTTGTCAAAATACTATTCTATTGTCGATTCGTCTAAGATTAATGCTATTTTAAACTATAGACCTAATGATTTGAGGCTATTCTTTGAAGAGGCATCGGGGGTAACCAAGTATAAAGCTCAAAAAAAGTCGGCTTCAAGGAAATTGAATTTGGCGGAATTGAATCTATTAAGGATTAGCGATCTTTGCGGGGAGGTTGAGAATAGGCTGATTTCATTAAAGGGTCAATTTGAAGTATTGAAAAAATATAAAGAGCTCGAAAAAGATAAAAGTCAACAGGAATTTGTTTTACGTAGCAGATTGAAGAGAAAAATAAATTACAATATCACCAAGCACAGTGATGCGCTAGATAATTATTCTGCATTACTGATAGAACTAGAAACAAAAAACACCTCCACTGAAAATAATTTAGCAGGATTAAAAACATTATTCGATGATTTTGATGATAGATATAAGCTTGCGGTAAATAAAAAAAATAATATTTTAATAAATTTAACAAAGTTAGATTCCGACATTGAACACGAAGAATTAACTATAAAAAAATTGGAATCGGAATTAGAAAACAAATACAAAGAAGCGCGAGAACAAAATGATATAAAAAATAGAAATATCAATAAACTTAAAGATTTAAAAAATAAAGAGTTGAATAATGAGTCAATTATAAACGCTTTGCGTAAAAAATTAGATGATTTAAATGTAATGAGCGTCGAAAAAAAAAGATTGGTCTCAAAAATTAAAGATGAGATAGAAGCTATCAATAATAATATTCTAGATACAACCGAGAAATCCCAAAATATTAATAATAAATTAATCTTTAATGACAAAAATATAAAAAATGTGGAGTTAAGAATTATCGATACGAATCGCTCAATATTAAAAATTTCAGGAGAGATTAAGATTGCTGAGGATGAATTAGCGGCAAAGAACGATTTTTTCCTTGAAAATACAAAAAATCTTACAAAGTTAAGGGGGCGAAATGCGTCTGAAAGTGAAAAATTATCTAAGTTCTCAAATAATTTGGAATCATTAGTTCAAATTAATTATAAGTTAGAAAAGGAACTGGCAGGCATAGATATTGCGATATCCAAACTTTCGGATTTCATCGATAATCGTGAGGGTTTTTCCGAGGGAACAAAAAGGCTTTTGAATTCTAGCAGGGATTACAATGCCTATCCTTTGTCTGATTTAATAGAGACAGAATCTGGATATGAGAATATCGTATGGGCAGGTTTCGGAGATTTGCTGGAAACCGTTGTAGTAAATAATATCAATGATGCGGAAAAGGCGCTGAATTACATTAACAATACTCAGAAAGGACAGACTAAGATATTTATTCCAGGGACAAGGAAAAATAAAATATCAGACAAAGATAGCCAAAAAAGTATCGCAAAAGAGGATGGATTCAAACAAAGGGATATTATTCCATTGCAGGATAAAATCGTACTAAATCACAATAATGTTCCGAACGAAATTTTTGATTTAGACGATATCGGAATGAATTTTTACTACTATAAGGACTGTGCGGATATCTTGGATTATATAAGGCAAACAGGAGTCTTCCCGGAAATTGATATAGTGACGAATGATGGTGTGATTTTTCTTTCGAGCGGGTTTATTATAGCGGGAAAGAATAAAAGCGTAGAAAGTCAGAATTTACTTCTCAGTAAAAAAAAGTTATCGGAATACAAAAATTTTAAAGTAGAAAAAGAAGGAGAATTAAGCGAAAATAATCTATTGTCAGAAAGCTTACGCGCAGATATAAAGAATATTAGTTCCGATATAGATAAATTAAATAAAGACATAAGGTTAAAAGAAATTGACGAATTAACGGTAAAAAACGACATAAAGTATATAAGCAATCACATAGCTAAATCTGATGGTCGGCTCGCTATACTAAAAAAAGACTTAAAAAATATTGAATCGGAGAAAATTGAGGCAATTGAGGAGAATATAATTCTTAAGGATGAGCGGTTATCATTAGAAGATAGATTAAAGTCAACATACAAAGAAAAAGAAATTCTCGATGACAGGCTGAAATCTCTTGAAGGTGAATTTGAAGCTGTAAGAGAAGATGAATTAAAGTTAAGGATAGAAATAAGCTCTGCAGAGCAAAATTTCAATTTTCTCAAAAAGGAGATCAAGGGTTTTGAAGTTGGTATTATCAATTACTCTAAGAGGATTGATAATCTGAATTTACAGATTAATAATATTAAAAATGAAATAAAACTTATTTTAGATGATATATCAAACAAGCGGAACGAGGTTGTGGCGTCAAGGGACGCCCTTAAGTCCGAAGAGGCCGATATTGATGCTCTTGAGGCCAATCTGGAGGGTACAAGGGAAGACATAAGTGAACTTGAGAAAGAACTCGAAGATGTCAAGAAAGATAGGGGCATTGCTGATAAAAAAAAGGATTCTGCATTAACGTACTTAAACATGTACAGGGAGAGATTGTCGGAATTGGAACGCGATGAATTTTCAGAGGATGAATCTACCGCCCCCCTTGAATCCTTAGCTTTACCGGCCGATTATTACGATAAATTAAGTGAAGACGATATCAAAAAAAATATAGAAAAATTTAAGATCTCAATGTTAGAACTTGGGGATGTAAATATGAGTGCGGCAAGCGAGTATGAAGGGGCATTGAACCGTCAAGATTTTTTACTGACACAAAAAAATGACCTTGAAAATTCTATTAATTCCTTAGAAAATATAATAAAAAAATTAGATTTGGTATCAAAAGAAAAATTCAATTTAAGCCTTAAACAAATAAGGCTTAAATTTAATGAGTTGTTCGTTTTCTTGTTTGGTGGGGGGCATGCTGATATATTAAAAGTTATCAAAGAAAATGAAGACGAAGGTGACTTACCCGGAATGGAGATTAATGTGCAGATGCAGGGAAAAAAGCTTTCAGGCATACATATTTTATCTCAAGGAGAAAGGGTTCTGATAGCGGTTAGTCTCCTATTTGCTATTTTCTTGGTAAAAAAAACACCTTTTTGCGTGATAGATGAGGTTGATGCGCCATTGGATTATGCTAACAATGCGCGATACAACAGGCTTATAAAGGAAATATCTAAATATTCGCAGGTAATTTTGGTAACGCATAATAAAAAAACGATGGAAATAGGTAAAAATATATTCGGCGTAACATCTAAGCAGCCGGGAATCTCTAAAATAGTGTCGGTTTCAATGAGTTAGGGACGCCATATGCAAAATATAAATATTCCACTATGAGGTAATTAATGAAAGTATTTAAAAAATTTAAGAGTTTAACAGAGAGCCTTAAAAAAACTAAAAATGCGTTATCGGGAAGAATAACATCTATTTTTGGTTCCGCTGGGATAGGTGTTGAGGAGCTAGAAATGCTCGAAGAGGCATTGGTTTTATCCGATATATCCTTTCAAACAGCAAATGAAATCGTAGAAGGGGTCAAAGAAAGAGTCTTAAAGCTTAAGAATATCAAAAATAAATGTTCGGTTGGGCAGGAGGGGGCTACTGCATTGGCCAGCGATATTGTTAAAAGTGCATTAAGGGATGAGATTGCGAATAAAATATCCAAGGATTTTCCAACCATCCGAATAAATAATCAGAAAAATATTTTCTTGGTGGTTGGTGTTAACGGGGTAGGGAAGACCACTACCGTAGGCAAACTTGGTAAATATTACAACGATAAGAAGAAGGTCATTATTGCTGCCTGTGATACATTCAGGGCAGCGGGTAAAGAGCAACTAGAGGTTTGGGGAGACAAAACGGGTACCGTTGTCGTATCCGGAAAAGAAAATCAAGATCCTGCATCCGTTGCGCACGATGCGGTCCAAAAACTAAAGGATAAAGATTATGGGTTATTGATAATAGATACGGCAGGAAGACTCCACAATAAAAAGCATTTAATGGATGAATTATCCAAGATTACAAGGGTTATATCTAAAACATTCGGTAATCCGCCTGATGAGATTTTTATCGTGATAGATGCAAGTCTGGGGCAAAACTCATTAGTGCAGGTTGAGGAATTTAAAAAACTTATAGATATTTCAGGGGTTATAATTACAAAATTAGACGGCTCTGCAAAGGGAGGAATAATTGTTGATATCATACATAAACTGAATTTGCCGGTTAGATTCATAGGGACAGGGGAATCGGCAGATGAGATATCGGAATTTTCTCCTGAAATTTTCGTGGAGAGTTTGTTTTGATTAGTGCGACGTTGCTGACAATATGGCATAATATTTGCATTAAACTATCAAGATAGAGCACATTGCATTTAAACGATCGTATAATAAAATGGAGGATATCGAATGAATGGTATTTTTATACCTAACGTTTCTATTTTAGTGGCTTTTCTTGCGGGGTTATTTTCATTTCTTTCCCCCTGCGTATTTCCTTTGATACCATCTTATTTGTCGTACGTGTCAGGTATGTCCGTAGATGAACTGATGGCGGACAAAACGGCACGGTCAAGGTTGTCGTCTATCAAACATTCCTTAATGTTTATACTTGGATTTACAGCAGTATTTGTCCTACTCGGCGTGTTCTCGAGCGCAGTAGGAAATCTGCTTCATTCTATATGGCTTATGAGAGTAGCGGGTATTTTTATCGTTCTTATGGGACTATTTATACTAGGGGTATTTAACAAAATTAGGTTTTTATCCTTTTTGTCATCAGATGCAAACTTTAATTTTAAAAATAGGCCGGTGGGGTTAGTCGGTTCGGTTTTAGTAGGTATCGTATTTGCTGCTGCATGGACACCTTGTATAGGCCCAATACTTGCTTCAATACTTTTTATAGCGTCAACTACGCACAATGCGGGAGAAGGCGGGATACTATTGTTTATTTACGCTATGGGGCTTGCTATCCCATTTTTGATAGCATCTCTATCTCTTAATTTTTTTCTGTCGGCTTCTAAAAAGCTTAGACCTTTTATAAAAATTATTTCAATAATAGGTGGTGTTATTTTAATTATTGCTGGAATACTTATATTTTTTAACTATCTTTCGGTTGTATCATTATACTTCGGAAATACTTTCCGCTATAATATACCGTATAATGGATAATGTGAGTTTAACCTGGCATTACGGAGGTCCGTTCATATGCAAAAAATTCAGTTAACGATTAAAAGCGAAACACTTATTGTTAAGATGTTGCCGATTATTTTATTATTGATATTGGCAGTATTCTTCTTGCCTGCGGCATCTTTTGCTAAATCTCCGGCTCCTAATTTTAGCCTGAGGGTCTTGAATCCTAATCTTTCGGGCTATAAAAAAATCACCCTGAGTGCTTTAAGGGGGAAGGTGGTGCTCGTAAATTTTTGGGCTACGTGGTGTCCGCCATGCAGGGCGGAAATACCGCACTTAGTAAATTTTTACAATAAAAATAAGTCGAAACATTTTTTAATTATAGGTATAAACGTGAATGTCACAAAAGAAGGGGTTGCATCATTTACACGTCGAAATAAAATTGATTACCCTGTGGTCTATGCGACGGCCGAGGTAATAAGGAAGTACGGTGGAATTAGCGAAATTCCACAAACATTTTTTATTTCAAAGGACGGTATGGTTGCATTTCACTGGACGGGTTTCCTGCCTGAAAATATTTTGAAAATTGTATCCAAACATCTTATGAAAAAACAAGTGCATACATTGTCCAATTGAAACATCCTCGAACGTAAAAACACTTAATTAATGCCTTGCCGCATATTTATGCCCTCTCGTTTATTTTCAAATCTATCCTTTTATTCAAATAATATTTGTCACAAAACATAAATCCGATTTTTCATAGTAATAAATTTTTATGTTGACAATGCATATTTATTATTTGTACAATTGACACGTGTAGACTAATCGGTCTGTATTTTTGATATAAATAGGAATTTATGCATATTTGCATATTTGCATATTCATCTTTATGAAGTGAATGAAATCTAAAAAATTTAGGGGGAATGGGGAAAATGAGAAAAATTAAAATTCAATGGAAAAAGGTTTTTTTATTTACGTTGATATTGCCTATTATCTTCGGTCTGGTTATTTTCAGTAGATTATGGGTAAGTGGCGCTGTCAAATCTAGGGTTGTAGTGGTGCACAATACTCAATCCAAAAATTTTTCAGTTGGCTCTATTTCCAATAAATTTTTGAAAAATTTCAAGACACCTGTTGCGAATGCGTGCGGACTTGCTCCTTCAAGTTGCGTTGAATGTCACAATGGGAACATGTCCGAAAAGGATATTGGTCCAATACATCACGTTCACCGTCCTGTGGGAAATATAACCTGCATTACCTGTCATAAGGGGAATGATTTTGCAATTGCCAAAAGTATGGCACATACGCATCTTATAGCTGACCCGTTTCATACATCTAAATTTTCATGTGAAGCTTGCCATTCATCCGGCCTTTCACGGATTGTTAAAAAAGGTGCAGCAGAGGAGAAGGCATTTTATGCAGCACATCCAAATGCCCCAAAACTTAAAGGTTAAATAAGTTTACAGCAAATTTGGGTGATATAAAAATTTGTTAAATTATAAATCAGAGGGTGTGGAGGATATTTATTATGCCAGAAAACGAAGCTATGCAGGCTCCAAAAATTAAAAGGTTTCCAACGGGCTTAATTACATTATTGGTTTTAAGCATAATTGGTTCGATAATAATGTATGATGTCCATCATGTGTTCATATATCTTCTCGCTTATTATTGGTTCGGATTAATATTCGGATTATTCCTTCAATACGGTCATTTTTGTATGGCATCTGCTGTCCGTGATATATTTGCCATTAAGGTTGTGAGGGTTGCCGCAGGGCTGATGGTTGCAATAATAGTTTACGGTATTATTTCGGCAATAGTTACGGGATTTAATTTCCTAACTTTTTCGCCTAATCCATTTGCCGTTAGCGAATTAATTGGTGGAGCTATATTCGGTTTCGGCATCGTTTTTGCCGGTGGTTGTTCGTCCGGTACTCTATATAAGTCGGGCGAAGGGAACATGGTTTCGTGGATAGTCCTGTTTAATTTAGCGTTGTCGCAGATTATTTTCGGAGCAACCAGTTTTGGTTTTTTGAATTATTTTATTCCTAAAGCGTGGAGAGTGGCTGCTATTCAGAAGGGAATACCTAAACAATATTTGCATTCCTGGTACGATTATTTTATGGCAGGTTATGTTTTTACGCATAAGGGCTATACAATAGCAGATTTACTTAATTTTCACAATGTATGGGCAAATGTGTTAATTAGTAATACCCTTATCAATGTTATTATCCCCTGTATAATTGTCCTCATCGTAATATATTATCTGTATCATAGAAAACATTACATACATGAGAATAAATTTACATCAAAAAAAATAGGGTTTAAAAATGAATTAAAGGGGATGTGGTCAATGTTGGCGCAGGCTAAAAAGACCGTGTACGGCGGTATCGGGCTTGGTGTTTTTGCCGGACTCAATATGTTTGTGTTAAGCGATCTCCGCAAGATATATCATTTTGTTAATTTCGGACAGGTTCTTGACCGGTTGGGTTATACACACGGAATAGCACTTCAAGGGGTGTTTGATCCGGGTTATTGGTATATTGCAACGCAGGAAGCTCAAGGGTTAGCGTGGGTGTTTGAAAAATTAGGCTGGAATTTAATGAACAACATGACTTTTGGTTTTACGAATGGAATTCCAAACCCTATACTTAACCCGCCCTTATTAATGTCTTTCGGGACAATTATCGGCGCAGCTATAATGGCTCTTTCCTTTAAGGAATTTAGTTGGAAAGTCCCTAATATAGAGTCAATTATTTTCGCAACATTCGGTGGTTGGTTCATGGGTATTGGTGTAAGAATAGGCTTAGGATGTAATATTGGAGCCTTTTTTGTTCCCGTTGTTAACGGGGACCCCAGCGGTTGGGTTTATTTCATCGGTATGATCGTTGGAAGTTATTTTGCGGTTAAAGCAATCGGTAAATGGATTAATTATAAGAGCGCCAAAGAGTTAAAAGATTTAGATAGCATGGAAGGTTTTATGTGATCTTGTAAGGAGGAGATATAAATTATGGGCGATATTCTATGGAAACAATCAGAAAATACTTATATGCTTGATTGTAGAAAATTAAGCGAGAAAAGGACGCAGGTATATGTTAAGAAAGTGCTAGACAAACTCAAGACAGGATTTCATTTAAAGGTAGTAACCAAGGGTCCGTCATGTGACGAGTGTTTTAGTATTATGGGAATGTGTGAAATTGAGAAATGTGAATTAGTCGATGTTTTAAATGAGAAAGGGATATATACCTATGAGGTTCTCAAAAACTAAAAGTAATGAAAAATTATAAGGAGGTTATAGATTATTATGGCGGTAAAATTTGAAAAAATAAGCGATAACAACTATATGTTGGATGTTACTGGCTATGTTTGTCCTGTTCCTCAAATGTATACAAAAAAAGTTTTAGAAAAGTTAAGCAAGGGTGACCATGTAAAAATCATAGTCAGTAATCCTTCTTCCCATGAAAGCATATCCCAATTTTGTGCCAACGAGGATCATTCGATTCTAAATACAGCGTTGGAAAAGGGTGTCTATACAATTGAGATCGTAAAATAAAATATTTCAAGAGAATGAGCAAGGGGGTATTTATGCATATCGGCATTGTGGTGACTGATGATAGATATACGAATGACGCAATGAGGTTGTTAAGAACGGCATCTTCAAATGGGTTCGAAACTGAATGTTTTCTGACGGATAGGGGTATTTTACTACTAAACTTGGATAATTTTGCCGATTTAGTTAATAAAATTTATTGCACGGTATCGGTTTGTGAACACTCTATTGATAGATTAGGGGAGACTGAAAACATGGAAAAATTTAAGCATAAATTTAAAGATAAGATAATAATAGGCGGGCAATATCAAGATGCCGAATTGGTTAGACGTTCTGATCGAGTGGTTGTATTTTAATCTATCTTGTAGCCCTGTAATAATTTTAATAAGGATAAATAATGAAAAATGAAAAACCAAAACATATATTAGTGATATCTCAGTTTAAAAAGAATGAAGGGCTGAGGATGGCTAACGGTTTAACATTATTAGACGATCAGGTGAGAGTGGTCGTAATAGGCGATTTAGAGAGAAACGAAGATGTGGACGTTCAGCTTGAAGCCATGGAATTTGGCGAAACTCCGTTGCAATATATAGATCCCGATAATAATGCCGATTTAAATAACTTAACCGATGAAATACAAAATGCGGATGTGGTGTACATTTTATGAATAAAAAAATTTTATTTCTGTACGTTAATGATTCTAAAATTAATAAACATGGGATTATGCATAAGGTCGCTGAAAATTTAAAAAAAAGAGGCGTAGAAGTCAGGGAAATTAAAAAAAATAGTGACGTAAATATGATTTTAGATGAGATCTTATGGAGCGATGTCCCTATCGTAGTTAAAGATTTAGAAGATGCTTAAATTTTTAAAATAAATATTGTTACATTGTTTTGTGTCGGTTTAGCATTTAACCTTAAACTTTAATTTGGAGAAAAAATGCCATGAAAAAATTAAAAATTTTAATAATTGCCTTCGCGGTGATGTTTTTGGGAATTGGTAGCGTTTACGCATTGAATGTGCCTAACAACCATTTGGTTTCGCCCCGCTGGGTTTATAACCATATGCGTAACAAGAACGTGGTGATAGTAGACATAAGGGTTCCAAGGGCCTATTCATCGGGACACATTCCCGGGTCGGTTGACATACCGTTTCCTTCCATAATGCAGAAATATATCGGCATTAACGTTCTCGGCAATATTGCGAGTCCGCAGAAAATCACCAATATTTATCGGAGGGCTGGCATAACCAACCGTAGTATAATTATTTTTACCGGTGCTGGTATGTCTAAATTTCCGTTGGGCTATAGTAGTGAAACAAGGGCATTGTGGACGGCGTGGTTTTATGGATTAAGAAATACGGCGATATTAAACGGAGGATTGGCAGCGTGGATGTATGACAAATTACCCGTTACGACGACACCTTCTCGTCCGATGGAAAGCAATTTTAAAATCGCTACTATCAATTTACGCTCACGCGTCTCATATCAAAGGATATGGAAATATTTGGAAACACGTGACGCTGTTTTAATTGATGCTCGTCCGGTAGCGTGGTATAAAGGAATGGACCATGACAAGAGGTTCGTAAAGCACGGGCATGTGCCGGGGGCTATTAATGTTCCGTTCAAAAAATTCGAAAAAATTTCCAGAAGGGGTTACTACGAATTTGTGACACCTAGAGAAGCACGGATTATAATGATACATGCAGGCGTTAATTTACGCAAACCAATGATTACATATTGTAATACGGGATATTGGGCAAGCCTTGATTGGTTCGTAGCCAAGTTTGTAATTGGTAAAAAAAACGTTGCCGATTACAATGGTTCATGGACGCAATACTCAAGAATTCCCAACGCTCCTATAGTAGATTTACATATTCATAACTATAAAAAATAAATACTTGTCGATTTAAAGAAAGAGTCGAATCTAAAATTCGACTCTTTCTTTTGTCTGCAACGGGTTCAGTGCATGTTAACTTGCTGTTTCCAGAGCAGATATTGGCTATTCTTATCTTCCTTTAGTGCCTTTAAAAAAAGAATCCTTATAATTTTCGGTAATTGTTTGATCTTTAAATATGCCTCGAAGAATTTAGCATAATGAGATTCAGGTTTGACGGTAATCCATGCTTTTATATATTTTGCGTTGTGAAACAGCGGATAATTATAATTCAGTTTTGCGGTTTGAAATGGTTTTAACCGTGTGTCGAAATATTGTTTTTTTAAATTCAAGCTTACACTCCAACCTATTGTATAATGTTTGGTCGATTTATCGATGATGTTTCCGCCGGCTTTTTCCTGAGCTATACTTAAAATAACCTTAGGTGTTGTATATGTAGGGAAATTATGCCCGACTCCGGAATTTGTTACGCTTAAGGTTGTATTAATCCTACCATTATAAATTTTAATTTTTTTAAGGCGGATCGTTAAGGCTTTTAACACAAAATTTTTATTATAAATACTTTTAAAAGTCATTTGCCCTCGTGGGGTATGGCACGTTTCGCAAGAGACATCCTTTTTTGAGTAAGTACTTTTTTTCCATTCGCCATAAGTATTTTCGAACAATTTACCATTTAGTCTTCTATTATTGCGAGGGAGTTCATGACATGTTATACAAAAATAAGAATTTAAAAAAGCCTTGGTGGGAACAAAGCCGATATGTGCCATATTGCTCTGCTTCCTGTATTTTTTAAGCGGTGGACCAAATTTATGGAAGTATCTGACGTGACAGGTGGAGCAACCCACACTGGATGCGCCGTTTTTCATCGGTATGTTTAATGCATTTAGTGCTATAACCAGCGCCTTTCCCGCTTTTGTACCGTTTTTTAGAATGTTCTTTTCTTTTTTATTTAATCCATTATATTGACTATTATTTTTTACGTAATATTCGGCAAACGGTGAATGACAGCTTAAGCAACTGTTAACCCAAGTTTTCCAGTGTTTTGATGTCATCTTTTTTAATAAAAGTTGCCCAACCACCCCTGCATCCATCGAGTGTGCCATTCTTGATTTTTTCCATCTCTCATACTGTTTGTAATGACATAACATGCAGGAAGAAGATGATGTAATCCCTTGAAGTTTTGTCCGATTATAGGAATGGATACCCTCATTCATGGGAGTTTCCCAGTATACATTTGAAAATTTTTGTAGATCTTTATTTCCGGAAAGATTTTTTAGATGTATATATTTTGCATTAGTTTTCTTAGGATGTGTCGTGGTTTTAGTGCAGGCGGTCAGAACGAAAAGAGAAACAAGCGCAACCAAAGACAAGCCTATTGTCAGGTATATATATTTTTCTTTACACATAATAAAGTAAAGGAATTAGTTTTCGGAAATCAATTCTAAGTAGCCTATCACAGAATCGAAGCAATTTCTTAATGTTTTTTTATCGTGATAAGATTTTGATATTAAAATACATCCTTCTATCGAAGCAACCAAAAAATCAGCTACTTTTTTTGAGCTAAATTTTTTGTTTATAATCCCAAGTTCCATTGACCTATCTAACGCTTTCTTGATATAATCCGACCACATTTTGAGAATAGAATTGATTTTTTTGGAAAATCCAGTATCTACGGAGGAGAGTTCTAAAATCAGATTGCCCAAAGGGCATCCTGTGGATAGGTAGTGATCACTATTTTCATTGTATGAACGGTTAATTTTTTTTATTATATTTTTAATTGGATTATCGCCCTTGTGAACATCGTGCCATATATCAACAAATTCTTTTTTTATCCTTTCGTCTATAACGAGATTTGCAACATCTCTTTTTGAAGCAAAATAATAATAGAAAGAACCCTTGGATATATTGACTCTATTTAGGATATCGCTTATAGTAGCACCTTTGTAACCTTTGTTTAACATAAGGAGATAGCTTTCGTTTATTATTTCATTTTTTACATTATTATTATCCGCCATAGCTAAACCCAATAAAATAAAATATTAACAATAATAATATAAAATATTATAAAATTCAATATAAATAAATACTTTCTTCAAGAAGCGTTAGAAACCAATCTGCTTTACAAGTTTTTAAAAAAAATGTACAATGATTGCCCATGAATTATAAAAAAGCGGGAGTTGATATAGAGGCGGGGAAAAAAGCAGTTCTTGATATTTCTCCTATGGTGAAAAGTACTTATAGTAAAGAGGTAATAGGTGGTCTCGGATCATTTGGCTCGCTATTTTCTATCGGCGAACTTAATTTTAGAAATCCGGTTTTGGTTTCAGGAACAGATGGAGTAGGAACGAAACTTAAAGTAGCTTTTGACGCAAATAAACACAACACCATTGGTATTGACCTTGTTGCGATGAGCGTAAATGATATTGCATGCTTAGGTGCCAAACCACTTTTTTTTCTCGATTACATATCTACTTCAAATTTAAAACCAGACATTATCAAAGACATTGTGTCGGGAATGGTTGAAGGGTGCAAATTAGCGAGGTGTTCGCTTTTGGGTGGAGAGATGGCTGAAATGCCCTCTTTTTATAAGGGAAACGAATATGATTTAGCCGGTTTTGTTGTGGGTATAGTTGAAAGGGATGAGATTATTAGTGGTTTAGATATTAAAGAAAATGATAAAATAATAGGCGTTGCATCCAGCGGTCTGCATTCTAACGGGTATTCTTTAGCGCGTAAAATCATATTTGATATGGCAGGGTTAAGCATAAATGATACTCTGCCGTCCACGGACCGGACCGTCAAAGAAGTCCTTCTAGAACCTACTATTATTTACTCGGAGCTTATACAGAGCCTCAAGAAGAATTTTAAGATAAAGGGTGTTGCTCATATAACAGGTGGTGGATTGCCGGAAAATCTGGTTAGAATTTTACCCGATAATATCATAGCTAAAATAGATAAGCATTCATGGATAATGCCGGATGTTTTTCGCATATTAAAAGATCAAGGCGGTTTGGAAGATGATGAATTTTATAAAGTATTTAATGCAGGTATAGGGTTAGCTATAGCGGTGGACAAGGATATTTCGAACGAGGTAATTTCTTTTATTAGTAATTTAACCTATTGCAACTCGAAGCAGTTCGAGGCTTACGAGATAGGAAAAACTGTATTTAGCGAAAAATTAGCAAGGAATGTTATATTATATTAATTGACAATTAATTATTAACCAATAACCGTAAACTACCGGATTGTTTTAAAATTGTTGTGTGAATCAATGGTCTCAAATAAAATTACTATTCAAAATGATAAAAATTGTATTATTTTAGCTTCCGGTAACGGATCTAACGCTTTAAATATAATTAATTATTTTACATCTAATAAAGCTATTAAGGATAAGTCCGGTAATATTAATATAGTTGCGGTTATATCAAACATAGCTACTGCCCCTGTGATAGGAAAAGTAAAAAAAGTAGCACCCTTAATCCCGATTTTTGTTATACCGTTCAGCAGTTCGTCGGAAAGAGGGATGTTTGAGAGTGAATTGGAAAGGATTGTAGCAGATTATAATGCTGAATTTATCATCTTTGCAGGTTTTATGATGATACTCTCTAAAGAATTCGTGTCAAAGTTTCCGCATCGGATAATTAATATACATCCATCCTTGCTTCCGTCCTTCAAGGGCAGGGATGCAATAAGAAGGGCTTATAATTATGGCGTAAAATATACAGGGGTGACCGTGCATTATGTGACGGAAGAGGTTGA
This sequence comes from uncultured Actinomycetes bacterium, assembly GCA_964631685.1. Classification (GTDB taxonomy): domain Bacteria; phylum SZUA-79; class SZUA-79; order Acidulodesulfobacterales; family Acidulodesulfobacteraceae; genus Acidulodesulfobacterium. The sequence continues at coordinate 33,524 of CAZVZU010000002.1, read as the reverse complement.
TTCCGGACCTATAATATTACAAGAGGCTGTTAAAATCGAGAAATGGGACGATATCGAGTCTTTAGAGACAAAAATACATGAGGTTGAGCATGTAATCTATCCTGCTGCCATAGCGTTGTTGACGAATGACGCCAACAAAGTCCGCTGATTCAATGTTTATTTCCAATGCACATAGTTCAATAATATCGTTTTGAAGTATAATAATAAAAATATATTATTTGCTGGTACAAAGTTGAAATTGTCTATTAGCCGAGAAAACATATTTAATAAATTAAGATATATATCTTACATAGGTATATCTATAAACCTAATTTTGACGATAGCTAAGTTTTACGTCGGAATTGTGGGCAATTCTTCTGCCCTTGTTGCCGATGGTTTCAATTCTCTTTCTGATATATTTGCAGGTTTTATTGTCTATATATCGTTCAAAATATCTAATAAGCCCAGGGATAGAGAGCATCCGTACGGTCACGCGAAAGCCGAAATGATTGCAACATTTATTATCGCATTGACCTTGTTTCTTTTTGGGTTTTCAATTGTGGCCGATTCGTCTTTGAGGCTATATTATCATCAATATGAGAAGCCTGCCATTGATACGCTGATAGTTGCGTTGTCCACTATAGTTATAAAAGAAGTCCTTTACAAGTGGACTTTGAAATGGGGAAAGCTTTTAAGATCTGCAGGTTTAGTCGCCACGGCTTATGACCATAGGAGCGATGTTTTTGCGTCCGTTGCAGTCGTAATAGGTATCTTGTCTGCGATAAAAGGTTACTATTATATGGACCCTATTGCGGGGATAGTCGTTAGTTTTTTTATTTTTCGTCTCGCTGTAAAGCTAATAAAAGAATCCATCGGAAATCTCATGGACGAGAGTCCACCAACCTTTGTTATAGATAAGATAAAAAAAATAGTACTAACCGTGTCAGGGATAGAAAAGGTCACAAGCTTGAAAGTTAGGAAATCTGGGCCATATCTTTACGTAGATGTTGAAATAGAGATAAATCAATATATGACTGTAAAGATCTCGCACAATATCGCAGAAACCGTTAAACACGATCTAATAAATTCAAATTTATATATAAACGAGGTTATGGTCCACATAAATCCCTACGAAGGATGAAGTTCTATAGGGGAAGATTACTATGGTAAACTATACGGTCGCGTTTATTCATGATTTTTTAAACTTATCTTATGTATTTTGATTTTTTTTCGTAGGGTGTTCCTGTTTATTCCTAACAGTCGGGAGGCTTTTATCTGATTGTAATTACATATGCTAAGTATCTCTTCTATGACCGCTTTCTCGGTTGTTCCTATGATTGTTTTATAAACATCATTTAGGTTGGCATTCTTAACTTTTTCTATATATATTTTGACACGTTGTCTAATAATGTTTTCAAAAGACACACTGCTGTTTATCTTATCCCTTGAAAATTTTCTGGAATTCATCAAAGATTCTGCATCAATTATCTCCTTAAAGTTTTCCGGTGTCAATATGGAAGCCGGTGACATAACTGTTGCCCTTCTTATATAATTTTCAAGTTCTCTTATGTTTCCGGGAAAATTATAAGATTGGAGATACGCCATTGCATCTTCGTTTAATTGTTTCTCCGGCATTGCGGATTCATCTGCGAATTTTTTAATAAAAAAATTCGCAAGAATAGGGATATCCGTTCTTCTTTCGCGCAACGGCGGCAATGTAATCTCAATAACATTTAACCTATAGTATAAGTCTTCCCTGAACCTTGATTCTTTGACCATCGTCTTGAGATTTTTATTTGTGGCGGCAATGATCCTTACGTCTATTTTTACCGGTTTGCTTGAACCTATTCGTTCAACCTCTCTTTCTTGCAGTACTCTTAAGAGTTTCGCTTGTAAACTCAGTGACATATCACCTATTTCGTCAAGAAATATAGTGCCACCGTTTGCTTGAATGAATTTGCCCTCCCTTCTCTCGTTTGCGCCGGTGTACGATCCCTTTTCATGTCCGAAAAGTTCCGATTCAAGTAGCTCGGAAGGGACAGACGGCGTATTCACCACAATGAACGGTTTATCGCTTCTTATGCTGTTTGAATGTATGGCTCTTGCAACTAATTCCTTGCCTGTGCCGGATTCCCCAAGAATTAATACGGTAAGATTATTGTGTGATAATTTACCTATCGTCTTAAATACTTCTTGCATAGTCTTTGATTTACCGACCAATAAAGTATCGAGAAAGTCATCATGCTTGAAAGTTTTTTCTGTTTTTGAGCGCTCGTCCCTTCTAATTTTATCGATTATGCCGACAATTTCATCTAACTCAAAGGGTTTGGCTATATAATCATATGCGCCCTTTTTCATTGCGTCTATGGCATTTATCATTGTATTTTGGGCGGTCATTATTATAACATTAGGCATATGAGGCAATTTCTTCGTATACGATAAAACCTCCATGCCGTTTATTTTTGGGATCCTAATGTCTAAAAATACGGCGAAGTATTCATTTTGTCGTATACATGATATAGCCTGTTCTCCGTCTACTGCCGTGTCTACCATAAATTCATCTTCCAAAAGTTTCGTCAATACATATACTAAACTTTCTTCATCATCAACGATTAATATTTTATTCTTTTGCATATACTCTGTTTTAGTTAAAATTGTCGCCTCAGCTTAAAACGCGTAGGGATGGATAAAATGAACTTCTATGTAGTCGCCAATACCTATTTCTGGAGTATTTTCCGGTACTGACACGAGGGAATTTATATGGCCAAGGGCGCTAATCATAGCCGGTCCAAATCTTTTGTACGCTTCGGAATAAAAGCATCCTTCCTTGCTATATGTGTATGCAGGGATAAACTCTCTTCTTTTATGTTTTTTGGTATATTTAAACGAAGATATAGATTTTATGATTCGTTTATTGGGGTTTATGCCGAGCCGGTTTTCGAGAAAAGGTTTTAAAAATACAATTAAACAGGTAAAAAATGCTATAGGATTTCCCGGGATCATAAATACAGGGATATCGTTAATAACCCCAAACGAGAAAGGTTTTGCGGGTTTGATAGCGACCTGCCGAAATTTTATTTTAAGTCCTAGATCTACAAGTGCTTGTTCAGTAAAGTCTTTTTCACCGAATGATGCCCCCGCAGACGTTATAATAATCTTACTGTTTTTTAAAGCGGATTTTATTGTTTTTTTAATAATTGATAAATTATCTTTGCAAATCGTATTTTTTATTATCTTACAACCGCTTTGTGACAGCAAGAGTTCTGCCAATATGCCGTTTGAGTTAAATACCTTGCCGTATTGATATCTTTGATTCGCGTTTAATATTTCGTTGCCGGTAGATATTATAGAAATAGGTATATTTTCATATACCTCGACCTTTTTAATGTTGCAGGATATTAATAATGCTATAGATTCCGCCGTTAGAATCCTGTTTTTATCTAAAATCTTATCTCCATTGTTTATATCTTCTCCTTTTTTTCTCACATTTTTATTGGCCATAACGGGAGATGTTACAATGAGATTTCCATCGGCAACCCTTGCATCTTCAAAGGGGATAACTGCATCTAAATTGTCAGGCAGGTATCCGCCGGTCATTATCTTCACAGCCCTATTCGGCTGTATATATTTTTTCGAACCATCCCCGGCGTATACAGTGTCTTTTTCTATTTCCAATTTTAAGTTTTTCGAGGACGCGCTACCAGTGTGGGAGGATTGCAATGCATACCCGTCCATTGCCGAATTATCCTCAGTTGGAAAATCCAATTTTGACAACTCGTCGTGGTATGTAATTCTGTGCAAAGCATCCAATACAGGGACACTTTCGGGCTGCACCTTAAGTTTAATAGAATCTAATATCTTTAATGCTTCATCAAAGTTGATCATGTGTTATTGATTTATTTTAAGAACCTCGCCCGGATAGATTGCGTTAGGGTTCTTAATATTATTGTCTGCCATAATATTTTTAACATTATCATGGAATTTTAAGGCAATCGAATATAATGAATCTCCAAATTTTACCCTGTAATGAGGATGGTTATGATGTATTTTCGACCGTCTATTTCTGATATAAGGGTATTCGTTATTAGAATTGTTGCTTTTTATAAATATTTTTTCTCCGGAGTAAATAGCGTTTCCGGCAATATGATTTATAATCTTTAGTGTATTTAACGGGACATTGTAGCCATTAGATATGCTCCAAAGTGTCATCCCTGGTTTAACGACCACATAGGCAAGCTTAGTATCTGTACGCCTAACCCTAATAGGTGTTGTTCTCGGAATAACCAACCTTCTGCCTATTCTGAGAACAGAGTATTTACTAATACTGTTATATCTTTCTAATGTTTTAAGGGATACCTTATACCTGTATGCTATGCCCATAAGAGTGTCGCCGGGCTTAATGGCATAATAAATGTTACCCTCCAAACCCCTATAAGATGCATCAATAACCCTATGTTCTTGATGCATATATTTTCTGATGTGTACAAAATTTTTATGAAAAATTTTGTACCTCTCCGCAGGTATATTAAGCATAAATCTATGGTCGTTCGGTGGAGTTACGTTCCTTAACAAGTCTTGATTCATATGTCGCAACTCATATTCAGAAACACCAGCGCATTTTGCGAGAGCATACAAACTGACGGAAAACGGCACATTAACTTGTCTAAATTTTAAAGCTCTTCTATAGACTGTATTGTGAAATCCAAAATTTTCTGGGTCTTTCGCAATAATTGCGGCAGCAATTATTTTAGGCACATATCTTCTTGTCTGCATAGGTAAAAGATATGGCTTATTTTCGGAGATTGTCCAAAAATTACCCCCCGGATACAATGATAAAGCCCTTTCTATTGTCAATTCGCCTGAATTATATGCTGCGACGGCAAGATACCACGAACCAAACTTATTGAAAAGTTCTCTCAAATATCTACCAGCCGCATATGTGGACTCAACAGGATTCCTTCTTTCGTCAATCCACCAGTTTTCCCTTAAACCGTACAGCCTCCCTGTTGATGGCATGAATTGCCACATTCCGCTGGCCCCGGCGTAAGAATAAGCCGTTGGAGAAAAACCGCTTTCAATCATAGCAAGGTAAGCAAGATTATTAGGAAGCCCCAGTCTCTTAAAAATTCTCTTTATCATCGGAAGATATCTTCTCGATCTCAAAAGAGCATGTTCAAAAAATCTTTTTCCAGAGGTTTGGTAGTAATGTATGTAATGGATAATTTCCCTGTTTATAATCATAGGGAATATATGGGATAAGTTTTTTCGATAGTTACCCCTTTGTGTCAAAAGATTTGTTTTAGCTATCCCTAAATCCGGTGATTGGGTTTTGTGTTCCGTAATGTTGCTAGAACTTTTTTTTGAAGTATTAACGCTATTGGATGCAGAAGGTGAGTTTATGATGACTACGTTGGCAGAATATTGTCTATTGTTTCCATTATCTACCTTGATTGTATTAGTGCGTTTTAACGGCTTGAATTTTATATGTATGAAGTTTTGATTACCGGAGCTTGCCGCTGAGGCCGGGGGGACAGCCGAAGCAAAGAGTGCAAAAAACAAAAAAATCAAAAAGACATACAATCCATAGCCTTTCAATCCTTCCATTGTAAAGCCTCGTTTACGATAAATAATTTTAATGTTATACGCGCAGATTCCAAGCATGATTAACCCCGCCTCTTTTTCAATGTACGATTATAATGCTGATAAGTGCAAAAGTCAAACTTTTTAAGAAATTCTTGACAATTTTAAGTAAATTTGGTTAAGTATATAATGTGTGCGAGCCGTCACGAATTATTCTTAATTCAATTAATTATAGTCAATTTAGATTAGGCTGCGTCATGCGTTTATAGTGATATATCCATGATTAATAAACCAAACTTTAATTTAAAAGGGGTTTAAAATGCAGAAAAAGTATTTATTGGCACCGGGACCAACTCCTGTTCCGGAGCAAGCTTTAGCCGATATGGCGCTTCCCATTATTCACCATAGGGCGCCGGAATATTCCGTTATACTTCAGGAGGTTAGGGATAATCTAAAATATTTATTTGGAACAAAACAAGAGGTTTTAATATTTACATCAAGCGGTACAGGTGCTATGGAGGGTTGCGTATCTAACCTTTTATCAGCAGGAGACCATGCGCTTGCTGTGCGAGGGGGAAAATTTGGAGAAAGATGGTTTGATATATGCAAAGCATATTCCGTTGATGTAATGGCCATAGATATAGAGTGGGGACACAATGTTTCCCCCGATGTAATAGAAGACGCGTTAAAAAAAGATCCGAGCATTAAAGCAGTATATATTCAAGCATCTGAGACATCCACTGGAGTCTATTATCCTGTTAAAGAGATTGCCGATATTATTAAAAAAAGAGACAATACAATCCTTATAGTTGATGCGATTACCGCGCTGGGAGTTGTGAACCTTCCACAGGACGATTGGGGCATAGATGTTGTTGTTACGGGCTCACAGAAGGCTCTTATGCTTCCACCAGGACTTGCTTTCGCTTCTTTAAGTGATAAAGCATGGTCTTTTGTAGAAAAATCAACTCTTCCTAAATACTATTTTAATTTCAAGAAAGAAAAAAAGTCATTAGAAAAGAATCAAAATGCTTATACGCCCAATGTACAACTTATAATCGGGCTAAAAGAGGTTTTGAAAGAGATTAAAGAGGAGGGGCTTGAAAATGTTTTTAAAAGGCATGCTAGCCTTGCAAATGCCACAAGATTGGCGGTTCAGGCTATGGGTTTGAAACTTTATACGGTAGATGAGGCTTCAAATGCACTCACGGCGGTTTGGGCACCGGAGGGAGTGGATGCAGGAAAAATAGTAAAACTCATGAGGGAAAAATATGGTATCACCATCGCTGGCGGACAGGATGCTGTAAAAGGCAAGATATTCAGAATAGCGCACCTTGGTTATGCGGGATGTTTTGATGTGATTACTGCTATTTCCGCATTAGAAGCAGTTTTAAAAGAATTAGGTTATGAGTTTGAAGTAGGTAGCGGGCTTAAGGCTGCTCAAAAAGCCCTTTTCGACAAGTAAAAGTCTTTGTTTACCTGTATTTTGATTATATTTACATTACATATTACGTTATGATAAAGGGGGTAATAAATGTTCAAGGTTCTTGTCAGTGATAAACTTTCTTCTAAAGGAGTGGATGTCCTGAATAAAACGGATAATATCCAAGTTGATATTAAAACAGGCTTAAAACCTGAAGAACTTAAGGCAATAATCCATGAATATCACGGCATTGTCATTAGGAGTGCAACCAGACTTACGGCTGACATAATAAAGGCTGCAAAAAACCTTAAAGTTATCGGAAGAGCCGGAAGCGGTCTTGACAATGTAGATAAACCGGCGGCAACGGCGGCGGGCATAGCTGTCATGAATACCCCCGGTGGAAATACTATAACTACCGCCGAACTTACATTCGGAATGCTTCTTGCTATGTCAAGGCATATACCGCAAGCCTTTCTTTCGATAAAAGAAGGGAAATGGGAAAAAAGTAAGTTTCAAGGAACAGAGGTTTACGATAAAACATTGGGTATAATTGGCATGGGAAATATTGGACAGGTGCTTTGTAAAAGAGCGAAGTGCTTTGGTATGGATGTTTTGGGATACGACCCATTTTTGTCTAAAGATAAAGCATTGGAGCTTGGAGTGAATCTTGTGACACTAGATGAATTATACGCAAAATCTGACTATATAAGCGTTCACACGCCGCTGGTAAAAGAGACCAAAGGCATGATTAACAAAGAAACTATAGCGAAGATGAAAGACGGGGTCAAGATTTTGAATATAGCGAGAGGTGGCATAATAAATGAAAAGGATATTTACGAGGCTTTAAAATCGGGAAAGGTTTCGTCATGTGCTATAGATGTTTTTGAGATTGAACCACCTGTGAATAATCCCCTTCTTACATTAGATAATCTTATTGCTACCCCTCATCTAGGTGCATCAACCAAAGAGGCGCAGGTAAATGTTGCGGTGGCTATTTGTAACCAAATGGCCGACTATCTTATTAACGGCACCATAAAAAATGCCGTCAATGTTCCTTCCCTTACACAAGAGGAGGTTGAGACAATAGGTCCTTATTTAAATCTTGGAGAAAAAATAGGTACACTTTTGGGAAATATCTTAGTTGGCGGGATTAAATCCGTCAAAGTAGATTATAACGGGGCTGTTTCCGCTCATAATACTGATGCTATAACCCCTAACATTCTCAAGGGTATCCTTAGCCCACTACTCGGTGAAGATATAAATTACGTCAATGCAATAGAAATTGCGAAAAAACGGGGAATAACCGTCGTAGAGTCAAAATCGGAACAGACGATTGATTATACGAGTACTATCAGTATTTTTGTTACTACCGATGTAAGAACATTCTCTATCTCGGGGGCAATATTTGGTAAAAAGAGCCCATGGATAGTTAAGATAGATGATTACTTAATTGAAGCCATTCCAGAAGGGCACATACTAGTCATATATAATCTTGATAAACCTGGCGTCATATCTTCTATAGGGGTGGTTCTTGGCAGAAATAAAATTAATATTGCGAGAATGCATTTGGGAAGGCATGAGGATAAAGCAATTTCTATCTTACAGTTAGATTCGCGAATAGAAAATAATGTCATTGAGGAGCTTAAGTCTGAACCGAACATAACCGATGCAAAATACTTGGAATTATAGTGGATAGAAAAAATACGATAATTTCCTCGCAACCTCCGCCTGGTACAAGGGATTTTCTGCCTAGCGAAACGGAGTTCATAAACAGCACTGCCGGTGTGTTGCTGAGTGAATTTTCTAAATGGGGATATAAAAGGGTTATAACCCCGGGTATCGATTATCTTGATACATTTCTTCTAAGCTCAAAGGCTAATGAGTTATTTAAAGTCGTCGATATTGGTTCGGGAGAGATGCTTTCTTTTAGGAGCGATTTTACTCCGCAAATCGGCAGGCTTAGCTCGGCACTAATTAACTCTAATATTTTGCCGTATAAGTTTTCGTATTTTGGTCCGGTTTTGCGGAATCTTGATCCGATTATAGGAAAACCGCGTGAAATATGGCAGGTAGGGGTTGAACTGATAGGACCCGAGAGCCCTGAAAGCGATGCCGAACTCATTATTATGGGCATTGAATCCTTAAAGAAGCTTAACATTAAGGATTTTAGCGTTGATATAGGTAATGTTGAATTTTTCAGGGGTATTGTTTCAGATATAGATGAGCCTATTAGGCATAAAATAGAGGAGTTTACTCTTCGAAAGGATTCTTCGGGTTTAAACGCTTTCCTGGAAGATGTATCTTTGTCATCAACTAAAAAGAACATAATTAAAGAATTACCATTTATGTTCGGTAAAAAAGCTGTAATTAAAAAGGCATGGAAGATGACGGATAACGAAAGGGCTATAAGCGCCCTTGAAACTATGGAGAGGGTTATCGCATATATAAAATCGTACAAACTCGAAAAATATATCACAATAGACTTGGGCGAAATTAGGGGATTGAATTATTATACAGGGACTATTTTCGAATGTTTTATCCCTCATGTAGGTTATGAGATTTTTGGAGGTGGCAGATATAATAACTTAATAGGGATGTTTGGGGAGAATTGTGCAGGAGCCGGTTTTGCCGTTAATTTAGACATATTAAGTAGATATGCGGATTATCCCGATTTTAAGAACGAGGACTTTTTAGTTTTTAATAAAACGGAAAATAAAAGATTAGAGGCTGAGATAATTATGTTTTTAAGAAAAAAAGGTTTAAAGTCTGAGTCTAATTTTATGGACTATGGCTATTTGGATGTTATAAGATATGCGGAAGAAAATAATATTGAAAATGTTGTATATATAAAAAATCATGGTGGCAATGTTCAATCTAAAGAAGAATATTGTATTATATTAAAAAATATTTATGACGGTAAAGAAAAAGAATACAGAACCGTTTCCGATTTTAAGAAATATTTTGAATTGAAAAATGTTGGCGAGGTAGGTCAAAATTAACTTAAATTTAAATAAAGGATTTATGAGAAAGAAAAATATTGTGGTTGTGGGTCTCCAATGGGGAGACGAGGGTAAGGGTAAGATTATAGATCTATTGGCTAAGAATGCTGATATCATAGCTCGTTATCAAGGTGGCAATAATGCGGGTCATACCGTTGTAAAGGGTGACTTGAGCCTTATATTCAGATTAGTACCCTCAGGGATACTTAACGAAGAAAAGATTTGCATTCTGGGTAACGGCGTGGTCATAGACCCACTGGTGCTGTTTGAAGAACTAGAATCTTTAAAGAAAATAGGCATAAATATTAATGGTAGATTTTTTGTTTCAAATAAATGCCATATAATTATGCCCTATCACAAAAGGCTTGATATTGCGAGGGAAAGATTAAGAGGCGCCGGCATGATAGGAACAACCGGAAGGGGGATTGGTCCCGCGTACGAAGATAAGGTTGCAAGACTTGGCATTAGGGCGATAGATCTGCTTGACAGAGAGCTGTTGCATGACAAGATTGTTTTAAGTTTAAAAGAAAAAAACTATCTGTTTAAAAATATTTTAGGTGAAAAAGTATTTAACCCTGACGATTTGATTAATGAATATTTTAAATTGGGCGATAAGTTGAAAGATTTTTTGATTGATGCATCCGGGTTTATAAATGAAAAACTTAAAAAAGGATTCAATATAATGCTTGAAGGAGCGCAGGGGACATTTCTTGATGTTGACCATGGGACATACCCTTATGTTACTTCTTCTAATACTGTTGCCGGTGGGGCGCTTGCAGGTGTTGGTTTGGGTCCAACTATAGTTGATGGTGTAATAGGAATTACAAAGGCATACACAACGAGGGTAGGCGAGGGATATTTTCCATCTGAGCTTCAAGGGGACGCAGGTGCCTTGATTCGAGATAAGGGTGAAGAATTTGGTTCTGTTACGGGACGACCCAGAAGATGCGGTTGGTTTGACGTCAATCTTATAAGAGAAGCAAAAAATTTAAACGGCATAACAGATATGGTAGTGACTAAACTTGATGTTTTATCGGGCATTGATAAGCTAAAGATTTGTACGGGTTATCTGCTTAACGGTTCAGTGATAGAGCACCTTCCTTCGTCCATTGCCGAGTATGGTAAGATTACCCCGATATATGAAGAAATTAGGGGATGGAGTGAAGATATATCCAATGTAAGGTCATTTAACGATTTGCCCGTAAACGCACGTAAGTATCTTTCGAGAATAGAAGAATTGACGGAGTTGCCAATCAATATTGTGTCTATAGGAAAGGAAAGAATGCAGATTATAACCTTAAAAAGTATATTTTAGGACGGTTGCTTGCTTTGCGAAAAATATATTAAGATAAATAACTCATTAAATTATCCTCTAGGCGTCAGGTTTTTGGCTTTTCAATCCTATTTGACCGCCCCCTACCTATTTCAACAGCTTAAGAGTCTTCCTTATAGTTTTAGCAATAAAGTAGTGGCTGATATCGGAACAGGCTTAGGTGTGTTGCCGTGTTTGCTCAAAGATAACAATGCAGAAAAAATTGTCGGTATAGATTTCGATATAGAGCTTTTAAATGTGGCATATTCTTTAAACGAGAATAAAAATACCTCTTTTTTGTGCGCAAACGGGTTTAATATTCCTATCAGGAATGCCGTTTTTGACATAGTTTTTGTAAGATATGTCTTTCAGCATACAAATTTATCCGCGGACTTTCTTGTAGAAATAAAAAGGATAATGAAAGACGGAGGAACTCTGGTCATTATAGATATAGATGATGAGTTGAACTTATTTTATCCGGATTTGCCGGATACATCAAAAAAATTATTTAAGATTTATTCGGAATACCAAAGAATAAAGGGTGGAGACAGGTTTATTTCAAAGAAATTGCCATCCTTCTTGTCCGCCGGAGGGTTTAAGGATATAGAGATAAAACCCTACACTGCAACTTTTTTTAAGGAAAAATATAATGGTTTTAATATTGCAGCACTAAAGAATGTTTTTTTATTGCTTCAAAATGAATTAGAACTTGCCAAGGATAATCTTTTCAACAAAAAACTTATCAGTGCGGTTGATTTCCATAAAGGCTTAAACGACTATTTTAGATTTTTACATTCAGAGGATAATTTATTTGTTTCAAAAACGGAGTTTATGACGACTGGCAAAAAATGAAAACAGAATTAGACGCATTTATCGCAATAAATAAAAGGGAAATTCTGAAGTTTACAAGGCAAAGGTCGAGGCTCATCACGGACTTTTCCAGGCCTATCATCTGGCTTTTATTCGTAGGGTTCGGTATTTCTACTATGGTCAAGATTAAAGATGGTTCTTATATGCAGTTTATCTTCCCGGGAATTCTTGTCATGACCGTACTTTTTAGATCTATTTTTTCTTCTATATCTATAATATGGGATAGAGAGTTTGGTGTTTTAAAAGAAATTCTTGTTTCTCCTATATCAAGAAAGACATTTGTATTCGCAAAGATAACATCCGGCGGAATTATTAGTACTATTCAAGCAATGGTTATGCTGGTTTTTGCCCCTATGTTGGGAATTAGAATGTCTTTGGGTTCCGTTACATTCTCCATTTTTGCACTTTTTTTAATTTCATGTTCTCTCACAGCTTTTGGAATAGTTATAGCATCAAGAATGACATCTTTTGAGGGCTTTAACTCCATTATAAACCTTATAGTGCAGCCGATGTTTTTTGTGAGCGGAGCACTCTATCCGGTAAAGAATTTTCCTTTTTTTTTAAAAGCATTGGCATATATTAATCCCATAACCTATTCGGTTGATATATTAAAGCATATCTTGTTTTACGGCAAGAAGGTAAGTTTTTTCGTGCCTGAAACATCTATAGCGTTGGATTTTATTTTTATCACTCTGTTCTTGATTGTGATGGTTTTCCTCGCTGATTATTTTTTTGAAAAAGAAGATAGTTAAAAAATAGGTAAACAATGAAGACTAACTTAAAGATATTTAAGAAATCCATAAGAAAAATAAGGGTTAAGAAGCCCTTAAAGGACAAGGGGTTTGTTATCTTTCAAGTTGACGGCCTTTCCTATGGGGCCATAAAAAAAGCTTTCTCACTTAATTTAATGCCTCATTTGAGGAAGATGATTATGAAAGATGGATATAGATTTGAAAAATATTTTATTGGTGTTCCAAGTGATACCCCCTTTTTTCAGGCTGGACTTTTATATGGAGACAGCGATAGTGTACCCGGCTTTAGATGGATAGAAAGGAAAACCGGCGATGAGATAATTTTCAAGAAACCTGAAAGTGCGGGACTTATCGAGGCAATGCTCTCAAAAAAAAAGAGAGGACTTCTTGCCGGCGGGTCAAGTTATGTCAACCTATTTGCGGGAGGAGCGTTTAGGTCAACCTTCACTCTTTCAACCTTTTCTATACGTTACCTATTTAAAAGAAAGGTCAGAAATTTTGATATTTTTATCATATTTGTTTTTCATATTTTTACTTTTTTAAAGACCTTTTTTTATGTTTTTTTCGAGTTTTTACTGGAGATATGGGAGATGATTGTTGATGTTGTAAAAAAAAAGGATGTCCGTCCCGAAGGCTTTTTCCCATTCGCAAGGGCTGTATCCAATGTTATATTTAAGGAAATAGAAACATTTGGCGCAGTAATGGATATATCTAGAGGCGTTCCGTCTATTTATCTCGATTACATCGGTTATGACGAAATTTCTCATCACAGGGGACCTTACTCTATTAGTGCTCTAAGAACATTAAAGGCTATAGATAAAAAAATTAAAGATATCTATAGGGAAATAAAGACTGCAGAAAGAGAATATGATTTTTTTATTATTTCTGACCATGGGCATACTCCGGCCATTCCCTTTTTGATGTTAAATAACAACAAAACGCTTAAAGATATGATTACAGGGTATGTTGATGACGATAATGCGATTATTTATGAATTTGATACGGGATATGATGCTGTTATAAAAAGATTATTTGAATATTTAAATGATTTTTTTAAAAAGGGGACATGCAGTAAGATTTTAAATAATTTTTCTGGAAAAATAGATTTGAGTGACAAACAGATTGACAGTTTTGACAGAAAAACAAATTGGGAAAGAGACAAGATAATTTATATAATGAATTCGGGTCCAATGTCTAATATTTATTTTTCCGGAAAATCGTCAAAGTTATCCGTTGGAGAGGTTGATATGACCTACCCTCACGTAATTTCTATGCTTTCTAAAACCAAAGGCATAGGATTTGTTATGGGGCAAGACGACAACGGTGAAGTGGTTATTTTTAGCAAAAAACATGATAGATTTTATTATTTTTTAGATTTTTTTAAAAACAATCCTGATGAATGTTTAAGTCTGAAGCATATCATGCGCGATTATAACGGAATAGACGCAGAAGATGTGGCATTTTCATCTATCGAGAAATTTTGTAAATTTGATAATGCCGGGGACGTGATATTATTTGGAGAATACAACGGCCATCATATAATAAATTTTGAAAATCAGATGGGTGCTCACGGCGGGATAGGTGGAGAGCAGAATATGCCGTTTGCAGTATGGCAAGATAGTGTCCCATTCGATTTTGGAAAAGTTAATAACCCTTGTAAAATTTATGATTTTTTGTATAATAAATACGTGGTTTGACTCTGTGAAACAAATTGTAAAACCTAACCTTAAATTAAAATATTAGCATGTCAGAATTAAGACAAGACCCGACTACGAGAGAGTGGGTTATTATTGCCACGGAAAGAAGAAGAAGGCCTCACGAGTTTGAGGGGCCATCTAAATCCAAAGATGGAAACGAAAATAACGCGGTGCTTCCCGAATACTCAGAGGGTTGCCCTTTTTGTTCTGGCAATGAATATCTATCTCCAAATGAAATTGAATCATATAGAACATTTGGAACTAGTTCCGACTCAAAGGGGTGGTGGATTCGGGTTATCCAAAACAAATTTGCAGCTCTTTCCCTCGCCGCGGCGGTTGATTCACCGTCTAACCATGGCGAAAATGTTCTTCACGGAGATTTTACGGGATATTTTTTCCCCAAGGCTACAGAGATATTCAGAACAAAACCGGGAATTGGCGCCCACGAGGTGATCATAGAAACTCCAAAGCACAATGAAATTATACCTTTTTTTTCCGATAAGCAGGTGCAGGAGTTATTCGTGATGTATAGAGATAGATATTTGTCTTTGAGTGCCGATTCAAGATTCAGGTATATTATAATATTTAAAAATAACGGTGTGAACGCCGGAACATCCTTAATTCATTCTCATTCCCAGATTATTGCGACTCCCATTATTCCTCTCTCATTAAGGAATAATATCTCTCAGGCCAGATTTTATTACGATGAGGTGGGGAGATGCATTTTTTGTGACATGATTCACAGTGAAATCGTGGATGGCAGGCGCATCATCTTGCAAACCGATGACTTTATTGTTTTTCATCCGTTTGCATCAACTTGTCCGTTCGAGACGTGGATAATGCCTCTTACACATGAGCCTTGTTTTACATGTATGACCATTGAGAAGACCAAATCCTTGGGTATTATCGTCAAAAAGATTCTTAAGGCTATGCGTGATGCATTGGACGATCCTGATTACAATTTTGTTTTTAACAATCCGCCTATTGCGGATGAGAAAGAGGACTATTATCATTGGAGTTTAAGAATTATTCCGCGACTTACCATGAAGGCCGGTTTTGAAATTGGGACAGGGATGTCCATTAATACCGCTATTCCTGAGGAAACGGCAGAATTTATGAGAGGCTTTTTAAAATAAAATAATATAATAAAATAAAACTTTATCTTATGATTAAAAATATTGAGAAATTTGATTCGGTAATTTTCGACCTAGACGGGACACTGATTGATTCTTTTGAGGCCATTAATGATGCTTTTGACGAGGTTTTTTCCAAATTTCAAGAGCGGACTATAACTTACAAGGAATCTAATTCATATGTCGGGGTTCCGCTTGAGGGTCTTTTGGGTGAACTTTTTGGAAAAGAACATCAAGATGAGGCTATACAAATCTTTAGAAATAGGTACGAAGAGGTTTGTTTTGAAAAAACATCTTTAATTAGCGGGGCAAAAGAGCTTTTACTGCACCTTAAAGAGAGGGGAAAATCTCTAAATGTAGCCACAAATAAAACCGGTTCTATTTCAAGAAAATTATTAGAGCATTTGGAAATAAACGATTTATTTGATTATATTTTTGGTGTTTACGATGGGCTTGCAGGGAAGCCGTCTCCCGAGATGATTAATAAAATAGTTGAGGAAACAAACATTCCTTCGTCTTCCACTATATTCATAGGCGATTCGCCGATAGATATAATGACTGCAAAAAATGCAGGTGTTCAAGTTGTTAGCGTAGCATCGGGAAATCATTCTTATGAGGAGCTTAAGTCACATAACCCTGATTTTTTATCGGCATCTATTTCCGGATTAATATTTACCGGTCATAATAAATGATTTATGTGGGAGAAATAAACTATCTTAATGTTTATCCGATTTACTACTATTTAAAAAAGGAAGTCAAGGCTGACCCGGAACTAAATTTTCTGAAATTTGTTTGTGGGACCCCTGCTTTTTTAAATAATAGCTTAAGTGTCGGCAATGTTGACGTAAGCCCTTCATCCTCTTTTTATTATGTCTTAAATTGTAAATCATCCTTAATATTTCGCGATATTTCTATAAGTTCAAAAAAGACTATCAAGAGTATCTATTTATTTTCTCAAAAACCTATTGAAGATTTTAAAAAGGATGAAGTTATTTATGTTACCCCTGAAACACTTACATCGCTGAATTTACTTAAGGTCTTATTAGTGGAAATGTATAACATAGATATAAAAAGGCTCAATTTTATCACCCTGCCGTCAAGCAACAAACTTGAGTTAATATCCACATTTAACGACAATGTAATGGCTAATAAGATTTTTTTGCATATAGGTGATAATGCCTTAAGATTTAAAAAATCTATTCCCAAGAGTTACTTTGCGTATGATCTTGCGGACCTGTGGTATAAATTTACAGGCTTTCCGTTCGTTTTTGCATTCTTTATATTAAGGAAAGAGGCTTATAACAATAATAAAAGGGAGATGGATATTTTCTACAGATATCTCTTAAAATCTAAGCGAAACGCTATTCGCGGTTTTAAAGATGCTGCCCTATCAATACTAAATGATAACAAATATAATTTTATATCATATGAAGATCTCATTGATTATTGGACTAATTGCTTAAGTTTTGATTTTGGAGAGGAAGATATTAAGGGATTTAAACTTTACTGTGAATTGTTGTATAAAAATAGGCTTATAAGCTCTATTCCGGCGTTAAATTTTGTGTAAGATTACGTAGCGCAGACTATAAGGATAGGACGGGCGGTGTGAGGCAAGTCGTTTACCGATGGGCATAAGGTAAGGGAATCATGAATGTGAACATGAATCCTGTTCCCATATTGCTCTTAAGCGCGGCAGTACCGTTAAGTAGTTTAAGGGTATGTTTTGTAATGGCAAGACCTAGTCCTGTTCCTTTGTATTTGCCGGAGTGTGAGCTATCTACCCTAAAAAATCTTTCCCCTAGTCTTAAAAGATTAGTGTAATTTACGCCTATGCCACTATCTTCTATAGAAAAGAAAAAGAATTCCCCTTGTTTTTCCAATTTATCCATTCTACCCCATAAAATAGATGTGTTTTCGGCCTCAAGCATAAAGTGAGAGGCTTTTTTTATATCAATAATATCCCCTTCAATTTTAATTACCCCTCCTTTTTCTGTATATTTAACCGCATTTTGAATTAGATTGACAATGATCTGGCTTACTTTTGACTGGTCTGAGATAAATGTTCTATCGCTTAAATTTGTTACGATGTCTATTTTTTCTTCTTTTATATCTTTTTCAAATAACAAGAGGGATTGTTTGACTATAGATTTTATGGCAATATTTTCCGATTTTATCGGCGACCGATTGGTTTCAATTTTTGTTAGTATTATTAGGTCATCGACCAGGTAATTTAGTCTTTTTGTGTGGTGTTCTATGATGTCTAAAAATTTAATACTTGTATCATAATTATTCATGGCACCGTTTTTTAGTGTTTCAACGAATCCCATTATCGCGGTGATAGGCGTTTTAATTTCGTGTGATATGTTTTGAATAAATGCGGATCTAATATTTTCTACTTTTTGAATATATGTTATATCTCTTACCATGACGGCATACTTCTCAAGGCCATTAATCTTAAATATTTTACAATTCACAGTTTTATCATCGGCCTTATCGAAATAGGATATTTTTTTTTCTACAAAATCAAGATTATCTGTGTTTATTACGTTATTGACAAGACTATTTAATTCGAAATTTCTTGTCAAAAGTTCAAATATTTTTATGTTATTCGGAAGGGCGACCGACCTCATGTTGTCCTTAAATGACGCATTGGTAAATAATAGGTTCTTATCTTTATCTATAATCGCTAAACCGTCGCTTAAATTATTTAAGATACATAAGTAAAGTTTTATCTGCTCTTCATAGCCTTTAATTTTATCTTTAGTTAAAAGGTTTTTTATTATAAGGTGTCTATATATTTTTTTTGACAGAAAAATATACAAAAAAAATATAAATAATGATAGTATTGGTATCAGAGCTATTGTCATAAGTGGTTCATTCATATTAACTTTTAACATTTTATATCATATTTTTAATATTTTCTATAAAAATAAATGCGAAAGAAACTAAAATATATTGTTCCTCTTTTCTTCTTTTTAGTAATAATGTTCAACAAAAGTTCTTATGGATTTTTAGTAGACGATGTTGTAGGTTCGGTTGACAATATACCTATAACGATGAACGAACTATATTTTTTTGTTGCTTTCAATAGGGTTGCCAATCTAAAATATCATCAATCAAACCATCTACTTTCGAGGAACGATTTTAAAAAAAAATTAAACATTTACATAAATAGAATTTTGATCTTAAGGCAAGAAAAAAAAATTAGGATTATATCTATATCCAAAAATCAGATAGATGCCTACGTGAACGATTTTAAAAAAAAATTAAAAATGATACATAAGGATATGCCATTTCCAACATTTCTCAGAAAATATGGTTATAATGAAATAACGTTCTTAAGCTATGTAAAGAATGTCTTAATCGAAAGACAGTTTATCTACAAACGGTTACAGATTTTTCTGTATAGCTCAGAAAAGGAAATTAATGCACCGAAGAGTACAAAAAAAATACAAAGCGTAGTACTGCTTCCTATGCTAAAGGGTTGGATAGCCAGATTAAGGAAGCATGCTCGTATAGAGATAAACGATAATAATTAAGTTGATTAACAATTTATAGGGGTATTCACATAAATATGTACGAATTAAAGGTGTTGTCAAATTTTTCTTCTGCACATGCCCTTAGGGGATATAACGGTAAATGCGAAAATATTCATGGGCATAACTGGCAGATTGAACTAATAGTTTTATCTGATGTATTAAATGACATAGGTTTGGTTGTTGATTTTAAACTGTTAAAGGGGTATTTGAAAGAAATAATGGAGATACTTGATCATAAGTTTATAAACGACCTTGATTTTTTTAAGGAGACAAACCCCTCCGCAGAAAATATTGCTAGGTATATATATGAGGAGTTTAGCAGGATAACTGGTGCATATAAAGACGGTTTAATTAAAATTGCGAGGGTCAATGTGTACGAAACACCCTCTTCAATGGCATCGTATTATAAAAATTGATTGACTAAAATTCTTTAATATATTAAAAGGTTATTAGTGCATTATATTACAATTTAAAAAACTAAAGATTAAACTCGGTATTCGTGTGAAGCTGAAAAACAAAAATTTTATTTATTTTATTCTCGGGGCACTTTTAGTAGTTTCCGTTTCCGTTTTTTTTCTCTTTTCCAAAAGTATTGCTAAAAAGGAAAGAGAAACTGGCAATATCATAAATAATAATGCCGCTCACTTAAAGATAGTACAAGAAAATATCGTTAAAAATATTGGTAAAATTAAAAAAATAGACGTTTCTGCGCTTAGGTATGGGTATTTTCATAACAGAAGCGCTAGTTATTTTATCTCCAATATTTTGAGAGATTCGAAAATATATCATGTAAAGTTGAACTACATAAAGCTAAAATATTCTGAGAAACGTAAAAATAGTGGGTCTTACTCCTTTAAGATATCCGGATACGGGAAGTCTCGGAATGTTTATATGTTCGTCAGGGCGTTGGAGTATAAAGATAAGATTCAGTTGGATAAATTCTTGGTTAAAAGTGCTTCAAAGGGTGGGTATGTTTTATTTTATTCAGATTTGATAGTACACATTATAAGAAAATCCTATATTTTAACCCATGTTTTAAAACATGGTCGCAATTTAAATCCTCCACCTAGTACGCTTGGAATTATAAATCCTTTTCAGATTCCCATTATGGTCAAACAGCATACAGAACTAACTAAGCCTGCAATAAAGGAGTATCCGCTGAAAACTAGCCATAAAAAAATAAAAAGTACATCTGATGTCATAAAAAACAGTATTCCTAAAAAAATTCATAAAAGCATAACGCAAGAATCAAGATCAGAGAAATCCGATTTTTATAATAAAAAAGGTGTTGCGTTTTTTGTGCAAAAAAAGTACGCCATGGCACTTGGCATGTTTAAGAGGGCGATAGCACAAAACCCCTCAAATTATCGGGCGTTATCTAATGCGGCTCTTGATAATTATGAAAAAAAAGATTACAATGGTGCTCTGTTTTATGCAAAAAGAGCGCTGGTCATAAAAAATGCTTGGCAAATTAATTTCATATTAGGCTTGATATATTTGCGCGATGATGATTTTATGAGGGCGAGACATTATTTTGGTCGGTCAATAATGTTGAATCCTTCTAACCGTAAAATTAAATATTATTTAGACATGGCTGAAAAAGGACGATAAGTATGTATATAGATTTTATTACACTATTATTTTATTGAGGAAATCTATTATGAGTATTAATTCTTTTAAAAAGGTGATATTTTTCGGGGCAGTTTTATTACTGTTCGGTTCTATTCTGTTTTCTAATAAGGCACACGCATTTACTACTATCACGATTATGCCCGGCAAGTTGAATACCTTCAGGATCAATGTTCCTCGTAAAGTTGTAGCCGGAAGCAAGTTTAATGTTAAGGTCGTAGCGTTAGATGGTTATGGAAATGTAATTGCAGGTTTTGCCTCTAAATATGAGGGGTTCAACATTGGGATTACTATCGGCAACCATCGAGCTGAGCATTTAAACATTTCTGCTTCAGAATTTAAGAAGGGAATAGTTAATTTTAATCTTTCCTATAAAAAGGCTGGAAAAATTGACTTAGTGGCATCATTTGAGGGCATCAAGAGTCAGAGCACACCTATAAGAGTATTGCCGGGGCCATTTCATGATTTAAAAATAGTTTCCCCTGTAAAGGTTGTTGCTGGGGAAAGGTTTAATGTCAGTGTATATGCGGCGGATCAGTATGGTAACCCTATTCATTTTATGCCTGATGGTGATATACGGGTTTACCTTACAGGTGATAATTTTAAAGTCCATCCAAAGACTATTCCATCCGGTTACATAAAAGATGGGAGGGGTGATTTTAACTTTATCTCTGATAGAGCTGGCATGAGTCAGCTTAATTTTGAGGTTCGTTACGACGGGAGAAGCCATGTTTTTATAAGCAAGAATGTTGATATAGAGCCCTCTGTCTTTAAAAGATTTCTTATATCTACCAATATCTCGGAGGTTCCTGCAGGTAAGCCTTTTATAATTAAAATTGTTGCGGTAGATAAATACGCAAATGTTATCGGTGATATCAATGCAATAAAAGGACAAGTAAAACTAATTTTAATCTCAAAGTCAGGAGTGGAAAGAAGCTCGGTTTTTAGTTTTAAATCCTTTAATAATGGCATCGCCTTAGTGAAAACGGTTTTTAACAAGGTCGGAACGTTTTCTGTTTATGCAAAGCCGATTAGTTCAACCTTGAAAAAAATAAAGAGTCATCAGAAGACTATTAAAAATAAAATGTTAGGGAAAAGTCTCCTTTTATATAGGTAGTCCATATTTTATTTTATAAAAAGAACAAAAATGTTATAATAGTCACAGGCTTGTGTTGTGTGATTTTTTAACGGAATGCTTTGTTGTATTTAGTAGTATGATTACCAGAGCTTTAAAAACCGCTAAACGGAAGCTCCGACCGTCTCTATTGACCGTGATGAATAATTTATAGATAGCGGAAATGCGGCAGGAATTGCCGTAGCATGTACCTGCAAAAAAGGGCTATTAGTATTAACGATGGTCCAGAAATTGCTCGTCATGAGGTGGAAGGTCTGGCCTCTCTGTGGGCGGGTGTAGTTAATTTAAATAATAATATTTTAATTTTTCGGCGGCATAGCCAAGTGGTAAGGCAGAGGTCTGCAAAACCTTTATACCCCGGTTCAAATCCGGGTGCCGCCTCCAAATATTTGTCTTACGAGGTGTAAATATGTATGAAATAGTCGGCAAAGAGAGTATGGGAGAGGGTATTAACTTATATAATATTTCGGTTCCCGATATCGCCTCGAAAGTATTGCCAGGGCAATTTATTATGCTCAGGGTTCACGAAAAGGGAGAAAGAATACCGATTACCGTTGCGACGGCTGATAAAAATAAAGGAACAATTTCGATATTAGTCCAGACGCTTGGCAAAACAACGCATTTGCTCAGCGAGTTAAACACAGGAGACAGATTGGCGGACGTGGTTGGTCCACTAGGCAACCCTACGGAAACAGATAAGGTTGGCACGGTTGTCTGTGTTGGGGGCGGGTTTGGTATAGCGGCAATCTACCCTATAGCCAAGGCTTTAAAAGAAAGTGGAAACAAGGTTATTTCTGTAATAGGGGCGAGGAGTAAGAATCTTTTATTAATGGAAGACGAGATGAGGAGTGCCAGTACAGAGCTTCTAATTGCAACAAACGACGGTAGTTATGGGACAAAGGGTTTTGTTACGGATATCTTAAAGCAACTAACGGATGGACGAAAAGAAGACATAGATAGGGTTATAGCTGTCGGACCGGTTATTATGATGAAGGCGATTAGCGACATGACAAGAGATAAGGGTATTAAGACTATTGTTAGTTTAAATTCAATTATGATTGACGGAACCGGCATGTGCGGTGCTTGCAGGGTACTTGTAAATGGAGAAACAAAATTTGCCTGCGTTGATGGACCGGAATTTGATGGACATACGGTTGATTTCGACAACCTAATGAACAGACTTAAGTTTTATAAAGAAGAAGAAAAAGCATCTTATGCGTGCCACATGAAAGACCACCATGACATTTAAATTACTAAATGTATAAAAAGGATAAATAAGGATGAATGATAATAAGAATGTAGGTAAGGATCATAAATTAGACAATAAATCGCGTCTTAAAATTAAAAGACGGGAGATGACTTGTCGGTTACCGGAAGAAAGAAGAAAGAATTTTATGGAGGTGCCGTGCGGATACTCTCCTGAGGAAGCAATAGAAGAGGCTAAAAGATGTATTGATTGCAAAAAGCCATTTTGTATTGAGGGCTGTCCTGTTAATATAGATATTCCGGCATTTATTAAACTTATTGAGAATGGCGACTTTCTGGATGCTGCTAAGAAGATAAAAGAGACTAATTCTCTTCCTGCTATTTGCGGCAGGGTTTGTCCTCAGGAAGACCAGTGCGAAAAGGTGTGTACTATTGGCAAACGGAAGGGTGCATTATCTGTCGCTATTGGTAATTTGGAAAGATTTGTCGCCGACTATGAGGCGAAATACGGAGATACGCATATTGCTGTAAAGAGCAATAACGGCAAGAAAGTTGCGGTAGTAGGAGGCGGACCTGCAGGCTTGACGGTGGCAGGGGATTTATGTAAAATGGGATACAGCGTTTCTGTATTTGAAGCGCTTCACGAGATTGGTGGTGTTTTAATGTATGGAATCCCGGAGTTTAGGCTTCCAAAGGAGATACTTTCCAGAGAACTAAAGGTTTTAGATGAGATGGGCGTCAATATTTCAACTGATGTTGTTATAGGTAAAACATTTACTATAGATGAATTGCTCGAAAAGAAAGGTTATAGCGCTGTGTTTGTAGGTAGTGGCGCAGGTGCCCCTAAATTTCTTAATATATCAGGGGAAGAGTTAAATGGCATTTATTCGGCAAATGAATTCCTCACTAGGATTAATTTAATGAGGGCGTATAACACGTCCGAATATGATACTCCCATTAAGGTCGGTAAAACGTTGGTTGTTTTTGGTGCTGGCAATACTGCAATGGATGCGGTGAGAACGGGTTTAAGGCTTGGATATGAAGATGCCAGAATATTTTATAGACGCTCGAGGAAAGAGATGTCTGCAAGGCTCGAAGAGGTGCGTCATGCCGAAGAGGAAGGTATAGAATTTGACTTCTTGATTAATCCTGTAAGATTTATCGGTGACAATAACCACAATGTTGTGGGGGTAGAATGTCAAAGGATGGAACTTGGAGAACCTGATGAAAGCGGCAGAAGAAGGCCTATCCCAATTAAAGGTTCAGAATTCACAGCAGATATAGATGCGGCGGTGATTGCGATAGGAACGCACGCCAATCCTATCGTTCCTATGTCTACTCCGGGAATGGATTTGAACAAATGGGGATATATAGTTGCAGACAGCAATACGGGAAAGACCACGAAAAGAGGGGTATTTGCCGCAGGGGATATTGTGACGGGTGCGGCAACCGTTATATTAGCCATGGGTAGCGGTAAGAAGGCCGCGATTTCCATGGACGAATATATTAGGACAAATATATGGTAAAGTTGTAACATTAAGTAATCGCCACGTTTTTCAATAAAATGCCGGGGTGGCGGAAATGGTAGACGCAAGGGACTTAAAATCCCTCGGAACTTAGTTCCGTGCCGGTTCGATTCCGGCCCTCGGCACCATAAAGATTCAAGATATACCAGTAATTCTTAGCATCTGGCTATAAAAAGTAACTATCTGATTTTTAATAAAGCGCCGTTTTTTATACCCAGTACCAACAATTTCTGAGATTCTTACGCAAGATTTAATTAGCTGCCACTTTTCAGGATTACTCGGTATTGTTCCTGGTAGCCTTCTCAAATTCTGGAACACCTTTTTTATGCGTCTTTTTATCTTTCATATCAATTATTTCCTGTTCCACTTTCTTTAAAATGTAGATTGCATATTTTAACTTTTCTACAAAATAAAACCTATCATTACCAACAATATTTCACTTATAAGTTAAACAAAATATATCATTTGTCAATATTATATCAGCCCCTTCTCTTTAAGTATACTTTTAGCCTCCTGGCCGCTCATCCGCAAGTAGATAGCTGTTGTAGTCAAAGCAGAATGTCCGAGTATATCCTGTATTATTTTACAGGAACTCCGGCTCTAAGCAATTCTATTGCTCTTGTGTGCCTCAAGATAGGAGAATGATCCAAGTCTTTCTGTATTTGAGCTTTCTTTGAGCTATTATCATAGTAAGATTGAAAAGCAAGTGTGAGGGCGTTTGTTTGTGTATCTGTAAGGTATTCTATCGGACTTGCTTGAGTTATAGGGTTTATTTTGTAGGGCTGGATGTTAGGCATCTCTTACTTCGAGCATTCGTTTATTATTTCAAAAAGTTGTTTTACTATTTTAGGGTGAAGTGTTTTGCCTGCATGAAAAGGCAATACCATACGGCATCCGTCTTTTATATAAATTCTGTGACTGCCTTTTTGTCTGTTTAATACAAAACCGTTTTGTATTAATAGCTTTTCTGCTTTTTTAGCTGTTATACGTGGATATTTGTCAGACATTTAATTCCATTTCGATAGGCGATATCATGATATCCTTTGCTTTAATTATAGAGAGTTCTTCATCTTCTAAACTTTCTACATACAGACTTGCTGCTTCTTTAATATTATTTAATGCTTCTTCGTATGTATCACCCTGAGAAACACAGCCTTTTAATTCAGGTACATAAGCAAAATAACCGTTTTTGTCTTTTTCTATAATAGCGTTTATAACCATTTTTCCTCCTTACTGTAACAATACATTTACATTAAACATAATCGTATAATTATTATAACGAAAATATGGTAAAAATCAAGAAATTTGATATAAATATAGGCTTTTTGGGATAGTTGCTATACGAAAATACTTATAATCGTATAGTTTAATGAGGTGCTGAGAGAGTTCCAATTAGCCCAAATAATCCCGGGCGATTGCTATCCGGTCATGGCCGAGTTCATGTGAAACCTCCAGACGGATCTCTTTATCAATGGATTTTATTTGCTGTATGGATAATCTTGTTTGCTCAGCGGCATATTCTGTCCAGTCTGATCCGGAAAATCCTGCAACAACAGGAGTCTGAACCGCTACGCCGGTTTTTTCCTTCCAAAGCTCATGATAGCGTTCATGAGTATAAGCATTGCGCTCGCCATGAAAATGAAAGGATTTTGATTCTTTTGTTTCGTTTTTAAACCCCTGTAACGCTGTATTGTACGCCCAATTGTGGTATTGTTCATAGCTTTGCCGTGGATCGATGAGTGAGTGCTGTTTATTTTCGCTCATAAAAGATTTTACTGCGATCAACAAAATCTTTTGTTGATCCGATAGCGGTATATCACGCTCTCGTGAGTCTTTAGTTCCATCATCTCTGTTTTTATTGCATTAGTGATTACCCGAACCTTAATCATTACACTCTCTCTAAATCTTAAACCCAACTCTCTTTGAAGTTCAACCGATTTTGAGAGTGCTTGATAGTTTGGATTGTTGTTTGTTCTGCAAAAATTGTACAAGCTGATCGTGAGAAGATTGAGAATTTGAAAGGTCTGAATATATTCGCACGCCTCTTGATAACCCGTATTGCTTTGCAGAGACAGTGAGATCACCTCTGTCCGCGTAGTTTAAAGAATATATAAGAAAACAGGGAATACAGGCTTTTTTTGTTACCTTCTTTGCGGAAGTTCCGTTGTAGGGACAATCATGCACATAGTTCCATACTATCGGTAGCGAGTGCCTATACAACAAACCTGTTTGCTTTATCAAAGATTATTTCTAAACATCCAGCTTTATTTAAGGATAAATATATAAAAGGTATAAGTATTGGTTTTGGATGGAACGCTGATAACTTTCTAGATGATCCAAATCACCTTTTCCCTGTACAGGAGTGGATTACTGCCCTAATTCCAAGCAAAGTCCTGTAAGAATTTGATAGCATGAAGATATCACTTCAAGAATTAAGTAAAAAATCTATTTTTCTGACCAATCATGGAAGAATTAATTTAGACTTTTCTAACACGATATAAAAAATGGTAGCTCTAATATATTGTCGATCCTAAAATACATACAACAAGAAAGCTTTTCAAATTTTTCGAGACCCAATTGGTTATTTTCATGATGATAGCTAACTAATACTTCGTATTTAGGAACCGTAAAGATTTTAATAAGTTCTTTTAATTTGGCCATTGGTCAACCTTCTTCCTGACTTACACTTTATTATTATTAGCAAAACGTTGACACTAACCGGTCACGTGAGGTTCTGTTTTCTGATGAAGAAAAGATGAAATTTACATAAAACTCAATCGTAAATTGATAGTGAAATAAGGAAGCCTTGTAGAGTTCCTGTACCCGATAGACATAACTCAGAAAAGCCTCTTGTCGTATCAAGAGGCTCGAACTATTGAAACGACTTACATTTGCCTAAGTAGGCACGGAATGCCTTCCAAAAAGAATCTCTGGTGTGTAGTCCATAGGAAAATGGTGGCAGCATTCCGCTTTCGATGGATATTGGAGTTGTTCTTATGAATACAAGAGTGTCCTTCTCGAAGTGACGTATTGTCATCCTGGGATAAATCACTCTTGCTGTAGTGAATGTTAAAGCTTCCGTAATCCAGTTCCCAACGTATGGCGGGGTAAAGCGGTCACCGTTGGGTGCTGTTATATGTAAGAGGGACTTGTCGGAGCTTTTTTGAAATTTGATTAGTGAGTCATCAAAAACGACCTCACAATGATCTCTCCAAAAGCTTTTTGATATAATCTTCTCGTCATGGAAGTTTTCCACTCTGACGGTTCCTTCAAGTTCGGATCGTTTTCTTCTCTAATTTGTTTCAAATAAGTTAATATCTCTTTATTGACCTTAATCTGATTGTACATTTCGAATGACAGACGGCCAGACTTATCGCCCCTGATGACTCCATGTCCTTTGAAAATGGGAGGTTGGTTGTCTTTGAAGTGATGGACCTCAATGTCGACACAATCTATTTCAAACTGTTTTCCGACATATTTTTCTATCAAACTACACAAGAATACCATTCAGATCTTTTCTCCTCTGTGTCCAACATAAGATTATTATCAGAACCACCTAATCTTATTTTTGCTACTTCTAGTTAACTGTTTATTGTCATTTTCTCTTTATAGAATATAATAGTTTACATTACCCGAATAGCAAACTAATGAATTACCTCATTTAAAAATCTATACGAAAAATAATACAATGAGGAGACTCAATTATGGCAGAAAGAGTAGATTTTTTGGCAGGCCAGTGGAATATCTCTTCCACTGGACAGGAGGTAATCTTATGTCTCTCAATCTTAAAGAAAGAAAAGCGGACTGTGAGAGAAGTATCCAAAAGATACAAGAAGTCATTATAAATAGGGCAATTGTTTTAAAGAAATATTATGCATAAAATATAAATAAAACATAACAGCAACAAGTAACGATTGTTTAGATAGCAAAAATAGCACCGTTGTTATTTTTGTGATATATATAGTGTTATGTGAAAATTGATTGAGAGATGGATAGACAATGAATACTGCTTTGGATAGATATGAAAACTTGTTGATTCAAAAAAGGTATAGTCAAAATACTCAGAATATTTATTGCAGTTATTTTAAGGATTTTGTTGATTATTTTAGAGGTTGCGATTTGGAGAGTATTACGAAAGAACAGATAAATGCTTATATATTAAATCTCATTAAAACGAGAAATATCTCAAGCAGTCAGCAAAATCAAAGAATAAATGCAATTAAGTTTTATTACGAAAAGGTCATTGGCAAAACAAAGGAATATTATGATCTTTATAGACCAAATAAAGAAAACAAGTTGCCAAAGGTATTAAGCAAGAACGAAGTAAAAAGTATTTTCGATGCGTGTAGTAATAAAGCATAAGAGTATTCTAATGTTGTTATATTCAGCAGGATTAAGGCGAGGCGAATTACTGAATCTTGAATATCCGATATTGATTCAGAAAGAATGGTTGCAATCATTAGAGGGGTAAAAGGGAAAAAAGATATAATATCACTGCTTTCTGAAAAATTACTACATATTTTGAGAAAATATTACAAAAAATATAATCCTCAAAAGTATTTGTTTGATGGGCGAAACGGAGGCAAATATTCACCGGCAAGTGTTGGAAACATTTTACGAAAAGCTGCTTTAAAAGCCGGAGTTAGAAAAAAAATAACTCCGCATATGCTTAGGCATAGTTTTGCAACTCATTTATTAGAACAAGGAACAGATTTGCGATATATTCAAGAATTATTGGGACACAACAGCTCTAAAACAACGGAGATTTATACTCATGTGTCTAAAAGAGCAATAGATAATATTAAAAATCCTATGATGATTTTTTTAGTAGAGGAGCATTAAATGATAAAAGAGAAATATACACAATTGTTCTTATACGCCCAAATTGTCGGGATAAGAACAATAACTATACATATACGTTAGGGTGCATTAAAAGATGGCAGCAAGAAACAGAAAAATAGGGTCAATAAAAACCGAACTTCTCACAAAATCAAGAGAAGCAATGCTAACTGCTGTCCAAATTTTTAACAATCCAAATATCCAATTTAAATCTGAAAGTTTTATTGTTCTGTCAAATATTGCCTGGACTTATTTACTTCACGCATATTATCGGACAAATAAAATTGAGTATAAATATTTTGGACAACACGGAAGTAGAAAAAGATTTGATAAAACAAAAGAAGGTGCATATAAATATTGGGAATTAGAAAGGTGCTTGAACGATAATAATTGTCCTATTGATAAAGTAGTAAAATCTAACTTAAAATTCTTGATTGGATTAAGACACGAAATTGAGCATCAAATGACAATGAAAATAGATGATTATTTAAGTGCAAGATTTCAAGCCTGTTGTTTGAATTACAATAAATATATCAAAGAACTTTTTGACAAAAGAATGGGGATAGATAAACATTTGTCATTTTCATTGCAATTCTCATCAATTGAAGAAGGACACGCCAATCAACTAAGGAAGATTAGCGACTTACCAAAAAATATTGCTTCTTATATTAACGGGTTTGACAAAGATATTCCAGACGATGAATATAATGATGTGCGTTATTCATACAGAGTATTATATGTTCCAAAATTAGCAAATCATAAAGGGCAAGCAGATAAAGTAATTGAATTTCTTCCTGCCAATTCACCAGAAGCAGAAAAACTTAACAAAACTGACAAAGAACGTACTTTAATAAAAGAAGTGGAAAAGTCTAAGTTTCTTCCAGGTAAAGTTGTATTAATAATGAGAGATAAGGGATTTGGGAAATTTAAAATGCACCAGCATACTGGGCTTTGGAAAAAGAAAAATGCAAAAGATAAAAGTAAAGGATTTGGGGTTTGGGTTGCAAAAACTTGGTATTGGTATCAAAACTGGGTAAATGAAGTTGAGAAATATTGTATAAAAAACGGAGATAAATACAGATTATGACATTTTTAGAATTAGCAAAAACAGTGTTGTTAGAGATAAATAGAATACCGAGTTTGCTTCAGTCGGGAAAAGACCAAAAAGGTTTTATCTAAAAAGTCAAAAATCACTATTTGATATTGAAAAAATTGAAACGGAAGAAAATCAAGAAGAAATAACTGAAAAGAAAATAGGATTTTTAGAGAAAGTTTTTTTCAATGCGTTTCAAATTCATCTTGGGCAAATGAAAGTTACTTGGTTGCCGCAGAAATTTCTAAAAATGAAGATTTTATGAATGAATTAACAAGGTTGTCATCTTCATTTGGAATAGGAGTTATTAAACTTGACATTGAAGAACCAATTTCGTCTGAAATAATTCTGCCAGCAAAAACAAGAGACAATTTAGATTGGGAAACAATCAACAAATTGACCTTAAATAAAGACTTCAAAGAGTTCTTAAAAAGAATAAAGAATGACTTGCAAAGCAATGAAATCAGAAAAGAAAAATATGATAAAATATATGAACTAGAAGAATGGGTTAAACGATTGAAAATGAAGAAATAACGACACCCTAACAATGTATATAAGTCATTGGGCGTGTGGTGGTTAAATTGAATGTTATGAATATAAATAAACGGCATAGTAAATTGAAAGTTAATCGTTTCAAAATCCCAAACAACGCATAGTCAAACCGTTGTGTTTCATACAGGAACAACAATCTAAACAAGAGAATTAAATATGAAAAGAGCTTATTACTCAAAATCTATTAAAGAATACATATTAGACCCTGAATCGAGTATTTTAGGCGAATTGACTGCAAATCATAGCAATAGGACTCTTGAAGAATTACAAATTAATGCTTGGAGAAAGCAAATTCTAATTTTAAAGGAGCAACTTAAAGGTTTTAAAGGGCAAATCTATTTTGAATTTGCAATTCCTAGAATGGGAAAACGAGTTGATAATATTGTAATAATCAATGATATGGTTTTTGTAATTGAATTTAAAGTTGGAGATGGTGGATATGAAAAGTATGCAATCGAACAAGTTATTGATTACACTATTGATTTGAAAAATTTTCACGAAGGAAGCCATCACGCTAGACTTATTCCAGTTTTAGTAGCTACAAATGCAGAAAACTGTTTAGAGCCAATCTCAAATGTAATTTGCCATAATAGTGTAGCGAAATCTAATCAATATAATATAGCTGATACACTCAAAACATTCATAAATTACAGTAATAAACCAATTAATATTGAATATTGGGGAAACTCAATTTACAAGCCAACACCTACAATTGTTGAAGCAGCCCAAGCTCTATATAGAGGTCATAATGTAAAAGAAATAACAAGATCTGACTCAGGAACAATAAACCTATCTAAAACAGCAGATTGTATTAATTCAGTAATTGAAAAATCAAAATCTAAAAATTTAAAGTCAATTTGTTTTGTCACAGGCGTTCCTGGAGCAGGCAAAACATTAGCAGGTTTAAATATCGCAGTTGAAAGAATGAAAACTGATGAAGATGAACACGCAGTTTTTTTATCGGGGAATGGCCCTTTAGTTGATGTTTTAAGAGAAGCTTTAACTAGGGATGAAGTATTAACAGCTGAGGTAAATGGCGAAAAATTAACAAAAAAACAAGCAGCAATAAAAGCAAATACATTTATTCAAAATATTCATCATTTCAGAGACGACAATTTATTATCGAATAGAGCGCCTATTGAAAAGGTGGTTGTTTTTGATGAAGCCCAAAGAGCTTGGACTAAGCATCAAGTGAGTTCATTTATGAAAAGAAAAAAAGGAGTTGAAGATTTTGATATGTCTGAACCTGAATTTTTAATTGACGTAATGAATAGACATTCTGATTGGTGTACTATTGTTTGTTTAATTGGTGGGGGACAAGAAATAAATACAGGGGAAGCAGGTTTAGAAGAGTGGATAAATTCTTTAAGAACCCATTTCCCAGGTTGGAACATTCATTATGCAAATTCGATATTAGAAAGTGATAATTATCTAAAATTAGAAGATTCTAAGAATTGGATCACTGAAAATGGTATAAGTGAATTGGAATTACATCTTTCTGTTTCTGTAAGATCATTTAGGTCTGAGAAATTATCTAGATTTATTCACGAATTACTAAACATCAAAACAGAAAATGCAAAAAATATCTATTCTGAAATAAAAGAACTATACCCAATTGTAGTTACACGAAACCTTGACAAAGCGAAAGAATGGTTACGTGAACAGGCAAAAGGAAGTGAAAGAATAGGCTTAATAAGCTCATCAGGTGCAAGACGATTAATGCCACTTGGAATAGATGTAAAAAATCAAATTTTAGCACCAAATTGGTTTTTAAATAATAGTCAAGACATACGTTCCTCATATTTCTTAGAAGAAGTTGCAACTGAATTTGATATACAAGGGCTAGAAATAGACTGGGCTTGTGTTGCATGGGGTGGGAATTTTTATATGAGCAACACTAATTGGAAATATCAAAATTTTAAAGGAACAAAATGGCAAAATATCAATAAAGAAATTGATAAAGAGTATCTCAAGAACACGTGTAGAGTTCTTTTAACCAGAGCAAGACAGGGAATGGTAATGTTTGTTCCAGAAAGTAGTAAATTAGACCATACAAGACCAAGTGAATTTTATGATAAAACATTTAAATATTTAAAGGAAATCGGAATAAAAGAAATAGAATAAAAAAGTACGAAAACACAACAATTATATAGTGCATAGCTTCCTATCGTCAGCTACGACACCATATACTAGACGTTGTAGGGTATAGGCTAATTTGATATTAGAAAAGAAATTGTTTTTATATGTGCCAAGAAAGAAGATA
>CAZVZU010000001.1:0-310365 GCA_964631685.1 uncultured Actinomycetes bacterium | reverse complement strand
TATTAACAACGGCGTTTTTATTGCTGTTTTTACTCTACCTATAAGGAATTGAAACGTAGGAAAAATAAGTTTGTTGGTTTTATACGGCATTGGTTTTTACTCTACCTATAAGGAATTGAAACTCATACAGCTCGGATATAAACTGTTAAAATCATAACAGTTTTTACTCTACCTATAAGGAATTGAAACATGTGATTGAACCGGAAACATCTGTTGCATCGTAAAGTTTTTACTCTACCTATAAGGAATTGAAACTCGCAATTTTTTATTTTCCTTTGATTGAAGCGTTAAAGTTTTTACTCTACCTATAAGGAATTGAAACTTTTTGGCTTGATTGTGACTACAGGTGTAGACGCTGGGTTTTTACTCTACCTATAAGGAATTGAAACTATTGAATAATATTTTTTAAGCTATGCAGGTATGTTGTTTTTACTCTACCTATAAGGAATTGAAACGCATAATCAACAAACTCGCAGGGATAATCAGATTCGAGTTTTTACTCTACCTATAAGGAATTGAAACTCATTTTTAAGTACCGAGTTTCAACATTATTATCATTGTTTTTACTCTACCTATAAGGAATTGAAACTATTGAATAATATTTTTTAAGCTATGCAGGTATGTTGTTTTTACTCTACCTATAAGGAATTGAAACATGTTATTGTAAAATAATAAAATGATTTTTTTTTTTGGTTTTTACTCTACCTATAAGGAATTGAAACTTGTAAACGTTTTGTTGGATTTGCTTATACATTCAATGTTTTTACTCTACCTATAAGGAATTGAAACATATGATATATATTGTCAAGTATTTTTTTTTATAAAGTTTTTACTCTACCTATAAGGAATTGAAACTAGACACAACAAACCCGACGTCCACACAAAAAAACAGTTTTTACTCTACCTATAAGGAATTGAAACTGCTGGGGGGCGTTTCGATATTCGTTATATTTTAAAGTTTTTACTCTACCTATAAGGAATTGAAACGCGTAAATAATGGTGTTTTCTTTTTCTTTTGTACAGGCGTTTTTACTCTACCTATAAGGAATTGAAACAAACTTTAAAAAGTCGTGGGATAACCTTTAGCTTCCCAGTTTTTACTCTACCTATAAGGAATTGAAACGCTGTCAAGATGACTCCCTCCGGCAACCTTTCATTCAACGTTTTTACTCTACCTATAAGGAATTGAAACGGAGCTGAAACAACTCTTCCTGGACAGCATCTTCTTCGTTTTTACTCTACCTATAAGGAATTGAAACACAAAGTGTTAGGGACAAGTTAGAAAGCTTTGATCCCGTTTTTACTCTACCTATAAGGAATTGAAACCAGGGGTGGGAGATAGAAGCTGTTAACGCTGTCAAGGTTTTTACTCTACCTATAAGGAATTGAAACATATTTTTTTTACTACGTTTTGATACATAACAATAAGTAGTTTTTACTCTACCTATAAGGAATTGAAACATATTTTTTTTACTACGTTTTGATACATAACAATAAGTGTTTTTACTCTACCTATAAGGAATTGAAACAAGAACTGTTTGATGAGCTTAACTGGGTTACACGGGGTTTTTACTCTACCTATAAGGAATTGAAACAAATTTTACTGGGGTAAAAATATTAATGATAATAATGTTTTTACTCTACCTATAAGGAATTGAAACAGATCTTTAAAAATTCTGAAAATGCGCTCCATGTAAAGTTTTTACTCTACCTATAAGGAATTGAAACTTTACGAAGACTATGTTGCAGGTGCTCGATATGTTCTGTTTTTACTCTACCTATAAGGAATTGAAACCTATAGGTATCTACATTAGTTTTTTCAAATGTATGTAGTTTTTACTCTACCTATAAGGAATTGAAACTGCTAAAATAAAAGTACAAGGTTTTAAAAAGTGTAGGTTTTTACTCTACCTATAAGGAATTGAAACTGAGTCGGATAGTAGGCTCATGGCATTTTTTAAATCGTTTTTACTCTACCTATAAGGAATTGAAACGCGATCAAGGCTAAAGTATGTCTCTTTAGCCTTTGAGTTTTTACTCTACCTATAAGGAATTGAAACATACTTTGAGCAGGCGTTAGTTACTTTGCCGCTAAGTTTTTACTCTACCTATAAGGAATTGAAACTTATTTCCTTGATGAGCTTCTCATCAAGGTTCAGGGTTTTTACTCTACCTATAAGGAATTGAAACTTCATCGAAATTATAAAGAAAGAAATCGAAGATTTTGTTTTTACTCTACCTATAAGGAATTGAAACTGTTAAGGGTTGCGTAAGGGAACTCCAAATATTTTCCGTTTTTACTCTACCTATAAGGAATTGAAACGCGTGAGCATAACAATTTATCCCTGCATAACGTGGAGTGGTTTTTACTCTACCTATAAGGAATTGAAACTATATGAAATAAAAGTTTGTGTTGGCATATGACTAGCGTTTTTACTCTACCTATAAGGAATTGAAACACTGACCAAGATGTCGATAGGTATGCGACCCTGTTGGGTTTTTACTCTACCTATAAGGAATTGAAACTTTTTAAAGGCAATTTGTTTTTTAACTCTTTCGCTTGAGTTTTTACTCTACCTATAAGGAATTGAAACAGTTTCCCGAGCCCTCTCTAATGTAATGTTTTCCCTTGTTTTTACTCTACCTATAAGGAATTGAAACCAGTTGGATTGGCCGGTTCGATAATATTGAAACGCTGTTTTTACTCTACCTATAAGGAATT
This sequence comes from uncultured Actinomycetes bacterium, assembly GCA_964631685.1. Classification (GTDB taxonomy): domain Bacteria; phylum SZUA-79; class SZUA-79; order Acidulodesulfobacterales; family Acidulodesulfobacteraceae; genus Acidulodesulfobacterium. The sequence goes on along the minus strand of CAZVZU010000001.1, from coordinate 307,643 downwards.
GAAACCCTCAATGTTTTGAGGCAGGCTACTAAAACCTTTATGTTTTTACTCTACCTATAAGGAATTGAAACATAGAAAAAGCATCTTATATTAGTGCTAACATTCCATGTTTTTACTCTACCTATAAGGAATTGAAACGCGTGTCAAGATAATCCGCCAGCTGTTTCAAGCTGAGTTTTTACTCTACCTATAAGGAATTGAAACTTTGTGCCCACCCTGATGTTTGGGCGGTTAAATTAGCGGTTTTTACTCTACCTATAAGGAATTGAAACAAATTCTCCGTACTCTACCCCGGAACTAATCCGGGAAGTTTTTACTCTACCTATAAGGAATTGAAACGGAAGGAAAATAGCAGTACCTTTCTGGCTTCGATAAGTTTTTACTCTACCTATAAGGAATTGAAACCATATTAACCATTTTTTTACTAATTTTTCCTGAATTGTTTTTACTCTACCTATAAGGAATTGAAACTTAGCTCAAACCCCACTAGATGTGCTAGAGAGCGGAGTTTTTACTCTACCTATAAGGAATTGAAACGTCGAGTATGGTACGCATTATATATTTTGTATCTAGTTTTTACTCTACCTATAAGGAATTGAAACTGGAAATTGTTGACGCAGGCAGAGAGGGGTTATTTCTGGTTTTTACTCTACCTATAAGGAATTGAAACTCGGTCTCTTCGACCTCTTCAGGTGGGGTCATTCTTGTTTTTACTCTACCTATAAGGAATTGAAACTCAATCTTATACAAGCCTCGTACATCCTACCATCCCGAGTTTTTACTCTACCTATAAGGAATTGAAACAAATCTTTTTTAGACGTATTTCTTCGTGGTCTAAAAGTTTTTACTCTACCTATAAGGAATTGAAACTGTTTCTTTTATATGCATTTTATGCGACATTTCTGTGTTTTTACTCTACCTATAAGGAATTGAAACAATATTTTTAGTAATTCTTCTTCTTTCATTCTGACCCGTTTTTACTCTACCTATAAGGAATTGAAACTGGAAATTATTACGTAAATAGTGGGGTCGTAAGCCTCGTTTTTACTCTACCTATAAGGAATTGAAACCTCCCCACTAAGCCTAATCCGCTACCAATTTCACCCACGTTTTTACTCTACCTATAAGGAATTGAAACTTTTTTTTTGTTAACCTGCTGATATTGTTAAAACACCGTTTTTACTCTACCTATAAGGAATTGAAACATATTATCCGGCTAGAACAGCCACGCCTAATGCTAGCTGTTTTTACTCTACCTATAAGGAATTGAAACTTTATTTCCAAACTAAATGTTATGTTTGGAAAATAATGTTTTTACTCTACCTATAAGGAATTGAAACTTAGCATAGGTGGTATAAAAAATATTAAGACTATCAGTTTTTACTCTACCTATAAGGAATTGAAACTTACAACATTTATTTCTAATTCTTTTCCTACTTTTTCGTTTTTACTCTACCTATAAGGAATTGAAACAAACCAAAAAGGGGCTCGCCTTCATCATCATACCCCTTGTTTTTACTCTACCTATAAGGAATTGAAACATATCATAACTTATCAGATATGGTAAAGCAATCTGAGTGTTTTTACTCTACCTATAAGGAATTGAAACGCAGGATTGGCACTTGGGGGGCGTACGTCCTTCAGGTGTTTTTACTCTACCTATAAGGAATTGAAACAAGTGTAACAAATTTATTGGCTAATTTTCCTTTTACGTTTTTACTCTACCTATAAGGAATTGAAACTAACAAGATAATTAGATTGGTCAAAATGACCCTTTACGTTTTTACTCTACCTATAAGGAATTGAAACTCATATCGGTAAAATAATTATATTCATCATTAGAATAGTTTTTACTCTACCTATAAGGAATTGAAACGAAGGAAATTTGACTGCTACCCATACTAAATAGGGGTGTTTTTACTCTACCTATAAGGAATTGAAACGTCTGATAAACAGAATTTAGTCCGCTTTCTAGCACATGTTTTTACTCTACCTATAAGGAATTGAAACGTCTGATAAACAGAATTTAATCCGCTCTCTAGCACAGTTTTTACTCTACCTATAAGGAATTGAAACATATCATAACTTATCAGATAGGGTAGGGCAATTTGACCGTTTTTACTCTACCTATAAGGAATTGAAACACCAGTTAAGAATGGTGTTTGGGGGCACGATGTTTTTCGTTTTTACTCTACCTATAAGGAATTGAAACGAGGGAGTCATCTTGACAGCAGGAGACCTTATGACCCTAGTTTTTACTCTACCTATAAGGAATTGAAACTCAAAACATCTTTTTGATAATGTCTGCGGAATAAATCGTTTTTACTCTACCTATAAGGAATTGAAACATATCATAACTTATCAGATATGGTAGCGCAATTTGACGTTTTTACTCTACCTATAAGGAATTGAAACGGGGATTCGCTCCAGAGGGGAAGTTACTATACCCATGTTTTTACTCTACCTATAAGGAATTGAAACACGCAGTGCTATATTACCCTTCTGCATTTCTTGCTCAATGTTTTTACTCTACCTATAAGGAATTGAAACAATATTACCATACTTCGTAATATCAAGCTTTTCTTTCGTTTTTACTCTACCTATAAGGAATTGAAACTCGCAGAATTCAACCCAATCATTTAGCAATTTCCGTTGTTTTTACTCTACCTATAAGGAATTGAAACTAATCCTCTATGCTTTTTGGTAAGAACAAATTCTATGTTTTTACTCTACCTATAAGGAATTGAAACCCGGGGCATTGACTGTAGGTGGAACATCAAGTCCCAAGTTTTTACTCTACCTATAAGGAATTGAAACTTTTTTTTATCCTCCTTTTTAACCTACTAGTTTGTTAGTTTTTACTCTACCTATAAGGAATTGAAACTCTATCCGATTCATCTCGGATATTAAGTCTTCAAGCAGTTTTTACTCTACCTATAAGGAATTGAAACACCTAAGGGTGTTGAAAAAAGGAGGTATACAATGAGTTTTTACTCTACCTATAAGGAATTGAAACCCGTTTAAGTCTACCCATATTGACACTGGTCTCACAGTTTTTACTCTACCTATAAGGAATTGAAACACCTAAGGGTGTTGAAAAAAGGAGGTATACAATGAGTTTTTACTCTACCTATAAGGAATTGAAACCCGTTTAAGTCTACCCATATTGACACTGGTCTCACAGTTTTTACTCTACCTATAAGGAATTGAAACAAAATTAACGGATTTGATGTAAGTTCTGAAAACAAACCGTTTTTACTCTACCTATAAGGAATTGAAACTCATTATATTGCCAGACATCTGGTTGAGTATATAGTTGTTTTTACTCTACCTATAAGGAATTGAAACCATCAACAACAAGTAACAAATCTAAATCCATATGGTGTTTTTACTCTACCTATAAGGAATTGAAACGGTTAACTTTAGCGTCGACAGCGTTACATGTTTTTAGTTTTTACTCTACCTATAAGGAATTGAAACCCACGTTGCTCATCTAAAATAAAATGACACTCATCGACGTTTTTACTCTACCTATAAGGAATTGAAACTATTAGCATTATTTTCGAATATGGGTGTTAATTTCATACGTTTTTACTCTACCTATAAGGAATTGAAACTGGTGAAGGAGATAGAGTTGTGTTAAATTTGTTGAAAGTTTTTACTCTACCTATAAGGAATTGAAACATAAGTTGGCAATTCCCAACTACCCCTATTTATTTCGTTTTTACTCTACCTATAAGGAATTGAAACGTATTTTTTCAGGAGTGGAATTAGATTTATTAGCAAGTTTTTACTCTACCTATAAGGAATTGAAACTTTTGTAAGTGGAGTCCTTCAGACTCCTGTAAATCCGTTTTTACTCTACCTATAAGGAATTGAAACTTAAAAATAGAAAATAATAAGATAACTAATTTGCCTGTGTTTTTACTCTACCTATAAGGAATTGAAACATAAATACTGTCTAAATGGTTCATGTTCCCTAAATTCGTTTTTACTCTACCTATAAGGAATTGAAACACTTTTCCTGAATTCTTTTGGCTTCTTCGGTTAATTGTTTTTACTCTACCTATAAGGAATTGAAACGTCATAACGGATAATTCGTTTGACGGGATAAAGTCTTCGTTTTTACTCTACCTATAAGGAATTGAAACTCAAATGTTCTACAACATCGGCATAATATGCCCTTTCTGTTTTTACTCTACCTATAAGGAATTGAAACTCAATGACGCAACAGCAATATAAAAATAGTCATTTTTGTTTTTACTCTACCTATAAGGAATTGAAACATGTTCTGAGCAGGCGGTTAAATTATATAACACAACCGTTTTTACTCTACCTATAAGGAATTGAAACATAAAATTTAGGCAGGGTAAAATGGTAATCAAAACAGTTTTTACTCTACCTATAAGGAATTGAAACTGTTCCATGTAGAAAATTGGTAGGGTTTTAGGCACGTTGTTTTTACTCTACCTATAAGGAATTGAAACGCTTCAAAGCAGGCGGTTAATTAAAATAGCATGAATGTTTTTACTCTACCTATAAGGAATTGAAACCATGATCGTTATCATTGATCATCTTGTACGTTTTTCCACGTTTTTACTCTACCTATAAGGAATTGAAACTGCGTATGAAGCGCTCAACGTCAGAATGTAGTGTTTTGTTTTTACTCTACCTATAAGGAATTGAAACTCGCACAGGATGCAATCGTTAATTTACATCCTATACCGTTTTTACTCTACCTATAAGGAATTGAAACTCGACTTCTTCAATTTCTTCAGGAGGGGTCATTCTTAGTTTTTACTCTACCTATAAGGAATTGAAACGTTGCATGGCTTTGTATAACTTCACTCTAGCCAAAGCGTTTTTACTCTACCTATAAGGAATTGAAACTAAAAAAATCTTCCTGGACTGTAAATGCAAATCTGGTTTTTACTCTACCTATAAGGAATTGAAACGAATTATCTAATATGGAACACCATATATTAAAACTCCGTTTTTACTCTACCTATAAGGAATTGAAACTAAAATTACTGCTATAACAAACAAAAAACATTCTACCAGTTTTTACTCTACCTATAAGGAATTGAAACTCAAGAAAGGCTCGTTCGGTATCTGCCCAGTCGTCCCGTTTTTACTCTACCTATAAGGAATTGAAACAGGTCTGACGAAGAGAGAATAAATTGTAAGTCTTATTGTTTTTACTCTACCTATAAGGAATTGAAACTTGGGGGCTGTGTCAAGATCCCCCTGGCCGAGGGAATAGTTTTTACTCTACCTATAAGGAATTGAAACACTCCATTTATATGGAATTTAAAGAATAAAATCGAATGGTTTTTACTCTACCTATAAGGAATTGAAACTCATCATCCTCGGCATTTAATCCGAATAAATTTTGCAGTTTTTACTCTACCTATAAGGAATTGAAACATGGGCTCTCCTTCGTGGGAAAAATATTCTATCTTCGTTTTTACTCTACCTATAAGGAATTGAAACTGAGGCATTCTGTGCGCTTAAGGAAGACCTAAAAAGGTTTTTACTCTACCTATAAGGAATTGAAACGCATCTATGATTCCAAAGGGAAAAATCCCAGGTTGGGTTTTTACTCTACCTATAAGGAATTGAAACATATTCCAAAGGAGGGAAAATAATGGGTAAAAGTGAAGTTTTTACTCTACCTATAAGGAATTGAAACCGCTTATCGCAAGGACAAATTTCCTGTTCTGAATTATGTTTTTACTCTACCTATAAGGAATTGAAACGACGGCTTTAAGTCGGGAGTTTATTTTTTTTGCGACTGTTTTTACTCTACCTATAAGGAATTGCAACTATCAGGATTAATTTCTGCTATAGATTTTATATTTGTGTTTTTACTCTACCTATTATTATTTTCTAGATATAATTATGAAACACCTGAAACTGTATCCATTTATTGGATGCAGAATAGATAATAGGAGTGTATCTCTTCGCAAATGAAGAATATAATTAGATTGTATTGACAATGGGTAAATGTGTGTTACTGTCAAGTAGACATAAAAATTACATAGGTTGCTATTTATGGCAAAAAAGTAAAATTAATCCTTGTAGTATTGGGAGATATTTTTATGGATTTAGATTTCACGGATCTTGTTTTGTTAATTGGCACAAATCCGTTACCTAATTATGTTGTTGCAAAGTATTTTATTATAAATAATTCTAACTTAGAGAACATTTGGATGGTCTGTTCGGAAAGGGTGCTCAACCAAAAGTCGACAAAAGAATATGCTGAAGTCCTCAAGGAACTCTTAGAGGATAGTAAACACGAATTTCCGGAGCTGATAATTGTAAGTGATGTGGATTCTAAAAGCTCTATTGAATTAGGATTGGAAAAAATTAGGAATGCAAATAATGGTGTTCATCTTTTTTTTACCTGCGGAACAAAAGCTATGAGGGTATATGCATATTCGTATCTAAAGCTAAATGTAAAAAGTTCTTTTTCTGCATCTTACCTTTCTGCTCGTGATTTTAAAATAAAATTTAATGATGGGTCCGCATCCGATAATCTCAGGAACGAAATTAAGATTACATTTGATGAACTGCTTAAGCTTCACTTGTTTGAAAAAGAACAAGAAGAAGCCGATAAGCATATGTGCTTTAATGATGTTGTCAATGAGTTTCAGAAACTTATCCAGGAAGACATAATATCTAATTTTTATCTAAAAGATGGTTGTTTTCAAAGAGATATTGTTAAATTAAAGGATAAGGAATTAGAAAAAGTATTTAAAATATTGCGAGATTGCAAGCTTCTTGCGCAGAATAAGGATATTGATAAAGGGTTCATTCTAGGCAAGCTTGACAACTTAAAAGGTGAAAAAGAAAAAGATAATTTTAAAAAAAGAATAGAAATTTTACGTAAAATCTTAAGATGTGAACCTAATGATGAATTTCTTCGTATTATCAAAGCCTTTCCGAAGGAATATAGGTTATATACGAACGGAGGGTTTAATATGCGCATAGACAAGAAAGATTGTATTATGGCTGTTAAATATATGGATGGCCTTTGGTTTGAGACATATGTTGCGAATCTGATTAAAAGCAAATTAGGAGACAAATTTGATAGCATGCTCTTAAATCAGAAGCCCTATAAAAAAACGGATATCATAGCAAAAAATAACTTTGAGATCGACATAGTTTTGATGAAAGGTTACCAGCTTATAGGTATCAGTTGTACTACTGACGGTAAAAAACATCTATGCAAATCCAAAGGGTTCGAGATTATTTTAAGAACAAAACAGATCGGCGGAGAAGAGGCAAAGGCTATTTTAATAACGCGCGCAGACAATGGAACCGTGAAGAGACTTCAATCCGAACTTGTATTAAGTACGGGAACAATAAAAGAAAATATTCTTGTTCTAGGCGAAGATGATTGGAAAGAGGATAGACTGGTAAAAAAAATAAAAGATTTTATTGACTAATTGATTAGTGGAGGCAGATGTGGCAAAAACGGCAGTTTTTATTGAACTTATGGCAATACAAAGATATATATTTGCATCAAACAAGCTTAAGGAAAATATTGGAGCATCGCATATAATTAAATGCATTTTTGATAAGTTGCAGGATGAATCAGATTGTAGCTACGTTGGCGGGGGAAACGCGCTTATATATTTTGATTCACAGGAGAAAGCAAGAAGTAAAATGAGAGATTGGAGCCGTGAGCTGTTACGGATAGCCCCGGGTATCATGCCTGTCATCGTGGTAGAGGATAATTTTAATGGTAAGGCCTACCGTGCATCTCGCAAAAAGCTTATAAAAAGGGCGAAAATGCAAGAAAGTAAGTTTGTGCCGCAGACAGAGCTTAGCTCATTTGGAATAACGGCGGATTGTTCAAGGAGCGGACTATCTGCTGAAATATTGGAGGATAATTCACCCAAAAGTGACAACAGCTATATTTCATCAGTAAGTTATACAAAGATTGCGGCTTCAAAAGAATCTAATGCTCAGCTTCAAGAAGAGTTCGGCAACAATATAGGTTGTTATCGATTTACCGATAATATAGATGAATTAGGCGGTTCAAAAGAAGAAAACAGTCATATTGCAGTCGTTCATATGGACGGCAATGATCTCGGAGAGAAGTTTAACGAAAAAGAAGCCGAGAAGGATGTAAAAGAATTTTCAGAAGAATTAAAAAAAGCGGTAAGGGAATCTTTTAGGCTAATATTAAGCAGGTTAACTGATAAATTACCTGCATTGGAAAAAGAAGAAGCAATTTCAATTACGGGTAAAAATCTGCCTATACGTCCGATACTTATAGGAGGGGATGATATTACATTTGTCTGCGATGCAAGGTTAGGCCTGTATCTTACAATGGAATTCATAGATGCTTTTGAAAATCAGGAAATCTGCAAGAAAAACAAGTTAACCGTATGCGCCGGCATTGCCATTGTAAAAACCAAATATCCTTTTTATAGGGCATATGAAAGGGCAGAGGCGCTGTGTAGCAATGCCAAGAGAGTACGAAAAGCTGATAAAAAATATTCAAATGATTCACTGATAGATTTTCATATTTCATTTGGCGGATTGGGCGGAAGTTTGAAAGAAATCAGAGATGCAAACTATAAAAGCGCTGACGGTAAAACGCTTTACATGAGGCCATATTCAATTAAAAAAATGCGTCGTTTATTAAAGTGTATCGATGAAATGGTTTACTCGGACGAGACAAGATTGCCTCAATCAAAAATAAATAGCCTGAGAGATGTCTTATATAAAGGAGAAATACCGACGATAGAATTTATCAGAGAATTAGGTTACAGAGGTAAAAAAATACCTTCATTTAGTTGCTCTCAAGAATACTATCAGAGTAAGGGATTTCTCGATAGCGAGACTCCCTATATTGATATTATCGAACTAATATATTTTTATCCTGAAATACTTTTATAAGGAGATTACCTGTGGATAGTTATCAGATAACAATAGATCTTAAATCAGATGTGCTTATCGGGATAGGGGAAGGATATGGTGCGATTGTGGATTGCGACGTCGTTCTTGACGATGTCGGGTTGCCCTATATTCCATCAAAACGAATAAAGGGTATTATGCGTGAATCGGCTGAAGAACTTAATGAAATGCTTAAGGTTTATAAAAAACGGATTGATATTGATGAGATATTTGGGGCTAAAGGGGCAAAAGAGGGGATGCTTCATCTTGCCAACTTCTATATGAAAGAATATGAGAATTCTAGATTATGGCTCAAATATTTAATAAACAATGAGCAATATATCGTAAATAAACAAAATATTACCGAACAGCTGACGGCATTAAGATATTCAACCGCTATTGATGGCGAAAAAGGATTTGCAAAAAAACATTCCTTGCGAACGGAGCGGGTGATTGCTAAGAGTAACAATGGTGATGTTTTTATAGCAGAAGTAGAATGTCCCGAAGCTTATGAAATCGAACTTGCCCTGATATGCCAGAATATACGCAGAATTGGCACTAAGCGCACAAGGGGTTTAGGAAAGGTGGATGTTCTTTTAATAAAGAACAAGCAGAATTTTAATGGTAGAGCCATAAAGAAACTTGAAGATGGGGGTGATTTGTGAAAATAGCGTTCCAATATAAAATAAAAACCGTAAATCCGGTCATTATCAGCTCTAGAAGGGGCGATGCCAATATGGTTAATACAAAATCTTATATTACCGGCAATACTATATTGGGTGTATTTGCATCTCTATATATTAAAAACGAAGGATTGAAAGATGCTCATAAAGATGAGGAATTTTACAATTGGTTTTTAAAAGGTGATTTAATATTCACAAATGCCTACATCGTAGATTACGAAGATGGTGTGTATTTCCCAAATCCTCATTCAATAAGAGAAGAAAAGTATGCCGACGGTTCCGCATGCGATCTTATGTTCAAGGATGATGATCTTAATAAACCTATGAAATCGGTAGAAGCATTCATTCGTATGGAAGATTTTACCGTTTATGATAAATCGGTCGGAACATCCATATCATTTCACTATCTTCAAGAGGATAAAGCGGATAATAAAATATTCAACTATGAATCAATTAATGCGGGTCAGATTTTTGAAGGTAATATAATCGGTAGTAAAGCTCAGATTGATTCATTCAAAGAATATTTTTCTTCAAAATTAATATCGCATATAGGCTTATCAAAGAATTCTCAGTATGGAAAATCTGAGATTAAATTGGTAACCGAAGATATATATAATTATAAACAAGAGATAAAGACGCCTGTGGAATCAGATGATGAAAAAAGCGTAATGACACTTTTATCTGATGCAATTATATATAACGACAATGGATTTCCTACTTCTGACGTAGAAGATCTTGAGAAATTGCTTGGCGTAAAGTTTGAGAGTGCGTTCATTAAAAAAGGCAGAGTTGAACAGTTTGTCGGGGTATGGAAACTTAAAAACCAGAGTGAAACTGTTTTTACAGCCGGAAGTTGTTTTAAGTTCAACGGACGGTTACCGGATGATTATATAGAAATGCAGATAAATGGCATAGGCGAAAAAACAAACGAGGGGTTTGGAAGGGTTGTTTTTGGATGGCAAGATGAAATGGTTAAATACTCTAAGGAAGCAGAGATGGAAACCCATAATAGGCCGGAAGGTGACCCGCCGGATCTTGTAAAGAGGATCATGGAGGGTGTTAGAAAGGATGAGCTTGAAAATAAGGTGATTTCAAAAGCAATGGGTGATGCACATTCATTCAATAATAATATCCCCACAAGATCATTATGCGGAAAGTTACAATACCTCGTGGGTGATGCAGATGATTTTAAAGATAATTTTGTGAAAGTTATGGAAAATGAGCATGCAAGAGCTCAATTATACAGATGTAGGAACGATAATAAAAGACTATCGGAACATCTTGAAAGCGATGAGTTGATTGATATAAATAACTTACTGGGCGTAGATTATTTTGGCAGTAATTTGAAAGGTGACGCCAATTTAAAAAAAGAGATGCGCAGACTATACCTTAAAACATTCCTTAATTTTATGAGAAAAGATGATAGGAGATAATATGAGTCGTAAATATAAACTAGATAGATATAAGGTTGTATTTAGCGGAATAATAAGCAATAGATCGCCGCTTCTTATCGGCGGAGGAGGAGATGAATATACCAACAGTGATATTTTGAAAGATAAAGACGACAAACCTTTTATTCCAGGAACATCTATTGCAGGGATCTTGCGGCATCATTTATGCGAACATTATCATGAATTTAGAAATAATGACGCAGATAATAGAGAATCCGACCTGCTCAAAGACTATTTTGGTTATGCAGATTCAGATAAAGGAAATGTTAGCAAGATTATATTTGATGATTTAACGTTGGTAGATGGCGCTGATATACGGATTAGGGATGGAATTCGTATCGATAGCAAGATCGGAATCGCTGCCAATCGGGGAAAATTTGATTTTGAAATCATAGAGCCTGGGGCCAAATTCAGGTTCGGCATTGAAATTGGAGGAGATAACAAGGCCGAACTCTTAAAACTTATCGCTACAATCAGAAGGGATATTAAAGAAGAAAGGATAGCGATTGGAGCAAAGATAAATCTTGGATTAGGTAGGATTGAGCTAAAAGACAACGGGATCAGTGTTTATGATCTAGAAGATAAACGCGACATACTTAGATGGATTAAAAAAGATGATAATCTTCTTAATTACGATCACCAGGAGTTATACGAATATCAATCTAACCGTTTTAGAATGGAGTTCTATTTTCTTATCAAAGATTCCCTCATTGTAAGGCATTATTCAAATAATCCTTCTGAGCCCGATTCTGCTCATATAAAATCTGCAGGAAAAGATATTATCCCCGGAACATCCGTAAAAGGTACGATACGAGCGAGGGCTGAAAGGATCTTGAATACATTGAACATACAAAATAGTTTTGAACTCTTTGATTTTATTTTTGGAAACTCTTCTGAAAATGATAAACATGATAAGAAAAAATATGACGGTTCTATCCCGAGTAGGATAAAAGTAGATGAGGTTGTTATTAAGCAAAATATTAAAAGCAGTGTCCAGCAGCGGATTAAAATAGATAGGTTCACGGGCGCAACGATAAACGGAGCTCTTTTTGGCAGTATGCCGATATTTGCCAAAGATAACAAAATAGCCAATAAACTGGTAGTAGAATTGAAAGATCCGGATAACGCAGAGATCGGCCTGCTACTTTTGATATTAAAGGATCTATGGACGGAAGATTTAGCAATCGGGGGAGAGAAAAATATAGGACGGGGCGTACTTATTGGCAGGAAGGCCGTAATTTCATATAAAGAATTAAATATTACAATATGCGATATTAATTCAGTCAAGGCTGAAGACAAAGCCAAACTTCAAGAATATGTTGAGGCTTTAAATAATTCTGGTTTTCAGGATCATATTAAAAATCTGAAAAGCATATATTATACCAAGCATAATACGGAGGCTGCAAATGGTTGATATATTTAACGGAATAACGGCAGATAAAATAAAGAGTTGTGCAAAGACATGTTTGATTTTCGATGATCTTGATGAAGTTAAAAACTACATAGAAACAAAATCCTACGTAGTCGCATATCTTTATAACGAGGTATTGTTCGGGCGATACGATAATGGTTTTAGCTTTCCTGAAAACCGAAAGATTGAGAGCAGATTTGTCAAGCGATTACGCATATTCAATGCAGACGAGGAATTGCATATATGGAGATCGAAAGGAATACTGAAGGGTAGACATAGGATCGATAATAAAGGCATCGGCACTGATATCATTGAGGCAGACCAAGTTCTTTTTGGAACTAAGGCCGAAACCTGTGACGGATATACTATACTTACTGAACAAAGAGGAACAAAAATATTAATTCCGGGAGATTGGAAAGCAGATGCGAAAAAGATAAGGACGGCAATCAGAACAAGACATTATATAGATTATAAATATGGCTATCAAGCTACATATGTTGATGCGAGATTTGTGAAATTTATTCAACTGCCGAAAGGGAGGGGAAAATGATAGAAAAGGCATTTTTAACAATAAGATACTCTAATAAAAAGAAACTTATCGCGGAAATACAGATTAATGATAGGTGTCCGATGGCAATACAAGAATATTTTCTTGTTGATGCGGATATGGATAAAAAAAAATGCGAAGTAGAACGAATTGACGGTAAACCCGTAAAAATCATCGTTGAAGGGAAGGCATTGAAATCAAAGCAAAGAGATAAACCTAGTAACAATATTGATACAAAAAAATCTCGGACTCATACCGCTCCGGCAACCGCTCCATACAACTTTGTTCCGTTAAATAAAGAGATAATTACGCAGGATAGACCCGGTTCGTTCAATATATATCATGGAAATACCGGATATATTGATCTTGAAATTGAGGCTAGGACGCCAATATACATCGGGGGTTTTAGAGAGGAGAACGGAAAGAGCAGCGACTATGATTTTTATAAGCAGGCGGGTAAATACTGCATTCCCGGCAGTTCTATTCGCGGAATGATCAGGGCAATGGTTGAGATGACAAGCTGGAGCAAGTTTTCAATCTTCAATGATGATTATCTCTACTACCGCTCATTTGCAGATAATGACACTTCTATCAGAGATGAATATAAAAAACATATGATCTCTGCCGGCAGTAAGGGCAATGCTGAATATAGAATGAGTTCAGGGCTGTTGCTCAAGGAAGGGTTGCACTATTCCATTATTCCATCCATAAAGACATTCAAAAGAATAAAAAAGTCTGACGTGAAAGATAACAAAAAAAAGGCGGATAAATATAGACTTAATGGATTATATGCTTGTGAATATAAAGAATCCCATTGTTATCTCGTCGTTTCAGGGTCTATGCCCGGGAAAAAGCATGATTGGTTGGTTTATCTCGATCCTAATGATCCTAAGGCTAGAGAAAATACCATACATATTATGGATATAGACATAGAAAGCTACCAAAATGATAACAATAGAAACTCCGTTAATCTCATTGAAGAAATTAAAAAAAACGGCGATATTGTTCCGTGTTTTTACGTTGAATGGCAGGATGAGGATAGCAATAAGCGTATCTCTTTCGGACACACTCCACTATTCCGGCTTTCTTATACAAAAAGTATCGCAGATCATATTACGAGTGAAAAAGATAGATTTGACATTGCCGAATCTATCTTCGGAAACGAAAATGATTTTATGACCCGTCTGTTTTTTGAATGCGCTTTTTTGCGTAATAATGATTATGACAAGGTTTATACTAAAGAAAAGACTCCGCAAACACTTTCAGGACCAAAACCAACGTCTTTTCAACTGTATCTCGAACAAAAAACAGGAGCAAGGCTAATGCACTATAATGACGTTGTTAATATCCGCGGAAATAAACTGTATTGGCATAAGATAACATCAGAAAGTACTTGGAAAGATGACTTTAAGCTAAACATGGATATCAAGATGAAGCCCATCAAGGAAGGAGCAAAATTTCAAGGCAGGATAAGATTTGAGAATTTGAGCGCCATTGAATTGGGAGCATTACTTTTTGCCGTTGATCTGCCAAAAGATTTGGCGCATAAAATCGGAATGGCAAAGCCTCTGGGCTTAGGATCCGTAAGAATTAATTCAAAGCTTTTTCTTTCTAACAGAGAAAACAGATATAAAAATCTTTTTGCCGAGTGGGACGGTATAATGGATAAAAGTGAAGAAATAAAGCAATTTAAGCAGATATTTGAAGAGTATATTGTATGCAATATTGACGAGCCCGTTAATAATTTATGGGAAACAAATCGGCTTAAAGAATTGGAAAAAATGCTTAACTTTGAGCATAAACCGAAAGCCGAAAAGATTAAATATATGACGTTTGGAACAGAAGGTTTTATAGAAAGAAGGATATTACCCCGTCCAACGGATGTGTAATAAAGCCTAAAATCCTAATCGAACCGTCTGACACGGACACGAAAGGATAACGCAGAGACCGAAGAATTATAATAAATCATTCTTCGGTCTCTGCGTTATCGGATTAAATGCTCACTTATATTGTAATCGTTACGCAGAAATACCCAATGCGCCAGCCACACCCTTTCCATAAGCAGGGTCCGCCTTCATGCAATTGCCGATATGCCGCCGTTTAATCTGTTCGGGCGCGTCGCCCATGGCACGGGCCGTATTTGCAAAGAGTACCTCATGCTGTTCTGGTGTCATTAGCCGAAACAGCAAACCAGGCTGAGTGTAGTAATCGTCGTCATCACGATGATTCCAATGATCGGCAGCCCCATTCAGGCTAAGAGGTGGTTCCGCGAACTTCGCCTGCTGTTCCCACTCACCGTAACTATTAGGCTCATAGGCGATAGTACTACCATGGTTGCCATCAACCCTCATTGCGCCGTCACGGTGGTAGCTATGAGCAGGGCAGCGTGATGCATTAACCGGAATCATGTGGTGATTTACGCCAAGTCGATAACGCTGGGCATCGCCATATGAGAATAAACGGCCTTGTAGCATTTTATCAGGTGAAAAGCTAATGCCGGGTACGACGTTAGCCGGGTTAAAGGCAGACTGTTCAACCTCGGCAAAATAATTTTCAGGATTGCGGTTCAGTTCCATGATACCAACCTCAATCAGAGGATAGTCCTTATGGAACCATACTTTTGTGAGATCGAACGGATTATACGGACAATCGGCGGCTTCTTTCTCCGACATTACCTGAATGAATAATTTCCATCTTGGAAAGCCCTTGTTTTCTATACTTTCATATAGGTCACGTTGCTGACTTTCTCGAGACTTTCCGATAACAGCCTCAGCCTCAGCATCCGTAAGGTTCTTGATGCCTTGCTGGCAGACAAAATGGAATTTAACCCAATGTCGTTCATTTTTAGCATTTATAAGGCTAAAGGTATGGCTACCGAAACCGTGCATATGACGATATGAGTAGGGGATACCGCGATCGCTCATGGTTATCGTGACCTGATGTAATGCTTCTGGCAATGATGTCCAAAAATCCCAATTGTTAACAGCGCTACGCATATTTGTCCTGGGGTCTCGCTTTACAGCGTGATTTAGATCTGGAAATTTGAGTGGATCACGCAGAAAAAACACAGGAGTGTTGTTTCCTACTATGTCCCAGTTACCCTCTTCAGTGTAAAACTTAACTGCAAATCCGCGAATATCTCGCTCTGCATCAGCCGCGCCGCGTTCGCCGGCAACATTTGAGAAACGCGTAAAAAGTTCCGTTTTCTTGCCAATAGCAGAAAAAATATTTGCCTTAGTATAATGAGTGATGTCATGGGTTACAGTAAAGGTTCCATATGCCCCAGATCCCTTCGCATGCATGCGCCTTTCGGGTATGACCTCACGGTCGAAGTGGGCAAGTTTTTCCAGAAACCAAATATCTTGCAGAAGCTGCGGTCCTCTGGGTCCTGCAGTTAGCACATTTTGATTGTCAGGCACTGGCACTCCGGCATTAGTGGTTAATTTCTTTTTTTCGTTTTCCATAGTTTCTCCTTATGTTTAAAGTTTCGATCCGTATGTTAATGCTATAGAAAATACCGCTTTCCTTTGTCTTCTACTACAAAGGTACGCATATTTAAAATAACGACGCATAAGTTCAGTGATTAAGCGACAATATTCTCTGGAGAGAGACTTAACAATATTTTTTTATAATGCAGTATATTTTAATTAAAGTCATACTTTAATATATTGTAATTAACTCGCTTATTATGCATAAAACTTATGGTTATTATATAAATAATACACACTCATATTATACCACAATATTGTTAGAATAAAAGGAAATCAGTAGTAAATATACACTTCTTATCATCGTCTTAAATCA
The DNA here is from genome assembly GCA_964631685.1 of uncultured Actinomycetes bacterium. Lineage (GTDB taxonomy): Bacteria > SZUA-79 > SZUA-79 > Acidulodesulfobacterales > Acidulodesulfobacteraceae > Acidulodesulfobacterium. The sequence continues at coordinate 290,837 of CAZVZU010000001.1, read as the reverse complement.
TGAAAATAAGAAAAAAATGAAGAGTAAAAATAGATCATTAATGATGAAACAAAACTTTAAAAATAGGCAAATAAAGGCTATGAAGAAGCGTTAATATGAAAAAAATGCATTGTAAACAAAAGATAATATGATATATGTATTACTTGATTATTTTTATATATAATGCTATATTCTGCAATACGGTATTAATACGAAGTACCCTTGCCAGTGGGCGGGTGTGCTTCGCGCATATCGGCAATTTTCTGTATGAGATATTAACTTTTAAAACTTGTTAGCCATGTCTAAAAAAAAGAATAAATCTCTTAAACTCAAAATAATTTCAAGGATAATAATACTTCTTGTAATCTTATTTGTTACCATAGGCATAATTTTCTCCCTAAGTTTCAGGCAAGAGTCTATAAACGAAGCTAAAATTCGTTCTAAAACCGTTGCTAAGGTCGTGCGAGACAGCCTCACTTCGCTTATGGTAATGGACGTTATACAAAAAAGAGAGATATTTATTCAAAGGCTTAAAAAAACCGTAAAACAAGTAGATATACAAAAAATATCAATTATAAGAGGCGCCCCTGTCGATGCACAGTTCGGCCCCGGATTTAAGAATGAAAGAGCTGTCACTGCAAATGAAAGATATGTGCTTGCGACTGGGAAAAACATAGAAAAATTGCGCGAAACATTGAATTCTGTGCAATATAGCGTAGTAATTCCGTATAAAGCTACTAGTACTGGTGTAGTTGATTGCCTTAGATGCCACAAGGTGAAGTCCGGCTCTGTTTTAGGCGCCATAAGCCTGACAATGAATCTATCCTCAGTAAGAGATGCAACGTTCAGGACAATTGTGCAGATTTCTATTACATTTTTTGTATTCTTAGCCATACTGGTATTTCTATTTTTTAGATTTTTAAGCCCGTATATTTCTTTGTTTCAAAAAATAGAGATAGGTCTGGAAAATCTCAAAGAAGGAGAGATAGATGGAGTATTAATAGATGAAACATCTCTCCCTGATGATGAAGCCGGCAAAGTTGCGCATACGCTTAATGAAACATCTAAAAGCTTGAGAAACATATTGTCGGATATTAATTCTAAGGTTTCTACATTAATTGGTTATACAGTATTAAAAACAGATAATTATCTTAAGGATACGATTAAAATAATCAATGAGCTGGTAAGAATTTACAATTTTAAAAGAGTGATAGAAAAAGATAGAACAAAAAAGGAAATCATTCGAAGAATAGAGTCTATAATCTGTGATTACATGTGTTTTGATAATTACACCATATATGAAGTTAGTGATAACAACAAAATGACTCTTCTTACTATTGGTTCAAAAATTAACCTAGGGAAGGATGATATGTGGTGTAACAGTTCTATTTTGGAAGATGCTGATGCATGCAGAGCTAAAAGAACTGGAGGAGATGTAGATTCTGCAAACTTCTCTTGTATATGTCCCAATTTTAAATTTAAAGTTGCAGGAGAAAATAAAAATGGGTCGGATGATGCCTGCAGTGAGCAATATAATTATTACTGTATACCTGTATACATAGGCGGTAAGGTTGGAGCAGTTTTACAGTTAATATTTGATGACGATGTGGTTGATTTTGTTCACTGGATGATACCTTATGTCAAGGGCTATCTGGCGGAAGCATCGCCGGTTATCGAATCCAGAAGATTAATGGATCTCTTAAAGGATCAGTCCATAATAGATCAGCTTACTAGTTTATATAACAGAAGATATCTTGATGAATCTTACGAAAGTATTGTCGCGGGCATAAAACGCCGCGGAACCAAGCTAGGAATTTTAATGTTGGACATTGATCACTTCAAGGAAGTGAATGACAAATATGGTCATGATAATGGTGACGTTGTCCTAAGAAATGTTGCGACGCAGATTAAAAAAAGCATAAGAAGTTCTGATATTGCCGTTAGATTCGGTGGCGAGGAATTCATTGCCCTTTTGATAGATATTAAAGAAGGAGAAGGGCGTATTATTGCAGAAAAAATCAGGGAGGCAGTTGAATCTTCCCCGCTGGAAATTAATGGCGGAGTGATTGTTAAGAAAACCATAAGTATCGGAGTATGCGAATTTCCTGATGATTCCAATAAATTTTGGCAGGCGGTCAAGTATTCCGATGTTGCCCTATATGAAGCAAAGGAGAACGGCAGAAATAAGGTTGTGAGGTTTACTGAAGATATGTGGAAGGAAGAGGGATATTAAGGATATATTGTAAGTTTGCCGTACAATCATTATTTTTTTTTCTTTTTATTCCATGATAGCCAGAAAAAGATAATGACAAACAAAGCGACAAGTATCGTGATTAAGCCGTAATAACTAAAGCTTTGGGCCATTACCACGGAGATTAATTTAAAAAAACGGTCACCTAAAACATAACTTCCGTATCCCCAAAACATTATCCATAGAGCGGCTCCGACAGAATTATACAGAAGAAATCGTTTCCATTTCATGCCCATGCCTCCCGCAATTATTCCATTTAACTGCCTTGCTCCTTCAATAAAACGGGCGATTAGTACAAAACCTCCGCCATAACGATTAAAAAATACCGTAACCATAGCATATCTTTTAGGGGTTAATCCAAACTTACTTCCGTAACGCATAAGCAGTCGTTCAGCTCCAAAATAACCTATAACAAAACCTATGCTATCCCCGATAACTGCTCCACACCACGCCAATGATAGTGCTAAAATGATATTCAGTCCACCCTCTGCAGCGATTAAAGAAACGGTAATTAAAATAATCTCTCCGGGTGATGGTATGCCGAAATCCTCAAGCATTATCAAAAAGAATACGGCAAAATAACCGTAATTATGAATAAGAAGATAATGGGTTTTAATGAAATGTTGAATGGTTAAACTAAAAACCATAAAAAGGTCACCAGATGTTTGACTTTTAGGATTACCATGATACGCTATAAAAAGCATGTCGTGGTATGAGCTTGTTCATTTTACCATTTTTATTGCTTTAGTGCCTATAGAAAATATAAAAAACAGGAGAATGTTATGGATTACGATGAGAATGGTGTCAGCATAGTGCCTTTCGAATTTAAAAAAGAGATTTTTGAAGAGGCGAGGGCCGATTTTAGATATGAAGAGTATGTTAAAGGGTGTTTGAATTGTGGCGTATGTGCGGGTGGTTGTCCTCCGCACAGGTTTTTTGATTTTTCCCCTAGAATGGTTCTTCAAATGTTGAAGTCGAAGGATCCTGATTTAATTTGGACAATGATGGATGAATATATTTGGGCATGTTTTCAGTGTTTTACATGTGCTATGATTTGCCCGTTTTTAAATAGTCCCGGCGGAGTTATTGCTATATTAAGGGAGATATCGGTTCGCAGGGGTTTCGAGTCCGCAAAGAAGGTTTTAAAGCCTTATTCGAGAGTTCTTTTAAAACTTACGGCTTACGGTAATCAGCTTTCTTCTGATATGATTCAGCCAGATTTCTTTCCTGATTGGGGTCCGCACATAGGATATGCATCTGATGACCTTGCTATAAAAAGAAAGGCGATCCCCATGCCGACGCTACAAGTAACCAACCTTGCGTGGGACGTAGCGCCTGAAGCAATGAAGGAGCTATACGATATTTTCGACGAAGCTGGTGTATTTAAAATTATTGAGGTTGTTGACCCTTCTCTGTATGAGATTATCGAGGATATTGTCGATGATGTCAGAAACTCTTAATATTAATTTAATAATCAATACCAATATAAATGGGAGAGATGTATGGCTATAGAAATTACTAATAGGTTAGGTCTTGCCAATGTTAAGTCTGATTATGTCCATGTAGCCGGAAGAAAACTGAAAGATATTCACGAACGGCTTTTAGAGCTTGAAGCAAAGGGCGAGGTCAAGGTTATACACGTTAAGGATGAGAATAAACCGATTGAAGCAGAGACCTTACTAGGCTGGAAAAAAAAGATTCCCACCAATAAATTATGGCATCATAAATCTTGCGGACAATGTGGAAATATCCCCGGCTATCCGGTATCTATTCTTTGGTTTATGAATAAATTCGGACTTGAGTATATTGATGAGAGAAATCAGACATCATGTACCGCGTGGAATTATCATGGTTCAGGGACGTCTAATCCGGTTGGACTTGCTGCCGTAGCGGTGAGAAATTGGCATAGGTCGTATGAATTAGGCCTTTTTCCATTGTTTCATTGTGCTACAACATTTGGAGATTACAAAGAAATGAGAAATCTACTGATCGAGCACAAGGAGTTTAGGGATGAGGTCAGGAGGATAATGCATAAAATAGGCAGGGAGCTTGTTATTCCGGAATATATCGTGCACTATAGCGAATGGGTTCATGTTATGCGTTTTGAGATAGCCAAATTAAAAAAGTATGATTTAAGTAATATCATAGTAACGGTTCATCCCGCTTGCCATGCATATAAAATGATACCAGAGGATTGTATCTACGATAAAGATATTTATGCCGGAAAAAGAACGGCAGTTTCTACTGGTGTTGCACTTGCTCTTGGGGCGCAGGTTGCGGATTATTCAACTTGGTACGACTGTTGCGGGTTCGGGTTTAGGCATATTTTGACCGAGAGAGAGGCTTCAAGGTCGTTTGTAATGGATAGAAAAATAAGACCCATGGTAAGGGAAGCGCATTCTGATGTGTGTATAACGCAAGATACGGGTTGCACGACGACTTTAGATAAAAATCAGTGGATAGGCAAGGCCATGGGTTATACGGAGCAGGTTCCCGTGATGGCAGATGTAATGTTTGCTGCATTGGCTTGCGGGGCTGATGTTTTTAAAATCGTTCAACTTCAGTGGCATACGACAGATTGGAGGCCTTTGTGTGAAAAAATAGGGGTGGATTGGAAAAAATCAGAAGAAGAATATAATGCCTATTTAGAAGAACTTAGGGCAGGGGGAAAGACTGTTAATCTGTATGACTATCCAAAAGACCAAAATTAGATGAATATAGGAAGATACTCCAAATCGTATTCAAAGGGAATTTACACGCTAATCGGTAGATTAGGCGCATTATGCAATAATAAAACTAATTATAAATGTAATTCGGAGGATTCTATATGGCTGGGAATATTTTAGTGATCGGTGGCGGACCGGCTGGTTTAAATTCGGCAATCTTGCTTGCCGATCTTGGCGTAAATGTTAGCTTGGTGGAAAAAGATTCATTTTTGGGCGGAAACCCTAAGAAATTTAAATATAAATTTTTGTTTCCGGATATGCAACCGGCGGATAATGTTATCGGTGAATTAATCAAAAAGACCGAGACTAATGAAAATGTTAAGGTGTATTATTCTTCTGAGATTTTAGATTTTAAAGAAAATGGAAAAAAATTTAATGCTACAATAAAGTCATCTAGCGGAAATGAAACAAAAACTTTTGATTCTGTCATTGTTGCTACCGGCTTTGAGCATTTTGACCCCGCAAAGGATGCTAAGTATTCTTATCAGCTTTTTGATGATGTGATTGATATCAAGGACATGGAACGAATGATGGGGGAGGGAAATTTTAACAGACCGTCAAATGGGCAGCCGCCAAAGAATGTTGCATTTATATTGTGCGTTGGTTCTAGGGATAGGCATATCGGAAACCAGTATTGTTCAAGGGTATGTTGTACGGTTTCAGTCAAACAGGCCATTGAAGTAAGGGAACATTTTCCTGATTGTGAAGTATATATATTTTATATGGATATCAGAACTTATGGTTTTTTTGAGGATTTATATTGGAAAGCCATGGAGGAGTACGATGTTCAGATAGTCAAAGGCAGAGTGGCGGAGATTACCTCCGGACAGAATAACACTGTTGTTTGCAAGGGTGAAGATACACTATTAAGAGGGCCTTTCGAAATCCCGTTTGATCTTGTTGTTTTAGCATCAGGTATGGAAGGTGGTCCCCAGTCTTCTGAAATGGTTGATAAATTAGGACTGGAGCTTGATGAACACCGGTTTTTAAAACCGCAAAATGTTACACTGTCACCGTTTAAATCAAATAAAGAGGGCATATTCCTTGCGGGAGCCTGCACAGGACCAAAGGCTATCTCCGATTCGATTGTAGAAGGTAGTGCAGCCGCAATGGGTGCTTATACATATACTATGAAAAATAAATAATTTTTATGCCGTATATTCTAAAAAACAATAAAATAGACGAAAGATATGAGGGAAAGTTCTTTGAGATTGTGAGAGATAATTTGCCCGCAGACAAAATGGAGACGCTCAATGTCCTGTTAAGTCACAAAACAAAGATGATTAAGGATTTTTTGTCGGGTGTGCGTGGCGGAAGATTAAAAAAAGACGATTTTGACAAGATATTATCTTTTATATTTACCGCAAGAAGGCATAGGAATAAAATTATTAAAACCATAAGTCTTGATATCTTGAATAACGGATTTAATCATTTAGGTGATTCGAGAAAATCGGCAGAGATAAAAATAGGTAGGTTTTTGTCGGCGATTCCATATGAAAATGTTATGGCTAAAAGGGATATAGCCTTGGAGATTTTGCATTTTTGTGAACCGAAGAAAAATGTTTTATGGACATCGTGGGTTTACAGGCAAGATAATGGGACAGGGTGCTTGCCTTATATGGCTGATTTTTTAAAAAGAACATGGGAAGGAAACCCATATATCATGCCGTTCAGTATTAAAGAAATGAGGGATGAAATTAACTATCTTTATGAATTGTCAAATAAAAACGGCTTCGCGATAGATCCGCCGTATGGCGCCGATATTCTCTTAAGCTACATGTATTCGGATTATGTTTATAAAATGGTATACGCTGAGTCTAAGTCTTTATCTATCGGTGTGCCGGATGGATTTACATTAATGAAGAAACTGCTGGGGGTTGAAAAATTAGAGTTGCCCGAATTGAAAAAGGATTTAATGAATATGTCTTAAAAATAATTTTAAGGATTATCTAATTTTGGAGGGCATTATGGCTTTGGAAAAGCAGGGGAAAAGACCGGTTGCTGAAAAAGGGGAACATATAATAGCAAGACATTTAATCGAAGACGATTATATCAAGGAAGAGAAAAATTTAGTCATAGACGGAGTTGATGTTTCTGGCAGGTGGAATACGTTTATTTATACAAGGGTTGATTCTGAATTTGATAGATCGTTTTTTAATGAAATCAAAAAAACCGTTGTCGGTTCCAGGATTAATAGATGTTGGCAGTGCGGAATGTGTACCGCAAGTTGCACGGTGACTCCTTTATATAATAGATTTAACCCAAGAGCATTTATATATATGATGCAACTTGGTAACTTAAAAAAGTTAAAAAAATATGTGGATGTTGCATGGCGATGCGTCGGATGCTACAAATGTTCGCAGAGGTGCCCTAAACAAGTGAACCCTGCCGAAATGATGGAGGCTCTTGCACTTTTAATTAAAAAATATTTTCCCCAAGAGGTTAAAAGTAAATTGAAGTTTGATGAGGACGTGAAAAAAATTTATAAAGACATGATTTTGGGTAATGGAAGGTTAGATTTGGCTAAGCTCCATATTTCATCAATGCGCAAAATGGGGAGAGCTAAAGAATTGATAGGAAAGGTAGAAAGGGGTGCTATTTTGAAGATGCTTAAGGATGGAAGAGCTTTTTCAATATTAAAACTTGGCAAGCCGCACCATTGGGATAGACCGAGAAAGGCAATAGAGCGTTATCTAAGAAATACGGACACGATTGAAAAAGAGACATTATAACTGGTATCCCCTTTTTTTACGGGAGGGGTCTATAGAGGAGGATTATTTGTATGGATAAAATAAAGGAAAATCAGGTGGCATATTATCCCGGATGCGCTTTGCTGACGATCGACAGGGCTTATAATAATAGCTCAAAATTAGTGTCAAAAAAGATGGGCATAGAGCTTATTGAACTACCTGATTACAACTGCTGCGGAATCGGAGAGATGAAATCTAAGGGTGCAGTTTCCTTATATTTGCCGCTTAGGAATATGATGCTTGCAAAGTCTAGGCTTGGTTCAAAGGACTTGGTTATGGCATGTTCAGTGTGTCATCATGAGTTTAGCAGGGCAGTTGCGAGAGTTAGGGAAAATGAAAATGAGTTGGCAGACGTCAATGGTATTTTTAAGGATGCGGGCGAGAATGAAGAAGAGTTTATACCTGATGGAGAACCTAGGCATATCTTGGAATTTTTATACAATGAGAAGGGTGTGGATGAGGTGAGAAAAAATGTGGTTCAGTCTTTAAAAGGACTAAAATTAGCGCCGTATTACGGATGCCTCTATTCCAGGCCGTCAATGTATACTTTCACAGATAAAAAACCTAAAATAGACAATTCGGAAAGGCCGAGGTTTATGCATGATTTCTTGGAAGCTATGGGAGCTGAAACTGTTTTCTATGGCAATGAAGTGCAGTGTTGCGGCGGGAGGAATGTTGTCCAGGATGAGGAAACTTCTTTTACTTTATGCGCACAGACGCTTTCTAAGGCCAAAAAAGCCGGTGCCGATTTACTAGTTCTTATTTGTCCGAAGTGCGCAGGGGCATTGGATGTAAATCAGCCTGCCATAGTTAAAAAATTAGGCAAAGACGCAGAACTTCCGGTCGTATATTTAACGCAACTTATGGCATTAGCATTCGGGTTTTCTAAAAAGCAGGCGGAGTTTGGCGATATGTTTTCTAAGCCACTCAATGTGCTGGAAGAAAAAGGATTTTAATTGAAAAATACACAAGACTTAGAACTCTTTTGAGGAAAATTTATTAAATAGATATTTATCCTTGTATAAAAAGTTTTTTAGTAGGTAGAATTTGACTATCCTCACCGTAGCGTGATCATCTGTTATTGTAATCTTTTTTAGTAGTAAACAGCTACTGAAGTTTTTACATAATTCATTTTTTATATTTTTGCCGTATTTTGTATCTATCACGTAAAGGAAATTTCTGCCTTTTTTACTATTAAAGTTGTTCCAGAATGCATATTCGTTATCCCTGGTAAAGTAGTTAAACGAATATGTTTGCGGTTTACCCTTTACATAATATGCAAGTTCGCTTGCCACTTGAAATCTTCTTGCTGCTATTAGCAGATTGTCTTTTTTGTGACCTGCAAGTTCTTTGTTGACGTATCGTCCTAATTTTTTCCACCCAAGCACATTCCTCATAGGACTCTTGTCTAATCGCATTTTAATTATTGGGTGATAAGGCTCTAAAAATATAATTAATGAAAAAAGAAGCCCTACGGCAAAAGAAACCACATAGAAGCCGGTAACCATCTTCTTAAGCTTTTGCGACTTAAATCCGGAGTGCAATCTTAATACTAAAATGGATGTCAATAAAAAGGCCGGAAAATATAAAAATACCGGCCAATTAGGTTGAACCGTTGTTTTTGTACATTGATATATAAAGTAAAGAAATGGTAGTAAGGACGATATTGAAAGTACCAAATATGTATCGTTATTTTCTTTTAACCCGAGATATAACCCTGCAAAAATAGAGATTAATATAATGATAAATATGAACGGAGAAACTATGCCTGCTTGGGAAACCATGAGCAAGGAAAAGTTTGATAAAAACGTACTAAAATTAACAGAGTGACCCGACAAAGTCATAATATGTCTAAGTGATACAAAATCATTCATATAATTCCATATGATTACTGGTAAAAAAAGTACTATTGATATCAGAAAGGCTAAATATGGTTCTTTTCTAAGAAAATATTTACGATAATTTTTACTGAGGACAAGAAATAAAAGTACTATTGGATATATAAAACCTGCTGTATATTTGCTTAAAAGAGCGAGTCCAGTCGAAATTCCTATTAAATACCAATAAAAATCCTTTTTGGTTACTATGAGGTATATCAGGAATAATATTGTTAATGAGAAAAATAACATCTGCAGGTTTCCATACACAATTAGTATCGAACCTACGTTAAGTATGGGAATAGTATTTAATAATACTGCCCATAAGAGCGAGAACAGATTGTTTTTGGTAATCTTTCTTAAAGCAATAAATACATACAGGGATAAGATTAAGGAAATAATGGGTGCTGCAAGCCTCACAAAAAACTGTGAGTTCAATTTACCAAAAAATGTTGTCAAGGCTATCGTATAAGCAACCATGGGTGACATATCGTAGTAGGAAAGCGACAAATGTCTTGCCCATTGCCAATAGTAGACTTCTTCGGGAATTAAATCTACTCTTGTGATTAATACGAGTCTTATGACAAGAAGTACCAGAAGTATGGCTAAAAGAAAGATTGAGATAGTTTTATTTTTGTTCATAATTTTAATTAGAGTATTATACGATTTTTCTATCAAAAAGCAAAATAAAAAATACAATGCAATAAAAAAACTTGACAATAGAATAATTTATATTAAAATAGTTTGTAAGGATTAACAATTTAATGAAGTTGAGTATATTTAGTTATTTCCGGGCAGTGGATAATGGAAATACTGGAAGGGTAAACTTGTATGGCATTTAATCTTACTTTTGGTTCGAAAAGCAGTGTAGGGATAGACATAGGCTCTAATTCAATAAAGGTGTTGAAGCTCTCTAAATCTGGTCATAAATATCGCATAGATGACTTTGATGTGATAGGTTTACCAAGCGGAGCTGTTAGTAATGGGGTAATAGACGATGCCGCATCGGTTGCTTCCTACATAAAAAGTTCATTTTCCAGGCTCGGGATAAAGGAAAAAAATGTTGTTATTGCGGTTCCGTGTAAACATATCATCATAAAAACTATAGAAATGCCCAAGATGAAGGGAAGCGATCTTAGTTCTTCAATGTATTACGAGGCACAACAATATATCAGTTATGATATAAATGAGGTTTTTTACGATTATGTTGTTCTGGGAGAATCCAAGATCGATCCTAATAACAACATGATAATGATAATCGCCGGCAAAAAAGATATTATAAATAATCAGACAGGCTTCATTCGTGAGTGCGGGTTAAATCCGTTCATAGTGGATGTTGACTGCATAGCCGTTGAAAATATGTTTAACTTTAATTATCCGGAAGAATATGACGAGCTAGTAGCACTTGTGGGCGTAGGTGCATCAGAAACAAATGTTCATGTGATGCAAAACGGGTTAAATCTATTCAGGAGGGATATTCCTATAGGTGGGGTTAACATTACTGAAGAGATAGCGAAAAAATTTCAGATAGATTTTAATGAAGCCGAGAATATTAAAACGGGTGATGGTGATATTGACAAGAATGACGCTGATTTTCAAACAAACTACGCTATATACTTAAATATGATTATAACAAGGATAACATCAGAGATTCAAAGGACAATCGACTATTTTGCGGCCAATAACGATAAACAGTATCCTAGCAAGATTTATCTGACGGGTGGTTCTAGCAGCTTATCCGGTCTTGCGGACGGCATAGAGAAGAAGTTAAATATTTCTGTGGAGGATGTAAATCCATTTAGAGGTTTGCTTTTTAAGGATAAAAATATGTCTGTTGATAGTTTTCGCCGTTTATTTGGTACCGCCGTTGGTTTGGCATTAAGAGGGCTTGAATGACAATGATTAAGATCAACTTAAATAAAAAACAAAAAGGTGTAATAAGTAAGACTGAGAAGAAAAATATTGTTTTATATATTATCATTCCTATTATTATAGCGGGAGTTGCTATATTTCTTATGCAGTATTCTATTGAAACCAAGATTAGTAGCGTAAATGGCAATATTAAAATTTATAACAGTAGGATATCGGTATTACTTCCTAGGGTGCGTATGGTAAATGCGATTAAACGTCAGCAAAACCTTATTATGCAAAAAATTAGCGTGATAAATACATTAAAAAAAGAGCAGATTGGACCGATTGGGTATATCTACTATGTTACCGTAACTATTCCTAGGTTTGCATGGATTAATTCTTTAAAATCATCTAATGGAAATATAACCGTCAATGGTGTTGCATTAGACGGACAGGTTGTTTCGTTGTTTATGGATAATCTAAATAAGACAGGTTTTTTTCATAATGTAACCTTAATACAGACATCGGAAATCAAAAAACAAGACTTGAAACTTCAAAATTTCAGATTAACATTTCAAAATGAACGCGAGGTTACTAAAAAAAGGATAATGAAATCACATTAGCCTGAGCGCTGTGCGATTTCATTATAACGTTTACTTCAATTATGGATATTAAAAAACTTAAAATAGATTTTAAAAGTACGGTTGCTTTGGGTTTGATCATTAGTTTTGTTTTATTCATAGTAATAATGGCCGTTTATTACTATTTAATTTACTCGGGTTTAGCCCTAAAATTAAACCAAAAAGAGGGTACGCTTAGGGGTGTTCGGGCGAAGTACGCTTCTTATTTGATTCTGGTGAAATCATATCCGATGCTCGTAAAAAAGAGTAGTGCGCTCAACAAAGAATTTGCCTATCTCGTTAAGGAGCTCCCGTCGAAAAAGGATATCCCCGGACTTCTTATGAAGATCTCTAATTATGAAAAAGCACTTCATTTAAGCCTGGAAATGTTTAAACCTGGCAAGATAATACCCCAAGGTTTCTATGAAGCTGTTCCGTTTTCAATGCATATAAGTGGTGATTTTCATAATGTTTATAAGTTTTTTTATAAACTTGCAAGCATGAAAAGAATAGTTGATGTTCATGATGTTTCTATAACAAAAGACTCAAATACTCAAAGGGTGTCCGTTGGTTTTAGAGGGACAACGTTTTCTTTTATCGGGTCGCCTCCAAAAAAAATTAAAAAAAGTAGGGGGCGTCGTTGAAAATGAGAAGAATCGTTTTAGTGTTTAGTATTGTCCTATTCTTGTCTTCTTTGTCGGTAGGCGCTTCGGCAAAAGAAAATATAATAAAACATAAGGCGCGGGTTCAGCAGAGCTTGTTGACATATCCCAATTTCCTAAAAAGAAATCCGTTTCAAACGTTTTTATACACAAAAAAGCCTTCTGTTTCATTTAAAGTTGGAGAAATACCGCTATTTCGATATAGCTTATCGTCTCTAAAGATAGTCGGAATAATGGAAAGAGAGGGTAAATATTTTGCCATGATTCAGACGCCAGATAATAAATCTTACATAATTACGGTCGGCTCCATTATTGGAATTGATAGGGCAAGGGTTATATCTATCGGGGATAATTCAATAAAGTTGGTCGAAAATACTTATAATGCTTTAGGGCAAGCACGTTCTGTTAACGTTGTTATGAAAATTGTAGGGTAACTTTACACCTTGCATTATATGAGGAAATTACGATGAAAAAGTTAAGTTTAGAATCTATAGATAGAATGAGATTAGTCGGTGCCAGATTCGGTTTTAAATGGATTATTATAACTTTAATGCTTGTAGGCTTTATTATATTTCCTCAAATTAACTCATTTGCAAGTCCTAGTAGTAATTCTTCTGTGAAGAATCAGCAGACGGTTAAAAGGTTCTTCGTCGATCCCACGAATATGAAGGTTAGTTTTGATTTTCAAAATGCCAGTATTGTCGATGTAATAAGGATGATTGCACGTGTTTCCAATATGAATGTTTTAATAGGCTCCGATGTTAAGGGCGCTGTGACTATGAAAATGCACAATGTTCCGTTGAAGGATATATTGTCTGTTATCATGGAAGCATATGGGCTTGGAATGGTCAAGAAACATGGAATTTATTATATAAATGCATCAAGCACTATAGCGTCGGTTGTCTCAGCGGAAAGAAAGGCGAGAGCAATTTCGCAGCCGAAGATTACCAAAATCGTTCCGATAAATTATGTGAGCGTAAGTGGGCTTATGCCGAAGATTAAAACGGTTTTAAGCTCCCAAGGCACAGTAATGTTTGATAAATCTCTTCATGCCTTAATTATTTCAGATATCAAGGAAAATGTAGTGAAGGCGATAAATCTTATAAAGAGGCTTGATAAAAGAACGCCTGAGGTTATGATTATTGCCAGAATGGAAGAGGTCAGTAAGAACTATACAAATCAATTAGGTATCAACTGGGAAGGAGGTTATTCGGCGGCGGCTCATACCAACACTGTTAATACTCCGCCAAATTATTTGTCCGGTCAATTGTCAGGTTCACCGGCGGGACCGGGTTTAATTATTCCGACTGGCGCCGCGCCGTCTCTTGCTACCGCATCGCCTGGTACTTTTTCTATTGGAATAATTAATCAATATGCCAGTATAAGTGCGACGCTTGAGGCACTGGAAAATTTAGCTAAAGCGAAATCAATTGCATCTCCGAAGATTATTGTTCTCAATAATCAACCTGCTACAATAGAAAAAGGTCAAACTTTATATCTTCCTGGTGTTGCAGGTGTAGGGGCTACGGCTGCGCCGCAAGCTATCACCGCTCAAATTTCGCTTAAGATAACTCCTCATATCATGTCTAACGGCAATGTAAAGTTGGTTATAAATTCTTCCAACAACACGATAGCACCGCCCATTTATGGAGCGCAGGCAACGCTTGATACAGAGAGCATAAATTCTACCGTCATTATTAAAGACAGGCAGACAGTTGTTATTGGTGGTGTATATCAAACAAGTAAAACGGTTTCCAGTAATGGAATCCCGGTACTCATGAATATTCCGCTCTTGGGATGGCTTTTTAAATCCCAAAATGTGAATTATTCAAAGGATGAATTGTTAATATTTATCACTCCGAGGATCATAAAGTGATAGGATATTTTTAAATTTTCCGCTTGATTTTGTACTCCAATTGCATTACAATAACGTAGCGATTGGCAGGTTGTTTGATTGATTAAAAAGCTAAGCAAGTATTAATATTTATTATATAAACCCTAAAGGAAGCCCCTCTTGAGTTAGCGTTGCCTTCCGACGATGTTAAAAAGCGAACTGAAAATTAATGTAACTGTCGAAAAATATGAGACTTTTGCTTGCCCGCTTATGGTGTTCGATATCTAACGGTATAATATTATTATTGCATAGGGAACGCATAATAGAGTCTTTAAAAAATTGTATTAATCTTTAATGTTGAAAGATATTCAAAATTCAAAAGACAAAAGAGGTATAGCCATAAACAAGGTAGGGATAAAAAACCTTAATTACCCTATTTCCGTTCTGGATAAAAAAAAATCTCTCCAACATACTATAGCGAATGTCAATATGTATGTGGATCTTCCTCATTATTTTAAAGGCACTCATATGAGTCGCTTCCTTGAAGTTTTAAACGAGTACAGAGGGGAAATAAGCATTATTAAGTTTCCCGATATTCTAAGAAAAATTAAAAGAGTTTTAAATGCTAATTCTGCCTCTATTGAAATGGAATTTCCCTATTTTATTGAAAAGGCTGCTCCCATTAGTGGAAAAAGAAGTTTAATGGAGTATGTTTGTTATTATAACGGAACTATAAGGGCTAGAGATGCCAATATAGGTAAAGAGTTCAAAGGTAACGAAGATTACGACATAAACAAAAAAGAGGATCAAAGAGAAAATGAAGAGAGCGTTATTAAAATAGGTGTCAGGGTTCCTATTAATACACTCTGTCCTTGTTCTAAAGAGATATCGAAATATGGCGCTCATAATCAACGGGGGGTAGTTTCGGTATCACTTGAATTCTCCAAGCTTATATGGTTTGAGGATATAATAGCCGATGTTGAATCTTGCGCAAGCGCGCCAGTGTATTCGCTCTTAAAGAGAGCGGATGAAAGGTTTTTGACAGAACATGCTTATGAAAACCCAATGTTTGTCGAGGATGTGGCAAGATGCGTAGCCGGCATTCTAAAGAAGAACGAAAACATTAAGTGGTTCAGGGTAGAGGCGGAAAATTTTGAAAGCATACATAACCATAATGCTTATGCGATGATTGAAAAATAGTATCTTGACTTAATACTAAATTAACACCTTATTAGGAGAATATATGCTTAGATTTTTTACGGCAGGGGAATCTCACGGAAAAGAACTCATTGCTATAATGGATAATTTTCCGGCAGGGATTAAAATAGACGAGGATTTTATTAATGGAAAGTTAGCGTTAAGACAGTCTGGTTATGGCAGGGGGGCAAGACAAAAAATAGAAACAGACAGAATAGAATTTTTATCTGGGGTTAGGGGCGGTTATACGACCGGTTCACCTATTTCTTTTTTCATAAAAAATAAGGATTATGAAAATTGGCGGGAGAAGATGGATGTATATAAACCTGTCCCGAAAGAGAGTCAGCTTCATATCCCAAGACCTGGTCACGCGGATTTTGCCGGTTCTCTAAAATACGATCTTGACGACATAAGAAATGTTATTGAGCGTTCAAGTGCTAGGGAGACTGCCTCAAGGGTTGCCGTGGGTGCGATATGTCAGCTATTTTTGAAAAATTTCGGTATTGAGTTTGCTTCGGCGGTGCTCAGTATTGGTGGAATAAAAAAAGGGTTGAGATGTCATACGGATAATTTTTCATCAGACACTTGTTTGTCTAACAATGCAAATATTAATCTTTTTGACGATACCATAAGGCAAAATATTGAAAAATCTTCACTCCGCATGCCTTATCCTGAGTCCGAAGGAAGGATTAAGTCATTAATCGATGAGATGAAGAAAGCAGGAGACACGCTTGGTGGCATCTTTATAATTCAGGCCAAGGATGTTCCGATTGGCTTGGGTAGTTTTACCCAGTGGGACGAAAAATTAGATGGCCATATAGCAATGTCTCTAATGAGTATTCAAGCTATCAAGAGTGTTGGGATAGGTTTAGGGATTGAATCCGGTTATGCGGAGGGGTCTCGTTATCAAGATTCAATCTATTCAGATAAATCAGACAAAGAGGGCAAAAGATATTCAAGAAAAACGAATAATGCCGGTGGCATAGAAGGCGGAATGTCTAATGGGGAAATTATTAGCGTTAAATGTGCAATGAAACCTATTCCCACACTTATGAAGTCGTACCTAGATACTATAGATTTAGAAACAGGAAAGGCCGAGAAGGCGTTTCGTGAGCGTTCGGATGTTTGCGCCGTTCCTGCTGCTTCCATTGTCGGAGAAGCTGCATTGACGTTTTCTATTTGTGTTTTTTTTCTTAAGAAGTTTGGGGGGGATAACCTGAAAGATATCAAACAAAATTACGAAGGATATATGACGCGTGTTCACAGTAAATAATAATTAGAGGTGAAAAAAGTATATATAAATGAAAAATAATATAATACTGACAGGATTTATGGGGGCTGGTAAAACTGAAATAGGCAAGCTTCTATCGAAGAAACACGGTTTTAATTTTATAGATCTGGATTTTGTCTTAGAAAGTCATGAAGGCGTAACCATTAACGAAATATTTAAACAAAAAGGTGAGACCTATTTTAGAGAGTTAGAAAGCAATATTTTACAAACACTTGGAGAGAGTGAAGGGGTTTTTTTTGATTGCTTAAAAAAGTTCGTTGATGTAACCGAAAAATCGGATAACTTGATATTTAACGAGAAGGATAGGTTATGGGTGATTTCTACCGGTGGAGGTGCGCCTATTTATAATAACAACCTCGTGATACTAAAAAAAATGGGTTTTGTGATCTACCTCAAAACCAGCAACAAAACTATATATCAAAGGATAAAAGCGGAAAAAAATCGTCCGGTATTAGGAAAAGATGGTTTTAGTGAAAAAGATATTGAAGATAGGCTTTTTGAGCGTGAGAAATTTTATAAAAAAGCAGATATCATAATTTATACTGACGGTTTATCGTTACATGGTGTTGCCGAAGAAATAGGAATTTTTGTTAAGGGCTTGTTGAAAAATTAAAGTTTAATTTTAAAATGACGATGAATAAAAGAGACAAGGTACGTGTAGGGCGATTGTTTTTTTTGAGAATGATAGTTTATTAATGAAAACAAAGGGAGGTGATTGCTTAGGTTCGTAATACGCGTTCTTAGAGTCTTAATTTTTGAAATTCAACTTTCGGCACGGAAGCCGGAATAATTTTATCACGGAGGATAAAAAAATGTACAACGGTTTATTTATTAATTCCAACCAGTCTGCAGTTGTTGCAGAAAACAATCTTCAAAACACTAACAATGCTCTTGGCGAGTCATTAAATAGGCTCTCCAGCGGTTTAAAGATTACCGGCGCATGGGTTAATCCTGCAGGGTACGAGATAGCTCAGGGGTTAAATGCTACCGGCCTTGGTATTGCTCAGGCTTCATCGAATGCTAATAACGGTAATTCAATGATAAACATTGCCTCTGGCGCGTTATCAACTATACAAAGCATGCTTGGCACTATGCAGACTCTTGCTACCAATGCTGCTAACGGCACTAACAGCGCGGCCAACTTGAGTGCGTTGAATAGTGAGTTTTCGCAGCTTGCTTCAGAAATTACGCAGATAGCAGATTCTACTTCGTTCAACGGATTGCATCTTTTGAATGCATCCGCAGGCACAGTAGCCGCAACCCTGAGTGCTTTTACATTTCAGATTGGAACTAGTGCGAATACAACGCAGAGCCAGATTTCTGTTTCTATTGCTGGTGTTGCTGCAAATTTGATCGGCTTACAAAGTGGCGGTGCAGTTACCACATCTTTGCAATCTGTTAGCTTAACTGGTGGATCGGCACTAATTGCTCTTTCTACGGTGCAGGCTGCTGTTACCCAGGTTGCAGCTATTAGCGGACAACTAGGTTCTTATCAGAACAGGGTTACGCAGATCATGGCAAACCTTCAGACTGAAGGGACTAATACACAGGCAGCGTACAGCAATATAATGGATGTTAACTTTGCAAAGGAAATGTCTCATTTCACACTACTTTCTACGTTGGCTCAATCAGGTGAAGCTATGCTTTCACAGGCGTCTATGGTTCCGCAGGGACTTTTGACCCTTTTAAAGTAATATATGAATATGTAATTGAAGCGGGGATGGGGATAATTATTTCTATTCCCGCTGAGGTTGCGTAGATAAATAAGGGGAAAGTTACTATGAGTCAGCCGTCTTTGAATTTGGGCTTTTTGAGTTTACAAAAGATGGGCAACACGGGTAGGTTTGGTAATTTTAGGGGCTCGGTTAATGCTACTAAGGATAATAATGGCATTAAAATAATTAAGAATGATGATATCACCAAAGAACATGGAATGTCTCGGACTTCTGTGGATAAGATAACAAAAAGCGCTGCAAAAGAAGTAAAAGATTTAAAAAAGCAAATAAGAGCGGATATTAATCCTGCCCCAATGCTTTCCGTAGCTATGTTGTTTAAGTGGAATTATAAGGTAGGTGGCACGGTCTTAGATATAGTTGATTTTAAAACGGGAAAGGTTATCGCACAGGTTCCCCCGGAGCAGGTTTTAGAAATAATGCCTAATTATCACAAAGGTATGCTTTATAGTAAAAAGTTGTAAATTTGATAA
The DNA here is from genome assembly GCA_964631685.1 of uncultured Actinomycetes bacterium. Classification (GTDB taxonomy): domain Bacteria; phylum SZUA-79; class SZUA-79; order Acidulodesulfobacterales; family Acidulodesulfobacteraceae; genus Acidulodesulfobacterium. The sequence continues at coordinate 271,593 of CAZVZU010000001.1, read as the reverse complement.
GCTATATATAATTTTAGGAGTAGCATAAAATGTCAATATCTTCTGCGAGTAGTTCTTTAATTGCGGGTTCGTATCCAAATCAAGGACTGATAGTATTAGGTACAGGTCCGTCCTCTGGAATTAACTATGAGGCGATACTTGAGGCTCTGGACAAGAGTTTATCCATGCCTATAACTCTGATGCAGCAACAAGAGACCCCTTTAAATAATAGACTTTCTGCGTGGAATGCTATAAGCTCCGATATTACAAGTTTAGGTTCTGCCACGACGGCGCTGGGTCAGCCTTCGCTATTCACAACATATACCGCTACATCTAATAATACATCGGTTGCCACCGCGACGGCTTCATCTTCAGCTATTCCCGGAAACTACTCTTTTGCTGTTTCGCAACTTGCGCAATCGGCAGAGGTCGCTTCTCAAGGAATTGCGTCTACTTCGACTACAGTGGGAAATGGTACTGGTACTTTTGGTATTACAGTTAACGGCACGACGACCAATGTTGTGTTGGATTCTACCACGGGATACACGCTTCAGGATCTTGCGCAAACGGTAAATAATGCAAATGCTGGAGTAAGCGCTGCAATTATCAGCGATGGTAGTTCTAATAACCCATATAGGCTTGTCTTGACCAGTAGTACTACGGGAACAAATAGTGCTATTACTATCAATAATACTCTTTCGGGAGGAACAGCTAATCTTAATTTAAATACAACGGTGATGAACCCCACTTACTGGAATTCAGGCAATCCCGTTAATTCTACAGATACCATTCCAACAGCTACAGGGACTTACACTGGCACACTAAGCCAAACGTACACATTTACTGTTGGTGGTACCGGAACTCAAACAGTGGGGACGAATGCGATTTCTATAAACTGGTCAAGCGCTTCCGGTCTAAGCGGAAGTTTTACTATTCCATCATCAGAAACAGGCACGACTCCTTACTATATTGATGGTTCAACCGTCTCTAACTCGACAAACAATGGAATTGAGCTTTCCGTGACAAATGGACAGACTTTAACCGCGGGAGATTCTTTTTCTATGGATGTGTTTAATCCTACAATGCGTACAGCACAGAATGCAGTCATAGATTATGGAAATACTTATATCACAAGCCAGACTAATACGGTTACTGATGCTATTCCCGGTGTTACCTTGAATTTATTATCCGTTGGTTCGGCTTCCATAGCGGTGGGTATAGATACGCAGACTATAGATTCGTCGGTAAATAGTTTTGTAACCGCATACAATAAGCTTATAGGTGATGTATCATCTCAAGAAAAATATGATTCAAAAACAAAATCTGTTGGTCCATTAGGAAGCAATGCTTCGCTTAGGAGTCTCGCCGATTCTTTATATAGCCTTATGGGTAATGAAGCTCCGACATTGTCGGGGAGCAGTGGACTTGCAAGTACATACGGAATAACGTCCAATTCTGATGGATCTGGACAGCTTACGCTTGACGATTCTACTTTGAATAATGTGCTAAATACTAACCCTCAACAAGTACAGCAATTTTTCAGTGCATTGGTGAATGGTTCTTCAAGCGCAAACGGTGTTTCCGGACCGGGTGGTTTGTCTAATTTTTTAGACACTTATACTAATCCGGCAGATGGAATTGTTCAATTCGAGGAGTCACAAATTAATACGCAGCTTACTAATATGAATAGCCAGATATCGCTTCAGCAATCTTTGGTAAAGCGACAAATGGGGGTATACACGCAAGAATTTTCACAATTGGAATCGTATATAGGAAAGATGAAAAGTACTAGTTCATCGTTGGCTAATTCAATAAAACAGTTACCTACATGGTGATATTCTAAAAATAATTTTTTACGGAGGTTAGACTTGTTATGATAGGTGGAGCATCTCAATATGAAAGTGTCCAGGTTTCTACGGTAGATCAAGGAACTCTTATTATTATGGCTTATGAAGGGGCAATAAGCTTTATCGAAATAGCTCAAGAAAAGCTTGCCCAAGGTGATTATGCTGGAAAATCTATAAATATATCTAATGCTGTTGCTATAATTAATGAGCTTAATCTAAGGCTTGATATGAAAAAAGGCGGCGAAACGGCTAAAAATCTCAATAAACTTTACACCTTTCTATCATATCATTTAACCACGGCTAATTTAAAGAAAGATGCATATAAGTTGGACGAATCCGTTATTATACTCAAAAATCTTTTAAGCGGTTGGAGGGTTATAATAGAAAAAGAAAGAAAGAAAAACGTATCTGCGGAGACTTCTTTTGATGTTGACTCTAGAATTACGGCTTAGTTTGATTGATGGTTATCAAAAATATATTTGTTTTTCAAGTAAGAAGGATTGGGGATTTTTTTCAGTCTATTCCGTTGTTAAACAGCCTATATGAATTATGCGCTGAGTCCGGCGGAAGATTAGATGTACTAGTAGATGATAGTATATCCGGCATAAGGGATTTATTTAATAAAAATATAAATCTTATAACCTTTAGAGAATTAGTTTCCGGAGGTTGTGACGGTGATCCTTTTTTTTTACGCGATCTTGATCCCTCTGATTTTTTTGTTTTCCTGAACTACTTCAAATCTTATCTTGCCGCATTTTCAATGCAATATGATTTAGTGGTGAATCTTAATTATGATATTCGCACTAGTCTTTTGCTCGATTTTTTTGAGAGAGCCGAAAAAAAAGGTTTTATGTCTCTTAATAAATCATCCAAAACATCCACGGCTGTTTTACGAAAAGGTATTGCCAATTATTTTTTTAATTCCGTTAAAAATCGTAGCTTGAATACGATCAATATAGTGGATATTTTTTCATTAATGGGATTAAATATGCCGGCAAAATTAAAAGATAGTTACCATTTTTTAGATTCAAGGACAAATCAGGACATTGAAGATCATAAGATAGCTACCGGTATTAAATATATTAATAGAAATTACGATAAAATTAGAGTTTGCATTTCGACTGGAGCGTCATCCGAAAAAAGGATATGGAATATTAGTTCCTATGCTAAGCTTATTGAGCTTTTAATTGAAAATTTAGGTTGTGAGATTACCCTTGTTGGTGCAACAAATGATATAAACGTTACCGCAGAAATTAAAAATTATCTTCCCGCTAAAATTTCAAAACATCTAATAGATATAACAGGAAAAACATCTTTAAATGAATTTATTCATGCAATAAAGAATTTCGATCTTATAATCTCATCGGATACGGGTACGCTTCACATAGCTCAAATTTTTAATATTCCATCCGTTTCTATCTTTATTGGAAATGCCAATTTTTATGAAACAGGACCACATTTAAGAAAATCAATCGTTATATATTCAAAAGCTGATTGTTATCCCTGTATAGAAAAAGAGCCTTGTAGATTTAATTTCGCGTGCAAGAAGGATATAGACCCGAATGATGTTTTTGAATTGGCAAAGTTAACAATAAAAAGGAGTAGGAAGCCATTGTCGTCGGATAGGGACACTGAACCTGATTCTGTCGAAAATAGTCTTGCTGTTAGGATAAGAAATAATAATTTTGATGTGAGTTTCTGCGAACATGTCGGTTTTATCCATTACTATCCTCTATCAAAAAAGGAGATTTGTAAAAATGATTTGGCATCTGAAGTACTGAAGCCTGGTTGGATATATATATTTTCAAGAAAAAATGTGGAATTGGATATCGATAAAATTTTGAAATGTTGCAAAAGATATTATAAAATAAATCGGGTTATTGTAAATACGCTAATATCGGAATTGTTATTTATTAGGAATGTTTTTGAAAATGGCAAACAAGTCTTCATACAGAACAATAACTGTAATGCGTCATATTTTAGCAAATTTAAGGAATTTGTTAAGTTATTGGGAAATAATTATGGGTATTTAAAACTTTTATCAGATTATTTTGTGAACGAGGTAACTTTTGAAAATTCAAAAAATATTGATGTTGCGACAAATGTCTTTGATGATATGATATTGCTTTTTGGTAATGCCATAGGTATTTTGAAGCAATTGTAAAGGATATGTACTTAAAACAAAAAGAGGGTTTCATGGATTATTTTGAAAAAAATATAGCAGTGGTAAAAAAAATAGATCCGATACTTTTTAAAAGGCTTTTGTCTCCCAGTTTGTCCGGATTAAATTTAAACTTTGAATCTATAGCGTTAAAGGTAGATAGCATCCCCTCTTTCAAAATTAACGGAATAACCGTACATTCTTTATATAATCCCATCTCTGAGGGAAAAAAATGGGCAATGTCTATATCGGATAGGTTGCGCGATGAGAATAGAAGGATTATTATTTTCGGTTTAGGCTTCGGTTACCATATAAGGGAGTTGATAAAATTACTTGAAAACCGGCTTGGAAAAATAGATTTGCATGCTGAGAGTAATCCTATGAAAATTTCCGTATTCGAACCATCTATAGAATCTCTTAATTTCATACTGCACAGTTGTGATATTGCAGATTTATTGAACAATAAGATAGATCTTTTTGTACCTGAAACAGAAACAATAGATATATCTGATACCTCGCGTCTGCAAGAAAGGTTAATGCTTAAAGAAACAGACCTACTATTTTGTGAGCTCTCTTCTTATAAAAATATTTTTTCCGATATTTATGATTTAATATATAAGACTTTTAATATAAATCAATTTTTTAACCCTTCTTCTTTTCGTATTTTGGTGGTTCAGCCCATGTACGGAGGTTCTTCGACAATAGGAAATTATATATGTGAGGCTTTTTTAAACTGCGGATATGATGCTAAGACTATGGACTTTGCTAAATTTTATGATGGTTACAAATATTTGGATAATTTTACCCAAAATGAAGATCATATAAATTCACTAAGACAGATGTTTGCAAATCTTATGTCTGAAGCGTTACTGTCGGCGGTGCTTAACGAACCGCCGGATATGGTGCTTTTTATGGCGCAGTCTCCGGTTACCGAAAGGGTTATTGCTAAGCTTAGGCGCATGGGGATACAAACGGCATATTGGTTCGTAGAAGATTTCCGCACATTTACATACTGGAATAGCATTGCAAAGCATGTCGACTATTTTTTTACAATACAGAAAGATGATTTTTTTAAAGAACTAAAAAATATAGGATTAAATAATTTTTACTATCTTCCGCTTGCTTGTTTACCTGCATTGCACAATAAAATCGCAGAAAGGAATAGCGAGGATGAAAAAAAATATGGTAGCGACGTGAGTTTTGCAGGTGCAGGTTATTTTAACAGAAAAAATGTTTTTGCTCGATTGATGGATTTTAATTTTAAAATTTGGGGCAACGACTGGTTAGTAGATATGCCGTTAAGTTCTTTAATGCAAAATGGCGGCAAGCGCTTTACAGAGAAAGATGTGGTGAAAATATATAATTATTCTACAATAAACATAAACCTTCATTCATCTATGTGGCATTGGGATATTAATGCAAACGGCGATTTTTTAAACCCGCGTGTGTATGAAATTTTAGGTTGCGGAGGATTTCAGCTTGTTGATGAGCGCAAATATTTAAATGGTGCTTTTGAAGACGGGAAAGACCTTGTGGTCTTTAAAAGCGTAGATGATTTAAGAAAAAAGCTAAGATACTATCTTAAGAACGAAGATGAAAGAACTGCTATTGCCGAGCATGGGTATAAAACCGTTAGAAATGAACATACATATGAACAAAGGGTGTCAGAGATGATGAATATAATACTTTTAAATTCTTATGACGCTATTAAGCAGAAATTTTTTTCAAGGCGTGAAAATATGTTAAAACTCCTTAAAGAAACCGAAAATAACGCGGAACTTCACAACCTGCTTTTGGACTTTACGAACAAAGGAAGGATCTCTATTATGGATATAGTTAACAAAATTAAAAACGGCAAGGGGAGGCTTTCTAAGACGGAAGCTATGATACTTATGCTATGGTCCGTAAAGTCCAAATTGGCAAAAATAGATTAACTTATGAAAAATATCTTAATACTTAACCTCACAAGGATGGGCGATATAATACAATCAACCGCCCTTTTTAAGAAAATTAAGCTTCTTTATCCAATTAGCCATGTTACGCTCCTTGTTTCAACCGAATTTTCTGAAATAACCCCCTTTTTGCAAGATATCGACGAGGTTAAATATATTGACTTAAAAGGTCTATCAGATATGTTGAAGTCTTCTAACTTTGAGTTTAACAGCGCTGTTTATAATGCAGCCAATGATATGTTTAGCGGGATTAAGGACTCGGTCTATGACATTGCAATTAATCTATCGCATGATGAGTTTAGTGTATATTTCTTATACATCTTAAATTCTAAAAAAAACGTGGGTATTTCCATAACTCGTGAGGGTTCCATTGTTTCTAACGATGAAATGATCGCATATATATTTTCTGCCGTAAAAAACAGGAAGGCGAGCGTTTTAAATCTTGTAGATATTTATGAAAGATGCCTTGACGGGATAGGGAAAAACAAGAAAAGTAATATCCGAGTAAACGAAATTACATTGGACATTGAAAACAGCGCGGCCAAGAAGGAAGCATTGAGAGATTTTCAGGATAATTTGGAACATTACGACATAAATGATGGAGATATTCTGGTATCATTTGCAATAGGTGCTTCAATGCCTTCCAAGAAGTGGCATATGGATTATTTTGCCGAGCTTGCGCTCATGCTTTTAAATTACAACAACAAGATTAAAATAGTTCTACTTGGTGCTCCATATGATGCAGATAACGGTCTTTATATAGAAAATAAAGTTGTAAATAAAAGGCTTATAAATCTCACGGGAAAGACATCGGTTGCGGGATTAATCTATATGGTAGGCGCTAGCAGGCTTCTTATTACTCATGATACGGGAACAATGCATATAGGGGTTAGCCTTGGGGTTGAACTTATTGTTATCTATACCGGACATGTCGGATTTATGGAAACAGGACCCTATGCTAAAAATAAAGTGCTTATAACTCCGGACATAAACTGTTTTCCATGTGATTTTAATGTTAAATGTTTAAATCCGGAGTGCAAGGATCTTATTAAACCTGAATATATCTTTGATATTGCGACAATGGAACTCGATAAAAAACCATCAACATATTCAAAATATCTTTTAAAATATAAAAATAGCGGCATGATACCGTATATTTCAAGATTAGATTCAAATGGGTTTATTGATTTTTTACCAGCGGTTAAGGGAATGCTTACACCTAACGATTTAAGGCTTAGAATTTTGAAATTGGCACTCGAGTATTTTTATGAAGGTAATATAGGTATGGTACATGACATCGAAATAACCGTTTTTCTTGATAGTTTTACTGATGTTGAATATAATATTACCGCCGATATAAACAAGGAATTCAATGTAATAGATATCTTGCATACCCTTTGCGTAAAGGGTATGCAAGAGGCCAAATGCCTAATTGGTATTGCGTTGAATAATCCTTTTGATATAGCAAAAATAAATAAAAGCGTTGACAATATGAAATCTACGGATCTCATGCTAAAAAGCATTTCTTCTCCATATGATGAATTAAGTCTTGTAAATCAAATACATATAGTAAACCAGAACAGCTCTGTCAGTTATGACGTTTTCGGACTGTCGGTTGATGCGTTGAAGAATTATTCCAGCTACAAGCGCTTATTAGGAATATTTAAGAGGGTAGGGACGACGTTCCTTAAGGGATTGCAAGAATATTCCTTTAAACATAAAGATTAATATAAAATTGTAATGGTGTTTTTGTCTAATGATGGATATATCTAGTAATGAAAAGATTAAAAAAGCTGTAAAAGATATAAGCATGCGTCTATTGCGCGATAATATCGTGAGAGAGAAAATTACTGCCGATTATGTCAAGTATGAATTTTTTGAGAAAAGTCTTTTAGAAAACGATATACTGATAACCGGATTGATCCAGGAACAGGAAGGCCTGATATTAGATTTGGCATCCACTAAGGTTGCGGCAGATGCTGTTGATAGGGTTATGGATAGATGGGGCGATCGGCAATTATTTAAATTTGACAGGGAAGGGTTGTCGCTTGATATAGACGGTACAAAAGGTAAACAAATAGATAGCGTGAGCAAAAAAATAGATTTTTCTCATCTTAGAGCTTGTCTCTTATCTCTCCCGTCGAATGTTTTAAATGAGATAACGATAAGTAACATCATAGAATGGCTAGATTATAGTGAAAATGAACTTATTTTTAAAGAATTTTTCAGGATACTCGCTTGTGGCGGCAAGCTTGCCATCGACTGTGAAGATGTCCCTTTTTATATTAATTTTTATAAGCATTATCAAAAATCAGGGAATATACCCGTTAGTTTCACTAAAGAGATTGCAGAATTAGAAAAAAATATAAAAAAACATTCAGACGATTGCTATAATTTTTTTTCGCCTGAAAATATATTGGATTATTTTTTAAAGAGTAAGCAATCAAACACGATTTATTCGCCGGAACTCTTAAAGGCATATCTTGAGTATTGCGGTTTTATGAACGTATTTTCGAGGGTAAGGATAGGAGAATATGTTGCCGGAAAACTTAAAATAGATGCTATTAAACCGGGATTGAAAGAGATTGCAAGTCAGAGCAAGAGGGTATTACTCACAATAGATTCTAGTAAATTTAAGGATTTGCTAAATTTTAACATTTTTATAAGAAATATTCATAATGCCTTTAATAAATGGAATTTGTTGCTTGTTGTCAATGAAAATCAAGATTTTTTTAGAAATAATATTCATTTAAAATATTTAAGCGATGTTATGCCCGAAGAGTTGGTTGATTATGTTATTAATATAAAAAATACAGATAATTTTCCAGAGATAGACTATCCGCTAAAACATATAGATAGCGGTAAACCTGATATATTTTTTGATAATAGCGATGTATCCGATGCCTATGTATTCTTAAAGGATTACGGCATAAATATAAACGAATCCTTTGTTATGTTAGATTCTGGATATATAAAAAAAGAAGACCGGGGCTTAATTTTAGATCTAATCAGAAAAGATTTTCCTTACTTTAATCAAAAGAGTCTTAAGGTATTAGATTACGATTTTAAGGGAGGAGAAAATAGCGGACTTTCGTTAAAAATGCTTGCGTCTATAGTAAATCTATCCTCTTTTTATGCAGGTTCCGGTTTTATGTTTGAATTGGCGGACGGACTATATCTTCCGGCATATGACGTGGCGAGTGGTAAGACTAACTATGCGAGAATAAATCAGAATACCGGGTGTAATTTTGATGTTTCTATAATTATTCCCGTGTTTAATAATCTGCAATATACTAAGAATTGTCTAAACTCCATATTTAAAAATCATCCCTTGTCTAATTTTGAAGTAGTAGTCATAAATAACGGCTCTACCGACGGTACTAAAGCCTATCTGGAAACATTGAATGGTTTGGATAATTTTATTGTAATTAATAACGATAAAAACATGGGTTATGCCAAAGCTAGCAATCAGGGTGCTAGGGCAAGCAGGGGCAAATATCTGCATTTTTTAAATAATGATATTATCGTTTTTAAAGGGGCTATTGATGAATTGGTCAGTACTGCCATAAAAGAAGGCAATAAGTGTGGGGCAGTGGGCTCTTTACTACTCTATCCTGATGGAAAAATTCAGCACGCTGGGGTCGTTTTTGCAAATAATAATGAGGAGTGTTACCCGTATCATCCGTACAGAGGAATGGATATATTTGAATGCAAGGATTTATTAGCTAAAAATACGATGGTTTACGCAGATCATAATGCCGTAACAGCCGCTTCTATTCTTTTAAAAAAGGAATTGTTTTTTTCCATGAATTTGTTCGATGAGATATATGAAAATGGTTTTGAGGATGTGGATTTGTGTCTAAAATTAATAGAAGTCAAGAAAAGGATAATATTTAATCCGCGAAGTATCCTTATTCATTTCGAAGAAAAGACGGAAGGAAGGATGAAAAATGACGCGCAGAATGCCTTTAATTTGTCGAGTAAATGGAAGTTTAAGTATTCATATGATAATAATATTGCCGCAGAAAATTGTAATATGAAAATACTTATAGACGATAAGACTTTGACTATGCAATATTTTTACATCAGTTGGCTTAGGGCATCGGAAAATATAATTGATTTCTTCTTGGATGGCGGGAAGTATGGACAGGCGCGTGACTTATGCAATGAACTTTTAGCCTATGATAGGTTAAATATAAAGGTTTATAGGAAAAAATTAGAAATAGAAAGGATGCTCAAAAGACTTAAATAGGATTTAATATTAAGTGGTAATCTATGGAATTTTACAAACAAGAAATACGGCCTTTAGTATTGGTCATTGGCTTTTATCACAGCGGAAACGATAAACTAAAATATAAGGAACATATGTTGCATAGCATGTCAATTTCGTGCTACTGTTGATTTAAACGATATTACTATCGGTGTGCTTTTAAAGATAGTTTAAGCAAAGAATATGTCGTTACGGTTGCATTATCAGAAGGCATATAGTTAAATCATATACGACAACATTGAATATATGAGGCAATAACTATTAATGTAATGTCGTCAGATAACATTAATGGATGTATTGTGACTTTATATTAAGATGAAGTGGAGTTTACATATGAGCAAATATAATTTTGGGTTAGACTTAGAAAGCAGAAATAGTCTTTCTTTACTTATAGATAGAATCAGGCCAAATAGTACTATTTTAGAATTTGGTCCAGCCAATGGTCGTATGACAAAATATATGAAAGAAAATCTAAAATGTAAAGTTTATGCCGTAGAAATAGATGAAAATTCTGCAAAAGATGCTCAACGATACACAGAAGGTATAGTTGTAGGAAATATCGAAGATTATAGTTGGCAAAATAAATTTAAAGATTTAAAGTTTGACTATATAATTTTTGCTGATGTATTAGAACACCTTTATTATCCGGAAAAAGTAATACAAGGTGTAAAATCATTCTTAAAAGATGATGGAAGTGTATTAATATCTATTCCTAATATAGCTCATAATTCTATATTATTGGGACTTATGAAAAATGAGTTTAATTATTCGCCAATCGGTTTGCTTGATGATACGCACATAAGATTTTTTACTAAAAAAACTTTTGATAAGATTATTTCTAATAATAATTATTTCATTGCATATGAAACAGGGACTTATGAAAAACCTGAAAATACAGAGTTTAATTATAGTTACAGTGATTTTCCGCAAGAAATAGGAAGTTTTATTTCAGAGCTTCCATGGGGTGAAGTTTATCAGTTTATTTATGAGCTAAAAACACAAGAAATAGGATTATTCAGTGATTTCAAAACAACAAACTATTCTTTAAATAAATACGATAAAGGTTGCTGTTATTTAAACGATGATAGGCTAAGAATTAATGATACAAACATGAGTTTGAATCCAAAATCGGTTGATATATTATTATATATTTCCAAAGATTTTGAAAGGAACCAAACTGAAGATATTATTGAAAAAAATGTCAAAAACGACATACCGCCTTCATGTATAATTTCGCAGAATAATCTTTTGGATGTTACGCAAAAATATTCAATACCTTTTCTTAAATTGGAAGAAAATAAAAATGATATGAGTGAATTGCGTAAAATTTTTAAAAAAAACGATTGGATTATTCTCATAAAAAATAAAACGGTGTCCGCTGAATTCAAGCAAAATTTATTTAATTATGTGTTTAACCCGGGTTGTATATATATTTTTTCTAGTGATAGAGAGAATGATGACGATACCCTGTTCTTCAACACAAAGGCTACGTGCTTAAGAGACGGTTTTAGTTTATTAAACGTAAAAAATTATTATAATAGCGATAAGACTGTACTTTTAGGCATTTATTTCATGGAAAAATCACCATATCGCTCTGATATTCATAAATGTGATGCTCCTGTTTCGACAGGCAATGAAGAAGATGTTATTAATAAGATTAGAACCAGTGGGCTTTTTGATGTTTTATTTTATAGAACTACCTATGCTGACGTGGCGTTAAGCGGAATGGATCCGATTATTCATTATGTAAAATTTGGAGCAAATGAGGGAAGAAGACCCAACGAATGGTTTGATACCAAAAAATATATAGATAAATACAAAGATGTAAAAGAAAGCAGAATGAACCCATTTTATCATTACATAATTTATGGTAGCAACGAGGGTAGAACCGCATAACAAAAATATTAATATAATCTTATACATTAATGAATAGTAATAAAAAACTTCTCCTAATATCACTTCGTGACACTTTCTTAGATTCCGACAGGGTTATGCCTCCAATAGGTATAATGTCATTGCAGTCTTATATGCTGTCAATCGGAATTGATTCAACGATAGAAAATGATTTTGATATGGACAATATAGAAAAATATTCCGAATATACCCATTTTGCTATATCGTGCATGACTCCGCAAAAGGTTGAGGCTTACAAAATATTACGCAGCATAAAATTAAAATTAAAGAACATCTAAAATATTTTCTTGCTAAGTACAAAACAAAAGTTGTAAGCTAGTGGTAGTCCTTTTGATTAAGAATATTCAAGAGGGTAGCATCTGTCCAAATAACCAAAAATGAGGAAGAAATGGATTTGTCCGCTAAAAACAGAGGGTATAATAAACTTCAGTCGTTTCGATTAGATAAATTTATAGGCGCGATTGTAGAAAATAAGTACCTTCAGATCGTTACGACCGTGTTTGCAATTATTTCAGCTGTAGGAATAACATTAGGCTATTCATTAATATTTTGGGCAAGTTTTGCCGTATTTATTATTGGTTTATTTTATGCGGGATTTCAAGAATATGGCAAATTTAAAGTATATCGCCGCGACTTTATTCCAATCCCTATAGTTATTAATGTAGCCAATCCTGCTGATTCCAAAAATGCAATAGGCCGGGTTTTTTCTCTGATAGGGGATGATAGTAGCGAATATAAACATCACAAAGAGAATCTGGAACAGATGTTCCATATAAAGGATGACGATCTTATATTCGAATTTAAAGGGGATATAGAAAATAAAGAAAAGTTGAAGGATTTTTTAAAAATATCGAGACATGACATAGAAAAACTTGAACATAAAATTCCCGCCAAAGATGAGTTTTATATTATCTATATTGGACCAGTCAGTGTAGCGATCCTCGTAGGAGCTATATTTGCGAACAGTGCCATAATGGTATTGCAATATGATAAATCCGCTAACGGATATAATAAAATTTACGAGATCAAAGATAGAACAATTAAAGAAAATGTTGAATCTTTAGTAAAGTTTGACTTGAAGACATCTATTCAAAATCAAGGTACTAACAAAAAAGCTACCCTTGCTGTGGATATATCAAGTCATAAAATAAATTTAGATCAGTCTCAGATAAAAAATTATGGCGATATTTTTTATCTGAAAGCAAAAAATAATAGCGGAACGTTGGGCATGGATGAAGATTGGGGACAGTATGTCAGGGAAATATTCAAGGAACTTAATGAACTGCAAATAAAATACGAAGAAGTCAAACTAGTCTATAGCATGCCTATTTCAATCGGTCTAATGCTAGGCGTAGCAATTCACAATTATTGGAAAATAATGCTTACTCAGTATGAAGACGGGGTTTACAAAGATCTAATGTATACCAATGAAATCAAATATCATTTTTAATTAAGGTGAAGATGATTGTTTGCAATTTTGAAATTTAGTGAGTGAAAAAAAAGAAAAATCATTGGGAGGAGAGTCTGCTTGGGAGGGAATAAAATGGACAAAGCTACATTAAAAATAACCAAGAGCAAATCCGGTGCCTTTGTAACCGAAGCATTATTTATTGATACTGGTAAAAAAATGACTATTCAAAATTTTAGTCATAAAGATATCGAGTCATTAAACGGCAAAGAAGTGGATACAGAAAGGGACAATGGGCAGATTATTAAAATGCTACTGAAAGGAGAAATCATATATTCAAATTGCAAAAAACATGGAGTACAGCAACTACGAGCATGCGCGCCATACAATTTTATTCCTTTAAATGACACTGCCTTAAAAGCAGAAGAGCTATGTAGCTTTGACACATACCGAAAAGGCAGGTTCACCGGCTACATAGATTTGTGCATTAAGACAAAGACCCCGCTGTATATCAGGAATACTTTAACGGAAAATAGGATAAGGGGGAAAAAAGAAAAAGACAGAGAACAAAATATATATATTACTGCTGATAAGATACGCATTCCTGGTAGCTCCATTAGAGGTATGACGCGAACAATGGTTGAGATTGTGAGTTTTGGGAAATTCGGGTTCTTTGATGATAAGAGACTATATTTTAGGGCAGTCGCGGACACGTCAAGCCTCGGCGAAGATTCTAGATATCCAGATGGAGTTCCATCGTACAAAAAGACAATTGGAGAGCATATTCCTCAATCCTTAAAGGACGAAACAAAGATTGACCTTGCGGATGCAATATTTGGCAATGAAAGAACCTTTGCCGGCAGGGTATTTTTTGAAGATGCATTTTGTAATCAATCTGACATAGACTATGAGGGTGAAAAGGTCATAACCCTGCTCGAACCGAAGCCCACTTTATTTCAGCATTATTTAGAGCAGAACAAAAATAATTTTAATGATCCCCATAAAAAGTTTGTCCTTTACAACTCGGACAACAATATAAGGGGAAATAAATTATACTGGCATAAATCTGGAAGAAACTGGGCAAATAAAAACCAGGCAAGCTTTAATGAAGATACTGATAACAAAATTAACCCAGTTAAGGCGGATATAATCTTCACGGGCAAAATTAGATTTGAAAATCTCTCCGCTGTTGAACTTGGTGCTTTACTTTTTGCTATTGATTTGCCTGAAGGTTGTTGTCATAAGCTTGGCATGGGTAAGCCACTGGGTTTAGGTTCTGTGGCTATTACATCAAACCTCTTTATTTCAGACAGAACAAATCGCTACACAAATCTTTTTGCTGAATGGGAGATACCGATTGCAGAGACGGATAAATCCGAATACAAGAAGGCATTTGAACATTATGTCTTAGAGGCGCTGAAAGATTCACATCAAAACCTCTGGGATAATCAAAGAATGAGGGAGCTAAAGACAATGCTCGATTTTAGCCAAAAGCCTCTAGATAAAAAGACAAGGTATATGACAATAGGACCAAATGAATTCAAAAATAGACGTGTGTTGTCTAAGCCTTCAGAGATTGTAAAAGAATAACTATATGGCAAATAAACGCCGGTCGTGAAGGCATTAATGCTCCATGGAATTAAAGGAAAAATCCGCAGGAGTAATTTTGAAGGCTTCAGGATAGTATTTTTGGATGTGTAAATTTATTGACAATAGTGTTCAATATGGCATACTAGTCAAATCAAATGTTGTTTTTAATTAAGGAGAAATCATGAATTTGTACAATATAGATTGGAAAAAGTTTCTGACGGTTATCATAATACTTGTATTTTTTATAATAGGACTTCCATTATTTGCACAGGCATGGGCGCCAAAGTTACCCAAAGGCGTCCATGGACCTATTTCTTGGTATATGAATGGTGAGGCGGGACGCTATTTCGTGCCGATTGTCCGGGGTAGTAAACTCCTAGATCCTGCTACTGGTATCGTAAGAACCGATTCCAACTGCAAGCCTGATAGCCAAGGTCTCAGTCACTGCTATAATGAGATTGAGCTACAGTCTGGTAAGATAATTACCATTCAAAATACGCATAAAATGAGTAACTTTCATTGCCTATATCCAGGTGAACACGTCAATGTGCAACCTGACGGTTCATCGTCTTGGGTAATAGTGCAAACCAACTGATCTAAAATTTCTCTATTCATACTTTTAACAGAGAGACACTGATTTAAATAATTTTTGCAGGTTGCGTCCTAAAGTCATTCCATTAGAAATCCCGGGCAAATCTCATTTAAAAGAAAAGTACTAAGTAGTTTACATAATGTTCATTATGGGACATAATATATTTATCACACAAGCCAATTGATTATTTCAAAATTTTTACCCGGTATTGTAGTTTCAAAATAACCTTCTACAGGGAAACGCTCTATTTCCGTAATGGCATTATGCTTGTAAGTTAAAGTTATATAGAAATCTATTAAGTTACTTGATTTAACAACCGAAATTGGTACGGATATTTCTAAAACATTTTTAAACACAGCTTTTATGCCGTTCTCTTTTAGCGAATCAGATAAATCTTTTCTGTTGAGTTCTATGTTTATCGTAAATTTATCCGGATTGATGAATTCTATCTTTAATATTTTATCTTCTAGCTCAATGGTTTTCCTTTTTAGAAAATCAAATCTCATAAAAAAAGTTGTCTCATTAAATCCATATAAGAGTTTTCTTATAAATCTATCGGTATGCGCCATTGCTTTTCCAGCCAAAACGCTAGGAAAATAAACCGCACTTCCAAGCCACTCAAAATAATTATCCACAACACCGTCAATTTTAGGATTAATAAAGGATACTATAGCAAACATTGGTTTAATTGCCCGCTTTCTCTCTATTATAGGGATATAGTAATCGTCGGGTGGATTTTCTTCATTCAAAAATTTATAGACATTTATAAGGTGCGATCTGTATAATCGGTCGTATTCCTCGTCTATTCCAGATGTTCTATCTTCGCCATACCACCAATTATAGTCGCTTCCCTCGGCTATATAAATTTGTTCCCATGCCAACCTGAACCTTTCATCTTTTAATGTGAACTGATGCATTTTACTCATAAGATAATCTCTCGTTTTTGAGAGTAAATTCCATGCCTTATTGTCCTCCTTATCCCCTATCCATATTCTGAAATCGTGATTAATCCACGATCCGGGATAAACAGTGGGGATATTATAAATTTTAGAGGAATCTAAAGTTTGTTGGGTTTTCCATTTAATATCAAAAAATTTATAAGTTTTAGCATGCCCTACCGCTGTTTCATTAGCTATGTTTAATGTTTTTTCTACCTTTCTTATGTAATCACTAATCGTAACGGTATTTACAATTTCTGTGTTATTAGATAACCCTTCATAAAGATAATTAAAAAAATCATATCCATTATTTTTATAATATTCCCAAGCATTTTCTCCGTCTAATATTATAGATGCTACTGAAAGACCGTTTTTGTTGTTATTTTGTACACTTATAGATATATTCTTAAGGTTATTAATTAAATCATTAGCAGCCGTCTTAGGTGCATAGTTGGAGTATTTAAAGCCGATTAAATCTGAAAGCATTCTGTCCCTAAAAAACATATATAAGTATCCGTTATCTCTTTTAACTGCATAGGGCATATAGAGAAGTTTTCTTTTGTTTAAGTTTGAAAAATCAACACCTATGGAGTTAGAAAGTATATCTTCATCTGTTGCTACCCATTTAATATTGTTGTCAATTAAAAGTTTTAGAGTTTTTTCGCTGACGCTTCCCTCAGACGGCCACATTCCGTTTACGCTATAATTTAATTTTTTCTTGAAATAATTTATCGCACTTTTAATTTGATAATTAGCGTCTTCAGGATGTTTGAAGGGTTTTGGAAGTTGTGTATTTTTATTAAAGTGGAAGCTTGCAACATCAGTATCGCACAGAAGGGGCAATATGGGGTGATAGAAGGGGCTTGCTGAAAGCTCAATTTGACCGCTACCAGATAACTCCTTCAATAAAGGGAATATCTTATTTAATATAGTCGGTATATTTTCGTTTATTAATCTATGTTTTTCTAATTCTGTGAAATTTTTATCCTTATCTCTAAGTTCTGCTAAAAAATTATCCGAATTTATTGAAACAGGATCTATCCATGACATGTTAAATAAAACAATTATATCTATGTAATCTTGAGGATTAAATAATTCAATTTTTTCTTTATTGTCTTGTAATCTTTGGTGTAGTTGTTTGAATCGGACGCTTTTTTCTAAAAAATTATTGCTAGATGAGCATGCCGGAAAGAATTTCCTTAGAATGAATGACTTATCATTTCTTGATAATTCATTGATTTTTTTGTCTGAAATATTTAAAAATCTCTCCTTGTCTATTGCACCTTTGTAGTTATTTATATATCCGTCTAATTGAGTTAGCAATGAAGGTGAGTAATTAAATGTAGCGTGTATTTTTGGGAAATTTTTAAGGACAGCACCCATGAAATAGTAATCCTTAGTAGCATGAAGCCTTGTCCATGGCATTAATATCTCTTTTGTGTAATTATCCTTATAATAGGGTTGATGAAAATGCCATAAAAATATCAAATTTATAGGACTCATTTTTTTTGCCTATCGAAAATTATGTACTTAGCACACCACTATTGTTTTTTTAATTTATATGAATTAAGCTGTATAAGATTTTCAATATACCCCCTGTCTTTGGTGATAGCATCATTAGTCAGTATAGCTTTATAAATTGCTATAGCCTTTTTTTGTTCTTTGATTTGAGTGTAAAGGTAGGCCTCTCTTAGAAGTGCATGTTCTTGCAACCTAATGCTATCTATTTTGGTCATCTCTGAGAAATACTTAACGGCATTCTTATAATTCTTTTCGATCATTGCAATATCTGCCATATTGCTATATGCCAAATAAGATAGATTGCTTGAATTGGGTTTGGGATACATTTTAGTATATTCGGACAAATAAACTATAGATTTATTTAATTTGCCAATCTTTCTATAGTCCAATCCTAAGTAAAAATTGGCAATCTTATATGCATTGGTTCCCTTGTACTTGCTCTTAATTTTTTTAAGATAGACAATAGAAGATTCGGCAGACATTTTTTGGTTTTTGCCGTTGAGGGACATATAGGATTTTATCCCTTTCCACAACAATGTATTAGCAGATGTATTCATTCTAAACTCATAGTATCTATAAGCAAAAATTGAACCGATAAGTATGACAATAGCTACAATACCTACTGTTAATAACACCTTATTTTTAACTAAAAATCCTTCAAAATCTATCTTGTCCATTTTGTCTTGTCCCTCATCTTTACTTGTATCTAATTGTTAGTTTATACAAGCATGCTTTTGAAAAGCTTGCATTGCGATAATTTTTGCATTTTCTTTTATTTTATTAATCTCTGAGTAAGTCAACCCTGCCCCTAACCCGACATTTTTATATTTTGTTTCGTCTAAAATATCAGAAGGCGAATGTGCATCGCTTGATATAATAAGTTGAGCCCCTACTCTTTTTGCGATATCTTTCACATGGCCATTTGACAGACAGTGTCCTTTTCTATATGAAAGTTCTAAATAGATGCCGTTTTTTTTTGCAAGTAAGGCATCCTCCTCCGTAATTAAACCTGGGTGAGCCAGTATATCAATATCCTCGTTCAATGCCGCCAAATTTGTTCCTTTTTCGACTGGTTCAACTAGTGTTTCCCCATGGACTATAACAATGGATGCACCGCACCTTCTTGCAAGACTGACTGCGTTTTTTATAAGCGCTGGGGGAATGTGGGTTATTTCCACGCCAGGCAATACCTTGAATTTACCATTATCACCATATAAGGCATTTATTTTTTCACAAATTTTTTTAATGCTAGATAAATTAAACTCTATGCTAGAAAAATCGGCATGATCTGTTATTGCAATGACTTCTATTCCGGCATAAATAGCCCTTCTAATCAATTCTGCAGGAACAAGCTCTCCGTCTGAAAACGTAGTATGAGTGTGAAAATCAGCTATCATTTTATTAGAACCTCACCATAAAGCCTATTATTTTCGACATATGTAATTACTACCCTTCTTTTATCCCCGATTATCAAATTTGTGTATTCGTTTTTATTGATAATATATATTGTTCTTTCGTTCAACCCTTCTCCTTTAAAGCGGATACCTTTTTTGAATTCCGAGGAATTTTTTTCTTCATCTATTTTAGAGATTGTAACATTAACCTGTGTATCTTTCAATTCGTTTAAAATGGAACCAAAGATACCCCTCTGTTTCTTAAAAACTTTTTCAAGTCTTTCTTTTTTTTTCTCAGAAACAACATCGTCCTGAATTTTGAAAGATTTCGTAAAAGGCCTTGGAGAATATTTAAATCCGAATATAAAATCAAATTTTACCTCGTCTAACAGAGAAAGTGTCATATCTATATCCTCTTCGTTTTCCGTTGGAAAACCGACTATTATATCTGTGGAAAATACAATGTCAGGATATCCTTTTCTAAGTTTTTCTATAAGCCTTAAATAATCTCGTCTCGTGTAGCCTCTATTCATGGCGGACAGTATCTTGTCGGAACCTGACTGAACCGGCAGATGTATACTTTTCGAAACCTTCTCATTTTTGCAAATTAATTCTATTAATTCGTCATTGAAATCCTTAGGATGGGATGTTAAAAATTTTATCTTTTTTATACCATCTATTTTTGTTAAAGTCTCAAGCATATAGGAAAAGTTTTTTTTACTGTTATCAGACTCTGGTGATAAATATGAGTTAACATTTTGGCCTAGAAGAAGAATTTCGCTTATACCTTTGTTTGCATATATTTGTGCGGTATTACATATTATGTCCAAGGGTATAGATCTTTCTCTGCCTCTGACGAATGGAACGATGCAGTAAGAACAAAAATTATTGCAACCTTCTATAATTTTGATCGTTGCAGTATCGCTGTTTACGCTTTTATTATAAAAATAATCTTCGACTAAATGAAAATTTTGGTAATTGTCCGTTGTGACGGGCTCAATTTTCTTGTCATTTATGTTGCGGGCATGGTCCTTTTTCAAATCATTGGCAAGGACATCCGGAATGGACAATATCTCGTCCGGTGCAAAACAGTAATCTATCGGAATGTTTGTACTGCTGTCATCTATTTTATTTTCCTTTTTTAGTTTAATATGCTTTGCAAAGCAACCTGCGAGAACAATTTTCGTGTTTTTGTTTAGCCTGCCTACCGCTGAAGCAATTTTATGTTCTGCGCGGTCTCGGACGCTACATGTATTAAGGATAACAATATCGGCACTGTCGGGAGATATTGCCTTACTGAACCCATTCTTTAAAAGGCCATCTTCGATTAAACCGGAATCATGGAAATTCATTTGACAACCGTAAGTTTTTACGAAAAACCTCTTTTTCTTGACACCTTCCATAATTGGTTTTATAAAATAATTAACTGTTCTCCTTAATGAGATTATTTTTGTAAACCTTGCTCATTTTAAAAAAAGGAGCTAATTTATCTTGAACATTGATAATCTCTCCGGTCTTAGGATTTCTACCCATGTATGCACCATATTCTTTAATACAAAAGCTTCCAAAACCTCTTATCTCAACTCTTTTTCTTTGAATTAAAGCTTCTTTTATCGTATCCACTATTGTGTCCACTATTACGCCTGATACCTTAATAGAAATATTATTTTTTTTAGCAAATTTTTCGACAAATTCAGCTTTATTCATAAGTAACCTCATTAAAATTAACCAACTAAAATCTGAAAAACACTCAACCTAAGCCCTTAGTTTATCACATAAGAACATCAGGGTCAATATCTATAATGATTTTTTGAGTTATAAAGTATTTTGACAATTGTAAATCTTGCTTTAACATGCTTATCAATTTATGTAGATCAGACATTTTGCCGCGAGATTTTAATATTGACTGGTATCTAAAATTATTATCTATTTTTTCAATTGGACACGGAGACGGACCCAATACGGATATATTTTCAAATCCATTTAATTTAATTATTTTATCAACAATATTTCGTAAATCTTGCGATGTTTTTCTGAGCTTATCAAGGTTTTTATCTATTAATCTTATTGCCGCTATTTTAGAGTATGGAGGATAGCCATATTCTTCCCGTATTTCAAGTTCTTTTTCGTAAAAGCCTATAATATCATGATCGATGGCAAAATTTAATATATAGTTATTAACTATGAATGTTTGTATTATTACATCTCCGCGGTGATCGCCTCTACCTGCTCTTCCCGAAACTTGCATTAACACCTGAAATGCTTTCTCGGCGCTTCTAAAATCGGGGATGTTCAATAAACCGTCAGCTAGTATTACAACAACAAGTCCGACATTCGGAAAATCATGACCTTTAGTGATAAGTTGTGTCCCGATAAGTATATCAATTTCTTTCTTTTGCATTTTTTTGAATATTTCTGCCCCCTTTTTCTGGCTTTTTACAATATCAGAGTCAACCCTTTCAATTTTAGCAGTATTATCATTAAATAATAACCTGACATTATCTTCTAATTTCTGAACTCCGACCCCGTACGGTTCAATATTTTCACTACCGCATTCAGGGCATGCTTTAGGAACGTTTTCCTGATAATTGCAGTAATGACATTTCAAAAATCCATTTTCGTTAGTTGTTGTATTTTGTTTTTTGTGATAGACCAACGAAATGGCGCATTTTTTACAAAAAAAGTGATGTCCGCATGATGTGCATATCAGAAATGTGGAAAACCCTTTTCTGTTTAAGAAAAGTAACGCTTGCCTATTCTGTTTCAGATTATCTCTTATAAATCCTATCGATTTACTGGATAAAATTTTATCTTTAAACTCGGTTTTGGCTGAATTTTTAAATTCTTTCTTCAAGTCTATTAATTTTACAATCGGCATAAGATGGCCTTTTACTCTACTTTTAATATGAATATATTCATATTTATGAAGCACCTTTGCATTGTAATATGATTCCAATGCAGGGGTTGCTGAACCCAAAACGCAAACGGCAGAGGCTTTTTTAGCAATCATAACCGCAGTATCTCTTGCATTATATAAAAGACCCGACTGTTGTTTATATGAGCCGTCATGTTCCTCGTCTACTATCACGAGCCCTGCATTTTTTAAGGGGGCAAATATAGCTGATCTTGCCCCTAAAATTAATTGAACATCTCCATTTATTATCCTAAACCAATTAACTAATTTCTCTTTTTTGGAAATTTTACTATGAAATATTGCAAATTTATTTTGCTGTAGTAATCCTTTGAATCTATTTTTTATCAAATAAATAAATTGATTTGTGATGAATATTTCTGGAACAATTATAACTATTTGCTTATTTAAACTTAAAGCAAATTCTAATAAATTAAAATAAATTTCTGTTTTTCCGCTTGCCGTAACGCCATGAAGTAAAAATGTTTTATATATGCCGTTTTTCATTGCAATTTTAATTGCTTTAGCCGCATCTATCTGATTATTTGTAAGCTTGTAGGGGATATCGGAAATAATATTTGTCGGTTCCGGGTTTTGATTATTACTTGCACTTTGTGCTTCTTCGTAATATTTGTCTAAAAGATTAAAATGTTTTACGCCAATAGACGGCAATGTAGTTTCCAAGACCCTTGAGATATTTTCATGGTAATATGAGGACAAAAAGTTATATAAATCTTTATGGATTTCCTTAAAAAAAGATGCTTTTGAAAGCTGGTGTATTTCTTTTAATTTGATTTTTTTTAATCCGGCTACGTCAAGCGAGTTTTTAATATCGTATATATAGCCGTAAAGAAGTGTATTTTTGAAGGGCACTAAAACGGCCATGCCGATATCTGCCACTTCCTCAAAAATTTTGGGTATTGTATAACTAAATTTAATATTAGTTCCTGTTTTAGGGATAACCACATCTGCAATCATATGTTTTTATTATAGTATAAAAAATATTTCTAAGCTAAACAAAAATAGCCAGCGTACTTGCGCGAGTAAACACGCGCAAGTACGCTGGCTACATGATAGCATATACTCTTATCTAATAATGTGTCCTCTTATTTTGTTTCTTTAAATTTTTACCACCACTTAAAGGGTAAAAACTCCTTCTATAGTACTCTTCCTCATTCAGCTCGATCTTTTTGCCATCGTAGTTATAAAAAAATTTGCCTTTGCCAAACTCTTCTTCCCAAGTGCGGTCGGCAATTTTTCCATAGCTCCGCGAATATTCATCCATTTCATCCTTGAGTGTCGTTATAATGGAATCGCCGCCTTCTTGCGTGGCTTTTGCTCCACCTTCGGCTACGACCTTGCGTAATATTTTAGGATGGTCTATTATCATGCATGGGCGAAGCCTATTATTGACGCCCATTTGCTCTCTCCTGATGGATTTGAAGTACATAGAATTAAGGATATCTTCCATTGATTTATCGAATATATTGTCGGCAGCAAATTGGGCAAACACACAAGGCTCAACACCGCCATTCGCATTTATGTGGAGATAAACCCTGCCGCCTGAAAGACATCCGTGCGAGAGTATGCCGTCATTCCAGAAATCTGCAACTACGATAGGTTTAATTTCCCTTATTGTCGCTATTCTTTTTCTTCTATAATTTCGTTGTTCTGGCGTAGGCATGAGGCTAACATCGGGTTCACGGCCGATAGGTATATAATTAAAATACCATCCGAGAAAACAACCTTGTTTTATATAAAAATCTATAAATTCATCGCTTACTATAACATCGTTGTTGAATCTAGTGGCCGTTGCCGAAAATCCAAAAAGTACTCCATTATCCTTCAGATAATTCATTGCCGAGAGAACCTTCTTAAAGTGCCCCTTTCCCCTCCTTTCGTCTGTTTCCTTTTCAAAACCCTCAACACTTATGCAAGGAAACACATTGCCTATATTAGCTATTTTCTCAGCCATCCTACCGTCGATTAATGAACCGTTTGTATATATTTGAAAATAGCAGTCGTTATTTTTTTCGATTATATCTATAAGATCTTTTCTAATAAAAGGCTCTCCTCCGGAAAATGTATAGAAAAATATCCCGAACTTTTTACCTTCGTCGATGATCTGGTTAATCTTTTCGTATGAAAGCATATCTTTTCTTTCGTAGTTTGCGGAATAGCATCCATAGCATTTTAAATTGCAATGCATTGTTGGGCTAATGACATAAAAAAGTGGTGGATAAAATCCATTTTTCTCAATAAACTCTCTCCTCCTTTCCCCGCTTAAAATTAAAAAATTGGAGATAAAATTATCCAATATCCCCTTTTTGACACCCTTGGAAAGATGGGGTAATCTTCTTTTTAGATTTACAAAGATGTGGTCAAAAAAAATCTTTCCTGCAGGAGCCTTAAAGTTGCTTAATTTATCGGAAATCTTAACTATTGTCTCATCTCTTAATTTCGGTGCTATATAATTACCTGCCAGATAAAGTGTGTTTTTTACGACAGTAGATTTAATTCTTTGTTTTAACGACAGTGATTCACTCATTGCAACAATCCTCCTCTTTATTGACAATCGACATATGTCTCATTCTATTAAAAATTTAATTTTATCCTGAGCAGCGGCATTAGATGCTCTATATTCTTCTCTAATCACCTCCTTAATATTTTTTGAATATCTCTACCCTGTAAAGCGCAAAAGCCACGCCCTCCTTAGCATCTTTCTTTATTTTATCCTTATAATATAAAAAGTCAAATCCGCAATAAAATCTAATTTTAATATATCTTTAGAACATTTTATTATAATAATCCTAATATTATATTGGATTAAAATATTTTTAGTATTTGCATTTATAGGTATTTTTTGAGATAATAACACTTGATTTGTTGAGCTTTTTAAAGTGGGGGGGGTTAGCCCAGTTGGTAGAGCGACGCCTTCGCATGGCGTAGGTCGTGGGTTCGAGTCCCATACCCTCCACCAACTCAATCTTGATGGAAGTCCTCTTGGACGGTTTTATAACGTTGCCGGTACTTTTAAGATCGCATCTTTTATCATCTGTAGCTATCTAATTAAAATTAAAATAGAGATGTAGGATGGCTATGGTTTTTTAGTAATTGGTTATATAGATGTTGGGTATTTATACGGACTTCTTAAGACGTTATGCGTTGATATAAACATAATCGGCTTCTTGAGAAAGTTTATACATAAAGCTCTCGACTGCGGAAAAATCATCAAACGTCAGTTCCGCAGGCTCACTGCCGCCACTAATTGTCAACTTCTTATCTTCAGGTAAGAACCTTGCGGGAAGATAGGTTATTATAATAAATGACCGTCCGTTGTTCAGCTCTTGAATATGCAAAAACAGAGGGCTGGAGCGTCGGCCTACTTTACTCCCCTTCCATAAGATTAATTGAGGCATTTTTTTCCAATGATGAAAAGTGATAATTATGCGGGTAGCCCAAATGCTACCCGCTTTGGGCAGGAAGTAGGCTCAATGTTGTCAGCAAGATATTCATCAACGATGTCATGGTCACCTTAAAAGTATTTTTTAGCTCTGTGAGAGCGATAGTTTCACATTTGTTTTCCGATGTACTCTAAGACCTTTCCCTCGTTTTTAGCAGATATCACAATCAGTTGTGAACCTTTGCCGAAGCATGTATATTCGGGTTGTTCTGAAGGTTTGTCGGCGATAGCCTTGATAAATGAGTGTCAACTGGCAAATATTATTAAATCTCCATATAAGTTCGTTAAGCTCATTTCCCGCAATACTTTCTACCACAAGTGAGCCAAATCCTCTTCTACTGCGTGCACCAAGTCCGCCGAAAACAAGTCAAGCCCAAAGCGATCGCTCTACGCTTTTGAGTTCGTTATCGCTGAGACTGTGGAACATTAAGTTAAGCGTTAAGGTTGTACCTTCTTTGAAATAAGGCCGTACGGCCTCTAATTTTTTGCTATCCTTATCTCTCATTATTACGCCATAACCTAAATAAGTAGCGTATTTGTTGAAAACATCACCCTTTTTATCTGTAGGGCTTGACGGTCTGTCAGTGATCCGAAGAGTTACGGCTGATCGCTTGTCGGTGCTACCAAAGATGCGATCCTCGTCCTCTCGTGAATACCCTGGATGCACCGCTCTGTAGCAAAATCGGAGCATCCCTTTTATACTTAACTCTCTAATCTCTGTATCTATCTCAGGATCGGCACCAGCGATAAAAAGCGGCGTGACTGTCCTGAGTTTATGGTCATTTTTTTCATAACGTTCTCCTGAATAGTATGGCTATAATGTTAAAATTGCCCCTGTCGGAGGGTGTCATATTAACTATTAGACTCGGCATTTTGATTTTCAAAAAAGTTTTTCTATTGCTTTTTTGATAATCAAAATGGTCTTATCCAGGTCGTCCTTTGTATGTCTGGAACTCAAAAACATAGCCTCATACTGTGATGGTGCTACAAATAATCCCTCATTTAGTATCATGCCGAAGAATTTTTTAAATGCATTTGTGTCCGACTGCATAACTTCGCTAAAATTACCAACACTCCCCTTCTTAAAAAATATCGTGAGAATCGATGATATGCTGTTTATTGCAATTCCATCCCCAAGCCTGCCCTTAAGTTCATTCTTTAAGTTTGAAACCATATAATCCAATGCTTCGTTTGCCTTTGATATAGCGTTGTCCTCCTTCATGGCTTTTAATGTTGCAATACCGGAGGCTACGCATATAGGGTTTCCGGAAAGCGTTCCTGCTTGGTAAACAGGGCCGATCGGTGAAAGGTATTCCATAATATCCCTTTTGCCGCCAAAAGCACCAATAGGTAGCCCTCCACCAATTATCTTACCAAGACATGTGATATCCGGTTTTAAATCAAATAAACCTTGTGCTCCTCCCATCGATAATCTGAAACCTGTTATGACCTCATCGAAGATAATAAGGGAGTTGTTTTCATGCGCTAAATCCATTAAATCGCTTAGAAAGCCCTCTTTAGGCAGAACAACGCCCATATTTGCAGCAACGGGTTCTATTATTATCCCTGCAATGTTTCCTTTATTCTTTTGAAATATCTTTTTGACGGATTCTATATCGTTATAGCTTGCAACAAGCGTATTCTTGGAGGGACATTCGGTAATTCCAGCGCTTGACGGCGTTGACATTGTAAGGGCCCCAGACCCTGCTTTGACAAGCATTAAATCTGAATGTCCATGATAGCATCCCTCGAATTTTATAATTTTATCCTTTTCAGTATATCCCCTTGCAAGCCTTAGTGCGCTCATTACTGCTTCTGTGCCGGAATTGACCAGCCTGACCATTTCCATAGAAGAAACGTTTTTAGTAATTAAGCCGGCGAGTTCTACCTCTGCTTCCGTTGTTGCTCCAAAACTAAATCCGTTGACTGATGCACCCGTTATGGCCTTGATTATGCGATCGTCGGCATGCCCCAATATCATTGGACCGTAAGACATTACGTAATCAATATATTCATTACCATCTATATCGAAAATTCTACTTTCTTTTGCCCTACTGATTATAATTGGAGAAAAATCTACAGATTTGAAGGCTCTGACAGGGCTGTTAACCCCACCAGGCATTAATGTTTCGGCAAGCCTAACCACATTTGTACTCTTGGTATGATTCATAAAATTTTCCTTTTGTTTACATTTTTATTTAGACTAAAACTATTTTCTCGTGCGTTTGGAATAAATTGAGCAAAAAATTTAAACACTGCTTCATTCCAGCCGGGCAAAACAACATGCCCGCTATTTTTGGCAATGAATATATACTTCTTTGACTTAATCAGCTTGTAAACGGCAAAACTACCCTCGGGAGGACAATCTTCATCTTTAAGCCCTATTCCCATAAGGACCGGTGATTTTATATCTACTGCAAAATTTTTTACATCTACATAATAGAGCGATCGCAATACTTTACTTTTATCGTTGGGGTGTTTTTTTAGATATTCTTTTACTTCCATATAAGGACCCATTTTAGCCAGAGGCATCTGAATGGGAATATCACTCAAGAATGGAACGTCCCCGGCAGCGGCCACAACATGGCTATCTATGGATGCATCTATTAGGGATATACCCCCGCCCATACTTCCGCCAGTTACAAATATAAGTTTATGATTTATATTTGTAAAATGTTCTAAAAATTTTAGCGATGCCAATGAATCCATTATTATCTTAAACATAGAAAATGTTCTTACATTTAAAATTCCATCGGTCATAAGCCCAGGAAAACCTGGATTATAAACCGATTTGCTTCTTCCGTGCCCTCTTACATCTATGGAAAGAGCGGCGTAACCCCTTATTGCAAAGAAATGTGCCCATCCGGGCGTTCCATATGAGCTATAACCGTGTAATAAGAGTACTCCCGGATACTTTTTACCCTTAACGCCGTAAGGAATAGCAAAATAACCCTTTAGCTTTAAACCGTCATAAGATGTCAGGGTTAAATCGTATGTTTCTATCTTATTTACTTTGTCGTTATATAATGGTTTTATGATATATTGCAGTTTCTTATTTTGAAGATTATCGTACACGTTAACCCAGAATTTTTTGAACCTTTGATATTTTGTAGACTTTATTGTTTCGAGTTTACCAATAGTTCCCCTGGCAGATCTATATGATTTATTTATGCCCGATAAATTCTTGTATAAAAAAATAGCCGTCACTAATATAGCTATTATAAGAAGTAATATGTAAAATATTTTTTTATCTTTCATAACACACTAGGTATCGCAAAAATAGGCATCTTTTCGGCTTAACGAGAAAAGATGCCTATAAAAATAATTAAGAAGATATTATTTTAAATTATACTTATTTTAATGAATTAAGATACTCCGCTAGAGTTTTAAGTTGTGTTGAATTCAAATTATGATTTGGCATCATTGTATTGGGGCTATGAACCTTTGGAGTATTAATTTGCACCTCGAGCCAATTAATAGAGCGTCCTTTGTTTCCTTCTTTTGATAAATTAGGCCCTATAGAACCGCCCTTACCGTTTATTACATGACAACCCAAGCAACTTTGAGCGTTGATGATCTTCATTGCTGCCACTTCTAAATTTTTAGAACTGATTTTTTTGACAACCTTGTGGGTTATGGGCTCTGCAACCTTATTTGTACTTTTATTCATAGGTGCCGCCATCTTACCAGTTGTATTCATACCGTTAGATATCATTGGGGCAGTTTTATGAGTAGCCGCCGGCGTAGTGGTTTTAACAGTTACTTTTTTTGCGGAACTAGTTTTCAACGATTTTTGTTGTGTGCATCCGTAAAGTCCGACACTTATAAATAAGACAAACAAAGTGGTAAAGAGAACAGTTAATCCTTTTTTTGTTTTCAAGATTTTTCCCCCGAATTTTAAAATTAAATATTACAACAAATATGAACGTATATGCGTATAAAACATCACGTTACTGTATATTACAACTATTCAATTTTTTGTCAAGTGTAAATCTAATGCTTATATTTTTTTATGCCGAATAAGCCTCGAATAATATTTCAATAGGATGTAAAACCTTTTTACTGGTATTCATTTCTATCTGGTCGGATGCCAACGGACAATCAGATATATAGTAGTCCATGTTCATTGAGTTAATATCTTCAAACAGACTTTTACCTACATTTACCGCATAATCGAAAGTTTCCTTCTTCACCCCGAATGTTCCGTCGTGTCCTGAACATTTTTCAATAATTTGGACATCCGTCTCAGGGATAAGTCTCAGGAGATTTAATGCTTTATATCCGACATTTAACGATTTTAAGTGACATGAGATATGATATCCTATTTTACCCATGGACTTTTTAAAATCGGTATTAAATTTTCCGTCCTGGTGCAGACGGTACAAATATTCGTGAATATCAAAGGTTTTGTTTGCGATCATAGTAGCATCTACCGAATCGGGTAACAATAATGGATACTCATGTTTTATTTGCATTGCGCACGTCGGAACGGGAACGATTATATCAAAGCCATCCTCGACATATTTCTTTAAACTCTTAATGTTATATCTTGCCTTCTTAATGGAACTATTAATATCTCCAATGTCGTAATATGGTATACCGCAACACTGAATATCGGGAAGTTCGACATATATGTTGTTTTTTTCAAGAACTTTTATTAATGCGATACCTCGGTCTAAGAAATTATAATTTAGCATACATGTGTAGAACAGAACGGCCTTGCCGTTGTAATTATTTTTATCGGAAGCGGTATTATTAATTTTGTAATTGTTATAAAACCATTTCTCAAAACTAATCTTATTAAATGATGGAACCTTTGCTCTCTTGTCTATTCCCATAATTGGTTCTATGAGATAACGAAATAACTTTGTATTATTGAGTTTGTTTACAATGGATGCCATAGGAATAGATTTTTTTCCCATTTTATCCGTGTCGGCAAGTAATTTATCTTGTATGCGCGCCCCTTCTTGCTCAAACTTAAATACTTTGTATCTCAATGCCAAATGGGGGAAATCTACATTCCATTCATGGGGAGGTGTAAATGGGCATTTAAAATAGCACTGCTTGCAATAAAAACAAATCTCAAGGGGTTTAATAATTTCTTCCTTGGTTAAGGCATTGATATCATCGTTTTTATTATCCACAGCGTCGAAAAGAGCGGGGAAAGACGGACAAAACCCTATGCACAATCTACAACTCATGCACTTTAAATATACCCTTTTAATCTCATTAAAAAGATTAGCTTCGTTTAAAAAGTCAGTATTTCTTATATCGAAATTTTGAGTAATCTTAGGATCGGCATCCGTCTTATACATAAGTAAGCCCCGCGATTAAAATATTTCTTTAATTTTTTAGTGACATTATTTAAAATCGTCTATAATCTTGCTAAATCTTGCAGCGTGTGATTTTTCGGCTTTAGCAAGGGTTTCAAACCATGATGCGATATCTTCAAAGCCTTCTTCTTTCGCCGTCTTGGCGAATCCCGGATACATTTCTGTATATTCGTAAGTCTCGCCGGCCAACGAGGATTCAAGCATCTCCTTTAGTGTGCCTATGGGTTTACCTGTAGCGGGGTCTCCGCCTCCGTATTTTTTTAAGTAATCGAGATGCCCAAAGGCATGTCCTGTTTCGCCTTCTCCGGTTTCTCTAAAATTATTGGCTACATCTGGATATCCCTGTATATCAGCTTCTTTTCCGAAATATAAGTACCTCCTATTTGCCTCCGATTCACCGGCACATGCGGCTTTTAAATTTTCTAATGTTTTTGTTCCTTGTAGTGTTTTAGCCATAACCTACATCCTCCAGTTTAAATTTAATTAAAGTTAATAAAAAACATATTGCAAAACCACAACTAGTTTCTATATTATATCTCATTGTACGGCTCAAATCAATTGTGTGTAGGTAAAATACGACTCAATTATATCTACGCAACAATCCGGTTTTGCAAATAAATTTTTGTATTATACTTTAAAGCCCGTTTCCACCTCTGTTATGTCTAACACCCTTAATCCGTCCGGCAAGTAATCATTAAGCGCATCTTTTAAGTGGCCTGTTCCTCCCGATGGTTTATTCTTGATATTGACTGTTAAATATAAATTGTCACTTTCGCTCATAAACGGTATAGGATTAGAATAACTGACTTTTGGCCTTGGGTTAAACCTTGATTCTTTATATGCAATAGGGAGTTTTACGATTCTAAAAACCCTTAGTAGTATTTTGGAAGTTTCCAAATGCCCGAGATACTTAATACACCCTCTCTTGGAATATCTTATTAAAAGTTTGATTAATCGTTTGTTACTGTCAATTTGACTATGTTTGCCGGTATTTTCCTGTTTTTGTATTTCCGGCATTTTAATATTTCCGTCCCCGGTCTTTGTTGAATAAACAGGACTTATTTCTTCAAAATCGCAAACTCCGCATAAATGGCAAACTGTTCTGCAATTTTCTGTAGATAGTTTTTCTTGTATGCTATTTTTATCGTATTTTACGGTTTTTGAATCAAAATCATACATGGATATTGCATTTAGCTTATATGCCTTTTTAAATTCATCTTTAAGATAATCCTTATCGACCAATGTATCTACAATGTCCCACGGTAACGACTTATTCAAATCTTTATCGTCATAAAGGTAATGGTTCATTATATCATTGTTGCCCATTTCATCACTGGAATACTGCATTGCCTTAACCCATGCATTATAATTAAATAGCTTTATTTCGCTGTCATAAACTGCTCCTAATTTATACGCTTCATATATAATTTTTGAGGTGAATCCGTCGCCCCTCGAGATTAGTCCCTCTATGAAACTGACCTTAGGATTCTGGTATCTGAAATTTACCTTGGCGGATCTCAGTAATTTTTTTAAATAATTGATCTTGAAATTAAGTTCAGGTATCGTATTCATAGGGTGCCATTGAAAGGGAGTGTGCGGTTTCGGAACGAAATTATTAACATTGACCGTAATATTAAGGCTCCCATTAGAAGCCTTTTTAATCCTTAAAACAAGATTTTTAATGCCGTCTATATCGGAAATTCTTTCGTAAGGTAACCCAATCATAAAATATAATTTTAGCTTTTTAAATCCCTTTCTAGACAAGTTTTTAACCTCTTCGAGCAGGTCATATTCAGATATATTTTTGTTTATTATATTCCTGAGCCGTTGTGTCCCTGCTTCAGGGGCAAGGGTGAAATTAGTCTTCTTAACCTCCGCAGTCTTCCCTAAGATTTTTTCGCTAAGGGAACCTATCCTCATAGAAGGAAAGGACATTGATATGTGATCATTTTCGCTTAGACACGATAATTCATCCAGTAATCCGCCAATATCCGAGTAATCACCTGTTGATAGAGATGATAACGATATTTCGTTAAAACCAGTGGACTCAATGCCTTCTTTAATTATCTTCGCAACCGTGTCCTTTTTTCTTTCTCTAACAGGCCGATAAATGTAGCCTGCCTGACAGAATCTGCATCCAGATGAGCAACCCCTAGCTATCTCGACTGAAAATCTGTTATGTACTGTTTCAATTACAGGAACAATATTTTTATTAATGTAACCCATTAAATTTAAATCATAATATATCGATTTCTTTACATTTTTTGAATAATTAGGAACATAGACGCCCCTTATTTTGCTGAGCTTTTTTTTCACATTGTCTCTAAAATCATTTTTGGTTATAAGACCATTTTTAAGCTCTTTTTTAGCCTCTAGAACTGCGTCGCAAACTAAAATAGTTGTAATTTCACCGTCTCCTATTATGAAAAAATCCATAAAATCGTTTAGGGGTAAAGGGTTAAAGGCGCAAGGTCCACCCGCTCCGATCAGCGGATCGGTACAATCCCTTTCTCCCGCAAGAATTGGAATACCAGATGATTCCAACATGGATAATATATTGGTATAAGAAAGTTCATACTGCAAAGAAAATCCTAAAATATCGAATTTTTTTATTTCCTCAAACGATTCTAAGGAAAAAAGAGGGATTTCGTTTTCTTTTAATTTTGCATTCATATCAGGATAAGGCAAGTACACTCTTTCGCACGCTATATAATCCTTAGAGTTTAATATATCGTATATTATTCCCATTCCAATATGGCTCATTCCTAATTCGTAGAAATCGGGAAATGCAAGGGCATATTTTACGTGTAAATTTTTAATATCTTTCCCTGTAATACCTTGTTCTATGCCCAAATATCTTGCTGGTTTTTGGATAAATGGAAAAACCTTATCGTTTAATTTATCGAATAATGAGGGGGGTCTGTACCGAACTTCGTTCATATAATCTTTCTCCATAACTTCCGCTTATGATTTTAAGGTTACTTAGATGCTTGATTTATTTTATTTAATCATTATATAATAAATAAAACAATTTTTAAAAACAGTAACCTTTTTGGATGCCATGGACAATACTATTCAGCTTCTAGTAATCGCGATAATCCCCGTTCTATTTGCAATAATACTACATGAGGTTTCTCACGGCTATGTGGCCCACCTATTTGGCGACGATACGGCAAAAAATGCGGGCAGGCTTACGCTTAATCCGATAAAACATATAGATCCCTTCGGAACTATTTTGCTTCCTGCGCTTTTGATTTTTATAGGCTCCCCTTTTTTGTTTGGTTATGCAAAACCTGTTCCCGTTAATTTTGGCGGTCTAAAAAATCCCAAAAGAGATACGGGGTTTGTTGCTGCTGCTGGTCCTGTTACAAATTTTTTACTTGCCTTGATTTCGTTTGCATTTTTGAAATTAATTCTTGCGAATTTTCCCGTAATGGATATTTATCTTACCTATTTTATAAGCCATTTCCAGTTTCAGACTGTAGCGGGGAGTTCCTTTTTTAAATTTTTCATTTATCCCGTAACGTTTATGCTTTTTATAAGCATAATGATAAACCTAATACTTGGTTTTTTTAATCTGATACCCATTCCGCCCTTAGATGGGGGGAGAATAGCGGTCAGTGTATTGCCCGAGCCTTTTTCGAGCTACCTAATGCGAATAGAGCCGTTTGGAATATTTATAATTCTTATATTGCTCTTCGTAGACCCGGGTAATTTTTTAATTGTTTTATTTAATTTTATTGTAAATAATCTCGTTTTAAGCAATTTATAATTTTATAGATTTAAAACGTTATGCATCATATGCCCGCCGAAAACAGTAACCTTAACGATGTGAGTCTTCAGGCCTATGATGGTCCGTTGGATCTGCTTTTATCCCTCATAAAAAAAGATAAAATAAATATTTATGATATTCCAATCGTTGAGATTACGAATCAATATCTGAGCATTATAGGGTTTGATGAAAATAGGGATGAATTCATTTCGCATAGCTTTAACCTTGATTCGAGCGGAGAGTTTATCGTTATGGCAGCGCAACTGATATATATTAAATCCTTAATGCTACTTCCATCTTACGATAAAGGTGAGAGCGCAGACGAAGAAGAAAGTATTGATCCGAGGACCGAACTTGCAAATATGCTTATCGAATATCAAAAGGTTAAGGAAGTTGCCTATTTTTTAGATAGCAGACCTGTCTTGGGACGGGATGTATTTAAAATAAATATACTTGCTAAGGATAAGCCCTTTGAACTTGGACAAATAAAAGAGAAAGAACCCCTTTTTGAAGCAAATATTTTTGTTCTTGCGGAATATTTTTACTATAAAATAACGGAAGCTCAAAAAAGAATAAACACCTATGAGGTAACAAAAGAAAACTTTTCTATTAAAGGTAAAATTATCGAAATAATGGATAAGTTAGGTATAGCCGATAAAATTACACTTTCCGGTATTGTCAGGAATGCCAGCTCCAAGGATGAATTATTTACCTACTTTTTAGCTCTGCTTGAGATGTCAAGGTTGATTTTGATAAATTTAGAGCAGGCGCAACCGTTTATGGAAATATATATACTACCTGTTGGAAACAGTACATCTACATATAAAGCAAAAATAGCAAACATCATGTAATTGTTAAAAATAGCCTAGGGGAAGGTTATTTAAAAACAAGTTCGGCAACATTTTTGTTTATTATCCTGGAATGTCCTGATGATAAGTCTCCTATGTAAAGTTTCCCAATAGATACCCTTTTAAGCATTATTATTTTAAGATTGAAAAACTCTAAAAGTCTTCTTATTTCTCTATTTTTACCATGATTCAGATCTATGGACAAGACAAATCTTCCTTGTTTTTTGCTAACCGTCCTGACATTTTGAGGTTTAATTAAGCCCGTTTCCCTTAGATTTATCCCTTTCTTTATCTTCCTTAGAAGCTCGTCTGTAAGGATACCCTTGATCTCCACTATGTAAGACTTAATGACATTAAACTTTGGATGAGTAACTTTATAGGTGAAATCGCCGTCATTTGTTAGCAATAATAGTCCTTCACTCATAAAATCCAGTCTGCCCACAGGAAAAATATGCCTATAACTTGAGGTGTTTTTTTTGACTAATTCCATAACCGTTTTGAAGCCGGATTCTGATTTCACGGCGGTAATATAGCCTTGAGGCTTATTTAGCATTATATAAACAAGTGGTTCCATTTTATAAATAATTTTCTTACCATTAAAAAACACCTCATCTCCGGGAGCCACGAATGCCGGGGGTTTTTGAATCTTATGACCGTTTATAGTAATTCTGCCTTCTTCTATCAGTGTATCAGCTTCTCTCCTTGAAACGCCGGTCCTGCTTGCAAGGAATTTATTTAGCCTTAAAGTTGGTTTAGAACTCAATATACAATTCCCTCCATTTGGGTTGATGCTTGCGCATAAAGTTTCATAGGGATACGACCGGAGAGATAAGCAATCCTGCCGGCTTCCACGGCATGTTTCATTGCCAGAGCCATTCCTATCGGGTCGCTGGACCCTGCTATAGCCGTATTAATAAGAATTCCGTCAACTCCAAGCTCCATCGTTTTGCATGCATCAGAAGCCGTACCGACTCCCGCGTCAACTATAACTGGGATAGATACGGTTTCCTTTATTATCCTTATGTTATAAGGATTTCTAATTCCCAAACCGGAACCTATAGGTGACGCTAAGGGCATTACAACGGGACATCCAATATCTTCTAATTTTTTTGCCAGAACAGGATCGTCCATCATGTATGGCATGACGGTAAAACCCTCTTTGACTAATATTTTTGCAGCTTTTAATAATTCTTCGTTATCAGGATAAAGAGTTTTTGAATCACCAATTACTTCTAATTTTACTAAATCTGTCTTAAAAACATCCAATTCTCTTGATAATCTCAGTGTATTAACGGCATCGTCTGCCGTGTAACACCCTGCTGTATTCGGCAAAAGTGTAAATCTGTCTTGATCTATATATGACAGCATATTCTCCTTTTTATTAAAATCTATCCGCCTGACTGCTACGGTTATAATCTCTGCTCCGGAAACATCCATTGATTTTTTCATTGTCGTGAAGTCCGGATATTTTCCTGTGCCAACTATTAGCCTGGACCTAAATGTATATTTTCCTATTTTAAAAACATCATTCAGTGGCGCTTTGTCATCTTTCTTAGTACTATTCATTTATGTACCTCCTCCTTGGTATAATGATAATTAAAAAATTAGCCACCCGGTGCAATAGTGACTAAATCGACCTTATCACTTTCCTCTAAAGTAAGGTCGTTGTACTTTTTTCTTGAAATTATCACCTTGTTAACGGCCACGGCCGTACTACTCGTGTCTAATTTAAGCTCCTTTATTAGACCATGAATCGTAATTTTATTTTGAACTTCAAAAATTTTGTCGTTAATGTTAATTTTCATAAGTCACAAGCCTTTTTGTAATTATATAATGTATCCCTTCTTATTGGGATCTTCCCTGCCCCACTTATCAAATCCATTATTGTAGCTTCTGATAAATATTCTCCAAAGTTTCCGCCGGCGCTCTTGGTAATATTTTCTTCCATCAATGTGCCCCCGAAATCGTTAACCCCGCATTTAAGGGATTTCAATGCTACATCTGTGCCTATTTTAGGCCAGCTTGTTTGAATATTTTTGAAATTGTTTAAATAAAGCCTTAAAATAGCATAAAATTTGAGCACTTTTTCTTGTATAGGCATTGAATTAACCTTTTTCCTGAGAGATGTTTTGTTTGAGATAAAAGGTAATGCAATAAATTCCGTAAATCCGTCAGTTTCACTTTGAATCTGTCTTATTAAGCTTAAGTGGCTAACGATATCGGCATTTGTTTCTAGGTGTCCGAAAAGTATTGTTGCTGAGGTCTTAACCCCCAGGCGGTGTGCGGTCATGATAATCTCAACCCATTGTGTTTTACTTAATTTTTCGGGACAAATTTTATTCCTTGTTTCTTCCGCCAAAATTTCTGCTGCCGTTCCAGGCATTGAATTTAACCCTAATTCTACTAGTTTAAGGATAATTTCCTTATATGGTTCCCTTGTGGCTTTAGAAAGTTCCAGTATCTCTTGAGGAGAAAATGCATGAATATGGATATCCGGAAAGGTGTCCCTTACAATCTTGATCAAATTAAAATAATAATCGGGTGTCAGTTCAGGATTTATTCCACCGGTTACGCATATTTCGTCAATGCCTATGCTATTTTTAGCCTCTGAGATTTTGTCTATTATTTCATCATAATCAAGCAGAAACGCATCGTTAGACTTCTTGGTTCTTTTATATCCGCAAAATTTGCAATTTAAACCACATATATTTGTAAAATTAATATTTCTATTAACGACATAAGATACCTTATTAAAATTTATTGCCCGATTTTTTATATCTGCGGCATCGGTAATATCTTGCACGCCCTCTTTCTCATCCAGTAAGCAAAGAAGTTCCTTGTCGTCTAATTTTTCAGAAGATAACGCCTTCTCAAGTATGAAATTTAATCTGGTCATAAATTTAAAAAATATCCCAACAGAACAGCTCGGTAGTAGAGGAAGGAAAGACTGTAATTACAAACCAAACCAATGGCGGTAGATACACTAACGCAACGCTTTATATACACTTCCCTACGCCGGCATTACCCGTATTCAGGTTCAAAGGGTTGCAAGTCTAAATTAATACAACTTACTCTCAGCCAAGCTATCTATGGCACCCCTACTCAATATGAATCTTAATTATTATAACCTATTTAATAATCCCAATCAATAAATTCTTATGCTTATTATTATAAACCTTCACACATACCGCTTTCACGGTCAAAATATTATTTTTTGCCTTTAAGGGTATGAAATAATACTCCAAAAATACTGATTTTCTAATAACCCCGAAGGTCCCTGTCCTTTTATTAATGAAGCTTTCTGCTTTATCTTCCGGTATCTCAAGAAAGTTTAGATTTCCGGCATTTTTATGGACAATAGTTAAGTTATGAAATAAATAGTAGATATTGCCGTGTATAACCTTAACAAAATTAATGTCCCTATAAGTTTG
The DNA here is from genome assembly GCA_964631685.1 of uncultured Actinomycetes bacterium. Taxonomy (GTDB): domain Bacteria; phylum SZUA-79; class SZUA-79; order Acidulodesulfobacterales; family Acidulodesulfobacteraceae; genus Acidulodesulfobacterium. The sequence continues at coordinate 232,269 of CAZVZU010000001.1, read as the reverse complement.
CATACCATTTTCTATAACCCTATCCGACATGTGATACGTCAGATAAAATCCATATTTTTTAAAGTTGTAATCACTAATACTTGCCCTTATATTTTCCTTAAAGTATTTAACGGAGTCTATAAAATTCATAAGTTTACTAAGCTTTGCCTTATCCTTAAAATATAGTTTATGCCATAAGAACGGATTGTGTCTATCGTGCATGTATAGGGCAGGATCTACAATTTTTATATATGTCTTGATGTCACTCTTACTGATAGGTTTATTCCTAGCCTTTAAATATAATCCGTAAATAATAGGATTAGATGCATAAACGCCGCTACAAACCCTATTGTAAGAAGAGGCAAAAGCCCCTTTGATTAGGATAGGATTAAAAAACAAAACACCAAGTACAATCGCTGTAAGTATAAACAAGGATGCCAAACTCCTTTTTTTATCAATATTCATATGTCTTTAACCTCTCTATTGACAGTTCAATGAAGATAAATTAATCATTATTCAGTAGATTTTAATAAAATAGTCAAATTTTGTCAAATTTTATATAATTCTGATAGGTTGGAGTTATAATATATTGCCGTGCCGGGTTTGTTTTTTAAAAATTATACATTAGTCTATACAGCTTATTTTTGCGGGTTTTTATGGACACAATAAATCTCATGCCGGATAAATCTTTCATCATTAAGAATATTATGCTCCCATCAATCCGGGTCAACGAATTGAGTTTTGAATAATTTTCCCCATTTAGATTGGATTTAAAAGGCGTGAGTTTCTTTTTGTCGTTTAGCCTATTAGTCAATATAAGATGGTACGCTACATCGTATGCAGATAAATTTTCAATGGAAAAATCAATCACACAAAATATCTTTTCTATATTTATAGATTTTATTTTTAGCTCAAATTTTTCATTTGCGCCCTTGATCGTTTTATTTATTGGAATTGCATAATTATTTCCAACCAGTGATTTTGATCTATGATCAATAGGATAAGGATTAAGATGATGCTCTATTTCTCTTTTTATTTTATCAGCGGCTTTTAATAGTAGTCTGTTGATTGTTTGATTGGGGACACTATTAAGCCTCATGGAAATTTCTAATACCCTTGTTTTTAATTTATCAACTTTATTTATGGATTTATTGTTGCTTAAAAACAGATTAGTTTCGCTCCGGCGCAACAATGGAGTATTTGATGCGCATCCTGACAACATAGATAAAATTGATATAATACTTACAAAACATATTGATATATATTTAAATTTATTCATATATAGACCATTAATTTATTATTTATTATAATATTTTATCAACCCTTAATCTGATTAATTTTCCATTAAGAAGCAAATGGACAGATAGTTTAAGATTATCTCCCGCTCCAAGTTTTGGTTCTTTAAAAATCATTACATTTTTTACTATTTTGTAAGACATGTACTTAACATTATGTGGCGTGTGGTTTATTAAGTAAATTTCCCGTATTGAATCAGGGTTGTAACCGTTTAAAAAACTGCCGCCAGTTTCTTTGTATAGATATACATTTCTGACAAAAAACGGTATATTATTGTTGTTGGTTATCGTATACCTTAAATAATAAAATGTTTTAATGCGGCTTATAGAGACAACAGTCAGTGCCAGACCGTTTTTTCTATATGTTTTGTTTATTTTATGCTTATTTATTAAAAGTATTAAATTTACAACATCTTGTTTTTCTTTTTCAATACGTAAGTTTCTCTTCTTCAGCAATGCCAATTTATTGTTGTATTCTCGAAATAGTTTGGTCTTTAGGCGATCTATTCTGTTTTTTATATAATTTTTCACGAATACATTCCTTAATGTATTTGCGAGGTTCAGATTGTATGTCACAAGCTTAGCGTTTTTTATCCTAAGGAGGATATTTATAAGTCCAAATTTGGTAAAAATTTCGAGATTACTTGTTGCTTTGATGTTATATGTTATCGGTTTAATGAATATTTGTTTGCCAACAACTTGTTCTGAAAATGCGGAGCTATCCCCGACTGCAACATCCAAGGGGATTGTCGGTAATGTGATTACACTTACATACCCCAATGCGGTATTTAATTTGTATACAATTCCGGATTTTATTTCCAGCTTATGCACTACGATTCCATTTTTAAAACTGTATTTTTTAACACTAGAATAGTTTAAGGCATTTACTGCCCTAACCATACAAGTAAAATAATTTAAGTTCAAAAATAATAAAAAAAATACGGCTACAATCCTTATTGTTCTTGGCATGCCTATTTAATCCCCCGCTTTACCGTTTATTTCCGTTTCTTTTTGTCTCTCAAGTTTATTGTGCATCTTAAGCTTAGAACCGGTTAATCTTGTTTCAAAAATGCGTATATATAAACTATGCAAACAGATAAAAAATAAGAAGATATTTGCGACATAGAGTATTATGACAATCGGATAATTTTTTAAAGAATAATCAATAAACATATAAAAGGAATTGATAAAATATTTAAAGTTATGGTTTGTAAAATAAAAAAGGATAAATAATCCGCTAAAAACAAGAAATATTATTTCAACGATATCGAATTCATAATCATGACCGTTTCGATAATTATTCATATTTTTCATATCCTCCATTTTTTCTAAAAATTAATCAAAGTAACCACTAAGCCTTGATTTATAAATAGGATGGAGATAAACAATGCCTGGACCGTTTATCTTATCGCCTGAGCATATTCTGTAAATTGCCTGATTCAGTTTTAAGTTGGCGAATTCATCCGTATCGAAAGACATGATTTTTTCATATGTTTTTGTCGTTCCTTGAGATATAGTGTTATCGTCCGACAAGAGCCCTCCGATATAATGGTTAAATCTTGTCCCGTCATCTTGTTCCGTTATATTTTCCGTTATTTTTACCTTATATTCTTTATCGCAAATTTTTGAAGCTTTTTCTCTTGAATAATCGTCGCCCAATGAAAGCCATATAGAAGATCTCATATTGCCGAGCAATGAATTGAGCTTTTCTTCAGACCCTAACTTTAACTTTAAAGAACTATAACTTTGCGTGAGAAGTATATTTATAGCCTTTGACTGTCTGCATCTTGCAAAAAATTCAGCATCTGATTCAATATCGCCGGAGGTCACATAATTTTGGTATTCGTCGCATATGAAAACTACAGGTCTTTTAACATTTACACTGCGGTCTATGGCCGCGGTGTAAACCCTATTGAGAACTGTTCTAAAATAATCGAGTTTAAGCATAATGCCTATAATTTTGGCCGTTATGCCATATTTAGATTCAGGCATTCTTAGTATAACTATTGTTCCATTATTTATCACATCTTGAAAACCTGGAAAATTTAATTTCTTTCTAGGCGAGCAAAATGTTCTTTTATATGCAGGCTTAATAAAATCGGAACAAACCCTCATTGATTCACTTTTGATTATAGATTTGACCCTCTCATCTAACCCTGCAAAATCTCCTCCGGTAAAATAAGACAAATTAAGCCTTATTTCTTCTAAATCTATGGAATGCTCTCTGTTCAGCGGAGATTTTTCTTTTGTTTGCAATATATTTTCCGTATATGCAAGCATCTCTTTCAATTCTGATTCATCTGATATAATTTCATAAACATCGCTAAGCGTTACATAACCCATACATGACCTAATCAAACTAATGGCATTGGAAATAAGATTTATGGATTTATCCTTCCAGTAACTATCTTGTCTCCCGTCGTTTGAATTCATATTTTCTAAAACCGAGTATAATCTTTCGGCAATAATCTTCGAATCCAAATTTGGATGATGGATAGGATTGTAATAGCAATCGGAATCGGGTTCTATTATGATGATGTCATTTTTCCTTCCATTTCGTTCAAGTATTCTTACTGACTCTTTCCAGAAATCTCCTTTTATATCAAGTATCAGTCCTCCGATACGTTCATCTTGTATCTCCTTTTTGCAATTTACCAATTGGTCAAAAAAAGGATATGCGCATGCGCTTGTTTTACCTGTTCCCGTCGCCCCAAAAATCATCAGTCCTGTATAGAGACCCTTTTTGTCCATAATCAGCCATTCCGGCTTTTCTTTCCTCTTGCCGTCTCTGTCATGAATCTCGCCTATGACAAGTTTAAAATCGTCATTCTTTGGCCAGATCATCCATGATTTCTTTGTAAATTTTCTAAAATTAAAAATTCTATCCTTGTTATCCGGCTTAAAATATAAATACCTGTTATACAACATATTGGAAAATGTATAGGCAGAAATGAACCATGTTGCTATTGGCGCTAAAATAAAAAATAGCCGAACGCCATTGAAATAATTAAAGTAATACTTTGTATTTTTGTCTGAAAAATAACTTGATACAATAAAGATATAAACCAACTCTGCACCAAACAATGAAATTGATACGCACAGCTTTACAACAATACTGTAATTATTTTTTCTCAAAATGTTACATTCTCCCGTTCAATATTGATCTATTTATGTTTTTAGACAAGATTGCGTACTATATTTAACTAGCTCTCTATTTACAATATTTCTCACCGCTCTAATATCGGAATAAAAAGTCCATAAGGAAGATTCAAGCGCTTTAATATCTACCGGCAAGACACAATTTCTTTTGTTTATGAAAGCGTTAACCTTTATTATTGTTATTATTTCTTTCCATCGCCTATCCGATACAGAAACCTGCTTATTCTTTAATCCCTCTCTTATGGAATATAAAACATCAAAAATATCATTTGGAATATGTACATCTTTGTAATTTTGTATTAGGATATTCACGTCCTCTGCGCTTAAGCTTATATTTCTAAAATTATATTCATCGTTTGTTTGTAGAAGTTTTTTAAAATTATCCTTATCACTTATTGGCAATATTTCTTTGCGGAACAAAAATCTGTCATAAAGAGGTAATAGATTTAAATCAGACGATTTATCAGGTTTTTCATTAGATGTGGCAAAAAGGCTTAATAACGGAATTTTACGGGGTTCAGGGGTATATATCACCCTTTCGTTCATAATTGCGAGCAACGAGTTTAGGGTACTATGCGGTCCTTTAAAAAATTCATCTATAATCGCTATGTCACAGTTGTCAATACCCATTTTATTACTGGTGTGTTCAGACATGAGTTCGTTTATATTAGTCCCCGGGGTCATCTGGAAATCGAACAATTTAAAACCGCTTATATGTTTAATCAAGGCCTTTAATATTGCTGTTTTTGCAAGGCCAGGTTCCCCGATTAATATCGCATGTTTTTTGGATAATATGGCAATTACAATGATATGCACTGCGTCATCCCTCTCTATGAATTGAGAATTTAAGCATTGCTTAACGTCGCAAAGTGTTTTAATGGAATGCTCTATTTTTTTCATCTGTTTTTTTGTACAATGGCTTTAGAAACATAATCTTTATAGGCGTATTCTTTGGGAGCGTTATACTTGCCATGTTTCTATATGAGCTATCGTAACTATTAATACCGTTTTCTGCCTGATTAAGTTCGTTACTGGCAACATTTTCTCTTATCTGATTTTGAAATGTATAGGGTTTTGAAGAATTAGTTCCTGAACCGCCGCCTATAAAAATAGAAGTCGCGCCTATAATACCCCGAGCTAAAGACATTATGGCACTGCCGATATTGTAAGGATAATGCACATTACCCTTTATACCTCCGGAACCATCGGGCATCATTGCGATTGCTTTTATATTAATTGAATGGCCATTGGTTTTAATAATTTTGTCAAATGATATGTTTAACCTATTCAAAGAATGCTTAACGCTTACGGTACCAAAAAATTTATCCCCCTTTTTTAAAGTTACTTTTCCTAGATAAGTAAAATTATTTAACAATATTGCTATGATAGGAACCCCAGTATCGTAGGAAAATATTTTGTACTTTGTGTAAGCGTTAACAACCGTTCCATCCGGAATAACAATATTGTTAAATGCCGATCGCCTTAAGCCGGTTACTGTGAGATTGCGAATAGTTTTACCGGTACTGGTTTTATTTGTTTCCCCTCTTTCTATTTTTAAAATTGTTTTTTTATAGCTTGTCTCAAGAAACACAATCATTTTTGAAGGTATTTGTCTTGATATATTGCCGTACTCATGAGATGTACCGCGATAATCGTTGTGTGAATTTTTACCGTGATCAACTTTATTTGCCCTACTTGTCCCTTCATTGAATTTTTTTTTAAGTTCTGAGTTTTTATTTTTACTTATGTAATCAAAAACAGATGGAGAAAATCTCTTATTGTCTTTTATGGTAACATCTCTAATTGATTTAATATTTTGCATTTTGTTATTACTGTTTTTAGCGCTCATTGTACGGAAAAATATAAATTTCAATGTTAAAATTGCGGCTATCAAAAAGGCTATAATAATTAGAAGAACCCGGAAAAAATTTATAAAGCTCTTGCCGAAAAAGTGATCCTTTTTGATACGGTCCGCGTTATAAGCGTCGTGATCTGCATTCTTATCCTTCTCGCCATGATCAATATATTCCATATCCTCTTCTTTAACGACATGAGGGTTGTCGTTATCTACCCATACCACTACACTCCTCCGAGTTTTAAGCTGTTAAAATAAACGACCTCCAGTCCAAATGGATACTGAAGGCTTCTTTTTATTCTTTTTAATATTAATTTATCCTCGTAAGCTACACTATTTTTTACGTGTGAATTGGAATTAGAAATGACAGTTCTGACGATATATATATTTAGCTCATCATGGTTTGTTGTTTGTCTTATTAATTTTATTCTTTTAAACTTAATTATTGAGGTTATGTTTGCCTTTTCCATTTTTTGAACAAATTTATTCTTCACTATCATGACGAGTGTTTTTTCTCCATAACTATATGACATCTTATTTAACGCCCTTGAGAGCTCGGTTTTTATCATTATTGAATTAAAGCCTGTGAATTCCCTGACGAATGTTTTTGAAAAATAAATTATTTCACCCATGCCTACCCTATTATTGAATGGCAAATTTCTTAATACCTCTGCATTGCCCGCATTATTAACCCTTATCACTATCGGGACCCTGTTTATTTTATAAGTGTAAAACGATGTAAAGAGTGCAACTATAAGGATCAAGGACATTATTATAATTATGACCTTAAGTGTGGCATTTTGAGATTCTAGGTCTCCCCATATTTCATAAAAAAGCCTGCCGTTTCTTTTTTTAACGCTATCTTTTGAATTTAAAAGATTTCTCATATAACTTATTGATCATATTAAACAGCTTTGAAATTTATAAATCCATTTTTACAACCTACTTGCAGTGTCCTTGATAAAGCCGGATATATATTGAATTTTTCGATGAGCGTCGTCGCTTATGCCATCGAACAATTTCCCCGCCAGGTAGGGAACGGTCACATTAATTGCGATCATTACAATAAAAATAGTTACGGCTTCCACAAATGTAAAGATTCCTAATATGTTGCCTATGCCAGTTTCGGATGACGGAATATTAATCGACGTGATTTTGCCAAGGATAGTAAAAAATATAAGTTGTTCCAACGCTACCATTGCTCCCCAAAAAGAGACTTCGATAAACATTTTCATCCATTTTCCGAATACACCTCTCATATAGGGTATAGCCTCTAGTCCAAGTATAATTGGGCAAATTGCGAACAACAACCCTAGGATTACTAACTGGATTAATGCCATGAATAATTGAATAATTAAATACAGCAGATTAAATAAAAACCATAACATTCCCATAAGTATCGTTCCCGTTATTATGTGTACGGCACCCGCTAACCATGAAACCGGATTTAAATTCCAGCTACCTTCAATAGATGCAGTTCCATTGGAAGATATGGTAGGGATAGATACGCTATGAAGGCTTCCGGAAACAGATGAAACTATCTGAGAGACCGATTTGCCGATACCGTAGATATTTTGTTTTATAAGATAGATCTGAATTCTATCTGCAAAAGTTAGTATGATTTGTGCAAAATTGGAAAAACCTATCTGTTTCCAAGACAAAAAAGCTATAGAAATGAGACCTATTTTTAAAAACAAGCCGTAATAACTGAATGATTTATCTGTCAACTCCGCTCTGTAACCTTCAAAAAAAGACAATACTACCCCTAATGAAAACAAAAAATAAAACATATACGACACAAAATTGCTTATTGCAACACTATTGCTGAGTGCTGCAGGGATAGAATCTATTGAAAGTATATTCAGATCTTGTCCGTTACTCAGCTTGGATATGGACAATGAGGATTCGTTCGTGCCAATTAAATTTGAGCCTTTGGAGTCCACAGGATTCGCAGTGGGTATAGTCATAGCCGTGACGCTACTGGATGCAAATAAAACGATACTAATGCAGACGATAATTATAATAAACATGATTTGTCCACATTTTAAGCTATTTCCAGATATGTTTATATTCATTACCGTCCTCAACTGTTAAAGCGTAGTTTTATTATAAAAATTCATGTCCAAGGCATTATTATTGTTACGGGGCAGAATAATTGCTCCTATGTGTTCTTTTCTAATCTCATTTGCCGATCTTGATAGTTCCAATTGTTTTAATTGGCTTTCAATATAACCCAAATTTTTTAGATTTACAGCATCCATCTCAGCTATCATTGTTAAAATAGAGCTTTGATAAGTGTAATAATTGGTAGAATTTTTCAATGCTCCGCTTGTAATTTCTTTCATAAAGTTATCTCCTTCAAGCTCGGCTTTATGCGCCCTCGCTGCAGAAAGACCTGCGCTATAGAGATTGGACGTAGCTACATCGTCCGTGAATCGATCTGCAAGATCTGTGCATCCGGCAGTATATTTTCCATTTTTATTTAAATAGTAGCCATTATCATAGGATGCGCAGTTTACAATTTGATTTATATGTCCCTTATTTCCGATTGAGTTGTAAATAGTGTCCATACTAAAGCCTTGCGACTCTCTTTCGAGCTCTTTTTTGCTCAACATCTCTTCGCCAGCACCTGAAGTTCCAGAAACAAAGTTTTGAGGATGATTATTAATATCCTTAAGGTTTTGAAATGCCATACTTTCGGTATTAATATCTGAAATAAAATCTTGAAATTTGGATACCGAGACGTCGCTCCCAGTTAATTCCTGCGGAATTTGTTTAAATGCTTTGTTTATACTACGGTTTAAATCGTTTATATTATTCGTAGCATTTTTAACCGAATTAATTAAGTGATCCAATTTGTCATAATTAATTATGACATTTTGGTATGCTTCCTGCATTTTTGATGCATCTGCCATTAAGTTATCCGCAGTAGCCATGGCCTCCGACAATCCCGGTCCAGGATTAAAAAAAGGCCCGCCCGAAGCACCAGGGGCATAGCCTAACGTTCCCGCTAGACTCTGTAATGCAGAGAAAGCTCCTCCGGCTGCAGTTTCTACCGATTGAATTTGAGATGAAATAGTGCTAATATCCGGCAATGGGAGCTCTATGCCGTAAGCCGATCCCAAACATATGCTTGTCACAATGGTTATGAGAAATAGCAGGACTTTTAAATAAAAGATGTACCCTCTACTTTTATGTTTTTGCATAATTTATTTTCTCTCCTTTATTCCATACGGGCCGTTAGGATATCTTTCCGCAAGTATATAAAGCCTCTCTTTTAAGGACTTATCCGGATACATTCCCGCAATTTGCTTTTCAAGCTCTTCATCTTCCGAAGATTTACAGCACAACCAATATTCAAAGGGATTGGGTTTATTTCTTATCACAGACGAATCGTTTCCGAATTTTAAAAAATATTCAGCATAATGCCCCTTTACAACTTTAAGATCCTTGATAATTTTTACCTCTTTCTCGTTGATACCACAAAATTTCAGGTCTTTTTCAGAAACATCGGCATCTAATTGGCAAAATATCTTAATAGTTGAATTCTCTATAATGCTTTTACCTATATTTCCCGCTTTCAAAAGATCGCCGGGTTCCTGTGTTATACTCCACACCATAGATCCCCATTTAGCAGATATTTTGTAAAGATGCATTATAAGCTCAGCTATTTTGGGATCATTCATAAATTCCCAACATTCATCGTAGAAGAAGAAAACCTTAGCCGACTTATCGTACATTTTCTTAAAAGAAATATTTTTAATTATCGCAAATACGATTTTTTGTAAATCTTCGTGTCCTTTTAATTTTTGTAAGTCAAATATAACTATCTTTTTATCTATATCTATCCCGCCTTTCCTGTTTAGAATCATGTTGTAAGGTGAAGAAATATCCGTCCACTGAAAGAGATTTTTTCCCATTTCCATTGCCCTTTTTTTGTCCTCTGTATCTCTTCCCTCGTTGTAATCGAATAAAACATTATTGATATCTGAAAATGTCGGCATGTCATCATCATCTCTTATTTTGTCATATGATGATTGAATTGCTCTTGCAATAATGGTTTTATCATTGGGCGATAAAGTTCTTTCCGGTTCTACCATTAAGCCTACTATGCCTGTCAAAAATATCATGATATCGGGATTAAAAACCTCTTCGCCATTTATAATATTAACAATATGACGTTTTGGCGGAAACGGATTTAAACAATAAGTTCCGTCTAAATCTAACTCTATATAATCTCCATTAAATATTTTGCAAAATTTACCGTATGTGCCTCCTATATCAACACCTATGATATGATAATCATCCCCAGACATATAAAAATTAGTTAAAAATCCGTTCAACATAAATCCCTTACCACTTCTTGTTTTGCCAAATATAATCCCATGTTTTGACGGTAGTGTATTATTATACAAGTCTAAACATACAGCCTCTCCCCGCGTGTTTATTAACGGTATGGCGCAGCTATCAGTGCCGCTAAAGCCTTTATGAAGAGGATAAAGAGAAGAAACTGCAGATGAGATAGATGTCTTAAAGCGGTTATTAAAGTTAGCTTGACCCGGAAGAAAGGATAAAAATAGGTTATGATGTTCCATGTTATCTACAATGCCTTCCATTCCATTAAACCCTTTGAATGTTTCTAGGATTTTTGTTGTCCTTGAATCTAGTTCTCCTACGATCTTGGATTTAAGCCTAACGCATAATGAGATGTTCACAATCTTCTTTTGCATTTTCGAAACTGACTCAAGAAAATCATCTAGTTGATTTATAATATTGGTTCCTTTGTAGTCGACGTATCCCCCGCCTACGCCGTCGGTCAAACTTGCTTTAATATTTCTGTCCGTCTGAATTTTATTTATTGTTTTTTCTTGATCGGGAATTTTAAAAGACACTGATACATCATATGGGAAAAAATTGGAAATGCCCCCGTTATTTTTTTCAGCATTTAGCAACGATGTTATTCCATAGCTGTCGGTCTCGTAAGGTAGCCTATGCATGTTTATGAACTTGTAATAATAGCCGTCGGTGTAAAAAAAATCTCTTTTTATTTCGCCGTAAGAAAACATTAGTTGGCTTCTTAATGTGAATTCGTTTAATATATTTTCCCATTTAGGTGAATCTACCGAAAGAGCCCTTTCGGGATTTAATTCCTTATAATAGTAATCTGTTAATTCTTGATTGTTCATCCTTTTTAATCCCATATTTAGCCTTGATGAGAAAAAACTCAGGTTGTTCTCTAAATTGCTTAATTGTTTTTTGATTATATCGAAATCATTTTTAGCAGAAGCCTTAGATTTAGCATTGTGTATATCAAGAGATTTTATGCTGAGTAGTCCGGAACCGAAATTTACTAGTTTTGACAGAATCCCGTCTTTGTCTGAGCTTGTCAAACTTACACTGTTTATCGTACAAAATAGATATATTTTAATATTTTTTATATTTTCTGCCCTCAGGGCTTTGATTTTATTTTCCTTGATATATTCATAATTTTTTGGAGGAATGGAAGAGATTTGATAATTTTTTATGAAATCGTCATTACCGTTACCTATCTTATAAATCCATTGCAGACTTATGTTTTTATCCAAAAGATTTAGCAGAAGATCGTTGGCATATGCCGAATCGTTGATTACTTCATCCTTGGAAAGAATGTAATCAAATCCTTCAACCATAAAACCGATAGTAAACGACCCGTCGATACCAACAATAATATTGTCATGAATAGCTAAGAGATTAATATAGTTATTAAACGATTCATTCTGTTTTACTTTTCTTAACACGGATTTGAGCAACATTTTTATGTATTTATATATTATTGTTTTGAATTGTCATTAAAAACAGTTATACCACCTTATTATTTCAATATTATGAAGCAATTATTAAAAATGTATTAATTTTATATTACATTTTGGTTACAATGAATGGAAAAATGACCTATTTTGCGTTTATTTAATATTTAAATGTGCTATAATTAACCTTTAAAAGCCTCAGAACTATAAAAATCAAGTAAAATTAAATTGCCGGGCTGGTTTTATTTATGCTTTACCATTATAGTAATTACACTCTTATTTTACTCTTGGCTGTATCTTTTTTATTTGAATATCTATTGATAGGCAGAATCCATTATCGTTGCCATATTGTAAATCTGATGGGTTATACCGCCAATGTAACGGAGAAGATTTTTTACAAAATTTCAAACGGTTTTGCAGCAGGGGTATTTTTTAATATCTCTACCCTCTTTATTGTCTTGAGTGTATTAATAATTTTAAGCATTATGATTATAAAAATGTCTTTACTACTGTTTTGTGTGTTTTTCATTTATATCATATCGTCTTTTATATCAACGGGCGGGTTAAAATATGCAGGTTTAAGGGTTTATGGGGATCTAGAAAGGGGCGATTTGCCTAATGCAAGAAAAGATATTATGTCCCTTGCCGGCAGGGACAGCGAAAAACTAGATGCATCAGAAATTTCAAGGGCTGCGATAGAGTCCATTGCGGAAAATACAGGGGACGGTATCGGGTCTATATTTTTTTATATTGCCGCGGGATTTTTAGTGGGACATATGGTTAATATTGGCATTAGGCATAGCGTAGATTTATCGTTAATTCTCGCATTTGGTTTGGCCGGAGCGGTAATTTATAAAACGGTTAACCTTATGGATTCGCTGACGGGATATAAGAACGACAGGTATTTGAGGTTTGGAAAATTTTCAGCTAAATTAGATGATGCATTGAATTATATTTCTTTCAGATTTACGGCAATTTTTATGATTATGTCCATTATTATATTGCGCATTTTAGGCAAGGATTACGATATCGGCAATGCTATAAGAACATGGAAAAAATTTAGAGGAATGCATCCCAGTCCAAATGCAGGTCAATTAGAATCTATTATAGCGGGAGCTTTAAGGATTAGGTTGGGAGGCGTAAATTACTACGGGAGACAAATTAGCGAAAGACCAATTATAGGCTTTAAATACCACGGTGAGGCACAAAAGAGTGATATATTAAAGACAATAGAGATAATGAAGACAGCATCGTTTGTTATAGTGGTGTTCTATATATCAATATCATTATTATTATTGAAGTGAGGACTATTTAGTTTATCCCTGCCCGGTTCTAAAATAAACAGCTCTTTTTTAGTGAATAAAAATGATAACAGTGAACTGGTATAGAAATCCGGTTTACCCTTTTTATATTTTCTTAAAAAAATCAGAGTAGGTATATCAAGCAGTATGGCAATAATGATTATTCTTTTAAATAAAAGAATAGATACCATGGTGATAAAAATAAATAATCCCCAATCGTAAAGCTCTAATCCAAACCTCGTTACCTTGTCATGTATTCCTCTATGAATCTTGAATTTGATATAACCGTTTTTCATATAATCTACTCTATTTTATTTTTCAGTATCAAGGTTGGCCAACCGTTGATGCCCCATTTCCGCTTCCTATTATTATGCTATTTGAAGTCCCCCCAGCGCTTTGAACAATACCAAGTATAGCGCTTGTTATAGTAGGTGCAAGCATAATTCCCGTTCCTGCTGCTGCCGTTATAAATGCCTTCCTTGCCGCATCAGGTTTATGCTGTTTAATATCGTAAAATCCCTTAACGAGTCCCAATGTTAGCGTTGCTGGTGCAAGTCGGTAGCATATCCATGTCGTTGCTTCGTTCAAAATACCGGATGCCCCTATCCCAAGAGAACCTTGATTTAAATTGATCATTGCCACTGCATTCGAGCTTAACGACAAGATAGATCCAAGAACAAAAATGGATAAAAGCATAATATGTTTACTAAACAGTATTCTAAATATACCATTTTTCCTTTTTAGGACCTTCTCAAAAAATATTTCTTCATAAATTCCCGACAGTAAACAAGCTGAAAAATTAATAGAAAAATCATCGAAATAATGTTTTAGATTCATTTGTTCTCCTTAACTGTTTTTAATTTTTGTTATTAAAATTTGCTATTAAAAACAGTTATAGCATCTTATTGTGTCGATATTATGAATCAATTGTTAAGAATATATTAATTTTGTATTACATTTTAGTTACAATAAGGAGGGATAGGTTGAATTATTGTTGGCTAAGGGGTAATTAACCAATTTTATTTTTCTTTTATAGTTTTTATTATGCTACTAGTAGATTTTCCCTTAATAAATTTTATCAGAACCAATTTTCCACCGGACGATTTTACAATATCTCTACCTATTACATTCTTTTCGCAATAGTCTCCGCCCTTCACTAAAAAATCAGGTTGGATCTCTTTTATTAGGTGATACGGGGTATCTTCGTGAAATATTACTACATAATCCACAGGTTTTATATTTGCCAGAACATATGCCCTGTCTCTTTCGCTTATGATGGGCCTATTTTGGCCCTTTAGCCGTTTGACCGAATTGTCGCTATTAATTCCTACGATTAGTATATCGCCAAGCCCTTTAGCCTCATTAAGATATGCGATATGTCCCGCATGTATAATATCAAAGCATCCGTTGGTGAAAACGATCTTTTTAGAATCCCTTTTAAGCCTTGATATTTCTTCTTTTACATCGCTAAATTTTATTATTTTATTCGTGGTATGAACTTTCATATGGGCAATAATTTTGAATTGATTTAATTTTGAAAACTAAAACCCCCAATATATTCGGCATATATTGGGGGAAAATGGAGAAAAGAATTACATTTGCTATTCTATATCACTATATATTTTTTTGTCAATATAAAAGTGATCCTCTCTAAAAAAAATTGCATTCAAAACCTATGAATATATTTCAAATTAATGATAATTTATGTTACAATAATCCAAATGTTGTTGTTAGTACCGTCATTAATAGTTTCTATTGATATAAGGAGAGGTGTCCGAGAGGCCGAAGGAGCATGATTGGAAATCATGTATAGATGCGAGTCTATCGAGGGTTCGAATCCCTCTCTCTCCGCCATTCAAAAGTTGTCCTAACTTAAAGGGAGGTATATAGAATGTTCGGATGGTCTCCATTAGCCATAATAGTACTAATCATAGCTGTTTTTTTAATATTTGGTGCGGGCAAGCTTCCTGATATCGGGAAGGGTTTCGGTAAAGCTTTAAAAAATTTCAAGGACAGTCTTTCAGGGAAAGATGAGATAGATGTAACCCCTAAATCGGAAGAATCTGCACCAAAGAAAAGAC
Organism: uncultured Actinomycetes bacterium; assembly: GCA_964631685.1. Lineage (GTDB taxonomy): Bacteria > SZUA-79 > SZUA-79 > Acidulodesulfobacterales > Acidulodesulfobacteraceae > Acidulodesulfobacterium. Next base: position 216,813 of record CAZVZU010000001.1, on the reverse strand, counting down.
AGATAACCAAAACAAAATCTGCTACAGCGACCAAGAGAAAAAAAACAGTCAGATCTAGATCAACAAAAAAAACATAATTTTGTCTTGACCTAATTTATTTTATTGGTTTCTTTATGGCGTAAAAGTGATTTACTGTTACAGAGTAGTTTTTTGTGTTTGGGGCTATATTAAAAAATACGACCATAAATTTTATGGGGTGATTAGGTAGTATTTCTATGTCAGACATGTTGTTACCGAGTTTATTGTTTAGTTTCATATCTATTTCAATATTGTGCATATTTTTTAGCTTGTGCAAATTAATAAAATTACCCGCATAGACATGTTTCGTCACGATGGTTATGTTTTTAGTGCTATACAATCTGCCGGTAAGTCTGACGTAGCTTATAGGGAAACTGTTTTTATTCAGCAAATAGCCTGTGATTACGAGGTTGTTCTCGGGAAGTTTATTTGACCTAAAAACCGTGGTCTTTAGGTCAAAAAGTTTTATATTAATATTATTACTAGGGAAAAACGTTTCAAAAAAATAGTACGCGGACATTACCGCGGCTATGCTAAGTGCTATGTAAAATATTTTTTTAAAAATATCCCTTTTGTAGATTGGCTTACCATTGTGTTGCTCATTTTTACTACGCGTTTTATCTTTTTTATAAGACGATTTATAGGATGCAGAATCAAAATCGCTTCCGACTTTACCCGGCTCTCCAAAAGAAAAACCGTCCCCATCGTCATTGCAAATATCATCTCCGTCTAATTTCCATTTGTCCATATGCAACAACTAACGCCTTATCATATTTTTATTTTTAATGCTAACGCTAGAATTATACCATATAAAACCGTTTATAAAAATACAAAAATAATTTTATAATTACAAATAGGACAAGAATACAGCAGACTTGAATAATAATAAAACATATATTATAATCTAGGAACGTTGGTGGAATTACGGAAGCGGAAGGAAGGCCGGTGCCGCCCTTTGACTTCAAATCAATAGGCGCCTCTACAAAAGGCGCGGTGGGTTCGATTCCCATACGCTTCCGCCATTATCTTTCATCGAAGTCCCCTCTCTTGTTTGCCTTGCGCGCACGTCATTAAAGATAATGCTATCTTTTGTAAGTGCTAAGAATGCTTCCGTTTTTAACTCTTTTGTTTAAACCGTCTAGTGCGTTGATAACCCTAATTTTATAGTCCAAAAGTTTATTGACCAGTAATTCGGCTTCATCCATGTCCCCTGCATTTGCGGCCTCAACAATGGCCTTTCCCGTTTCATGGACCATTGGATGAATCTGTCCGAGTTCGATAAATTCTTTGTAATTTCCGTATTTTTTCTTTCCGGCACCATCAAACCATTTACCTAATCTGCACTGATGATGGTCCGATAACTCCGAGCTTCCTATAGATGTTTTTTTATCCGAAAGAATTTCCATTACCCTATTGATCCATATTAAATGATCTGATTTGGCGATGTTAAGCAGCATACAGTCGAATTTCCATTCGGAAAATATGACCATAGATTTAACCGTACTGTTGATCATTTTATCTAAGGATGTTCTTATGCCATTGAAAGAATTACTTATATCACCCATGTTTTGCGTAAGGCTTGAAAGATTACTTGCCATTTCTGTGGCTACATGAGACTGTTCTTCGGCAGCTGTGGCAATATGTGTTACCTGTTCATTAGTTTTTTCCGCCGAACTCTTTGTTGCGTTGACAACGGTAGATAACACATTAAGCGCGTCTTGAGAACTTTTAAGATGACTAAGCCCCTCAGAAATTCTAGACTCTACTTCCTTAGACTGGCTACCTATTCCCGATGTAACCTGTTCTATCTCCCTTGCGGCCTTAGAAGACTTTTCGGCAAGATTTCTAACCTCGTCTGCTACTACCGCAAATCCCTTGCCGTGCTCACCTGCCCGCGCCGCCTCTATTGCAGCATTGAGTGATAAAAGATTAGTCTGCGCTGCGATCTCCTTGACCTTATCTGTGAGTTCGGCTACAGTATCGGTTCTTTCTATAAACTGGTTCATAGCTTCTCCCATGGAGCTTACGGCATTTTCTACTTGTGTCATTTTAGAGATTAATTCGTCAAGGGCAACGCCACCCTCGTTTGTATTTTTTACGGTATCATTAGATTCATTCGTAGTTAACTGAGCATTTTTGGCAATTTCTTTTGCAGTTTGAGACATCTCCTCTGTTGCTGTGGCAACCGAGGCTATTTGCTGAGATGAACTATCAACTTCGTTTTCAAAGACCATCGCCGTTTTTTTTGTATCCGTCGCTATTTCAAGCATTACGATCTGCCCAGATATAAGAGACAATACTCTTTCCCTCCATACATTCACTAAATCTAGCACCGCGTGTGAGTCCATAAATGCGCCCCTATCAGATGCGTAAAGTTTTTCTAATTCAGAATCTGCATCAGACAGCGCCGCATTTAATATACTTACAATCTTTTTTGTTTTGTTAGGAAAAACAAATCCACCCATAAAATATTACCCTCCATTTATTTTACTATTTATATAAATCTCGTCCTAAAAATACCCTATTATCTTCCGTCAAGCTTACACACGCACTCTGCAATGACCTATAATTATTAAAATGAATATCCCGCGCCTATGCTGTAGATTATTTCATTTGTAACACTATTAGGTTCCCACACTTGATAAGTACTAGTGCTTTGGTAAACACTATCAGTATAAACCTGCGTATCATAAACATATAATGCGGATTGTCCGTATTTAAATCTTTCATATTCTGCATTTCCGAAAATATTAAAATGACCTTGAAACCTATAGTTCAAACCGGCAGTAATATTGTATATTGATTTTGAACCTAATCCCCAGGAGGTATCGGCGAATTGATAAGACCACGCTGATGTCGTCGTGTCGTAGTTTGCAACTGTCATATCCATTTCGTTTCCCTGCACTTTAGCATTAATTGTTGTCCCGTAGCCAAATTCAAGTTTGCCTACAAGTTTTGGCGTAAAGGCATATTGCCCTAAAACACCTATCATAGCCAGCCAGTTAGAGTAGTGTTCATCTTGGCCATTATTGCCGCCGATGTTATCCCTTTTCCATATATGCCAACCTATCTCTCCGTAAGGGGTAATAACAAACTTATTTGTTACAGGGATCATATATCCTGCCTTGTAATTAAAATTATATATTTTGCTATCGGTTGTGCCTATTTGCGATCCGAACGCGCCTCCTCCCAGTGAGGCACCAGTGTATGTATCACCACCAGAATAATAGCTGAAACTTGCCACATTATAAAAATTATAGAATGTGGAAGAATCATTTATTTTAAAACCGTTTAAAAAACCGGTCTCGATATCCAAATATTTACTGGGGCTTCCGCCATTTAGAGATAACGCATAACCATTATTGGCATATTCGCCATAGTTTAGCCCAAAATCAGAATATGATATGCTTATCATATTATTTACGGATAAGATTGCCGGATTTATGTGATTTGCAGAAAAACCCTTCCTGCCTATGTTGCTATGATTATCCCGTTGCTTATTTTTAGTTTTTGAGTTAGAAACATAATCTTCAGGATATCCATATTTATTATAAACTCTAGTAATCAATTTTAATTGATAATTTTTCTTAGCAGACTTGGCGTAGACGGATTTAACTATAATTACTGCAAATAAAAATACCAAGATTGCACACATAAGGCTAAACTTAAATCTTTTCATGGTTTGTACCTCCTTATTAAATGAGGCCGAAATAGTAAAAATTAAGTAATTAATTAGGCAACTTTACAAATTATAATTCAAATTCAGCTCATTATATCATACTATTCGAATGAAAAAAAGTTGAAACGCATTTTCAAATTAAGTCTATCAATTGATATATGTATCTTATATTTGGAGTAGTTAAACCTAGAAAAGGTTATGAGAAAAATGATTTAAGGGATATCTGAATTTTTCTAAAACCCTACAACCCATTGCCTTTAAACGCTTAGGTGAGTGTTGTAAAATCACTATGCATTATATATCTTTATTAATTTATTGAAAAGATTGTCTATGGAATCGTCCCAACTAAACGATGCAATTTTTATTTTTGGTTTGATGTTTGTCTCAATCGTTTCCTCTTTTAAAACTTTGTCTACGCGCTCAAATGATATTATTTTTTGCTTAAGGTCATTTTTGGAATCCAGAGAGAAATAGGTAGGATAATCCCCGCCTATTTCTCTGAAAACAGGTATATCGCTTGCAAACACTTTTATATTATATCTGGCGGCTTCAACTAACGGAAAACCGAACCCCTCGGTAATTGAAGCGATAACCAGGGCTTTAGAGTTTTTATAAAGATACTTAAGCTCCGCATCGTTTATGTCATTATAGACAAATAAGTGAGTATTACTGTATTTTGAATGTTTAAACCGTTCTAAAATATTATTACAATTCCATCCTGCGACCCCAACAATTATCAAATTACCGTTAAAACCGCCGTTCCACATCTCTTCAAATACGTCCAAAACAAACAGATGATTTTTTATCTGCTTAATAGTTCCGACCATCAGATAAGTATTCTTATTTTTTAGTATATTTTTAATATCATCCCTGATAGACAAATCTCTTATTCCGGGCTTCTCGCTTAAATCATTGCCTAAATAGAAATATTCAATAGGCTTTTTAATTGAGTCGTGTTTTTTATGATAGATATAATTCCTTAATTCATCTGCCGAATATTTAGAATCACACACAAATGCATCTGAACAATCAATCATTTTATCAATATGCTTGATAATAATATCTACTCGCAAGTTGTCAAAAAATTGAGGGTGAGTCGCGGCGATAATGTCATAGATTAGAGTGACTACAAATGCCCCTTTCTTTGCCTTGTACCTATTGGATATGGACAAAACGTTAAAACTCCAATAGACATCGGAAAGAAAGATTAAATCATTCGCATTTATCTTCACGGTTTTAAATTTAAAACTCTTAAATAAGTATAGATACCCAAAAAAAACGGTTTGAAAAATATTTTTAAGAGGTACCCTAAGCCTACCCAAGACAAGACCTAACAGTGATGTTCTTATTTTTTTATTGGTATTGTCGCCATATTTAAAGACGGTTATCCTTCTTTCCGTTTTCAAATAGCGCTTAGATAATTTATCGAATGCAGTTTTCTTTTCTTCGTAAAATCTTCTTGATAAATCATCTAAGCCTACCTCCACGAATCTGTCTATGAAGGTTATAACAGGCACAACGGTTGTATTATAATCCTTTTCCATTGTCTTAGAGTGCATCACTATATTCCGAACGGCTCGTTGAATGCCCGTATTAAAACCGGTGTAAAAGGTTCCACTGCAGTCCATATAGATATGGCGGGGTGCTTTATCTTTACTTTTATTGATAGTCAATGATTATGCTATTCCTTTATTTTTTATTGCTAAATACTGTTTTATGTATTATATTTATAACATAAAAAGACATTATAATAAAATGTAAAATAAAAAAGCGGGGTCGCATATGTCGTTTAATAATGGTAAATTTATGAAATGTTTTCGTTTATCTTTTATTGCCTTTGTAAGCTTGTTTTTATTGTCTTTTATATCCCTAAGCGCTTCTAATGCTCATGCTTCTGGTTTATTAGGCATCTCCGTTGAGGGAGGGAGTTATTTTCAAAATCTTTCAGGGAACTTAATGGTTGGAAATTCGGTAAATGGATTTGCCGCAACAAATATAACCCCCGCAGATATAGGACTTCAGACGACAAAGACTGAACCTATGATTAAAGTAGCGATAACAATACCATTTAGTAATGTGATTTCTTTCACGTATGTTCCGTATATGTATAGTGGCTTTAAAACGTTATCTGAAACCATTTATTTTAATGGGCAGACTTACAATGTTAATACCAATGTAACATCTAAACTGGAATTACGCAGTTATAAGATGTTTTACACACATGATTTTTCACTGGGCAATTTTATCACGTTAGGTGTCGGAGCAGGCATAGACCTCTTTACTGTCAATGCCGAGATGAATTCCTCGTTGATATCTGAGTCTAAAAATGCAAATTTACCTATGCCCCTTATAGGTGGGATAGTAAAAATTTCTCCGCTCAATGACATATCGTTTATCGGAAAATTTCAAGGATTTAGTATTGGTTCGGACGGATATTATTATCATATAAAAGCAGGTGTGAATTATAATGCGGTAGGACCGCTTTTAATATTTGCAGACTATGTATATGATAAGATAAACGTTAATGTAGATAGCATCAATGGAAAATTAGTTTTTAAAGGTCCAGAAGTTGGCCTGCGGCTGGAATTTTAAAGGGATTATTACGCATCCTTTAAAAAGGATAGTGCATTAAATAAATTTTATTGTTGCAATCATGTGAATAAAGTTATATAATCGTCAGATACTTAGCGGGGTGGAGCAGTCCGGTAGCTCGTTGGGCTCATAACCCAAAGGTCGCAGGTTCAAATCCTGCCCCCGCAACCAAATAAAACCGCAGTTAATTTTTCACAGAGTCCTTTAATTGTCCAGTTAGTTCATTTCTGATTTTCGGCAAAGATTGAGGATAATTGTTACCTATAAATTTTATAAGTTTTTCTCTTATTAAACATCTTAGATCCCACAATTTGGATGAATCAGACGCGCTCATAAGCGCTCTTAATTCTAATGTCCGCTCTGTTGCATTAGTGACCTGCAGGCCCCAAGCTTGTTTATCCCATAAATCCGTTGTTTGAAGTATATTCCCTAATTCCCGGCGAATATCATCTACATTAACACCGTAATCTACATATATAAAGACAGTACCTAAAAGATTAGCGGAAATTCTGGTCCAATTTTGGAAGGAATTTTCGATAAAATAATTTATCGGAATTACAAGCCGCCTTAAATCCCATATCCTTAATATGACATAAGTAAGTGAAATTTCCTCTACGCGTCCCCACTCTTTGTCGATAATCAATACGTCATCTATCTTAATGGGTTGAGTAATTGCTACCTGAAGGCCGGCTATCACCAAATTCAAGGTTTTTTGTGTGGCAAATCCGATAATTACGCCTATTATCCCCGCAGAGGCCAATATTGTAGTTCCTATTTCCCTGACTTCGTTAAACTGCATTAAAATGAACGACATACCTATCAATGAGATTATAATTATTATGACTTTTTTGATAAATTTAGTTTGAGTATAAACTTTACGCGCTTCTAGGTTATCTTGTAGCTTTATGTTATATCTTCGCAGGATAAATTCTTCAAAGATATAAGTTAGCCTTACAAATCCGAAAGCAAAAATTCCTATGTATGCAATTAATATAAATTTAAAAGCAAACCCGATGGTTGTTCCATTATGAAAATTAAAAAAAGGAACAATTATTGAAAATATAAAAACAATAATTAGAAGTCTTGAGAAAAACCTTAAGTATTTAGGGATTAAATCTGAATTAGGAATATGTTTTGCTACGCGGGAATAAACTTTAAATAATAGCAAATTTAGTATATGTCCGATAAAAATAGAACCTGCGCCAACTAAAACTACTACAACAAGATCGCTTAGATTTTTAAAATATAACATAATAATATTTAACCTTATTAAATTAACGAAATAATGAAAAATACCCGCGTACAACCACGAACGAAAATGGAGTAATCTATTCTCTACAATAGTCGTCTTCTAATCTTATAATATCATCCTCTTTCAGGTACTCTCCTACCTGAGCCTCTACTATAACTAATGGAATAAGCCCGGGGTTTTCAAGTCTATGAACAGAGCCTATAGGGATATATGTAGATTTATTGGTCTCAAGAAGGATTGTTTTAGCATCGATAGTAACCAATGCAGTTCCGCTTGTTATAATCCAATGCTCTGACCTATGCATATGTTTTTGAAGCGATAGCTTGCTGCCTGGTTTAACAACTATCTTTTTTATTTTATACAAATTTGATTCCAATAATACCGAATATGATCCCCACGGCCTGTGAACGGTTGAATGCTGAGTATGAAGATCTGAATCTCTTTTTTTTAATTCAGCTATCACCATCTTGACATTTTGTGATGAACCTTTTTTAGTTACTAAAAGGGCATCATCTGTATCTACTATAATTAAATCATCTATATCTATAGTGGCAATCATTCTGCCACTTGACATTATGAGATTATTATGCGAATTAATGCTTAATATATCTTTTGATATAGCATTATTGTCTTTATCCTTTTTAAACTCGTTGTAAATAGAATCAAAGCTCCCTAAATCAGACCATGCAATATCTGCAGGTATCACCTTAGTGTTAGAGATTTTTTCTAATAACGCTGAATCTATAGAATTTTCTTCTATATTAAGCATATCGTCTTCTACTATTCTTACCATTGAACCATTCTTTTTTGCATTTTCATATGCTTTTTTTGAGGATTTAAATATAGGCGGACATATAGCTTTAAGTTCTCTTGTCAATATTTCCGGCTTAAACATAAACATCCCGCTGTTCCAATAAAAATTACCCTTGGAAAGATAGTTACGCGCCGTATCTCTATCCGGTTTCTCTTTAAAAGAACCTACTGAAAAAATATGTTCATATAAATCTGCATCGCCTGATATATTTGAGTTTAGCGGTAAATCGTTACCCTGAACAATCTCTATATATCCGTACCCTGTTTCTGGGCAGGATGGTTTTATGCCGAACATAACGATATTATCTTCTTCAGCTGATTTTTTGGCAATAGCGATAATTCTTGCGTAGGAATCTATATTTTTTATCAAATGATCTGCCGGGGTAACAAAAAACAGGTTGCTTTTATTTTGATTGCCAGTGGCATCAAAACAGGATAATGCAATTGCGGCGGCGGTATTTCTGGGTGTGGGCTCAAGAATAAACCTATAATTTTTTACTCCAATGTCTTCAAGTTGGTCAAGAGCAATAAAATAGTGGTCTTTGTTGGTAACAATCAAAAAATTATCACAAAAATCTATATTTCTCAAAACAGTCATCTGAAATAAGGACATATCATCAATTAGTTTATAGAACTGCTTTGGAAATAATTTTCTTGAAATAGGCCAAAGTCTTGTTCCGCTACCACCGCATAAAACGACATTAGTCATCTTTTCCCTCTCATTATGTGTGTTTTAATCCGGACTAACCACTGTCACGCTATTATCTTCCAATAGAAAAATAATCAAAACCTAATTCCTTCATTTTTACAGGGTCATAGATATTTCTTCCGTCAAATATAACGCCCTCTTGCAACGTTTCTCTAATCCTTTTAAAGTCCGGCGCCCTGAAATCATTCCACTCCGTTGCGATGATAAGCCCGCTAGAATTTTTAAGCGCCTTGTACATATCTTTTGCATACTCTATTTTAGGAAAAATAGTTCTTGCATTATCCATTGCAATGGGATCGTATGCTTGTATTTTTGCGCCGTATGAAAGTAACTTTGAAACAATGGATAAAGATGGAGACTCTCTTATATCATCTGTTTTAGGTTTAAATGATAAACCCCATAAAGTAAAAATCTTTCCCGAAATATCCCCTTCGAAATATTTCAAAATATAACTTACCAATACTTCTTTTTGGTAGAAATTAGCCTCATCTACCGCTTTTAGCAGTTTAAAATCATAACCTTTCGCCTTTGCGGTTCTGTAGAGGGCATTAACATCTTTAGGAAAACAGCTTCCGCCATACCCGATACCGGGAAATAAGAAAGACTTGCCAATTCTCTTATCGGCACCAATACCTATCCTTATATTATCAATATTCGCCCCTGATAATGAACACATATTGGCCAACTCATTCATAAATGTTATTCTCAATGCGAGCATCGCATTAGCGGCATATTTTGTAAGCTCAGAAGAGTTTGTATCCATAAAATATACCGGCGCTCCGGTTCTTACAAATGGTTCGTAAATCTCCCCCATAATCTTTTTTATTTTTAACGAATGTTCACCGTCGTTTACCCCGATAATTATTCTATCAGGTCTCTGAAAATCGTTAATTGCCGCTCCCTCTTTCAAAAATTCCGGATTTGAGATAACATCAAAATTATTCGTTATCTTTCTTATTTCCGTATCTACCCGCCTGCAAGTTCCTATAGGCACAGTGCTCTTTATAATAACTACCTTATAATCGTCAATATAATTTGCTATATCTTCGGCTACCTTAAAAATATTCGACAGATCCGCATCCCCATCGTCCCGCGGCGGTGTTCCTACAGCTATAAAAATCACATCTGCATTTTTCACGGCAAAACCAATATCTTCCGTAAAAATAAGCCTTTCATTCTTTACATTTTTAACGACTAACTCCTTAAGTCCGGGCTCGTAAATAGGCATTACGCAGTTCTTTAATGAAGATATTTTGCTTTTATCATTATCGACGCAATACACATTGTTTCCGGAGTCAGCCAAACAAACGCCGGTAACAAGACCGACATATCCGGTTCCTACTATAGCAATATTCATATGTAAAAATCCTCTTCAGTATGCATCACGGCATATTTATATTTTTAAGGTTATGCCATATATCCTTTTGTATGCTTCTTCAACGCCGCCTATATCCCTTCTAAACCTGTCTTTATCAACCTTTTCAAGTGTAATTTTGTCCCAAAGTCTCATTGTGTCGGGGGTAATTTCATCACCCAAGAGAATCTTCCCGTTAAAAGTACCAAATTCCAATTTGTAATCTACCAATAACAGCCCATTTTTATCAAAGAAATCTTTTAAAATTTCATTTATCCTTAAAGCAGTGTCTTTAGCCTCTTTAATATCTCTGATGTTTCCTAAATCAAACGCTTCAACATAAGTTTCGTTAATCATGGGATCGCCAAGTTCATCGCTTTTGAAATATAGTTCAACCACGGGAGAAAGTAACTTAACGCCCTCCTCTACTCCCATCTTTTTTGCGAGACTTCCTGCCGCAATATTTCTGACGACAAATTCTACGGGAAACATTTTCAAATGTCTTGTTAACATTTCTCTATCGGATAATTGTTCGATAAAGTGATTTTCTACCCCGCAGTTTTGTAAAAGTTTAAATAAAGAAGCGGATATAGAGTTATTATATACTCCCTTTTTAACTATTATGCCCTTTTTTTGACCGTTAAAAGCGGTTGCATCATCTTTAAAGTAAGTAATCAGCTTATTTTCGTCCCCAGAATATTCATAAAGTATCTTTGCCTTGCCTTCGTAAATCTTTTTTAGCTCTTTTTTGCCCAAAACACTCTCCATGCGTCCCCCCCCCTTAAGTTTATTAATTAAAAACAACTCGATTTTATCTTGTATTTTAATTCAAAAACGATTTTAAATCAATTTAAATAATGTTAGAATAAGAATGCCAACGGTAGCTTCAAAATTAACGATAGAGGGGGAATAACGCGGTTATTTAATACTCTGACATTATGAAAAACAACAAGGTCATAATATATTCATTAATTATATCTATCGTTATACACTCGGCGTTAATATTGTTTCTATTAAAATATGATAATAAAAAAATTAAAAAACATCTCATATATTCAAAGCCTATCACGATTGAGCCGTATATGTTTGCCAAGAATTTGCAAAAACACAAGGTAATCAAACCAAGATACGCCAGTCTAAAACCCCATTTTGCCCGTAAGAATACGAGGTTGAATGCCCCCCCGGCTCATAGTAGTCATACCTACGCATCGCGCAGATTGGCGCGCCACCAGGTTAAACGGACATTAAGCAGTTCTCATCTTCTTTCAAGGGTTCCGCATATTCTAAAAAGACACAATCTAAAACTAAACAGCATTTACCCTGTTACCACGGGAATGCAAAAGCAGAGTCCGATACATCCAAGATCCAGCATAAAAAACCCTTCACATGGGATAAAATCTGCAAACGTAAACTTAAATACAACAACCATAAAATATGCTTCTTATTTGTTACATGTTAAGAATAAGATAGAAAATGTCTGGGAGTATCCTACAGAAGCAAAAAGAGACAGGATATCAGGTCAGCTTACTATTGAATTTTCCATAAACAGTAACGGCTCCATTTACAAGGTTAGAATATTAAATTCCTCAGGAAAAAAATCATTGGATACGGCTGCAGTTAATGCGATAAAAAATGCAACAATGTATAATAGATTTCCTAAATCATGGACCATCAAGAGACTGAATATAAGAGGAACTTTTATTTACAGGTTGTCAAATTTTTATCTTTACTAAACATTAAGGCTTTTTAGTAATCTTTATAATATAAGGCTTTAAATTGAATTTCTTTGATATCATGCCTTCAACAGCCTTGGCGCCCTTATCAGTGGAAAACTTTCCAACCCTGACTTGTTGATAGGTGACCTTGCCTTTTTTTCCGGAGATGCTAACGGGAACGATATATGCGAATAAACCCATAGAATTAAGTTTGCCAGCTAATTTCTTCGCATCATCATATTTTGAAACGGCAGCTACTTGAATAGTGTAATAGATTGCAGAACTTGAAGAAGATATATGCTTTTTTTGCTTCGTCGGAGCCTTTCTTGTAATGTATTTATATCTATATTTATATATATAAACCGGTTTTTTAATGTATATTATTTTGGTTTTAACCTTGATTTTTGGGGTTAAAACCGGCTTCTTGACGATCTTTTTGGTGATAGCCCTCTTCTTCAGCGAAACCAACTTGGATATCGGAGCAAATTTAATATTATCCGTCGAAAGAACGGTACTTTTACTCGCTTTATGAGCACTATTTGTATTTAAAGATGTAGAAGGCGGGTTACCGTTAATATTCAGAGAAGGTCCATTAATAACACCCTCCCTTGATTTTTGAGGAGATAATTTTTTCCCGACGAATAATCCTAAAACAAATACTATAAATAAGATTACCAAAAAAACAATAACCGCCGAAAGCTTGTCTTTTCTCAAATCAATTTACCTTATAATTTTTATTATCACTTATAAGAGACAATATGTCTTCAAAACCGGATATTGACAAAGTAATATCTCGGGCAAAATCAAAACAATCAAAAATCTCCGCCCCAGAAGTACTATACTTCTTGTCGCAGACACCTCTCCATGCACATACTGCGCAGAGAACAACATTTTCATTCATAATATCTATAACCTCTCCCTTTCTTTACTATTAAGAGCATTATAAAACTAAAAAATATATAAATCAATCATCGGCTATTTTTTTTTATAGCGATATTATAACATAGAATTTGAGAATAAAAACAAATAAAAACTTAACTTATTTATTTTATAACGGTTAATATGTTAGAATAGTCGTTATCTACATTGATTGTGCCATTCTAATAAAGATTCATAATATTATCAAGGAGATTTGATTGACCACGGAACTTATAATAAATAAGGATAATTACGAAACTCGCGTCGCATTGCTGGAGAACGGTCGATTATCCGAAGTTTTCATTGAAAGAAAGACTGATTCTCCAAAACATGGAAGCATATATAAAGGAAAGGTAATGCAGATTCTCCCCGGGATTCAGGCATCCTTCATCGATATAGGCTGGGAAAAATCAGCATTTTTATACGCTGGGGACTTTTATGAAATCGATGCAGCTGATTACGATTTTTTTGAACCAGGTAGAGAGGAACCGCCTTCCGACTCAATTAGCAAAAGTGAACACAGTGATAGTAATGATGAAGTTAATGCAACAGCACAAAAACAAAAAAGGGGTAGAAAAAAAAAGAAAATTACGCTCAATATAGATCAACTCTTAAAAAAGAATCAGGAAATACTTGTTCAAATTGACAAGGAGCCCGTCAAGACTAAGGGCGCTCGCATTACAAGCCATATATCTCTTCCAGGGAGATTTCTCGTTTACATGCCTACATCTTCTTCAATCGGAATTTCAAGAAAAATTAAAAGCGATGGAGAGAAAAAAAGACTCAAAAGCATTGTTTTGAAATACAGAAAAGAAGGTACTGGATTTATAATCAGGACCGCCGCTGAAAATGCATCAGAAATAGATATTGAAAGGGATATTAAATTTCTTACCGGACTATGGAATAATATTTATAAAAGTCAGCTTAAAGCAAAAGCGCCCAAGCTTATATTTCAAGATATGGGTATATCCCTGAGAGCGTTGAGAGATTTGCTTAATAAGACAATAAATAAAATTATTGTGGACGATAAAGGGGAACACAAAAAAATAGTGGAATTTCTTGCCATTCAGTCCCCTGAATATACAAACATAGTAGAACTATACGCGGATAGTTTGCCGATATTTAAGCATTTCAATATTGAAAAGGAAATATCAAAGGCATTAAATAAAAAGGTGTGGCTTAAGTCCGGAGGTTACATAGTTATTGATTATACAGAAGCATTGACAACGATAGATGTGAATACAGGCAAGTACGTAGGTAAAAAAAACTTCGAAGATACTATATTGAAAACTAACCTGGAAGCTGCAAAGGAAGTAGCGTATCAATTAAGACTCAGGAATATAGGAGGAATTATCGTTATAGATTTCATAGATATGATAACGGAGAAGAATAGAGAAAAGGTATATCGTATATTAGAAGATGCACTGAAAAGCGATAGGGTTAAAACAACAATTAATAGAATAACTGAGCTTGGACTAGTTGAGATGACAAGAAAGAGGACGGGGAATAGTATTTTTAGCACTTTCTTGGAGCAGTGCCCGATGTGCGAAGGACTTGGTGTAATAAAATCGCCTCAAACCATCTGTTTTGAAATATTCAGAGGAGTATCATTGCACGCAAAAAAGACAATGTCTAAAAAAATTACTGTAACGGTCCATTCATATATAATGAATAAACTGTATGAGTACGACAAAGAGCTCGAACAATTAGAGTCTGAAATTAATAAAAAAGTAGTAATCCAAATGCAGGATAGTTTTTATCCTGAATATTTTGAAATCTCATAGCGCGGTGAGCCGAGAGATATTTTGATTATTTTTTTTTAGAATCTTTCTTCTTATGAATAAACCTAAAGACTATCTCTCCTTTTTTAATCATATATAGCTTTTCCCTTGCCAAACTTGCAATATATTGTTTATCATTGCGTAATTTGTATATTTGTACACCTATTAAACTGTTTCTTTTTTTAATTAGGGAAATCTCTTGCGTTAGCTTGCGATCCTCCTTCATTAATTTATGTACCCTTACTATGCCTTTAAGGCTATATATCACGAATAGAATCAGCAAAAAAACAAAGATAGAGCCCGCAATCGGCAGTACATTATGATTTTTTCCCTTGATTGATCTCATATTTAAAATATTTTTTCATTCGCAGAGGCGCACAGAACTCTCCGCACATACTACATCCTGCGGTATCATCCTTATTTTTTAGTTTAAACAACTTTCTAGAATATTCTGGATCTATGGAATATTTAAACTGCTTTTCCCAATCGATATCCCTGCGGGCTTTTGATATATTCAGATCGTCGCTATTTTTTTTAAGCTTTATCATATCTCCCACATGAGCCGCAACCTTGGCCGTTTTCACTCCAATTTTAACATCTTCCTCGGAAGGTAACCCTAAATGCTCTGATGGAGTAACATAACATAGGAAATCTGCCCCATATGACGAGGATAGAGCCCCGCCTATTGCAGATGCAATATGATCATAGCCGGCCGCAACATCTGTAACGAGAGGACCAAGGACATAGAAAGGCGCATCGTTCGACATTTTTTTTTGAATTTTAACATTTGCTTCTATTTCATCTATCGGGATATGACCGGGGCCTTCAACCATTACCTGAACGCCATAATCTCTTGCTATATCGCAAAGTTCACAGTTAATAATAAGTTCTTGCATATATGCTCTATCAAAGGAATCGTGTATCGAACCTGCCCTTAGTCCGTTTCCTAAACTTAAAACCGTGTCATATTTTTTTAATATCTTCAAGACATCTTCAAACCTTTCATATAAAGGATTTTCCTTGTTGTTTTCTATCATCCATGCAACTAAGTATGCTCCACCCTTTGACACGAGACCGGCGGATCTATATGATTGTTTTTTTAATCTCTCTAGCGACATCAGATTTAAACCGGAGTGGATAGCCATAAAGGAAATACCGCTTTCACACTGTTTTTCTATGACGTCAAACACGAGGTTTTCAGACATTTTTATAGGATTTTTATATTTATCTATAGCATCACTAAAAGCCTGGTAGAGAGGAACCGTTCCAACGGGTAGAGATGTGTTTTTCAAAACCTCTTCGCGTATAAGGTCTAAATCTCCCCCTACGCTCAATTCCATCAGTGTATCTGCTCCGCTCTCTTCCGCAACCTTGGCTTTTCTAACCTCCTCATTAATATCAATATGATTTGTAGATGTGCCAATGCTCGCGTTAATTTTTGTCGTTAAACCCGTGCCTATTCCGACAAATTTATCCCTATTCTTATTGTGCAAAATAACAGTTTTTCCATTCGAAATATTTTCCGTCAACTGATTCTTTAAGACGCCGTCCTTACTGGATACGTAGTCCATCCCCTTTGTCCAAATATTTTGAACGGCAGATTCTTTTTCGGTCATATTAGTCATTTTTTTGTTTTTACTTTCAAAATTTAAAATTATTATTTATTTTATATTTTCGCAGCATTATCCATAATATTTCTTGCAATAATCTTATTAGAAAAAAAAGATAGATGAATATAGCTACCTATCACATTCAAGACATTGTAACCCTCGGGTATCAGAACACCGGGAGATGCCAAACTTTCGCATTCAAAAACATTTTTAAGATCTGCCGAATCCCTTCTAGTATTGTTTTGGCGTAAACCACCTGCTATAATTCCGGAATAATGAAACTCATGTCCATTTATCTTTAACCCTGCATCACCGAGAAACGATTCTTCCTTAAGATGAACTATTCTATAACCCAAAGAAAGCCTTGTGTTGTCCATAGTTACATCAAGCGGAAGTATCCCTGATAATTTCCAATATTCACCTTTATAAACGAGCCCTCTGCTAAGATACATTAAGCCCCCACACTCGGCATATATTATACCATTATTTTCAAAAAATTTATAAATTTCATTAAGCATTCCTTGATTTTTTGCGAGATTATTGATATAAATCTCTGGATAACCGCCCCCTATATAAATCATACTGACGCCTTTCGGTATAGTTTTGTCGGATAAAGGACTAAAAAAAACTATTTCTGCTCCAAAACTTTTCAATATCTCTATATTAAAATTATAATAAAAGAAGAATGCCTTATCA
This sequence comes from uncultured Actinomycetes bacterium, assembly GCA_964631685.1. Classification (GTDB taxonomy): domain Bacteria; phylum SZUA-79; class SZUA-79; order Acidulodesulfobacterales; family Acidulodesulfobacteraceae; genus Acidulodesulfobacterium. The sequence continues at coordinate 199,676 of CAZVZU010000001.1, read as the reverse complement.
TAAGCAACTGCTATTTTTATCCTCCTTTTTCTTTTTATCCTTGCGAACAATACATTAGTGGCTTTGTTATTTTCGAGCTTAAACTGCCTGCGTTTCATGCGATTTACATGATTAAAAAATAAGTTATTAAACCCTTTCGACTCTCTTTTGAGAGTTTTTATCATTAAATCTAAATCTATATTGCGAAAGACCTCATTTTTTATATTGTTCACTACTGTTTCAAACTTACTTTTATTCTGTTTAAAATTTGATGCTATAGGGGTAACCAGTCCAAGATACCTTTCTTTAATACCGAAAGCCGCTTCATTATTTAAAATATAACCAAAAACTTCAGTATTCTTGACATTATTTTTAATCTCGTCGGATATAATTTTATAATGCCTTGCTGAAGAAATGTTATTTAAAATAACCCCGCAAACGTTAATCCCCTTTTTATATTTTTTAAGCCCAAAAATAACAGAAGCCATGGTGGACGAGATTCTTTTAGAATCCATTACTAAAACAATTGGGAATTTGAATTTTTTTGCTATAGAATACGAATTGCCATCGTATAAGCCCATAGCGCCCTCAACTATAAAAGCCTTATTCATATTTAAATTGTTTAAAACATCCGTGCAATTCGTATCTGCACTATTACCACAGCAGTTAAAAACCAGGGAATTTAATGATCGGAGGGGTATTAAAAAGGGATCAATATTTCTAACTTTGGTATTTACAGCATTGGATATTATGATTGGGTCAATAAAGTCCGGTCCTACCTTAAGAACATCTATCTCGTAACCCATTTCCTTAACTTTTTTTGAAAAAGCCAGGGTTACCATGGATTTTCCTGAGGAAGATCTATCTGATGCAAAAAAAACAGAAAACATAAAAATTAATCGGGTAAATTTAATATAAAATTTTATAAAATCCGTATAAGGTAATAATATAGATAACCTCGGATATTTTGGTACTAAAACCTAACATGTCTCCATTGACTCCACCGAATTTTTTATCAAAATAAAATGCTAATGTTAGAATGAAGAAGGTTGAAATCAGTAATGCAAAAATGCCCGCTAATTTTAAAAGGATAAAAACAATTACAACCGTAAAAATGGAAGCGATAATAAATGTATAAAAATTTGTTCCTTCGGTAAAAATGGTACCTATTCCCTTAAAATTTCTTGGGGTATTTGAAAAATAAGACATTAAAACTATAGAGTATCGCCCTACAATCGGAAACGTCAATAAAGACAAATAGCTAAATTTAGGCGATATTCCTTTAATTGTAAGCCACATAATTAACACATAAAAGATGACTGCAATAATACCAGAAATACCAGCGTTAACATCCTTCATTGCACTATAAAATCTATTCTTTTCGCCACTTTTCAAGTATGCAAAAAGTCCATCCGTAGTATCAGATAGACCGTCAAAGTGCAGACCTCCCGTCAAAATAAAAAGTAACAAGATAGATATCAAAATTGAAATTGAGTCCGATAAAAATATACTAAAAACGTAAAACGTAAGTATTAGAATTACACCTATGAACAACCCTGCCATGGGAAAATATTTTATAGAATCATTTAATTTGATCGCTGTTATATCATCTTTATTTTCGGCATAATCTGAGACGGCGTCCTTTTTTCTTAAATTAAGCTTAAATACAGTTAAAAAATTTACAGCATCCAATAAATTTCTGATAATAAACATGGTTTATTTACCTATTTAATTTGTGAGCGGTTAATTATTTATTAAGTTTCGATGCAAAAACATTCGCCTCGTCAAATGTAGCCATATTGTTGTACATATCAATGGCCGTTTCGATTATCTTCATTGCCATAACAGCGCCCGTCCCTTCGCCCAAACGCATTGACAAATCAAGGATAGGTTTTTTATTTTTTATGAGGCTAATGGTAGTTTTGTGTCCTCTTTCTTTCGATAAATGACCTAAAAACATATAGTCCAAAACATCAGGATTAATATTAATGGCTATCAACGCTCCCGCACAAGAAATGAAACCGTCAACGACAACAGGTATTCTGTGAATAGAGCAACCAAGTATAAAACCCGCTATTGCTCCGATTTCAAAACCGCCTATTCCAGACAGAACATCTATCGGGTCATCACCGTTTTGTATATTATATTTAATCGCTTTTTGAATAATCCGGATTTTTTTTTCTATTATTTTCAAACTTACGCCCGTTCCGTGGCCGCATACAAGTTTAGCCGATTTCTTGGAATAAAAGCATGTAATTGCCGAAGACGGTGTAGTGTTGGCTATGCCCATATCGCCCGTCGCACAAATATCAGCACCCTTATCCTTTAGTATTGAGGATATTTCTATGCCTTTAAGGAGCGACTTTATGCCATCTCCATATGTCATAGCCCTGCCTTCGTATATATTGTTTGTCCCAAATCCAATTTTACCGTTTATAAAATTATCTCCCACCAATGAATCTAGATCGGCATTAATTCCCACATCTATAACTACCACATTAGCACCAACGGAATTTGACATCGCGTTAATTGCTGCGCCACCGCTCAAGAAATTTCTAACCATTTGGGCTGTAACATCTTGCTTGAAAAGGCTAACTCCCTCCTTAACAACACCATGATCACCTGCAAAAACACAGACATATTTCTCTTTAATCTTTGGCCTGTCATTTTCTGTGATGGCAATAATATCTTTAACGAACTCCTCTAATCTTCCAAGGCTTCCCTTTGGTTTTATTAATATATCAAGCCTACATTCGGCGATTTCATAAAACCGCCTTTTGTTGATAGGCTTTATAGAATTAATCAGAGAAAGAAGTTGGTCCTTTTCGTTTTCATGCATTTTATAATATTATATAGATTATTTGTTGCTATTTTAATGAAATTTGGTTCCCCGCGATAATACAATATGCCTCATCCGATAAATCAGACAGTTGTTGTTCCATTAGTCCGTTTAACTCTATAAACTTTCTAAGGTAAGCATCGGCAGGTACCATATTGAAAGCCATAGTGTCCGTTACGGTTACAACAGAACACTGCAATGTTTTTATATATTCAGTCATTATCAAAATGGTATCGTATGCAAAATTAAAATCTGATGTATTTTTGAAGACTGAAGATAACCATAATGTCAATGAATCTATAAGAATTACCCCTGATTGTTGTTTTTCGTTTTTAAAAATATCGTAAACATTTTTAATCTCCAATTGTAAGTCATTATAGCTTTCATGAACAATAAAAATGCTCGACCTTTTTTCTTTATGCCTTCCTATTTTCTGCGCCATCTCATGATCGGCCTTTTCAAGGATCGCCGTAGCCATAAAATGAAGCGGGTGACAGTTGTTCAGGTTTGACCTACCGAAAAATTTTTCATAAAGCGATAAGGCTTTTTTTTCTGCAAAACCTGATTTACCGGAAGATGCGCCCCCAGTGATAAAAATTTTACAAAAACTCTTCATGACGACCGCTATTATAGCATTATAATGGTATTTTTTATATTTTTTTCTTCTTCACTTATAAGTTTATAAAACAAAATGCCGCCAAATTATAAAATAAATCATAAAATATGTGCTATAATATGCGCGTAAGTTAGATAGTGGAGGTGACAAAAAAAATAGGAAAAGATTTAGTGATATAATAACTGTATATAACGTTAATTTATATAAATAGGGGGGGGGAAATGGCTTTAATATCCGCAAAGGAAATACTTGATGATGCCCACAAACATAGGTATGCAGTAGGTGCCTTTAATGTGAATAATATGGAGTTTCTGCAAGCTGTATTTATGGCGGCGGATTCGGAAAAATCACCGATAATTATTGCTGCAAGTGAAGGCGCGATGAAGTATGCTGGCGCCGACATGCTTGTCGCAATGACAAAGACGTTGTCTAATAATTATCCTAAAATTCCAGTAGCACTCCACCTTGATCACGGTACAAACCTCAATGCTATCTTATTGGCTATTAGGTCAGGTTTCACGTCCGTTATGATTGATGCATCACACTTCACCTACGAGGAAAATCTTAAAATTACAAAACAGGTTGTAAGTATTTGTCATCCCTTGGGTATATCCGTCGAAGCAGAACTTGGAAGACTTAAAGGCGTTGAAGATAATATTTCGGTTGCCGAAAGGGACGCTGTTTTGGTAAATCCGGAAAATGCAAAAGATTTTGTAGTATCTTCGGGTATTGACTTTTTGGCACCTGCGATAGGTACCTCACACGGTGCTTTTAAATTTAAGGGAGAGGCAAAATTAGATTTTGAACGTCTAAAAAAAGTTAAGAAATTAACCGGTATTCCATTGGTTCTTCATGGCGCATCGTCTGTGCCCTTGGCTGCCGCTCAAAAATTTGAGAAGTTTGGCGGAAATTTAAAGGGAGCAAAAGGCGTTCCTTTTGATGTGCTGAAAGAAGCAATAAGTTACGGTATAAATAAAGTAAATACCGATACTGACTTACGCATCGCGTTTATATCAAAGGTTAGAGAGAGTATTGTAAATGATAAATCTCAAATAGATCCAAGAAAGATTTTCGGTCCGGCGAAGGGTTATATTGTTGAAACCGTTAGGGAAAGAATGAATGTCCTAGGCTCGTCTGGCAGAGTTTGATAAAACAATTAAGTTTCAACATCTTCGATTAGCCATATATAATTATACTCCTTCTTTAGTGAGCTTGTAGGTTATACTGTCCGCCAAAGCTTGATACGAGGCCTCTATTATATTCTCCGATACTCCAAGTGTGGTCCATTTACCTTCTTTATCCGATGATTCTATTAGTACCCTTACAAAAGAAGCCGTTCCCGAGCGAGCTTTATTGCTGATAACCCTGACCTTGAAATCAATTAATCTCATTTCGTTCAATATCGGGTAAAATTTTAAAAGTGCTTTCCTCAAGGCATTGTCAAGGGCGTTAACTGGTCCATCTCCGAGGGCGACGGTATGTTCTGTCTTGCCCTGAACTTCCACCATAATCACGGCTTCACTAAAGATGTTTTTTTCATGATGCAACTGTGATAATGAAGGCGTAGGATTCTTTTCCGTATTTACCCTAAATGCTAGTAACTTGAAGTAATTTTTAGTCTTTTTTGAAGAATATTTATCCATGAGTATTTTGAATGAACCGTCGGCACTTTCAAAATCAAAACCGCACCATTCCAGCTCTTTTATCTTGTCAAGTAATTCTACTTCTTTAGATGCAGTAAGCTTGTCTAGATCTATCCCTAGTTCTTTAGCTTTTGCTTCAATATTGCTCTTGCCGGATAAATCTGATATCAAGAATCTTCTGCTATTGCCTACAATTGCCGGCTCCACGTGCTCATAAGATGATGGATTTTTAAGTACTGCATTTGCGTGTATCCCCGCCTTATGTGCAAATGCACTCTCTCCCGTGTAAGGCATATTTTTAACCGATGTATTATTAGATATTTCGTCTATCAACCGACTTACACTAACAAGCTTCTTGAGTCTTTCTCTTCCTATAACATCAAATCTAAGTTTTAATTCTAAATTGGGTATTATGGATAAAATATTAGCATTACCGGTTCGTTCCCCATATCCGTTGATTGTTCCCTGAACATGTCTAATACCACACATGACCGCTGCAATAGTATTTGCGACAGCACACTCTATGTCATTATGTGTGTGTATTCCCAGCTTAGATATATCAATCCTATAATTAGATTTAAGCTTTTCTATTACTTCCGATATTTGATATGGTAAAAAACCACCATTCGTGTCACACAAAACTACCTTATCTGCTCCGGCATCTAGGGCAATTTTTATTGAATCAACGGCATAGCTCTCATTATCCTTGAAGCCGTCAAAAAAATGTTCCGCATCAAAAAATACTTTTTTTTTCGCCGACTTTAAAAAATCAACTGAGTCTGCAATGATATCTAAATTTTCATTCAAGGATATCTTTAAAACTGAATTTACATGTAAATCCCACGATTTTCCAAAAATAGCAACATAACTTACCGGGGTTTCACTTAACATACGCAAACCGGCATCATTTTTTGCCTCCGTACTCTTTCTTTTTGTACTTCCGAATGCAACCAATTTGGAATTTTTAAATCCCTTTTTAGCCGCAAGTTCAAAAAATTTCCTATCCTTGGGGTTTGAGGATGGAAACCCTCCCTCTATAAAGTGTATTCCTAATTCGTCTACAATGTCTGCAATCATCAATTTGTCGTCAATAGACAAAGAAAACCCTTCCCCCTGCGTCCCATCCCTTAACGTTGTATCATAAACCTCTATGGATTCTTTTTGTTTTTGATCAATATTATTATTTTGCATACGAATATTTATTCCCTAATTCCATTTTTATAATAATCTTCTTTGTCTCCACCAAGATCAAATGCCTCATGCAATACCCTTGCTGCAAGTTCTGCGTATTTTGCATCAATAACGCACGATATTTTAATCTCCGATGTTGAAATCATCATTATATTGATATTTTCTTTGGATAAAACTGAAAACATGGTCGAAGCCGTGCCGTAATGGTTTCTCATGCCGACACCTATAACGGATATTTTTGCAATATTATCATCGGAAACAACCTCCTTCGCATTTAGCTCTTTCGCAATAGAATTAGCAATATCAATTGCTCTTTGTAAATCCTTTTTTGATGCCGTAAAGGTTAAATCTGTCAACCCGTCTACCGATATATTTTGAATAATCATATCCACTACTACATTAGCCTCTGATATTTTAGAAAAAATTTTAGCGGCAATACCCGGTTTATCGGGTATACCCCTTATTGATATTTTTGCCTCGTCTTTATCACATGCAACGCTTGATACTTGCAGTTCTTCCATACTTTTTTTATCTCCTAAAGATTTAATTTGGGTCCCGGGTGATTCGGTAAATGTTGATTTTACAAATAAATTAACACCATATTTCATTGCAAATTCAACAGATCTAATCTGCAATACCTTCGCACCCAAACTTGACATCTCTATCATTTCGTCAAAATAAACGATGTCTAGCCTTCTCGCATTAGGCACCACTTGAGGGTCAGCGGTATAAACGCCGTCAACATCTGTATATATATCGCACCTATCGGCCTTAAGCGCGGCAGCTACAGCAACAGCGGTAGTATCTGAACCACCTCTCCCCAAAGTAGTAATAAATCCGTTAGAATCAGTTCCTTGAAAACCGGCTACTACAACTATTTTACCACTTTTGAGCCCCATTTTTATATTATGGTCGTCAACGTTGGATATTCTCGCTTTTCCATATGATTTATTTGTTGTTATTTTTACCTGATAACCAAGAAGCGGCACTGCATCATAACCTTCACTTTTCAAAACTATAGAAAGGAGCCCCGAACTTATTTGTTCACCACTGGATATTATCATATCTGTCTCTAAGTCATCATGTCTTCCGCCCATTTTTACCGCTAAATTCAGGAGCCTATTAGTCTCTCCGCTCATAGCGCTTACCACGACCACTACGTCATTGCCGTTTTTTCTTTCCTTTATAACCTGTTTTGCTACCTGCTTAATACTACCCGTACTACCCATTGATGTTCCGCCGAATTTTTGGACAACCAGCGCCATAAAATTATTCCCTATATAATTTAAATTGTTAATTAATTTTATAATTCTTAATTTTTTTTCTTCGCCGCCCTGGGATTAACCTTGTGAATCGCTTCGCCTATAGAATCAAGCGAAGCCTCGGGTATAATCTCAGAAAGTGTCGGGTGAGAGTGAATTGTTGATTCTATGTCGAAAATGGTTCCATTAAAATGCATGTATGATGCAATTTCTGCTATTAATTCCGGAGTATCCGGCCCTATTCCCGTCGCCCCAAGAATTTTTTTTGACTTATTCTCGACAAGAACCTTTAAGAATCCATCGTTTTCTTCCATGGCTAACGCCATTCCATTTGCCGCATATGAAAAACGACCGACACTATAATCGATATCTTTTAATCCGTTATCCCCTTCTTTCAATCCAACCGTTCCAATAGGTGGGTTAGTATATATAGACCACGGTAATACCGAATAATCTTTTTCTTTAACAATACCGGCTATATTATCTGCCGCTATAATGCCGTCATAAGATGCCTTATGTGCAAGCATCGGTCCGTCTACTATATCTCCGCATGCGTATATACCCTTTATATTAGTCTTATTATAGCTATCCACATCTATCTTTCCTCTTCCATCCATTTTAATGCCTATCTCTTCCAATCCTAACCCGCCTGTATTTAGTTTTCTACCAATTGACACCAATATTTTATCTGCAGTAAATTTTTCACCGGTTTTTAATGAAACCGTAGCCCCACCTTCTTCAAGCGGTTTAATGCTTTCAACCTCGACAGATGTCATAATATCTATGTTGCGGGATTTGAAGTTTTTTTGGACAAATTTAGAAATATCTCTATCTTCAATAGATAGTATGGAAGGCAAAAGTTCTATCATTTTTATATCTGCGCCAAATTCGCTAAAAATATTAGCAAATTCGCAACCTATGACCCCAGCCCCTATGATAATTAAAAATTTCGGCACCTCCCTTAATTCAAGGATTTCATCTGATGTCATTATGTTTTTATGGTCTATATTAAAAGAAGGTATCATTAACGGCGATGAACCGGTAGATACAACTACATTTTTTGCCGATATATCAGTTTTAAACCCGGAGCCATCGGTTATGGTTAAAACAAAACCGATATTATTATTACCATTAATTCTTCCCGTGCCGTTAAAAATACTAACTTTTCTTGCCCTTAAGAGCTTCTCAACACCCCCTGTTAACGTAGAAACTACCCTTTCCTTATAATCTATAACGTCATTATAGTCAACGCTGTACCCGCTTATCTTAAATCCATATTCTGGTTTCTTGAGTTTGCTTAAATATTTTGCCTTGGAATATATTGTCTTAGTCGGAATGCAGCCTTTATTAAGACATGTTCCTCCAAAATTTTCTTTTTCTATAATAGCGACAGATAGCCCGTTGATTGCAGATTTTAAAGCGCTTACGTATCCAGCCGGTCCGCCGCCTATAACACAAACATCAAAATTATCCAACAATAATTCCCTCCCCAATATGAAATTTATTTTTTTATCCTTTTATGCATTTTGTGTTTAAAACTTTCTCTATTTTTATATATCTATTTACGTCGTTATATTTTATCTCAATATTCACCTTATAATAATCTCCTTCTACATATTTTTCATAGTTTACAGCAATATTATTTGTCCATTCGGCCACAGTTATTGCACTATTTGAAAGAGAATCAAAAAATCCGCAATCTTCTAATTCGCGATATCCCTTTAACCGATAAAAATCAAAATGGTTGACTGTGACGCTGCAATCATAACTGTTCATGATAGCGTAAGTCGGACTTAAAATATAATCCTTTCCATGTATACCTGTGCAAAAAAAATTCACAATGCCAGATGTAAATTTTGTCTTACCCGCGCCTAGGTGTCCAGTTAAGGATACAAAATCGAACGGCTTTAAATTCTTTGCAAATTTTCTAGCTATCATCTCGGTCTCTTCGGGCGCATTAGATTGAAACTCTGGCACCTTTATGTCTCTCTCTTTTTAGATGACATGGATTTAATAATATCATATCTTGATACTATACCAATAATATCCATGTCATCGTTTACAACAGGAATAGAATAAAACTTTTTATCTGCAATCACCGTAGCAATATTGAATATATTCTCATCTTCTTTGATAAAAAATACATCCTTATTCATTATATCCTTTATCTTTGTTGCGGTTATCTTATTTACATCTTCCTTGAAATGCTTAAAACCTCCCAGATAAAAAATACTGTCAAAGATGGTAAAAATTGTGGGAATATGAAGATTGGCATCCTGGTATACAAGATCCGTTTCAGACACTATTCCTTTCAATTTTTTATTTTTGTCGACTATAGGGATTGCATTTATTTTATGCTTTAAAAATATATCCGCCGCCTTTTTTATTTCATCATCTTCATTCGCAACAATGACATTCTTTGCCATTATATCTTTTGCCTTAAGCATTCTTTTTACCCCTCTTATGTTTAAATTAATGTTTATTAATTGAGATTTCTTAGTTTTTTTGTAGCATAAGGAATATTACGAGCAATTTCCGCGGCTCCAACCCCGAAATCTCCGCACCTTAAGCTTAAATCTTTAGCTGAATAGACAATGATGTAGGAGGCAACCTTCATCGCGTCGTATAAAGGCATTCCTTGGCAAATAAACGACCCTATGATACCGCTTAAAACATCCCCGCTTCCGCCACTTGCCATAAGAGAAGAGTGTTTAGTCTGTATGCTCACATCTACGGCGTTTTTATTGAAAATAAACATGCTAGAATCCTTAAGAATCAAATATGCTCCAGACTCTTCAGTAAACTCTAATCCTGCTTTTAATGGATCTTCGGCTATAATTCTCCTATCCACCCCTGTTAACCTCTCCATTTCTTTAAAATGAGGGGTCAATATTATATCTTTTTTACTTTTAATATCTCTTAATATGTCTAAATCTTCCGATAAGATATTCAGTGCGTCCGCATCAATAATTATAGGAACGTTTATCTCCGGAAGTAATCTGCGTAAAAACAGTTTTGTTTTCAAATTTAAACCGATACCCGGACCAATTACAACAGCGGTTTTACCTTTTAGTACATTATTTACTATATCCGCAGCGCTTTTTTCAACAAAAAATCCTTCGTTGTCATCAAAAACAGGATATGTCATAATCTCTGTTGTTTTCATTTCCATGATATTGTTTAGACTTGAGGGAACCGCGGCTGTTACGAGACCGGCTCCGCCCTTAAATCCAGCTAAGGAAGACATGTACGCCGCCCCGCTCTTTCCATAACTACCGGCAATAACAAGCAAATGACCATAGTCAAATTTTACAGCGGTATGTTGTCTTGCTGGCATTAAGGACACAACATCGCTTTCCGACAGCACTTCAATTTTAGAACAATATTTCTCAAGTAATACTACCGGTTGATTTATATTTATTAACGTTACCTTTTCATCTAATAAAAGCTTTTCCCCTTCATTGATATAAAATCCGACCTTCGATCCTCCAAGGGTAAAAACTCGTTTTATCCGATTTTTTACTGAAACGCCCATAAATTTTCCGTTATCTGAATTTAAACCACTCGGCACATCAATGCATATTACATCTGAGTCTGTCATTTCGCTTTTATTATTTAACAGCTCTATGACCTCTTTAAAGAAACCTTTAATTTCTCTATTTAACCCAACACCAAAGATCGCATCAACTAAAACATCGGCATGTTCAAAAATATCCGGTAATAGGGACGAACGTGTTTGACTTGATATTTCTACAACTTCGGCACCCAGCCGTATTAAAGTATCCAAGTTGTTTCTTGCCGCACCTTTATATAAATCTTTATTTGATAAAACTATGGTTTTTACATTCAATCCATTGTTAAAAAGATACCGGGATAAAACAAATCCATCGCCACCGTTATTACTCTTACCACATATAACGACTATGCTTGCTTTTTTTAAAAAATCTTCATCATATAATTTTAAAAATTCCCTATAACATCCACCCCCGGCATTCTCCATTAATACGCGCTCAGAATAGCCAAAAACATCATAGCTTTCTTTGTCTATTTTTTTTAAATTTTCAGAAAAGTACAGCTTCATTTTATAGCCTTTCTATTACCACAAAAGCACAAGCAAATCCGCTCTCATGTGTTATGCTTAAATTGACGACATCGAATCTTTTCTTAAATTTTTTATAAATCAGATCCTTAAGTCCGCCGTCAATCTTAACATATGGCTTTCCGCTTTTTTCGTTTAAAATTGATATATTTTTAAATGGTATAGAAAAAAGTCCGCCGCCCACAGCCTTTAAGAAAGCCTCCTTCGCCGCAAAAAATCCGGCTATTTTCTGGATGGACCTTCTGACATTTTTGCTTTTTATTTCCTGTATTATTTGATATTCCTCGTCAGAACAAACCCTACTTAAAAACTTTTTTTCCCGCAAATAGAGCGCCTTCCTTATCCTTTCTATTGAAACTAAATCTACCCCGATCCCTTCCGTCAATGTTAGATTCCTTCAACGTTTTTTAATTTTGCTAATTCGGCGGATTTTATTATTTGCACCATCTCTTTCACAGCTGTTTCTAACCCGACAAACAGCGAATGTGATACAATGGAAAAACCTATATTAAATTCAAAAATACCATCAATAAATGCAATATCATATACGTTTTTATAATCTAACCCATGTCCCGCATTCACTCCTAATTGAAGTTCTAGCGCTAAATATATAGATGCCTTTATCTTGCCAAGTTCAAACAACTTTTCTTTCTGGCCGGCTTCATTAGCATAACTTCCGGTATGAATCTCAATAAAATCGAATCCGGCCTTTTTTGAAGCCTCAACCTGTTCTAAATTCGGGTCTATGAATGCTGATATGATGATCCCTTTAGACTTAAATCCTTTATTTATCTCTTCATATTTTCTTATATCCTTTAAAACATTAAGTCCGCCCTCAGTGGTAAGCTCCTGCCTTCTTTCAGGAACAAGGGTAACGCTTCTTGGTAAAATCTCCAATGCTATATTAATTATCTCATCTTCTGCCGCCATTTCCAAATTGAGCCTTTTAGTTAAAGAAGATATAATCTTTACATCATCGTCTTTTATGTGCCTCCTATCCTCTCTTAGATGACAGGTTATATTGGATGCGCCTGCCTCAAGCGCAACAAAAGCGGCGTGTACGGGAGACGGAAAAATCCCACCCCTTGCATTTCTTAGAGTTGCTATATGATCTATATTGACGCCAAGTTCCATAATATATAATCTCTCCCTTATTAAGCTTTGCCGTTTATTTCAAAATATTTTTCAATTTCTTCTTTAATTGCCATGCCTATTTTATTTATCTCGTCATGGTCTGTGCCCTCAACAAGAACCCTTAAGTAGTTTTGTGTTCCAGAATATCTCACGAACACTCTTCCCTTGTTTTTTAGAGCCTTGTTAAAGTAAGCAATTTTATTGTTTACTTTTGGCATTTCCTTTATATCTTTTTTATATGGAACATCAATATTAAAAAGAACCTGAGGATATGGAATAAAATCTTTTCTTAACTCTGAAAGAGTCAAACCGGACTTTACCATGACGGCTAATAGTTTTAATGCAGATATTATACCATCTCCCGTATTTATGTTGTCCGAAAATATAATATGCCCCGACTGTTCTCCGCCTAAATTATATTCATATTGAAACATCTTTTCTGTGATATACCTATCTCCAACATTGGCATAAACGGTTTTAATTCCGTGTTTTTTTAATAATAGTTCCAATGCTATATTAGACATAGGCGTTGTTACTATTCCGTTGTTTTTTAATGTACCATCTTTATGCATATGCAAGGCGCATATTGCAAGGAATTCATCTCCTAAAAGAATCTTCCCGTTTTCATCACTAAAAATTACCCTATCACCGTCTCCATCAAAGGCCATTCCTATATCCGCACCATTTTTTTTAACTAAAGCGCTTAAATTTTGAGGATATGTAGAACCGCAATTATCATTAATATTCAAACCATTCGGACTGACACTGTCTAATATTATCTCTCCGCCTAGTTCTCTAAATACCTCCGGAGCGACCTTATAGCTTGCTCCGTTGGCGCAATCTAAAACCATTTTAATTCCATTCAGGGTTAGATTTTTGGGAAAAGAAAGCTTGGTAAAAATAACATATCTACCGACTGCATCGTCTATCCTGTGTGCCTTACCTATATTTACCCCGGTGGGACCACCTTTTTCCGTATTATGCATTGAAGAAAAGAGTGACTTTTCTATTTCATCTTCTACCTTATCATCAAACTTGCATCCGTCGCCATCAAAAAATTTAATACCGTTATCATAAAATGGATTATGGGATGCAGAAATGACGACGCCCGCATCTGCCCTCATACTCGACGCTATAAAGGCAACCCCGGGAGTTGGCATTGGGCCTACCAGATAAACATCTGAACCCATGGAACAGATACCAGACGAAAGTGCTGTTTCCAGCATATAACCCGAAATCCTTGTATCTTTGCCTATAATTATCTTTAGCTTTTTCCCTTTAGAGTTTAAAACTCTAACTAAAGCCATTCCTAATTTTACAACAATATCAGGTATTAACGGATATCCATTCGCCTGCCCACGAACACCATCGGTACCGAATAATTTGCCCATATTATGCCTATCCTTATTTCTGAACTGCATTATGGTAATTTTATTATCGCCTGTTTAATCTCCTTGACTTCACAATAGCAAAGCTGACATTTACTTTTTTATTATACAAAATTTTTACCAATTTTGTGGGTTTTATTAATGCAACCCTGACTAATTCACCTTTTTTATAATAATTTAATTTTATGTTTTCTGTAGTAATAACAGACATGTGGCTAACTACATCTTTGGGTCCTGTAACCTCAACGTATTGAGGAAAAACATCTATGTTTTTTAAATAATAACCAGCCGGAAGTTTTCCGATAGTCACTGGCAACACCTTTAGGTAACGGCTGACTATCCTGCTGATAGTAACAGGTATTATCTTTGGATATATCGTTATTATCCTTATGTCCGAAGGAATATCTAAGTAGGACCTACCTAACACAACTGTATTTTTTTTCCCAAGAAGTGAGCTTCCGTTAATTCTAAAGACAATCTTTTTGTCTAACTTTGCCAGGGCAATTTTAGAGCCGCGCAATTTGATATGAATTTTCCTTGGCAGTACATTGCTCAAGGCATAACCCTTTGGAAGAGAATAGATAATTAATCCCGCATTATAGACAACATCCTGCTTTTTGCCCCCAATTACATAAGCCCAAATAATAATTGCTATGCACAAGGAAAATAGCTTTATCCAAAAATTTTTCTTAAATAAATTTTCTATATTTCTATTCATTAGCGGTTCTCATCATTCTTTCCAAATAAAAGTTCATATATCGTTTTTACTAAGGGTTGTTCATACTCTTGTTGGTAATTTAAGTTTGTCAGAAGTCTATTTCTTAAAACATCGCTCTTTTGAATTTCTTCTATTTTTTTTGGACGCACAATAGTAATTTTACCCGTTTCTTCGGAAATTACAACAGAAAGTGCATCGGTAAGTTCAGAAAGCCCTATGGAAGCCCTATGCCGCGTACCAAATTTTTTATTTATATTCTCTTCGGTTGATAACGGTAAATAACAAGATGCTGCCGCTATTTTTCCCTTTTGAATAATAACAGCGCCGTCGTGAAGTGGCGATGGAGGTGTAAAAATGCTTACTAAAAGCTCCTTTGAAACTATAGATTCTAACTTAATGCCTATTTTTAAATAATCACCCAAAAAAACATTTCTTTCAAAAACTATAATTGCCCCTATTCTTCTAGACGCTAATTCAAAAACTGCCTTTGAAGTTTCCTCTATGAGCCCGATTCTTTCTAATTTATTTTGCGCAACGGCAAAAGGATTTTTTCCGACCTCTATCAAACCCCTTCGTATCTCATTTCTAAATAGAACTATAATCACTATAATAATAGAACTTAAAAAATTACCAAATATATACTCTGTTGCGTGAAGTTTAAGAATTACAGCTATCAAAAAAATGCCAAAAATTACTATAAGCCCTACTAATACCTGAAATGCACCGGTACCCTTAATAAGCATTATTGCTCTGTAAATAATAAAGGCAATTATTATTATATCCAGAACATCCGACCAGCCAAAATTTTGCAAGAGAGAAATCATTATATGATTTTTGTGTTTTCCAAATTAATTAGATATCCTCGTTATTTTATTTAGCAGGGCAAAGGCTGTTGCTGTTTGTTTTACATCGTGTACCCTAACCATATCCACATTTTTTAGTTTCATGTATGTGGCAACAGAGATATCACCGTTTAAGAGTATATTTTTTCTCTTTCCGGTCACGGTATTAATGAATGATTTTCTGGAAACACCACATAAAATAGGTAATCCCAAGGATTTAAACGATGTAATGTCTGATAAAATACTATAATTATCATCAATTGATTTTGTAAAACCAAAACCTGGATCTATCAGTATATTATCGGTACTATACCCTTTCTTTGCTAAATATTCTATTTTTTTATTAAAATATGACAATATCTCATAACGAATATCGGTATAAGGCATTAAATTTCGTTGCATCTCTTTCGGTGATTTTTCGCGGGAATGCATGAGAATATAAGCTGCTCCAGTTTCTATCAGGACGCTACTCATACCCTCTTTGTCATAACTCAAGCCGGAAACATCATTTATAATAGATGAACCCGCTTTAAGCGCTTCTATTGCAACCTCAGGTTTTCGCGTGTCTACTGAAATCGGCAAGTCGACTATTTTTGATAATTCCTCTATCACGGGACATATTCTATCTATTTCACTTTGTTCATCAACCTTTTCCGCTCCAGGCCTTGTGGATTCTCCGCCAACATCTATGACATCGGCACCTTCCTCCGCCATTTTTATACCCTTCCTTACCGCAGCATCTTTATTAAAATAATCACCTCCATCGGAAAAAGAATCCGGTGTTACATTAAGTATACCCATGATATAGGTTTTTCCGTTGAAGACAATATCTTTTTTATTGGTTTTTAAGACCTTATGGGTTATATTATCGGTTGAAATCAAAATATTGTTTATATCGTCGGACAGTTCCTCTAGCCCAAATTTTTGGAACTTTATCTTTTTAACTATGATTCTTAATTGAACGGGTGTACCGAACAGAAGACTATCTGATACGGCAATCTTGCCCGTAATAACATCCCTATGGTTGGCTAACTCAGCACCGATACTTAATGCCTCTTGTTTGAGTATATTTAAAGCTATAGAGTTGATATTTTTAAGCTTGACGACTATAAACTTAAGCTTATCTCGCATGATAGTCTCGCCGGAGGCAGACACGCCAACATTTATAAGTTCGTTTGCGGCATTAGGGCTGTCAAAAACATCTACAAGGTATGCTTGCATATTTTAAAAGCGGTAATATAAACTTACAATTAATCCTCTATATTTAAATCAACACCGTTACCAGAGGCCTTTGTATCACTATTATCATCGAATTTATAATCAGGTCTATGAGTAAATATAATTTTGTCTACTTCTTTGCCACTTAGAGATTCTTTCTCAATTAAAATCTCTGCAATATCTTTTAGGATATCAATATCTCTATCAAGAATCTCTTTTGCCTTTTTATGATTCTCATATATAATTTGCTTAACCTCTTCGTCTATGGCAATGGCAGTGGCTTCGGAGTAATCCTTATGTTGTGCAAATTCTCTGCCTAAAAATATTTGTTCTTCCTTTTTTCCATAGGTAACAGGTCCTAATTGATCGCCCATACCCCATTCACATACCATCTTTCTCGCAATGCCTGTAGCTCTTTCTATATCATTAGACGCGCCCGTAGTCATCTGGTGAAATATTACTTCTTCCGCGGTTCTTCCGCCCAATAAAATTGCAATCTCATTCAATAGGTATTCCTTATCATAGTTATGCTTTTCATCAATCGGAAGTTGCTGGGTAAGACCCATGGCCATACCCCTGGGAATTATGGTAACCTTATGAATAGGATCGCTTCCCGGAAGCATTTTGGCAACAAGTGTATGTCCCGCTTCATGATATGCGGTTATCTTCTTCTCTTTTTCACTAATAACCATACTTCTTCTTTCTGTACCCATCATAACCTTATCCTTTGCCTCTTCCATATCGCTCATCTTAACCGTAGATCCGCCTTTTCTTGCAGCAAATAGGGCAGCCTCATTCATCATATTGGCTAAATCTGCACCTGAAAAACCAGGGGTACCTCTTGCAATTACTTTTAAATCAACATCTTTATCTAATGGAATATTTTTAGCATGCACACCTAATATACCTTCTCTTCCTTTAATATCAGGTTTTGGAACCATAACCTGCCTATCAAACCTGCCCGGTCTTAAAAGCGCGGGGTCAAGAACATCCGGCCTATTTGTCGCTGCGATTAAGATAACCCCTTCGTTTGATTCAAATCCGTCCATTTCGACAAGAAGCTGGTTTAACGTTTGTTCTCTCTCGTCGTGACCGCCGCCGAGACCCGCCCCTCTGTGCCTTCCGACAGCATCTATTTCATCAATAAATACTATACATGGAGCGTTTTTCTTGCCCTGAGCAAAAAGATCTCTCACCCTAGAAGCGCCGACTCCAACAAACATCTCAACAAAGTCGGAACCGCTTATACTAAAAAAAGGAACCCCTGCTTCACCGGAAATCGCCTTTGCGAGAAGAGTTTTACCCGTCCCTGGAGCACCCACAAGCAAAACTCCGTGTGGTATCCTGCCACCCAATTTGGTATACTTCTTTGGATCTTTTAGGAAATCTACTATTTCTAAAAGCTCTTGTTTGGACTCTTCTATGCCCGCAACATCCTTAAATGTAACTTTATTAGCAGAATCACTCGTCAGTTTTGCCTTAGACCTTCCAAAAGACATGGCCTTCCCCGATCCACCTTGCATTTGTCTCCAAAAAAAATACCAGAATGCAAGAAGAATAATTATCATAGGAAGCCAATCTATTAAAAATGTAAAATACCATGGAGAGCCGGGCTTAGGTTTGGCGTCTATCGCCACATTATGTTTTTCTAGAACAGTTATGAGTCCCGGATAAGTAGGAGCATATGTCTTGAATTTTTTACCGTTTGTATAGATCCCCTTTATATTATGAGATTCTATCACAACACTCTTGACCTTACCGGATTTTATATCTTTTAATAAAGATGAAAATATAACACTTTTGATTTTTGTCGGATGATGATTAAAAGTAGTAAAGATAAAAATCATCAAAAAAATTATAAAAACCCATAACAAAAGGTTTTTTAGTCTTGGATCCAAAATCGGTTTATCCTCCTTGAACTTTTAAGTACTATAACTATGTCATATTTATATATTTTTTTCAATAACTATTTACAACTTCACTTGATATACATTATACCCACATGTTTGGTAGCTTCGGTTATTTTTATGCTTTCGCTTATAGAGTTTAGGCTTAGCCATACTATTTCGTTTTTAAACAGAATAATAGGAATAATTTTTCTCATTTTTGCCGGAACCTTTTTGTCGATATAATAACTCTTTACCTTTTTGTGTCCGCCCAGGCCTAGCGGCATAAATACATCCCCATCCCTAAAAGTCCTTATCGTAATAGGTAGATTGAGCCTTTCAAAATCAAAATAGGCAACATTAGGATGAATGGATGCAACTTTTTTTTTAAATACACCATCTTTTAATCTTTTGATAAAAAAAGATTTACCTAATTCTTTTATTTCTATTTTAGCAATTTCCTTATGCTTTGCATATTTCATTATATCCAAATCGTTTAATTTATATTTATACACCGTTTCCTTGCCATTTGCTCCAGTAAGATCAAAATAAAATGATTTAAAACTTAATTTATTCATCAATGCGAACGGCTCAATATAAATCTTGTCGTATTCCCGTCTTATTGATATCAGTCGTTTTATATCTAAACACATATTAGGTTTTTTGCTTCTCACCAGTGCCATAAAAGACTTAAAATGAGAATATGAAATTACCGTCTTTTTTAAAAAAGCCACGCCATCATTTATATTATTATCGGACTTCATTAGGGAAAGAAGAGAAATTTTCAATAATCTGTACAACAAAGCTTGATGTGTATTTGCAAGATCGTTTCTGTTAAAAACAATCCTTGATACCCTCTGCGTTGAAGCAAGTGAATGATCAAAAAATAGTTGAGAAATATTATTGAATAAATTTTCTGCAGCATCGTTTATAAACTCATCATCGCTCCTTAAAATTGCTGATGTATTATAGACTGTCCTTAAAAATGATTTATTATGCCTCTTAAACTGGGGAATTATATTTAATCTTACAAAATTTCTAAAAATCTTAGTGTCATAATTCGTATAGTCCTCTTTATATTTTATAGAATTGCAGGATGCGAAATTAATAATTTCATCCTTGGTATGCCTTATGAATGGCCTTACAACGATATTATTTTTTACAGGAATTCCGGCTATAGCGCCACTTCCCCCACCCGTAATTAGCCGCATAATGAAATTTTCGGCAAAATCATCCGAATGATGAGCAGTTGCAATTTTTTCTGCGGCAAAATCCGTAGCCGATTCCATCAGAAAATTATATCTTAAAATTCTTGCAGATTCTTCAAGATTTAATGCCAGATCCCGCGCGTAAGCCTTAACATTGACTCGCCGCGTATAAAACGGAATGGAAAATTTTTTACATAAATCAGCCGTGAACTTGATATCTTCGCCTGAAGAAGCCCTTATCCCATGATCAAATGATGCACATGCCAGATTTATTCCAAAATAGTGCCTTAATTCATACAGAGAATAAAGCAAGACGGTGGAATCTACCCCGCCACTAACAGCAACTATAACCCTGTCCCCATACGATAAAAGGTTGAAATTATTTACCGTCTCGACTATTTTAATTAAAAAAAGAGAACTGAATTTATCCACACAAATATTATATAATTTTTTTAGCCTTTATCGTCACTTTTTAGAAACTATAACAAAAGATGAAGAGTAAAGCGGAATTGTTTTTATATCGCTAAAACCGGCATCATTTAACAATTTAACGGCATACTCGTTTGCAACCCTTTCACGTAAAGGCGGTCCCATTACCGGATTTAAATCCTCTTTTTTCCAATCCAAAAGAAAAAAACTTCCGCCATCCATTAAGACCCTTTTGATTTCCTGAAGATAGGTCAGTTTGTCTTCAATTTCATGAAAAACATTTGCCAATATGAGAATATTGATCGAACAATCCGATAAAGGCACAGAGTACTCTTCGCATTTAAGGGATTTAACGTTGAGAGAGTTTTCTTCGGACTCCTTTTTAAGGTTCCCGTCAAATATACTTAGCATCTCTTCGTTTACGTCCATAGCAATGAGAAGAATGTTTTTGTTCTTAAGCCTCTTCATTAAGGGCAATGAAAAAAAACCGCTACCGCAGCCCAAATCTGCAATGGTTGCCACCTCTCCGTCATCTAAATGAGCTAATGCCTCTTTTTCTACTTCTTTCACAAAGGGCTCCGGCGGCATAAGTCTGTACCTTTCCTCTGAGTTAAGCCTTTTGTGTTTCCTAACATCAAATTTATGCATAATATTTTTATATCTCCATTAAATTCAGTCAATTACTTACTCACAGACACGTTGCTATATTCGAAGGAAATATCGAAATATGAACGTTTTGCTATTATATTATGAACAGGACATCTTTTTGAAACTCCCTGCAATTCCCCTATTGCGTCGTCGTCAAGGTTGCCTATAAATTTTATGTTTTTTTCTATTTTATGGACATAGCCCTTTTCATTATCAATATTTACGCCTGATGCTTTGACTCTTTTATAGATCAAGTTTATTTCAACGCCCTTCAGGTTATATTTCATCCTTTTTGCAAACATCATTATGACAGAGATAGTACATGCACCCTCGGCACCCAATAAAAGTTCTATTGGATTGGGCGCCAACTCGTCTCCACCCGACTCTTTAGGTTCATCCGTCATGATAGTGTAACCTTTAGTTATAATCTGATTTTGCAAATTATTAGCATGTATTACCTTTACCTTGACGGTTTCTGTTTCCGACAATGCGCTGCACCCCCCTGATTTATTTACATCAGTTTAATTATATCTCAAGAGTTCTTTTCTAACCCTCGCTATATCTGTCGCATTTAATTTAAACGGAAAACTCCTGATATTTTTTGGAGAAGAATCTCCAAAAGGTCTGTTGCAAGCAGATATTTCGGTTTTACCAGGACAGCCTGTGGTTTGAAAAGCTGTTCCGTTTTCTATAATCTCAGCCACATCCTTAAAAGGAATACCAAAATCTATAACCCTACCACTATCATCAAATTCCATATCTTTCACCCTCCCCATGTCGTAGTCTATGACATGTCTTGCAACCTGAACACGCCTGAATTGCCCTGGCGGACATTGTGGATGACTCTCCAATCTGGAACCGGTTTCCCTATAAAAGGAAAAAAGATGAGACCTTGCACCCTTATCGCGAATGGCTTGAATCCTGTGTATCATTTCTTTTTCTGTTTCACCTAAACCAACAACCAAATGGCACCCTACCTTATTCTTGCCAAAAACGGAAACCGAATAATTTAAAATATCATTATACTTTTCCCACCTATGAGGACCATTGACCCCTCTACCCCGATACCTATCAAAAAGCTCCGGTGTTGCGGCATCTAATGCTACGGTTACAATATCCGCCCCGTATCTTTTAAACCTATCTATATCCTCATGTTTCAATATCGTTGGCGTCATTAATATTGAAACAGGGCAATGCAGTTTGTCTGCAAATCTTTTTAGTATGCTGAACGTATCTTCTTTAGCCATTTCGTGCGTTATCATGGAGATACAAATCCTATGCACCGTCTCTTTATTCTTGAGAGTAAAATTAATAATATCGTCTGTCTTAAAAACCGGCCAATCCACTCTAATGAAGCTTTTTTCGTTATATTTACCCGCTCTTGACTTTTGAAGGCCGCAATATGCACAATTAGCCCTGCATCCATCATCGTAAACAAGCAATACATTTACGCAATGAAGACATGCATTCCGATAAAACACTCCGGGAACAAAACCAAGCGTCATTGCGGCAGCAAGACTAACCTTTAGGTAGTCAGGAGAATTTTCGGAACTAGCCGCATTTTCGTAATCGTCCGCATTGCTAACTGCCGATATATTGTCGTTCATTATATGCCTCCTATTACGCATCATTCATATAATTTTTTAAACTTTTCAAGATATTAACGCCGAGGTCTGTCTTCTTATTAAATTTTCCCTTGAACGCGTCCTCTACCTTGTCATAACGATAGCACAACGGCGATGATATGTCTATTAGCAGTGCCTTTATACCGCTTTCTTTAAATGCGATGTTTCTTTTAATATAAAATTCCTTACAGCAAAATCCTATGTACGATTTGATGTTTTTATCCTTAAGTTCAGCCAATGTTTCAACTAAATTTTCATAATTTATTATCGTCTTTGGCTGAATGTTGTATTTTTTGGCAAATTCATAAGCGAACCCAGTTTCACATTCACCGCAGGAAGCGCAATAATCAGCATTCCTATATTCGCATCCTATCTTTTTAGAACAATAAGGCAAAAGAATAAATTGGACACCGGAAATATCACCCGGCTTCATACCGTTTATAAAAATACACCTTGACAATTCCGCTTCATCTATATCGATATTTTTAGAGAAATTAACTTTGTTTATTATTCGGTTGGCGATATCAAAAAAATCTTCTTTTTTTACATTTTGAAATTCTGGCTTGAATTTCTTAAAATAGTCATCTATTTTAAGTAGCATATCGTCAAAAAAAGAGTCTTTAAGGTAACACTCCAGATCAGATATCGCCCTCGTCGGTGACACAAAATAATCACCCGTAAAGTAAATATATTTTAACAAATCACGCTTTTTATCAACCCTCGCATATGTTTTAAAAATCCCACCGTTACATTTATAAATATCCGAAATCATTTTTGTTTCAACGGGATCAAATTCATTCAAATAAACCCAGTCATTTGAAGCATAATATGGACGGTTATTTTTTAAAAATCCAAGCTCCTCTTTAGATATATTACCCTTATAAAAATCAAGATTTAAATATTCCTCAAACCCGGAAATAATTGCAGATTTAATTATATCCATCTCAGGAATGTAACCAAGCAGACTTTTAATGGACGTTACCCTCGAAAGTATAGAATCTAGATTTTTTGAAGTCAATTTCTCAACTGGAATTTTGAGAGACTTGATCATATGTTTGAGATTAAAGTCTAAAAGTAGAGTCCCTTGAAAAAAATAAACGGACGATTCATAGGTTCCGCCTGTTCCGGAAATTTTTCTGCCGTCTACCTCTATGTCGTTCCTTGCCCTAAACCTTGCATTAATACCAAGTCTTCTAATTCCCTTAGTAAAGGCATGACATACGTTTTCCGTAAGTTTTTCGAGACTGCCTATTTTTATGCTTTTTGAAGAAAAAACAAGCTCCCAGCCGAGTTGCAAATCATCGCAATATATAGCCCCACCCCCGGTAATTCTTCTGCCAATTGCAATATCGTTGTCCTTGCAATAGTCCTCCCTTATTTCGCTAAAAACGGATTGGTGGTAACCCACTAAAGCACAGGGCTCAAAAACTAAGAAACGCAAGGTGTCCGGAATTATCTCTTTTTTTCTTAATTCTACAAGGGCTTTATCTATACATATATTGAACGAAAAATCTTTAACCCCGGTGTCTATTATCCTGAACATTTTTTTAATTTCCCAGTCGAACAGTAGCCAAAGCCATTTCTGAAAAAATCAAAGAACAACAAACCGCAGACAATTTAGGCTTTAATCCCAAGCTTACACTAAAAGGTATAACACCTTCGGAAGGATAAGCTATGCCGTTTAGTCCGGCTTTAACTGCTAGCTCTTCTATTTTAAACTTGCTTAAACCGTAAGGTCTCTCGCATCCTAATAAAATGGGAGTATCAAGAAATTTTTTGCGGGCATACAGAAAAATATCTCCAATTTCTTCGGGTTGCGGTGGAATAGTATTTTCCATTTTTGTATTCTGCATGGGCATAAAACCCACTAAGACAAGGGATGAAATATTGTAACGTGATATGATATCTATCGCATTGTACTCTCCGACAATCTTGCCATGCTTTAATCCGATAACAACATGAGGAGAACAAGGAATACCTCTTTCCGATAAAAATCGCAGGGAACTTTCGTAGTCGCCAACCGTCGCATTAAGATGGTACACCTTATGAATGGTATCTTCGTCGCCTATGATATCCAACATAGCAGAATCCACGCCAGCGTTATAAAGTCCGTCCGCTATGTCTTCTGTTAATAACCCACAATGAACTATAATTTTAAGATTAAAGTCTAATTTTATCTTTTTTATGATACCTAT
The DNA here is from genome assembly GCA_964631685.1 of uncultured Actinomycetes bacterium. Lineage (GTDB taxonomy): Bacteria > SZUA-79 > SZUA-79 > Acidulodesulfobacterales > Acidulodesulfobacteraceae > Acidulodesulfobacterium. The sequence goes on along the minus strand of CAZVZU010000001.1, from coordinate 174,756 downwards.
ATAAGGAAGAATATCGACTATCCCCTTGCTATTGGAGCCACCACTCAATAGAAACCCACTTCCTTTGGATTTATGTATAGAACGTGCTTTTTCATAAAGGCTTTCCGGCGTGACGACCGGAGCCATGGACTTTAAAATTTCAGCATTGCAATGCTCGCACTTTAAGGAACACGATTCCCCTGTAATGGAAAATGGAAGAAATGAGTTCGACTTATTGTTTTTAAAATCTTCGGTTTCGTACGACTTTATGCTTGGGGCATAAAAATGTATCTCGGAATCAAAGTTCGTACCCCTTATCTTAAAACCCTCTAAATATTCTGCATTTAAATTATGGTCAAATTCATAAAAGCTCATGTAGATTTATCTCTTTTTGCAGATTATATCTTCTTCCCTTAGTTTATTTATATAAGCATTGACAGCCTCTTCACCTGTTACAAGGGAATTTGTATCGGACAGCGACTCCTGAATAGGTTTTAACTTAACTATCCAGCCTTTTCCGTATGGATCCGTATTGATTACATGAGAATCATTTTCTAATTCACTATTTACCTCAACTATTTCCCCCGCAAAGGGCATCGGAAACGGACCAACATATTTTCCACTTTCAATTGTAGCTGCACTTTTACCTTTTTTTACAATTTTTCCTACAGCTTTCACGTCAGCATAAAGAATTCTTCCAGCCAAAGATTGGGCAGGATCAGTCATGCCAAATGTGAAAGTTCCGTCATCGTTTTTTCTGCCCCATACCTGATTTTCAATATCGTAGTACAAATCTTCAGGAATATTGCATTCATTAAAAAGCGTCATTTGTTATCCTCCCCCAATCTTGTATTTACAATGTTACTCGCATTTAATGCCATCGGCTTCTATCTTTTTTTTGTATGCATCCACAGCGTCTTTTCCAGTAAGAAGATTTTTCTTATCTGTTTCAATATTATCCGGTTTTATTTTACAAACCCATCCCTTTCCGTAAGGATCAGTATTTATAATGGATACATTTTGAATTACATCTTCGTTTATAGTGGTAATTTCACCAGAAAATGGGGCGGGGACGGGCCCGACATACTTACCGCTTTCGACAGTTGCAACTGATTTTAATTGAGCAACTTTACGCCCTATCTTTTTTGGTGTAATATAAAGAAGTTTACCTGCTAATCCCTGAGCTACGCTCGTCATTCCCATAGTAACCATTCCATCGGATTCAATCTTTCCCCACACATGTTTTTCAACGCTGTAGTACAAATCTTCAGGAACATCACATCCATTGATAGTCTTCATAATCAATATTCCTCCTTAATGGTATATAAATTTTAAACAATCCAGCTTGTATAATACTATAATTTTTTTTGATTAACAAGGATAAGTCTAAAATGTCATAGCCCGTAATAGAGGCTGTTGCGCGGCATAAGAAGAAGATTTACACAGAATATGCTTTCAAAGATGCAAAACTGAATTTTAAACACGAAAAACAATTACTATCATTGGCTATCACTGGTCTTAGGCAATATATCGTCAGATATTCTTATATCCTTAAAGTCCTTTGTGTCTTTTATCTCTTTGATATCTTTAATCAACTGTCTTATTTTGGGATTTTTCAAGTAATACAAGAGCCTATTGTCGTCTCTTTTATAGTCGACCATTGATGTATTTCTTAAAACGGCCAAGTGCTGGGAAATGTTAGACTGGGACTTCCCAAGGGCGGAAGATATATCATTTACGCTAACCTCTTCATCACAAACAATACACAAGATCCCTAATCTCGTAGAATTGGACAAAAGCTTAAAAATATAAGCCAATTCTTTGCATTTTCTGTTCAGATACTTATCACTGACGCAAAGCCCCTCTTCCATTTTTTATTTATTTTTTATGATATGAGATATAACAATTATGCGTATGTTCCGACTATAGAATATGTGCGGGATATTGTCAAGCAAAAAAGCAAATAACGCTATAGACTTTCGTTGTCGAAAGTTAATGACGATTTCTTCCAATCTTTTCCATTTTCAAGAAGTTCAGAAAACATATCACCTATCGGAAATTGGTAACTTTCAGAATAATTCTTCCATAAATTTGTAAAAAATCTTCTTTTAAGATTTAAAGAATCAATTGATAATTTTTTAAACCCGTTTACGAAATCGTCAACCTTCTTGTCAATTTCATCAGAGGCAAAAACATTTGTCAGATAATTAAATTTATATAAATCATCGCTTGAGTAGTCTTTACCGCTCAATGTAATTTCCGTCGCCCTTTGAACTCCTATTAAAAAACTCAGCCTTAATGCTATTGATGAAGGCGATAACAGGCCATATTTTGATGATACATCGGCAAAAACAGCATCTTTACTTGCAAATCTAAAATCGGCAGAAGACACAATATCAAACCCGATACCGGTAACTATTCCTTTAACAACACAAATCACAGGAACAGAGGCCTTCTGGATATGTTCGATCATCATACTTAGAACGGTTATATAATATCTTGCTCCATTCTTATCAAGGGTTTTAAGCTCTTTAATGGATGGTCCTGTTGCAAAAAAATCATGATTAGAGCTTTTTATTAGTACGACCCTTAAATCCAACTCTTTTTCAATATCTTCTTTAAATATCCTAATCAACTCGTTCATTTCCGGTATATTAAAGGTATTTCTGCCCCCTAAGTCTATGTCTATCACGGCCATACAACTATTCATGCATTCGAATCTTATCGGCATATTGTTAACCTCTTTTTAAAATTTAAACTATAAACTATCGTGAGTATCCTCTTTATGCCACCTGCTTCCCTCGATCATATAATATAATACAGGAATTACCACGAGTGTCAGTGCAGTGGACGCAATCATTCCAAAAATAAGCGCCCAAGCAAGTCCGTTCCATACGGGATCGGTTACTAATATCATAGAGCCGAACACTACCGCAAGAGCAGTAATAATAATCGGCCTTGCCCTCATTGCGCCAGCTTCAATTAGCGCATCCGTTATGTTATATCCTTCTTTTTTTCTATCATTAATAAATTCCAACAGCAATAATGAATTTCTTATAACAATCCCCGATAAAGCTATCGCTCCTATCATAGATGTTGCCGTAAAATATGTTCCGATAACGGCAAAACCGGGCATTATTCCCACCATTTCAAGTGGTATCGCACCCATAAGTATTATCGGCAATATAAATGAACCGGTGTAACCGACTAAGAGTATATAAATAAGCAAAATAGCCATCCCCATAGCTGCGCCCAATTGCGCAAAAACTTTAAGTGTAAGATGCCATGCCCCTCCCCATTCTATGCTGTAACCGGCGGGCAATGGGTGTGATAAAAAATGCAAAAACAGATTTAAATTTACATACAAAGGACTTCTTTTTACAACCTTGCCATAAACATACACAACGGGTCTCAGATCTCGTTCATAAATCATATTATGTAGATAACCATGCTTTATGCTGATAATGGATGTTAAGGGCACCAACTTGTGTATGTATGGAGCATAAATCCATATGCTTGTCAATGAATTAATACTCGTCCTAAAGGAATCCGGCATCCTTAAAAAGATATTTTGCTGATGAAGATGCCCTTTTCCATGAATAGTCCCAACCGTCATGCCGTTATTCAAAAGATATACGGTTCTTGCAATTTCTTCTGATGTTATTCCAAGTAATGCGGCCTTATGCCTTCTTACAACCAGCATTATTTTTTTTATGCGTTTTTTGTAAGAAGAACTTACATCTGTCACATCCCTCGTATTTTTTATTCTTTTTTCCACAATTTTGGATAATTTTTCTTGTTCCTTATAATTCTGACCATAAATTCTGGCAACTATCGTTGCCTTTACTGGCGGACCCGGGGGGGTTTCGATGACCTTTATTACTGCATCATATTTTTTGCCTATTTTATGAACCATCGGCAAAATATTCAAGGCAAGTTGGTGCGACGATATTGTCCTTTTGTTTTTATCTGTTAAATTTACCCTTATCTCGGAAAACCAGCTTGCGTTCCTAAAATTAGAACCGCGCAATAGTCCTGAAAAATCTACAACGGATGGTGCTCCAACACTAACAACATAATCTTTAACCTGCTTTATTTTTTTTAAATAATTTATTATACCAAGCGTTACGAGATTAGTTCTTTCGAAAGACGAACCCGGTTTTGTATTTACTGTGATCAAGAATGTATTTGCATTAGTAACGGGAAGCATCTTAAACTTCACTATCCTTAACATTGGCAACGCCATTGATGCAAGAAAGAGAATAACTATTACTCCCATGAAAATGAGTCTCTTTTTTTTGTTCTCGAGTAAAGGGGTCAGTATTTTACCATATAAACCCTTCTTTATGTCCTTGTTTTCCTTCTTCTTTTCTTTCTTATAGATAAGAGCCAAACCCTTCTCATTTGCCATAAGTTTTAAATAAAACCACGGAACAATAGTAAGAGCAATAAATAATGACACTATCATGGCTATAGGGACATTAAACGGAATGGGCCTCATATACGGACCCATCATGCCCGTGACAAACAACATAGGTATGAAAGATACTATAACTGCAAGGGTTGCAAAAAAATTAGGATTTCCGATCTCGTTAACTGCATCCACGGCATAAGAAGGCAGTATATTCCTATGTCTCGAAAAAACCCTTTCTATATTGTCAATAACGACAATCGCATTATCAACAAGAAGACCGAGGGACAATATTAAAGCAAACAAGGTTATCCTGTTAAGTGTTTGATGAAAAATAAAAGCAATACCGAGGGTTAAAAACAACATTAATGGAATAGCAAAGGCAACTATAAACGCCTCTCTCCATCCCAATATTACTAAAAGAAGACATGTCACTATAGCTATACTTACCATTAAATGAAATAAAAGTTCATTAACAGCTTTATTCGCCTTTTTGCCATGATTCCTTGTGATGATATAATGAACACCGTTCGGTACGCTACTTTTCACTATAGAGTGAAACCTTTTAAGCACATTGTCGACTACTGTAACCGCATTCCTTCCCCTTCTTTTTGCAATAGCAATGGTTACGGCGGGGTATAGACCCTTTGCTCCGGCTGTTATTTTGTCTTGAAAATTTATCTCTCTATAATATTTGCCAAAACCAACTTCAGACAAAAAATTTAACGGCTTATAGGAGTAGTCAACCGTTGCCACATCCTTCAAATAAACAGGTTCACCGTTAAAAACGGAAACAATGAAATTTTTGACGGAATTAACATTATGAAAATATCCCCCCGCCGTCAAAAATATTTTTTTATTATTATTCTGCAAAAATCCTGCTGGCAAATCAATATTAGTATTTTTAAGCTCTCGGGCTATCATTAGTGGCGAAACATGATATGCCGCCATCTTTATGGGATTAAGATAAACGTTTAATTGTTTATATCTGGCCCCGTTTAAAGAGGTAACACCCGTTCCATGAACGGCATCTAACTTATCCAATATCCTATTGGCAATAGTTGTCAAATATCCGGAGCTGTATTTTTTACTCCACAGCGTAATATTAAGTATAGGAACGTGATTTACGTCTATCGGCTTTATAATAGGACGCAACACGCCCTTGGGGATTTCATTCATATTAGAAAAAATCTTGTTGTATAAATCTACAAGACTTTTATTTCTGCTTGCATTTACATGAAACTCAACAGTCACGATAGATTGCGAATTCATGGAAACAGCATAGACATGCTTTACGCCAGGAATCTGCCATATTTTTCTTTCAAGAGGTTTACTAACAAGATTTTCCACTTCATTTGCACTAGCACCCGGAAATCTGACGATAACATTCGCGGCAGGAACGATAATTTGAGGATTATACTGCCTTGGTGTAAGAAGTACCGCAACTATACCGAACCCGATAATAAATAAAATAAGCAAAACGGTCAACTTGTTCTCTATGAAATATTCGGTAATCTTGCCGTTAAAATTTTTATTCATTAATTATATTTACTCCTTTATCTTTTATTGTTTTAAAATACCGGATTAACATAGCCGCCGGCGGAAATACTATTTAAATTCGATGTAATTACGATCAAATTAGGGCTTAGCCCATTTAATACAACGATATAATTTCTGTCATAAATTTCGCCCTTTTTAATAGGTTGAAACATAATCCCACCTTCGTTATTTACTATATATACCCCAAGAACCCCAAGTTTTTTTATTACTGCAACCTTAGGAATCATAATAACTTTTCTTTCACCGATTTTGAAACTTGCAACACCGTACATGCCTGGAAGTATGCCGCGCCCTTCCCATCGACCAATCTTTATCCTTATGACAATGGAGTGTGAATACGGATTAGCCGATCTAACCACCGATACCACATGCCCGACAATTATCCTGCCTGCAGAATTAATATTTAGTTTAACTGTCTTATTGGACGATAGAATATCATTATAGTATCGGGCATTAACATTAGTTTTGAATTCTAATCTATTTATATTTTGAATCATAAAAAGCATTCGACCGGGGGTAGCAAGGTCTCCCATGGAAACCTTTTTTTGCGTTATAACACCGTTTATAGGGGAATAAACATTTGTGTAACCCATATAGCTTAACGCAGTATTTAGATTAGCTTTTGCAATCTTATACCTCATAAAGGCATTGTCGTATGTCTGCCTCGCAACCGAATTTTCTTTGTAGAGTGTATTTATTCTATCATATGTTTTTTTCGCATTAATTAATGCGGCTTCTGCAGCGTAATATTTAGATTTTATCTCTGGAGCGCTTAATTTTAAAAGTAATTGACCCTTTTTAACACTCTGCCCTAAATGTATATTTTCGTAAACGACATATCCCATGATATGGGCAGATATAACAGTATTATTTAGAGACACCACGTTCCCTGAAGATTTTAAATATTTGTTTACTGTCTTATAAGATGTCCTTATCGCATTAGCCCTTATTCTTACAGGCATCTTCTGAACGGAAGAAGTTTTTTTTGCGCAACCGGACATTAAAATTGGAACCTGTAATAAAACTAAAAAAATTAACGCATAAAAAACAAATTTTAACCTTTTTTTTATAAAATATGACCTCAATTTGACAAAATCAGCATATCCGCTATCCTTAATCGCCATTTTAATTCACCTCAGACTGAAATAAAGTTCATGCTTTGTTTTAGTTGTTTGTTTATCTCTGATATATATATGTTTATTTGTATACTATCATTTTCATATATATTAAGTCAACCGCTTTTAGTAATCAAAAAAGGTATAAACATGCAAATATCTATTTTTACTTATTGTTTACCCGCGACCTGCGAAATTTATTACATTAATTATTGGCAAATAAATCGCAAGTGCAAGAAAAAGTACCATGCCGAAAATTACAGTCAGTAGGACAGGTTCAATGCTAGCTTGAAGCATACTCAGCTGGTGATCTAGATCCTCATCAAAGTAGTCGGCAACCTTGGCAAGCATCTCATCAATATGCCCCGTTTCCTCCCCGACGCTAAGCATTTGGATCATAATCCCTGAAAATATTTTTGAATTTTTAAAACTGTCCGTAATGGATTCCCCTCTTATAACATCCGATTGTATTTCATCTATTTTTTTGGTAAAAAATTTATTATTGACAGCATTCCTAATCAACTCAAATGACTTATTCACCGGCAACCCACTTTGGAATAAGAGTCCAAAAATTCTTGCAAACTGGCTCATGATAGATTTATAAAATATACTTCCGAAAATTGGTATTTTTAACTTATGCTCGTCCCACCACAGCCTGCCGCCGGTAGAATTCAAAAATAGCTTAACAACAATAATCAATGTTGCGGCAATTCCAACAACTATGTACCAATAATTTACTACAAAGTTTGACATTGCAACTAACATTCTTGTCTCAAAAGGAAGAGGAACATTAAAGCTCTTATAAAGCATGGTAAATTTAGGTATCACGAACCCTACAAGGACAACGACCGCAATAATTATCGCGGATAATACTATTTTAGGATATAACGTAGCACTTTTCACCTTAGATTTAACCGCCATATCCTTTTCCATTAAAAGAGCGAGCCTGACCAATATCTCATATAAAAGCCCTCCGGTTTCTCCGACCTCTATCATGTTAACATAAATTTCCGGAAAAACATTTGGATGATTAGACATACTCTGGGCGAGCGTCTCCCCGTTCCCAACGCCTGACTTAATATCGTCCAAGACAGCTTTGAATTTTTTATTTCTGGCAAATTCCATAAGAGAATCTAAACTTTTTATAAGGGGAACGCCGGATTGATAAAGCGTAGCAAGCTGTCTTGAAAAAATAATCACATCCTTTTTGGATATTGTTTGAAAAGTAGGAAATATATCGCTCCAATAAAAACTTGTTACTTCTTCCATTGAAATAGGTATAAGTCGTAAGTCTTCAATCTGTTTTTCGGCAGAAATAGACGAAGCCGCATCTAATCTTCCAATAACAAGTTTCCCCGATTTATCCCTTGCTCTATAACGATAAATGGCCATAGTTACATCAACCTTGTTTTATTTTATACATCCTGAGTAGCTTGAATAATCTCATTGACCGTTGTTATTCCCTGCATTACCTTTTTTAGCCCAATCATCCTTAAGGGAATAAATCCCTCATGTATGGCTGCGCTCCTTATCTTAGCAGAATCTGCTCTTTCAACTATTAATTTTTGAATATTTTTTGTGGGTGTTAAAAATTCCATTACGCTTATTCTGCCGTAAAAACCAGTCCCTCTACACACATCACATCCAGTTTCTTGGTAAAATGTAAAATGAACGTCAGCCGGAAGCCCTAACTCTTTAATAAAGGATGGTTCAGGAGTATATGGTTTTTTACATTTGTCGCATAATTTTTTAACTAGTCTTTGCCCGGCAACGCCTATAAGGGACGAGGAAATTAAAAAAGGTTCTATCCCCATATCTATTAACCTTGAAATAGCATTTGACGCATCTTGACTGTGCAGCGTGGAGATAACAAAATGACCCGTTAAAGCGGCCTGAATGGCAATCCTAGCCGTTTCCTCGTCCCTTATCTCTCCAACCAAAATAATATCAGGATCCTGTCTTAATACTGCCCTCAATGCGGTAGCAAAGGTAAATCCACCCATCCTATTAGCTTCAATCTGATTGATATATCTTATCTTATATTCAACAGGATCCTCAACCGTGATAATGTTTTTATCTAAGTTATTAAGTTCCGCTATTACGGAATATGCCGTCGTAGTTTTTCCCGAACCTGTGGGACCCGTTATAATGAACAATCCGTATTTTTTATAGACCGTCTTTAAAATTGTCTCTTTTTCGTTCTTATCTATCGACAATTCCGAAATTTTCAGTACCTTGTAGCCTTTATCTAATATTCTAAGAACTGCTTTTTCTCCGTTTATGGTGGGAATAATAGAAACCCTTATATCAAGATTTTTATCACCTACATTGATTCCAAATCTAGAATCTTGAGGATTTCTTTTTTCCGCAATGTCCATATTGGCCATTATTTTTATTCTTGCAATAACAGGATTTAAAAACTGGAGGGGTATTCTCTTCGCTTCGAAAAGTTCCCCGTCTATTCTTTCCCTTATAATAACTTCATCGGTCAAAGGCTCTATGTGAACATCAGAAGCTCTATTTTTTGAAGCAGAAAAAATAATGTCATTTACAAGCTTTATAATATTTATATCTTCAGAATCTAAAACCTCCTTAACTACTGCAGAAGATGTTTGCGGGGAGGAAAAATGTGATTGTTGGTCCTGCGTTGCCCCTGAAGTACTAAAATTAGAGGTGAAATTCATATTATCTTTTACTAAAGAGTCCTTTGATGTATTTTTAGTCGTCCAGACAAAATCCAATGATTTAGTTATTTCGCGTTCTTTGGCTAAAACTATCTCTATATCGTAATCAACATACCTTTTTAACGAATCCGTTGCAAAAACATTTAACGGATCGGATAAGGCAACAGTCAGGATATTATCTGAAAGACTGATGCTCACCATTTTAAACTGTTTTGAAAGCCCTTCGGGGATGATTTTTCCTACTGCGGGATCTATAATTATTTTAGATAGGTCTATTTTTTTTACATTCAGTTGCGAGGACAAGGCATCCAAGATATCGTCTTCCGAAAGAATCCCGATAGCTATCAATGCCGCTCCAAGCCTTAAATGTCTTTTTTTTGCTTCAGACAGAGCAGTTTCAAGCTGCGTCGGATTCAAGAGCTTCGCATCGATCAGAATCTCGCCGAGTTTTTTAGTTTTAGATAAACTGTTGACCAATAAGCCCATGATAAATGCCCATATACATCTTTATTGTGCGGTTAAAATTTATATATCTTGGAAATTCTCAAATATTCGTCTTTAAATTCATCTAAATCAAATTGGCCTGCAGCTGTGCACCCGGACGGCGATGAACAATAGGTAAATGAAGAACCGTAAAATAATGACAGTATCCTTGTTATCTTAGCCTTATCTCCCATTCCGAAAACAACAAAATCAGGAAAAACAGATGAATCCGATGCTTTGATATCTGCAAGTTTCTGGTTTTTCTCAATAATATTTATCATATCCTCACTAGAATTTGCCATATCTGCCATTTTAAAGTAATCAGCGCCAAAATAGCTTGAATCTAAATAGTATTGGATCGTCGTTTGGATATCTATGGATTCATTAAAATTGTGGACGGACAAGATAACCTTTGATTCCATGGAATGGGCAAAATCGATAAAATCCTTTATTAAATGTCTTTCGATAACGTCAAGCTCAATATCGGCTACGGAAAAACCCATTTTTATGAGAGATTTTAAGAATTTTATTTTTATTGCATTTAAGTTTTGGCTTTTATCCGAACTACGGCATTTTGCCCTCTTTGTAGCTATTAACTTTATATTTCTATGCCTTGCATAGGTCGTCAAGTCAGTAATTTTGCGTACAAAAGAGGCATCAGTAATGTCTTGCAACTGTCCGTCTCCGGCTTCGTTTAGAAGGTCAAATCTTATCTCAACAAATTCGGCGCCTTTGTCGTTCGCGTAATCAATATCACGGAATATATCGTCCAACAACGCTCTCCCGACAGATAAACACACTTCCGGCATAATTGCTCCCTTTTTAAATTTGGATCGTTAATGACTGGCTTTCAATCTCTTTCCGAAGCTAATTTACCGCCCAATCCCCACTCATCTTTCGGAAAATCTTCTATAACCACCCACACGTGTTGTTCATCTATATTTAAACTCTCTGCCACACATCTACTGACAGACTCAATAAGTCCTTTCTTTTGCTCCTTTGTTCTTCCTTCAAGCATTTTAATGGATACGAACGGCATGTTATTACTCTCCTATCATATTATTAATGATACAAATCATTTCAACCGCAAACCACATGAGAATTATAATTGTTCCTGATTATTTTATCAACTTTTTTGCCTTAAATGTAAGAAATATGAAAATAATGGAGGGGGTTTCGCTGAGGTTGCTTTTTATTTTTTATTGACTATTGCGCAGTATTATGATAGTATTCGTAAAAGGTGCATAAAAATAACGGAGGATTATTATTGAAAACGTTAAAATCTAAGCTTTACTTTATTTCCGTCTTTGCTTTTGTCCTTATCACAGCGGCCAGTATTCTTTTTCTTCTTTACGCTAAAGCACTAAGGAATGATGTGACCAACATGAATACTGTAAGCAGAACATCAGAAGCAATTAGAAGCCTGAAGGGAAATTTACTGCAAATAATTTTTCTGTCTCAAGAAAAAGAGATGTACAAGATGTACAAGAAGATGCATAAGACAGGTGTAGCGAAATCCAGCATAGAAAAAGCCTATGACACAAAAATATTGAGCATAGCACGAATCGCAAAGCCCAAATTTGAAAATATAAAATTAGCATTGAAGGGATTTACATCTGGGTTTCAAAAAATTAAACCGGATTATGTTTTCGGCATTAAAAAAACGTCCTTACATAAGTTTACCAACAAAAAAACTGCTTTAGATATAAAAAAACTGTCCGAGGAATACTATATATTCAGTCCCATAGCAACGCGCCTTTTAAAATATCCCTTATTGGTCGGCAAAGCTATGAGTCCTCTATATTTTGATAATCATCTAGGCTTAATTATTAAGCATATGACGGTAATAGAACGCGGATTAAAAAATCTTTATTATAACGAAATCGCACTCTTGGAATATATAACTATTCTTTTCCCTATAGTGTTTTTATCTATGCTTATTTTTATCGTGCTTTACTTTAAAAAAACCGTGGTTGAGGTTTTAGATGCGGCTGCTAGAAAGATAAAGCAGATTGCCAATGGAGACTTAACATCAAAATTAAACCTTAATGTTCACGAAGAAAGCGAGATAGGAATGGTCATCGCCAATGTCAACAATCTGGTTGATTCTCTTTCGAATAATATAAACGGCATAAGTAATACCTCTGCGCAGTTAAGCTCTCAATCAGAGGAATTGTCCATGTCGTCAAAAGAATTTGAAAAGATGATAGGGCAGATGAGAGAGAAGGCTTTAAGGATTATAGAATCAATCAAACAAATGTCCATAGCAATTATTGAGGTAGCAAAAAATTCAAATTCTTCGGCTGCAAAAGCCGTTGAAACCGAGCGCGTAGTAGAATACGGCACAAAATCGGTTCATGATGTTGCAAATGAGATGAAAAATATAGAGAATACGGTCTCCGCAGTTTCTAATACTATAGGTGAACTTGGTGCTTCATCCGATAAGATAGGAGAAATTATCGGAGTAATAAACGATATTGCCGATCAAACAAATCTTCTTGCCCTAAACGCGGCAATAGAGGCCGCGCGTGCCGGTGAACAAGGCCGCGGTTTTGCGGTGGTTGCGGATGAGGTTAGAAAACTAGCAGAAAGAACCACTAAGGCTACAAAAGAAATAGAGTCTATGATATTGAGCATTCAGAGAAATACAAAGGAAGCCGTGACATCAATGCAAAGAGGAAAGAAGGAGGTTTCCAAGGGAGCGGTTCAGGCACAGAAATCCGCCGATGCGATACAAAATATAAATAGTTTGATGTCTAAGCTTAAGGAGATGATTACTCAGATAGCAACAGCATCAGAAGAACAGTCTCAGGTCAGCGAAGAGATATCTGTGTCATCGGAAGAGATAATTGAGGCGCAAGATGCGGCATCAAGTAGCTCAAAACAAGTATTAACATCATCCGAAGAACTTTCTCGCATGGCTATAGAACTATCTAATATGATTAAGGTTTTTAAAATCTAGATTAAATAAAGGGATGTAAGGAAGTTATATGCCCACTTGTAAATATCATTCTCCATAATGATGTTTTGCATTTTAGATATTCTTTTCTCTTTTTCTTCTTTGCTCATAACTATTCCTTCATATATTTTGTCAGCAAAACATTCTGTATCATATGGGTTAACTAAGATAGCATCGTACAGCTCCTTTGATGCCCCCGTGAAGCGCGATAACATCAGCATCCCGTGAGCATCAATATCAGACATAATATACTCTTTAGCTACAAGGTTCATACCGTCGTGTAGAGGGCTTACTATCATAATGTTGCATAATCTATAATACGCCAAGTAAACCTCCAGATCTAACTGTTTAAAATATCTCACAATCGGGTGCCAATCTGATGTCCCATACTTCCAATTTATATCATCCGAAAGCCTGGAAATTTCATCATTAAATTTCTTATAAGCTTCTATATGCACCCTTGACGGCACACCAAACTGCACAAAAACAAACTTACCTTGAAGCTCTGGATGTTTTTCCAATAAGCGGTCTATTGCCATTAACTTTTCTGTAATTCCCTTAGTATAGTCCAATCTATCTACGGAAATAGCGAGAAACTCCCCTAACGATTCAGTAATATCGTCATTTTTTTGAATATTATAAATTATTTTGTCAACCTCTTCGGATTTAGCAATATCGTTTAAGTGAACAGCATCCACGCTAATTGGAAATGACATGACTTTTGTTTTATGACCCTTATATGTAACAGAATAGTCCGCCCAGTTAATTTGAGCCTCAAGCTCCCATTCACATGCCTTTAAAAAGTTTTGGCAATGATAAGTTATTTGAAAACCAATTAAATCGTTTGCGAGTAAACCCTCAAGTAATTCTACTTTTTCCGGACATATTGAAAATATCTCCGGATTTGGCCATGGAATATGCCAAAATATAGCGGTTTTAATGTGCTCATTGTACTCTTTGAGATATATAGCACACCGCGCAAGGTGATAATCTTGAAGCCATACAACATTTTTGACACCGTCGGCAATATCGGACCAGTTAATCTCTTCTATTATCGAGTCTGCAAACTTTTTATTTACCTCGTCGTACGATAAAAACTGATTCGAATCAAAAACGGGCTTAATATATACAGCATGGCATAGCGGCCATAAAATGGAGTTTGCATATCCGTAGTAATATTGGTTTAAGTCGTCTTTTGTAAGAAAAATCCTTTTGAGAGTATAAGACTCCTCCCCTTCCGGTAACTTTATCTTTCCCTTATCATCTACGACAGATTTATCCGCGCCTCCGCTTCCGTAGGCAATCCAAGTCCCATGGAGATTTCGCATTATGGGCTCAAGGGCAATCGTGAGTCCCCCCACAGACTTTACTGCCTTAATCTTTTTTCCGGCATATTCGTGGGCAATTGGTTCCCTATTGGAAACGATAATCAAGTTAATATCGCCCAACTTCTCTCTTATTAAATTATTAAATCTTTCTTTTTCCATATTGTTAATTTTTATGCAGATTCAATAAATAATATTTACATGGTAATGATCACATCTCGTTCATTCTATACTATTTTTACTATTTTTTCAATCTTGTAACATTTTATATTACATACTATAATTACAGGTAACATGTTATATGACGGAATTGAAAAAATTAATGAAATACAAAAAATTATCCATGTTACTAACCCGGACATATTGGTTTTTTGCATCGATTTTGACGGCACATTGGTTAAAATATGCAAAAGTCCCTACGGCGTAACTGTATCATCTCAGTTGTATGATTTTTTGGTTGAAATTGGTGAGATGAAAAACACCTTTTTATGTATTGTAACAGGAAGGGAATTAACCGATATAGAAAGTAGAATAAATATAAGAAAGAATATAATCTATTCCGGGAATCACGGGTTTGAAATTAAGAGTTATTATGAGGATTTTAAACTAGATTTTTTAGTAGAAAATGCAGATAAATATATACCTTTATTAGAAAAAGCATTGATACAGGTTAAGAAAATAGATATAAACAATCTAATTATTGAAAATAAGAAATTTTCAATAAGCTTACATTACCGGCTATTAAGTGACGATGAAACTAATTTTCTAAAACAAAGCGTCAAGGAAATAATGAGTCAAAATCCTGATTTTAAAAAATTTTTACATATAACGAAAGGAAAAAAAATATTAGAGATAAGGCCGCGTATCGCTTGGAATAAGGGCTCCGCTTGCGATTATATCGTCAAAGCATTGCCAAAAAGCGATTCATTAAAATTAAATATTTTACGCGTCAATATCGGCGATGACGTCACGGATGAAACAATGTTTTCACAAGACTCTTCTATTGTAGTGAATAAAACCGCCATGCACATCAATTTAATAAACTGCGTTATAGGTAAAAAACAGTCTTTAGCTAACTTTTACCTTAATGACTACAGTGATACGCCTATCTTTATTAGAAAAATAGCAGACATTTTTACAAGGCATATATATTAAGATGATCCGTGGTAACGATATTTAGGCTTAGGGCCATAGCAGAAAGGTCTCTTATATATCTAAATGCACGGATACAAATTAGACCCATCTTCCTAGTAAGAAGATGGGTCTAAAAACACTACGCATCAGAACATGAGCGAATAACTTAACATCATCCCCTGAGCCGGACTTTCGTTCGTAAAACCTTTTATATAAGTGGCGCTTACGGTATTATTCTTTACCGCCGTATATATCACTGATAGTTCTCCTGTTACGGTATTGTGCGTTCCCGACACAATTGCTTGTGACCATGAACCAGAGACGGCGACAGATAAATCTTTAGAGATCAATTTGCCTGCGCCGGCATACATAGAAAACGGATTAATGAGAGTGCTAACACCTGAAGGCTTACCTATGACCGTATAACCCCCATTTATAAAATAAAAGTATGAACTTACCAGTTGTGTTATGCCAAGCTGGAAACCGTAATTTGCCTTACCCGTCCCTAAACCTTTAGACTTGCTTGCCGTCGGTAAATCAACGAATGCCGTTGCCGTCAACGTTGGCAAGGATGGATTTGCCGACTGGTTAATAATATTATAATTTCCGGTTAATACAATGTCCCCTAAACCGCTCTCTGTAACCGAAGTAGACGTGCCTTTCTGCTGCACCGGTATATTGTTTACCAACACAGTTGACGATTGTTTATGAACATGCATGTACGGTATAGTGACCTGAAAATTAAAACTTTTATTAGGATAATAATTTATATTAAGCGGAACATAGATTGACGACGTAGAATAATTTGTGCCATATTTACCCCAAGTTTCATTAAATCCTGTCCCTACCTGGAACTTTGAAGCACCAAATGACCTTGATACACTTACGTTTACTGAAATCATTAAAGAAACAAGAACTAAAAAAACTACATAAAACATCTTACTCTTTCTAATGTCCATAACACCTCTCTATATTGATTTTAAATTTGTGAAATCCAACCAATTACCTACCTGTTGTTTGCCACATCAAGTTATTGTTCTGTTGAATTTGGTGCTGAATATTAGACATCTGTTTCATCTGTCTTTGGGTATTGTCTACTTGATTTATCTGTCTCTGCGCTGCATTCATTCTCATTGTTTTATTCTGCATAGGATTTGTCATGTTAATGCTACCCTTATTAGTTGCGTAATTTTCTAATTTAACATTAGGACCGTTAACGGATAGAGATAATACGTGATCGACGCTAACGCCAGTTTCAGTCTTGTAAGCCTCGTTCACTACTTTTAATTTAACCGCATTGCCCATCTCTGTAATAATATTTTTCATCCTTACTTCACCATTCTTAAGTTGCGAAATGGCATCACCTTGCATTAAGTATGCCCTGGTAAAGGCCTTGGTATTCATATTATTTTCAGCATTTTCTTTGACCATTTTTATAAAAACAGCATCTCCTAGCCCCATACCCTTTTCGGCATATAACTTAACCTGTGCCGGACTCATATCAAACCTCTTTTCAACTTCCATAGCGGCCTTGCTGCTATGGCCAACCTTGTTAAGTATCTTTACGTATAACTTCACTAACTCCGCATTTTTTTTAGCGATGATGCTATGTGCAGTTTGAACCCCTGCTCCATAAGATGTCCCGATAAAAGCGAATCCTGCGAGAATCATTCCGAAAGCAATAACACTTATTGAGAAAATTTGTAACAACTTTGATGTTTTCATAATAGCTCCCTAAATGTTTTAGTTTGATTATTCTTTTATTTTAGCAAACGGATAACCTATGCAATGTGCACGCTTATACACTATCATGATATTCATTAATGTGTCAATACGCTTTGACTTGCAAGGAATTATGCCTGCATCAGAGATGCCGCGCAAAATAGCACATTCCATAATAGGTAATATATTATTATTGGTTATTAAGCACTAACTATAAGAGCCCTTTGTCCTGAAGACTAAAATAATCATTCCTACTTATTATTACATGGTCCAATAAACGAATCTCGACCGTTTGAAGAGCATTTTTAATAGATTGCGGCACTATACAATCTTCCTTTGATGGTTTCAATGTGCCTGCAGGATGGTTATGCGCAACAATAACACCCGCGGCATGGTGATGCAGCGCCCTCTTCACAACTTTTCTTGGATATACCACCGATTCATTAACCGTTCCCGTTTGAAGCACTTCAATATTTATAAGCTGATTTTTATTATCCAAAAATATAACCTTAAATTCTTCATCCGCGCACCCCTTTAGGGATGCTTTCAAATAGTTAAAAACAGCCTCTGGTGAGGAAAGCAAATCTTTATTATATAGGTTATTTTCAAAGTAAATAACGGTTATATCCTTTAGTAACTTCAAGAAAAGGCTTGTATGTTCCGAAATGCCGGACACAGATTCTAGCTCTTTACTGTCAGCATCTAACACTCCGCTGATCGTTTTAAACCTAGCCATTAGATCCTTGGCAATCGGCTTTGTATCTTTCCTCACAATAGCATAAGAAAGAACCAACTCCATAACCTCATAATCTAACCAGCCATCTATCCCCGATCTCTTATATTTATCTTTTATCCTCTGCCGGTGGCCCATGTAAGTTGCTGTTTGCTTTTTAAACATATCAGGGTTTGCTGTCTTATCAAATCAATAATTTTAAGAAAAATAGGGATAACTACACATAACAAAGAAAACATAAATGTAACAGCCGAACCAATCCCCGTCCGATGAGATCTATCAAACCATTTGTTTGACTACGATACCCTTCAAAAACAAAAAATATGCCAAGGATTCTAACGAAATTGATGATAGAACAAGCACCCAGGAAAATACATTCAACAAATTGATTTTCTAGGGAATAAAGCACTCACATTTTTATAGAACACCATGGGAACAGCGACTAATGTTATTGCCGTTCCAAACAATATTTTAACAGGTTTAATCCTATAACTCTAGAAGTATCATATTGTTTTTTTTGTACATACTAATACCTTTGTTCGAACTCCGAGTCAAATATATGCTTATCCATACAATCCACTTTCCTGTAAACTGAAATGTTTCTCCATTTATTATAATTCAAGCTTCACTTAAAGGAATTCAATAAGATTTATTATTAATCTTATTATTGTCTAAATCAAGTCTTATTTTTAGGTACACCTCTAATAAAGGGTTGCAATATAACACCGAAAGAGGTAGGATTGTCAAAAGCGGTAAAATAAGAAAACATTTGGATTAGAAAATTAGTTTCAAGAGGTAAATAATAAGAAACATTAACATTCTAAATGAGGAAACCTAATTGAATATATATGAAAAGTATTTTGATATTTCTTACTATGAGCATACTAAGGTAGAAAAAAAAGGTATAACATCATTACTATCGGATGATATATTATTCATTAGTGGTGACTTCTATGGAATTCAAAAATTTATATTTGAAGGGTTGTCAACCAAAAATGCAAGTAAGGTTATCAGAGCTAAATCCGCCTTTATACAAATATATACTTCGTATCTTGCTAGATATATTTGTCAACAACTATCTATAGGTGAAGATAATATATTATCGCTGAATGCTGGAAAATTTGAAATTATATCCCCCAATAAAGATGCAAGTTTTTTAAAAAATATTCAAAAAAAAGTAGATGAATATTTTTTAAAAAACTTCTTTGGACTTACTGGTGTTAGTATTATTTATATTGAATGCAAGAAAGATGATTTTAATAACTCTAAAAGATATAAGGCATTGAGAAACAATATTACGCTAAAAATTGAAAAGAAAAAATTCAAAAAATTCGATCTTGTCAATGAAAGAAGTTTTGTATTGAACTACGATAAGGATATCAACAACCAAAATCTATGCAAGATATGTAATCTTAGGAAGGTTATAAAAAAAGATGATAATTGTGGTATGTGTAACAAATTTGTGATGCTAGGTGAAAAATTAGCAGGAAATAAATTAACGAAATATACAGCAAATTTTTTTGATGACTTTAAAGTAAATATTGCAATAAACGAGCAACTTAGATCTTATGTGTTGATGGATAAAAATGCACCTGCTTCTTTTGAATATTTAGCGCAGCATAGTTGCGAAAATCCAGAGAACAGTATTAGAGCATTGGCAGTTTTAAAAGCAGATGTTGACAGTATGGGGCAATTTTTACAAGAAAGTGACATCACGGATAGCTTTGAAAATTTTGATACTTTTTCAAGAACTTTAGATAACTTCTTTTCTTTGTATATTCCGAAACTTATGCGGAAAAAATATCAAAACACATATACTGTATTTGCCGGTGGCGATGATCTATTCCTAATAGGGGCTTGGAATGATATCCTAAAGCTTTCAAGAACTATCCAAGAAGCATTTAGAATATTTATAAAAGGAAAATTAAGTATATCTTTTGGCATAGCATTGGTAAAGCCTTCTCATCCTATTAGTCATTTAGCGGATTATACGGAGCATTTATTAAAACAAGCTAAGTTTATCGATAAAGATAAAAATGCAATCACATTATTTAACGAAACGGTTAAGTGGGAAGCTTATCTGAAAACTTTTGATAAGTTGTCAACAAGTTTTCAGATCTTAAAAACCGCTGATATAAAAACAGCATTTTTATACAGACTCTTAGAGATAGTTGATATGTCTAAAAAGGTAAAATATGAAGGTAATGTAGAATCAACAATCTGGAGGTCCAAATTAAGTTATAGTTTTTATAGAAATATGGACAAAAAGTATGAAGAATTGCTTAGGGTATTAAATGAAGAGATAGGAAATAACCCAAAAGAGACGAAAATGTTCTTAAGTGAATTTATATATGAAAGGAGAGAGTCATGATGGATACGATAGAATTAGACTATAAAAAGGACCCGGAACTACTTAACAAAACAGCAGAAAAATGGGCTAACCGCATTAACGTTGGAAAAGGTGGCGTACAAAATACTCAAATAAGAAAATTTTTCAATCAAGTATTAGACTTAAATAATAAAGCAAAACATAGTGATGACTTTAATGGTGAAGTATTACCATTTGTAAAAATGCTCAATTCAAAAGTAGCTTATGCCAGTAGTAGAAATTCTGCAAATGGAAAACTTATAAATCAAGAATTTGTAAATATGATGAGCAGTTGCATTAATAAAATTGATAAAAAAAATGATTTAAGCACATTCAAGTTATTTTTTGAGGCGGTAATTGGATTTCATAAAAGCTTAGAGGGGAGGCAATCAAGATGAAAATTGTAAATATTAAAGGTCAGATAGAATTATTAAGCGGATTAAACATCGGCGGCGGTGACGACACTATGCAAATAGGCGGCATAGACAATGGCGTCATTAAAGACGTCAACACAGATAAGCCATATATACCCGGCAGTTCTCTTAAGGGTAAAATGAGAAGCTTATTGGAATGGCATATAGGTGTTGTTGGTATTGGCGACGGAAGTCCTTTTCATTCAAAACTTTTAAATAATCCAATTTTTAGCACTAAAATCAAAAGAGACGAAGCGTTAACGCTTATAAAACTTTTTGGAAATGGAAAGAGTGATGATAAGTTTGATGAAATTACCCCAATCACAAGGATTAGTGTAGGTGATTGCACCTTATCTCAAGAGACAATAGACGATGATTTAAAGCTTTCAGAAGCTAAATATGAAAATGTTATAGACAGGCAAAAAGGAACGGCTTCAAATCCCAGGCAGACAGAGAGAGTGCCGGCAGGTGTGAAATTTGACTTTGATATAAGGGTAAAAATTTTAGATGAAGATACGGAAAAAGAACTAAGGGATATGGTAGAAAATGGATTGAATCTGGTAGAAAATGACTACTTAGGCGGAAGTGGAAGCCGCGGCTATGGAAGGGTTAAGTTTATAAATAGAATTTGGGGTCAATTATGAGACTATACAAAACCACAATTACTCCAACATCAAATTTTGCGACACCGCTTAAAGGCGATACTCTATTCGGACAAATGTGTTGGGCAATTGTTTTTGCCTCAAATAAAGATAAACTAGAGGCATTATTAAGTGATTATGAAACAAATCCTTTTTTGATTGTATCTGATCCTTTTGCGGTTGGATATCTACCCAAACCAACAGCGCCTAGTATCCATTTGAATGAAGATATATCTTTAAAAAAAGAAAATCGTAAAAAAATATGGCTTACCTTAGAACAATTAATCAACGGTCAATTCAATAATGCAAAGAGTGATAAGGATGCCGTAAATCAAGATGAAAATGAAACCGTTATTAGAAATAGTATCAATTACAAAACATCAACAACCGGTTCCGATGGATTCGATCCATATGGTGAAATTGAATTTAGTTTTTCCAAGAAAGATATTTATTTTTTAATAGGGGATAATTTTACAACAGATGATTTGACACGCACTTTACAGATAGTGTCAGAAATGGGTTATGGCAAGGATGCAACTATTGGTAAAGGCAGGTTCCGCTTTTCCGCATTAGAAAAAATAGATCTAAATACCAATTCAACAACATATATGGCATTAAGCCCTTTTACCCCTAATGATTTACAATGTAAGGATATTTTTTATGAACCATTTACCAGATTTGGAAAAATTGGAGCAAGTAGAGTCAGCACTAATCCATTTAAAAAACCTATAGTATTAGCGGATAGTGGCGCTGTGATACAATTTCAAGAAACGCAAAACATACAATATTTAGGAAAGGCTATTAAAAATATATCTACCTATAAAGATGTAGTGCATCAAGGGTATTCTATTGTAGTGCCTATTAAGGAGTTTGATTAATGAACAATTATAAGCTAAAAATTACTACACTGAGTCCTGTGCATATTGGTACCGGTGAGGTTTATGAACCTACAAATTATGTAATAGACAACGGATATTTATACGAATTTGATGAAACGCTATTCCTGAAACATTTACCTTCAGGGGGAAAAAATAAATTTATAGAATTATCAAACCTACAAAGTAGTTATGGCAATGAATTATTTGAAAAAATACATGCTTTTATATTACAAAATAAAGAGTACGCGATAGATGTATCCATAAATAAAGTGAGGGTTTCAAATTATTTTGAAAATAAATATAAAAGAGATATTGCCAGAAAAGTACAAATTGAGGGTAAAAATAATACCAGTATATTTAATAAATTTGAAATTCAAAAAACTCAGAGAGAAGCAAATAAAGTTACGACATTTATTGCAGGTTCCAGCTTAAAAGGATCAATTTCAACAGCATATCAAGAAATGTATTTTAAGACCGGCGGAAAACTAAAGCTTAAAGAGTTCGAAGACACAAAGCCGTTTAAAAATCTTGTGATATCCGACACCTTAGCCCAGAAGGCCACTTCAGAAATATCACTTGCAATAAATCAAGAGTTATTTGAAGATGGCGATGCAGATATTTCTACAATGATTGAGGTGAATTTAAAAGATAGTTACTATTTGACAACATTGAGTATCAGAGACTATCTAGATGATAACAAGCAAGAGTTTAATGATAAAATAACAAAACAAAAGATAATTGATGCTTGTAATAGTCATTATAAGATAATCTATGAAGACAAAGAAAAAGGAATCAATCTACAAAAGAATCAATTCTTACTTAGTGTAGGTAAGCATAGCGGAGCAAGGGCCGTAACTATTGATGGACTGAGAAAGATACTGGTTAAGTTAGCTCAAATCCAAAATAAAGGAAATGAGGATGATAATGCAGATGCAAGGATAGAAAGACTTCGTAAAAAAAGTTTTTTTGAGCCCAATAAAATCAAATCCTTGTTTGCAGATGAAAAACTACTAAGCGATAAAGAAAAAATAGATTTTGAAAATGCAACACACTTCATAGAAGATCCGGCCAAATTAGAATGTCTAGTTAAAAAGAAAGATAGATTCACAATAAATGCAATTTTAACTCAAGAAACTACAGTTTGGAAATTTCCAGAAAGTAACGGTGATTCGTTTGGGTGGCTATTATGTGAATTTATAGATGATAATGAATATAATAGGCTATTTAGTGAATTTAAATCTTATGAAGAAGATTTTGTGCGTAAAACAAGAGAGAAACAAAAGAAAATCAAGGATCAAATACAACAAGACAAAGAGAGCAAAAGAAACGCTGCGCTAAAAAAACAGCAAGAGCAAGAGGCTGAAGAAAAAGCCAAAAAGGAAGCTCAGCGATTAAGGCAAGATCAACTTTCTAAAATGAGCCCGTTTGAATTGAAGGTTGAAGACCTAAGGAAAGTTCATCCGGATAAAAATGCTCGTAATTCTGTAATTGTATTTCAAGCGTTAAAAGAAGGTTTAATGGATAATTTTAAATGTGAGGCAGTAGGCTATGTTAAGGAGCAGATGATTAAGGAAAATACGTGGAACAAGCCAGCGAAAAAAGATGCTTACAAAAGAACTCAAAAAATTATTGGGATGTTAAATGATTGTTGAAAAAAATGGCATTAAAAATTAAAACAGTTAACGATGGTAAAAAATTAGCAGTTGTGACCATTTTAGGTATTCAAGGCAGAGAAACGCCAAAGTTGAAAGATAAGGCTACATATTACTTTGAAAATAACACTAACAATAAAAAAAGAGTATTTTAATATGCTACCTCTTTTAATGATTATTGGATTAATTATATAAAACTTTCAATCTACAAATGAGATTAAGCATATCTATTTTGCTAAAGAAATGATTAAACATAGTCCACCAAGAAAAAAGAAAGGGCGTATATGAAATTATTTATTTAGCAAATATTAGTTTTATTTTAACTAACTTTTCAAATGATATTATGGCATTAAATTTATATAAAATAGGCTATTTTTTTATTATATTTAAAGATAATATTATATATGACAAATTTAAACAAGGTTGGGATAATAATCCTAGCACCAAAAGTAAACCTATCCCCTTAAATGAACGTGAATTTAATACACTTAAGCAGTCATTTCCTCAATACTTTTCAACTAAGCAAAATACATTGATTCATTTAATGGCACATACAAGAAATGCCATGGTACATGCAAATATAAAAACTAAATTCTAAGATATAAAAAAGGAAATAAAAGAGATGTTGAAAGAATATGAACAAGTAATATCTAAATTAGCGTAGATTTGGCGAAAATAAATGCTCAGATAAACCCATTTTGGTTACGCTGATGCTTGTTTTAAGTCTATTAAACCCAACCTATTACTCCCATTACTTTAGATTCGAATACTTTCCGATTCCATATTTAAAACAAAACCAGAACTTTTTTAAAGGAAAATACGCTTGCGGATTCTGAAGATATTGGCCAGGTGTCAATATAGCGAACACTGAACATAGAAAGTTGGCTCCCCGAGACGGACTCGAACCGCCGACCCAGTGGTTAACAGCCACTTGCTCTGCCAACTGAGCTATCGGGGAATATAGGCATTATCGAAAAATACATCCTATTGGACAAAACTCTCAATGCTTAGCAGTATACTCGAAATTTGACCTGCTGTCAATAGCTTTCTTGGGAATTTAAGGACAAAAAACCTGTCGGAAATAATTTGTTATCCGACAGGTTAGGAGGACATTGCTGCTGAGGAGTTAAGATAAAAACATAAAACCTCATTCTCTGATATTGTATTGCATAAAATATAATAAGTCAAATATTTAATTTTTTAGAATCTCATTAAAATAAGATATTGTTTTTTTGAGCCCCTCTTCTATGTCAACCTTAGGATTATATCCTAAAATCTTTTTTGCCAAAGTTAAATCAGGGTTTCTCTGAATAGGATCATCTTTTGGCAATTCCATAAACTTTATCTTTGACTTTGAATTTGTAAGTAATATGACCAACTTTGCAAAATCTATGACCGTAAATTCAAAATTATTGCCTAAATTGACGGGTCCGGTAAACCCGTTCTTACTGTTAATAAAAAGTATAATACCATCTATTAAATCTGAAATATAGCAAAAAGACCTTGTCTGCGCCCCATCTCCGTAAACGGTTATGTCCTCCCCCATTAACGCCTGAACAATAAAGTTTGAAACAACCCTGCCGTCATCTTTAAGCATTCTTGGTCCATAGGTATTAAAAACCCTTATTATCTTTATATCTACACCATGTTGTCTGTGATAATCAAACATTATGGTCTCGGCTGCCCTTTTGCCCTCGTCGTAGCAGGATCTTATGGAAATAGGATTAACATTGCCGTTGTAACTTTCCGGTTGAGGATGAACGCTTGGAGAACCATAAACCTCCGACGTTGATGTGTGTAATACGGGAATTTTGAGCCTTCTTGCATTTTCCATTACGTTAAATATCCCGTAAACATTATCTTTCATTGTTTTAAGAGGATTTTTTTGATAAAAGGGAACGGATGCGGGGCAGGCTAAATTTATTATAAAATCTGTTTCAATAATAAAGGGTTCACTGATATCATGCCTTATCATCTCAAAGTTTTTATTATCTGAAAATTCAATAACATTATCCTTAGAACCAGTAAAAAAATTATCCATACATAGCACTTCATGGCCTATGCCCAACAGTCTTTGGCATAGGTTGGAACCAACAAAACCTGCGCCGCCCGTAATAAGAACTCTCATATTCCCTCCCATTATGTTTTTTAAATCTTACTCAAATCATATTTATTGCTGTAACCCCTTCTCGTTATCATAAAAAAATCTTTTACATAACTACTACTGTTTCCGATTATAATTGTAGTATTCATGTTCACGATATCAAACTTATCCATGTCTTCTAATGTTGTAATGACAATCTCCTCGTCAACCCTTGTAACAGACTTAACAATAGCGATAGGCCTGCTTTTGATAATATTGCCAAGCAGTATGTCCTTTGCAACCGTAAGTCCGTTCCTTCTTTTAGCGCTCTTCGGATTATAAAGTATTATCACAAAATCTCCAGAAGAAGCCGCTTCTAACCTCTTCTCAATATCCTTCCAAGGCGTCAAGAGATCAGATAAAGAGACCACGCAAAAGTCATTAGTTATTGGCGCCCCAACAGAACATGCGGCTGCGCAAAAAGCGGGTATCCCAGGAATGAAATCAATAGGAATCTTTCCAATCAGAGATTTTTTGTCGACAATCTCTAAAAGCAGGGCGCTCATGCCGTAAATACCCGCATCCCCGCCGGAAATAAGCGCAACATCCCTACCCTCCATAGATTTATTGACGGCTACGCCGCATCTTTTAATCTCATCTTTCATATTAAATAATAATTTTTCCTGACCTTCGTTTAAGATGCCGTCTATCCGTTTAAGATACGACGAATATCCTATTATCGTTTGAGCATTTTTTATTGATTCAAATGCTTTTTTGCTTAAATGGTCAATATTCCCCGGCCCTGTTCCTATAACCGTTATCTTACCAAAAATAGTGGTATCCCCTGTTTCAGCTACATCTTCCTTATTTATACGACCGCTACCGCCATGGTCACATTTCCCTTCTTTTTCTTGCATATTAAAAACTCCGAGTTATTAGCCGATAAAAGGGCGCAGGGCTCACAAACAGAGTAAGCGCCCGTGTGCTTATAGGCTGCCGTTTTTTTAAAAATTACAAGTGTATCACCTTTGATGCCACTATGTTCTTCCATGAATAGATTAATTTCTTCTTTTGTATAAAAGTCTATAAACCTCGCATAATCCTTCAAGCATTGCAAAATACCATTTTCATCGCTTTTAATATCTATAGTGGCAATATTCCGCACACTATTTAAAGATAAATTGTACTTGTAAAATATAGATGAGATAAACTCGTCTATCTCGTTAGAATCGGTATTCCTATTGCAACCTATACCGATAACAAGGTCCTTCGGTCTTAAAATAGCGCAATTGACCCCGATTAACCCGCGCAATTCTTCTAAGTTAAGTAGCCTGGAAATAACGATTAAATTAAATTTATACAAATCATCCGAACCACTACTAGCTACACTACCCTGCCCTTTGAAATTACTCGTATGCTTATCTCTGTATTCTTTAAATTTTGACGCGCATGTTATGAATGTAAAATCTTCTTCCTTTAAATAGCTTGCGATATAAGGTTTTAATTCTCTTAAATAATTTTTAAAATTCAACTCGGCATCGTTTACATAAACAACAAATCTCTCGC
The DNA here is from genome assembly GCA_964631685.1 of uncultured Actinomycetes bacterium. GTDB lineage: Bacteria > SZUA-79 > SZUA-79 > Acidulodesulfobacterales > Acidulodesulfobacteraceae > Acidulodesulfobacterium. The sequence continues at coordinate 147,050 of CAZVZU010000001.1, read as the reverse complement.
CATTCAAAGAGGCTTTATTGAACGACTTTATCTTTTTTTTGGGTTCCTCTATGAAAAAATCAAATCTCTTAGCGAACACATCAATAGAAAATCTCTCCAAAACATCTGTTGCCGTCGTTATAATCGGCGTTGCATCCAAAAAATTAGCGACCTTTTTAGTAAACTCGTTTCCCCCTCCGATATGTCCTGACAACAGACTAATGGCAAACTTACCAAGTTCATCTATCACGACAATACCCGGATCGGTTAGCTTGTCTTTAATATATGGAGCAATAAGCCTTACCGTCGCCCCTATCGCCAAAAAAAATACTATAAAATCAAATCTGCTAAACAGGTTACCCAATAAATCATTACATGAATAATCGTAAACAGTTACGCTAATTGAACAATTATCTTCAATCCCGGATTCATATTTAAAAATTTCACATAAACCCTCGTTAGCGGCAAGAATTAAGTCCTTTTTTGATCTTTTAATAAATATCTTTATATTGACAATACCGGCATTAACACCGGCCGACTCATAAATGCCCTTGGAAATCATTAATGCCAATAATAGGCTGTTGTTGGAAAATGGGATAAGAGCGACATTCGTAGTCATACCAATAGGCTCTCTATTTTCTACTAGGCTAACTTTTTTAACAGTCTTTTTTAAGCCTGAACGAGTGCGAAAAACTCTTATCATATAACCTTGACCTATTCTTTTCGTGATATTTTCCTTTTAATGCTTTGCCTATAATCAGCACCGCCATATTTTTTATAGCGTAACCGTGTGTTGTTTTAACTAAGTCTTTTAATGAACAGTTTATCAAAAGTTCACTTTTGAGCGAAACATCCTTAGCTATTAAACATGGAGTATCTAAAGGATAGCATCCAAGAAGGTCTTTAGCCACGGATTCTATTATTCCGAAGCTTAAATATATAGCCATAGTCGCATTGTGCGCCGCAAGACTTTTTAAGTCTTGCCCTTCAGGCATCTCTCCCGTTCTCCCAGCACCCCTGCACAATATAACCGTCTGCGACACGTCCGGCAGCGTCATTATTGACCCATTTGCGGCACTAGCCGCAAAGGCAGCCGTAACGCCGGGAATAATTTCATAATTTATCCCCATCTGTTCGATATAGGCCATCTGCTCGTTAATTGATGAATAAATAGAGGAGTCACCGGCATGAAGTATACTTACAATATTACTACCCTTTGATTCAATAACACTATTAAATTTGTCCCTTATTTCCTCAAAATTAAGGCCCTTCATGTCTACAAGTAAAACATCACGTTTGAATATTTCGAGCATTTCGGGGTTAATTAAAGAACCTGCATAAAAAACTACATCGGATTTTTTCAATATATTATATGCTTTTACGGTCAAAAGCTCAGGATCTCCAGGTCCCGCACCCACAAAATATACTTTTGGTGCTTTTCTGGTCTCTTTAATACTCATAAAAACACACCTATCAGAATAGAAAAATAATCAAATTTAATCCCTAAATCTTCTCTATTCGTATTTGCTCTAATAATGTTTAGTTCGCTATCACAAAAATCGTCTAAAAGTTTTGATTTTTCTATCAAATATAATCTTAACTTTCCTTTGCGAAAACTATCGTAATATAAATTTTTAAAAATTTCTAAAATATTTTGTACATACGCGCCCGCTTTCATAAATATAATAACCTGAGGTTTTGCAATTTTTGTCGCCATAAAATTTATCTCATCTTTCGTTTCTTTTAAACCCTTACCGATGGGAACCGTTATAAAAACCGAACTGTTCTTTATTATATAAGGCTCGCCAATTAAATTCAAAGAATAATTAAAAGATGATATTCCGCTGATAATATTGATTTTTAAATTTGTATTATTTTCTGCCGCTTCATTTTTAACAGCATTATACAAACCCCAAAACGTACTGTAGAACATAGGGTCGCCGACTGTTATATAAGAACAAACTCCTTCTTTTAATTTATTTATAATACTTAACGCATTACCCTTATAAAGATCGCTATTTCTGCCCCTGGACATCTTCATTTCGACATCAAGAGGAATTAGCCTATCTTCTGTAATTGTCCAATCTCCCTGCCCAGGCAAATCCATAACACCTTTCAGGATATCGTAAGCAATCTTATTTTGCCCGGAAATTACCGCTGGATAAAATATAAAATCGCTACCCTTAAGGGCGTTAATGGCTTTTATTGTAAGTAACTCGGGGTCTCCTGTTCCTACGCCGACGGCATTTAATACATTTAACTTATCAATGACTGCACACTCCTGCCATAACCCAGTATTATCAAGGGGAAGAAGGCTTTATATTTTTATTTTCAAATTTAAAACCTGTTTTACTATATTTAACCAACCTGGTAATATAAATCTGATTGAGAGGATGAAAGTAGGAATCAGATTCATTGATTGTTTTTAGCCTTGAGATATTGACGGTTATAACATCATACTTAATCCTAATTTTGCTTTTATTACTAAGATTGAATTTATTAATATAAGACATCACATTGTTAAACGAACTTAACAATATACTGTTCACCACAACAGCGCCATCATTATTTAATACACGAAACGATTCTGTAAGAATATTTTCAAGATCCTTGCTTCCTCCCCCTATAAACACAGCATCCGGCGTAAAAATATCGATATTATCCGCCTTTTTAAACATGTGAAATGTTTCTGGTAATCTGCCTAATATAGGAACTATATTAGGCCTTTGAAATTTTTTTATATTTTTTTTGAGATTTTCAATCTTGGCTTCGTTTTTGTCAATAGCATATACGATACCGCCGTCGGATATTGCAGAAGCCTCTATGCTAATACTTCCACTACCACATCCAGCATCTATTATAACAGAATCCTTTTTCAGGTTCATCATGCTTATACTTATTGCTCTAATCTCCTTTTTAGTAGGTTCTCCAGCCAAATAAAAATATTCTTCATCCTCAATACCAAAAATACGATTTTGTTTTGGATTCCCTTTTTTATTCTGAGATCGACCATGAAATCTGCTTTTAAAATTAAGCTCATTGTTTTTTTTTGTTTTAACCGTCCTTTTCTTTTCAATTATGACTATATTTTTTCTATTGGATAAACTTTCAAATATTTCTTTCGTAAAGCTTTTATATATCTTTTCGTTTTTGGAGCATAAATCGGCTAATACATAAAAATTAAACTCATCTATAAAGCCTTTTTCTTCTAGTTCTGCGTATATTTTATGTGGCGTATTAATGCTATCTGTGTAAATACCTATACTGTCTTTTTGTGAATATAAAGCATCGTACAGGTTTCTTAAATTCCGCCCGTGAAGACTAACAATATATGAGTCTGTCATTGATATTTTCAGCTTGGAAAACCCTATCTGCATAAAGTTAAAGGACGGATATATTTCAACTAATCTTTTTTCATTCGCTTTTAATTCATTTAAAATACCCCCGCCTATTCCAAAAAAATTTGGGTCTCCGTCTGCGAATACAAGGATATTTTTTTTGCCGATGTTTTCTTTTATGTAATCAAATATGAATCCGACCTTGCTATCGTAAAATATCATAGCATTGTTTATATGTGTCAATTTTCCACTTCGTTCAATATTTATACCCTTGTTAATGGCAGAAAGCTGTTCCTTGAGCCATTCTAACACGCCTATGTCCCCTTGTCTTGCAAACACGACATCTACTCGTTCAGTCTTATCTGTAAATAAACGCAGGGCTATTTTTTTGCCGTTTTCTATGTAGCATGGCAAAATTCCTAATACATGAACCTTTTTAGCCATTTCTATTCTCCTTATCCTGCCACTCTCACGCAACGAGAGATCCCTTATGAGTAATTTAATGTGGAAACTAAACTTTTGCCTTCATATGATAGAAGCACAATATCAACATTTATCAGTTTTCCTGCCATTCTAATTAAATTTTTCCTTGCTGTTCTTATAACATTATAAAAAATCCTATTCGGCAACGACGCATTGAGATCAGAAAGTGACAAAATATAACCGTATGCCTGTCTTGACGTATTAGAATTTGTTATTTTATTACATAAATCGCCAATAAAGCTATCGGACATATCTGTATATTCTTCTAAAGTTGCCCTTACCGAAGCGCTTAAATATCCTAAATCTAAACTGCCATATTTAGCGTTTGTATTTCTTGCTCCCTGTAAAATCTTTACTATTTTTCCGAATTGCCCTACAAAAATAATCTTTTTTATAGCATGTTGACCGGCCTTCCTTAGAGAATAAGACACATAATCTCCTATTTCTATAAAACTTTCCTTTGGCATATCTTTAAATAGCTTTATAGCTATTTTTTCACTAAACCTTCCGGGCGTATATATACATTCCTCAATCCCATTCTCTGACAAGAAAACAAGCGATGCTTTTATAGTCTCTAGCCACGCTTTAGTGGATATCGGGATAACATAACCGGTAGTCCCTAAAACACTAATTCCGCCATTAATACCCAACCTTGGATTTAATGTTTTTTCTGCAACAACAGCACCGTCCGGAATGTAAAGAACGGACAACCACACGCGAGAAGCGTCATTTAATTGTTTTTTGATTACCCGTCCGCCCCTCAAAGAGTCTATCTCTTCTTTCACCGCCCACTCTATCATCTTAGATGGAATTGGATTAATGGCGGGAAAACCGGGCTTGACCGGCAAACCGCGCCTACCGACTATACCGATACCGATAGAAGATGCCAATACAAGCATAAACCCAGAGTGCTTTATTATATTATAAATATATAATTTTTCATAATATTTTTTCATATCCCTCGGCAATCGATCCATTATTGCCCTGCTTATTTTTTCATATAAACATAACGTCGTATTATCATTTTTATCATTGCCAACGATACTTGCACTCTGCCCTAATTCCTTAAAAAACATATCAACAATATTGTTTGCATCGCATATTGTCATAAAATCGGCGCATATTTTTATACCATTTGTAACGTCAGGGTCATCGCCTGAATCCTTGATTACTACGGCAGTAGAAAGTCCAAATTTTCCGCCAAAAAGCCTTGTAACGCCAAGCGAAACATATTCTTCACCCGGCATATTTATTTTAATATCCAAAAATTCTTGCCGCTTAAAATAATATCTTAACGAGGCTTTTATAGCCGCAGTGCTCACGCTCCCGGTAGAAAATCCCTTTTTTAATCCATTTTTACTGATTTTCATTAATTTCAATTCAAAAAGATGTGCCAATCGTAAAATTAATCCCACCCGAGGGCCAATAAGGTTTTCTATTTAGAATAAAACCATAAGAAAAACTAACAGGTCCTATTGGAGACATATACATTATACCTGCCCCGACCGATTTATACAAAGCAAACAGGCTAAGTTTTCGAATATTCGAGAACACATTTCCACCATCTTGAAATATAAAAAAATTAAAACCACCGTAAACCGGAATATTTAGCTGAAGATTATAGTTCTCCATGATATCCCCACCAATAGGGTAATGATAAGAATTTAAACCTATAAGCCCTATCGAATCCTGCGGAAATCCTCTAACCGTAGTTCTTCCACCCAAAAAAAATCTTTCATCTATAGGTACACGAGTAGTTGGCGATAGGGGTTTAATATAGCCGAGACGTAGGGAATACAAGAACACTGTGTGAAAAATAAACGGAATAAACTGCTCGGTATGAAAAAATAATTTTACAAAATTTATCTGAGATCCTAATAATGAGGCAGAGTAAGTCAGTTTTAACGTAGTTAGAATTCCCGAAGTAGGATTTAACATATTGTTTTTGGTATTATAAATAACGGATGACGAAATAGCGTCTATTTTAGTAAATCCTATATCCCTCGTGTTAGTCTGTGCGCCAGGGTTCAAGCCGGACAGAGTGTTATAAAATATTTCATATGAGAATAATCCCTTTAGATTAGCGTTAAACCGCCTTATTAAAGAAAAAATGCCACCTTCTTTATGGAGTCTATAATTTAAGGTAATGATATCGGTATCTAATCCCTTAACATTAAAAGCAAGACCTCTGTAGTTATAAATAGCGGGGTCGTAATAGTCTAAAAGTAAATTTGTATAAATAGAACTTTCAGAAAATATAGCAGACAAAGATTTACCTGAACCTAGAAGATTACTATCCTCAATCTGCGCAAATCCCCTATATCTGACATATGTTCCATAACCTGCGCCAAAATTTAAAAAAACAGACTTTGCATCTTTCACTTTAACGATTATATTTTTATACGGCTCAATATTTTGTGGGTTTTCGATATTAATACTCACATAATTAAATATCCCCGCTCTGTATAACCTATTTTGTGTTTCAATTATATTTTTTTGATTATAAATTTCTCCTTTTTTAAACAAAAGAAATCCCTTAATATAAGCCGTCTGTGTAACTGTGTTTCCTAGTATTATTATATGGTTAATCCTCGTAAGCGGACCACTTTCGATATCATAATGCAGATAGACATATCTACCATTTTTAGTTTTCCCATATTTAACACGAAGGCGCACTTTTGAAAAAACATACCCTGAATTTGCAAGCCTTGTGGAAAGTAGGTTCTTACCATTCTCTGCCTTAATGATATAAAACGGCTTATTCCGCATGCTGTTAAAGTAGCCAATTAAATCTTTCGTCTTACTATCGGGCGGTAAACCGGTTATAGTAATATTTTTTACATAAGTCCTAATCCCTTTCTTTATAACAACCCTTACGATCACGCTCTTTTTATCTTTACTCAAGATTGAGTCATCGGAAACCTCAGCAGTGACATAACCCTTGTTATTATAATAATTTTCTATATTGACCATATCATCAGCAAGCCTTATTTTATTAAAATATTCGTGGTCAAAGATAGTTGTAACACGCGTTTTCATCAATGACAATATCGTTGATTTACCGAACGGTTCACTGCCTTTGATGATAATATTCCTGATAGCAACCCTATAACCCTTATTTATCACATAATACACGCTTATTGTCCTATTATTAATATCCTTTTTTACTCGAAGATGGATCCTTGCGTAAAAATACCCCTTTCTTGCGTAAAAATTTGTCAGCACTGTCTTAAACGTGGCAAACATGCCTTTATTAAATATAAAAACATTATTAAAATTAAGCACCGATTCCTTAATGAAATCTGGTTTTAATGGACTGATTCCCTTGAAATGGAAGATAAACTTGTTGCCAGGGTGAACTTTGACGATTATAACGGCTTTAAACCTTGAAAGGTATTTGATTTCAGGCGCAGGTATAACAGCGTTAAGGTAGCCATTATCGTAATAGATAGCCTTAATTTGTTTTGCCAATTTTTTAACTAAAAATTTATTCAAAGGCTTTCCTGTGACACTATTAATAAACATTAAAACTTTTTTCTTAGGGTAAAAGACCTTATATTTAACAAAAACTTTTGAAATAATAACTGGATCATTTGGTGTTATATTAATATTTATGACATATTTTTTAAATTTTCTTAAAATATATGATGAAATATTTACATTGGCATCCGGATAACCGAACCTGTACATTGCCTTTTTTATTGCCCCTATACTTCTTTTCTTATAGTATTTGAAAAATTGGCCGCCATCCTTCAATGGGATTAATTTTAATATATATTTATCAGGTACATCCGTATCCTTAAGTCCATTCACATGCACTTTCTTTATATAAACACGCCGAACAAAAATAAATTTTAAGTGCATGTATTCTTGCTTTCTATTTATCTTTGAAAAAACCATAATGTTAGAAAAATAGTTAGTGGAATAAAGCATTTTTATGGTTTTTTCAAGACGATACATTGAAAACATCTGCCCACTTTTTATTAAAAAAAGATTTTCAATATCTCGGATAGGAATATCCCGCGGTAATAGATAGTCTACAGACTTAACCCTATATCGTTCAGATGGAATGTTATATATACTATGATTTGCGGTAATGTCAGATAAACCGGAGGCTGTAGCACCAGGTAAATACCCGAAAGCAAAGAAATCAATACAAAATAATATCAAGAAAAGTAACGCGGTGATATTTTTTAAATGGCTAAACTTGAGCATTGTATGTAATATGTATAAATAATATGAGCGGTAAATATAAATAAAAATTATCACTATAGCCGTTGTTTTTATGACAAAGCGAGAACTCGCTTAAATTTTAACACTTTTTTAATAAAATCTAAAATGAAAAACGATGTTGCCACCGACTTCGCTATATATATTAGAATGATTCGGGGTGAGTTCGTTATTTTCCCAGACACCTATCGCGGACATATGCGGCGTAAGTTTGTATGTGAGGGTCACGGATTGTGACGATTGCGAGGATATTATATTACTATAAGAGATAGATATTTTTTTAGTTATATTTTTTGTCACCATAATTTGAGGCGCAGTACTATGGGTTATAGCCGAATAAGACGGAATAACGGAAAGATTTTTAAATCCAAAATAGCTTGAAATAGCGCCGGTTATACTTTCAGTGACGCTCCCGCCGATAGCCGATGCGACTTCCGATGCAGCTATACTTCCTGCAGAACCGGCATAAACAGAGCTTGCAGGTGCACCTATCGCCAACATAGAAACAATATCCAGCTCTGAAAGTGGGGGTGTTGATGAAAAATTAATATTAAAGTTTAAAAGAGACCCTCTTGCGTTCATTCTCACGACATATTGATTTATATCGGTATTTGCGGCAATGACAAAAGTAGGGTTTATCCTATAAGGATTATTAAAATATATGTTAGCATATGAAAGTCTAAACTTCGTTCCTCTAAAATATATGTCTCCACTTTCAGCGCTGGCAGTTCCAATCAAGACAGGATAATAAAGGGTTCCCATAACATGGGAATTAAGACTAAATGTAGTATTTATAAAATCATTTTTGATAAAAATACTTTTATCTGATTTAACTAATATATTTAGTTTAGGATTAAATGCTCCTTTCTTAGCCACTGGGTTAATTATGTTATATTTTTTATAGCTCAGAAGAAATGATGAAAGTTCTATATTCTTGTTATATAGAGCCTTTTTTACATTAATATCTCCGTACACGGTTCCATGATCTGCGCCACCGTCATATCCTATACTTCCGTCCATGTCGGCATAAAAATAGTTGGACTGCCTATAAATTACAGAGTCAAAATCGGTTCTAATATTATACGATGCCGGTCTAAAATTTTTTAACTTTACTACGCCGTGCGCCGAAAAATAACCGTTAAGAAGCCTGAAATGCGCTCTTTCCAACACCAACAAATTATCGTCAAAGGTAAATCTTGCAAAAACCCTTGAAACGATATAATTAGGATTCACGGACATTTCTGCCGACCCTTTCTTTACTTCAACGAACCCGTAAACCTTAGGATGTGATCTATGTCCAAAGATAACGGCAGAACCATTTAGAAAACCGGATGCATTTATTATTTTATTTGATATTAATCCCAAAACCCACAAGTCGGTCTTATCATTTATTACTAGATTATATTTTCTTGATGTAACGGTGCCTCCAATTTGAATATAATTATTCCCGCCCTTTAATTTAAATCCGTTTATATTGAGCACCCTATTTGCATAGGAAATCATTATATTTTTAGTATTTTTCAAGAAAAAATGACTATGCTTTAGATATAAACGACCAAATTTTGCAAATAAGTCGGAATTTTTTATATCAGACATCTTACCGGCTCCATAGATACCACCGGATAGACTGAGTATCGTCTTGCGATAGTTAATATTGACCAAATTTATGCCCGTAGTAAAGCGGTAAGGATACCCTTTTTTTAATAAAACATCTACTTTAGTTTTAACGCTATTTTTTAATGCGGACAAATGTAATATCATCCTGCTTTTAGAGGAGGAAATCCCTATATTGATATCACCAAGGGAGTAGCTGTTGATATATATCTTTTTAACAACCACTTTTCCTGATATGTTGGGCAAAGCAAATAATCCTCCGATATGCAGGTTGGCATATGCTATTCCCTTAATATGGTATTTATTGAACAACTTTAAGTTAAAATTTGACAACCTATTCCCATTTGACAATAATTGCAAATTGTAATTAAAATGATGATCATGCGACGATTTAAATCTGAGCATGCCGTGAATACTAAATCTAGCACCGTCATGCGTACCAACGAGTCTTTTTATTTCTAAATTATTTTTTGTCAACATTGCGTGTAAATTGACATTGGACGCACTCTGCCCATAAGCATAAACCTTTTTTATATGCGCCTGAATATTAATAGCAAATTTAGCTAGCCTACCATTTATATTGCTCTTTGAGCTTAAATAAAGAGATAAGGGCAATGGCTCTTTTTTTGAAAATATATGAATATTTTTTGTTTTAAATATTCCGCTGATATAGCTTGTTTTTAAAATTTTGCTTTCATAAATACGTCCGTTAAAATTTATGGTCCCTTTTTTAAATTTATGTGACTTTTCTTCTAAATCAATCTTTTTAAAAACTACATCTCCAGATGGTGTCACATAAACATTCGTGACCCCTTTGTAATCGTCCATATATTTATTTATAAATAGAGATTTAAATCTATTTTTAAAATAAAAAGAAACACTATCAAATTTACCGGCTATAATACCATCCATAACACCACTTCCCGCCGGTTTAAAATAACGACTCTCAGCCGCTTCTACAAAATTAATCGTCGGTAATTTATTGTAAGTAGCATCAAACTTTATATTTAAATAATTCTTATTGTAGTCGATATGTCCGTTTAAAACCCCGTTTAATTGGGTCGAAGAAACATGTATATCCTGCAGGATAACGCGCTTGCTGTCAATAATCACGGACCCTTTGACCAAAGCAGGCTTTCCGTAATTTATGGAATAGATAATTGTTTTACTGTTTTTATTTTTAAACTCAAACTGCTGTTCGGGTTTTTTCAGAATAAGTTTCTCTATATTTGTAACATAAAAATTTCTTCCAAGTTTCAAATAGGTAGTAACTTTACCGCTTGCTATAGACCTAAATTGAGGAATATTTTCGGAATAATAAAAATCTATCAATTTGCCGGCGTCTATATTTTTTAGTATTGATTTAAATTTACCGTTATTTTCACTAAAATTGATACGTCCGCTAGATTTTAATACCCCGTTAAATATTTCAAGATCAATCTTTGTAAAATTAAGCACATTATTGCTTGTATTTCCCAAGTCCCCATAACATTTTACGAGGCCATTTTTTATATCTCCTCCATTAAAAACAATATTTTTCAAATGAATTAACGCTGAAGCCCTAATCTTCTTTGAAAAGTCTCCAGTAAAATGTAACCTAGCATTAAGTTTTCCTTTTATTCTTATAGGAATTATTTTTAAATTTTTTGTTACATTGGATAGTCTATTAAAGTTTACAACTGTTGTCTCATTAATCTTACTTATAATCGCTGATATTTTCTTAAACAATAGTGCTAATTTGCCTTTATCACCGATTACAACCTTTTTAGTTCTGCTGGCTCGTTTTAAGGGGTCGGCGAAAGATGATAAAAACTTATGTATATTTTTTTGCAAATACAAAACTCCGCTCGATGTAGATGTAAAGGAATTACCATTAAATTGTGCATCATTGAATTTTATAAAACCGTTAAAATAATGAGCTTGATAGACAAATGAACTATAAATCTGTGAAATATGCGGCGTATATAGATATATTCGGGGTATTTTGAAATTAAAATAAACTCCGTTACCGTAAAACAGATGATTAAAAGCGGATTTTCTGAAAATATTCAGGTTAAACTTTGCCACGTTCAACGAAATATGCCTATCCGCATCATCTAGACTAAGCGTCGCATCATGAAAGACAATATCTTGAACATAAAAGGATATAAAAGAAAAATCCGACATATCAATTAAAGACTTTATTACCGGATTAACCGTTTCATAATTATCTATTTTATTATTTTTGATCAGGATATTAAACTTAGAACGTATTATGGCTATTTTATCAACGGTTACCTGCCTCTTGAATAAATTCAGAGGACCGAAAAAAAGATTAACCTTGTCAGCATATGCAACACCCTTAATAGTTACCCCTCTCATAACTATTTGAGGTGCAAAAATGGATATCTTTAGTGTTTTAATTTCAACCTTTTTCCGCAAGGTTTTTGTTAGGCGAATAGAGATATAGCTTTTAACCCTGGAAGCAAAATAGGGAGATATAACAAAGAGCGTTATCGTTACAGAAGATAGGACAATGGATAGGAAAAAAATAAATAGAACAAGATTAAATCTCTTTTTAAGCGGCAGATACAGAGATTTCAATTTCATATGAATTAATTAAAACGGATATATTTTTAAGCACATTAAAAGTTTGAATTATTAACGGTGTAAATCAATCTTCTTCATCCGCAAATTTATAGCCTGCACCCCTTACAGTTTCTATAAGCTTGATCGACTCATCCACCTCGATACTAGACCTCAATCTTCTTATGTGAACATCGACCGTTCTAGGTTCAACAAAGGAATCACGTCCCCATACATTATCAAGCAGTTTTTCTCTAGAAAACACATCCCCTGCATAAGTCATTAAAAAAATAAGAATTTTAAACTCAATAGGGCTAAGCTTAATTTCTTTATTTCTCACCACTACGCTATGTTTTGCAAGATTAACACTAATGTTTTTGAACTTAAATTCTTGAGTAACGGGGGCTTGTGAGCTATTAGATCTTTGTAAGAACGACCTTTTAAGAATTACCCTTATACGCGCCAAAAGTTCATTGACTGAAAAGGGTTTAATCATATAGTCTTCCGCACCTGCTTCAAAACCAAGAATCTTATCAACTTCTTCCTGTTTAGCAGATAAAAACACGATGGGCACCAATGACAGCCTCTTATTTTGCTTAATCCTTTTACAAACTTCATAACCGTTTATATCGGGGAGCATAAGGTCAAGAATAATAAGGTCAGGCTTAACCACTTCCGCAATTTTAAGACCGTCAAAGCCGTTAAAAGCAAATTCTAAATTATAGCCCTCTTTGGCAAGATTATATTTTAAAAGTTCTATCAAATCGGATTCATCATCCACGACTAAAATATTTGCTCTGACTTCCGGAATCAATATTAGTCCCCGAGTTTATTACAAGATGGAAACCCAGACAAGAGCCCACCATGAAAATAATTATCTACTTTATTAAAACATTACAAATCAAAATACAATAATATATTTATAAATATATTTATAACGCGATCTACACAAATTGTACTCTCTTAGCAATACTAAGTCAAGGCAAGTTTGCAAGTTAAACTTATACATACTTTTTAACCTCAACCAATGTTGAAAAAAAGGTTGCCCCTTCTCCTATATCGGACAAATTATCCGGCGTTAAAATATTAACTCCACTGCCGTTTTTATAATTATCTCTCCACCATAAACCTGCTGCAACAACAACGCCCGGCAAAACAGAATCAATTACCATTGCCTTTAGCAAAAGACATCCGCGACTGTTTTCAACGCTGACAATGTCATTACTATGTATCCGTCTGTCCTCTGCATCTCTAGGGTTAATTTCTAAAAATGGTTCTTGCGCCTTAGCTTTGAGAGAAGCAATATTAACAAAAGTAGAATTTAGAAAAAAATGATTGGGCGGCGTGATAAACGTTAACGGAAAATCAGCTTTGGACAACAAATTATGAGCATCATATTTTTTGTTTTTTTTATTTTCATTATAAAATAATTCATCCCCTTTAATATTGTTAATAGGCCTATAATCCGGCGTTTCACATAATCCCAGCTTAACGACTTCTTTATTTTTAAATTCAACCTTGCCTGAAGAAGTGAAAAAACCTCCGTTCGCAAACGGATAGTCGGAAATATTCAACATGATAAACCGCTCTTTTCTAATACGCTCGAACGTTATTCCTTGGTCATGCCAATACGGAAGGTCTAATGCCTGCCTTGCCATATCTTCTTCAGAGTCAAGAAAACAAGGGTCAGTAAGCCCAAAAGCCTTCGCTATTAGTTTGAATACATCTATATTAGGCATAGCTTCACCAATTCTAGGAATTATAGGACCAGCCCATTGAATGACGGTATGCCAATAGCTTATATAAAGATCAGAATGCTCGAAACTTGTAGTGGCGGGCAAAACTATATCTGCAAATTTTGCAGTGTCGGTCATTACTTGTTCATGCACAACCGTGAAAAGATCATCCCTCGCTAATCCGTTTAGAACTAAATTTTGATTCGGAGCTACAACTGCAGGATTACTGTTATAAACATAAAGTGAGCGCACAGGTGGATCATCAAGCTCACATAAAGCTTTACCCAGTTGAATCATATTTACGATCCTAGGAACATTTTCGGTTAAATCCGGCCTTTGTAATGCATCATCATTTATAGGAAAATATTCGGAATTAGATTTTAATGCACCACCGCCCTTATCCCTCCACGCACCGACTAACGCAGGCAATAAAGCAATTGCCCACGTATTAATACCCCCATTATCATGATGCTGAAGACCATTGCCTATGCGAATAAAATTAGGTCTTATCCCCGCATAAGAATGCGCTAAATGTTCGATTCGTTGCGGCGTAAGACCCGTTAATTTGGCGACGCGCTCGGGTGGATATTCCTTCACCTTTAAACGGTATTCGTCAAAACCGTACGCATATTGTTTTAAAAAAACTTTATCGGCTAAGTCGTCTCTCAGTATAATATGGGCAAGACCTAGTGCTAATGCTCCATCGGAACCCGGCAGGATTAGATAAAAATCGTCTGCCCATTTTGCGGTCTTATTTCTATGAACATCTATTGCTATAATTTTAGCGCCGTTCTTGCGGGCGCGATCGGCAAAAATGGCCTGATGTATATTTGTTTCTAATGCATTTATTCCCCAAAATATAAAGAACTTAGAATTGATCGTATTTATAGGATTTATGCTGATAGATGCGCCATAAGCCAGCTTATAACCTGAGCTACCCGCTACAGAGCAAATATTGCGTTTAAGTCTTGTTGCCCCTAATTTATTAAAAAGACGTCTATCCATACCTGCGTTATTTACAACACCCTCTGTACCACCGTAAGAATAAGGTAAGATACTTTCAGGTCCGCATGCATCAATAAGTTCTTTCCAGCGACTTACTATTTCCCCCACAGCAACATTCCAGCTAATTCTTTCAAACTTTCCGGTACCTTTTTTTCCAACTCTACGCATAGGGTAAAGTATTCGTGCCGGATTGTATATACGCTCGGGATAGGCGCGAACCTTTTCGCAAATGACCCCCCTGGTTATGGGATGGGATATATCTCCCGCAACCTTTGTTATTTTTCCATCGTCTATTTCAACCTTTAACGCACAAGCATCCGGGCAATCGTGGGGACAAACGGAATAAGCAATATTCATCGGCTTTATCTCTTTAAGTTAGATATATAATGTTACAACGATTAATTATTATCTTGCACATTTTACCATAAATCGCTAAGATCCTTAAATCATTTTTGACAAGATAATATACAAGTTTATTAGTTTGCTTATGATTTTAATGCTATAATGAATGTCAAAAAAATAAAAGAGCGACGGCTATAAATTAAATACCGGCGCCGCAAAAGGATGGACAGAACATAATGGGCAGATTAGATAAGATTAAAATGATTCTCGACAAAAATAAACCCTTAAATGCTTTGGGTGTTGTGTTTGGAGATATAGGAACAAGCCCTATATATACTATTGCCGTAATATTCACATATCTAAAGGTTACTAATACAAATGTATTAAGTGTTATATCTCTTATAATATGGACTATAATTCTCATAGTTTCAGTACAATATATCTGGTTTGCTATGGGTATAAGCGAAAGAAATGAAGGCGGAACTGTAATTCTTAAAAATATTCTTGAAAAATATGCAAAATCTGCAAAAGAAGTAGCCTTTATAACCATAATATCATACATTGCCTTGTCACTTTTGATAGGCGACAGTGTCATTACGCCAGCCATAAGCATTTTGAGCGCTGTTGAGGGAATAAATTTAATACCGTTTTTCACAAATATTTCTACTGACACCATTGTTTTTGTATCCATAATCATTGCTATAGTTTTATTTTGGTATCAGCACAAGGGAACAGAAAAAATTGGTAAATTATTCAGTCCCATTATGTTCTTATGGTTTCTCATACTAGGTATTTCAGGGTTAGCGTCCATAGTTTATATGCCGTCTATTTTACTGAAAGTTCTAAATCCCTATTATGCCGTGAGTTTTGTGTTTAATGGTAATATTTCGGCAAATCACCTCATAGCGCACGGTATAATTAGTCTATTTGTCCTGTCGGATGTTGTTTTGTCTGCAACGGGGGGCGAAGCTTTATATGCCGACATGGGACATATTGGTAGAGAACCTATTAAAAAAGCGTGGTATTTTGTTTTTGTCATGCTTGTCCTCAATTATATCGGTCAAGGCGCATTTTTATTGATGCACAAGAATGATACGAATACATTTTTTCAGATGTTATACTCGCAATCTCACCTACTGTACATACCTGTCTTAATTTTAAGCATTATTGCAACAGTGATAGCATCTCAAGCAGTTATAAGTGGTATATTTTCTATTGTTTATCAACTTATAAATAATAGAATTATACCACTACTTAAAATAAATTATAAATCTGAAAAATTACAATCACAGATATACATTAGCGTTGCAAATTGGTTTTTGTTTATAAGTGTTTTATTGGCAATACTGATATTTAAAACATCCGGCAATCTTGCCATGGCATATGGCCTTGCCGTAAGCGGAACCATGACCTTCACCGGAATCATGATAAATATGTATTTTTATCATAGAAAAAGATATGTCATGTTCGCAATATCCCTTATGACTACACTCGCAGATATTCTATTTTTAACCTCTAATCTGCTATATAAAACTGTAAACGGCGGGTATTTTGCACTAATCATAGCAATGTTCCCATTTATGATAATTATGTTATATACCAGAGGACAAGCTAAATTGCATAGTTTATATAAAATGATAGACTTAGACATATTTTTAAAAAAATATGAAGAACATTATAATAATTTTGTAAGATTAGAAGGGACATCCCTCTTTTTTTCGAGCCTATACGATAAAGTGTCACCCTATATAGTTAAAACTATGTTTCAAAATAATATCGTATATAAAAAGAATATATTTATGTCTATAGAAAGGACTGAAAAACCGTACGGTATCCATGGTGTATTTAAAAAAGATATAGCACCTGGGTTAAATCAGCTGATTATAAGTGCGGGTTATGCTGAAACAGTTGATATAGAAGCAAAATTAAAGCAATACAATATTGATGCAACCGTAATTTTTTATGGTTTTGAAGAAATTGTCAGCAAAAATATCTTCTGGTTAATTTTCTCGCTGATTAAAAAGTTGTCACCATCTTTTGTCCGTTTTTATAAAATTCCCCCGGAAAAAGTACACGGAGTCTTAATAAGGATTGAGATGTGAAAAAACAGGAAAAATTAACAAACAGCGCGCACGCAGATTGCAACGCCACAAAGAAACACTGGTCTATGAATGGAGCGGGAAACGGGACTTGAACCCGCGACCCCCACCTTGGCAAGGTGATGCTCTACCACTGAGCTATTCCCGCAAAAAAACCAATCGTTAGTAGATATTAAAGTATATTTCTCTGTATATGTCAACAACATTTTTACAGGCCTACTCCCTGACAACAAAATATATACAGGAATTGCGACATGCGCAAAAAGACTTACAACAACTTTATTTTTTCAAAAAAAAATCTCTAAGGGAAAATCCATTAGTCCTGTCATTTATTTTGACCAAAACCGTAAGATCGCCGTTTTGTCCCCCAAAGACACCTTCATTCCCTTGACCTTTAAATACTATAATTTTGTTATTATCCTTATTCTGATCAAGCAATTCATCTATATTAAAGTTTAGCGTAATTTTTTCTGATGCCTTTATTCTGCCCATACCGTCACACGCTTCGCATTTGTACAAGAATACATCCCCATATCCATTACAGCCCAGACACATCTCGTCAACCCTTGTATCTCTGTTCTTAACCACACCAGCACCGTTGCATTGAGAGCATGTCGTAACGAGAGTACCCTTCTCTCTCCCGTTCCCGTCACAGTCGGAACATTTTATATATTTTTGTAATACCACGGTTTTTATTATAGTTTCGCCATTTTTTGCCCGGCGATTCGCAACGTCATCTGTAAAATCTATTTCTATATTAACATTTCCGCCATCCCTTAACCTTGCCCTATAAGGAGCGATCGTACCACCATGTCGGGATTTTTTTAACTCATTGTATTCCTTAAGATCTCTATCGTATAACCCTCTAGATATTCTATTCATTAGCGCACCGTACGCTTCGTTCAAATCTATAAATTTATCTGTATTATTCGGATTCTTATCAGGATGATATATGGCGGCAAGCTTTTTATATTGGCTTTTAATTGACACCTCGCTTGCGTTTTGCTGAATTCCTAAAATTGAATAGTAATCCTTCATGTGGAATTATATTGGACCGTGTTGATCTAATGTTTTACTGAGATTTATTAAAAACCCTCAAAGTTACTTATGGCAGTTCTGAGATAATCGGGGATCCTGCGCGGTTTAAAATTAACACTGTCCACGCTAACCAAAACGGTACTGCCATTTGCAATATTCATATCAATTCCATTGAGCATCTTACTTTTTTTAACGATATTATATATAAAATTAAAGCTGGAATTTTTAATGTATTCTATTTTCGTGAAAATCATTAAATTATCGTCATACCTTGCGGGATTAAAATATTTGCAGTTTGACTCGGCAACGACAAAATAAAACCCGTCCTTTTCCACATCCACGTAATTATAGCCTATATTTTTAAGATATTCTGTTCTTGCCACCTCAAAGAAAACAAAATATTTTCCGTAGTATACAACGGACATCGCATCCGTTTCTTCGTACCGAACCCTTAATTCGGTGTAAAATTTAAAGTCGTTATTCAAATCCTATATGCTTCCTTATTTTTTCATACAACATATTTTTATTTATGGGCTTTTCAACAAAATCGTCAAAGCCCAACGATAGTAAATGCTCTCTATTGCCTGCCATAGCATGAGCCGTAACCGCAATCACGGGTACATTTTTATGTTTATCCATACATTTAATCTTTTTGAATACCTCTATGCCGTCTATCCCGGGAAGACCGATATCAAGTAAAATTAGGGATAAATCAGAGCTATCGGCTATTTTTTTCAAAGCATCATACCCATCTTTTGATGTTATTATACTGAAGTCAAACGGCTCTAAGAGGGCTATCAATAAATCCATATTAATACTATTATCTTCAACTATGAGAACATTGTGTTGTTTATTATTTTTAATGGCCATAATTGCTACTCCGCTTCCATCCTGCAACATTAGTGATTCATGTCAAAACGCATAAAAACACTATGCTAAATTTAAATGTTATTGTTTGACATCATTAGGTTACTTCTATTATCGCATCCCCGCCTGAGTTTTTAACGTCGCACAACCTATTATAAATCTTAGAAATAAGCTCCTCCGGTGAATCTCCGTTCTCCGGAAACGTGGCAACAACAAACGATGCCGTCAATTTTTTTGTTTTCAACTCCTCTTCTTTGTAAAATGGATAATCTCTGATAATAGCACAAAATCTATTCGCCACATACACCGCTGGCTCTTTTAAGGTGTTATTGAGTATAATGGCAAATTCATCGTATCCAAACCTAACTATAACATCGGCTCCCCTTAGATACTTTTTTAGAGTATCCGCAATTTTTTTAAGCGCTATGTCAGAATGAAAATCTCCGACCACATCGCAATACTCTTTAAAACCATCTATATCTATAAATATTATGGTAAATACTAAATTATATCTTTTGGCTCTATTAATTTCCTGCGCAAGCCTTATATTGAAATAGTTATGATCCAATAAGCCCGTAATCTCATCGAAAAGTCCCGCCTTTTGCGGATATAGAATCTCAAGCTCCCTTATGGAACGACTAAGTTCCTCGGCAGAAAATGCCTTCTTTCCGATTATCCTTTCAATATTACATGAGAGGTTCAACCTCTCTTCAACCGATAAATCTTTTGATGTTATTATGAATATTGGAATCTGGCTGGAAATAGGATGTTTTTTGATATTATCTGCAACCTCAAAACCATCCATATCCGGCATTATCAGGTCTAATAAAATTAAATCAGGTTTTAGTTCTATTGACATTTTTAAACCGGTTTCACCGTCGTAGGCATGAAGTAAATTAAAACCTTCCGAAACTAAAATTTTCTCAATCATTTTATGTATGATAGGCTCATCATCAATCAATAAAATATTTACCTGTCTTCTCTTTCTCTTTTGAGTGAGCGTAAACTGAGATAGTGTATGAATCAATGTATCTTTGTCAATAGGTTTTATGAGATAATCCGTCGCACCAAGAGCAAACCCTAAATCTTTATTGTCTATTATACTCGTTATAATTACCGGTATATTCTTTGTTTCTCTGTCAGATTTTAAATCACCCAATACTTCCCATCCATCCTTTTTAGGTATCATTATATCAAGAAGTATTGCAAAGGGTTTCAGTGACTTGGCCTTCTCGATAGTCTCAATGCCATCATATGCATGAACAACGGAGTACCCAAAATTTACAAGATTAATCGTAAATATCTCTGATGTTGCCCGATCATCTTCGGCAACAAGGACCAACGGTTTATTTCTCCTGATATTGTTATCCCTAAAAAAAGATTTTGCATCCGCAGTTACCAGTGTTTTTTCCGGTTCTTCCGATGTTTGGGACATGACCTTGGCATCAAGGGGATTTGGGATCACAAATGTGAAATCGGTAAGTTCATCCGGAACGGATTCAAAATATATATGTCCGCCGTGAAGCTCAGTTATTTTTTTGGTTAAAGAAAGTCCAAGACCGGTACCTTCATATTGCCTTGAATAATCGTTGTCTGCCTGAATAAACTCTTTAAAGATATTTTTCTTAAAACTGTCAGAGATTCCAATGCCGCGATTAATAACATCCATTTGAAAATAATCGAAAACTTTGCCTGCAACAACAACCTTGCTATCGTTTTGTAAATCAAAATTTGATTTGGTACTAATATTTAAAGTAGGCGATACATTTTTACAAACAATATCAATCTTAGTGTTTTCGAAAGAAAACTTAATGGCATTGCTTAGCAAGTTATAAATTATTTGTTTAAATTTTATCCTATCGGCATATATCTTGTAATCTTCACCGCAGTCATATTTTATATTAAGAGCGATGTTCTTTCTATCCGCAAGTGATTTTATAACAGATATAACCTCGCTTACCACATCTTCAAGTTGAAATACAGAATATTCCAGCGAAAACCTTCCTGCCTCAATTTTTGCGATATCCAGTATATTGTTTATAAGCTGAAGCAAATGCTTCCCTGAAATAAGAATATTGTTTATATATTTTTTATGTTTATCCGTTATATCTTGAGAATCCATTAATAAATCGGAATATCCAATTATGGCATTAAGCGGAGTTCTGAGCTCATGAGACATATTTGCAATAAATTTAGACTTAAGCTCACTTGCCCTGGCAAGTTCCTCATTACTCTCCTTTAGCTGTTTTGTTCTTTCCGTAACCTTCTTTTCAAGATTTTCATTAAACTTTTTTAGTTCTTTCTCATATGTTTTTTTTTCGGTGATATCTTTTGAAATACCTATTGTTCCTATTATCTCATCATCTTTGTCTAAAATGCGTGATATCGTAAGGGATATATCTACAGGGTTGCCATCCTTCTTCCTTAATGCAGTTTCATAGTTTAAAACAAAGTGATCTCTTTTTAACTTTTCAATAATATCATCCCTTTCTTCGGGATCGAGGTAAAAGTCGTTTGCCTTTCTACCCACCACTTCTTTCCGCGTATATCCCAGTATGTTTTCACCGCCCTTATTAAATTCTGTGATTACTCCGTGACGATTGGTCACCATAATCATATCAAAGGAATCGTTAAGAATATTCTTGAAATACGCTTTCTGCTCTCTTAACTGCTTAATAATACTTTCTTTATCTATATGGCTTTTATATCTATCGTAAAGAAGGTCATAAATCAACTTTGAGCTAATGGAGTTTATAATCTCTATGCTTTTTTCATGTATATCCATGAGCTCCGGCAAGGAGCCTTCCTTTTGCCCTGTTAAATTTAAAACAATATTAAACTCCAGATCGTTGCTTTTTACCTCTCCGATCGTTGAAAAACACCTTATTTTTAATTTTTTTGCATACCGCGCACCTTCCTTCGATAGATCCCTAGCAACCAAAGCGACAATTTCGATATTCCTATCGCTTTTCAGCATCTCAATCGTTGTCTTAGCAGCATTTCCTCCGCCATATATCAGAATTTTAGCCATGACGCCGTTCATAAAATCATTCTTTTTCAAAAAAATTGAGACTCTCCCTGTTATATAAATTTTTAGAAAATCCGGACTATTCGTCCTATATTAATTATCGACAGTTCCTAGAAGGAAGTTTATTTTTTGCTTGAAAATATCTTTATTTATAGGCTTTGCGAGACAATCGTTTGCCCCTAAAGACATACCCATGCTTAGTGTTTTTCCGTCCCCTAATGCACTAACCATTAGCACAGGCACCCTATCAAACAACCTCCTGACTGCCTTAAGAACATCCAGTCCATTAACCTTAGGCATCATAATATCAAGAATAATCAAATCAAAACAGTCTTCTGTGTATATTTTGTCTAAGGCTTCACCGCCGTCATTTGCTATAACAACATTAGCATCAACGATAGAATCAATAATTAATTTCATCAGCTCGGAATGCATTTGGTTGTCCTCTGCAATAAGCACATTTTTGACTACGCTATGTTTTCTTACGTCTCTATATCCATCATTATTGTTTGTAAATGGAAAATTATCTGTGTAATCCTTAACATTGGAAAGAGAATATATCATCCTTTTAACCATCCTAATTTATTTTGTTAATTCAGCATTTTATTGTAAAGCGAAATATAGTCGCCAACCCTATTGTCCCATGAATAATTTAGACACATGGCATTTAATATGATTTTATTTAATGTTTTTCTGTCATTATAGTAAATATCAGCTGCATTTAAAATTGCTTTTTCCAACTCTGTCTCATTAAATTCATAAAATTTAAATCCTGTGGCAACATCGGCATTAAGGCCATTATAACCCAATACGGCATCATCTAATCCGCCAACAGCATTAACTATCGGCACTGCCCCATACCTCATACCATACATCTGGTTTTGACCGCAAGGCCCATATTTAGAAGGTATAACTAAAAAATCGCTTCCAGCCTGCACTTTGTGAAATGTTTGATTATCATAAGCTATTTTTACCGAAACATCGTCTTTATAGGTCTCCGCAATCTTTGTAAATTCATCTTCGAGCCACTTTTCACCCTCTCCTAGCACAATTACTGAACACCCTTGCCCAATTAAGGCGCCAATGATTTTAATAAAAATATCCAAACCTTTTTGTTCTTCAAATCTAGAGGCAATGCCTAACAATGGTTTGTCGAGTAACAACTTTGTCTTTTCTTTGCCAAAAAATAAATTAAGCAAATTCCTCTTGCAAGATTTCTTACCCCTTATAAAATTTTCAGAATTATAATTTTTATGAATATATTTATCT
This sequence comes from uncultured Actinomycetes bacterium, assembly GCA_964631685.1. Classification (GTDB taxonomy): domain Bacteria; phylum SZUA-79; class SZUA-79; order Acidulodesulfobacterales; family Acidulodesulfobacteraceae; genus Acidulodesulfobacterium. The sequence continues at coordinate 123,457 of CAZVZU010000001.1, read as the reverse complement.
GTTGCCGGATTCCACTCATCGTAATCGATACCGTTTAATATTCCGTGTATGTTTCTCTTGTTCTTAAGGATATCCGACAAACCGAAACCAAACTCTTCCGTTTGAATCTCATTTGAATATTTTATACTGACCGTATTGATTGTATCGCTAAATTCTATACCACCTTTAAGCAGATTGATGTTATCGCAATGCTCTATCCCCTCAAAATTCAAGATACTATTGCTAACGTTTACACACGCAAATTGCTCTTTTGAAAATATCCCCTGATAAGCGATGTTATGAATAGTCAATAGCACCTTAGAAGATAATCTAAATTTAAATTTAGAAAAAATGGGTATTAATGACGTTTGCCAGTCATTGGCATGGATAATATCAAATTTTATGTTATTATCATTGAAAAAGGCAAGTCCCGCTTGACAAAAAAGAGAAAATCTTAAAAGATTGTCGTTGTAATCCTTATCACCGTATCCGTATATAAAATCTCTATCAAATAGATAGTCATTTCTTACAAAATATATATTTACACCCTTATATTTATAGGGCAGAATATCAAAGAATTTTATTTTTTCCGCAATATCTTTTTCATCAGAAAACATCTTAATGCATTCTGGAGAGGTCTCAACCTCTAACCTCACTATCTTTCCCATTATCCTTAAATTTTGCTTTTGCACATGGCTATAGTAAGGAAGGCATACGGAAACTTTTATTCCTTTTTTAACCAAATTGACGGCAATCGCTTCAGAAACATCAGCGAGATCGCCCGCTTTTGCAAAGGGAAAAAACTCCGAACTCATGAACAAGACATTCACAAACAATTCTCCACTTATGAAATATTGGATTTTTTTTCAAGCTCTTCTTCTTTGGTCTTGCATGCAATACACATCGTGGCTTCAGGCCTATTCTCCAGCCTCTTTTCTGAGATTTCTCGTTCACACTCAATGCAGACACCGTAAGTTCCGTTCCTGACTCTTTCTAATGCTTCCTCTATTTTAGCTATAAGCTTTCTCTCTCTGTCTCTAATACGAAGCTCAAAATTTCGATCAGACTCTAACGTAGCCCTATCTGTAGGATCAGGAAAATTATCATCTTCTTTTGACATCGTACCGACCGTCTTATGGGCCTCGTCAAGAAGCATCTCTAATTTTTTATCGAGTATGTTTTTGAAATGTAACAGTTTCCCTTCATTCAAGAGTATCAACTCCTAATCTTTTAATTTTCACAATAACATTTGTTTATTATAACACACATGCTATAGTTTTTTACAAACTTATTTGATCAATCATTTGGTGCAAACCGAATCTAATATAATTTTATTATATCGTAATTATTAAGTCTTTGGGCAGGAATAAATCCAGCATCTCTTATTAATTTTACCATTCTCCTTTCGTTGATCATTGCATTTTGAGTTCCCGCCGCTTTAACTACATTTTCCTCTATCATTGTGGAACCCATATCATTTGCACCAAAATTTAAAGCAACCTGTCCCATTTTTGCTCCCTGCGTAACCCATGAAGCCTGAATATTTTCGAAGTTATCAAGGACAATTCGAGAAATAGCCAAAACCTTAAGATAATAGTGTCCGTATACCCCTCTAGGGTTTAAATTGGTATTTTTACTCTGAAAACTCCATGGTATAAATGCAATAAATCCGCCTGTCTTATCCTGAAGATCTCGTAATTTAAAAAGATGCTCTACAATTTCCCTGTCCGTTTCAATCGTTCCCAGCATCATCGTAGCAGATGAATGCAACCCTGCATTATGGGCCTCTTCCATGACCTCAAGCCACTTTTCGCTACATATTTTATTTGGACTTATTTTTTTTCTCACTCTGTCGACTAATATTTCAGCTCCGCCTCCTGGAATAGAATCCAATCCCGCATCCTTCAGGAGATGGATTATTTCTTTGACAGTCATATTGTTACTATCTGCCATATAGTAGATTTCGGGGGGTGAAAAAGCGTGTATATGGATATTGAACTTTTCCTTAATTTCAGATAAAAGACTTGTGTAATAATCAAGTTCTATATCTGGATTTAATCCCCCTTGAAACAAAATTTGAGTCCCTTTTAGTTCAAGTGTCTCTTGTATTTTTTCAAATATATCATTTTTACTTAAAATATAGGCATCCGGATCCTGTAATTTTTTATAAAAAGCGCAAAAGCTACACTCAGACACACATATATCGGTATAATTAATATTCCTATCAATTATAAATGTAACAGCATTCTGGGGATGTTTATTTTTTCTTATCTCGTTTGCCCTTTTTCCAAGCTCCAGAATACTCTTATTTTTAAAAAGGCCAACAGCCTCTTCTTTATCTATTCTCACGTGAGAAATTGTCATCTAGATAATTACCGGTAAATAAAAAATTAAGTTTATTTTTTAATAATTCTTTTCCTGACAGCCGCATTGCTATTGTATTAGATTAATTCAGCAGGATATTAAGCTCATCTATACTTTTTTCAAAGGAACACTGTTCATTCGGTGCTTGTCTAATAAAATCATCTATTTTTCCCAAATGGTCGATTGCAAAATCTATATCCACATTTGCTCCCTTCGAATAAGCACCTATATTGATGATATCTTCATTGATTCTATATTCTGAAACCACCTTTAATACATCTCTCGCCTTTAATAGATGTTCTTCGGAAATTACATCGGGCATGACCCTTGATATACTGTTAAGCACGTCTATTGCGGGAAAAATACCTTTTTCCGCAATCTTTCTCGAAAGTACTATATGCCCGTCTAATATAGACCTAGCCGTATCTGCAATAGGTTCATTCATATCATCACCCTCCACTAGAACTGAGTAAATACCTGTAATACTACCCTTGTCGGAATTAGCCGCTCTTTCCAAAAGCTTCGGTAAAATGCTAAAAACCGACGGGGTATAGCCCCTAACCGTAGGAGGCTCACCAGCAGACAAGCCAATTTCTCTGACTGCCATAGCAAATCTTGTTATTGAGTCCATTAAAAACAAAACATCCAATCCCTTATCTCTAAAATATTCGGCAATAGCAGTTGCAACAAAAGCCCCTCTTAACCGGACCAGAGGAGATTTATCCGATGTCGCGACAATAATAATGGTCTTTTTTAGTCCGTTTTCTCCAAGATTCTTTTCAATAAATTCTTTGACCTCCCGCCCTCTTTCTCCTATAAGCGCAATAACATTTATATCGGCATGAGAATATTTTGTTATCATACCTAAAAGAGTACTTTTACCTACACCGGAACCTGCAAAAATACCTATCCTTTGACCCTTTCCTATCGTGAATAAAGCATTTATTGACCTAATTCCAACATCCATGGCCTCCACAATCCTCTTTCTTGAAAGTGGAGGCGGAGGTTCATTAAATATATTTACAAAGTCATTGCATATCACTTTTCCTTTATCGTCAAGCGGATTCCCAAATGGATCTAATACTCTGCCTTTAAGCTCATCTCCTGCAGGAAATTTTTCCTCTTCATCTAGTAAAAGCACCTCGCTTTCCAAGCTGATTCCGCTAATATCGCCGTAGGGCATAAGCATTGCCCTATCATTATTAAAACCTATAACCTCTGCCAAAACATGCCTCGTATCCGTCGCATTTTTACTTTTAATTTTGCAAATCTTCCCTATAGAAAGTGACGGATGTTTGGCTTCCAGCACAAGTCCCACCGCCTTCGTCAGTTTGCCCTTTATAACAAATCTATCAATATTTTGTAATATATCGATATATTCCTTTAAATTAACCAATTTTGCCATAAAATGTTAATAAAGTGCCTTATTTGTCAGCACATACTCCAGTATTGCATTAATATGGGGTGAAATACAGAGATTGTAAATTATGAGTTCGATATCTTATTATATTCTTTATAATAATTCAAAACAGTCTTAACATAATTTTCGGTCTCCTCAAATGGCGGAATTCCTTTATACTTATCTACATTTTCCGCTCCGGCATTATAGGCGGCAAGAGCCAATTTAACATCTCCATCGTATCTTTCCATCATTTTTTTTAGATACAATGCTCCGCCAAATACATTATGAATGGGATTATCTATGTCCACGCCGAGATCTTTTGCCGTCTCTGGCATAAGCTGCATTAACCCAACAGCACCTTTATTAGAAATGGCATAAGGATTAAAGCCGGACTCTGTTTTCATAACGGCTTTAATTAAATTATAAGAAATTCCATATATTTTTGAGGCTTTTTCTGCAATTTCGTCGGCAGTAATGTATCCATTCTTGTCAATTTTGTTATCATTTCTATCAATATTATTCTGCGAGGAGGATTGAAGCGGATTCTCGCCAGTAGTTTGTTGTATAAGAGAACTAATGCCAATGTCGGATTCCGATGAACGTTTATATGCTTGAAATATATTATTGGTACTATAAAGCTTGCCGATAGATGTCTTAACCTCATTCGAACCCATATTATTTATTAAAGCGGGGTGTTCCTTGAAGTAACCGACTATCATTTTTGCTATACCGATCCCGTTACCGTAAGTCTCGCTGTTTGCAACCGCATCATAAAAAAGAGAATTAAATATCTTATATCCTGACCCATGATCAACGAAAGAACTCTTTTCTATATCTTTGGACATGGAATTAAAAATCATGTCTAAAAACAGCGACTCAAATTTTGTAGCTACAAGTTTAATTTTTTTTAAATCCGCAGGGGTTAATTTATCGGTTTTTTGAGTATTGACATCAGCATGCATTGCATGCTCGGATTGCCTTGCATGTTTATCTTTAACCGCTGCCGCTATCTGCGAATTAGCAACATCCATAATAGATTTAAAACTATTCATAACACCCCACGCGACCCTCACAGCTTAAAACGAAAAAGAAATCAACCACAAAACCTACGGGTAATGTCTTAAATTAAGACTTTAAAGATTATATCATAATTACAAATTCCATAAAATATTATTTCAATAAAAAAATAATCCACAATTATATATGGATATAAATATAAATCTTTGTTATTATTGATATAATATATGAAATTTGGTAGAATGCGAAAGTATTTTAATCTATAATTAATAATATACAGTAAATATGGATTTAGCGTCTATAGTTGGCTTCATTCTTGGTGCGGGCGGGATTATCTTTGGGAATTTCTTGCAGGGTTCCACCGTAATGCAATTGATCGATCCTATAGGTCTTGTAATAGTCCTACTCGGAACCATGGGAGCAACTATCGCCGGAAATTCTGTATCAAGCTTGAAAAGAGCAATATCATCTATTAAGGAGGTTTTTTTTTCAGATAAGGTAGATTATGAAGGTACGATATTAGAATTGATTAATTATGCGGCCAAGGCCAGAAAGAACGGCGTTCTAGCATTAGAATCAGACATAGAAGCATCCAGCGACCCTTTTATCAAGAAAGCGTTATCGTTAGTGATAGATGGGATAGAGCCGCATGTCCTTATGGAAATCATGGACACTGAGCTGTCAAATATAGAAAATTTTGGAGATGAAAGCATAAAAATTTTCGATCAGGCGGGTGGGTATTCTCCAACACTGGGCATAATCGGAGCCGTACTTGGATTGATCCATGTTATGCAACATCTAAATAACCCTAGCAGGCTTGGGGCAGGCATTGCTGTAGCATTCACAGCCACCCTTTATGGACTTGCTTTTGCAAATGTAATTCTCTTTCCCGTATCAAGCAAGCTAAAGATTAATTTAAAAGCAAAAGTCCTAAGGAACGAACTTATACTAATGGGCATAGAATCCATTCAAAATGGTGAGAACCCAAGGCTTATAGAGGAAAAATTAAAATCATTCCTAAATGAAAGCCAAAAGAAAGCATACGAAGAAAAAAATCGGGAAAAGTAGAAATGAGGCGAAAGAAAAAGGCGGCGGAACCTGAAAACAAGGAAAGATGGATGATAAGCTATGGTGATTTTTTAACCACTCTCTTGTCCTTTTTTATAGTAATGTTTGCCATATCAAGCGTTAATAATGTCAGACTTAGGGAACTTGCAACATCTATTCAGCAGGCTTTTGGCGCAAATAAATTTATTACCGTCTCAAAATCTACACCCAATATAGCATCAACACCAAAACTAGTTGTAGTTAAGGTCGCACCTTCCTCTTTTAAAGTTTCTAAATCCAATAAAAAACTCATTAAGGCTGAAAAACACGAAGCCAAGGTTTTTAATAGTATAGGAGAAAATATACAAGCATTCATTTCCGGAGACAGTGCTTACAAGTCATCTATTAGAATATACAAATCTACAAGGGGACTCGTCATAACACTCAGAGGTTCCAGTTTTTTTAAATCCGGTAGCGCAAGAATATTGAAAAAATTTCGCCCTCTGTTATTGCATATTGCATCAGATTTATTAAAAGTGAACAACAACATCACAATAGAGGGATACACCGATGCAACGCCCATTCACACGGTTAAATATCCTAATAACTGGATGCTTTCAACAGCCAGGGCCGTTAGTGTTTTGAGATTTTTTATAAATAAAATTAATTTTCCGCCTACAAGGCTTTCTGCAGCAGGATACGGAAAATATAGACCTGTGGCAACAAACAAAACAGTTGAAGGCAAGGCGCTAAATAGACGCGTAAATATAGTTGTGCTCTCAACATTTTTAAATGATGAATTACCTAAATCATAAGAAGATAGCGTTATTAGGACATTCCGGTCAGATCAAGGTGTGGTGCATTTTTGATTTGTTGCCTTTGCTTATCAAGTGTAAATTTTATTATCTCATCTCTATCGGTTTCGTTTATCGCTATAAATTTACAAGCAACATCATTGTTCTCGACTTTCACAACCTGGGCTACCACTTTTATCGTAAACTGCGGAACGGTTGGAAATAACATCGTGATTTTAATTATACTACCCTGCGTTAAACCGGCCATATCCTCAGTGCTAAACATAATTCCCGAACCACTTATAAAAACCTTTTTCTCCTTGACATCGGCAAAAATAGACGCTTCCGGATTAAGTAGGGATAATATAACATCTAATTTGCTGTTTATTGCAATTAAAAGCCTTTCGAGATGCGGATTGACTGGCGTCGTATCACCTTCTCCGGGCGACTGATAAATTTTTGGAGTAGATAAGTTATATATACTGTAGACGGATGTAGAAAATGACGGTCTTACTACATATTCATCTTTAACACTAAGAAAATCTTCCATGCTTATTTCCTCATACATAAATTGAAGAAAAGTTGAAATTCTTAAAAACTCTCTGCCTTCTCTTTGGGATAATAATTTCAATATTTCAGCCTTTATAGTAATATTAGTTGCGCTTCTAGTTGCGCTTCTAACAGAAAGTTTAAATGAATAAGTATGCTTCATATCCTGTAATATTATCGTATTAGCCTTGGAATTGTTAATTAAGCCCAAGTCTGCACTAATATCGTAATCTCCCTCATCAAACTCCGACACCTTCTTATTAGAAAAGGATGCGTAAAGAAGAACATATATATAGCCATCTTCGACGCTGTATATAAAACCCTTATATTTTCTTTGCGACGCTTGAAAAACAACATCCTGATTTTTATAGAAATAATCCTCTAATTTATTCATATGCACTCTTCATTTTATTAAATTATTAGATTTATATGCCTTAATTGCAACATTAATTCTTTGAAAAAAACTAATCTTCTCACCGGCTTCTTCTTTTCTCGTCATTAAAATATCCAGAATGGACTTTTCAAGCACCGTTATTTCAGTAAGTTTTTTTTTAAGAATAGCCACCTTATCATTAGCGGAATCAATAGTTACTCTCATAAATATATTAGTCAGCAAAAGCTTCCGATCGAATATATGAGAGATGTCGCTAATATTCTCTCTCTTCTCAACAAGCATGAGCAATATATATTTATTTATGATAAAAATTTTATTCGCAATTCTAATCTTTAAATCGATGGAATGATCTGCGCAATTCATATAAAAACACCAGTACACGTCAAAATATAATTTTACTTTATTACGGATATATATTACAATAAATCAAAATACAATTCAAGTAATTATAATTTTATACGCTGTATGTCATTTTTTATTATATGAAGAAAACAGTACCTTCTAAATTAAAAATCGGGGATGTTTTAGCAAGAGATATTCTTTCTGGCAAAGGCATGCTAATACTGAAAAAAGGAACGGTTTTAAATGAGAAACTCGTGGACAAAATTAAAAATATAAAGTTTGCAGCGGAAGAAATGGACGGAAACTTTATATTTATTGAAAAGGATGGGGGGGCAGGCGATAACGATATCGCAAGAAATAAAGAATACATCGAAAAGGAAATTGCCTCATTGGAAAAAAGATTTGAGCGGGTCAATGGGAATAAATTGATGGATGAAATCAAGGAAGTTATAAAAAACGTTGTGATAGAACAGGCAGAACATCTATGAAAACTGAATATGAACAAAAAAATATCGATAGATTAGATAAACTGATATCAACCGTTAAAAAAACCGACGACATACCCACAATACAAAATATTGTGAACAAAATTACGGAGTTAATGAAAGATGACAGTTTTTCCGTGAAGCATATCGGAGAATTAATGACGAAGGATTTAGGTCTTTCCGCTCGTATCTTAACTATAGTAAACTCCCCTTTTTACGGATTTTCCCAAAGAATATACAATTTAAATCATGCTATTGTTCTACTAGGCGTTAATGTTTTAAAAAGTATAGTAATTTCCGCATCAATATTTACAGCAATGAAGGAGTCCATGGAGGGATTATGGGAACATAGTATTTTTTGTGCCTTCACCGCCAAGTATATAGCGGGAATTTTAAACAGGGAGAAGGGTCGCCTGCTTTTAGCAGAGAATAATAAAAAATATATTGTGGACGAAGATATGGTTTTTTCCGCTGCTCTATTACATGACATCGGAAAGGTCGTTATAGCGACGACCTTTAAGGATGATTTTGAAAAAATTGTGGAAACTGCTAAATGTGATAATAAATTATTAGTAGATATAGAGCATGAAATCTTGAATACTTCTCATGATTACCTAGGTTACGTCTTGGTCAAAAAGTGGCGTTTACCACCTTCGATATATATTCCTATAAGATATCATCATAACTTGGCATCGGCTGACGATTTCAAAATAGAGAATGCAATAGTAAATCTTGCCGATTTTCTAACAAAATCATTAGGCATAGGATTTTCCGGAAGCCCTTACATTGAAAAACTTAACGATAAAACAATGGAAATTTTGGATATAGACATAAAATTTATAAAAAACATAATTGAAAATATATATCTGTTCAAAGAAGAGTCGTATATTTTTAATTAATCGGAGCTTAAAATTACGTGAATACGAAAAAAAATGATAGGAAAATTTTTCTCGTTGCCGACAAAGGCTCTATTTACAATAAAATCATTCCTGCCGAACTTAAAGAGTGTAGCTTTAAAATATTTGAGTCTTTTAATCAAGCGTATTATTCTGTATATGCTTCACCACCACAGTTGATATTAATCGTAATGAAGGACCTTTTTAGGGAGCCTGATTCTTACAAAACTCAGCTTAAATTAGTAAATGATATGCAACTTGACAGTATGCTCAGCAACATTCCTATACTTTTTATATTACCATCCAATTTTAATTTTAAAGATATTGAAATAGGGTCGTCAGAAGGACGATATTCAAAATATTATTTGAAGGATTATATTAAAGAGCCTGTTATGTCGGGTGAAATTTCATATAAAATAAACAGTATTTTATATTCTTCTAAGTCTGCCCTTGATGCCAATCCACTCACAAAATTACCGGGAAATTCTTCGATAATGGAATCTATAAAGCATAAGTTAGATGAAGATATAGATTTTTCTTTTTCGTACATAGATATAGACAATTTTAAATCATACAATGACAAGTACGGATTTATAAGAGGAGATGAGGTAATAATGATGACATCGAGACTTATTGCAACAACGGTTTACGATATATCCAAATCACGTAAAAGAAATATTGAAAAACATGTTTTTATCGGACACATAGGCGGAGATGATTTCTCTGTGATTTCTCACGAGGATGATGCTTTAGATATATCAAACGATATTATATACAATTTTGACAGGATAATACTCTCATTTTATGATAATACCGACAAAGAAAGAGGGTTTATAGAGACCTACGACAGGCATAAAACATTGAGACAGTTTCCAATAATGAGTCTATCTATAGCTATAATTCCTAATGTAAACAGAAAAATAGCTCACTACGGACAGATTAGCGAAATTGCTTCCGCACTTAAGGCATCCGCCAAAGAAAAGACCGGATCAAAAATAGTTATAGATAAGAGAGAAAGCACTTAATGGCATAAGGTTGCCAAACTAATATTATCCATTTTTTTGAATCGGCAGTGTCTGCTTCACAGAATATACATCGGTATTTAAAACTGTCTGCAATGCTCTATTATTTTTTGTATTTAAAATAATAGGACCCTTTAAATTTACCGTAGAGGAAAAAAAATCAGAAGATAGCGTAACTATCACAAAGATTATCGCATCATTTTTATCTCTGAGGTCTAGCAGTTTTTTTTCTCCATCCATAATTTGCGCACTGTAATCTTTAAAGAAGAAGTTAGGATTAGTTATTATAAAACATAACTTTTCATTATCTATACTCTGCAAAATAAAAAATGGAGAATTCTTTTCCTTGTCTATATTTAAAATGCAGAATTTCTTAAAAATATCAAAGCCAAGAATAGGTTTTATAAATTCAATAACCTTAGACTCCTCTATCATTAAACCTTCGGGATAATATACGCTTTTAACTAGAATTGTTGCAGTGTTATTATTCACTTATGTAGACCTCTTATTTATCAATTGATACATTAAAATTTTTACTTTTCGTCCTTATTAAACACATTGCCTAAATTGGCTATTATACCCGAATTTAGATTAGATGCATTTATATTTTCTTCTCTTATTGAATCGTAAAGCTCCTTTCTAAAAATATCTACATTCGCAGGCGCATCCATCCCCAGCTTAACCGTCCCGCCTTTAATAGAGACAATTTCAACAGTAATATTATCGCCAATTTTTATACTTTCACCCACTTTTCGGGTTAGAATAAGCATGCTATAGATATTTTAATAATATAGGGGTTAAACGAGTGATGCCCGCCGCCGCCTCAAGCGTGGCCTGGTACGAGTTTTGAGTCTGGGTGAGATGCATCATTGCCTTGGCGATATTAACATTCTGCGTCTGCCCAAGCAATTGGGAAATATTAGATAAAACAGTTTGATAACTTGTAGATTGCGCATTCAACCTCTGCATTACTGTCCCTATGGTTGACTGAGCAGATAATATTCGACTTAGTCCCTTTTTAATTTCTCCAATTATATTTGAGGAATCGCTCTGATAGACACCAGCGCTAAGTTCAGATTTAAAAAGTGAAAGCACGGATATTAAACCTGTCGGCTTTTGAATATTTGTTGAACTTGCCGAAGCAGAATCGTTGCCAAATATATTATCTGCCGTGGGTGACGGGGCCACGAAACCATTTTTAGCAATCTGATATTTACGGTTCACATCCGTACCTGAATAGGTATAAACAGTGTATTTTACTGTCGTACTTGCCCCATTAGGCGAAACGACATTGTAAGAAGCCTGTGTTTCGGTATAAGCAGAAGCCTGAGCAATATTGTCTCCCGTAAAAACATTCTGTCCGTTGTAAGATGTATTAGCAGACTGCAGAAGCTCGTTAATCATTTGCGTTACGCCTTGTGCAGCGGCGGAATTATTAATAGTGGAAACACTGCCGTTTGCCATCTCTATTGCCAATGTGCTCGCATTATTGGTAACATTGATGGTGCTATTTAAAGTTGATGATGCCAAAGAAGCAACCTCGTTGGCAAGATTAACATTGGAGCTATACTGTTTGACAAGTGCAACACTATGTTTATAGGACAAGACATTAACTATACCGGCCGGATCATCCTGCGGATAATTAATCCGCAAACCGCTCGAAATCTCACCCTGTAATTTATAAACCTGCGTAGATTTATCAAGCAATTCATTATTAATAGTGTTATACAGCATACTATCTGTTATCTGAATCATTTTATATATTCTCCTTATTACTTCTACGGAACGATACTTAAAAGCGCCGTCATAATAGCCTCCACAGAATGTGTTATGGCCGCCGCCGCCTGATAAGAATTTTGATAATTAACCAATTTCGTCATTTGTTCATTCATATTCACACCAACTGAAGATGATAATTGATTCTGTAAATTGGTAAGAACTGAACTTGAGTTTGTATAATTGGTATTTGCACTCTGTGCCTGGGTGCCTATATTTGAAACAATACCGGAATAATAGGTTGAAATAGTTGTGTATGTCTCATTAATATGCATATTATTATTTTGGAGCGACGCAAGATTCAATGCATTTTCATTGTTGCCACCGAGTCCAATGGAATTCATCTGGGCAAAGCTTAAACCCGTTGACTGAGGAGATAAAACATTTACGGTAAATGAATCACCGTTCGAGGGCGTTCCCGTGAGCTTGACATTAAAGTTCTGAGCTTGGTTCCCTGATGTCCCCGTGAAATTTTGATTACCAAAAGAAATTGAGTATTCAGATTGCCCCGCTGCATCGGTTACAATGGGAATATTATTTATTGTCTGCGTTTTATTTGTAGTATTATTTGTAACGGTAAAATCACTTGTGCCGGTAACTCCGGGACCTATGTATGTAATAGTATACTTTCCTCCCTTATTACTAGCGGAGATATAAGTTCCGTTCGTATATTCCGTAGGGTTTATAACCACACCGCTACTTATCGTAACATTGCCAGTATTGCTCGGATTAACGGCTGCTGTAATAGCAGAAGCTGCCGCTACCTGAGGGGTTGATAGATTTGGATTAACAGCCATAGTAAAAGCGGGAGCAGTTGTCAACTGATTAACAGTAAAAGTATCTCCGTTTGCCGGGGCAACCCCTGCAGTTGACGTTCCGGTAATGTTAACGGATACGCCGTCAAAGTTTAAAGCATAAACCTTTTGACCGTATTTGTTGGTAGTAGGTATAATGGTTTGACTATTTATAATATTTTGCCCCGTTGTGTTGTCCGTAACGGTAAAAACGCCACTGCCTGATGTATTGATAGAGTATTTATCCCCTGTAAGCTTGGAGGGATCCATGATATATCCCGTATTAATCGTTGCGTCTGTGACAGTAGCAGAAGCTGAAGCCGTCAAATTCGGACTAAAAAAATAATTTCCCGTTGAACCGTCAATCCCATAACCATTGTATTGAAGAGAATTAACATTATCACTTATCGCAGCTGATAGTGAATTGAGTTTATTTGTAAAAGATGGTACAGCAGTATATTCAATATTAATATAAGCACCGAGGCTACCACCGTTGATATTTTTGGTAATATTTTGCGCCGAACCACTTGGCTCGTTAAGCATAATATTTAGGGAATTGACATTCGTGCTGTTGATCTTAGTTGATAGACTAAATGACGAGTCGCTCGCCACTAGAGGTGCATTACCAACAGATATATTGATTTTCCCGTTATTATTTTCATAATAGGAAATATTAATCAGTTTGGAAAGTTTATTTACTGCATTCGCCCTTTCATCTCGCAATTCATTAGCATTGCCACCCGCATTTTGCGAATAGGTAACCTGTTTGTTAAGCGAGGCAATTTGAGACGATAGATTATTTATTTCCGGTACAACACCATTTATAGACGTATTTGTCGAAGAAACTACATTTTCTATAACATCGTAAGCGTTATTTATATCACCCGCCAAGGACCTTGCGTCGGAAACAAGCGCCGTTCTTTGAGCTGTATCGGACGGATTATTTGAAACATTTTGAAAATCATTAAAAAATTTTGAGATAGCAGAACTAAAGCCCGAACCGGACTGATCGTTAAAAAGATTTTGAATCTGATTTAAACCCCGATATAACGTCGTATAATAGCTATGATTAGTTGTCTCATTATTAACCTCGGACTGGACGAAAGAATTAGTACTTCTTTGAATCTGATTTACGTTAACTCCGGTTCCATAGGTATAAGGCGCTCCCACAACAGGCGGAGCTTCGGACATAACAGCAGTCTCATTGTTGTAAAAAGGTGTATTGACATTGGCAACATTTTGACCTACCGTATTCATAGCCGCCTGGTTTGCATTCATAGCAGAATCGGCTATATCAAATATATTATTTATCGTAATCACTTTTAGTCGCCTTGTTTGTTAAATTAAATTCTGAGACCCGACCCTATTAAGACACTTTTTAACGGAGAAGAACTAGAACCTGTCTCGCCACCTTTGTTATAAACAGAATTTTTATTGAATATATCGGTGATAAAAGAAATTGTAAGCTGGTTATAATGCATATTCTTTTTAATTAAACCTGAAAACGCACTATTAATATTGACTATTTCTAATATCCCGGCCCTTATTTCCTTCCTCATGTCTTCAATTTCTTTTTCTTCATTTGCCCTAACAGCGTCGTTTTCCTCTGTATCATAAGTCTTACTGAAAGATTCTAATCTTTTTACTAATTCGCTTAAAACCCTTCTCTTGCTATCGAAAAACTGAACATCTTGTGCAGGATTAATACTGGATTTTAGAACCAAATAGGCATTTTCAAGCTCTTTTTTTAAGCTTAAAACAACCCCCAGTAACTCCCTGAAATGTTTTTTATCTTTCGTTGTAGTCTTCATATGGTCATTCTGCTTATTCACCGGTTATATTTAAGTTCTTAAGCAACCCCTCTGCTATTTTGGAACTATCAGCATAACTACCGGAAGCAATTTGTGCTTTAATATTGTCAAGTTTTGAAGGCGATGTCGCCTTATCTATGGAAATTTTTAAATCACTAATAAAGCTAGCCCCATCGGATATATTGACCTCATCCCCTGCGGTTTCCCTCGTTTTTAAACCTGACTCTATCGCCTTATTGCTATTATTTTCAGGTACATCATTAATAGCAGAGGAGATATTTGTAATTTGAATTGTCATACGCTTGACCTTCTTTTTATTTTTATATTATTAGGTAACAAATTAAAAAGGCACAACCACCCGTATAACAATCGACACTTTCAAGTAAAATCTTTAATATTTTGCATTCATCACATAATCTTAAGCTTTGCCGAAAGGGCTCCTGCAGCCTTAATGGATTCCAATATAGATATTATACTAGAAGTCGAAGCTCCAACTGCATTTAAGGCCTTAACAAGCTGGATAACAGTTAGTCCCTTTTTTAAGAAAAATGCATGAGGAACTATTTTCTTGTTAATTTTAAGTGTTATATTCCTATTAGATATTGCTACAGGATTTATTACTATATTACCGCCCATTACGACGGTCCCCGAACGTTCATTGATAACCACGATAGCCTTTGAATGCGTCTTTACACTAACAGCATTAATAAGCGCTATAAACTCTGCAACATTACCCTTATATGGAACCGGAACTTTAACGGACACTTGAGTTGAATTTAACGATTTAGATATACCTTTTCCAAATTTTACATTTATAGCGGATGCTATTCTTGATGCTGTGGTAAACCCTGGATTTTTAAGTATTAATCTTATTGAGTTAAACGAGTTCAACCCGATTGAAACCCCTTTTTCAACTATGCCGCCATTATCTATAATGCCGGATGTTTGAAAATTTTGAGACACAGGAATATATCCCGGAAGAGGCATGACATTATCGGTTGAGACATTCCCACCGGTAGATATGCTTCCTTGCGCCAATGCATACACCTGACCATTCGGTCCTTTTAATGCAGTCATAAGTAAAACACCGCCCTGAAGGCTTGTTGCATTGCCGATTGAGCCAACCGTAACATTGATTTTCTGTCCAGGAACGGCGAACGGCGGGAGTTCTGCAGTAACCATAACCGCTGCGGCATCTCTTATAGTATAAAGAGAAGTTTGTCCAATGCTAATACCCAATTTTGATAGCATATTTGCGATACTTTGCTGTGTTACATTGACACCCCATTGATCCCCTGTCCCGTCAAGCCCAACAACGAGACCGTAGCCTACAATAGGATTACTCATTGCCCCGTAAATAGAGGTGATATCGCCTATTTTAGCCGCACGGGATAAACTTGGGGTCATACTTATAACGAACATACTTAATAAAAATAGTGTAATTGTTAAAAATATATTTTTTTTCATCTTATTTTGTTTTCTATATTTTAGATTAAAATGGCCATATAAAATTCATTAGACGATAAAGCCAACCCTGTCCTTGTTGCCATTCTACCGGACCCTTACCGTTTATCCAAATTCTAGGGTCGGCAATTTGGCTGGAAAGAATAGTATTATCTGAGGAAATATCCGCCGATCTAATAATGCCTGTGACTAAAATATCTCTTGTTTCACCGTTGACGAAAATTTTTCTTTCACCCTTAATCTCTAAATTTCCATTTGGAAAAACCTTGTCGACCTGAGTCTCTATCATAGTAGATATTTTTCCACTCTCGGTCACTTTTCCGCCACCGTTAAAGCTCTCAATATTCGATCCCTTATAACCCGTGGGTTTAGACGTTGAAAGACTGCCGAAAGCAACGCTCCCCCCGCCCGAAGAATTTTTTGATAGAATCGTCCCTGAAGAATTCTGCGCACTAGTCTGATTATTTACTATCACAGTAACTATGTCGTTAAGTTTGTACGCAACGTTATCAGAATACAGGTTTATTCCATGTTGCGAACCGCTCCATAAGGAACCTAAGGCAGGCTTACTTTTGATGCCACCGTTTTTTACGCTAGGTTTTACATAGGTTGGAGGTATCATAGATTTAGGTGGATTCAAACCGCCACCACACCCGCTTAAAGAAAGTGCTGACACAAAAAATATTAAAAATAAAAACAACCATTTTTTATATATTTTTATCACTTGACTATCACCGTTTTATTGGATTTAACTATCCCGTTTACGACCAAACCAGATTCCGTATTTTTAACCCGTATAACCGAGTTATAACAACCCGACTGAAGTGCCATTCCCTTAACTTTTAAGCTTAATCCATCCCCTTCATAAACAATATTGACCATATTGCCAAAGTTTATTATTCTTTTCCGCTCAGTATTTATTTTGGACAGAACAGAATCTTGAATGATATTAAATTTTGCCTCTTTACCTACGACATCTCTTTTAGTTAGGTAGTATCCAGCATTTATATTAGAAACATCCGCATAAGCAATTTTAATATCATTAGTCCTTATTATTTGAAATTTCCCAATTGTTCGAGATGCGACGGCCAATGGAACATAAATTCTCACTTTAAATGCAGCATAAGCAATCCCCTTGATAGAACCATTGTTTTTGTCTATTAATTTAATTACTGCCGTATCATATCCTGCGAATCCCAGACTATGCATTACCGGCTCCATAGAGTAACCAAGAGCATCCTTAAATTGACCTGAGAAT
Organism: uncultured Actinomycetes bacterium; assembly: GCA_964631685.1. GTDB lineage: Bacteria > SZUA-79 > SZUA-79 > Acidulodesulfobacterales > Acidulodesulfobacteraceae > Acidulodesulfobacterium. Next base: position 106,063 of record CAZVZU010000001.1, on the reverse strand, counting down.
CTAAAATTACTAAAATGAAAATACTTTTTAAATTTTAGCGGTATACCCTTTAAATAAGAGTTTATTACCAATTTTTTTAATTTTACATATCTCGCATGAGAACCGTCCGCATAAGAATTTCTCCCTGATCCGACTACGGATAGTCCCAAGATAATAAAAATAAAGATGAGATTTATACAAATTTTTTTAAACATTTTTTTATTAAAATATATATTTACGGTATCAATCCTGCCGCAGTTTGAAGCATACGATTTGCAATTGTTATCGCTTTAGAATCTATCGTGTACGCATTTTGAGCGGTAATCATTGATACCATTTGTCCTACCAAATTTACATTTGACATTTCCAAAAAGCCTTGCTGAATCGTTCCAAAACCATTTTGATCCGGGCTGCCAATTTGTGGGACACCAGAAGCCGAAGTCTGCAAATAAATATTGTGGCCGACACTGTTAAGTCCCGCAGGATTGATAAAATTGGCAAGCGTGAGCGTACCAATCTGCACAGGATTTGTCTGGCCTGAAACAACCGCAGAGACAGTGCCGTTTTGCGAAATAGTAACAGACGTCGCATTCGGAGGTACGGTGATAGGCGGTACAAGTTGATACCCATTAGCATCCACAAGTTGACCCTGAGAATTTGCCTGAAAGGTCCCATCTCTAGTATACGCCGCTTCACCACTTGGCATTTGTATCTGGAAAAAACCCTGACCCGATATCGCTAAATCAAAAGGATTAGATGTATGCTGAAGATCTCCTTGTGTAAACTGCTTCTCTACGGATGAAACCTTCACGCCCAAACCAATTTGGATACCCGTTGGCACTTGGGTATATTCCGAGGAATACGCCCCCGGAGATTTAATTGTCTGATAAAAAAGGTCCTCAAAATTAACCCTTGATTCTTTGTAACCCGTTGTATTGGTATTTGCAAGATTATTTGCAATATTATCTATTTCTGTTTGTTGCGCTTCCATACCAGTGGAAGCCGTCCATAATGCCCTCATTTATCTGTTACCTCCGTTGACAATAGTATAGCATGACATACGACTTTTTCTTTATGGCCACCCAGAACACTAAACCGGTGCGCCGATAGTATTAATGGCAGTATTATTGACATGAGAATATGATTTTAACACCGCTATCATATTGCTATGAATTTGCGAAACATTAATCATCTCAGCCATATCTTTAATTATATTTACATTTGATCCCTCTATGAATCCCTGTAACATATCCGGATTATTATCCTGAACGGGACTGCCGGAATCCTTGGTTGCCGAAAACAAGATATCGCCTGATTTCGACAGATATTCAGGTTTTTTGAACTTAACCGTAAGAATTTTACCGTAAGACGACACATTATTCGACAATGAATCGGTCAAATTTACTATGCCCATCTTTGTGATGGTAACGTCTGAACCTCTTTCGTTTAAAATAATCGGCTTTTTATTTGTCCCAAGAACAAAAAATCCGTTCTGATTGACAAGCTCCCCTGCATTATTCAAGGAAAAAGCCCCGTTTTTAGTAAACCTAATCCCATTTGGGGTTTGCAAAACAAAAAATCCGTTTCCATTGATTGCCAGATCAAGCCTATTACCCGTTTTCTTAATAGGTCCCTCAGAAATATTCGTATAACTGTTAAGAGTTACAGGATAAGCCTTATCTACAAGGGGCTTATTGCTTCCTGTATTAAAAATCTGAACGGTCTTACGTGATAAAAACTCCCCGAAAACAGATCCGCTACTTTTATATCCCACAGTATTTGCATTAGATAAATTATCGGTGATTATGTCAAGTTTTTGTCTCTCTGCAACTACTCCGCTCAGAGCAATATATAAACCGCCGTTCATATTGACTTTTTATCCTCATATAAATTTTTGTTATAATATAACTATATATATGTAACTCAGCAAAAAATATGCCAAAATGATTAAAATACACAGATACAGGCATTAGTTTCCCTGTATTGACTTTTATCCGAGTCATTCACTCTTCAACTTTAAAATTTGATAGGAAAAAATTTCCTTATTCTTAAATAAAAGGAAAAATATACCTCTAAAACAAAAAAAATATTGATATTAAACAAAAAATTGATTTATAATCTACAAGTCTCAATACTTAATAGATAACAAACAAGACAATAATTCTATGTTCGACGTTAAAAAATTAAAAAGAAATCCGGATATAAATATCTACTCTAAAAAAACGGAGATAGATAATATTCTCAAGGGATTTCGTAATATGAAAAGGAATCTTATAATATATCCCGTACCATCCAATAACGAGTATTCAAGCAATATAGTAAGAATAACCAATGATTATATAATCATTGACTCCCTTATTCCTCAAAGCGGCAACTTAGATATCATCGGGTCTTCATATCTTAAAATAGGTTTTAAATTCAAAAATAACGATCACTTTTTTTTATCAAAACTTCAAAACTTCAAGAGAAAGCAGGATTACATCGCTTTTGATATCTATAAACCTATAGAGATATTATCGGTAGAAAAAAGAAAGTATTTCAGAACAGAACCATCGTTAAATGAACCGGTAAAATTGGGTTTCTTGTTGCATGATCAATATTTTGACGCTCATGTGTTCGACATTGCAGGCGAAGGAATTTCATTCCTATTGGATTTCAAAATAAAAAAACATACAGTGATAACAGGGGTAAAGCTTGAATTTCCTGGTAACCTTCCGGTAATCACCGTTAAAATAGAAATAAGATCCTTGGCGAGACTCGACAATCTTAAATATAAAATAGGCGCACAAATAATTAATCTTAAACCAAAAGAGCAAGATATAATGTTCAGGTATATATTTAAAAGGCAACGAGAAATCGTAGCGGCAATGAGAGGGCTTTAATTTTAAGCTTTTCGATATTTTTCATTAACTTTATAAATAAATGCAAATAATTGTGCAAAGACTTTATAAAGTTCCGACGGAATCTCCTCATATATATCAAGCATATCCAATACATCGGCGAGGGCTTTGTCTTCTATCACGGGAATATTCTCTTTATTTGCTATTGCTATTATCTTTTCAGCAACCTTACCCTTGCCCTTTGCAACCACGACGGGGGCGTCTTCCTCTTTTTTGTTATATCTTAAAGCCGAAGCCTTAAGATTTTTATATCCTTTCATTTATTATATTATTGTTAAATAAATCATTGTTATGTACGTCTTTATCTTCAGCGCTGAATACTATTTCTTTAAGTGCTATCCCCTCTGACGATAACATATCCTTAAGCATCGAAAGATTATTTCTTATTGCATCGTGCGCAATCTTAGAACAATTTTTAAAATTAACGGATAATGTGCGATTAATGTAATAAGAAAACAATTTAATATAACCAAGTGACTCAAATTCTACCTCTATCATAAATGAATACCTCGTCATTTTTTTGCCTATTTTTTTTCCGGAGCTCTCATCATTCCAAATCTCGCCATGATACATGGGATTTGCAGTTAAAACAATGTTAAAATTTCCCAACCCTATATTGAAGTTGAAGTGAATGAATAAAAAATTCCCTTTAACCGATACATTTATACCTCCGGTATTAAGGGTAAACTCTCCATTTAGGGCAGATCTAAAACGTCCCGCTACATCATCGGAATAGGCTAAATTATATAATTCTACAGCTTTTTTAATATTTTCGTTACTTATGTCGTTTATAATCTTAAGGGTTACCTCATTATCCCTAACACCACTCAATTGTAACTTTACTGTTATACCTAAATTATCGCCGGTCGTTGAACTTAAAACAAATTCGTCGTACAAATCTTTAGGAATCTGGGCATTAAACAATTTGCCGTTAAAACTAAATACCCCGGAAAAACTGTCATTGACATCTATTAACCGCACCTCAATAATCTTTCCGGAATCCATTAGTTTCAAAAAAAGCCCGACGTTCTCATCAAGAGATATTATTTTACCATCCAAAGCTTTAAACTGCGCGGTAGATTGAACGTTGTCGGAGAAAATAGTAGGATTGTCAATCATTACATGCTCATGCAGTTATATTGATATGCGGAACGCCTTCGTTATCCGACTCTTCCGTATCAGACTCAGGTGAAGACTTCTCTTTGTTCTTTGAATTTTTATTTTTGTCATTAATAGGTTCCAACACCTCGCTTAACTCAACGACAGTACTCAGCTTTTTGGTATCGTCATCCTTCATCTCCTTTTGCGCTATGTTATTCAAATTAACAGCCAAAGCTTGAGGCGTAGACGCAACCTTTTCGATAGAAGGCAAATTGGAAATAATCTGCTGAAGTTCGACTAAATCTATCATGTTTTTAAATAGTCATAAACGCTTTTTACATCAACCACTGAGTAAAATCTTTCGGCTTCATCTTCAAAAACATCAGAGCATATCGCATTAGAACCCCAAAATCTAAATGTGGCAGACGCAATAAGATTTTTGTTTTTAATTTTCATTATATTTTTAATGTTCCTAACAGCTAAACCAAACATCTTATTCTCGTAGATACAAACGATAATAAACTTAAAAACAGTCTTTGACTCTATAGGAGCAGCTACTATAGATGAAAAATTATAAATAGGTATAATCCTTGTCCTATAATGGAGCAACCCTAAAAGTCCAGCTTTTTTTGAAGAAATATTAACAGGTTCTTGATATCTTATTATTTCATTTATGTTTTCGACCGGCAGACCGTAAAAAGAAACACCCGAAGTGAACGTAAAATACGACGACTTCTTGTTCGGATCAATCTTTATTATAGGAAGGATATCCCGTTTTTTTACCTCTTCTAAACAAAACTCTTCAGGACTCACAATGACAGCATCGGCCTTTCCATGGGATAATATTCTGTCAATAGGATAAGCGATAATCTGTGCCGATTCTTTTTGGGAATTTAATGAAACAGGTTTGACTGTGTCTATGGACGATTTTTCTTTGCCATCTTCCTCACTTGAACTCAAAAGATTTCCGACCCATGAAGTTACCAAATCCAAACCGTCAGATCTAAATCCTTCTGTGCCGCGTGGCGCTGCAATATTATCCACTTTCCCTTACCTCCCTGCTTTCCCTATTAAATTTACTATTATCATTTACGTCCATCTATTATTTCTTTTGCCACATTAACATAATCCAAAGCCCCTCTGGCATTTGCATCCATATACGTTAGAGGCTTCCTCATTAAGCTTGCATCTCTAAATTTTGTATCTATATTAATTATACTATTAAAATGACGACTCTGGTACTTATTTTTAAAATAATCCAAGGACTTCCAAGATGAATTGGTCCTCCTATCAAACATAGTAATCAAAAGCTTATACTTACACTTTATATTTATCGCCGTTTCAATCTTTTCAATAGTCGCAAGCAGTAACTCAACCCCCCTCGCCGATAAAAAATCGGACATAACGGGAATAATAACCTCATCGCTCGCCGCAATAGCACTAATAAGAAGAACGCTCAACGCAGGAGACGAGTCTATTACTATGTAATCGTAATCATCCGGCAAAAACTTTAATTTTTCTTTTAACCTTAGTCCGCCGCCCTTCAAAACCGAAAGTTCTGCTTCAATTCTTGCAAGATTAATATTGGATGGTATTAAATCAATACACCCACCTGTCTTTAACCTATATTTATTTATGATAACATCGTCGGGCACAAAAGATTGAGACACTATTACATTACTGACAGAATATTCGAGTTTTTCCGGTTCTACAGCTAAGTGATTGGTAAGACTGGCTTGAGGATCAAGGTCTATTAAGAGCACCCTGTAACCAAAAAGCGATAAGGAACTACCTAGAGTTATTGCAGTTGTTGTTTTTCCTACGCCTCCTTTTTGATTTGCCGTAGCAAAAATATACGGGGTCTTTCTGCCTTCCATAATGTAGTAAAATTTTAAATTATATTAACACGATACTAATTTACCATACCTTCTATAAGCCTATGTTCCCCCGTTGTAAATATTTTATCTATGTCTAAGAGTATTATAAGCCTATCGTCTAATTTACCGACACCCTTTATATAGTCGGAATCAAGACCTGCAATTAACGGAGGTGGCGGCTGTATGGTATTAGAATCTATCCTTAATACCTCCGAAACAGAATCAACAATAAGACCTATAGTTTTACTCATAATATTTACAACGATAATTCTAGTCTCTTTTGTTACTGCTTTTATCTTAAGGTGAAATTTTTTTCTTATATCTACTACAGGAATCACCCTGCCCCTTAAATTAATAACACCCTTCACAAAGTCTGGAGCCTTAGGGACGCCCGTTATATCAACAATTCTATTGATCTCCTGAACCTTTAAAATATCAAGAGCAAACTCCTCATTTCCCATACGGAAGGTAACGAGCTGAACCACTTCTCCTGATTTGGCATTATTTTCTTTTTTATCTATTTGATTGTTTGCTTGATTAACAACATCCATAAACCTTCCTCCAATTAATAAAATTATAATTACGCATGATCAAGATGTTCTTACTATTACGGTAAAATAACTTCCCTAATAATTTCATCGCATATTTTATATACGGGAAGGACAATATCTGCCAAGCCCTCATCGACTATAGCCTTTGGCATACCATAGACAACACAAGTAGCTTCATTCTGCGCAATGGTTTTTCCGCCGGATTTCTTAATACTTTTCATGCCCGACAAGCCGTCCGAACCCATTCCTGTTAATATAACACCCAATGTACTTCCCGGATGTACATATGCCGCAGATTCCATCATAACACTTACAGAAGGTCTATTTATTAAATCCGTTGGCTCATCTGAAAGGGATATCGTGACTTCACCGGCACCGATTTTTTTTAAGGTAAGATGTTTGTCACCTGGCGATAGATAAGCCGTCCCGCCTTTAATTATTTCACCTCCGGAGGTCTCAACAACTTTAATGTGAGAAATAGCGGTTAATCTTTCGGCAAAGGGTCCCGTGAATGCTTTTGGCATATGCTGGATTAAAATTATCGGAACGGGAAAATCTTCAGGAATGTTAGGTATAATATCTTGGAGCGCCCTTGGACCACCTGTTGAGGAGCCTATCGCTACTATATCAATTTTTTTATTCCATGAACCTTTTTTAAATATTTTTGTCTGCGAAAATTCACTGCTATCGTGAGATGCATGAAAAATATATTTTTTTGCCGTAACAGCTCTAACCTTGGCAACGAGATCATCTTTTATCTTTAATATATTCAACGATACGTTGGAAAGACTCTTAGGAATGTAGTCCGCCGCCCCCAGATCAAGAGCATCCAATGTGGCCTTGGCTCCTTCATTAGTGAGGGAGCTGAGCATTATCACAGGAAGAGGAAATTTATCCATAATAATTTTAAGGGCCGTTAATCCGTCCATCTTAGGCATTTCTATGTCCATCGTAACAATGTCAGGCTTTAAATCTTGAATTTGTCTAAGTGCATCCTCTCCATCCTTGGCAAATCCTGCAACTTTTATATCACTCTCTCCTTCTAAAAGAGATGCTATCGCCCTTCTCATAAATGCAGAATCATCGACTATTAAAACCCGTTTTTCTTCACTCATAAATCAAACGCTCCTTATCATTGTTTTATCTTACTTTGACAGATTCTATCATAGAAGCCACATCTATGATAAGAACAACCTTCCCGTCGCCAGTGATTGTCGCACCCGAAATACCATCGTACCCTAATTTATAATCGCCTAGCGATTTAATTACAACCTCTTCTTGTCCATACAACTCATCAACCATTATGCCTATTTTCTTTTCTGCCAGGGCAACCACGACAACGTAAACTTCTTTTTCCGATGGTATTGAATCCTCGCGTAAATCACCCGGCTTATACGCAGAAGAATCTAAATCACCATCCTCTGAATTTTCTATACCAAATTCTTCCCTAAGCCTAAGCAAGGATAAAACTGACTTCCTTAGATTTATCACCTCATGCCTATCAATTGTCTGTATGGACGACTCGGCTATCCTTAATGTTTCAACAACCGAGCTAAGAGGAACAGCAAATACGCCAGTACCCGCGCCGACAATAAGAGTCTGAATTATTGCAACAGTTAATGGAAGTTTTAATATCACCGCCGAGCCTTGTCCAATTTGAGATTCTATCTCTATAATACCGTTTATTTTTTGTATATTTGTTTTGACCACATCCATTCCCACACCCCTTCCTGAAATCTCGGTAGCCTTGTCTTTAGTGCTAAAACCAGGTGTAAAAATTAAACTCAGGGCATCCTTGTCAGAAAGATTCATTGCTGTTTTATCATCTATCACCCCTTTTTCCACGGCTTTCTTTTTTAAAATATCGGGATCCATGCCTTTTCCGTCATCAGAAACACTTATTACAATATAGTTTCCTTCGTGTTCGGCACTTAGCTTGATCGTCCCTGTTGCATTTTTGCCTGCCTTTACTCTATCTTCTTTGGTTTCTACCCCGTGATCAACGCTATTTCTTATCAAATGAACGAGTGGATCTCCTATCTCTTCTATGACCGATTTATCTAACTCTGTTTCTTCGCCATATATTTGCAGTTCGATTTCTTTACCCATTTCCCTTGAAAGGTCTCTCACCATCCTTGGAAATTTGCCGAACACCTTTTTAACCGGTTGCATTCTTGTTTTCATAACCGCAAGCTGAAGATCGGTGGTAACAAGATTTAAGTTAGACACAACCTGGGTCAATGCAGATGCAAGGTCGTCACTTTCGTATTTAACCTCTAATTTGGAGGAAATGTTAAATAGCCTATTTCTTGCAAGAACAAGTTCTCCGACAAGATTCATAACGTTATCAAGTCTATTAATATTAACCCTAATAGTAGTCTCTTTTACTTCTGGCATTTGATGCAATTGATGTAAGTTCTTTGGTTCTTGTGGAGGAGAAGCCGGTGGCCTTACTTCTTGCTTGTCTTCTTGTGGTGGCTTGTCTTCTTGTGGTGGCTTGTCTTCTTGCTTAGACTGTTTACGTTCCTCTTCCTCTTTCTCTTTGTAAATTTGCTCCAATTCTTCCTTAGAAATAAGGTTGTCCTCTAGCAATATATCGCCAAGGTTCCTTACTCTTTTTTTATCTGTTTTTACAGAACCTTGAGATGTATCCGACCGGCTTTCTATTTCCATATTAGCATCGGTTTTAGCATCTACAGTTTTATCTGTATTATCTTTCGGCTCCTCTTTCTGTAATACTTTGCCTTCCGCCGTATCGTTGAGTTGTTTAATAAGTACTTCATTCTCCGACAATGCATCGCCTTCCGTTCCCGTTTCAGACACGGCCACAATCATAACCTTTAATGCGTCTATCGCCTTTAGCAAATAGTCCATCATATCTGAGGTAAGTTTAATTTCACCTTGCCTAAGTCTATTTAAAATATTTTCCGCGCTATGAGCTAACTCGACAATATTCTGAAAACCCAAAAACCCGGCTGAACCCTTTATTGTATGTGCCGCTCTAAAAATAGTATTTAATAGTTCTTTGTTTTCGGGATCCTTCTCGAGCTCAACAAAATTTTCATTAAGGCTCTCAAGTAATTCTAATGCCTCCTGGACAAAATCATCGACTATTTCTTTCATTGAATCATCTATCATTAATAGTCTATCCCTCCCCCTTAGTATGTTTAATCAATCCGGAAATATTTTCGAAATCTTTTCTTGAAGAATTTCCGCCGTAAAAGGCTTGACGATATAATTATTAACCCCCGCTTTAACAGCCTCGACAACATTTTCCTTTTTTGCCTCTGCGGTAACCATTAAAAACGGTAAATCTTTTATCTTTTCATTCGCTCTGACACTTTTTAATAATTCAATCCCACTCATTTCAGGCATATTCCAATCCGATACAACAAAATCATAATTGCCATCTAACAATTTTGATAGAGCAACTTGTCCATTTTCAGCTTCATCCACATTTGTAAATCCTATTTGTTTTAAAATATTTTTAATAATTCTCCTCATAGTTGAAAAATCATCTACCACAAGAAGTTTCATTGACAAATCTAAAGCCATATTTAAGCACCCTTTTGCATTATAAGTTGACTATAAAATTCATTATTTACTGACTACCGTAAAAATCTTTTATAGCATTTTTCGCAATATCTATTATCTTTTCTTCACTAAACGGTTTTTGTAAAAAAGCATAAGCCCTAGACGATTCGGCTTCATTCGAAATACTGGAAGATATAAGAATAACGGGTATATCTTTGGTAGTTTGATTATTTTTAACACTGTTCAATAGCGTAACCCCATCCATTTCTGGTAAATTTATATCCGTAACAATTAGGTCTATATCGTCTTTTATAACCTTTTCGAGTGCCTCATAACCATCGTAAGCAGTTTTCACTTTAAAACCAGCATTTTGAAAGAAAATTGATAAAAACTCAACAACAAATGCAGAGTCATCTGCAATTAACACGGTATACCCTTGGGATTGCGATAAACGCCACCCTGCTTCACTGGATCTATGCTCCATTTATTCCTTCCTATATAGAGGTGTCTTTCCAAAACCAACCAACTTTAATGGCGTCGAAACAAAATGTAACGACTCAGAGTGTCCCAAAAAAAGATATCCACCTATTTTTAAACTTCCATATATGTTGGAAACGACCTTTTTTTTCGACTCATCATCAAAGTAGATTATAACATTCCTACAGACGACAACATCAAAAATATTCAGATTCTTTACCTCTTTTGTACTTATAAGGTTAACGTTTAAAAAACTAGTCATACTTTTAATTGCACTATTAAGACTAAAGACATCATCATCTATCTGAGTAAAGTATCTGCCTACGATATCCTGACCGGCATTACGCAGGGTATAGGCATTATATATACCTCTTTTTGCCGAATGCAAAACCTTTTCGCTAATATCTGAACCCATTATATCAAACTTTATATTTAAAAAGGGGGATTTTGAACTCCGCTGTGCTTCTTTTATCATTATAGCCATAGTGTATGGTTCCTCGCCCGTAGAACACCCCGCACTCCAGATCCTAACCCTTCTATTTTGGCCGGCCGGAATATCCGAGACGACCCGTTTCAAAACATCCATGAAAACATTAAGTTGCGGCAAATCTCTAAAAAAACTAGTTTCATTTGTCGTTATACTGTTTAAAAGCTCCTTTATTTCCTCTTGTTTCCCAGATGAATACCTCAAATAATTATAATAATCCTCAAATGTAGATAAATTTAATAGGGAAATTCTTCTTGAAAGCCTCGCTTCGACTAAATATTTTTTTTGTTCTCCAAAATATATGCCTGAAATATCATAAATTAAGTCCTTTAACTTATTAAACACTTCATCGGATAAATTGATATTTGAATATTCCATCTAGTCTGTTTATTTGTTTTAAATGTCTTGTATTGTATTATTTGGTTAATTCTAAGGAATAATCTCTTAAATCTTTATCTTTAGACAAATTATATTTTTTTATTATATAGAAAGCTTTTTTTTTATCAATATTATTAAGCGCCCTTAATATGGATATTTTTACCATTTTACTTTTTTCTTTATCAAGCATGAGAACGAGGCTATCAAAACCCCTTGAATCATCCGACATCTCGATTAACTTAACCATGTTATATCTAAATTTATCGGAAAAACCATTAGAACCTAGAATATCCAGATAAAGATTTAAATCCTTTTCGCCTGACATAAAAAGAGACTCCAGATAATTAAATTGAACATCCTCGTCCCTTTCCTTAAGTAAAAAAGACATAGCATCCTTATGTTTAATTAGATCATATTTTCTTAAAATTTTTGCCAATAATCTTTTTAAGGAAACCGATCTATTATCTTTAAGGTTGGTAAATTTTACATATAACCCGGCAATTTCATCGTCCGTCACGGATAACCTTGATCCTCCAAGCACTTTCAAGGAATATCTTATTATTCTGCCGTCTTTTGAAGATAGGTTGTTTAGAAAAAAATAAAAATATTTCTTATTTTTCTTAAGACTTAAAAGACTGGATATAACATCTATAAATGAGTTAATCACATCTGGTAGGTTTTCTTTAAGCAGAAAAGTAAAAAGTATGTTTATATATACACCACTTTTTGAGCGTGCGGATAAATTAACCGCCGCTTTCCTAACATTGCCATTTCTATCATTCAAGTAGTAAATTATAATATCGTTAAAATACGTTCTGTAATTAAATTGTTTATCAGAAAATATAAGACGGGCGGAACGGGCATAAGTCAAAAGAGATATCTTGATATCAAAAAATAATCTTTTACCCCTAAAAAAATACAAAAGGTTTGTTATGTCATTAGGAGAGATATCGGATAGAACATCTATAAGCAAATCGCATTTATTATTCAAATCCGACGATATTTTTAGTGATTCTATGTAATTCACTATGTACTCAGGTCTTGTAACTTTTTTTAAAATATTTTTTATGTATGCATATTCAAATTCATCTATATTTTCGCTCTTGAGATAATAATTAAACAAAAATATAAATATTTTTTTAGACTTACCGTAATTTAAATGGGAAAAATAGCAAAGAATGGAGTCTACCACTACTTTTTCTTCGTATTCCTCTATAGAAAATATAGAAATCCCGAGATCTAAATCAGGAATTTTTTTGAATAGAGATTCACAATGTAATTGTCTATTTTTTTTGCAGTCATTATGCGCAGAAATTTTGTACAAACTTTTCAATATGTAAATCTTATCAGCCAAATATCTGTCATGTTTGCTTTTTTCGTCTAAAAGGGACAGTAAAAAATCAGATACTTCACTTCCCCCGATCTTAGCTAAAGATTCTATAATAGTATTTTTAACAACCACATCGTCAGATTGAATAAATAATTCTTTTAACTTTGGAAACGCACTTTTTAGTTTTATTTCTCCTATAGAAAAAATTGCTGCCGACGATACAAAAAAGGTATCTCCCAACGCATTTATTAGTACATTTTTAAATCTAAATCTTAATAACCCTATTGATTCGATTGCGTTAGCCCTAGTTATTTCATCCTCGCTTTTAGAAAGCCTGACCAAAACCTTTTTTGGATAATTTTTAGGGATAAATTTTCCATATCTCATTAGCTCTGAAATGATCCTGTCATATTTACCCGTATTTTTATCGGCATAATCAGCTAAAAAGTTTCCATTTTTCAGCGCAATCTGTTTTAAAGCATCAAATGCTTCTGCCTTTGCTTTAACGCTACACTCGCTTGAAATAAACACTCCTAAGAGTTTTTTTATGGGCTTATTATCAATATTATCCGAAATAAGCGAATCATTTTGTCTATCAGACTTGTTCATACGATTTTAACTTTACCTTCAATTTTATAATTGCCTTAGAGTGAATCTGGCAAATTCTGGATTCGGTTAAATTCAACATGCTGCCTATTTCTTTTAAGGTTAATTCATCGTAATAATACATCATCAGTACATTTTTTTCAACCTCACCAAGTGCATCAATATACGTTTTTAAAATATTTCTTCTCTCGTTCACCAAGAGATCGTCTATGACTTGAGGATCATTGCTTTCCATAGAGTCTAACGATTCAATTCGTTTCTTATTGAGGCCAACAAAATTTTTATCTGATAAGAAGGTTGCGCCTCTTATCTTATAAAGCATCCCCCTGAATTCTTCAATGCCGACTCCGAACTCTAGGGCAACCTCATCATCATTAGGCATTCTTCCTAATTTTTGTTCCAGCTTAAAGTATGTCTTTTCTATTTTTCCCGACAATCCCCTAATGTTCCTTGACATAAAATCAAGTTTTCTCATACCGTCTAAAATAGAACCTTTTATCCTTGTTATAGCATAGACCTTGAAGTTGTCATTTTTTAAAGGATCAAATTTAATGGCTGCATCTATTAGCCCTCCTATTCCAAATTCCACAAGGTCATCCCTATTTACGATACCATTAAATCTCACCATCATAAAATTAGCAACAGTGTTCACGAGATTATAATTTTCTTCGATCAATCTTTTAGATTTTATATTTATCTCTTTCATGTACAACAATAATTAAAGATTAAAATGCCCTTAGAAGTTTATTTAGAAAAAATTGAATATTGCCATTCGATATCTTATTGTCTTTCTGAGACAGAATGCTATAAGCCAATTTCTTGATACACTCGGATGCTTTAGAATTAGGGAAAAGACTTAAAACCGGTTTTTGCATAACAACCGAGCGCGGCATATTATCATCATTTAAAACATACCCCAAGTAATTTAAGCTTACCTTAAGAAATTTATCAGAAACAAGGCTTAAGTGCCTATAGACATCCTTAGCTTCCTTGCTAGTTTTAACATTATTAACTATAATGGAAAAATATTTTTCACCATATTTTACGCTTAAAACCTTTATCAATGCGTAAGCGTCTGTGATAGATGTGGGCTCGGGGGTTACTACAACATATATTTCGCTTGCAGCGAGATTGAAATATAAAACATTTGAAGAAATTCCTGCACCAGTGTCTATTAAAAGGATATCTATAGGCTCACCAAAAGCTTCTATGTCCCCCGCAAATTCATCAAACCTAGACATCAAAGCAATTTTCTGGGACTCTGAAAGATTTGACAATTCAGGAACACCTGATGAAGCAGGGAGAACCATAATATCGTTAGAATCGGATATTATAATATCTTTAAGCTGTTTATCACCATAAATTACTTGTGAAATATTATATTTAGGAACAATTCCAAGTACTACAGAGACATTTCCAAGACTTAGGTCTGCATCCATTATCATTACTTTTTTGCCCATAGAGGCAAAGCAATATGCCAAATTGCAAACTATATTGGTCTTGCCAACCCCTCCCTTCCCACTAGTCACAGATATTATCTTTGTATAACTGCCTTGATTTTTTTGTTTTTTCATAATCCTTTATCGTTTAAATTATTTAATTTTTTAAATTTATATTTATCTAGTACTCAGGCGAAGAAAAGAATAAAGAATAAATATTTTGCACTGAAGCATCATCAATATCTTCCGGAACATTTTCTCCTTTTGTGATAAAATCAACCGTCGAATCCGTAAGTAAGAATATTTCCGCCAGATTACCCAGACAATGAGATTCGTCTGTTTTTGTTATAATAATGGAATTGACCCCAACCTTATTTCTAAACGACTCATAAGTTCTTACGGCATCTATGTTTTTCAGTTGAGCCTGTAAAAGAATTTCAACTCTTATCTTTCCGCCAAATACACGCAGAAACCTTGATAGATTATTTAGCTGATATAAGGAATTATGGTTAACGGCAAATGTGTCTATTATTATTACATCTGATGTAGAATTGGAAACAAATGCCTTTAATTCTTCCGGATTTTTTAACGCGGCAAAATCTATTTTAAGTTTTTTTGCATAATTTTTTAGTGTTTCATAGCCGCCTATTTTAATAGAGTCAATAGAACATACTGATAAATGCATATTTTTTTCAAATATAAGTTTAGAACACAACTTTGCGGCCGTTACAGTCTTTCCGACACCGCTGTTTCCAACAAGTGCGATAATGATTTTATTATCCATTACTGGGTATAATTTCTTTCTTTCTATCTTTTTCTCTATTATTTTTTTAAAGAATTTCTTAAAGTAGTCAATTTTTTCTTCCGATTTAAAATTAATTAATTTAATATCCTTAAAAAACACTTCTATTAATTTAGTTGATATTTTTCTACTAAAAGAAAGACCGTCTAAATATGTAAGTAAGTCGTTTTCTTTCTCCCTAACCTTTGTTTTTTCATCTTTCAATAGATTTAAATTAAATTTAATCTCATCCAAGCTTTTTTGGATATCCTCAAATTTTTCATTTACGACAAATACGACCTTGTCCTCAACAATACTTTCAAAATTGTCTTTTAAAAACCTTACATCATCATACAGAGGTCTTAAAAGATTTTGATTGAAATTATCATTTCCGATCGAAGGCTTTAAATCTTCCTCCTTGTAATCTACCGCGGCAATCACTTCTAAAAACGGTTTTCCAAAAAAACCCAGATCGTTGGAGTTATTAACCTGCCTTGTTGAAATAATTACGGCATCCTCACCAAGATCCTTTTTTATAAGGTCTATTGCATCCTGAATATCTAAAACTTCATATCTTTTAATCTGCATAAATTTCTATATTCCCCAGCGGTTTTATTTTAGTGTTAGGCGACATTTCATTTGTAGAAACAACGGTTATACCCTGCACTATTTCACTTAAAACATTTTTCAAAAACAACCTTATTTGAGGTGAAGTCAGCACAACAGGCGACAAACCAAGTTCTGCGGATTTTTTTACACCTTCTTTGACTGCCGTAATTATTTTATTGTAATAAGATTGGTCAAAGCCTGGGTGTCCACCTTGTTCTTTTGTATTTTTATATTCATTAATAATAAAAGATTCAAAATTTTTTCCCAGAATTAACGGCCTAACCATATTATCCGATCCTATGACCATTCTGGTTATAGTTCTCTTTAGTGCCGCCCTAACATATTCGGTCAGTAGCACGGGATCCTTAATATTTGGACCATGATTATGAAGAGCCTCTACTATAGTGAGCATATCCTTGATAGAAACCCCCTCTGCTAGTAAATTTTCCAGAACATTTTGGACAGTGCTTAAGGATAAAATATTTGGAATTAAATCATCCACTATCTTAGGATATCTAGCGGACAGTATGTCCAGAAGTTTTTGAACATCCAGCCTTGTAAGAAGTTCAGATGCATTTGCCTTTATTATTTCGATTATATGAGTTGCAATAACAGATGGTATCTCTACAACCGTCCAACCCGCCATCTGCGCCTTTTGTTTCATGCTCTCGTCTATCCATAACGCTGGAAGATTAAATGCCGGTTCATTTGTAACCGTACCTGAAACATTTTCCGTTACATTCCCGGGATTCATTGCGAGAAATTTATTGGGCATAACCTCGTATTTTGCAACTTCCACGCCCTTAATCAGAAACAGATATTCATTGGGCTTTAAATTAAGATTATCTTTAATGTGAATTGGGGGAACTATAATTCCTAAATCTTGTGCTAGTTGTTTCCTTATCCCCTTAATTCTTTCCAAGAGTTCTCCGTTTTTTGACGAATCTACATAAGAGATGAGCCCGTAACCAACCTCAAGCTCAAGAATATCTATCTGCATAACACTTTCTATGATTTGAGACTCGGGAATATGCTTCTTTTCCTCAAACTTTTTCTTGCTTAATTCTGTTTTCTTTTTCCCAATTTCCCTAGAGACTACGTACGCTATGATGGCTGCAAGGGTAGCAAAAAGGATAAATGGCCAATGCGGAAGACCAGGAATAATGCCGAAAAACAAAAGAATGCCACTTGTCGTGTATAAAGCCCTTGGATTAGACAAAAATTGGGACGAAAACTCTCTTGAAAGATTACTTTCTCCCGTCGCCCGAGTGATTATTATACCACTCGACATCGCAACTATCAATGAAGGAATCTGAGCGACAAGTCCCTCTCCAACTGTGAGCAGGGTATATTCAGATGCCGCTTTTACTATAGATAAATGATGTTGAAAGATACCGATTAAGAGTCCGCCTATAATATTTACAATTATTATAATTATAGCAGCAATTACATCGCCCCTGACAAATTTACTAGCACCATCCATTGACCCGTAAAAATCAACCTCCCTTGTTAAATCAAGCCTCTTATTTCTTGCCTCTTCCTCACTTATGAAACCGGAATTAAGTTCTGCATCAATGGACATTTGCTTGCCGGGCAAAGCGTCTAATGTAAACCTAGCCGTTACTTCCGCCACTCTTGTCGCGCCTTTTGTTATAACTAAGAAATTAATTACGATAAAAATAATAAAGATAACTATACCGACAGCATAGTTTCCGCCTACCACAAACTTTCCGAATGACTCAATTACTATACCGGCAGCATCCGAACCCTTATACCCGTATAGCAATATTAACCGGGTCGCAGCTATCTCAAGGGCTAATCTAAAAAGGGTAGCTACTAAAAGTATGGTTGGAAATACTGAAAATTCCAGCGGTCTCGATATATACAGAGAAATAATTAGTATAACTATTGAAAAAGATATAGAAAAAGTCAAAAATATATCAAGCATCCATGTGGTTATTGGAACAACCATAAGGATAATTACCGTCATAAAAAGTAACGCCAATATCACATCGGAATTTTTTAGTATAAAATTGCCCGAAGTGGGGGCAGATTGAACGCGGCTACTCATTGCTTAATTAATCCCCCTCCATATTCCTTTAAATTTTTTATCAGTAAGATATAAATGTGCAAGTATTTCAGCTACGGCCTTATACAAATTTTCAGGTATCAATTGTCCGGGTTCACACACATCGTAAAGCACCCTCGCGATATATTTATTTTCAACCATCGGGATATCACTTTCTAACGCAATTTTTTTTATCAAAAATGCCAAATTATCCGCTCCTTTTGCAACTACGATAGGAGCATTATATTGTTCATTGTCATACTTAATCGCTACCGCAAAATGTGTTGGATTGGTTATGATAACATGCGCTTTTTTGACTTCCTTTAATATTTTCCTTCTTGCTATCTCTCTTTGCATCTTTCTTATCCTACCCTTTACCTGCGGATTCCCTTCATATTGTTTCGTCTCATCTTTGATCTCCTGTTTGGACATCATAAGACCTTTATTGTATTGATATCTTTGTACGAAAAAATCAATAATACTCAAAACGATCATTATGAATATAATATTAAAAAATATCTTATAGAGAAGCTCGAAAGTAAACAGTAAAGCATAAGACGGTCCGGTATATTGTAAGACGAAAATTTTCTTTATATACCCAGCGCATGTAAAATAAGTTACTATAGCTAAAAGAAAAAATTTAAAAACAGATTTAAACAATTCGTTAACGGACTGGAACGAAAAGAATCTTTTTACCCCTGAAACAGGGTCTATTCTCTTAAAATCAGGAATCAACGGTTCTAATGTAAAAAGAAAACCTACCTGAGACAGATTTGAAACTATGGCTGAAAAAAAAACTAATAGAATAAACGGAAGGATTGCAAAGGTTACAAGATAAATCATGTGATACAATATCTTTATAGTTGAAGCGTACCCCAAGTGAATAGAAAAAGAATCCGATAAAAAATAGACCAACTCGGAAATTATAGTATTACCAATAGAAGAGATATTAAAATACAGATAGACTAACACAGCGATAAGCATGAAGGTAGTGTTCACCTCCCGTGATTTCATCGTCTGTCCTTTCTCTCTGGACTCTTGTATTCTTTTAGGGGTCGCTGGTTCCGTTTTATCGAATTGGTCTTCTGCCATATCTCTTACCTTCACTATCCCGTCAGAACGGGAAATTATGTGTGTTTTTTAATTTACCTTAAAATTCAATCAACTTAACAATAAAAAAGAATTTATTATGCGATAAAACTCAAATCTTAGATTCACAAAAGACTTTAACATATAATTAGCAAAATAAGGCTCTGCGAAATACAAAATATAAAGCCCTACGAATATAGTTATAGGAAAACCAACCGCAAAAATATTAAACTGCGGGGCTAATCTTCCCATTAAAGCTATAATCACATTTAGTAAAATAGCTACAATTACAACTGGAATGCTTAATTCAAAACCTATCGTAAAGATATCGGCAGCCCTTAAAACCAAATATTTAAAAATAGAGGGAGAGAAACGTATAAAAGTTATAGGAATAGTCTCAAAGCTTTTATATAATCCCTCAATAATAAAGAAAAAAGCAGATGTTTCTATAAAAATCATTAATGCTATGAAATTTTGCATGTTTGCGGTAAGGGAAACCTGTTGCTGATCCGGGCTCAGAGGATTCAAGAGGCTTATCATTCCAAAACCTATCTGCAGCCCCATAAACTGACCGGCTAACTCAACCCCTGTAAAAATTATAAGAACCAAAAATCCTAGAATAAGCCCTATTAATACTTGAGAAAAAATTAGCAAAACTATCATCGGAAGCGATATTTGGGGAATCATTTGGGTTTTAGCAATCAAAGGATAGATGGTTAAAGAGATAAAAAAAGCCATTCCTATTTTTGCCCAGTTGGGAACAGCAGAACTGCCGACAAAAGGCATAATAACTATAATCGCAATTACCCTAAAAAAAATCAGGATAAACTCTATAAGAAGATATTGATGAATAACTATCATTTTAAATTAGCCACCTCCTCGTATATACATGGGGAAATGTAAAAAAATCTCATCTGTAAAATTTACTAGTATGCTCAACATCCATGGTCCAAAAATCAATAAAACTACTATGACTACTATAATTTTAGGGACAAAGGTAAGCGTCTGGTCTTGAAGTTGTGTTACCGCCTGAAACACGCTTATTAATATGCCGATGACAAGGCTAGCGATAAGCGGTGGCGCACTTAGGTAAAGAACTGTCATTATCATCTTTTGTATTATAAAATTAACGAATCCTACGGTCATTTTTCACCTAAACATTTTTTATTTAAAGCTTTGAATTAATGAGCCGATAACCAAGTACCATCCGTTTACCAAGACAAAAAGCATAAGCTTAAATGGAAGCGATATCATAGTCGGGGGCAACATAAGCATTCCCATAGACATCAAAAGACTTGAAACCACCAAATCTATGACCAAAAAAGGTAAATATATAAGAAAACTTATCTCAAATGCAGTAGTTAACTCGCTTGTAATAAATGCCGGAATAAGAACATATGTCGGAACTTTATTAGGAGATGCTATATGCTTTATCTTGGACATTTTAACAAACAACTCCAGATCTTTCATACGTGTCTGTTTTAACATAAAATGCCTAATCGGCTTCAATCCCTCTTTGTAAGCCTTGTTTATTCCTATCTCCTTCTTTGTATATGGTATATAGGCATTCTTATATACATTGTTTATCACTGGTGCCATTACAAAGAAAGTAAGAAACAGACTTAAACCGATTATTACCTGATTAGGCGGTTCTGTTGTAAGGCCTAAGGATGTCCTTAAGAATGACAAAACCACAACTATCCGTATAAACGATGTCATCATTATCAAAATGGACGGCGCAATGGATATTACTGTGAAGATAAGGAGTATCTGGATAAGCATCGAAACTTCCGAATGATGCGGATGTCCCGTCATTGTTATTGCGGGTAAAGCTAGTAAGCTTGTATTCTTAAATTTTGTTAATATTTCCATCATTTTCTATTAAACCTTTCAATCTTTCTTCTATGTCAAAAAATACATTATCCGCCTTATTTTTAAACCGTGATTCCGAAATATTTTTCACCTTATAAGTGTTTTCCATATCATGCTTATTAAAATCCGATTGGGCACCTATATTGACATCTACACCCTCTTTCGCATTTATCCTATTTTTTAAAACCTTTGCGAAACCGCCACTTAGTTTTTGTCCTAATCCGGACATAGCACTCTTATCAGCACCAATATTTCGAGTTGATGTGTATGGTTCACTAATTTCATTGCTTGACCGTCCACCAAATGAAATATCTTTGTATTCGCTGGTTTTATTATCTTCAGCATCTAACGATTTAGATTTTAGATCTTCAATATGGCCTATAACTTGAATTCCAGAACTATATACACCGACAAGAAAAAGTTCTCCATTGACCTCTATAAGGAGAATAGATTTTTTATTTCCCAAATTTAATGAGGATACAATTTTTAAATTATTTAAGTCTTTCTTTGTCGTAATTTTCCCTTTAAACTTAAGTAGGAAAAAATATATAACATAAATCAAGCCAAGGATTAATGCTAAATATAAGACCGTTTTAACCACTTCTAAGCCCGCATTAAAATTATCCTTACCTTTAAATGCCGGTTTCAAAGAAAGTGGGCGAGCGCGTTTCGAGAAACTTGATGCAACAAGTTTTTTTCCTACATTTTTAAAAAAACCTGTTGCAAACTTATGCGAAATGCTAATTATAAAGTAGTTACCATAAAAGGAGCTCCTAACATCGCTCATGCTTATCTTAACGCCCTTATTGAAAAACACTATTGCGTTTAAATTTAAATTTTTTAGAGATGTCAGCTCTATCCCCCTGAATAACCTATTGTTAAATTTTATAAATTTAGAGCCCGAAAGTATGTATGTATTTCTAAAGGCAAGCTTAAGGCTATAATTATTTAATGAATATTTTGGGATAATACTATTGGGCTTACCGTTAAATTTAAACCAAATAAAGTAGCTATCACCTTTTTTTGAAACTGATATATTTTCCAGATATAAATTTTTACTGGTGCCTACAGCATAAGTAAACTTAATACACCCGGCAAAAATAGCTATCCCCACTAATATGGATACAAAAAACAAAAAAAAACAGTTGTTAGATGCTTTATTCATAATCTTTTAATTCTCTCTGCGGGACTAATAATATCGGTAAGCCGAACACCAAATTTATCGTTTACCAGAACGACCTCTCCCCGCGCCATTAATTTACCATTAACATAAACATCAAGCGGTTCTCCGGCTAATTTCTCAAGCTCTATCACTGAGCCCTGTCCTAATTGAAGCATATCGTTTATAACCATCTTTGTCCTGCCTAGTTCAACCGATATAGTGAGCGGAATATCAAGAATGAAATCTAGATTTTTAGGTGCTTCTGTTGTCTTGTCCGATTCATCAAATTGGGAAAACTCCACCTTCGTAACAGGCTTCTTTGCGCTTTTATCTTTTGGGATTTCGGTGGATTCTTCAACCTTAGAAGTTAAATTATCCTCATTCTGTTTTTTTGTTTCGACGGCCGTGGAAGAATCTTTTTCCGGTACCTTATCAGCATCGGCTTCCTCCTTAAAAGCATCATCCCAACTAATACCACCATCGTCATGCTCTTTGGGGTCTTCATTTTCATCCCCTTGAGACTGAATATCTTTTTGAGCCTCCGTATCCTGTTGAGATTGAACATCTTGTGTAACTTTTTCATGCTGCTCAGGATTATTAATTTTCTCATCTGTTTCAATTTCACTCATAATAGCCCTCTTTGCCAACCGGTATATCGGATATTAATTTTACCGCAATTTGATTATCTACTCTTCCTGGATAAGCCACAAATTTGGGAATGTTTTCAAATTCCACAACCAACGGCTCGTCTATTTCTTTATCCAAAACAATAACATCTCCTATTTTTATCTTCAAAAAATCTTTTGCCTTTATCTCAGCCTTACCTAATTCGACACTAATGTCAAGTTCCGATTCCTTAAGTCTTTCTTTGAACCTTTCAATCCATCTTTGATCCACTTCCAAATGTTCGCTTTGAAAACCGCTGTACAATTTTTCCTTTATAGGTTCAATCATAGAATACGGAATACAAATCATAAATCTAGATACTGCGCCCTCTATATCCACCTCGAATCTATTGACTATAACAACCTCCGTAGGTGTTACAATCGTTGCAAATTGAGGATTTATTTCGCTTCTTTGAAATTCTACATCAACGGGCGAAACGGGCATCCATGCCTTATTCATCGCATCGAAGGCCATGTTTATTATTTTTCTGATTATCTTATTTTCTATTGGGGAAAAATCCCTACCTTCTATCTTGACATGCAAATCGGCAGTTCCGCCAAAAAAAATATCAATCAAATTATATATTAATCTTGCATCAAGAACAAAAATTCCATAGCCCCTAAGTGGCGGCATCTTGAATATTGTTAAACTTGTAGGAAGCGGAATATTCTTCAAGAACTCCCCAAACTTCTGCATATCTACCGAGGTTGCCGTAATCTCGGCAACCTTGCGCAGTGACGATGTCAATTCGTTTCTGAGAAGGCGGGCAAATCTCTCGTTCATTATCTCTAAGGTAGGCATTCTGCCCCTAACAATCCTATCCTGCGAGGTTATATCATATCGCCTGACTTCCCCAACTTCATCCTTTGCCTCTGTTTCTATGGAACCGGAGGACACCCCTTTAAGCAGAGCATTTACTTCTTCTTGAGATAAAATTTCAGGCATTTTTCATTCACAATTTTATTGAACTAAATAGTTATTAAAATAAACATCAACAACCGCACCGGCTCCAAGAATTCTATTTAGACCTCTTGCAATTTCATGCCTTAAAGAGACTATACCGTCGGGAGTGTTAATTCCGGCCGTTGTTTTGGAATTTAAAATCATAATTATATTGTTCCTAATCTCCGGCGTAAGCCGTTTAAAAAGAGGAACATTCCCACCACGCCTGAGTTCTATAACCATCGTAACCTTTATATAAGCTGTCCTATCTTTATCAGCAAGGTTAGTCAAAAACGGTTTAAGTTCAACCATATGGCCAGGTGCGATTCGCGATTTAACAACTACCTCTCCTGTTTTTTTATTTGTCTTGTTTTTAGCAGACAAAAAATGATAACCCGCGAACCCTCCTCCTCCCGCAATAAGTGTCGATATTACCATTACAAGAAGTTTCTTGGAGCCACCACTTTTTTTACCTACCGACCCCATCTGAGAAATAGTTGCCGCATCATCTTCGTCAATATTTTCCCCGTCTTTATCAATATTAAGCTGTCCGTTGTCTGCTCTTTTAGCCATTGTTCACCATACCTCTTAACATAATTAACTTTGACATATGCACCTCTCATCTATTGTATTTATTTGTGCAATCAACCTTACACAACACACATTGGTTAATATACAAGCAATGTTCATGCCATTCATGATTTTACAATAATTTCGTCCTAATTCCAATAAGATAGGGGGTATGAGCGATATTTATGCGCCGTCATTATTATGACGGTAGGGATTATTTTATTTTCCAGCTATACTATTTGTAAAAAATACCGCGTTTTTGACGGACATCATGGAAATAATCGCCGAGGCAGATCTCGGAGACATATGGGAAAGAATATATACGGCAACACCTTTGTTAATGCGTGGTATAATATTGGCGGCGCTCTTTGGGTCCATAGATGCATACAGAATCACGAGACCCTTAACCTTGGCCTTTTGCTCAGTTTTTATATGGCTAATTTTGGATTCGATATTCTTTAACTTGCCCACCTCTAGCTTTATCTGTTTTTCGAGAATTTTAATCTCATCTTTTTTAGTGCTTACCCCAGAGGCAAAAACGTTGACCGGCACTATAGATAACATGATAAACATTATAAACACGAGACGTAAAACTTTAACCATAGTAAGAAGACTTATAATATTATTTTTAGATTATAAATAACAGTAAAAAGCTAATATTCGTTCCGATTAAAACGGTTTGAGGCAAAATCGTTTGCAATGGCTTCGTCGCGTTTTAATTCTGCTATCTTATCAATGGCGAGATACTTCTCTCTAAGCTTATCTATTTTTTCATACTCCATTTTAGACCTAACAATCTGAACTTTTTTATCCTCTAACTCTTTCAAAACAGAGTCTTTCGTTTTTAATAAGCTATCCATCTTAGTCAAGAGGGCTTTGTATCTGCCATCTAATAAGTTGTAATCCCTGATATTTGTAAGATTTAAAGTATTTTCTAAGAAGGTTTCTTTGTAATAATTTATAGAATTGTCAACACTGTCCATTTTTGAATTTATCTTTATTAACTTATCCTGAATTTTTGATAATTCTATAAAGTGTCCGTCTAATATTAACTTTCTATGATTTAATATATTTTGAAATTTGAACGTCATAATTTAATAAACCTTATTAAACAAAATAGTCCACTATTGCGAGAGGATTATAAATATAACGCTGCATATTTGCAACCGAAGAGGAACCAACAATACCGTCTTTATCTGTGTTATGCAAACCGCCACCAAAATTTGTAAACGTATTTTTATTCACACCAGAGTTATTGCCACGACCCTGATCATTTCCGCCGGAGCTTAGATTGATATTTAAATTAACTGAGGAAAACCCCTGCCCCTTTAATGTATTTTGAAGATTAGGCGACGATGATTGAAGTATATTCTTTGCAGCATCATTTTGAGCAAGCATATTAATTGTAATTGTTTTTCCTTTATTAACACCGTCATTAAGATTAGATGTCACATTTTCCATTGCTATTTCAACTTTAACATGTCCTAATGAGGGTGGCTTCAGCGTTATAACGGCTGACTGAATATTTTTTTTAATCATGAACATAACAGAATTTACGGTAATCGCTCCCGACGATTCACTGTTTTCAGGAATAAAATTACTCATTTGCCCGCTAGCGATATTCTGTCCTACGTGTTTTACATTTAAATTGCCTAAAGTTGAATGTAAAACACTACTATTACTTAAAAAATTCATACCTTTAGTTATAGCAAAACTGTTTGCAGTTTTAGTGTGAGAATGAGCCAAATTCGACCTTTTTTCATAATTGTGAAGTGCAAAATTCATTGCAACGACAAGATTAGATTTACCCTTAATACTACCCTTGTTGACCGCTTTGCCAGATTTCAAATCTGATACATCTTTATGTTTTGATATTATGCGAGCCTTATTCAATTGATCAACCAAAACACCTTTTGACCGTTTGTTGCTATCTATTTCGGAAAAGGAATGTAAATTTGATTTAATCGTGTTTATTACTGTAATTTCATTTTTAATTGTATTTTTATCCAGCAAATTATCGTCTGCATGTTTGTCTGGCTTCTTATTTTTCATATCTCCCTTAAGATTATTCTTCTTGACACCTTTTTTATCACTGGCGTCATTTTTAGAGATATTACCACCATTCGTCGAAGAAGAGCCTATGATGGTCTGTTTCTCGTTTGTACGCAAATGCATATTTGCGTACAAAACAAGACCCAAACCATCATTTTTTTTATCACCCTTATTGTCCTTATGCGTCTTATTTTTTGAACTTACATTTTGTTTTGGTAAAGACACATTATTAGATGCTTGATTTAGTGCAGTCTTAAAATTTTCACTGTGAACATGGGAATGTTTTAATTCCGAAGAAACATGCTTTTTTATTCCGGTAGCCGAAGACCGGCTGGCAGAATCAGGGCTCACCACCCTATTGGCCGGAAAAGCACCTGTATGCGCATCGGCTCTACCGCCGACAAACTTCATCGAAAAATTATTTAACATCGCCATTTAATTTAATTAGTTTATAGTATGTTAACAAATTATGGAATAGCGGTTTCAAGTGCTCTCAGCACGGAATTTTCCGTAGTCAGCACCTTAGAATTAGCTACATAGGCATTCTGCGCGATTATCATATCCGTAAATTCAGAGGAAATATTAACATTAGACTGTTCCAATGCTGAATCAGTAATGTAGCCAAAATTTCCGGAGTTTGCAACGCCCATAGCAGGCTGTCCGGATTCATAACTTTCTGCGTAAAGACTATTACCCTCAGAAACAAGCCCTGTCGGAGCTATAAAATTTGCTAAAGCTACCTGATATAAATATTTTGTCTGTCCGTTTGAGAAAAGCCCGGAAACCCTTCCGCTTTTGTCAACGGTAAAACTCGTAAGAGTCCCTGTAGAGTAACCATTTTGAATAAATGCCGTCGTAGCTGACTTGGCTGCATATTGAGTAACATTATTAAGATTTAGGGCAACATTCAAGGGCTCTGTTGCACCATCGGGAAGAGTCGTAGGCGTCGGTAACCCCACATAAGCCGGAACATCCGTCAATGTTTGTGATGTCCCCGCCGTAACCTGACCGTTAGAGTTAAAAGTAACGTCAGGGGTCGTAGAAGCTAACGACTGCCTCTGTGCAGCAGTCCCGTTAAGAGTATAATAAATATTCCAATTTCCAGATGTAGATGCCGACGGAGCAAATGTAACCGTCATTGGAATAGAATTCCCTAAAGAGTCATAAACATTTATGGTAGTAGAATAATAATCGTTTGCCGGACCGGCAATAACACCACCGCCTGCTGTGAATGAACCACCGGACGGAATCGGCATTGCATTTGAAAGGTTTACAGTATTGTTGGAATTTACACTTGCAACCATATTAATAAATTGGTATGGGTCAACAGTTCCGGATGCAGCCGTTCCACCTGTATTTATCTGAACATCCGAACCTGCCAATATACCAGCTGTATTGCTAAGACCAAGATTATTTTGCGAAACAGCGGTATTTTGAAGAACGGAAGATGTTAATGGAGATGACAGTGTAACGGAAGTTACAACCGAACCGGACGGCAAAGTCGTCGGAGTATATGTTCCCCCACCGGTAGTATAAGAAGTAACCGTGTATAAGTTTGTGGTCCCGTCACCGTTACCTATAAGTATAGACGTCGGCGCATTACCAGTAACACCGCCATATGTCATTTTGACATTAATAGTTTTAGCGCCTACTGTAGCAGATTGAGTAAGATATCCACCCATAAAGGTTCCCGTTGTTGTCGTAGGAGTGGTCTGCGGCGATATATTAGAATTAAGATTTGCCGTAATAGTAGCTGTGGTCGTGGCAAGCGGAGGTATCGCAGCTGTTGTCAGGCTTATAGGTTGCGGCGTACCAGATGTAGCAACCCCTTGAGCATTTAAGGAATAACCCTGAACAACATTTTGCCCTGTTGAATCAACTATTTCTCCCTTTGCATTTTCGCTAAACTGACCATTCCTGGTATAATAAGTAGCACCGTTGAGCGCCTGAACTATAAAAAAACCTGAGCCGTCAATCGCCATGTTTAAGGGATTTGATGTCGTCTGCAATGCACCCTGATTAAACTGCTGCTGAATAGAATAGACACTCGTTCCAAGACCCTCCTGCGAACTCGATGTACCGCTTAATGTCTGACTTACAAGATTCTGGAAAATCGGGTCTGAGGTTTTAAAGCCTATAGTATTGGAATTTGCTATGTTATTACCTATAACTCCAAGGTATGTTTGATTGGCATTCAAGCCTGATACTGCAGTAAAAAGAGCATTTGCACCCATTTTTTATATCCCTCCGTAATTTATAACCTATTTTTATATCCTAGCATATATAAAACATACGACAAGTATCTAATAAACATTGGTCACACTAGAGAGCGGAACAGTCGAACCGTTGCTTAGTTCAAGCCCCACAGAACCGTTATGTGCCGTGGTCAGCGCCTTAACGGTAGCATTGGAATAAGTAGCCACGGTAATGGGATGACCGGATGCATCCGTCGCACTAACCGAAAAGGAATACTTCCCTGTCGGCGCAGATGCGCCACTATTCGTAAGCCCGTCCCAATTAAATGATTGCCCTCCCGCATATTGGTGATCTAATCTTGTGTTATAAATAAGATTTCCGGAACCATTATAGACATCTACCAGCACAGAAGTAGCATTTTGCGGCAAAGAATATTTCAAAGATGCACTACCTCCATCGGTAAATCCAAAAGAGTTACCACTTGCTTGGACCGACTTACCAATAAGATTTACTGCATTGCCCAGAGCCGCCTGATTTTGGGAAGATACAAGATTTTTAAGCGTAGACCCCATGGACGTCAACTGATTCATAGAATTAAACTGAGCAAGCTCGGCAATAAAATTTGCATTAGACATCGGTTCCAATGGATTTTGATTTTGAAGCTCCTGGACCATCAGCTTCATAAATGTATTCTCACTTATCAGGCTACTTGAACCGACAGAAACTGCAGTCTTAGCCACGCCAACTACAGTCTTAGCCACAGAAGCCACCTGGTTAAAAAGTTGACTTACGGACATATCTTGCCTCCCTGTTATATTCATCTTTGCAATCTTAAAGGCTTCAAAAAATAAAAATTAGGAAATTTTTTCCGCCTCAAAACAACTTTGTATATACACTCGCAAGTACCATGCCAAAATTTTATAAGTATGCAGATAGCTATAATCTATTAATAATCTTTTATAGTAAATTCTTTTAATTTATTCCTTAGCGTTCTTGCGGTAATGCCTAATTTTTCTGCAGCTTTTGTTCTATTTCCGTTTGTATCTTTCAGGGCGGCGGCAATCAATTTCTCTTCCATATCTTTAATATTCAATATTTTCATTTCGCTCTCCACTGAACTATCGGTTACAACGCGATTTTCCGAAAGCATTGACTCGTCGTGAAAAATGTTTAAGGGAGCATTTATACCACCGTCAAGCCTAGTAAAATCAATAACATCTAGGAATTCACTATTTTGAGATAAAATTACGGCTCTTTCTGTTATATTTTCAAGCTCCCTGATGTTTCCGGGGTAGTTTAAAGAGATTAGATAATCTATGGCATCACGGGTGATTTCGGAACAATTTCTAAAATATTTTTTTGCATATTTTTTCATAAAATATTTTACAAGAGGCAAGATATCCTCTTTTCTTTCTCTTAAAGGTAGCAAGTGTATTGGAAGTACATTTATTCTATAAAAAAGGTCATCCCTAAAGGTTCCCTTGGATATCATTTTTTCAATATCCCTATTTGTCGCCGCTATAACCCTGGCATTAACGCTCACCGGTTCATCTCCGCCAACCCTATCTATAACCCTTTCTTGCAGTGTCCTTAGTATTTTTGACTGAAGATTCTTATCCATGTCGGCTATTTCATCGAGTAGTATAGTTCCGTTATGTGCGAGTTCAAATTTCCCTATTTTTTTGGTTGTTGCGCCAGTAAAAGCGCCCTTCTCATATCCAAATAACTCGCTCTCTAAAAGAGTAGGTACAATAGCTGAGCAATTTACACCGATAAATTTTCCCTTTCTTTTACTGAGTTCATGAATTCTTCTTGCCACAACTTCCTTACCGGTTCCTGATTCCCCTGTTATTAAAACCGTAGCATCCGTTGCCGCTGTTACATTTATAAAGGAATCTATTTGCTTCATTTTGTCCGACCCGTAAATAAGAGTTGTTTTATCCTTACTGTCGGTCAATATTTCCGTATTCTTAATTTCCCTGGTCATAAATCGGGAAATTTTTTCCGCATTTTTAATTACCCTTTCTAAATCCGTTATATTAAATGGCTTCAAAAGGTAATCGGTTGCCCCTAATTTCATAGCCGAGACAGCGCTCTCTATCGTCCCATACGCGGTAATGATAATAAATGGAATATTTTTATAATTTTCTATTTTTTTTATCTCTTGCAAAAAGGCTATTCCGTCAATACCTGGAAGATTTAAATCACTGATAATGAGAAAAAAAGGTTGTTTCTTATCCACCTTGGCAGATAACATTATGAAACTCAAGGCGTCTTCGGCAGATGAAAATATTTTTCCTTCTTTATTGATCTTTCTTAAACTTAAATTTAATGCCGAACGCATGTGCGTGTCGTCGTCCACTATTAATATTTTATCCTGCGACATTCCTTCGTATCTCCCCCTGAATGTGATATTAGTACAAATAATAAAAACAGAATTTTATTATACCATTTTTCATTTTTGTGATAGAATTTTATGTTATGAATAGGGATATTAAGATTACCGATGCTACTAACTCGTTTTCTGACAAAAACGAGTTGAAAGCAGCATTTAAATCATTCGAAATAGCATCTAAAAAGCTTTCGGAACAATACAAGAACCTAGAGGAAGAAGTTAAGGATTTAAAAGAAAATCTTAATACCGTCCTAGAGAGCCTACCCCTCGGAATAATTATTACTGATAAAAAAAACAGGATTAAATTTATCAACAAATTTTTAACAGAGCTTATGCCAGAGTACAATCTGGTAAACTACCTAAGTAATGATATCGAAAATTTTATAAATATTTTTTTTGGTAACTCTAAAACAACGGACTTTATAAAACCTATTTTTAATCCAATAGAAAAAATAATGCAGATAGGGCCCGAAAAATATATCCATGTGTTTTTATACACGAAGGCCATCTACGGAAATAACAAAAAATATTCCGGAAGAATTTTTATCTTTCAGAATATAGAAGAAATAAAAAAGTTTAAAAGACTGGCGGAATTAGGTGAAATGTCCGCAAAAATTGCTCATGAGATAAGAAATCCGCTCGGTTCTATTGATTTGTTTGCCTCTATATTACAAAAGGAGTTAAAAAACAGCGGTCATAAAGAAATTATTTTCAACATTACATCCGCCGTCAAAAATATGAACACAGTCATAACAAATATATTAGAATTTTCTAAAACATTAAACCCCAACGCCACGCAGCATGATTTGCTAGAAATTATCGACAAATCTATTATCTTTGCATCACATCTAGTGAAACAAAAAAATATTAAAATTATCAAAAAAATAAAAGATGACTTAATTGTTGATGCTGACGAAAACTTGTTGAGCAGAGCATTCTTGAATATATTGATCAATGCTGCCTACGCCGTTCCTAAAGATGAAGGGGTAATAAAAATCATTTCGCGGCTTGTCAGCGGAAATGCAAAAAACGGCGGAAAAGGTTATATCTGCATAGACTTTATAGATAACGGAACAGGATTTTCAAAAGACGTGATACAAAATATCTTTAACCCTTTTTTTTCGACCAAAAAAAGCGGGGGTACAGGCTTAGGGCTATCTATCGCGTTAAATAATGTCATAATTCATGGAGGCTACATTAATGCCGAAAATTCCCCTCAAACTGGAGGCGCTAAAATAAGCGTATTTTTACCATCTTTGGCATAAAAATTGCACTTATACTATTATTAATTTAGTACTTACAAAAAAGAGGAGCGATAAGTCATGTTTGGTAAAATTTATGACATATTGGGCGAAAGCCTGAATGTGCTGAGCGACAGACAGAATATAATAGCCTCGAATGTTGCTAACATTGACACGCCTGGATATAAGGCTAAGGTCTTGAATTTTAAAGATGTGATGGACGATTTGGTGTCATCAGGATCATCAGTGTCTATGACGAGTGATTCCACGAAAGATTTATCATACAAAAACAGTTATGATGCTACGCGCAACGATTATGGATTTATAAAGTCTTTTATTCATAATCAAACGATTAAAACTGTTCCTACATTGGATGGAAATACCGTAGATCTAAGCAAAGAGATGACGAATATGACTTCAAATGCCATTAGGTTTAAAGCCGTGGCAGTTCTCTTATCAAAAAAGTTTGCACTATTGCATTATGCAATAACTCAGACTAACTCTTAATCAAAAAAGAGCGGAATTAATAATAAAATAAATTGGGTGAAATTATGGGTTTTAATGATTCTTTAAGTATCGCTGCTCAAGGGCTTAACGCCGAAAGGATTAGAATGAATGTAATTGCGTCTAATCTGGCAAACATTAATACCGACAATGCAGGGAATGGATTGCCTTATATAAAAAAAGAGCCCCTATTTAAGACGGTTAAATTTAAAGATTACTTTGGTGTGGAGGTTGCGAAGATTGAAAATGCAAAACATCCGTTTTCTGAGAAGTATGATCCATCTAATCCGTTGTCAAACAGCGCTGGATATGTAAAGATTCCTAATATATCGTCAATTAGAGAACTCGTAGATATGATATCGGCTACAAGAGCGTATCAAGCCGATGCGCAGGTTATAGCCGAATCAAAGTCGATGTCTCGAGCATCGTTAAAAATTTGACGGTATGTAAGAAAGATTTGTGGTATAATAATTACGATCTGATTGTATATGATATTGTTTTTTAATTTTTATTTATTAGGGAGTGTTTTATGTCCGCAATTATAACTGATGTAAATAATCTTAATTCAGGTATCATTAAAGAACTCAACAAGGAACTTAAGCCTAATGATATATCAAACGGAGCAGATAAGACCCTTGGTTCTGACGGCAATAATTCTTTTGCAAATGTACTCTCAAATTATATTGACAAAGTGAATAATCTTCAGGTCGACGCAAATAATCAGGCGGAAGCCATTGCAACCGGCAAGTCCTCTAATATTCATCAGGCAATGATAGATATGGAAAAAGCTAACAACTCCTTTGAGTTAATGATGCAAGTTAGAAATAAGATTGTGACAGCATACAACCAGATTATCAATATGCAGATTTAATTACGTTTGCCGGTAGAAATTTAACGGCACAGTGCCTCAAAAAAGAGGATAATATTCTTGTTCCTTTCGAAATAACGAATTAACAGGGGATGTAACATTATAAATTAAATGGCTGACACATTAAAAGATTTTGGTTCTCAATTAGGAAAGTTTTATGCCGATCTATCGGTTGAAAGGAAGATTGTGTTTACGCTTGTTATTTTGGCCGTTGTTGGTGCAGTCTACTTTATGGCTGTCTATATTGCAACCCCCAATTACGGCATCTTGTATTCAAATTTAAATCCGTCCAGCGCTTCCAGCGTAATTAACAAGCTTCACTCTTATTCTATTCCATACAAGCTTTCTAACCAGGGAAAAACGATATTGATTCCTAAAAACAAGGTCTATGAGACTCGGCTTAACTTAGCTTCGGTTGGGCTACCGCATCAGGCGGGTGTAGGATTTTCCATATTCGACAAGGTTCAAATAGGCATGACGGATTTTATTCAACACGTGGACTATCAAAGAGCGCTCCAGGGCGAGCTTGAAAGAACGATAAATGAACTGAATCAGGTTCAATATTCTAGAGTACTCATAGTTTTGCCACGACGATCGATATTCATCACTAGAAGAGTTCCGGCTAAAGCATCTGTTATCGTAAAATTAAAGCAGGGTATGCATTTAAACAAAATGCAAGTAAGTGGCATAATACATTTAGTATCTAGCGCGGTTGAAGGATTAAAACCCAAAAATGTTACGATAGTCGATACGAGTGGACAAATTTTATCTATTGCTACTAAATCAACACTTGCATACACCGCAAATCAGTTAACCTATGTCCGCGAAATAGAACAAAATATTGAACATAAAATAAATTCAATGTTGATACCCGTCGTTGGAGCCGGCAACATTAACACTAAGGTCTATGTAAAAGTGGATTTTTCAAAAAAAACTGTGTCAACATTGACCTATAATCCAAATACTACGGCCATAGTTTCGCAACAAACTTCCAATTCTTCATCAACCGGCGCCATACAACCATATGGAATTCCTGGATCAACATCTAATTTACCACCAGGAAAAACGCCTATATCTGTTGCAAAACCAAGCGTCCATACAATAAAAAAGCAGACAACTAATTATGATGTTTCTAAACAAGTAGAAAGTATATCATATCCTGCGGGAGCAATAAAAAGGATTTATGCCTCAGTTCTTGTAAATGGAACATTTAAGAAAATAACATCACCCAATGGTAAAATATCAGAAACATATGTGCCCCGCTCTTCAAGCGAGATGAGTTTATTTAAAAGCATAGTCCAAACAGCAATAGGATACTCTAAAGCTGCAAACGATAAGGTCGTAGTTGCAAATATTCCGTTTGAAAAAATACACTATGCGATAACCCCTCCACCTAAAACAACGCTTTTATCAATTA
This sequence comes from uncultured Actinomycetes bacterium, assembly GCA_964631685.1. Lineage (GTDB taxonomy): Bacteria > SZUA-79 > SZUA-79 > Acidulodesulfobacterales > Acidulodesulfobacteraceae > Acidulodesulfobacterium. Next base: position 70,972 of record CAZVZU010000001.1, on the reverse strand, counting down.
TCAAATCCAATATGGCGGAGCTAATAAAATACATTGTCATTCTGTTCAGCATTATACTCCTAATATTACTGGTTTTAAGACCGATAATGAAGTATATCACCTCTTATAAACCAAGTCCTGAAGGAGGGCATATGAATACTGATAAACTTGAAACATTGGCTCAAATAAAAGAACAATCCACTGAGCAGCCTAAACCCAATATAAAAGATACCGCGGCCGGTATTGTTAAATCTGATCCTGACGCCGCAGCAAATTATGTTAAAAACTTACTAAAAGAAACGGGTAGAGAAGCATAAAATGTCCAGAAGATTCTCAGGTCCGGAAAAGGCGGCGATATTTCTTGTTTCCGTAGGAGAAGAAGCCGCTTCGGAAATCATAAAAAGGCTCGATTTAATTGAGATACAAAAGATCACCAAGTACATGGGCCAGATTCCAACCATTGAAAAAGAGGATTCGGAATCTATTTTGGAGAATTTTAATTCTAATTTTTCAAAAGTCGGACTGGTCGTTAAAGGCGATGATTTTGTTAAAAGCTTAATCTCAAAATCTCTTGACCCTGATAAAGCAAAGAAGATTTTAGATAATCTACACGGCCCTATCGAGGAAGATGGACTTCAAACCCTGAAATGGCTTGACCCTCACGTAATTACCGATTTTGTAAAAAATGAACATCCTCAAACTATAGCCTTAATACTTGGGCACCTAGAACCCATACAGGCTGCAGCAGTAATCAGTCTTTTGCCCTCATCAATAAGGTCGCAAGTGGTCTTCAGGTTATCAAAGCTGGAAAGAGTGCCACCCGGCATCATTCATGATCTAGATGAGGTTCTTCAGGAACAACTTAAATCTACTAGTTCTACTCAAAGCAAGCTGGTGGGAGGCGTTAGAATTGTAGCCGATATTTTAAATAACATGGATAAATCCATAGAAGAACCTATATTAAACGATATTGAAAAAATGGATAAAGAGGAATCGGATAAGATAAAAGAGCTCATGTTCACATTTGATGACCTTGCAATAGTTGACAACAAATCTATGCAGTTAATGCTCAGAGAAATATCTCACGATCAGATTGTAATGGCGTTAAAAACCGCATCGGAAGACCTCAAAAACAAGATTCTCACCAATGTCTCAAAAAGGGCGCAAGAAATGATTGTTGACGATTTAGAAGCATTGGGACCCAAAAAACTTTCCGAGGTAGAAAGCGTACAGCATGAGATTTTAAAAATTGCAAGAAGACTTGAGGATGAAGGGAAAATTAGTCTCGCAGTAAAAAGCGAAAGCGAAAAACTTGTATAACATAACTATTTATGACTAAAATTTTAAAAAGCGAAGGCATAAGCATAGAAGGTAAAACCGTTTATGACGGGAGTAGATCCTCTTTCTTTAATACCCGACAAAATAGCACAAAAAACTATGCCAAAGAATTAACGGAAACATTGAAAACTGTGCCTACAACTGTTAGGCAATATATATTAGAACTGATAGATAACTATAAGAAAGAAATAAAAAACGAGTTTGATGATAAAAGAGATATTGTGTTCAGGAAATCTGCAAAAGATGGCCATACAGAAGGTCTCAATAAGGGCAATGACGAGGCATTAAAGTTAGTAAATGATAGCGTTAAAAATATAGTAAATGCGGCTCATTCTATTGAACAGTTTAAAAACGTAATCTATAGGGACGCAAAAAACGATATAATAGACTTAACCTTAAGCATAGCTCAAACCATTGTAAAACAAACAGTCACCACAAATTATGATGCATTGCGGGTCATAATAGCAGACGCTATAAATAAAGCATCTGAAACTGTAAATTTTACTATTTGCCTTAACACTTCGGATTATAACGTTATAAATAAAAATCCGGATTTAACGAAATATATTACTACAAAAGAGACCAATATAAAATTTTTATCTGACCCAAATATTTTACCCGGAGATGCAATAATAAAAACCGACTTTGGCGAAATAGATGCAAGACTGTCGTCGCAGATAGAACAAATAAAAAAGGCATTCATGAAGATAACACCCGACTAATCAAAAGATTAAATATCCGGTAATACTAAATTTTTTTAATTTTTTGATTCTTAAGCCTTTCTTTTTTTGAAAGCCTATGAGGATTGCCTTTTCTCTTTCCGTTGGAAGGCACATATTCTTCTTCTGCGCTATATTCTGCAACATCGTTGTAACCATCGTTAATAATATTTTCAACCAATACTTTAAATTCTTCCGGGCTCATACATGAACAGTTTGCATTCTCAACATTTTTCTTAATTTCATTGTCATTTGTAACAACCATAGAGCTCTTGCAAGCTTTTGCAAGTCTAACCACAACATCATCCGCTTTTTCATCCTTCTTGGAATATATAACTTCAATATTTTTGATAAAATATTTTGACTCTAATGGAAGATCGGTATTGTATCCATCAAAAACCACTATCACTTTATTTCTTTTTACATTATAATACTCTGATAAAAAATTGACAGTATCGTTTCTAAGCCTCTGAAGTGTTTCGGATTTGACGTTCAGCTTAAAATATGAGTTGAAAATAAAGTTATATCCGTCTATTATAATTGTTATCATAATACATAGATTATAAATAATATGAGTAACTTTAGTCAAACTGAAAAAAACCCTAAATGCCCTGTTTACATTATAATTAAATCAAAAGCTGTAGCATCTTTGTTGCAAAATAGTCTTAAAAAAACTATAAACGAAGAAAAAATATGTATATTAAGGGATATAAAAGATCTGCCGTCAAATTTTGGCAATAATACATACATAATTACGGAAAATAATAGGGCTTTTATTCCAAAAATATCCAAAATATCCCCTAAAAGAAACATAAAGATTTTTGTATATGTACAAAACATATACAATCTAAATGAGAATGACTTAATTTTCTTTATAAAACATGGCATCGACCATATCATCCATCCTGGAAATATTCAATATCTTACATACGAAACATTCATAGACCTAAAAATTTTTAAGAAAAAACATTACAACGCCTTTATTGATAAGGAATCGACCCTCTTAGCCGATCTATGTCAAAGATTTGACAGTACAGATGCAAGAGGTTCTTCTAAAATTGATATCTACGGTATTTCAAATCATATTAATACAATCGTCTCTAATGCCCGTAAAATATCACAAACCGATAGCAATGTTTTGATAACTGGAGAATCTGGAACCGGAAAGGAATTTATAGCCCGTTTGATACATAATGAATCTAAAAGGAATCAAAAGCCAATGGTCTCCATTAATTGTGGTGCTTTTCCCGAAGGACTTCTAGAAAGCGAACTTTTCGGCTATAAAAAAGGGGCATTCACAGGGGCCTTTAGTGATAAACCGGGAAGATTTGAGCTTGCCGACAAAGCTACTCTGTTTCTAGATGAAATAGGTGATATGAGCTTATCACTTCAAGTAAAACTTTTAAGGGTCATTCAGGAACGTGAAATAGAACCTATAGGCGCCATAAGACCGAAAAAAATTGATGCAAGAATTATCTCGGCAACAAATAAGAATCTCGAAGATATGATTTCCAAAAATAAATATAGGGAAGATTTTTATTACAGAATAAACGTTATTCCGATTCATTTGGCTCCGTTAAGGGAGAGAAAAACAGATATCATTATATTAATATATTATTTCTTAAAAAAGTTTAGCGCATATCAGAATAACAATGTGTACGGTATGTCTGAGGATGCGCTTATGACGCTTTTAAATTATGATTGGTATGGAAATATTAGGGAAGTAGAAAATATCATAGAAATGCTCGTTGTTTTAAATGAAAATGGTTTAATTGTAAGCAAAGATATACCGCAAAAATATTTTAAAATTAGTGCTTCAAGAGAAGACAGCCAGGTTAAGCCAATGTCAGCCATCTATAACTTCGAAGTTCCGGATATTAACAACACACAAATTAGCCTAAAACATGAAATTGAGAAAATAGAATTGGAAATTATACGAAAAGCCATGAAAATATCCGGCGGAATTAAGGAAAAAGCCGCAAAGATGCTTGGCTTGAATAGAACTACACTTATAGAAAAATTAAAAAGATATGAAAAAAATAATAAATATAAATAAAAAATACACACGACTTCTAGAAAAGATTATCTTTTTCGCAATTATTTCAACTGTGCTAACAATGTGTCCCTATTTTTTAAATAAAATTTACGGAAAAACTTTGCCGGTCAAAAATAAAAAAGCTACTATACTATACCAGAAAGCTTTGAATTACTATAAAATAGGAAAGTTGTCCGCCGCCTTAAGTACTATTAAATTTACGTTAAATAATTATTCAGCAAACAAAATAACATCGTCGAATATTTATTATCTGTACGGGAATATACTATATAAACTCAATGACTTTTTTATTGCAAAACCGTATTTTCAACGGATAATCAACGAAAACCCTAATTATACGCATATAGTTAAGGTTATATTTATGATGGCTAAATGTGATTTTAACCTTAAAAATTATAGACGTTCTATAAGGGATTTTAATTTTTTAATAAAAAGAACAAAAATGGGCGTCAAATTACACGATGAATCATTAATTTATTTAACGCTTTCTTACGCTGCAAGTGGCAAAATGGATGACGCAGATAAATTATTCAACGAAGATAATGTTGAAAAGATTTTACAAAAAATAACATATTTAGAAAAGCAAGACAAATATTTTAAGCTGGTATATATGAATTATCTTATAAACTATCGGCATAACTTATATGCCGCATTGTTAATGCTAAATAATAAGAATTTATTTTATCCAAAAAAAGATTATTATTGCTACAGTTCATATTTCGAAGGAATAATTGCCTTAAGAATAGGAAAATATAGTATGGCACAAACCTATTTTATGAATTCATCTAAATACTGCTCTGATTACTACTATCACGGTTCGCTACTTTATTATGGAATCGCTTTGACAAAACAAAATAATCCTAAGGGACTCAAATATATAAATGGTGAATCGTCCGATATTAACTATCCGAAAATTAAATTATCCGCTTTGAAATTTTTAGCCGCATATTACAAAAAAAATAAAAAATACGAAAAGAGACTTGCATATCTAAAAAGACTATTATTCAGTTATCAGCTATCCCATAAAGAAACGATTTTATATCAAAAATATGCAGCAAATTTATTATTTACGATCGTAAAAACAATGTACAAAAACAATGATTTTAAAAATCCTTTCAAGATAACAAAAACAATAGCATTTTTAATCCCTAATAAATTTATAAATCCGGAAATTTATTGGTATCTTGCAAAAATTAAACTCAAAGAAAATGACTTAAAAAGCACCCTACCCTTAGCGGAAAAATATTATGCTCTTAGCGGAAGTGCAAATTCAAAATTATTTTTGGCTAATGTATACTACGAAAATGGTAAATACAAAAAGTCATTATCGTTGATAAATATGATATCCTCGAAAAACGCAAAAGCGGACAGGATAAGAGACGATATCGTTAATTTAAGATTAGAATTATACAGAAAATTAAACTACACTAATGAAGTTGTGAGTCTTTTAAAACAGAACTTGAATATACTGCCACCCAAAGAAAGAATGAAAAATATTTATTTTTTAGCATTGTATGAATTTAATCAAAATAGAGCAAGAAAAGCCTTGTTCTATTTTGATAGCATTATCAAAAGCGGTCATTCAGCTAAGCAGGATTACGCTATATTATATGATACATACTATTATCTAGGTCTAATAAACTACCGGTTCCATAACTACAGGACATCCCTCTTATACTTTAAAAAAGGGTATGCGCTTAAAAAATCCGGGGCGCATTTTCAATACGAACTATCCCAAATAGCTTACCTATATATGAAATATTTAAATAACAACGTGCTCGCATTAAAATATTATAATAAACTCAATGAAAACGCCACTTCTGAAACTTACAAAAATATTGCATCTTCAATGATTAATGCTATTGACATTAATATCAGTGCACAAAAATAAAACAATTTTATCCAGTATTATGGTGAATATATGGTTAACACGAACGGATTAATGTATTTTGTATAGATTAATGCCTTGCTCGTATCCATATTTTTTATTTCGTTCGCGGACATTAAGGGATATAGCCCTGATGCAACCGATGTTTCGCGAAGATTATTCCCTACCAATTCTTTGTGAAATATATACTTTTCTCCTAACATGTCAGAGTAATACTTACAGGTTTCATAGCTTGCGTGACCAATAATGATGTGCGTTCCAATGTTAGCGGTAATTAAAGAAAGATCCTTATATTTACTTCTTATGAAGGCTATATCCTGCGCGGTTATGCATACGCCGGTATTTATTTTTCTCAGGTTTGCAAGTTCAATATCGAAATTATTCAGGGATAATGCGGGAAATTCATCTAAATATATAAAAATATCGCGGGAGTCGCCTTGATTATCGCTCTTATTACGCTCTCTTAACTTTTTTCTTCTATCCTTGTATATGGCATTTATAAAAATGCCGGTTATAAAAGAGATAAGCTTTGCACCCCCTGAAACAATCCTTTCCTTGGGTATGCCAACGATAAAAAGAGTATCGTTTTCAAAAAAATCCTCAATAAAAAAATCCTCATTTTCAGTTTTATCATTAACTGCACCAGTGCTACTTTTAAAACAGGTTGCAACATTTTCGTCATTTAAGAAATCTATAGTATTAAGTATATCGGTAACAATTTTTGCCCTTTCGAAGGACGGAAGCTCAAAAAAGTTATTAAATAATTCTTGCACCTTTTTATTGTCTTTTTTGTTAAATTTTCCTATCTGTGTTTCGATAAATTTTATACCTTTTTCGAAAAAACTTTTTACAGTAACAAGATTAAAATATTTAGCGTCATATTTATACTTAAGATATAAAAGGCACCCATAAAATATATCAGACGATCTTTTGGAGTAATATTTATGTGCATGAATGTCACCTCCGTTTATCTCCGTCTCGTTGATGCTAAAAAGCAAAGAAGACAAATTGTAAAGTTCGCCATCCTCAATACATCTCTTCTCCCTGTTAATCAGCGGATTAAATCGTATTTTTTGTGCGGGGTCGTACGGATCAAAATGGACAGATTTTTTACCTGATTTTATCCATTCCTTGTTCACGGATTCATAAAGATAAGGACTGTCAATATCTATGGTAAATAAGCTCACATCGTCGTAATGCGCATCATTTATTATACTTGGTATAATAAACCTTGATGTTTTTCCGCCGCCGGTGGGTGAAATAATTATCGCATGCTCAAATCTTTTTTTTCTATCAATCCCTATCAGTAAATTAGGAAATTTTTTATTTCCGTTCAAAATGCCGATATTAAGGGGTTTATTCCGCTTATAGTTATCGTTTCCGCGAAATGGGAATGTGCCTTCCGCACAGTTACACCTGAAGTTGCCAGGCAAACCCTTGACGTCAATTTTTTGACTTGCCCTTGCAGCATTGAACTTATTCCTGAAAATAGTCAAAAAAAGAACCAATACTACCCATATACCAATATACTCTACTAAAATTAAGACAGGATGACTTAAACCCTTGTTCAAAAAAACGGTAATGATCACGGATACGATTAATGCCAACACTAGCAGTAATATGTTTGAATATATCCCAAAATCTACGATGCTAGCCATTAAACTAACAAATATGCCTTGTCGACTTCTTTTACTTTTTAAAGCAAACGGTGAGTAACTAAAATTGGAAACTATTTCGCCATGAGAGGCAAAACGCCCGGTTGCAGCGGGATGAGAATTTTTATGTTTATACAAAAACACATCCGAATCCGTAAAGATTAATTTTGAAAAGCCGATTTTATATGTCTATATATATAAAAGATTATTAATGCTACGACTATGAATATTATTATGATTCCAAACCTACGAAAATACGGAATGATGATATTTATATTTTGCCCTACTATCATACCTAAATATGCCACTAATGCGTTGTAAATAAGAGAACCTAAGATAATATAAAAAGCAAATTTTTTATAATTCATAAGAGAAGCGCCAGGCGGAAAACCTATGTACGTTTTAATAATAGGCAGGCAAACACCAACGAATACCGCAAGCCCGCCATGTCTTTCAAACCACACTGTTGCCTTATCCATATCTTTTTCGTTAATAAGAAAATATCTTCCGTACTTCTTTATTAACGGTCTTCCACCCTTTTTACCTATATAATAAAGCAGTGATGAACCTATGATGGTTCCAAGTGTTGCACTTAGAACCACAAGATAAAAGCTCATTTTCCCCTCTCCAGATAAAAAACCGGCAAAACCTAAGACCACCTCGGATGAAACAGGGAGGGCGCAAGACTCCATGATCATTAATAAAATAATTCCTGGGTATCCTAAAGAAAGAGCCCAAGACAAAAACATACCGGCATAACCTTTATCAAGAGATTGTAGGTTAAGATTTAATAGCATAATAGAATGAACTCACGATTGAATGGATTTAATTGAGTCATAAACTACAGATAAAAGCGTATCAAGCGTTTGTTTGTCTATAACAAGTGGCGGCATTATGACAACCGTATCCCCAAGCGACCTTATAATAACGCCCATATCGCGCGCCTTAAGAATCACCTTGTGTCCTATCCTCTCTTTCTGCTCAAAAGCTTCCTTTGTCTGCTTGTCTTTCACTAACTCTAACCCTGCCATAAGCCCTATATTCCTGATATCTCCGACAACATCCAAGAACTTAAACTCTTCAAGGATTTTCTCAAAATGCGATATCAGAGGCTTAATTTCATATAGTAGATTATATTTTTTAAAAAGCTCTATTGATTTAACTGCAGCGCTTGCGGCAAGCTGGTTCCCTGTATATGTATGTCCATGAAAAAATGTCTTATTATCTTCATAATTTCCTAGAAAACCGTCATAAATCTCCTTAGTGAAAAGTGTTGCCGCCATAGGGAGATAACCGCCTGTGATTCCCTTCGCAACGCACATAGCATCCGGATGAATATCCTCGTGAAAAGCAGCAAACATTTTGCCCGTTCTGCCGAATCCGGTTGCAACTTCATCTAATATTAACAATACATCATTATCCTTACATGCCCTTTCTATTTTTTTCATATATCCAGCCGGCATAGTTATGATTCCAGAAGCTCCTTGTACCATAGGTTCAATAATGAGCGCGCACGATTCATCTGCATGAAAACCGATAATCTTCTCTGCCTCAACAGCGCAACGAAGCTCGCAGTTAGGATGCACAAGATCAAACGGACACCTATAGCAATAAGGATAAACAATTCTTATAGTATCAAAAAGAAGCGGTTTATAAATAGAATGAAACAACTCTATCCCTCCAACCGAAACACTCCCTAATGTATCTCCGTGATAGGCGGAGGTCGCCGCTATTATCTTTTTCTTATTTCTGAATTTTACACCCTTTTGCTTGAAATATTGAAATGCAACCTTTAAAGCTATCTCAACGGATGTTGACCCGGAGTCAGAATAAAAAACCTTTTTTAGATTTTTTGGAGCAATTTCTATAAGTTTTTGAGCTAGGATAATGGATGGAACATTGGCAAGACCTAAGAGTGTGCTGTGGGATATCTTATCAATTTGTTCCTTAATGGCATCGTTCAATTCCTTATTATTATGCCCAAAGATATTTACCCATAGAGAGGATATTCCGTCTATGTATTTATTACCATTAATATCGTAAAGATGAACCCCTTCCCCTCTTTCAATAATAATGTTTTGCTCACTTTCCCAATTCAACATCTGCGTAAAGGGATGCCAAACAAATTCTCTGTCTAATTTTTCTATATCCATATTTTTATACTATTAATTAAAATTTAACAAAGCCTTACCTCAATGTTGTTGGAATAAAGATATGTTATCTTTTTGTATCCGAAATAAACATCTACCTCAACCCTGAAAAAAGAGGAGTACGAAAAGCTATCCCCGCTTTTAAACGTGGCGGTATCCAGCTTTAGCGTTAAATTTTTATTTTTAGAAGAATATATTTTTTCACCATTGCGAAATAAATTTATAACAAACTTATTCATATCAGGATTGATATCAATGCCGGAATGTATTATAACATTTTTATCTTTTTTGTCTATATTCAGAGTATCCCCGCTAACACAGAGTTCATCAAGATAAAATATTTTAAAGAAAAACCCTTGGGGACGTCCAAACATGTCGTATGAAAAATAGCATTTCCCTTTTTTTATTGCCCCGGCAATACGTTTTTTATCAAGTTCAAGATTTCCGGAAAGGGCATCATCGAGAAAAACATGTGTCCTCGCCACTGCAAGTAACTCTTCATATTTAGGTATCTTAACCCTGAAATTCTTTGTTATTTTAACATTGGAATGCGCATCCGTTGATGCTATACCTGTTTTTAAATCACTATGTTTTTGAACGTTATCCCAAAATTTTATGGTTTTTTTTGGTTTATGAGATAAAAAATGCATTGCATAAAATGGATTTATCCTATATGTTAAAAAAACTACGAGTATATACAATGGGTTCATGCCTCTCCATTGAGAATCAAGGTTTATAATCTCAATTCCGTTATAACCCTTTACCTTGAAATTTTTCCATGGTGTCCACCAGTTATGGGGATGACAAATTACAGATACGCCATTTTGTTTATTAATTTCGGAAAGAACATTCTTATATGTCCCTCTTTTAATTTCATCATTTATACCAATTGCCAAAAAGTGCCCGAACTCGGTATTTATTTCTTCCCCTGCAAAATAGACGAGCTTACCGTAATACCCCTCTAAACCATCATATTTAGGCCTCAACGTATTATGATCAGATGATATCACAAAATCTGCATCAAGCCTTTTCGCTATGTCTATGATGTCTTTAATCTCTCCCGAACCATCCGAATAAACTGTATGAAAATGAATTATACCGCTCAGATCAACAGGATTTTCGCCTTTACTTAAATCCTTACGGCTTAAAAAATTAATCTTTAATTTGAAAAATATTACCCTGATACAAAACAAGACAACAAGGAATATTAAAAAAAATAAAATTAATTCAAGAATGAAACTAGATGTTAGTATATTCATATTGTCGTTATAAAATTAGCAGACAAACAGTCCGTCAATGCCTTCTTCGATTTATTTGTCCTTTCAATGTAATATTGCAACGCATTTAAGCCCATATTGTGCCTCAATTTATCGTTAATTATAAGTTTGTACAATTTATCTTTAAAATTTTGCTCTGTAACAACCGATATGGCATTACTATCCAACATATCAGTAATAACATTACGAAAATTAGACGCATAACTTCCTGTCATAACAGCTCGCCCAAAAGACGCCGGCTCTATCATATTATGCCCGCCCTTTTCGCTTTTATATAGACTTTTCCCAACATAGACGATATCCGACAATGGATATATCATACCAAGACTACCGTAATCATCTACAATGAGTGATTTAATGTCGCTATTTGTTAAAAATTCATCCTTCACATTGTTATTGGCTAAATCTTTAAGATATACAGGCATAAGATTATAATTCGAAACGAACCTGAATAATTTTGGTGCTATTTTGATATTTCTCGGAACAAAGATAAATTTCAAATTATAGTTTTTGATTAGGTTGTTGTCGGCAACCATTTCCTTTATTAATTCAACAATAAATTTTGATTCTTTTTTATGTATGGACACAAAGGATATCACTAGATTGTTGTTTTTATATTTAGCATCTAAATTATTATTTTTGGTTGCAGTGTTAAAACCTATGTTGAATTTTAAAGATTCGGGTAACACAACTATCTTGAAAAATTTACCCATGGAATTACGTGATACAATTTTTTCCGCAAATTTTTTTTTATCCTCATTCGAAACCGTTATCAATATAGGCCGCAAACCGCTTGCCGAGCGTATCTTTATTTTCTTAAAACAAGCGGGGTCAATCCCAAGAAAGCATATGCTCGTATTTATCTTTACAAGCTCATTTATTAAATGTCCGGATACAATGTGTTCAATAGAAATAAAATAGTCAGGTCTAATTGCCGATATATAGGCACCTGAGATTTTTTTTAAAATACTTGCCGGATGGAAAAAATACACAATGTTATTAAATATAGAAGAAGATCGCAGCATTTTTTTAGCAAGCATGTATGCAGAGCTGGTTTTCAAGCTAATAAAAAACAGTGGCTTATTTATATTTTTTTTATTATCATCCCTCGTCATATTGCTAATAATACTTACGATATATAAAGCCAGCCTAAACTCACCAAGCGACTCTGCAAAAAGCCAGAATCTCTTAGGCGCAGAATCGCCATCACTCATATCTTTCTTGATTTTTGCAAAAAGGACTTTATCAAGTGACAGGATCTGTCTGATTTTAATAAAACTATTCATCCCTACACCACGGAAAACCTCGCGGTCTGCAAGATTATTGATTTATTTTTTCGGCTTCCTCTACGAGAAGTATCGGAATGCCATTTTCTATAGGATAATACTCTCCGCATGCCCTGCAAAGTAATATTTTTTTTCCATTCTCGTTAGCCTCTTTTGACGACACATATTCAAGCTGCCCTCGGCATTTTGGGCAAACAAGAAACTCTTCAGTCATTTCTTTGACATTCATATTATAGCCTTTAATCCACCTATTGTTATTCTATTTGTCTATTATTTTAAATGCGGTATTACAATTGGAATCTTCCAATAATACCCCCATTTCCAACAGTGCATTTCTAATTTCATCTGCCGCTTTATATTCCTTTTTTTGCCTTAACATATTACGTTTCTCTATTAGTATTTCTATCTCTTCTTTTGCCAACGATATACCAGATGTATCTTTAAGGTTGGTTTCTATGAAAAGTTTAGGAGATTCTTTAAGAATCCCGAATATATCGGACATTTTATTGATTAATAGGAATGTCTTGTCTAAAAATTTCATGTCCCCAGCACTTATAAGACCGTTTAACAAAGAATCATTAATAATCTTGTTGGTTTTTCTTATGAGATTAAATATAACGGATAAAGCAGATGGGGTATTAAAATCATCATTCATGGCATCATAAAAATCTTGGACATCTTTTTCTAAATCAAGTGTTTTTTTATCCTTATTCTCAATCTTTATGTTTTTTTCATCAATTTTGTTTTTAAAATCCTCATATAAATTCATAGCGCGGTAGAGTCTTGAAAGGCTTTGCTTCGCGCTTTCAACACCCTCATCTGAAAAATCCATAAACGATCTATAATGCGTAAACATAAAAAATAATCTTATGGCTTCAGGATGGTATTTTTCAAGTAAATCTCTAATCGTAATAAAATTTTTAAGCGACTTGGACATCTTTTCGTTATTTATATTAACAAATCCATTATGAATCCAATAATTTACAAATTTGTTTCCGGTATAGCTCTCCGATTGTGCTATCTCGTTTTCATGGTGCGGGAATATTAGGTCGGATCCTCCTCCATGTATATCTACGCTTTCTCCTAAAAACTTCATGCTCATTGCAGAGCATTCTATATGCCAACCCGGTCTTCCTTTTCCCCACGGACTATCCCAAGAGGGTTCGCCGTGCTTAGATCTTTTCCATAAAGCAAAATCGAGAAGGTTTTCCTTATCTTCATTTAAAGGGATTCTTGCACCTGCCAAAAGTTCGTCAATATTCTTGTGAGAAAGCTTCCCGTATTCCTTGAAAGAATTAACCCTAAAAAAAACATCTCCACTTTTTTCATATGCATTTCCTTTATCTACTAGACCTTTTATTAGATCTATCATTTCTTGTATGGTCTCTGTAGCCCTAGGCTCATATGTGGGCGTTAAAACTGAAAGCGCGTTCATATCTTTATGATACTCGTCTATATATTTTGTGGATATCAAGCTCACGGTTGTATTTTCTTTTTGCGCCTTTTTAATTATTTTATCATCTATATCCGTAAAATTTCTTACATATATAACGTCGTAACCTAGATTCTTTAAATATCGATATATAATATCGAAAGTAACGTAGGCACGCGCGTGCCCAATGTGCGACAAATCATAGGCCGTGATACCGCAAACATACATTAAAACACGACCCTCGCGTATCGGTTTAAAAAGTTTCTTTGATAATATAGCTGTATTATAGATGTATAAGTCGTTATTTTTGTTTATATTTTTTTCCAACATCGGGCCGTCTTTATTGTTTTAAGATGTATTACTTTTGACGTATATACTAACATATTTAGCCCCACTTTTTAAATCATTTTTTAATAAAACTTTAATGAAAATGCAACATAACCTTCATAATATTGAAACATTTTTTTGCTATATTGCTTCTATGGAGCTACGCAGATTATGGATTTAAATATTAAAGAACGAAGTATATTCTTTAGCAAAGAGAACAAGACAAATAACGAGACAAACCTAAGCACTTTAAGCCCTGTTTTGAATAATAGGAGCAAAACAGAAAGCATTGCCATTGGAGAAAATGAGATTAAATCCATTTTAAATTCAGGTTTTATCGTTAAAAACGATGAAACATTTTTGTGTAACACTTATGGTTTGGTAGATAATGATATAAAAAAAAATTATAACGATATATTTATTAAAGACAATTTTATAGAGGTCCAAGGAATTTCATTTCAATCAATGACTGTATATGGCAGAAATACTACTATAAAAAATATCATAATGTCTAAAGACAAATTTCTGGAGATCAATCAAAAAAGACGGGCAGATAATTTTAAAGAAAATCATAGCCTTAATAATGAATTTAAATTATCCGATTTGACCCTGAAAAATTATTTTTCTCTGAAACAAAATGACATAAATATAGACCCTAATGACATATCTCCAGGTACTATTATTATTAAACATTCAGGTTATTATAAAAAGATAGAATATGGCATTTTTGAAATGCCGTCGGTTTACGATTTCAAAAATGAAACTAAAAATAATAATAGTTTAAACAGCCATAGACCCAACCTCGGAGCATTGCAAAATTATGGAAAGACAATTGACGGATTTAAAAATGTCAAGGTAAGCATTAACGGGAAAAGCGTCATTGAGATGGAATCTATCCATAATTGGCAAAAAATAAAAGATTATATAAAAACAAGAGATATACCAAGCTTAAACATTAATGATAAGAATAATAAAATTCAGGTACACCATATAACGCAACTTCAAGACGGAGGGCGTGAAAATGTCAAAAACTATGTTGCTTTAAGTGAACATACTCATAAGCTTGTCGATTCTTATAAGCTTCTTCTGGATAAGAATAGTTCGATATACCGAGAATTATACAATTCAAAGATTAAAAGCGAACAGATAAACACCGATATTAAAAATACAAGTGTCGGAAAAGAAAATGCCAGCAAACTCATTAACGATACAGAGAATATGGACTTGAGCACTAAAATACTTGCAAATACCTTAAGGTTAGATGTTGAATCCCATTCTGCATTAAGACTCACTGTGTTAGTAAATAAAACAAATAAGATTAAGATGTTGTTTATGGACCATAAAACAGGTGAGGAGTTTAGGTTAGTTACAAAAAAAATAAAACCAGATAACAAAGAGGATAAAGATATTGTAAAAACTGCATTAAATAATTTCGTCAAAGAACTGCCTACTAGCACATAAAACATCAAAAAAATTTAAATTATATGAAAGATATAAAAAATATCGACAACATAAAAAAAATTAAATATAGTCGGCCAACGGGGCGCACAAAACCGACCTTTAATGAATTAAAAAAATATATTGATATATTTAAGCATTCACACGACATAGACAAAGAATATCATCAAAAAATTAAGGGATTGCCGGCAAATAAAACGGCTATATTGTTTGATGAATTGATAGAGAATTATTATGAGATTCTTATCAATGCATTTAAAAAACTCGCAAAATATAATAAGAAATATACCAATGAGCTTGTAAGTGTATACATTGAAATTTGGAAAATATCTCCAAAACTAAAGGATAAAGACTATTTCAGTCCATATCTTTACGATTTATGTGAATTTTTATTTTACAATAAAGAATTAGGTAAATTGACATTTTTTTATAACTTGATGATTTTTAGTAGAGAAATTCCATTTTTAACTAACAATGACAGGGAGAAAACGGAAAACTATTTGCGGAACGAACATTTGCGGAACAATGAGGAAGACCCGTTTGAAGAGTTCAGAAGGGCTGACAAAAATGAAATATACGACGGTTTTAATATTATCCTCTTTAACCAAATGTATGAAAAATTTTTTCAAATACTTAATTTTTGGAAAGAACGGGCAGATAGCCTTTATTCAAAAGATGAAATGTTTTTCATGGGAGGATTATTTGTATTAGATGAGCTAATAGATTTGTTTTATATAAAAAATGAAAAAAAACTTTCCGAGATAAAGGGTTTTCAACACGCTGACAAAAATAAGAATATATACAATCCAATTTTTGACGATAAAATATACAGCGAACTAACTGCTTATTATGACATCGCCCTGGAATATTTTAAAAAAGCACTAATGTATAACCAATGCAATCCAAGATATTTCTACGAGTATGCGAGATGCTTAAAGAATTCCGGCAGGTCAAAGGATGCCGAATTATTTTTTAAAAAAGCCCTCGACCTAAATTAAAACGGGCGGTATTAGACATCTAGCCAAATATATCACTAACTGAAGCTTACAAATTTAAGATCGGTCATTTCTTCTACGGCATATTTCATGCCTTCTCTGCCGAGTCCGGATTTTTTAACACCGCCGTACGGCTGATGATCCGCCCTTGTCGTCGGAATGTCATTTATTAAAATTCCTCCCACATCGATGTGTTTAATGCAGTATAATGCATTTTTAATATCATTGGTGTAGATACCGGCCTGAAGTCCATATATTGAATCATTCACAAGACGCACTGCCTCGGAAATATCGGTAAAACCAACAACAGAAACAACAGGAGCAAATACCTCAAGACATGATATTTTCATATTAGGGTCAACATTGGAAAATATAGTAGGGTTCATAATGTTTCCATTAAAATCTCCGCCAAGTTCTACCTCTGCGCCCTCTTTCACGGCCTCGGCGATCCAATCCGCTATCCTCTGTTTTGACTCAGGGTTAATAATAGGACCTATATCCGTATCTTCATCGATAGGATTACCTACTTTTATTTTTTTAGTCTCCTTGATAAAATATTCTACGAAGTCTTTCTCTACATCCTTATGGACATATATCCTTTGAAGAGAGACACACACCTGACCGGAATTGTAAAACGATCCGATCACTGCTTTTTTAGCAGCTTTAATAATATCCGCCGATTTATCAATAATAAGAGCAGAATTACTCCCTAACTCCATAGTGTATTTTTTAAGGCCACCCTTCATCATTATCTCTCTGCCTACATTATGACTTCCGGTGAAGCTGACCATCCTTATGCTTTCGTTAGTAACAATAGCCTCTCCCGTATCTCTATCACCATATAGAAGATTAATAGCCTCCCTAGGTAAGCCCGCTTCAATTAAAGCATTCACAAGATAATAGGCCGTAATAGAACCATTTATGGATGGTTTAAAAACTACGCTGTTGCCTGCAGCTATCGCAGGGGCAATCTTGTGAGCAGGAAGATTTATTGGAAAATTAAAAGGGGTAATTGCAGCAATAATACCAATGGGAACCCTCGTATAAAAGGCAATTTTATCCTCAAATCCTCTAACGACATCCATGGACACGGTCTCACCATGCAGCCTTTTTGCTTCTTCCGCCGCAAATTTAAATATGTTAACTACCCGTTGCGTCTCAATAATGGAATATTTTAAGGCCTTACCAACCTCAAGGGATATAAAATAGGCTATTTCATTAGAATCTCGCTCTAAAATTTTACAAGTCCCTTCCAGTATCTCGACCCTTTCATATACATTAAGATTTTTAACCTTTAAAAAACCTTTTTCAGCAGAAGATACGGCCAATTCAATATCCGCTTTGTCAGGCTTGCTTAGTAGAGCAATTATCTCATCGTTAAAGGGATTCACTATATCGTAAGTTTCTTGTTTCTCTATCCATTCGCCGTGTATAAACAACGGATAATTCTTCAGCATCGTCCTCCGCGGTAATAACGTTTATTTTTTTGTCTTCCCATTTTTTATCAATGTTTGTTACCCTTTAACCCTATAAGTTTGCAAACTTGGAGCTTGTTAAAGTAATAACTTTGCGACATAAAGAGAATAATAGCTTATAATAATATCTGCTCCCGCCCTTTTAATAGACGTGAGCATTTCGAGCGCCGCCGCATCTTCTTTTAAATAACCAAGCTTAGACGCGGCTTTTATCATTGAATATTCGCCGGACACATTATACGCAGCAAGCGGTCTCTTAAACGCCTGCTTTATCTTGTATATAATATCAAGATAGCTTAATGCCGGTTTTACCATAATCATGTCTGCGCCTTCGTCTAAATCAAGTTGCGTCTCAAGAATAGCCTCATCGGAGTTTGAATAGTCCATCTGATAAGATTTTCTGTTACCGAATTTTGGAGAACAATCCGCCGCGTCCCTGAAAGGTTCGTAAAAGGATGAAGAATATTTCGAAGAATAAGACATTATAGGAATATTTATGAACCCATCATCATCGAGTGCTCTTCTTATTTTTCTCACTCTTCCGTCCATCATGTCGGACGGCGCTATAATATCCGCGCCGGCTTTGGCATAAGAAACAGCTATTTTTGCCAAATATTCAAGTGTTTCGTCGTTCTTTACATAACCCCTATCATCAACAATACCACAATGTCCGTGTGAAGTGTAATCACATAGGCAAACATCCGTAATAACAATTAAATCGGGAAAAACATCCTTAATCCCCCTTAATGCTTGATGGACTATACCATTATCGGAATAACTTTCCGAACCTAACTCGTCCTTATGCGCAGGAACACCGAAAAGAAGAATCCCGCCGATGCCAAGATTGGTCACATGTTTAAGTTCTTTAATAAGTTCATCCACCGAATAGCGAAACTGATCCGGCATTGTCTTAATAGGTTCCTTGATAAATTTTCCGTGGGTTACAAAGTAAGGCATAATAAATTTTGACGGCTCAAGCGATACTTCCCTTACAAGTCTGGATAAATTAGAAGATGTTCTTAATCTCCTGGGCCTTATAGATAAATATTCCGAAATCATTTTTAGTAACCCTCCAATCAAAAAGAGCTCAATGCGAATTTACGTCGCATTGCCACCACAATACATAAATTAACAAAATACAAATAAAAAAATGCCGTGATAAGTTAACTTTTACACAAGAGTATGATAGCATATGAATAATAGCTAAGACAATAAATTATTTTAACAATGTGATTAAAATCATATCTTATCGGTTTTAATTTTAGGATAATAGACACACTGATAATATCTAAATGTTAAATCTATTAAATTAAGGAAGGAATCAAAAATGGAAAAAGAAACCGATGTGACCGTATTAGATGTTACCCTTATAGAGCCGCAACTCAAACATCCAACCATATTTAAATTATTTGAAGAACTTAGGGATGGCGAGAGTTTTATTATAAAAAACGACCATGATCCAAAACCACTTCGTTATCAACTTTTGGCCGAAAAGGGAGAAATATTCGATTGGCAATATTTAGAGAATGGGCCGGCAAAATGGAGGATTAAGATAACCAAAAAAGGATTAAATGCTCAAAAAGGTGAAATAACAAATAAATTAAGCGGCGAAAGTGTAGGCAACATTGTGGCACAAAATCCGGACAAAATAGATGTGTTCAAAAAATACGGAATAGACTTTTGTTGCGGTGGAGACAAAACATTAAGGGAAGCTTGTGAATCTGCAAATATAAATGAAGATGAGATCGTAGCAGAATTAAACGATGATAATATAAAGCCCGCAAGTGGTCAAGAAAATACGTTTTTAAATCAAAAAACCAAAGATTGGAGTGTAGATTTTTTAATTGATTACATAGTAAACATTCATCATACATTTTTGAGGGTGCATATTCCAGAAGCAACAGAATATATAGAAAAGGTTGCGAACGTCCACGGAGGTAATCATCCGGAGGTTGTCAAGATAAGAGAGTTATTTGCAAAAATGAATTCAATATTAACGCCACATCTTGACTACGAGGAAAAAGATCTTTTTCCTCGTATAAAAAACTTAAAAAATACCGTTAATACATCAACTCACACAGATAAAGTCAACAATACTGTTTCCGAAACGCAGGCAATATTAAAAGAAATAGAAAACATCATAAGCGAACACGAAGAGACCGGAAACATTCTTAAGGAGATGGATGCCCTAAGTTCTCATTATTCAACACCTGCTGATGCGTGTGCTTCTTATAAATATATCTACAAATCGCTAAGAGAGATTTCAGACGACATAATGATACATGTGCACTTAGAAAACAATATACTCTTTAAAAAGATCCATTAGCATCTATTAATTTTTATTACACCTTTGACGCCCTTTATATCGTCAATGATCGAATCTACCTGAGCGTTGTCCTTAACTTCAACATCAAAAAGGTGCACCGCTCTTCCGTCTTTAAGTGTCCTCACTTGAGCCTTTGAGATATTGGCCCCTTTTTCGGATATTAATGTGACAATATTTGCCAAAATACCCTTTTTATCTTCCGTAACAATCCTTATTTTTGTCTCAAAAAAACCTAAGCCAAATTTTGAAGATTCAAACAAGGTTTTCCACGCAACTTCTATAAGCCTGTTTTCATCAATACCAATTATATTATTGCAGTCTAATTTATGGACAATGACACCCCTTCCCCTCGAAATGAACCCGACAATATCATCACCAGGTATCGGGTGACAACAACCCGCAAGCCTGCATAACAAATCTCCACCAAAGGGGGATACTATCGCTTCGCCACCTGCCTGACGATTATTTCTTGTCCTCGGCTTTATTTTATTTAAAATTTTACTGATAACGCTTTCGGTAGTTTTAGTAATCAAGGAGAGCTTGCGGGTTTTTCTATAATCAATTATTGCATTAGAAAATATGTAAGAAGGCAAATATTTTCCGTAGCCTATACCTGCATACAGATCTTCTTCATTCTTGATAGACAGCTTCTGTGATGCAATATTGGCCATTTCCTTAAAGTCCACACTCTTACAGTTGAGCTTCTTAAATTCTCTTTCTAATATTTCTTTCCCTGCCGTTATACTTTCATCCCTTTCAGTTTGCCGTATATAACTCCTAATTTTCGATAACGCCTTAGAAGATTTGGCATATTTCAACCAATCTTTTGATGGATTATGGTCTTCTTTCGTAATAATTTCAACTATATCTCCGTTAGACAATTGTTGCTTTAATGGTACAATCACACCATTTACTATTGCTCCCATCGCTTTATTGCCGACATCGGTATGGATATAATATGCAAAATCTATCGGGGTAGAATCTTTTGACAAAGCAATGACCTTACCCTTTGGAGTAAAGACATAAACCTCTTCCTGAAAAAGATCTATTCTAACACTGTCCAAAAATTCACGTGGATCATTGAGCTCTTTCTGATATTCTACGAGCTGCCTTAGCCAATTAAATTGATTCAAATCGCTCTCTTCAAACGGCATATTTTCCTTATATTTCCAGTGTGCCGCAACACCAAATTCATCTATAAAGTGCATATGCTTCGTTCTTATTTGAATCTCAATCCTCATTCCTTCATGGCCAATTACCGTCGAGTGAAGTGAACGGTACAAATTTGCCTTGGGCATTGCAATATAGTCCTTGATTCTACCAGATACCGGTTTCCAAAGAGAATGAATTAAACCAAGCGCTTCATAGCATTCTGTTTCGGTATTAACTATCACTCTTAAAGCCAGTAAATCATATATATCTTCAAAACTAACATGTTGCCCTATCATTTTTTTGTAAATACTATAAAAATGCTTCGGTCGTCCATAAATTTCAGCTTTCAGATTGTGCTTTTCAAGACTTTCTTTCAATATACCTATAACATTCTCTATATATCTCTCTCTCTCTGTCTTTTTTTTATTTACCTTGAATGTTAAATCTTTATATGCCTCCGGATTTAAATATTTAAAAGATAGGTCCTCTAATTCACTCTTTATAAAAAACATGCCCAATCTATTGGCAAGAGGGGCATAAATATCTAAGGTTTCCTGCGCTATTTTAACTCTTTTCTCTTTTGCTAAAAATCCGAGTGTCCGCAAGTTATGGAGCCTATCCGCTAATTTTATTATTATGACCCTGATATCCTTTGCCATCGCAACAATCATTTTTCTAATATTTTCAGCTTCAAGTTCTTCGGAACTTTGAAAAGATAGCTTCCCTAACTTGGTTAGCCCAGCAACTATAAAAGCTACCTCTTCCCCGAACTCATTTTTAATATCGTCTATCGTCGCAAGGGTATCTTCGACGGTATCATGCAACAATGCGGCAACTATTGATGCACAATCCATTTTAAGCACTACTGCTATGGCTGCTACCTCTATGGGATGGGTTAGATATGGTTCTCCTGATTCTCTCCTTTGTCCTTGATGTACCCTTTTTGAAAAATTATAAGCCTTTTTAAACAGTTTAAACTCTTCGCTATGTATATCGTTTATGCCTATATCGGAAATATTATCAATATTGTTTCTGAACGCTTCTATTAGGTTATTCGGCGAGATAACGCCGCTGGAAGGACTTGCGGTAACAAGTGGGTCGTGTGAGTTCATGGTATAATTTTTGGTATTATAAAAAGCAAGTTAATCGGCAGACTTTACCTTAACATATCCTTGTGCGATTTCTCTTAAGGATACAACTACGAATTTATTCTTGCTTACTACCTTCGGTTGAGCACCCTCAATAAGCTGTCTGGCTCTTTTAGTCGCTATCACGACAAGTGCAAACCTATTTTCTACATTTAACAAACAATCTTCTATCGTAACTCTTGCCATTTAATTTATCCCCTTAATTTATTTTTTATATTTACTAATATTTCTGCATCGTTCGGCAATTATAATAGACTTTAATTTTAAATATGCCTTATCTAAATCGTCGTTGGTAATTATATAGTCGTACATCTTACTTTGTTCCATTTCGGCACGGGAGAACTCATGCCGCCTCTTTAGTTCTTCGCCACTCATGCCGCCTCTTTTCGTTAATCTATCTCTTAAATCAGCATATGAGGGCGGTTTTACAAATACGGTGATTAATGTATTGGAAGTCTCCCTATCCCTGTAATATTTTATAAGTTTTTCAACGCCCTGAACATCTATCTCCAAAAGGATATCGCTTAAACCACTACCAACTGTCATAGATTTATATGCAGTCCCATACCTTTTGCCAAAAACATTAGCCCACTCTATGAATTCGTCAGCGGCTACCATCTTGTCAAACTCAGCATCATCAATAAAATGATAACTAACGCCATCTACTTCATCTGTTCTCTGTAATCTCGTAGTATAAGACACGCTCAGCATTATATCACTAAATTCCTTTGTAAGCATATTGCAAAGAGTGGTTTTTCCTGCGCCCGAAGGAGCGGAAACTGCAATAACAAATCCTCTTGGACAACCGTCTAATGATAAATCCTGATCCGCCAAACCCTTATTTGTCATCCTTCTCTAACCTTGCAATTATGGTTGACGTATTTAAAGCCGAAAGAACAATATGTCCGGAATCAGTGATAATAACCGACCTTGTCTTTCTTCCCTCTGTAGCATCGACTAGATTATTTCCATCTTTTGCGGTTTCTCTCAATCTTTTCATAGGTGAAGAACTAGGGGAAACAACTGCAACAATCCTGCTTTGTACTACAACATTGCCAAACCCGATGTTAATTAATTTTTGCATCTATAAGACAGCTCACTCACATTATATAACATTGTTGTATCTACTTTCATTATAACACATATTAAAATAAAAATTCAATACAATTGCGTGATTTAGAATTATACCAGTTCCGACAAAATTTTACTTAATTCATCCATGCTGACCGCGTATGTTCCTAATTGCGAAACGGCAATACTTGCAGCGATATTCGCAATACAACAAGCTTCATAAATACTTGCACCAACACCTTTAGCTACAGTGAGAGTAGAAATAACCGTATCCCCTGCACCAGTAACATCATAAACCTTTTTAGCACGAGCATTTAAATGCTCAAATTTACTATCTTGATAAAACAGCGACATACCCGCTTCACCTTTTGTGATAAGTAAATATTCAGGCTTCACCCTTTTAAATATTGCTTTACTCGCCCTGACAAGGGTTTTTTCATCTTTTATTTTAACCCCTGATCCGCCGAATGCCTCATTTATATTGGGTGTTAAGATTGAAACATTTTTATAAAATTTGAAATTTTCGACCTTTGGATCAAGGGACACGAATTTACCTTTTTCTTTAAAAAAACTCACTATTATCGAAAAGAATTTTCTTTCTATTAATCCCTTACCGTAATCTGAAATTATAACAGCATCGATATCGTCAACAACCTTTTTAATATTGGAAATAAGCACCTTATATGCATGCTGTTTAAATTTTCCGTTGTATTCCTTGTCGAATCTCACTATTTGTTGATTATGCGCAATTATTCTTGTCTTTGTAATTGTTTGAAAACCATCAATGGTCAATATGCCTTCGGAATTAACATTGTCCTTATTAATTAATTGCTTAAGGATATCACCGTTATGATCATTTCCGACAATACCGAAAACGTGTACGCTTGCACCCAGTTTAGCTGCATTATTTACAACATTGGCAGCACCACCAAGCATTAATTCTTCAGACTGAACATTTACCACAGGAACAGGTGCTTCAGGGGATATCCTGCTAACCGTCCCATAAATGAAATGATCAACCATAACATCACCTATGACAAGTATCCTTGCTTTATTAAACCTTTTCACGATATCTAACAAATTTTCATTCATAATTCTTCCTTACCACGTAAAATAGTTTTAAACAAATCTTCGGTTTTGTCCGCCATGATATCTATATTAAATCTTTCCACTACGGTTTTTCTGGCCTCTCTACTTATATCTTTGGCGATATCTCTGTTATTACACACAAAAATCAATTTTTGATAAATACTATCTATATCCCCTTTTTTCACCACAAAACCGTTTTTGCCATCTTGTACAACCTCGGACATTCCGCCGGCATCAGAAACTATTACGACCTTTTCCATGGACATAGATTCAATAAGGGAAAGTGGTAATCCCTCTTTTGACGAAGGGAAAACAACAACATCTAGTTCATTTATAAAAGAAACTAAATTATTCCCCACAAACCCTAAAAAGTAGACCGAATTACCTATCCCCAAATTGTCGGCTTTTTTTATCAACTCCCTTTTTAACGCGCCACTTCCCGCAATAAAAAATTTTGCGCATGGAAGCTCCTTTAACACAGAGCGTGCCGCTTCTAAAAATAGGTCTACTCCCTTTTCACGGGACAATCGTGCAATCATTCCTACATTAAATGCAGTGCATTCTTTATTATTTTTATCAGTAATGTTTCTTTTTAAAATTCTTCTCTGCAATCCTTCCGCCGCCGGATTAAACTTATCTGTATCTATTCCGTTATATATCACATTAAGCCGTTTTTCATTCATACCCTGCATTAAAAGATGTCTCTTAACAGCATCAGATACACATATGGTACGGTCTACATATTTATATTGAGACCTCTTATTTAACCCGTGTGCCGTCGCCACAGACTTAATCCCTAAGATTTTTGCTACAATAGCTCCGATTATGTTTGCCCTGGAAAGATTAGTATGTATTATCTCTATATTGTTCTTTTTCGAAAAATACAGTATTCTAAGAATGACAATAGGGCTGTACTTAAAATCAATGTTTATCATCTTTAACGGGAGTCCGCTTTTGCCAAAGAGTTCCTTGACAGATAAATCTTGATTTTTACTATTGCGCGGTTTGGAAGATAAAATATATACGTCGTGCCCTTTTTTTTTAAGTTTACCCGCAAGATTCACCAGGTAATTTTCCGCACCCCCTACATTAGAAGGGGTTATGAACTCTAATATCTTCATCTTTTATTTAAATTTTGTTATTGTTTAGAAGTGATAATATTTTTTTTATCGCGTTAGATGTTTCATTTATGACATCCTTAACCATTTTATATACAATCATGCGAAAAAACTGTTTTATGCCCTTTTTCTCTTTTCTAAACATCTTGAAATCATCAACATCCCAATCCTGCATCCTCGCAAGTTCTCTAAAGGGCGCGGGGTGAAATCCCAAATTATTCCTGTCTATCCTTTCGAGCCAGTTAAAATCGGAGTAAATATATTTATCGACACGTGGACTATAATTAGAAACCCAGTTTTTTAAAGTATTTATTATATTATGGTTATAAAGTCTCTCCATCTCCTTATCTTTATTATACATACCAATAGGATTTTTTGCCCTGCCGTAATGATACACCCTTGCATTAAGCTCAACGGCATTTTTATTTTCTATATTTATCTTCATGCCGTTTATGTCCTTAAAACCCATTGCATCGCCCCATGAAAAGACTGTGCCGTCATTTCTTATTATACGCACCTCTTTATCGTAAAAGAATTTTTTTTCCGTTTTCTTAGCATATGAAAAATATCCCCCAAAAAAATGTATATAATCAAAAACAAACCCTTTTATCTCATTATTATTTAAATTACGCTCCAGCGTCTCGATTATTCCTTCATAATCCTTTTCGTGCAGCCCCTCATCGCACTGAATATATAAGCCGTAGTCCCCGCTAATATTTTTTATAGCAATATTGGTTTTTTCAGATAAAATAGCCCCGCTTTTTCTTTTGACATTCCAGTCGGAGTATATAATTTTAATCTTCGGATTTTCATCGCTTAATTCTTCTAACTTCTGTTTTGTGTTATCAGAACTCTCACAAGCAACCGCAATAAATTCATCGCACAACGGAAGCGCCGATTTAATAGACTCTATAAATGGATATCCCATTAGAGTGCCGTTTCTGATAAAAGTAAATCCTGAAATTCTCATTTTAATACCCTCTTTGTCCCTTCTACTAAATCATCCAGAACTATAAATCCCATACAGTCCGGAAAACCATTTTTATTAAAACTTTCCCTTGAACAATTATATTTAAAGCAATGATAACATTCTTTTTTTTTATCTATCACATAGCTATTTTCCGAAATAGGACCGCAAATAGTAGGATCTGTGGATCCAAAAAGGGCTATTAAGGGAACCTTTATTGCAGACGATAGATGCATAGTCCCATTATCTACACTGACGACAAGGGAGGAAAGTTTTATTAATCCGCCAAGTATATAAATATCAGTTAGACCCGTTACATCAATGCAAAGACGCTTATTCGTAATATTATTGAATATTTCTCCGGATAAATCTACATCTTTTTTAGCACCTGTTACAACTATGTGGTACCCTATGTTATTTAAGTAATCAGCAAAAAGAGAAAAAGTTTCGGGATTTGCCTCTTTTGATTTTCTTGTTGAGCCCGGAGCAAATAAAACCATCTTAAAATTATCGTCATAATCCTTAAAATAATTTTTTAGGATATTCTTGGCATTTTTTATATCGTCTGCATATACATTATAAATACAACTTCTGCTTAAGTGTTCGCGTTTTGCATAAAACAGCTCGGCAAATTTAAGGGACTTATCGATATTATGTAAACTTTTATCTAAACCAATTTTATCGTGAAAAAAAAAATTATTCAATCTTCTGTCTTCCCCGACCTGTCTTTTAGAGAGTAAAGCACCCATAATAGCAAACTTGAAGGATCTTAAAAAATTAATACAGACATAAAATTTTTTTATATTCAACTCTTTTGATTTTAATTTTCTTAATTTCAGGAAAAGACCCAAAACGCCCAATATACCCCATATCCCTCTAATTTTTTCAGTCTCAACTACTTTCCATATATCGGAATTTCTTTTTAAAACAGGAGATGCGCCCTTGGACACCACAACAATAATTTTACTTTCCGAAAATTTAGATTTAAGCGCCCTGATAGCTGGTGTCAACATCAGCGTATCACCAATATAATTATTAGCAAATATCAAAAAATTGTTATTATTGTTTTTGTTAGCCATGAATATTTTATGTGTTATTCCCCTGAATATCTTTGTTTATCACATCGAAAACTATATCTGGAGTAATTCTTCTCATACACAAAACACACTCCTTAAAGTTTTCATTTTCAATCTTATTAAGCGGGCATTCCTTTTTAAAGCAGGGCATGCAATACAGGTTATCCCTTAAAACTACATTATTAACCCCAAAGGGTCCAGTAAGAGCGGGGTCAGTTGACCCAAACAATGCAATTGTCTTAAGGCTTTCAATACTAGAGGCGATATGCATTAAACCACTGTCAGGTGTTATAAAGTAATCCATTCTTGCGAGAAGTTCCTTTGCTTGTTTTAGCGTAGTCTTGGACACAACACTTTTGATATTATCACTGCTAACCCCTTTTAAAATATCCTGCGCAAGAGACTCATCGCCTTTACCGCCAAAAATAACCATATTTAGATCAAAAGAAGAAATAAGTCTTTTGGAAAGTTCTATAAAATATTTAATCGGCCACCTTTTTGTTTTCCATGTTCCTGCCGGATTTATACCTACAAATATATTATTACGCCTTATACTAAAATTACCATCTAAAAAAACATCAGCAAATTTTTTATCCTCTTTGCCGGTAACAAGTGTAAGATTAACATTAGATATTTTTTTGCCGCCGCACTTTTCAGCAAGAAATAGGTAAAAATCAACGGCATGCTCAATCGGCCGTCCTTCTTTATTAATCTTTTTAGTGCTCAAGAAACTCAACTTTGCGTACTCCACCACATATCTCATCTTGGCACCACTCAAGAATGAAAAAATAGATGTCCTGTCAACGCCCTGCAAATCAATCGCTAAATCAAACTTACGCCTTCTTAATTTTTTTATTAAAGAAAAATAATCACGAATTTTAAATTTGTCTTTATTGATTACTAGCACTTCATCTACATGAGGATTTAATAAAGCGATATCCTTTGACTTACCCTCTATAAGCCATGCAATAAAACTATCCGGGTACCTCCTCCTTATAGATTCTATCGCAGGGGTCGCAAGCAGACAATCGCCTATAGAGCTTAATTTTATGATCAGAATATTGTCTATACGGTTGCTATTCATTTATACATGAGATTGACAAGTTAATAAAAAAGTTTGACCTTAATTTTCCTTACGGATAAAATAAGGATAGGTTTTTATATGTGCATATATTTCTATACCGCGCGATATTATTTCCTTCAAATAATTTATAGTCAAGAGAATTACGAATTTAGACTTTTTAGGCATGTCATATTCTGTTATACAATATTTTATGATTTTTTTGAAATATATTATTAACTTGAATAAAAAAATTTGTTATGTTAAGTTGAATATAGATTATTCGGCTTGTTTAGCCGGTTTATTATATCAAATTGCGTAATATATATCATACATTTATTTAAATCATATCAATGCCTGACAATAGCATTCAAAAATCTGACAAGATAGGGATCTCCGTAGTCATCCCTGCATATAATGAAGAAAAAAGGATTGGGCAGACCATATCAGAGATTAGGTCTTATTTAAAATCAAAAAAGTACTCGTATGAGATAATCGTTGTTGACGACGGGAGCACAGACGGAACGTTAAACATATTAAAAGATATGCTTACATCCGACTTGCGGATTATAACGATTACAAAGGTTGGTAAGGGAACGGCTGTAAAAGAGGGTATACTATCTGCTAACCATGAGTTGGTATTTTTTATGGATGCTGATTTGTCGACCGGAGTTCAAGAAATCACAAAGTTTATTAATATTTTTCAAAAAGAAAAAAATATCGATATTATAATAGGCTCGCGCTATTTACCCGATGACTCGGTTATAGTCCAGCCCCTTTTTAGAAATTTTGTCGGAAAGACATTTAGCTTTACCAAATCGAAGCTTTTAGGAATTAATTTTTATGATTCTCAATGTGGATTTAAGGCATTCAGGTTAGATACAGGAAAAAGAATATTTTCTAAATCTGTTATAAAGGGATTTTCTTTTGATGTAGAGGTGCTCTACATTGCACTGCTAAACAATATCAATATAAAAGAGGTAAGTGTAGAGTGGCATCACAAACCCGGAGGACATGTAAACATAGTGGCAGATTCCATACCCATGCTCATCGAACTAATTCAAATCTTTCTTAACAAAAATAAATACTACATTGAAAAATATAAATAACATTATTATAAGGGCATAGCTATCCGACATATGTCAGCCACTTCTTATATTTCTTGTCTCCGCCCTTTACAATATTAAAAAACTTTTCTTGAAGCTCTAATGCGATCTTGCCGGCTTTTCCGGAGCCAATCTCTCTATCGTCAACTTCCCTTACAGGCGTAACCTCCGCGGCTGTACCAGTCAAGAAAAGCTCATCAGCAATATAGAGCTCATCTCTAGTAACCCTTTCTTGCTCAATTTTTAAACCCATTTCTTCCTGCATTATTTCTATAACACTATCCCTTGTGATACCGGGCAAAACAGACGATAAAGGAGGCGTTTTTATGCAACCACCTGAATAGATAAAAACATTTTCCCCCGTCGCCTCGCATACAAATCCGGATGTGTCAAGCATAATAGCTTCATCGTAGCCGGAGTTAACAACCTCTTTTTTAGCAAGTATGGAATTAATATATTGCCCCGTTGATTTCGACATACCCATAAATGTGTTCACATGGAATCTTGCATAAGACGACACCTTGGCCCTAATTCCCGTCTTAAGAGCCTCATCTCCAAGATAGGCTCCCCAAAACCATGCGGACACTGCAACCCTCGTATCGTAATCTTTAATAAAAATACCTAAACCGTCTCTGTCTCCCACAAATACAAGCGGCCTTATATAGCACCCCTTAAACTTATTTAACTTAACAACCTTAATTATGGCATCCTTAACCTCTTTCTTTGTGTAAGGAATAGATATTTGGAGTATATGGCAAGAGCTATAGAGCCTATCTATGTGTTCGTCAAGCCTGAAGATAGCCGGTTTACCCGATTTTGTCTCGTAACACCTTATACCCTCAAAAGCCCCCAATCCGTAATGCAATGAATGACTGTTTACCGGAACATTTGCGTCCTTATAATCAAGAAACTTTCCGTCCATCCAACACTTGGACCCTACAAACGGACTACTTTCTTCGTTAATATTGCTCATTGCCTCTCTTTAAGATATTCTATTTATATGAATTACAAATATGATAATGGTATTCTATCATTTGCCGAATATTTTCGCAATAGATTTTTCATATGGTGGATATAAGATCCCTTTTTCCGTTATAATTGCCCCTATATATTTATTTGGGGTTATATCAAAGGTATAGTTTAGTACATTAATGTTGTTCGGAGCTATTCTTTTTCCAAACACGTTGGTAATCTCGGTGGCATCTCTTTCCTCTATGGGAATTTCATCACCGGAATTTAGCTTCAAATCTATAGTAGAAAGAGGCGCCGCAACATAAAAAGGAATATTGTTTTCCGTCGCAAGAACGGCAACCTGATACGTTCCAATTTTATTGGCAACATCACCGTTTGAAGCTATTCTATCGGCACCGACTATCACCGCATTAATTTTTCCCATTCTCATCAAAAGACCGGCGGAATTATCAGCAATTAATGTAACCGGTATATCATCTTCCATAAGTTCCCATGTGGTAAGCCTTGCTCCCTGGAGAAATGGTCTTGTTTCATCAGAAATAACCGATATTTTTTTATTTTCCTCAATAGCCGACCTTATGACTCCAAGAGCAGTTCCATAGCCTGCCGTAGCCAATGCCCCAGCATTGCAGTGGGTTAAAACCGTAAATCCATCTTCTAAAAGCTTTGCTCCGTGAGAACCCATATTTTTATTAATCTGTATATCTTCGTTATAAATCCGTAACGATTCATCCCTTATGTCTTTCACCACGCTGTTTACAGTCTTGCCGCTACCCTTTGATACAAGCAATTTTATTTTGTCTATTGCCCATCCCAAATTAACAGCCGTCGGTCTTGCCGAAAACATAAAATCACAAATTTTATAAAATTCACTTTCGAATTTATCATATTGCAATATAGATTCAGACAAAAATTTAGCCCCTAGATACAAGCCGAACGCGGCAGCCACCCCTATAGCCGGCGCACCTCTGATGATCATATCCCTTATAGCATCATGCACATCTTTATAGCTGCTTAATTTAACGTATGTTATATCTAAAGGAAGTTTTCTCTGATCAAGCATCTCAACCGTATCATCTTTATCGTTAAGCCTTAAGGTAAAAAAAGACATGTATTTACTCCCCCTCTATTCTTAAATATTCTTATTTCTTTCCACTTCTATATGACTTTTCAACATATCGTTAACCTTCTTTGGGTTTGCCTTACCATTTGTCGTTTTCATTACCTTGCCGACAAAAAAACCAAAAAGTTTATCCTTGCCGCCAATTAAATTTATCAATTCCTTAGGATTTTCATCGAATATCTTTCTTATTATATCGCCTAATCCCTTTTCATCCGACATTTGAGATAAATTCTTTTCCGCAATGATATCGTTTGGATTTTTACCGGTAGAAAGCATCTCATTTAAAACAAGTTTTCCGGTATTTCTATTGATATTACCGTTTTCAACAGCAAGTACAAGGGACAAAAAAGCTTGTGCATTAGGCAGTCCATATTCCTTTTCTTTTAGTGCAAATAATAAATCGTTCGTAACCCAGTTTGCTATTTTTTTAATTTCAAGCTTATTCTCGTTGCTATTACCTGTAATATTAATAGGTTCCACATTGATACCTATTAATTCTTCAAAATAATAAGCAATTTTCCTATCTTGCGTCAAAACCTCGCAATCATAAGGGGTTAAATAATATTCAGACATATATCTTTTTCTCTTCACCCTTGGCAGTTCAACAATTGAACCCTCAACCTCTTTAAGAAATTTATCGTTCAAAATCAACGGGGGTAAATCGGGCTCTTCAAAATATCTGTAATCATGCGCTTCTTCTTTGCCCCTCATAGACCTTGTTACATTTTCTTTTGAGTCATACAGCCTTGTTTCTTGGATTACATTTTTTCCGCTTAAAATAACATTAATCTGCCTGTCTATCTCATAATTGATTGCATGTTCTACGAATTTGAATGAATTAATATTCTTAATCTCTGCTCTCGTACCCAATTTTGTGTCACCCTTTCTCTTCACAGAGATATTAGCATCACACCTAAAGCTCCCCTCTTCCATGTTCCCGTCTGATATATCGAGATAGACAAGTATCTCTCTCAACTCTTTTAAATAAGTGGTAGCTTCTTTTGCTGAAGATATATCCGGTTCGGAAACGATTTCAACAAGCGGGGTTCCCGACCTATTCAAATCAACATAAGATTCACTACCGATGTGAATTAACTTGCCGGCATCCTCTTCAATATGGAGTCTGTTTATTCTAATTTTTTTTGTTGCCCCATCAGATTCTACCATTAAGTAGCCTTTCGACGATATAGGGTCTAAATATTGCGATATTTGATAACCCTTAGGTAAATCAGGATAAAAATAGTTTTTTCTTGCAAAAAAACTCTTTTTGTTTATACCAATATTTAAAGCCATTGCAGCCTTAACCGCAAGCCTCACGCATTCAAAATTTATAACGGGAAGAGCGCCGGGGAGCCCCAGACAAACAGGGCACACCACAGAATTAGGTTTTTTCCCAAAAATATTTTGACAAGAACAAAACATCTTAGTATTCGTTAGAAGTTGCGAATGCACCTCAAGTCCAATTACCGCTTCAAACGAATCTGCCGTTGCCTGCCCTGTGAACCGCTGATTTTTAATTTCGCTATCATTATGCATATTTTAAAATCCCTCTCGTACTCTTCTTTTATTTAAATTTTAGCGCCATATTTTTGACGAAATTTGACCTCGCTCTCTATTACCCTTGCCACAGATAAAAGTTTGTCTTCAGAAGTCCATGGCGAAATAAGCTGTAAACCTATCGGAAGCACATCATCCTTCTTCGTCGGGTTATTCATTACGCCAATCGGCAAGCTTACTGCGGGTAAATAGGCAAGATTTACAGAGATAGTATATATATCCGATAAGTACATGCTAAGCGGATCATCTGTTTTTTCCCCAATTAAAAACGCTGGCGTCGGCGATGTAGGCCCAAGTATAATATCTACACCCCCAAAAGCATCCTTGTAGTTCTTTATTATTAACTTTCGAGCCGATGATGCCTTTTTATAATAGGCATCATAATAACCTGCAGACAATGCAAAAGTCCCCAATATTATCCGTCTTTTAACCTCTTTTCCAAATCCACGCTCCCTTGATTCCCTATACAGTTCATCTAATCCCCGATGTTCTTTGTCTGCGCCATATCTATAACCGAATCGTATGCCGTCATACCTCTCAAGATTAGAGCTAGCCTCGCTCGTAGCTATAACATAATATGCCGCTACGGAATATTTTGTATCAGGCAACGATATATCAACAACGCTCGCGCCAAGATCCTTTAATAAATCCCTTATCTCAATAATTTTTGAATTAATATTGGGGTCAAGTCCTTCGGAGAAAAATTCAGCAGGTAAACCTACTTTTAAGCCTTTCATGATAGATTTATCCGCTTTTTTTACTATTTCAGGATAATTCTTGATTTTAAATCTTCTCGTTGTTTGATCGTTTTCATCGAACCCCGCAACGGCTCTAAGCATGATTGCCGCATCAAGAACATCTTTGGTGATAACACCGGCTTGATCAAGTGATGAACTAAATGCAATAATACCATATCTAGATATCAACCCATATGTCGGTTTTAGACCAACTACGCCGCAAAGACTTGCAGGTTGCCTAACAGAACCACCTGTATCCGTCCCGAAAGATCCCGCACACAGATCGGCACTTACACTTGCAGCAGAGCCACCACTTGAACCGCCGGGCACCCTATCCAAATCGTATGGATTTTTTGTTATCTTATATGCTGAGTTTTCGGTAGAAGAACCCATTGCAAATTCATCCATATTAGTTTTTCCTGTGAATACATAATTATTTTCCTTTAACCTCTTTATAACAGTCGAATCATATGGGCTTAAGAAATTATCGAGTATTTTTGACGCACAAGTGGTTTTTTTACCTTTTATAAGAAAAATATCTTTTATTGATAGCGGGATACCCGTAAGACAAGGAAAGTTAGCAGAGTTTTGAATAATTATATCGGCTTTTTCCGCATTAGCCAAAGCCTCGTCAAAATCGTTGTAGAGATAGGCGGATACAACAGGGTCTACCTCTTTAATCCTGTCTATATAAGCATTTATAATATCAACACTCTTCACCTCGCGACGCTTCAAAAGATCGTTGAGCTCATGAATCGTTAACCTGCATAAATCCATTTATTAAATTCCTCTCTGTTTTATGAAAATTTATAAATTAAATTGAGTTAATGATGTCACTTACTCTATAACCTGGGGTACTACAAAGAAACCATGTTCAGAACCAGCCGTATCCGCTTCAAAATTCGGAGCATTACTTTTTACTATATTAACACTAAAACTGTCGTCCGAAGCACATTCATCTAATCTGCAGTCTTGATAAAATTCAGATGTTAATGTAGTTTCACCAACCAGGCTATCATAATCCAGTTCGTCTGAAATATCTTCTATACCGGAAACATCCGCCCCTTTAAGCATATCAATGTAATTTAATATCTTATTTAACTCTTTTGAAAAATGTTCTGAATCATCCTTGCTTAAATCCAACTTTGCAAGCTTCATAACATGATCTATGTCGATAATATTTTTCTTATCATCCATAATAAATCTGCCCCCTATGTGATTATTTTATAATTATAATGTCAATAAACCCTGTAAACTTAATAGACCTGATAGTATTCATAATCATCTATTATTTCCTCTATCAGGTTTTCAGGTATCTCCTTTAAAAATCTAGACGGCAAATTATACTTATACTCTCTCGCCATCCTCCTTTTTTTAGACCATGTCATGTAAAGTTTTTCCTTTGCTCTCGTTATACCAACATAACAAAGCCTTCTCTCCTCTTCTAACGACAATTCGTCGCTTAAAGACCTTATATGAGGAAAAAGCTGTTCTTCCAATCCAACTAAAAAAACAACCGGAAATTCAAGCCCTTTTGCACTATGAAGTGTCATAAGAGAGACCTTGGATATATCACTGTCTGCTCCCGTATTACCTTTGTTTTCATCAATTTGGCTTTGGTCTAAAAAGTCCGTAATATTTTCAAATTCTCCAAATTCCAAGGATGCATTCATTAATTCTTCTATATTTTCTATCCTATTCTGATCTATTTCATTGATAAAATCACTTTTTTTGCCACCAATCTCACCTTTAAGCAAGGATTCATAACCCGAAGCACTATAAGCCAAATTAAGGACAGTATCCAGCTTGTTCCCGTTTTCATCCTTTTTTTCCTGAATATTCGCGTCACTCTTGCTTTCAATCAATTGTTTTAATTCCATAATCAATTTGAAATAGTTAACCGAATCAGGACGCGGCAGATTTCTATTGATCCCGTTTTTATCAATTTTTATTGTACTTGAATCTTTAGCATCTTTTCCGCCGCCGAAATCTAAAGCAATTTTATTAGACTGTAGCTTCTTTAAACCCTTAATTCCCAATAAAAGACCCTGCTGAAAAGCCGACAGAATATCCGTATCGTTTTTTTCGGCTATATCCTCAATATTTTTTATAGTTTTTTCGCCAATACCTATAGGCACACACTGAACACTTCTTTCAAAACTTACTAAATCTTTGGGATTTACTGCAAATCTCAAAAATGAAAGAATATCCTTTATCTCTTTTCTCTGATAAAATTTTAGACCACCGTAAATATGATATTTAATACTTTCTTTTATCAACCTATCTTCCATAATTCTCGACTGAGAATTTGCCCTATACAAAATGGCAATATCCATATTAGAATAACCATCCTCCCTTATAAGCCTCCTTATTTCACGCGCAACAAAATAGGCTTCGGACAAATCAGTATTTGCCTTATATACGGTTATAGGTTTACCACCCGATTTATCCGTTTTAAGTATCTTTTCCGCCCGATGCTTATTAGAGCTTACTACACTTGAAGCGGCATTTAGAATGTTCTTTGTTGAGCGATAATTTCTTTCCAATTTTATAACACTACACCCGGGAAATGACTTCTCAAATCCTAATATATTGTCAATATTTGCCCCTCTAAAACTGTATATAGACTGATCATCGTCGCCTACAACGCATATGTTTTTATATTCCTTAGATAAAAGCTTGACAAATTTATCTTGGATAAAATTTATATCCTGAAATTCATCTACCATGATGTATTTGTAAACCTTTGAATAATGTTCCAAAACCCCCGGGTTTTTTTCGAATAATTCCACTGCATTGAAGATTAAATCTCCAAAATCCATTGCATTATTTTCCTTGAGCTTCTTGGAATACTCTTCATAAATAATCGCATAGTTTTTTTCCCACGGTTTTACCAGCCGGTGCGCTTCCTCACAACTTGTATGGGTATTTTTATTTCTTTCTATGAAATACTTTATCTTAGAAGATGTAAATATTTTTTCGTTAACATTAAGTGATTTAACTATCTTTGAGAGTATTTTTTTGCTGTCCAGTTCATCAAATATGACAAAAGACCTATTATAACCGATTAAATCCGCATGCCTTCTTAGTAATTTAAGACAAAATGAATGGAAAGTAGAAAATTCAGGAAGATCATTGAAATTTGCACGACCGGAATCTTTCTTTAAAACCCTTGCAATTCTCTCCTTCATCTCACTAGCTGCCTTATTGGTAAAGGTAACACCAAGAATATTATATGGCTTAGCCTTGCCCGTTTTAAGCAAGTGAAGCGCTCGCAGGGTTATAACCCTCGTTTTTCCGGAACCGGCACCGGCAAGAATTAGAAGAGGTCCGTCCGAGTGAAGCACAGCCTTAAGCTGCTCTTCGTTTAATCCATCTAAATATGAACTCTGTTCTGATTTATTTTTCATTTCCTTATTCTACCGTCACGCTTTTGGCTAAATTTCTCGGCTGATCAATGTCAGTTCCCTTGAGAGCGGCTACATGATAAGCGAATAACTGAAGCGGAATAGTATACAGTATAGGGCTTAAAACCTCAAGTGTTTGCGGTATCCTTATTATGTCAGATAAACCATCTATCTCTGGTTTATAATCTGAAACTACAATAACCTTACCGCCCCTTGCCTTAACCTCTTCAATGTTCGATATCGTTTTCAATGCGAGCTTGTTATTGGATAAAAGGAATAAAACAGGCATATTTTCGTCCACCAACGCGATAGGCCCATGTTTCATTTCCCCCGCAGAGTAACCCTCGGCATGTATATACGATATTTCCTTTAATTTTAATGCCCCTTCAAGGGCAATAGGATACAATATACCTCTGCCCAAATATAAAAAATTATTGCTTTTATAATATTTCCTTGCAATATCCTTTATGATTTTGTCAATAGACAGAATATTTTCCATTTTTTCCGGAAGTTCCACTAAATTTCTAAAAATATTTTCTGAATTAAACCATTGATGCGTGGGCATAAAACCCGATTGCTCTCTAATGTAGAGTGCAAGGAGCAACCCGCAAAGAAGCTGTGTTGTAAATGCCTTCGTCGAGGCAACGCCTATTTCTGGTCCAGCATGCGTATAAATTACACCTTTGTTAGACAAACCGGTAATTTGTGAACCCGGTACATTTGTAATAGACAATACTTTAGCTCGTTTAGAACGAGCAACTTCTAACGCACTATTCGTATCCGCCGTTTCACCGGACTGAGATATGCCGACAAAAATATCATTTTTAGAAATAGGAAAATTTTCGTATCTAAACTCGGAACCATATTCAACAATAACCGGAAGGCCGCAGATAGTCTCAATTATGTACTTGATAGCGAGACTGGCATAATAAGACGACCCGCAGGCAATAAAGACAATCTTCGATGCATTTATCGCATCATTCTTTACAAGCTTCAACCCCTCTAATGAAATCTTAATGCTTTTTTTATTCTTTGATCCTTCATTATACGCTATCCTTGAGGAAAAAGCATCTAAAAGGCAAGTAGGCTGTTCATATATTTCCTTTTGCATAAAATGAGAAAAACCGGACTTTGCTGCCCTTGATGCATCCCAATCAATTTTTGTAACCGTTTTGTCAACCTTCTTCCCCTCAAATGTAATTATGTCTAAGTTACCGTTACCAAAATATGCTATCTGGGAGTTTTTGAGGTATGTGACATCGTTTGTATATTTTATTAGCGGAGAAATATCACTGGCAACATAAACATTACCGTCCTTTTGTGCTAAAACAAGCGGCGGACCAAACTTGACAGCAGCAATACGCTGCTCATTTGCATTCAGCGCCAATATTGCGAATGTACCAGAAAGTTCAAGAGACGACAGCCTTACGGCCTCATTAAAAGAATTACCCTCGTTGATATAGTGTTCTATTAAATGGGCTATAACCTCTGAATCCGTATCTGTGACGAATATGTGTCCCTTTTTTATAAGCCTACGCCTCAAAGACAAATAATTCTCAATTATGCCATTGTGGACTATTGCAACATTACCCGCGCAATCAAAATGGGGATGCGCATTTTCACTAGTCGGTTTTCCATGAGTAGCCCATCTTATATGCCCTACTGCGATAGTTGAATCTAAATGGGCAATGCGACTGCGTGCATTTAAAAGATTTACTAGTTTTCCCGATTTCTTGATATATTTAATGGATTTTTTATTGTTATCGTAATAGGCTATGCCGGAAGAGTCATATCCTCTATATTCCAAACTTTTTAGCCCATTTAGCACCACATCTACGGAATATTTTTCCTTTATATTGCCCGAAAAGCCCATTATGCCACACATCGTATATTACACCCTCTCTCTTACGTTATTTATAGCCGTTTCATCTTTTTTTAGTCTTTTTTGAAGCCCAGCCATCTATGACTTTCTGGGGCACCCTCGAAATAGACAACGCTCCTTCGGGAACATCCTTCGTTACGGTAGTTCCTGAAGCTATATAAGCATCCTTTCCTATTTTAACTGGGGCTATCAACTGAGAATCCGAACCGATAAAACAGCCATCTTCTATAATAGTATTAAACTTCTTCACCCCGTCATAGTTACATGTTATAACGCCTGCTCCAATATTAACATTATCACCTACAATGGAATCACCTATATAACTGAGATGGGATGCCTTCGTATTTTTGCCGATAACTGATTTTTTGATCTCAACAAAATTTCCAACCTTTGCGCCCATATGTAAAACAGATGAAGGACGTATCCTTGCAAACGGTCCGATCTGAACATCTTCATATACAAATGCGTCATCTAAAACACTGTAACTTTTTATTGTCGAGTTATCTAATATAACCGAATTCTTTATAACCGAACCTACCTCAATGGTCGCACCTTTACATATAAGAG
This sequence comes from uncultured Actinomycetes bacterium, assembly GCA_964631685.1. GTDB lineage: Bacteria > SZUA-79 > SZUA-79 > Acidulodesulfobacterales > Acidulodesulfobacteraceae > Acidulodesulfobacterium. The sequence goes on along the minus strand of CAZVZU010000001.1, from coordinate 30,579 downwards.
TATTACCGGAAATAAAAACACCGGGGTATATCGTTGAATTTTCGCGTATATCTGCATTATAACCGATATATAAATTGTCCGTTGATAGGAAATTCACCCCGTTAAGAAGCAATCTCTTGATAACCCTTTTTTGCATAAGGCTCTGTGCATTAAGTAAATCTGTCCTGGAGTTAACCCCGATAAATTCATCCTTTTTTGGGGAATTATATGGTATAACCCTTAAATTGTTTTTGAAGAATATTTCCACTATATCTGTAAGATAATACTCTTTTTTTATATTATCAGGCTTAATTAGCCGTATTAATTTTCTAATATAACCCAATTTGACAACATAAACGCCTGAGTTAACCTCATTAATATTTCTGACCGAGTCCTGATAATTAATAAGTTCGTTTTCTTCTACAATCTTTATGACATATCCCTTCTCGTCCCTTAAAATTCTTCCATATGAATAAGGATTATCTGCCGAAAAGGAAAGAACGGTTAAATTATTTTTACTGGCTAAATGAAATTTTATTAAATCCTCGAAGGTCTCTGCTTTGATAAGAGGCATGTCGCAGGGAAGAAATAGCAGTTCCGTATCATCATCGTAAGAATTAAGCATATCTAATGCCTTTAACGCGGCATCGCCAGTTCCGAGGTACTCTTCTTGAACCGTAAAATCAAATGATATTTTATTCTCACTAAATCTCTTTTCTCCTAAAAGATAATCCTTGATTAATTCACCCTTGTATCCGGTAACAACGCCGATCTTATTAATGGAAACTTGGCATTCGCCCCCTCTTAGGGTATCAAAATATCTCTTCGCACTTAAAAGCGCCTCAATAGGATAATATATTAAATAATTCTCTAATAAATACGAAAGCGCCTTGGGATTTTCCGATTTCATCCTTGTCCCAAGACCTCCGGCAAGTATTATCGGAATAACACTCTTTATTGCCTTATTTTTTTTATTTTTCATGTATCATATAACTCGTAATTGATTTTTTAACAACCTACCCCTATATCATAATGATATTTGCCGTATTATTCAACTGTCACTGCGATGTTTGAACATATCGAGCAGCGTGGAATAGCCGTGGGTAGTCTTGATTGGAAGACTTACAGAAACAAAGATTATTAATGCGGATATAAAAAGTCCCACCGTTAATAAATATGCATTCCTATTTTCTACATATATCAAAGCAACTATTATCCCGACAAAACCTCCTATAAACGCCATCATAAACCTTTTTACAATATGTATCAAAAAATTCTCTACCCCTGAAATATTGTCCGGATGAATCTTGACCCTAAAATCCTCCGTATAAACAGCGTGCATAACCCTTTTTGTATCCAATATGAACTCTTTTATCTGATTAAAGCCCTCCTTAATAATATTTAAAGGGGTCATCTTTTTACCCAGAGGTGTATCTTTCATATATCTTTTTGCGACGGGGATTATATCCTTAATAATGTTATAAGATGGATTCAACGCAGTCCCTATACCTTCAAGAACAGCTGCAGTTTTGAATATATAAACTAAATTTTGCGGAAGTTCAAAGGGGAAAGAGTAAAAACTCTTCATAATTTCATTCATTATTTGCTGTAATTTCTTATGTGAAATATCTTTTTGTGTTAAAACCTTATACAATTTTTCTGCCATTTTTTCTAAAAGCTGACGAGAAACATCTTTATTTATAATCCCGAGCGCATAGTATGCATCTACAATTCCGGCAAAATCCATTTTAATACCCGCAATGACCACTTTGATGAGATTTTCTTTAGTATCATCCGAAATATGTATAACAAGCCCATAGTCAAGTACTATTATTTTAGCTTCTTTATTAACTAAAATGTTGCCCGGATGCGGGTCGGCATGCATCGTTCCCTTGACCAAAGATTGATAGATATAAAATTCTATGAGTTTATTGATAATCTTTGCGGGTTTTAGTCCCATATCCTTCATTTTTTTGAAATTTGTAATCTTTACCCCTTCATGAAAATCCATGACAAGGATATTTTTTGAATTCATCTCCGGATATATTTTGGGAATAATTATGTAGTCAAATTTTTTTCCTATCTTTCTAAACTCCTTAATATTTTTAACCTCATGAGTCAAATCCATCTCTTCGTAAATCGTTACCTGGAATTCCCTTAAAACAACAAGAATAGATTGAATTGATTTATTTTGTGGAAAAAATATTTCTAAAAGATGCAGTACACTTTTTAATGTTACAATGTCTATCCCTACATTCTTTTCTATGCATGGTCTTATAACCTTGACTATAACGTCGTTACCGTTATACATAGCTCTGTAAACCTGAGCAACTGAGGCAGATGCAAGCGGCTTTTCGATAAATTTATCAAAGAGCTCGTTTATAGGTTTCCCAAAATCTTTTTCTATTATAGGTTTGATTTTGTCAAACGAGGTGGGCGGAACTTTATCCTGCAACGTAGACAACGCATTCATATATTCTGTCGGCAAAAAATCAGCCCTTGTGGAAATCACTTGTGCTAATTTTATAAAGGTTGGACCTAAAACTGCAATAATTTTGGTAAGCCACTTCGCGGTTCTTGAATGATAATTTTCACTCAAGAACCTTCGTTTGCCTAATATTACAAACCTCTTCTGTGTAAAAAATATATATAAAATAAATGGAATTGCCTTAAAAAAAATATAGAGATTTCTTTTTATCAATAGTAATTGCCCGTAGAAATTATTGTTACCGTATCAGAACTTGAATTTGTCACAAAACAGTAATGTCCGTCAGGAGATATAATGATCGCAGTAGGATACTTACCAACCTTAACACTCTTAACCACTTCATTCTTGGCAATATCCACAACAGTCAATTCAGAACCCTGGGTATTCACGATATATAAATATTTACCATCTGCGGTTATCGCCTCTGCAGTAGGTCCCTTACCGGTATAAACAGTAGCAATCTTTCCAAACGGTTTAGGAACATAATTAGAAGATGCGGCAGTGATAACCGGAGAAGACGCTATCGGAGACGTAACTTTAGTTGCCGCAGGAGATATCGTTCCTCGCGCCATAGACAAAATGGGCGCCACTTGTGTATAAGCCGTCGCTACTTTCTTAATCCTTATCAGGGCAACACTTGAAGCCGATGTGACGGTCACTAAGGCTACGCTGCCATTAGGAGATACCGCAACATTTATAGGTCCGGTTGGTAAATTTATTGTTTGAATCCTATTAAAGTGAATGGCATTAAAAATCTCTGCTGACATATTTTGGTAGTTAACAACAAACAGCATTATCCCGTTAGGTGTTACACTTATTGATGAAGGATCGGATAAGGTTTTAAATTTATTTACAAAAGCGAAATTTTTAGAATTGTAAACATAGATCATGTCTTCCTTACCAGATGCAACATAAAAATAATGAACAGGTGAACCGGATGGTGAAAATGCAATACTTGTCGGGTTCTTTCCCGTATGTATCTCTCTTATAACGCTCAATGATGCGACGTTAATGATAGAGACTGAAGCATTTCCCGCATTTGCAACCAAGACAATTTTTCCGTTCGGTGAAACTGCGATGCCCTGAGGACTTTTTCCTACACGAATCCTTTTAATAATGGCATTTTGCCTAGTATTGATTACATCAACCGCATTATCATGAATATTAGTAACAAAGGCAAACTTTGAATCAGGGGTAAAAACTACACCAACGGGATTACCACCCGTATTTATGTTGAGCGTCTTAGTGATAGCCGTCATGTTTAAAACACTCACATTACCGGAAGCGGTATTGCACACATAAGCGAAGGTAAGAGATGGGGCAATCGCAACGCCCGTAGGGTGAGATCCAACTTTAATAGATGCAACAATCCCCCTTGACGCCATACTCACAACCGAAACGGTATTATCGTCTGCATTTGTGACGAGGGCATAATTGCCGTTGGAGGAAAAAGCAACGCCGTAAGGAAACTTTCCCACAGGAATGCTACTTGCCAGACTAGGGGTCTGAAAAGCCTGCGATAACGGAATATAAATGGATAAACTTGTAAATACTGAGAAAATAAACAAAATGGCAAAAAAACACAGCGCCTTGAAATTGCCTAAAACTTTTGACATAATCACACCCCTATAATAAGCTTTATTTTTAAAATTAAAATTAATATCTCTTATTTTATTGAACCCGTATTCGCTAAGGTTTTGAACTCATCCTCCCCTATTATCTTAAGCCCAAGCTTAATGGCTTTAGCACGTTTAGAACCCGGATCCCTACCACAAACAACATAACCCAAGCTCTTTTTTACGGTTTTTTCAATAATTCCGCCCCGTTTTTTTACCAGGCTCTCTGCTTCATCTCTGGTAAAATCGCTTAAAACACCTGTAAAAATAAAGCTCTTACCCGCTATTGCAGTGGACTCATCAGGTTTAACGATATCTGCTATGTGCGGCAAAACGCCTGCATCAAAAAGCCTTTCTATAACATAGATATTAGATTTGAGTTCAAAAAAATCATATATAGACTTCCCTATCTCATCCCCTATACCAAACTTTGACGAAAGCTCTTGAATTGTCGCATGTTTAATACCGTTTATATTACCAAAATAACGAACAATCAAAGAAGCGATATGTTCACCTACATGCCTTATGCCTAACGCATAGATAAATCTATCATAAGATATATTCTTTGATTTTTCAATAGAATTAAAAAGTTTTTTCTCTGATTTTTCTCTAAACCCCACCAAACTGCTTAAATCACCGGATTTTAGATAATAAATATCAGCTACATTTTTGATTAGCCCCGCTTCAACCAGCCTGTCCACTATTTTTTCCCCGAGCCCTTCTATGTTCATAGCCTTTTTTGACGCAAAATGCACTATAGCACCCTTAATCTGACATGGGCAAGAAAGTTCATTCACGCACCTACGCGCCGCTCCGTCTATTATGACATTCGACCCACAACACGGACATTTGTCGGGAAGACTAAATCCGCTATCCAGTTTTCCCTTAACGATAACATTGATAACCTCCGGTATAACGTCCCCGGAGCGCTCTACCGTAACCTTGTCCCCGATATTAATATTTTTTTTACTTATTTCGTCTTGATTATGGAGTGTTGCCCTTTTAATAACAACACCGCTGATATTTACGGGATTCAAGATTGCAACAGGCGTTAATATCCCGGTTCTGCCGACTGATATCTCTATATTTTCTATGGTAGAGACCCCTTGCTGAGCAGAAAATTTGTACGCGGTTGCCCACCTCGGACTTTTAGAAATCTCACCAAGACTACGTTGAATTAATATATCATTTACCTTTATAACAATACCATCTATTCCAAAGGGAAGAGATTCCCTTTTTTTTGCAATATCGTTAAAAAAATCCACCGCTTCCGTAATACCGTTCGCAACCCTTAAATGTTTATTCACATTAAACCCTAAGGATTTCAGAAAATTTATAAGCTCAAACTGTGTTTTAAAATTAACATCTCCTGAATACTCTCCCGTACCATATATAAACATTATTAGATTCCTCTGCGCAGTAATCTTGGCATCAAGCTGCCTCATACTGCCAGATGCGGCATTTCTAGGATTTGCAAATGGTGGTAATCCATCTCTTATTCTCTCAATATTCAATCTTTTAAAACTCACTTTATCCATCATAACTTCACCGCGAACTTCAAGATAAGCTACGTCTTTTAAGAGCTTAAGCGGTATGGTTTTTATAGTCTTTAAATTTTCCGTAATGTCTTCGCCTATTATCCCGTTGCCCCTCGTAGAACCCTGAATAAAGATACCATTTTTATACACAAGTTCCACCGCAAGACCATCAAATTTAAGTTCGCATTCATATTCAATATCACGATCACGACCTAAAAATCTCTTGGTCTTTTTATCAAATTCTATGATTTCCTCTTTTGAGTAGGTATTACTCAGTGAAAGCATAGGGACAGTGTGTTTTACCTGCATAAATTTTTCACTCGCAGCACCGCCAACCCTCCTGGAAGGAGAATCTACCCTTACATACCGGGGGTATTTACTTTCAAGGTCCAACAACTCCTCAACTAATTTGTCAAATTCATAATCGGATAGAATAGGATCCTCTAGCATATAGTAACGGTAGTTGTGATAATTTATATCATCAACCAATTTATCTATCTTCATTTTTGCTATCAGATCGTCTTGCATATAAGTCTCGCCCCTTCAGTGTTTAACCGTTTGGTTTTCGGTCTATCATTGTCTTTCAGTTGCACACATATCAATATATCGCATTGTACAGATAATAATTTCTTAGAACTTTTTTCACATAGTTTCTTGTTTGACTAAAAGGAATAGATTCGATGAATAATAGCATATTGTCTCTCTTAAACAAAGAATCTTTCCAGTAACCTACAACATCCGGTCCGGCATTATAGGATGCCACGGCAAGATATTTTTTATTACCAAATCGGTTTAATAGAGTTTTTAAATAGTAGGATCCAAATTTAATATTTATATTTTTCGAGTAGAGCATAGACGGATTAAAATCATAATGCCCGACCTTATCGGCAATATAATACCCAGTGGTGGGTATTATCTGCATAAGTCCAATTGCATTAGCGCTCGAGAAACTAGATGGATCGTAAAAGCTTTCCTGTCTCATAACTGCATAGATAAGATTACCGGGAATATCGTAACGATTTGCATATCTGTTTACATAAAAAAAATATGGTTTTGGATAAGCCAATCTTAAAAAATTCATATTTTTAGCTAGAAGCCTGCCATTGCTACCATATAATAAAATTGTAGCTATCTTGGAAGCATATCCATAATTGCCATACTTATCCATAATATAAATCGCACTCATTAAAGTCGCATACTTAAGGCTTCCATTATGCTTTGTTAATATTTTAATCTGTCCTATAATATTTTGCGCCTCAATATTCGCCAATAATTGAATCTTGAGGTTAGACAACACTTTGAATCGTTCAAGTAAAATTCTTAAATAACTATTTTGTCGCAATATTTTATCAAAGGATATTAAAAATTTTCTGAAATCTAATTTTTTATGCTTATTTAACTCCAGCGGAGTTTTCATCTCTATCCTCGACATCATAGCGTAATATGAAAAAACTGGAGCATTTTTTGCTATATCAAAATAGAATGAGGCCTTATTTATCATGCCAAGTTTTTTTAACACAATCCCATACCAGAATAGGTATTTTGCATTATTCCTATAGCTTTCTCTCTTATTTAAGAGCAATTCTATGCTTTCTCGTGCTTTTATAATTTCTCCGCTTCTTAATTCGGCCAAAAAACTATGCCAAACTATCGACCTATATATAAGCATACCCTGTTTATTTAAATGTCCTTTTTCTCTTAATATAAATTTCAACCGTTTAAGGGCTTTATTTTGCTTGTGCAGAACATAATAGTAATAATAGGCCTGTAGATATAAGAGTTTCAACGATTCACCGTATACCCTGCCTTCACCATCCTGCCTTAACAATTTGTTAATGTCTTTTAGGCACAAGGGTTTTTTTGTCTTAAGCAGAATGTTAATCCTCATAAAAGTGGTTTTCTTGCTTTTTATGCCCAATAGTAAATTCCATGCCTTTGTATAATAGGAACTATAATATAAGGCGGATGCTCTTTCAATTCTCTGAGATTTTGATAGATACACGCCACTAAAATTAGGAATGTGCTTTAACATTGCACCAACATTATGTTTTTGTGAAAAATAGGGATAGTGGATATAAAGTAGTAGTAAGTAACTTCTTGCCTTGGCATAATGCTTTAAATTTAAGTATATTTTAGCTATCTGAAAAATTGCATTCGACCTTGCAGATAATGCCGTCGTATGTTTAACGACATATTTAAAATGTCTTATCGACGAATATGAATATCCATTCTTTTTTTCGGAAAGGGCAAGATAAGAAACAGCATTTTTATAAAAAACAAAATTGCGATATTTACTAATTAACTTGGACAGCACAAAATCTGCCTTACGGTAATCCTTCAGTTTTACAAAACATACACCCTGATAGTACAATGAATAACTAACTAACAATCTCCCCTTGAGAGTGTATAACCAGAACAAACTCTCAGCTTTCTTGCAATTACCAATCTTGTAAAAATTGTATGCCTCTTTAAAATATACATCATTTGTCGTGTACGCAAAAGACCGTTCCGCATTTATAAAAACTGAGATAAAAATAATAATAGGCAGGAAAAAAAATAATATTTTAAGTAACTTTGGCATGTCGCTACTATATCACTTTAACCGCAATGGTTAAACTGTCATTAGCTATAACTACGCTGTTATAGATTCCGAACCCCCACCGGTAAATTAAAGTATCCGGTAAAAACCTCCTCTGCCGGTCCGATCATGTATATACCATCTTTTAATTCTCCCGAAATTTTCAGCATACCACCGTAAAGATTCACATTTAAACCACCACACTTAATTTTATCTATTTTTTTCATCACCGAATATACGGCGCATGCTCCTGTCCCGCAAGCCAATGTCTCACCTGCGCCTCTCTCCCACGTCCTGACCGATACATTTTCATCGTCCAAAATCTGAACAAATTCAACATTAATCCTATTAGGAAACATTTTATTGTTTTCTATAAGCGGTCCGTAAAAATGAACATCGAAATTTTTTACATCATCGACAAATATTATGCAGTGAGGGTTGCCCATAGAAACGCATGAGATTTCAAAATTGCTTCCCTTAACATCTAATTTTTCTTCAATGATGTAGGGGGTCTTAACGTTAGTTGGAATTTTAGAAGCTTCAAAGGTTGGAATCCCCATAAACACTTTAGCCTCTCGCACCTTGCCATCTTCTAGGAACACCTCAACGGTTCTGACACCCGCTAATGTCTCTATGGTCATAACCTTATTGTTCGTAAGGCGGTGATCATAAACATACTTGGCGAAGCATCTTATCCCGTTTCCGCACATCTCACCTTCAGAACCATCGGCGTTAAACATTCTCATCCTAAAATCCGTCTTCATAGAAGACGGAGGCAATATAACTATGACACCATCTGAGCCGACACCAAAGTGCCTATCACTTGCCTTAATGGCCAATTTACTATAAAAACTATCATCGCCTGCTACGCACTCCGGCAAATCGTTTATGGCATCTAAATATAGATAATCATTACCCGCGCCCTGAAGTTTAGTGAATTTAATGTGCATCTTATATACCTTGTGTTTAGTGTAATATGATAAAATAAAGCGTTTACAATCTTACCATAGGCATGGTACTTTTTCAATATTAATCGTCCCGTACTTGTTACTTTCTTAATCTCGGATCAACTATGGCATATGCTATGTCTGCCGTCAAATTACCAAGAAGTGTAAGAATGGCGCCTATAACCAATATTCCCATTATGGTTGGATAGTCTCGGGCAAGAACGCTTTGATAAAATAGCCGTCCCATACCGTTTATGTCGAATATAGTCTCTATTATTACACTTCCGCCTATAAGGCCGGGAATGCTTAGTCCTAATATTGTAATGAACGGAATAAGGGCATTTTTTAAAGCATGCCTATAAATAACCGCCCATTCCTTCAGGCCTTTTGCCCTGGCAGTCATAATATATTCCTGTCTGTATACCTCAAGCATGTTTCCCCTTAAATACATAGAAAGACCCGCGATACCACCAAATCCAGAAACAAAAACCGGCATAATCAGATGTTTTCCAATATCAATAAGTTTTCCCCATAAAGGAAGGAAACTGTAATTAATAGAGGTTACTCCCCCTATCGGCAAAATATGCAAATCTATCCCAAAAAAAATTATAAGTAACAGCGCCACCCAAAAGGACGGAGCGGCAAAACCTATAAAAATAAGAACGGTAGATATTTTATCAAATAAAGAATTCTGTTTTACCGCAGACAATACTCCTATGGGTATTGAAAATAAAAAGATAAATACTATTGCAAATGCATTTATGACAATAGTGATACCGATTGTTCTTTTAATCTCTGTTATGACGGGCTCATGATTGGCGGTAAATGATAATCCAAAGTTAAATGTGGCTATTCTTTTCAGCCAATCTGCATATTGCGTTATCAAGGGTTTATTTAAGCCATATAGTTTTTTAAGCTGAACCCTTGCCGACATAGATACTTTAGGGTTTAGCCCCAACTGTTCGGTAAGGGGATTTCCTGGTGCGAGATGAATAACAAAAAAAGATATAAGCGTAATTCCGATTAATATCGGTGCCATGAATAAAATTCTCTTAAAAATGTAGATGCCCATAGTTTATAATCTTTTTAGTCCGATATTTCGGCAAACGAATTATAGTTTTTTATTTTTGTTTATTATACAATACTAAAGATTTGTTTTGAAATGAATATAATAAATAAAATATTTTAATCACACCATATTTAAATCCTATGAATGAGCTTATTGATGCTTTCAAGAAGAATAAATTGGCGCTAATTTCCCTTATATTTATTTTAATTGTCATTTTGATCGCGATATTTGCCCCTTTTATTGCTCCGTATAACCCCAACAAAATTAATGTGGCAAATATTTTATTACATCCAAGTTTTACCCACCCACTTGGCACGGATCAGCTGGGAAGAGATGCACTGTCAAGGCTTATCTACGGCAGTAGGATTTCAATAGAAGTAGGATTTATTGCTGTTTCTATCTCTCTGTTTATAGGAATTATCATCGGCTCGTATGCAGGTTACTACGGCGGTATGGTTGACAGTGTATTAATGAGATTTGTAGATATAATGCTAACATTCCCATCATTTTTTTTAATTCTTGCCGCCAGCGCAATATTAAAACCCTCTATAATTAATATTATGATTATAATAGGGCTTACATCATGGATGGGGGTCGCAAGAATCATACGGGCAGAATTTACACAAAATAAAGAAAAAGACTATGTGCTAGCAGCAAAGGCTTCAGGCGCCTCTGCGCCCTACATAATGTTTTCTGAAATACTACCGAACACGATTGCTCCCATTTTAGTATCGGCAACATTGGGCATTGCGACAGCCATATTAATCCAAGCTTCGCTTGCTTTTCTCGGAATAGGAATCATGCCACCCACACCAAGTTGGGGAGGAATGCTTTCAAGAGGAAAAACTTATATAATGGTTGCATGGTGGCTTACCCTTTTTCCAGGCATAGCCATTCTCTTAACGGTTCTCGGCTTTAACTTAATTGGCGAAGCGGTAAGAGATGCTTTTGACCCGAGATACTCCAACGAAAAATAAGGGAAGGTTAGAACTCCGGTAGATTTCTCACATCTTTTCCGAGATCCATGTAAAGCAAGAGTTCCATAATCTTTTGCGCATGGTCGGCAAATCTTTCATATTTTCTTGCTATAAATATATATGTTATATTGCTCTCCAACGCTTCTAAATTTTTTGCAGAAATATTCATGACATCGACTACAATTTTATGGGATAACACATCAATAACATTTTCGTCCTTTATGATAATATCTTTTAACTCAATATTATCCCTCACACCATCAGAATACATCTTCATAGCCATCTTAAGCATTTCATCACCCCTTTCTGCAACATCCTCAAAATAAGATCCGATGCACTTAAATCCTTCTGAAAGCGAAAGAGTGTTTAACAGTTTGAGCCCTATTTGACAAATAGACGCACACAAATCCCCCATCCTTTCAAGATCGGTTATTACCTTCATTGATGTTGTTATAAACATTAAATCCGCCGCTTCAGGCTGATATAATGCTAAAAGCTTTATGCAGCTTCCGTTAATATCAACTTCGGCGGAATTTATCTTGAGATCATTTTTAATGGTGTCTTCAGCAATTTTATTGTCTCTTTCAAAAAGAAACTTGGTAGCATTATTAAGCTGGCTGTTTACAATCTCACTCATTTCTACAACACTTCGTTTTAGCTTTATAAGTTCTTTATCTAATGCATTCATTTAGTAAATTCACATCCTTATTTAGTTTAAAAATTAATTAATATAAATAGTCAACCACTTAGTATCTACTGGTTATAAAATCTTCCGTCCTTTTGTCCTTAGGTCTCGTAAAGAAATTACCGGCCTCATCAAACTCTACAAGCTCACCATCAAGAAAAAATCCGCTGTAATCTGAAATTCTGCCTGCTTGTTGAACATTATGACTTACCACTATTATAGTATAATATTTTTTAAATGTTGTGATTAAGTCCATTATAATACTAGACGATACAGGGTCTAAAAAAGCTGTAGGTTCGTCCATCAAAAGCACGGATGGATTTGTGGCAATAGCCCTCGCAATACACAGTCTTTGTTGCTGTCCACCTGAAAGCGAAAAAGCAGACTTATGAAGTTTGTCCTTAACCTCTTCAAAAAGACCTGCATATTTAAGGCATTTTTCAACCCTTTCGATAATAAAATCCTTATCCTTGATACCGTGTATTTTTAATCCGAAAGCAACATTGTCAAAAATAGATTTAGGGAAAGGATTAGGATTTTGAAAAACCATACCAATATTTCTTCTCAGTTCCACGACATCAACAGACTTATTGTATATATTCTTTCCGTCTATCAGAACATCACCGGTTAATTTAGCCCCCTCTGTATAGTCGTTCATTCTATTTATCGTTCTCAAAAAGGTTGATTTTCCACATCCGGAGGGTCCAAGTAATGTGCAAACCGAATTCTTTTTAAAATACAAGTTTATATTTTTCAAAAGATGATAATTTCCGTAATAAAAATTAAGATCCTTGACGTTTACTTTGATTTCGTCTTGTTCTGGCATATCAAGTTTTTACCCTTATAAAAATTTTCTTGTTAAATAGCTTATGAACCTCAATCCAATATCTATAGCAAAAATAAAAAAAAGCAAAACCAGTGATGCCGTTTCTGCCTTAATATGTAAAATCTTCGAAGGCTCATGAATATAAATAAAAATAAGCATTGCCATATCCCCAACAGCGCCACCTGGACCGACAACACCGGTAGGCAAGCCAGTATTGTAGTAGTTTGTGAACAACAGCGGGGCAGTCTGTCCAATGATATTCATTACACCCAGCAGTATTCCAATAAATATACCGCCTAATGCCGCTTTTATCACAACCGATTTTGTGGTCTGCCATTTAGTAGCGCCCATAGCAAGGGCTCCCTCTATATAGCCGGGTGGAATACGGTTTACGGCCTGTTCGGTCAATAATGTAACAATGGGTATCATAATGAAACCAAGTGTTAATCCCCCTGCGAGGGCTGAAAAACCAAAATGAAAACCCAAACCTGCATTTGTACTGAACACGTAAAAACCTACAATACCCCAGACTATAGACGGAATTCCAAGCATTAGTTCGTTTAATAATCTTAAGATACTATTCATCCTTTTCTTTCCAAAGAGAGACAAATATAACCCTGTACCTATGCCTATAGGAAGCGCAAGCATAGATGCAATAACAACAAGATAAACATCTCCTACAATGGCATTTAATATACCACCCTCCGCCCCTATCGGAAAACCCGTCGGCAATGTAGTGATAAATTTCCAGTTAAGATACTTGTATCCTACGACAAATGCCTGATATATGATGTGAAATACAGGAAAAACCCCAATAACAAAAGCTAAAACAGCAAAAAAAACCGCAACATTGTTATAAAACTTTTTTCTTCTTATATATCCCTTGTTCGTAGGAAATACAGTCATCGGATCTCTTTCCTTTACGATATCGTTAGGTTCCATCATAAACTATTGTGTATTAACCCCCTCCAAATTGTGATCTACTAAACTTGCCGCCTATTACCCTATTCAATATATTCCTCCCAACTACATTTACGATAAGGCTAACAAGCAGTAGTAGCAATGCAAGTTCAACCTCCGCCGAAGCATATATTGGACTAATTACCGCAAATGTGAAGGTATTTGCAAGCAAGGACGATATTGTATAACCTACATCAAATAAAGACTTAGGGATTATGGCCTGGTTTCCGATTAAAAGGACAACGGCAATCGTTTCTCCGATCGCCCTACCAAAACCCAAAATAATCCCCCCATAAATGCCGTTTAAAGCATATGGCACAGATACATCTTTAATGACGTCAAGCTTTGTAGCCCCCATAGCAAAGGCACCATCCTTGGCAATCTTAGGCACGGACGAGAGAGAATCCTTGGTAATGGAGGATATAATCGGTAAAATCATAAATGCAACAACTATACTCGCTGCAAGTATGCCGTATCCTATATTCTCACTAACCCTTAAAAATGGAATATACGAAAAATGACTATTAAAAAAGGGTTCAATGGAATCTCTTATCCATGGAACAATGGTTAAAACGCCCCAAACACCGAATATTACACTTGGGATACCCGCCAACATCTCAATTATTATCGTAAAAAAACTCTTTAAAAAAAACGGACAGTACTCTTCGAGAAATATACCTATACCAAGACTGAACGGTATTGCAAATATTAAAGCAAGGAATGTCACCACAAATGTACCGACAAGAAATGTGAGTGCGCCGAATATCTCTTTTGGAGGATTCCACGTTGATACCCATAAAAATGAAAAACCATATCTGACAATAGAAGGATAGCTATAAAAAAGCACTATAGCAACGGTCATTAGAAAGATGGAGACAACAGATAAGACGAACAACGAAAGAACCAATTTAAACAAGTCGTCTTTATATTTTAAGCTGAACATGAAGTTAAAACCCGTCCTTATTTAAGTATTTAAACTATTGCCCCTAACGAAATTTTCTCGATTATAACACATACATTTACGATTTTCAGTAAAAAAATATCCAAAATTACAGCAATATGTATTATAATAGACATAACATAATTTGTGTCTATTAAATTTTATCAAACAAATGTTACAGAATTATTACATTTTTGTTACATTTTTGTTACATTTTTAAATTTTTACCCTTACTATGAATAAACCTAAAACATCAGTAGTTCTCCTTAGCGGGGGGTTAGATTCCGCCACAGTGTTAAAGATTGCTATAGATGAAGGCTTTGAAGTAATTCCGCTTACATTTTTTTACAATCAAAGGCATAAAACTGAAATCGAACATGCAAAAGACATAGTCAAGTTTTTTAATCTAAAAACCCACGTAATAATCAACTTGGATTTTGGTCAAATTAAGGGTTCTGCTTTAGTAGATTTATCCATAGATGTACCTCAGGGCAGAATTAAAGAAGATATATCGGAAAAGGACCACGACACAAACAACATCGATATTGATAATATTCCGATAACTTATGTCCCCGCGAGAAACACAATATTCCTATCCTACGCATTAGCCATTGCTGAAGTTAACTGCGCAAGTGATATTTTTATAGGGGCAAATCATATTGATTACAGCGGTTATCCGGATTGTAGACCCGATTATCTGCACGCTTTTGAAAAAATGGCAAACCTAGCCACTAAAACATCCATAACCGGTGAAACTAAGTTTAAGATTAATGCACCGCTACTTCAACTAACCAAAAAGGACATAATCATCAAAGCCGGTGAAATAGGCGCCCCACTTGAGCTCACACACAGTTGCTACGACCCGATAGAAGGGTTGGCATGCGGCGTATGTGACTCTTGTATTTTACGGTCGAACGGGTTCAAGCTAGCAGGGATTAAAGATCCCACCAAATATCATAACAAGGAATAGCTACGTAAGTTCCGATACCTCGGTTATATGAAACACCATTACCGACCTTACCCAATCAAAACGTGATTCCATTTTATCAAAGTTAGCACCTGAACTTTCGAATCTCGCCTTGCCCTTGAGCAAAAAACCGGCACCCTTACCCTGTAAACCCTCAACACTTTTTGATGCAAGTATCATTTGAACATCACTACCGGCCTCAATATTTCTTTGTGATTTATTTAGGTGACCCGCCGGAATTAAAAGGTTGTCGCTATCTGTGGCGTCGATGTAGCTATTCCAAGTCGCCGCCATGTGAATTCCGTCGGTTCCGTATGTCGCAAAACTCGCAGGTCCTTCGTGCTTTAGTATCTCTATAATCTTGCTATTAATCATAATAACACCCTCCTCTCTTTCTTTTAACTTAATCAGTACTATCCTTAGTCTATACCTATACGCCTAATTTATCAATAGTGCCTTAACGAGAAATATATATTTTATTTTATATTTGATTTTTGAAATAAATAGGATGTATAATGGATAAAAGATGTGTTTATTGCTTAAGCACTATTATCCGATAAACTCAACGGATTTAATAATGGTTTTATACATTAATTTTTTATGGGGGACTGACACATGAGAAATAAGTTTAGTAATTTGGTAACGAAGAAGGGCGGTCATAACAACGAAGCGTTTACGCTTATTGAGCTTGTTATGGTCATCCTCCTAATCGGTATCTTGGCGGCGGTTGTGCTACCTAAGTTTGTAAACCTAACAGGACAGGCTAATAAAGCGGCTTCGCAGGGCGTAGTAGGTTCGATAGGTGAAGGATTAACAACCCAGCTTTCAAAAAATTTAGTCAATAACGATTTATCTACTTTTATTGTTATCACCGGGGTAAGCTCAACCAGTGGTGGAACGGTTACCTTAAATCCGGTTCTGCCAGCGGCTAATGCGGCCGGTACAAATCCGTACGCAAATCCGTTTTTACTGCTACCGAACTATTCTATGCCTGCAACAGGGTATGGCTCTGGTGTATCTTATAACTTTGGAAATCCGATAGCTACAGGTTTAACGACCGTGCCGTCTGATTCATGGTGGGTAAATTACAGTGTTGGCACCGCAACCGGTCCGGGAACGGCCAGCACTAGTACGTCTGCCGGTTTAACCTGCGATAATAACTCGACCACAAACGCAAATTACGCAGCGCCGACAGTAACCGTTTCTTATAACGAATACGTCCTGCAACTTGGTAATGTTGATTATGTCTATTCAAATGGTTCGACGGTTGATAGTTATGCTTACTATATGTCGTATTCTGTTAATGGTAATGTCGATGGGGTTTACTTGGCTCCATGTCAGTCATAAGGATTGCGCTTAATTTTATATATATGCATATGATGACGTTAAAGCGTTCGATTAATAATCGAACGCTTTTTTTATTGGCAGATTTATCCGTTTGATGACAAGTCATATATCTTCAAATGTCCCTTGACCTTTTTTATGAGTATAACCTCAACGGGTTTCTGAAATTTATTTATAACATTAGATATCTGTTCCTTACTCAGGATAAAGAAAGAACAAGAAAATAGGTCGGCAATAGTTGAAGGAAACCTGAAATATTTATTTTCTACAATAACCGTATCACTCAGTGTGTCGGACCTAACCGGCATTCCTGTTGCAGGGTTCATTATATGTCCGTAATACTTGCCCTTATAAAAAAATCGGTTTTCATAGTTTGCAGAGGTTTCAACAGAAGCATTAGTTAGCTTAATGACCTTGATTATCTTATTCCTATTCAGCGGGTCTAGTAGTCCAACACTCCACTTTTCCCCATTTATATTTCTTCCAATTGCAGTTATCTGCCCTCCGCCATTGATAAGAGCATTTTGTATTCCATGGCTCATCAAAACGGCCAGCGCCTCATCAATTCCATAGCCCTCTCCATCCCCTCCAAAGTCAAGCATCATACCTTTTTTTTCTAGAAAAACAGTCCGTCCGTGTATCTTGACAAACAAGGGATTATCTAGATAAACCGAGCGAGCGATAGCCCTCTTGCTAGGTATCCTGTAATGCTTATCGTAAAATCCCCATATTTTCATTGTAGAACCAATTGCAACATCAAAAACATTGTAAGTTGGCTTATAAAATCTAAGGCTTATTCTTAAAAGCGTCAAGAGGTCGGGGGCAGCCTTGACGGGTTTTATTCCTGCATACTCATTGATAAGCGATACATTGCTATATGCCTTAAAATCGCTTAGTATGCCGTCTAGTTCCCTTACTCTTCTCACCGCAAGGCCTATCGCCCTTAAATCTTTTAATCTATCTTTATGTGTGGAAATAACCTTTATCTCCCAAAAAGTTCCCATGGAATAAAAGGTTTTTGTTATTTCAATTTTCTTAGAAATAATGTCCCTTTTATTTTTGGCACAAGAACTCAAAATAAGAGGAGATGCGCTAAAAAATAGAATAATGATGATGAGTTTTATATATTTATTCATTTTATTGGATATAGTCAAAAAATCGTAAGAAGCTTTCAATATTCTTAATAGGGTCATTATTAACGTCTGTTATATCGTCTTTTAATAATTTTCCATCGAAATCGTGGATATGGTTGGGGTATGTCTCAAGCTCATCATGAATAGGAGCCGTGTCTATAACAAACAACCTTCCTTCCCTTAAAAAATTAAAAGAATATTTTTTCTTTGATGGATAACGCAATTCAAGTTGAGAACCGTCATTAAACTTCAAGAGTAAGCCGTCACTTTTTATCTCTGCCGGCACTTTCAGTATACCCTTAAATGAGGTGTTTATGTCATTGGCTATCTTTATCGCAAACTCCTCACTAATTGTCTTATTTTCCAGAAAATTTTCCAGAAAATCATATTTATCAGCCATAAATCCTCCTTTTTTTATGATTTATCCATAAAGCTTTGTATGTTGAGCCTATAATGTGCAATGTAGTCTCTGATATGAAGTATAGATAGATAGCCCTCGTAGGCCGGATGTTCCTGGATTGAACCCTTTTTTATCTTTCTCAATAATGCGCTTTCGTCACTAACGTCATAATTATTTTTAATATTGTCTATCGCAACCTTCATTAAGGTTATCTCGCGGATCATCTCCGCAAGTTCTTTTTTTGCGGAATCATCCTCAATACCGCTAAAAATATCACTCATACAATTAACCCTCCTTAATCAATTAATATCTTTTTTTATAGAATATAAACATACCTAAGAACATAGGCATAAGAATCCACATAATATATGTAAAAATCAATAGAAAATGGTTCAGCATAAATTTTCCCGTTATAATACTTGTTAGTCCATAATATCTCTTAAGACCGTGTATAAAAGAGATGGTAAACAGCCTGTAAACATCAGTAGGATTAACCAGCATGAAGCCGCCAATTACCGTATTATTTATAAACGCAAGCTGGCCCTTCGTAGCAACAAGAATCCCTACCAATAACAAATCATAGATAAAAACATAAAAAAACCATAAAAATACGGAGATGGTTATAGAAGATGTCCTTGACCTGGTAAAGCTGGAGACTAGCAAGCCTATGGACAAGAAAGACACACCGAGCAAAATTGAAGCAAATATGAAATTAAAATAGGAAACTATATTACCGATATTTCCGGTTGATAAAATCGCAATACCCGATATGCCATATCCGATAAAAATTGCTATAAAGATAACGATTGTAAGTCCTATAAATTTACCGAGATATATTTCACCCCTGGAAGCAGACGAAGATAAAAGCAATGGCATCGTTCTGTCTTCCTCCTCCCCCGTAATAGAATCATAGCTGAGTATAAGGGCTATTAATGGAATTAGATAAATAGATAAGCTCATAAGCGACGCTATTGTTACATTTACGCCGCGAAAACCGGTTAAGCCGGATGGACTTGTGCCAAAATAAGAGATCGCGAAGGATAACACGGCAAGAATAAAAATTAAAATAAAAAGTGAAATATTTTTAATTCTGCCCATGAATTCCTTTTGTGAGATCGTTAAAATCACCTTTAAGTTAATCATTGTGCACCTTCTTGTTAGAAAAATGACTAAAAATTTCGAGAAGGCCAGGTTTCTCAAAATTTATATCCATAAGGTCATTAGTATATTTACCGACAACCTCATTTATTAGTTTTATCCTATTTATTTCTACAAATTTAATATATGCAGATGAAAGTTTATCTCTGAATTTATAATCAATAATTAGATTAGCATCTTTTATATGTTCGAACCAGCTTTCTTTAAATTGAAAACCGTCTTTTAATCTTAAATTCATTGTCGTTGGTAATCCAAGCCCTTCCGATAGTTCCGGTATTTTGCCAAGAGCTGTGATGCTCCCATTTAATATTATACATATTCTACTGGAAATATCCTCAATCTCTGAAAGAATATGCGCCGCCATTACTACGGTTTTTCCTCCTTCATGTATAAGCCTGATAAGAGAAATAAAATCATTAACGGCAGTAGGATCCATCCCGCTTGTAGGTTCGTCCAAGATGTAAATATCCGGATCTTTAATACGCGATACTGCAAATGCCAGTCGTTGCATCATCCCTTTTGAATATGAAATTACCTTTTTATTTGCAGCATTAGATATACCAACTTTATCTAATAGCTCTTCAAAGAATTTTTTATTATAAACATTATTAAGTTTTCCGAAAAATTTCATAATTTCGATTCCGGACAAATTTCCATAAAAGTGGACAACCTCAGGAATATAGCCGATTCTAGCCTTGACGCGTTTAGGAAGCATTCTAGACGTATCGGTGTTGAAAATTTTTATTTTACCGGTTGTAACCCTCGTAAAACCCATGATTATCTTTATAAGGGTAGACTTACCAGCGCCGTTATGACCGAGAATCGTTAAAACTTCACCTTCTTTCACCGAAAAATTTATATCCCTTAGCGCTCTAAACACATATCCGCCCCCGAGTCTATATTCCTTATTGATGTTAATTAGCTCCATCACGGGTAGTTCACTACTGTTCATATTGTTTTCGTTCGATGCTTGTTTTGATTTTAACATAAGAAAAACCATCCTTTACTGAATCAACTATTATCTTCTTTGGAAAAGTAGGATTTAGGTACGGATATCTGTCAACGATACCCGCTACGGTAAAGATAGGAAAACTGTTCGCTATAAACTCTAACGTTTGAATGATAGGCGAACCACTCAATAGCAACTTGGCTAAGGGAAATTTCCAATATATTAAGCTTACTATAGAATTAGCCCTATAAGGCAACTCGCCTACATTACCCTTTTTTGTTGTAAAACCGTTGTAATCCGACCAAAAGTTGCCCTCACCCTTATAATCCCAATATATATTGGCATGAGCAAGAAACTTTATCTGAAACCTGTTATTTATAAAAGAGTTATTATATACCGTATTATGGAACGACCCGCCCCACACGTGCATCCCTATGCCATTATGAATAATAAGGTTATGAATTATCTTATTCCAAACGGTATCATATAGATCCATACCCTTGCCGCAATTAATAACCGTATTGCTTGCAATGGTATCGTAAAACGCCTGATTAAACAAAAAACCCTTATGTTTCGCATTGACTATTGTATTAAAGGATGCCGTTATATAATTGGAATACATGAGCGCCAAACCAACTACGGTGTTTTTTACAAAATTTCCGGCAACGACATCGTGATATGAATACATATAATGGGTACCATAATAATCATCTATTATGATGTTCTTTATGAGATAAGAATTTGGAGACGATATAACATAAAACCCGCCTACAAAATATTTAATGACATTTTCCTCCAATACGTCATATTGAGCATTCCATAAATAGAATCCGTATCCTCGCGCTCCCCAAGGAGCATTTCTGGAAGATGAGATGAAATTATCCTTTACGGTAGCATAAAATGCGCCGTCTACATATATTCCGTTAGCATTGGAATCTATTATGTAATTATTTTCAATAACCGCAAAATCGGCTTTCTGCCTTAACAGTATCCCTGCATCCATCTTCCCAAGATTGTCCCCGTCATTTATTATCTTAAATCCCTTAACCAATACATGCCTTGCGTCTACAACGATGCCGCTTCCCTTTAAAAGAGTATTTATAACCGGATAGTTTACCCCAATCAAGGTCAGCGGCTTGTTGATAAATATACTCCCTGAATAACGTCCATTTTCAACAATTATGGTATCTCCGCTATTTGCCGATTTTACCGCATTTTGTATAGAGCGAAACGGCTTATTTTCTCCAACATAAATTATTTTAGCATTAGATGACACAGGCATCATTAAAGAAATAAACAGAGCAATCGACATGAATAATAAGCCTGCTAAAATTTTATGTTTTCTAAACATCATGAAATTTATCGTCTAATTTTTTTTCATATTTGCTTTTTTTATTTTCAATAGGTGCGGGCAGAGTTTTTCATCGTGATAATTAATCTGGCATTCTAGGCAGTAAAAACACTCCGACCTATTAATAGCTCCCTTATCGTCAATTGCCTTAATATCACAAGACTTAGCACAAATTTTACAGCTCTTGCACTCTCCGTATCTTTTTATACTGAATATCTTTAATTTAGACAGTAAACCCAATGATGCACCCAATGGACACATATATTTGCAAAAAAACCTATAAGATAAACTCGATATACCTATTAAAAGAATAGCATATGCTGTAAAATACCACTGTCTTTCAAAATGTAGATAAAAAACCGTCTTAAAGGGTTCTACCTCTGCGAGCCTTTCACCCCACGCGATTGAAACAATGGCAGTAATCATTAATATTATAAATATCGCATATTTTAAATAAACCAATTTAAAGTGAAACTTATTATTAAACTCAAACGATATTTTTTGTACAAGTTTTTCAGGTAGTATTTTTTCCTTTATTCTGTAGATATATTCTTGTATTGTTCCAAAAGGACAAATCCATCCGCAAAATACACCCCTTCCCCATATAATAGCCGTAATAAATATAAATACGAAAAGGATGAAAATTAAAGGATCAAGCAAAAAAAGTGTTGGATGATAACCTACGAATAAACTATCGTAAATTGTGTAAAGATGCGTAACAGACGGTTGCGAAGGCTTTATAAAGCCGATTAATATCACAAATAAAAATAGTACGGAATAATAAAGTGGCCTTAGCCATTTCCTGCCATTTGAGGCTAATCTCTTTGTTATGACCCTATCCTTTATTATAAAAATAAAGGATAAAATTATCAAAAATATTACAAGCGGAATGATGTACTTAAAATATTTCATCCATGCAATTTGGTACTGACTCATCTTTTTGACATACCGATAACTTGAAATATAGTATTTACTGGGCAGATGATAATGTGAATAAAATGTATGAAAGGTCTCTTTATTTAACATTGAAGCATGAGAAACATGTTTATGAAAGGTAAATACCACATTAAAAGGAAGTATCGGGTTAAATATTGAAAGCGGAATGGTAAAAATGCCTCCCTCTTTGAAATATGGAATCCCTTTTATATTTAGAGAGGATATATAGCTAAAATCTACGTCTCTAAACATTATAGAGCTATAGCCCTGTTCCAGATGAAATCTCTCAAATGCGCCGCCTCTTGCAAAACCTGAGCCTAAAAAGGACGATACGCCGTTCGCAATAATAAAAATAGTCGCTTCGTGCTTTCTCTTCCATCTTTTTGACATATATCCGTACTCATAATTGCCAAGAATGTTTCTTCCTATATTCGGAATACTTAAGATACCGTAATATACGGTCTCGTATTCTCCGTTACAGTTCTTTTCGCCCATCTGCGAACATGATATGGTGAACTTCTTGATACTGCCGTCCCTTCTTAACTCACTCCAGTTTGCCGGACTGTAATTATCTTTTAATTTATATTTTACCTTGGCAATCGACTTCATAATACCCAATTTTGAGGCAAATTTCCTAGATGCCATGAGGATAGTCTGATCCATCGCCACGGTGGTAACGCTTGCGCTTGCTATAGCAGACACATGATCCTTGCCTTTACCGCCTATGTAGATATTGCTTCTTATATTCTTACCGATATACTGGTCTGTAAACGAATAGAGCTTGCTTATAGGGATTCCTATTAGAAATATAGGATCGTCGCAATGCACGACCCTTACCCCTTGTATTATCCCCTTTTTATTGATAGATATCAGGGATGTTAAGGGCAGACCTGAATAACTCTCTATATTGACTAAATCGGTAGAAAGAAAGATATAGCCTAGAAATTTATTATTTTTGTTATAGCCGTATACAACGGGAGTTCCTTTTATCTTACTAAGTTTAAATACAGAAGCGCCTTTTAGGGCGTCATGATAGTAGTCCGAAGAATTAGCCAAAGTAGTATTCGTACTTCCAAATGCCAAAGCGGAATTAAATACAAAAGACATGACTAACGCTATTGTAAATATATAAAAAATATAAAAAAATTTGTGCTTTCCCATAATTTAGATAATCCACCCTTTTACCAATATATACATTAGTGCATACATATGGCATATATAATATACATGTTAATTTTATAACATCAGAAATGATATTTACTGCGCTTTTTATGAGTCTATCCTAAATTCTTAAATTTCATTTTTTTCATTTTCATCGTTTTCATATTTGCGGAATTCGCCGTTTTATTAACTATTTTACCTGTAATTTCATTGAATTTGTATACTTTTCCGCCAAATTTTACAATAAACTTATTAGCTGCTTCTTTGCTTGAAAACGACGCAAATGTTACTCCCATACAACCCATCCTTTTAGAGCCTATGACATAATAAGCCTTTTTAGCATTTATGAAATGATCTTCAGGATGATTCCACGAATTATTGGTCATGTCCTGAACATATATGGCAAGCGGCACTCCCCTATCCGCAATATCTTTTAGATGCATCCATTGAAACAATTCCACTGTATCACAAAAAAAATATGTCCTGCCGTTTTTATAAATCATTTGAGCCTCCGGCCCCGGATATTGCTTTAGAAACATTCCGCAAAGCTGCGAAGTAGTAGATGAAAGCACCTTTCTAGGTAATGGCAACCTAGTTTTATTCGACGAACATCCTGCCAAAAATATGGATAAGGATAAGAACATAAATATCAATACGGGGAAAAAAACCTTTTTACTGAACATCGACCATTGCCTCCTCTATATTCGTATTGTTCTGTGGCCTTAACAATAAAAGACTTTCCCCTCTTTTACACAACAAAGAGGGGAAAAAAGCCTACAGTGTATGTTCTATTCGACTCTCGGATAGAACGATTATAGTTGTATCGTTATGCCTTCCCTACCCCAGGAAAATCTTTAAATAATCCGTTCCATGACGGTTCACCCTTGAGACGATTTGAATGAATTGGCCTGGACTTGTAACCAGGAACCCTTTCCACTATCATTCTACCACGCATCTCTAGATGAAGCGCATGGCAGAATATCGTACAGTAATACCAGTGAACACCTGCCCTATCAGCGAGAAATGTTATCTCCTTGGTTTCTCCCGGGTTTATATTCAAATTCACATTGTGAAGTGTCATAAGGAATCCGTGAGAAAGATTTTCAACCGTATCGTTATTCGAATAGATAATAGTTATAAGATCCCCCTCTTTGCAATGGAAATAAACGGGGGTTAGGATAGGTGCCACTCCGGTCAACCTAACAATAACCCTATGGGGACCAACTCGCTTAACGTTTTCAGTACCGGACTCAACATGATTTGCAAAATATTTTGGATTAAAAATCTGCTTAATATATTTTAATCTATCGACGAGCGCTATATCCGCCTGATGTGGCTCTATATAAACCGGATTATCAGCTGTAAGAACCATCTTTTTGCCCGATATATCAATTAATTGATCGTTTTCCGGAAATCTAGGCCCAACAGGAAGGAATCTATCCTTAGAAAACTTATTCAAGCTGATAAGCCATTCGCCCGTAGGATGTATCGTATTTTCTTGCGTTGCTGCGGCGTGACCCGGCTGATAGTGGACATCAAGTTTTTGCCTTATAGGTTTAACCTTTTTGTCGCCATTATATGCTTTAATAGCATCCTCAATATTCCATTTAACCATCTGAGAATCTACGAAAAGCGTAGTGTAACCATTACCCCTACCATCATAAACGGTGTGCAAGGGACCGACGCCTACCGTTAATATGGCCGCGACGGCGTCTTTAGGCTTAATCTTACCTTCAAAAACATCACCAACCTTTTTAAGATCTATAACAGTTACCTTAGGTGCAAGCTTCCCGTTAGCAACAGCGTATTTGCCATCCGGCGTGCAACTTATGCCGTGCGGATCCTTTTCCACGGGTATATAGGTAGTTAGGTTGGAACCATGTCTTCCGTCGAGAACCGGCACAGGGGAATCCCCTATTGTCTTATACTTTCCTGCCTTTACTGCGGCCTCTACCCTGCTAATATTAACAAAAACCGCCCACATAACGGGAGGCTTTGTCATTGTAGGAACATTCCATCCTTTGCTTGAGTTGTAGCACGTAGCCATACAGTAGAGCCCTTTGTAATCGGTATCCATATTGTCTTGGTTACCGTCAACCATGACCTGCCATTTAACCTTCATTGTCTCACCATCAACGGCAGAGATAAGCGTCCAGTAATTTTTAGTCTGAGCCGCATTATTTCCCGTAGGAACAATGTCTCTACCGTCATTTGGCATCGGGGTCTCAAACTCGGAAGCAGCAAAAACGTATCCCGTTTTAGGATATCTCTGAGGATATAAACCATGGACCGCGGGAACATTCGGGATAGAGGTTATCGCATCCGTCATAAAGTAATCCAGTCTTATTCTTGCAATCCTGCCATTGGCCTTATCATGAGCATAAGCATACCTTCCGTCAAAATCTCCCTTTGTAAAGGAAAAATGGGGATGATGGACATCGCCTAATCCGTATCCTCCCGCATCTTCAAGCATTTTTGCCGAATGGTTATCGCCAGTCGGACCATAACCTATCCCAGTATTAGTATTAAAGACCGGTATCCTTAACAACTCCCTCATTGACGGAAGCCCTAATATCCTGAGCTCCCCCGTCGGTCCGCCGCTCCATAATCCATAATACTTATCCCATTTGCCTGGAGGCACAATCATTTTTGCGGTAGAGGCGGATAAACGAGACTTTGGCGTTGATTCTCTCGCACAACCGGACAGTGCTTCAACTCCTGCTCCGCTTCCTAATAGTCCCGCTGCTACTGCAATTTTACCCATTGTTGATAAAAAACCACGTCTTGTGGTTTCCTTTTGAACCTGTGAATCTTCTTCTTGTGACAAATCTTTTTCATTCTTGTTCATAATAACCCCTCCTTAGTAGGGCATTAATAATAAAATAAAAAGTTAGATAAAAAAATAAAACACCGTCTCAAATCACAAAAACGCTTACTGGCGATTATATAAATTATAACAAAATTGTAATGTGACTAAAGTCACACCTTATAAAAAAATAACGGTAGTTTAATTATTGAAAAATCGGGATCTACGCACTCGCCCTCTATAAGATATTACCACTGAACCACAAATTGTCAAGTAAATTTCTTATAAAAATTACGTCATATTCTTTGCGAAAAGGCAGATATAGCGGATGACAAACTAATGGAGGAATGTTTGGTGATAATTTAGGTCTGCATGACTATGTTAAGGATAACGGCCTAAAATTTTTAATTTATTTTTCTCTTTCCTGACGGCAATAAAACTTCCCTTTTCACCTAAAACATTGAGCCCATAAACCGGTATTTTATCTACGTTTGAGCTACAAATCCCGTGATGATGCCCAAAAAAAACCAACCTAGGCATAATTTTCAGGACAAGCTTCCTTAGCCCTACAGACTCTGGATAATATCTATTTTTATCGTTATCTTCTATTAGGACACCCTCGGGAGCGTCGTGTGAAATAAAAATATCTATCTGTTTATCCGGATCGCCTCGGTTTACATCACAATAATTTATGAGATTATTTACCTCATGTTTAGTGTAATATCTATTTGCCTTTAAGCTCCCAAAATGCTCAGGATCATACTTTCCGCCAACTCCCGCAACGATAAGACTCTTAATTTTATGGACCGTGCCGTTTGGTATGTAAAACAGATCCTTGAGAACTTCAAGGTCACCTGATAATTTAACAGCATCAAGAAAGTTAAAATCTTCGTTATTGCCGTTTATAAAATATGTCTTAACAGGAACTGCTTTTTTTTCTCTGTACCACTTCGGAAAGTCCCCCGTGCCGTTATGAAGCTTGGTCATCCCATCATGATTTTTTGCATCTATCCATACGCCAAGATCACCAACCTGCAACACGACATCAAAGCTAATTTTAAGCCTTAATTCAAAATCCCTTATATTTTTATAAAATTCATCAAGCCTTCCGTGAACGTCACCCGCAACACATATGTTCATTATCAATAGTCGTACCTAATTTAAATGTCTTCTTCTATCCTATTTCTTCCATTTTCCTTTGCCCTATACAAAGCCCTGTCAACCCTTTCTATAAGAACTGCAACAACATCTTCGGGATGAACATTTCCAATCTCTAGTTGGCCTAAATCATCTTTTTCGTTATACTCTGCAACCCCAAAACTACAGGTTAGCCTGCGAATATATTTAAAATTATGCTTTTCAATTAATTTTCTTAAATTTTCGGCCTTTGCCGATGCGTAGGTTAAATTAGTTTCAGGTAGTAATATTACAAACTCCTCGCCGCCAAACCTTGCAAAAAAATCAGTCTCTCTTGAATTAACTTTTATAAGGTCTGTAAGCTCAATTAGAACATTATCGCCTATTTGATGCCCATAACCGTCATTTATTTCTTTGAAATAATCTATATCAAACATCATTAAAGATAACGGCCTATCATATCTTAATACCAATTTGACATATTCACTTAAAATATTTTCCAATTTTCTTTTATTAAAAATACCAGTGAGATGGTCTGTTTCGGACAATTTCTGAAAACGCATTTTCTCCCTTTCTAATCGTCTTTTTAATAAAACATTGTTTGTTATATCAAAAAGTATTACAAGCGCGACGAAGCGCTCCTGATAAACAATAGTCTGAACGTGGAAAAATACATACTTCGACTCGCCCTTTTTAGTAAGTGTGCGGAATGTGTATTCAAAATAGAATTGTTCCCCCTTAAGCCTTCTTGCGATATCTGTTTTTATTGTATCCATATCTTTTACGTCAAATAAATCCCAGACATACATGTCGTAAAGCTCTTGTTCTGAATAGCCCAAGAATTCTACGGCCGCGGGATTGGCATATATAATTTTATTACCGGTAATACAGACCCCTTCACTCATATTATTGACGGTTATCCTAAAAAGTTCTTCACTCTTTTTTAGGCTGTCGTGTAACCCTTTTTCTTTGGTAATATCCAAAAGCACACAATCTATTATGCTCTTCCCTTCATCGTCCTTTTTTAGGCGGCAGGCTATGAACACATCAATAATTCTACCCTTTAAGGTTTTTCTTTTTCCTTCAAACCTATGCACCTCTTTTTTTAGTATATCCTTGATAACGTCAGCCCTTAATCCCGCCTTTGTATATAAATCCTCTACCCTAGCATTTATCAATTCTTCCTTACTACTTGCTTCAAATATCTTAACCATATAATCGTTTACGCTGATAAAATGTCCACCTTCATCTATCGTTGCTTGATACACCCCTATAGGTAAAAATTTTACCAGATCATCGTATTCCCGATAGGAAGCAAGAAGTTTTTTCTCTAATATCTTCCTGCTAGAAACATCCCTTGCAATACATACGCCTATCTTGGTTTTTTCCATATCAAAAATATTATCGGCCGCCTCCACCTGTATAACGTTTCCACTTTTTGTAACATAACTAGTCTCATAGGTTAGATGTCCTTTCAGGATCAATTCCTTGAAATGCTTTTCCATTGCGGCATGACCGGTTTTATGTATTATACTCAACGGAAACAACTTAAGAAAATCGTCTTTATCATAGCCGAACACTTTAAGCGCGGTGTTATTGACATCAATAAAGGACATAGGAGAGCCTTCTTTGGTATATTGCACTACAAAAACAATATCGTTAATAGAATCAAAAAGCATCCTATACTTTTTCTTGCTCCGCTCTATTCTTAGTTCTTTGTAATAAAAACTGACCAAAAATAGTAGTAAGATTGCAAGAAACAGCAGAAAACCGGTAATAAAAATTATCATGGTTAAAAGGCGGTAATTGTTTAGCATATTCTGTATTTTGCGGCCAAACCCTGGTTGAGATGCAGTATAATATGGAACGGATTCATACATAGTGACAAGCTTGGGATCTATAAAAATCTTTTTTTCTGCGATTTTGTGGTAATGAATAAGCGGGGTAATGGTAGGAATTATAACATTTTCCCACTTATGATGTACATTGTTTTCATAGGGAAGAACGATTTTCTCTAAAGAAGGAAAGCCTTTAAGCCCATTATTGAACCCCAAAAACCCTTTATTTACCAGGCCTATCAGCGTACTTAACTTTAGAATAAATATTTTAACCTTTGTTTCATTATTTTCTTTAGTAAAAAGGACCACATCCTGCGCCGATTCAATAGATAATCGAATATTATCCGAAAGTTGAATTAATTTCTGTTGAATGCCGTTATCCTCGCTCATATCTCTGGTCATCTTTAAGATAACCAGGTTATATGTCATTGCAGATATAAAAATATATGCAAAAAGAACGATGACACCGAATAAAAAAGTTTTCGATTTAATTACGCCGTGAAAATTCATTACAAACACCCGTAAAATTAAAAGCTACAAATCAATTAAGTGTAAGTGCAAAATACCGCATTTAGGGTTAGCTTTTCTGTAAATTTTATTAATATTGATAAAAATCTCATTATTTTGTCCGTTTTTTCGGGGGGGGGGGGGGGGGGGGGGAAAAAAAAAAAAAATAAAAAAATCCGCCTCTCTAATCTTTCATTATCGACTTTATAACTTTTTATTTTTTATTAATGACCGCTAACATTAAGTATTGTTTGCGCCGCCATCCAAAGCTCACCCAAAAGCGCGATAC